>NZ_FWZX01000029.1 GCF_900177295.1 Tistlia consotensis USBA 355
GCAGGCTGGCCTCCCTCACCAGCCGGCATCTTGAATCAGATTTCCCGGCGCGCCGGAATCCCTAACGATTCCGTCAGCTGAGAAACTGCTCTAGCCGTCGGCCGACCGGCGGCTCTGCTCGCTGCCGAAGTAGTAGCCGATGACCAGGGTGACGACCGGCAGGATCACCGAGGAGAGCAGCTGGATCAGCCGCTCGGCACCGGTGTCCCATTCGGCGACCGCGAAGCCGGCCCAGATCGCCACGACGATGAAGACGACCGTGCCGAGGCAGGCGATCAGGAACAGCCAGACGACCAGCTTGGCGATCAGCGAGCGGTCGGCGGCCTGGACCTTGGCGAGGTGGTCGACGAGGCTCTCGCGGGTCTGGGTGACCCCGGCCCTGACGTCGCTGACCAGAGCATCGAGGGAGGCCAAGTCGGCGCCTGACGCGTCCGATCCGGCTATCGCGGCGGGATTGCTCCGCGGTTCGCTCGCTGACGCGTCGCTCACGTTCAGCCCCTTTCGCCGAAGACGGCGCTACTTCACCAGCTGCTTGACCTTCTCCGAGACGCTGCGCGCCGTCAGGGCGGCCTCGCGGGCCTGCTCGATCAGGACGCGTCGCCGCGCCGGGTCGCTCTCCGCCCTCGCCTGCTCGGCGAGGCTCTGTGCCTTGGCCAGCTCAGCCTCTGCGATATCCTGGAGATTGCTGGCGGTGCCCAGGTAAGCAGACTTCGAGAACGAACCGGCGAAGCTGCTGCTTTTCCTCTTCTGCACGTCGACGCTCCGAAAAGGCGGGTGCCCCCAATCCAACAACCGACCCAAATATAGTGCCGCCGTCGGCTCTACGCCAGCCGGAAGGGGCGCGCCTTGGCCAGGCGGTCGAACTCGACCAGCGTCTCCAGAAGCGCCGGGAAGGCCTTGAGCGGCACCATGTTCGGGCCGTCGGAGGGCGCCTTGTCGGGGTCCTGGTGGACCTCCACGAAGACGCCGGCGACGCCGATCGCCACGGCCGCCCGGGCCAGGGCCTCGACGAACTCGCGCTGGCCGCCCGAGCTGCCGCCCTGCCCGCCCGGCTGCTGCACCGAGTGGGTCGCGTCGAAGATCACCGGCACGCCGCTGTCGCGCGCCATGATCGGCAGGGCGCGCATGTCGGAGACCAGGGTGTTGTAGCCGAAGGAGACGCCGCGCTCGGTCTGCAGGATCCGGTCGTTGCCCGAGCCGCGGATCTTGTCGACGACGTTCTTCATGTCCCAGGGCGCGAGGAACTGGCCCTTCTTGACGTTGACCGCCGCGCCGGTCGCGGCCGCCGCCACCAGCAGGTCGGTCTGGCGGCAGAGGAAGGCCGGGATCTGCAGCACGTCGACCGCCTCCGCGACCGGGGCGCACTGCTCGGGCGCGTGGACGTCGGTCAGCACCGGGATGCCGAGGCTCTCGCGGATCTCGGCGAAGATCGGCAGGCTGTCCGCCAGGCCGAGGCCGCGCTGCGCGCCGAGCGAGGTGCGGTTCGCCTTGTCGAAGGAGGTCTTGTAGACGAGGCCGACCCCGGCCCTCGCGCAGACCTCCTTCAGCGCCCGGCTCATCTCCAGGGCGTGCTGCCGGCTCTCGAGCTGGCAGGGCCCGGCGATCAGCGCCAGCGGGCGGTCGTTCGCGAAGGTGACGGACCCGACCTCGACGGCATGCGCCGCGGTACCGGGCCCTCTGGCCGACTCAGGCAAGGAATTCCGCTCCTACATCAGGCGCGACTGCTCGACCGCCGCCCGCACGAAGGAGGTGAACAGCGGGTGCGGATCGAAGGGCTTCGACTTCAGCTCCGGGTGGAACTGTACACCGATGAACCAGGGATGGCTCGCGACCTCGACGATCTCGGGCAGCTCGCCGTCGGGCGACAGGCCGGAGAAGTGCAGGCCGACCGCCTCGAGCGCCGGCCGGAGGTTGACGTTGACCTCGTAGCGGTGGCGGTGCCGCTCGCTGATCTGGCGCTGGCCGTAGATCTCGGCGACCTTGCTGCCGGCCTCCAGCACCGCGGGATAGGCGCCGAGCCGCATGGTGCCGCCCAGGTCGTCGGCGTTGCCGCGGCGCTCGACCGCGTTGTCCTTGACCCATTCGGTCATCAAGCCGACGACGGCCGGGTCGCAGGGCCCGAACTCGCTGGAGCCGGCGCCGGACATGCCGGCCAGGTGCCGGGCCGCCTCGATCACCGCCATCTGCATGCCGAAGCAGATGCCGAAGTAGGGCACCTTGCGCTCGCGGGCGAAGCGGGCCGCGGCGATCTTGCCCTCGCTGCCGCGCTCGCCGAAGCCGCCCGGCACCAGGATGCCGTGCACGCCCTCGAGCTCCTGGACGTGGCCGTCCTTCTCGAAGATCTCGGAATCGAGCCAGTTGATCCGGACCTTGACGTTGTTGGCGACGCCGCCGTGGGTCAGGGCCTCGGCCAGCGACTTGTAGGCGTCGATCAGGCTGGTGTACTTGCCGACCACGCCGATCGTCACCTCGCCGTCGGGATGGCGCAGGATCTCGGTGATGCGGTCCCAGGTCTCGATGTCCGGCGCCGGCGTCTCCAGCCCGAAGTGGCGGCAGACGACGTCGTCCATGCCCTCCTCGTGATAGGCGCGCGGCACGGCGTAGATCGTGTCGACGTCGAGCGCCTGGATCACCGCCTCCTCCCGCAGGTTGCAGAACAGCGCCAGCTTGCGCCGGGCGTCCTGGCCGATCGGGTGCTCGGAGCGGCAGAGCAGCATGTCGGGCTGGATGCCGACCGACTGCAGCTCCTTGACCGAGTGCTGGGTCGGCTTGGTCTTCAGCTCGCCGGCCGAGGTGATGTAGGGCACGAGCGTCAGGTGCACGAACATCGAGCGGGCCCGGCCGAGCTCGTTGCCGAGCTGGCGGATCGCCTCGAGGAACGGCAGGGACTCGATGTCGCCGACCGTGCCGCCGATCTCGCAGATCACGAAGTCCTCGTCGCGCAGGTCGCCGCGCACGAACTCCTTGATCGCGTCGGTGACGTGCGGAATCACCTGCACCGTCGCGCCGAGGTAGTCGCCGCGCCGCTCCTTGGCCAGGATCTTGGAGTAGATCTGGCCGGTCGTGACGTTGTCGCTGCGCGTCGAGGCGACGCCGGTGAAGCGCTCGTAGTGCCCCAGGTCCAGGTCGGTCTCGGCCCCGTCGTCGGTGACGTAGACCTCACCGTGCTGGTAGGGGCTCATGGTCCCCGGATCGACGTTGAGATAGGGATCGAGCTTGCGCAGGCGGACCTTGAAGCCGCGCGCCTGCAGCAGGGCACCCAGTGCCGCGGAAGCCAGACCCTTGCCGAGGGAGGAGACCACGCCGCCGGTTATGAAGATGAACCGCGCCATGGGCCCCCACTATTGCGACGGTCGCGCGCTCGGGCAAGCGCGTTGGTGGCTGGACAGCATGCAGGCTCCGCAGGGCTAGGCAAACGGCGGGCCCGGGCGACAGCCGCCCGGCCGCCGGAGGCCGAAGAAAGAGAGGGTCGAAGGGGATCCGGTGCGCGCCCCGAGTCGCGGGCGCCGCAGCGGGACGGAGGACGAGGTCGCCGGACCCGGCTTGCCGGACCGGGGCTACGGGACCGGGACTACTGGACCGGTACGCTGGGCGCCGCGGGCTCGCTCTTGGCGGCACCGCCGGTCGCCGGCGCCGTGCCCGAGGTCGAGCCGGGCGCCGCCGCGCCGCCGCTGCCCGCCGGCGCCTGGCTCTCGCCGGCCGCCGGCGGCGTGCCGGTGTCGAGGATCGAGGTCGGCGCGCTGGTGCGCGAGCTGCCGGTCAGGATCGCCAGCGTGATCGAGCTGACCATGAAGAGGGTCGCCAGGATCGCCGTCGTCCGGGTCAGCATGTTGGCCGTGCCGCGGCCGGTCATGAAGCCGGCCATGCCGCCGCCCCCGCCGCCGCCGATGCCGAGGCCGCCGCCTTCGCTGCGCTGCAGCAGCACGACGGCGATCATCGCCAGGGCGATCACCAGGTGGACGATCAACAGGATCTGGATCATGAGGGCACTTCTTCCGGGCTCGAGCGGGAACGCGACGAACGGCGGCCCGCGCCCGGGCCGGGGCGGTCGCCGTTGCCGGGCTATTTAATAGGTCGGCCGCCCGATGGCTAGAGCGGATGCGGACGGCCCGCCAGCGATACCACCCTAGCCCGCCGCCTGGGCGATGCGCCAGAAATCGTCGGACTTCAGGCTGGCGCCGCCGACCAGGGCGCCGTCGACCTCCGGCGCGCGCAGCAGCTCGGCGGCGTTCTCCGGCTTGACCGAGCCGCCGTAGAGGATCCGCACCGCCGCGGCGGCCCCGGCGCCGAAGCGCGCGGCCAGGGCGCCGCGGATCGCCTGGTGGACCTCGGCGGCATCGGCCGGAGTCGCGGTCTTGCCGGTGCCGATCGCCCAGACCGGCTCGTAGGCCAGGACCAGGCGCTCGGGCTCGAAGGACTCCGGCAGGCTGCCGGCGAGCTGGCCGGTGACCACGGCCAGCGCGCGGCCGGCGTCGCGCTCGGCCGCGGTCTCGCCGACGCAGACGACCGGCACCAGGCCCTCGGCGAGCGCCGCCTCGGCCTTGGCGCGCACCAGGGCGTCGCCCTCGCCGTGGTCGTGGCGCCGCTCGGAGTGGCCGACGATGACGTGCGAGCAGCCGAGGTCGGCCAGCATCGCCGCCGAGATGTCGCCGGTGTGGGCGCCGGAGGCCGCCGGGTGGCAGTCCTGGGCGCCGAGCGCGACGCCGCTGCCGGCGAGCGCCCGGTGCACCGTCTCCAGCAGGGTGAAGGGCGGACAGACCAGGAGGTCGCACTCGGGCAGCTGCGGCTCGTCGGTCTCGCGGGCCCGGTGCATGCGCTGGGCGATCTCCTCGGCCAGCAGGCGCCCGTCGGCGACCCGCCCGTTCATCTTCCAGTTGCCGGCGATCAACGGTCGGCCCATGGCCCCGCTCCCTCTTCGTCTTCTTCGCCTGGGGACTCCTCCCCGGCCGCCCCCGGTCGGGCGGCACAGGTGCTTAGCACGCAGGGGGGCCTGCAAACCAGCCCGCGGCGCCTTCCCGCACGGGCGCCGGGCGGCGGTTGCCGTGCTCCGGCAGCGCACCTAATATGCGCCGCCCTCCGCCTTCGCGAGGACAGGCTTCGCGACCCGGCCTTGCGGGACGGCCGGACGACTCACCCGGTTCCACGGACAGGTTCAATGGATAAGCTGCGCGGCATCGTCGCCAAGATCTTCGTCATCGTTCTCTTCGGCCTGCTGATCCTCAGCTTCGCGATCTGGGGCATCGGCGACATGCTGCGCCAGCACGGCGACAAGCCCGTGGTCGCCGAGGTCGGCAGCCAGGAGATCACCGAGCAGGTCTATCGCCGCGAGATGTCCGAGACGATGAACATCCTCTCGCGCCGCATCGGCAGCCAGGTCGACATGCAGATGGCGCAGTCGCTGGGCCTGCCCCAGCAGGTCCTGCAGCGCCTGATCACCGACAAGCTGATCACCGAGGAGGCCAGGCAGCGCGGGCTGATCGTGACCGACACCCAGGTGCGCGACGCGATCTACGCCAACCCGGCGTTCCGCGGCCCGGACGGCAAGTTCGACCGCTCGCGCTACGAGCAGACGCTGTTCCAGGCCCAGCTCAGCGAAGCCGGCTACGTCGCCGACCTGCGCGAACAGCTGCTGCAGCAGCAGCTGACCACGGCGCTCGGCGCCGCGATCGAGCCGCCGGCCCTGCTGGTCGACACGCTCTACCGGCGCGAGGCCGAGCAGCGCCGCGCCGACTGGGTCGAGATCAAGCTGGCCGACCAGCCCGAGGTGGCGCTGCCGGACGACGCGACGCTGAAGGCCTACTACGACAAGCACAGCGACGCCTTCATGGCGCCGGCCTACCGCTCGGTCAGCTTCGTCTGGCTGAAGCCCGAGGACCTGATGGACGAGGTCTCGATCGACGAGAAGGCGGTGCAGGCCGAGTACAAGAACAACCTCGAGGCCTACGTCGAGCCCGAGACGCGGACCCTGGAGCAGGCGGTCTACGACAGCAAGGAGGCCGCCGAGGCCGCCTACAAGCGGGTCGAGGCCGGCGAGGACTACGCCAAGGTCGTCAAGGAGACGACCAAGGCCGACCCGGTGCCGCTCGGCACGGTCGCGAAGAGCGCCCTGCCGCCGGTGCTGCGCGACGTCGCCTTCGGCAGCAAGGCGCCCGGCGTGCTGGCGCCGGTCGAGAGCAGCTTCGGCTGGCACCTGATCAAGGTCGAGGCGATCAAGGACGGCGAGCATCCCGACTTCGCGACGGTCAAGCCGAAGATCGAGGCCGCGCTGAAGCGCCGCCAGGCGGTCGACGCCCTGGTCTCGATCGTCAACCAGCTGGACGACGAGCTGGGCGGCGGCGCCACCCTGGACGAGGCCGCCAAGAAGCTGAACCTGAAGCTGCGCAAGATCCCGGCGGTCGACCGCCAGGGCACGGCGCCCGACGGCACCGCCGTGACCCCGCTGCCCGCGCCCCAGCAGTTCCTGAAGCAGGCCTTCGAGACCGCGGTCGGCGAGCAGTCGCTGGTCCTGGAGACCGAGCAGAACGGCTACTTCGTGCTGCGCGTCGACGGCGAGACCCCGGCCAAGCCGAAGCCCTTCGAGGCGGTCAGGGACCAGGTCGGCAAGCTGTGGCAGAAGGACCAGGAGCAGGCCGAGGCCTGGAAGCGGGCCGACGCCCTGCAGAAGCAGCTCGACGAGGGCCAGACCCTCTCCAAGGTCGCCGAGGCGGCCGGCCTGACCGTGACCGAGGGCAAGCCGGTCAAGCGCGACGCCCAGGAGCCCTCGGCGGCGCTGGTCCAGGCGCTGTTCGACGCCAAGAAGGGCAAGAGCGTCACCGCCGAGGGGCCGGACGGGCCGATCGTCGCGGTCCTCCAGGACATCCAGGAGCCGGACCCGGCGAAGGCGCCGCAGGAGGTCGCACAGATCCGCGAGAACCTGACCAAGCGCATGCGCGGCGACCTCTTCGACCTCTACCTGCGCGCCCTGCAGCAGCGCCACGGCGTCCAGGTCTACCAGAATCGGATAGACCAGGTGCTGGCGGGCCTCTAGGCCGACGGTCACCGAGGGAGCGCCGCCTGTCGTCGACCACGTTGTCCGCGACGGTGCAGTCACGCGTCGTGGTTCGACAGGCTCACCAGGAAGCGACGGATCGTTTGAGGGCCGAAGGGATGCGAAACCGTAGCGCGACGCGATCGCCGGGCCGCCCCTGCCCACGCGCAGCGACGAGGTCAGTGACCCCATGGAAGTGACGCCCGACTTTCCGGCCTTCGAGGCCGCCTACAAGGCCGGCCGGCCGCAGGTCGTCTCGACCCGCCTGATCGCCGACCTGGAGACGCCGGTCTCGGCCTATCTCAAGCTCGCCGAAGGCCGGCCCTACTCCTGCCTCTTCGAATCGGTCGAGGGCGGCACGACGATCGGCCGCTACTCCTTCATCACCATGAAGCCGGACCTGATCTGGCGCTCCAAGGGCGGCCGGGCCGAGATCAACCGCAAGGCGCGCCACGCGCCGCAGGCCTTCGAGCCGCTCGACGGCCCGCCGCTCGAGGAGCTGCGCAAGCTGGTCCGCGCCAACGCCCTGGAGCTGCCCGCGGGCGCGCCGCCGATGGCCGCCAACCTGATCGGCTACATGGGCTACGACATGGTGCGCCACATGGAGCGCCTGCCCGACGAGAACCCCGACGTGCTGGGCGTGCCCGACGCGATCTTCGTGCGCCCGACCGTGACCTGCGTCTTCGACCGGGTCGAGGACCTGATCACCGTCTTCACGCCGGTCTGGCCGCAGGACGACGTCGGCCCGACCGCCGCCTACGACCGCGCCCTGGAGCGCCTGGCCGAGGTCGCCCAGGACTTCGAGCGCGCCCTGCCCTACCGCCGCTCCTGGCAGGACGAGATCGACGCCCTGCCCGAGCCGGTCTCGAACATGACGCCCGAGGCCTACAAGGCGATGGTCGCCAAGGCCAAGGAGTACGTCTACGCCGGCGACATCTTCCAGGTCGTCCTGGCGCAGCGCTTCTCGGTGCCCTTCCGCCTGCCGCCCTTCTCGCTCTACCGGGCGCTGCGCCGGCTCAATCCCTCGCCCTTCCTCTTCTACCTCGACCTCGAGGGCTTCTCGCTGGTCGGCTCCTCGCCCGAGGTGCTGGTGCGCCTGCGCGACGGCCGCGTGACGATCCGCCCGCTCGCCGGCACGCGCCCGCGCGGCGCGACGCCCGAGCGCGACCGGGCGCTGGCCGAGGAGCTGCTGGCCGACCCCAAGGAGTGCGCCGAGCACCTGATGCTGCTCGATCTCGGCCGCAACGACGTCGGCCGGGTCTCGAAGATCGGCTCGGTCGAGGTCACCGAGAAGTTCGTCATCGAGCGCTACAGCCACGTCATGCACATCTCCTCGAACGTCGAGGGCGAGCTCGACCCGAAGTACGACGCCATCGACGCCCTGGTCGCCGGCTTCCCGGCCGGCACGGTCTCCGGCGCGCCCAAGGTCCGCGCCATGGAGATCATCGAGGAGCTGGAGCCCGACCGCCGCGGCCCCTACGGCGGGGCCGTCGGCTACTTCGGCGCCGGCGGCGCCATGGACACCTGCCTCGCCCTCCGGACCGCCCTGGTCAAGGACGAGACCATGTACATCCAGGCCGGCGCCGGCATCGTCGCCGACAGCGACCCCGAGTCCGAGCACCAGGAGTGCCGCAACAAGGCCCGGGCCCTCGTGCGCAGCGCCGAGGAGGCCGTGAAGGTCGCGGACCGGACGGGCGGAAGGAACCGGTAGCGCTCGCGCGGAACGGCCGCCGGCCTGCCTACCGGCGGGACAGGAAGGAGCGCACGGCGGCGATCGTGGCGGCCGGCTGCTCCTCCATCAGCCAGTGTCCGGAATCCGGGACGACCAGCTCCGTCACGTCGACGGCGGCGTTGCGCATGACCACCGCTTCGTTGGCGCCGAAGGACTTCTCGCCGCCGATCGCGAGCACCGGCATGGTCAGCTTCGTCGCCATCGCCGCCGCGTTGTCCGCCGCGTCCTGCCGGATCGAGCGGAACTGGGCGAAGGCGGACCGCATGGCGCCCGGCCGGGCGTAGAGCGCCGCGTAGTGCGCCCGCGTCGCTTCGTCGATCTTCGAGGGATCGCCGGCGAACTCGTTCCAGAAGCGGTCGAGATAGATGCGCTCCCGTCCCGCCACGAGTCGCTCCATGTCCGGCCCGCCGAAATCGAAATGCCACAGCAGCGGGCTGCGGACGATCTGGTCCCAGGGCGGAATGCCGGGGACCGGCGCGTCCATCACGATCAGCTTCCCGGTGCTGTCGCGATAGCGGGCCGCATAGGCGTAGGCCACCATGGTGCCGATGTCGTGCCCGACGATCGCGGCGCGGTCGAGACCGAGCCGGGTGAGCACCGCCCGGACGTCGGCGGCCTGGGTCCGCTTGTCGTAGCCGCCTTCCGGGTGGCTCGACAGCCCCATGCCGCGCAGGTCCGGCACCACGGTCGTGTGATCCCGCGCGAGGTCGACCGCCAGAGGCGCCCACATGTCCCCGGTGTCGCCGAAGCCGTGCAGCAGCACGACCGCGGGGCCCTGGCCGCCGACGCGGACGTGGATGACCGCGCCGTCGGTCTCGATCTCCCGGGTCCGCGGTCTCCGGAAAAGCCGGCGCCTCCGCCGCCGCCGGACCGGCGATCGCGGTCGCCGCAAGAGCGCCCGACAGGACCTTCAGCATCGCGCACCTCCCGCCGTCAGAGAGCCGCTGGCCCGACCGTCGCGCAGCATGACGACCAGCAGGGCGACGTCCAGCGGCGCGACGCTAGCACGAGCGGGGCAAGTCGGACAGGTCGCTCGCAAGGGGCACCGGCGGCGACGTCGCGGTGCAAGCCCATCCTTCAGGCCGTCGTCGTCCCCACCTCGGCGGGCATGACGGCCACGAGGGGCCCCGACGGCCCGAACCTGGCCGGCGGTCAGAGCGCCGCTGCCCGCGCGCCGGTCTCGACGGGCAGGTAGGGCGCGACCGCCGCCATCGCCCGCGTGACGTACTCTTCCTTCTGGCCGACCGGCGCGACGTAGTGCAGCGCGGCCTCGGCCGCCGCGCGGCTGGCGCCGCGCAGCAGGATCCAGGCGGCGAGGTACTGGGAGGCGAGGCAGCCGCCGGCGGTCGCGACGTTGCCCGCGGCGTGGAAGGGCTGGTCCAGGACCCGGACCCCGGCCTCGACGACCCAGGGCCTGGTCGTGAGGTCGGTGCAGGCCGGCCGGTCGCCGAGCAGCCCGAGCCTGGCGAGCAGCAGGGTTCCCGAGCACTGGGCGCCGATCAGCTGGCGCGCCGGGTCGAGCCGCAGCCGGGCGAGCAGGCCAGGGTCCCGCGCGATCTCGCGCGTCTTGACGCCGCTGCCGAAGAGCACGGCATCGGCGGCGGCGGCGAACTCCAGCGGCCGCTCCGCCTGGACGGTGACGCCGTTCATCGAGGTGACGGTCTCGGCGGGACAGGTGACGAAGGCCTTCCAGCCCTGCGGCCTCATGCGGTTCAGGATGCCGGCCGCGACGAAGGAGTCGAGCTCGTTGAAGCCCTCGAAGGTGAGCACGGCGATCTGCATGGCGGAGGCCCTTACCCGACAGGGTTTCGGATCGGCCTGCGAACCCTGCCCCCGCCCACGTCCGTCGGGCAACCGGAACATTGCCTCCGGTACAATTCCGGCCGATGGTCATCGGCCTCGCGGCCGGCGCGGCTGCCGTGCGCCCGCGGTGCGCGCCGGAAGCCATCGAAGAACGAGTACCCGCGCCAGGAGCGACCGCTCATCGCTCCTTCGCCGCTGTCGCCTCGACCAGCCAGCAGGCCGCCGTGAAGCGCGCCTCGCCCTCCGCCACATAGGCCGCGAAGGCCGCCTCCAGCGCCGCGACCACGCGCGCCCGCGTCGCCGCGTCGGCCTGCTGCAGGGCCGTGCCGACCGGGCCCATGCGGGTGATGTAGCGCTGCAGGTCGGCCGCGGGCAGGCGGCAGGGAACGTCGAGGGGGCGGAGGGCGACGGCGGTCCAGCCGCTGTCCTCCAGGATGCCCCGCACCCGCTCCGGGTCAGCGAAGGCGAACTGGCCGGGGGCGTCGGGCACTCGCGGCGGCAAAGGCGGCAGCAGCGGCGCGGCGGCGCGCTCGGCGGTGGTCATGAAGGGGTTCTCGCCGGGGCTGCGCCAGGCGATGCAGCGCAGGGCCGCGCCCGGCTTGGCGGCGGCGCGCAGGTTGGCGAAGGCACGCACGGGATCGTCGAAGAACATCACGCCGAAGCGCGAGACGATGAGATCGAAGGCCGCCGGCTCGAAGGCGTGGCCCGCCGCGTCGGCCTGGAGGAAGCGGGCCGGCGAGCCTTCCGCCGCGGCGCGCTCCCGGGCGCGGGCCAGCATCGGCGCCGAGAGGTCGAGGCCGAGGCAGCGGCCGCCGGGCCCGAGGCGGCGGGCGATCGCCAGGGTCGTGGCGCCGGTGCCGCAGCCGACGTCGAGCACGCCGGCTGCGGAGCCTTCCGGGACCTGCCCGGCGAGCAGCCGCTCGAAGGGCTCGAACAGCGCGTCGAGCGCCGCCTGCGCCTCGACCCAGGCCCGGCCGGCCGGTCCGTTCCAGCGCGCCGCCTGGTCGCCGCCCGGCGCCGCCTCCTGCATCCCATTCCGCGCCTTCCGCTCGTCCATCGCCGTCGCCTTTCGCTTGCCGTTTGCGCTCTCGAAGACGACCCTGCCACTTCAAGCCGACTTGAGGTCAAGTCCCGAAGGAGCGGCCCATGCAGGACCTGGACATCGCGGCGGTGGCGCGGCGCTCCGGCCTGCCCGCCTCGACGCTGCGCTACTACGAGGAGAAGGGGCTGATTGCCTCGATCGGCCGGCGCGGGCTGCGCCGCCTGTTCGATCCCGGCGTGCTGGAGCGGCTGGCGCTGATCGCCCTGGCGCGCGCCAGCGGCTTCTCCCTCGACGAGATCGCGGCGATGTTCGCGCCGGACGGCACGCCGCGCATCGACCGGCAGCAGCTCGCAGCCAAGGCCGAGGAGCTGGACCGGACGATCCGGGACCTGAGCGCCCTGCGCGACGGCCTGCGCCACGCCGCCGCCTGCCCGGCGCCGAGCCACCTGGAATGCCCGACCTTCCGCCGGCTGATGCAGGCCGCGGCCGCGGGAACGATCCGGGCCCCGCGCAGGCGGGTGCCGCAGCCGGACTGATGCGCGGCCGGCAAGGCCGCCGCCGCGGCGCCTTCGCGCTTGACTCACGAATAACCAAACAGTTATGGATTGATTCATAGACCATTGGTTATGGATCATGACGCCAGACCCCCGAGACCTGCTCTTCAGATCGCTCGCCGACCCGACGCGCCGGGCGCTCTTCGAGCGGCTGTGCCGCGACGGCGAGCAGACGGTCGGGGTCCTGACCGCGCACGCCGGGATCTCGCAGCCGGCCGTCTCGAAGCACCTCGGCGTGCTGAAGCGGGCCGGGCTGGTGCGCGACCGCCACCAGGGGCGCCAGACCCACTACAGCGCGCTGCCCGGCGCCCTGGCGCCGCTGATCGACTGGACGAGCCAGATGGCCGGCTTCTGGGAAGGCCGGTTCGACCGGCTCGAAGACCTGCTGAAGAGGATGGACCAGTGACCACAAGCACGACCGAAACGCTCTCCGTCGTCGTCGAGCGCGAGATCCCGCACCCGCCCGAAAAGATCTGGCGCGCGCTGACGCAGCCGCAGCTGATCGAGGAGTGGCTGATGAAGACCGACTTCCAGCCGGTCGTCGGCCGGCGTTTCGACCTCAGCGCGGACTGGGGCAGCGTCGACTGCGAGGTCCTGACGATCGAGCCGAACCGCACGCTGTCCTACAGCTGGGCGGCCCATGGCCTCGAGAGCGTCGTGACCTGGACGCTCACCCCGAGCGGCAGAGGCACCCGCCTGCGCATGGAGCAGGTCGGCTTCCGGCCGGACCAGCAGCAGGCCTACCAGGGCGCCCGGCACGGCTGGCCGCGCTTCCTCGACAACCTGGAGCAGCTGCTGGCGCGGGCGGCGTGAGGGCACGCGGCGCCGGGACGGATCGGCTCGGCGTCGGTGTCATTCTATCGTCAAGGATGGCTTCATCCTGAGCCTGTCGAAGGGTGAAGCCATTCGGCGCTGCCGGTGCCACCTTCGCTTCACCCTTCGACAGGCTCAGGATGAAGCGAACTAGGTGCGTCAAGGATACGCCTACACCCACACCTCTCGGAACGAAATTGGGAAACGACCATGACGACGAACGAAGCACCGGAGACCCGGTCGCCGTCCGAGCTGATCGACACGCGGATCGCCGAGCTGGGCGACTGGCGCGGCGCGCTGCTCGGCCGGCTTCGCGGCCTCGTCAGGGAGGCCGCTCCCGAGGTCGTCGAGGAGTGGAAGTGGCGCGGCGTGCCGGTCTGGTCGGACCACGGCATCCTCTGCACCGGCGAGACCTACAAGGCCGTGGTGAAGACGACCTTCGCCAGGGGCGCGGCCCTCGATGACCCCTCGGGCCTGTTCAACGCCAGCCTCGAGGGCAATGCCCGGCGCGCCATCGACTTCCGCGAGGGTGCGGTGATCGACGAGGCGGCCTTCAAGGCGCTGGTGCGCGCCGCCGTGGCTCTCAACCGATCCAAGGCCAGGCGCTGATCCGCGCAGCCGGGTCCCGGCCGGCGACCACCGGACGCGGCCATCGGCGCTTGGCGCGAACCGCCCGCTCGTGCTCCCCTTGGGACGGTGCCCGCGCAGCCCTGTGCTGCCGGGCCCGAGTCTTGCGTCCGAAGGAGAGGACATGCGCCGGCTGCTCCGCCTCGCCCTGCTCGTCGCCCTGTCTCCGCTCACCTGCCTCGCCTGGCCCGGCACGTCCGCTGCGGTCTCGCCGCCGCCGGTCGAGGCGAGCCAGGGCATGGTCGTCACCGCCCAGCACTACGCCTCCGAGATCGGCGTCGAGATCCTGAAGGCCGGCGGCAACGCCGTCGACGCCGCGGTCGCGGTCGGCTATGCCCTGGCCGTCGTGCATCCCTGCTGCGGCAACCTCGGCGGCGGCGGCTTCGCGACGCTCCACCTGGCCGACGGCAGGGACAGCTTCCTCGACTTCCGCGAGAAGGCGCCGGAGGCCGCGACCGAGACCATGTACCTGGACGCCGCCGGCAACGTCGTGCCGGGCCTCAGCCTGCGCGGCTACAAGGCGGTCGGCGTGCCGGGCACGGTGCTCGGGCTGGAGACCCTGCGCCAGCGCTACGGCACCATGACCCGCGCCCGGCTGATGGCGCCGGCCATCGCGCTGGCCCGCGACGGCTACCTCCTGACCAAGGGCGACGCCGAGATCCTGAAGCGCGGCGCCGAGGCCTTCGCCGGCGAGCCCAACGTCGCGGCGATCTTCCTGAACGGGGGCCGGCCCTGGCAGGCCGGCGAGCGGCTGGTCCAGAAGGACCTGGCGGCAACCCTCGGGAAGATCGAGAAGGACGGCGCGGACGCCTTCTACAAGGGCCCGATCGCCGCGGCGATCGTGGCGGCGAGCCGGGCCCACGGCGGCCTGCTGACCCTCAAGGACTTCGCCGACTACACGGTCCCCGAGACCGCGCCGCTGCGCTGCGGCTACCGCGGCTACGAGATCCTCTCGTCGCCGCCGCCGAGCTCGGGCGGCACGACGCTCTGCGAGATCCTCGGGGTGCTCGAGGGCTACCCGATGGCCCGGCTCGGCTTCCACTCCGCCGCGGCCGTGCACCTGATGGTCGAGGCGATGCGCCACGCCTACGTCGACCGCAACTTCTCGCTCGGCGACCCGGCCTTCGTCGACAACCCGGTCGCCGAGCTGCTGTCGCCCGCGCACCTGGCGGCGATCCGCCAGGCGATCGAGCCGGAAAAGGCGACACCGTCGAGCGCGGTCAGGCCCGGCGTGCCGCCCCACGAGGGCACCCAGACGACGCACTTCTCGATCGTCGACAAGGACGGCAACGCGGTCTCGCTGACCTACACGATCAACGCCTTCTTCGGCGCCAAGGTGATCGCCGGCGACACCGGCTTCTTCCTCAACGACGAGATGGACGACTTCACCTCGAAGCCCGGCGTGCCCAACCTCTTCGGCCTGGTCCAGGGCAAGGCCAACGCGATCGCGCCCGGCAAGCGCCCGCTGAGCTCGATGAGCCCGACCATCGTGACCAAGGACGGCAAGGTCTTCCTGGTCGTCGGCAGCCCCGGCGGCTCGCGCATCATCACCATCACCCTGGAGGCGATCCTCAACGTCGTCGACCACGGCATGGACATCCAGGCCGCGATCGACGCGCCGCGCATCCACCACCAGTGGCTGCCCGACAAGGTCTTCGTCGAGCCCTACGCCCTGTCGCCCGACACCCGCGCGAAGCTGGCCGCCATGGGCTACGACCTCGTCGAGCAGCGCGGCTGGGGCGCGGCCGAGGGCATCGAGGTCGGCAGCGAGCCCGACCCCGCGGGCGGCGCCGCGCGGCGGGTGCTCTACGGCGCCAACGACGACCGCCGGCCGGCCGGCGCGGCCGCCGGCTACTGACCGGTGACTGACAGCGCCGCGAATTGGCGCTAGCCTTTCCCGGCGCGCCTCCGGGGGTGTCTCCGGGCGCCAACCGCGACGAGAGCGGCCGGCCAAAAGGCCGCCTCGAGGGGAGGAAAGGTCATGTCGGAAAAGCACTGGCTCGCCAGCTATCCCGCGCACGTCCCGGCCGAGATCGACCCGGACGCCTATCCGTCGGTCCTGGCGCTGCTCGAAGAGGCCATGACGCGCTACGCCGAGCGGCCGGCCTTCCGCTGCTTCGGGCAGACCCTGACCTACCGCGAGGTCGACCGGCTGTCGCGCGACTTCGCCGCCTTCCTGCAGGGCGGGCTCGGCGTCGCCAGGGGCGACCGGGTCGCGGTCATGCTGCCGAACGTCCCGGCCTTCCCGATCTCGCTGATCGGCATCGTGCGGGCCGGCGCCGTGCAGGTGAACGTCAATCCGCTCTACACGGCGCGCGAGCTGAAGGACCAGCTCGCCGACGCCGGCGCCGAGACGATCGTGATCTTCGGCGGCGTCTCGGCGGCGCTCGCCGAGATCGTCGGGCAGACGCCGGTGCGCAACGTCGTCACCGTCGGGCTGGCCGACGGCACCGGTGCAGCGCTGCCCAGCCCGCCGCCCGACCCGCGCCTCGAGGGCGCCGTCGGCTTCGCCGAGGCCCTGGCGCGGGGCGCCGCACTGCCCTTCGCGCCGGTCGCGCTGACCGGCGACGACCTGCTGTTCCTGCAGTACACGGGCGGCACGACGGGCCAGGCGAAGGGTGCCGCGCTGTCGCACCGCAACCTCGTCGCCAACACCGAGCAGTTCAAGGCCTTCCTGCCGGAGATGACGCGGCCCGGCGAGGAGGTCGTGCTGACCGCCCTGCCGCTCTATCACGTCTTCGCGCTGATGGTGAACTTCCTGACCTACTTCTCGCTCGGCGCCGAGAACTGGCTGGTGCCCAACCCGCGCGACCCGGAGGCCTTCGTCGACACCTTCGCCGCGGCGAAGCCGAGCGTCTTCACCGGGGTCAACACGATGTTCGGCGGCCTGGTGCAGCATCCCAGGTTCCGGGCGCTCGACTTCGCCGCGCTGCGCGTCTCGATCGGCGGCGGCGCGACCATCCTGCCGATCACCTCGGAGCGCTGGGAGGCCGTGACCGGCCGCCCGATCCTGGAGGGCTACGGCCTGTCGGAGACCTCGCCGGTGCTGACGCTCAACCGGCCGGGCGGCGGCTTCTCGGCGACCGTCGGCCTGCCCTTCCCCTCGACCGACATCGTCCTGCTCGACGAGACCGGCCGGGCGGTGCCGCTCGGAGAGGCCGGCGAGGTCTGCGTCAAGGGCCCCCAGGTCATGGCCGGCTACTGGCAGAAGCCCGAAGCCAACGCCACGGCCTTCACCGGCGACGGCTGGTTCCGCACCGGCGACATCGGGATCTTCGACGCCGCCGGGCAGCTGAAGATCGTCGACCGCAAGAAGGACATGATCAGCGTCTCCGGCTTCAACGTCTATCCGAACGAGGTCGAGGCGGTCGCCGCAGCCTGCGCCGGCGTCGCCGAATGCGCCTGCGTCGGCGCGCCGGACGAGAAGACCGGCGAGGCGGTCCGCCTCTTCGTCGTCCGGGCACCGGACACCGAGCTCTGTGCGGCCGACCTGATCGCGCACTGCCGCAAGGGCCTCGCCGCCTACAAGGTGCCGAAAGAGGTCGCGTTCCTGGACGCCCTGCCGAAGTCGACGGTGGGCAAGATCCTGCGCCGGGACCTGCGCGGCCGGCCCTGAGGCCACGCCTGGGCGCGACCGCCCGCGCCGACGCGGGCGGTCGACGATTTTCAACGTAAATACACTGTTAATTGCCGCCGCCCTATAAGTGCGGAGATGCCGCCGTGCACCACTAATACGTTCGAAGGCTAATCAATGGATGCCGAGCTGTCCGATGTCGGGCCGAGCTTCTATCCGCCGGCCGTGACGATGACGCCGCTGGGCCACAGCACGGTCTTCGAGATGCTGCCCCTGCCGGCCTTCATCAAGGACATCAATCTCGTCATCACCCACGCCAACCGGGCACTCTGCCGCTTCCTGGGCCGCCCGGCGAGCGACCTGATCGGCAAGACCTCGGCGCAGCTCGACATCGTCGACGCCGTGCTCCACCAGGACATCGACCGCCGCGTGCTGACCGAGGGCGGCACCGCGACCTCCCCGTTCGAGCTGCGGCTCAAGGGCCGCAAGACGGTGCGCGGCGAGATCTTCAAGATGCGCCTCGACGACGCCTATGCCCGACCGGCAGGCCTGCTCGTCCTGATCATCGACCGGACGGAGCAGCGCGCGACCGAGCAGCATCTCGCGGAGGCCGAGGCCCTGCAGCGGGTGGTGGTCGAGAGCATCTCCGACTCGGTGCTCCTGCTCGACGCCGCCTGCCGCTTCACCTTCGCCACGCCCAACGTGCGGGCGATCTTCGGCATCGATTCCGAAGAGGTGCTGTCGCGCCGGACACTCCGCGAGCTGATCGGCCGCGACACCTGCCTGCTCCGCTCGCTGCCGCGCGACCGCGAGACCCGCAACATCGAGACCAGCGTGCTGCGGCCAGACGGCTCGCGGCGCGACCTCCTGATCAACGCCAAGCCGATCAGGATCGGCAGCAGCCGCTGGCTGCTGAGCTGCCACGACGTCACCGAGCAGGTCCAGGCACTGCGCCGCCTCAAGGTCTCGATGGTCAAGACCGTCCAGGCGCTCTGTGCCACGGTCGAGCGCCGCGACCCCTACGTCATCGGACACCAGAATCGGGTCGCCGACATCGCGCTGGCGATCGGCCGCCGCCTCCGCCTCGACGAATCGCGCCTGGAAGGCCTGCGCCTGGCGGCGATCGTCCACGACATCGGCAAGATCAACGTGCCGAGCGACATCCTGAACAAGCCGGGGCGGCTCTCGGAGCCCGAGTTCGAGATCGTCAAGACCCACGCCGAGGTCGGCTACGAGATCCTCAAGGACATCGACTTCCCCTGGCCGGTCGCGCGCATGGTCCGCGAGCACCACGAGGCGATCGACGGCTCGGGCTACCCGCAGGGGCTGACCGGCGACCGCCTGCTGCTGGAATCGCGCATCCTGTCGGTCGCCGATGTCCTGGAGGCGGTGACCTCGCACCGGCCCTACCGGCCCGGGCTCGGACTCGAGAAGGCGATCGAGATCCTGCGCGCGCTGCGCGGCCGCAAGCTCGACGCCGAGGTCGTCGACGCCTGCCTGGAGCTGATCGAGCGCCAGGAGATCACGGTGCCCGGCTGGAGCACCGCCGAGTCCGCCTGAGCCGCTAGCTTCCGGCCGCGGCCGCGTCGCTGACCGCGCGCAGCAGGGTCAGCAGCGTGCGGTTGATCGGCGTCGCGATGCCGTGGCGTTCGGCGGCGGCGACGATCTCGCCGGTCACCGCCTCGATCTCCAGGGGCCGGCCGAGGGTCGCGTCGAAGTACATCGAGGTGCCGGTCTCGGCCGGATAGCTCAGCAGGATCGCCAGCATCCGCTCGGCCTCGTCGGGCTCCAGGCGGGCGCCTTCGGCGCGGCCGGCGGCGACGGCCTCCGTCAGCACCTCCAGGGCCAGGGCCTGGATCTCGGGCCGCCGGAACGCGACCTGGCGCTGGCGCACCAGCGCCGAGATCGGGTTGGCCGCCCCGTTCAGCAGCAGCTTGCGCCAGATCAGCGTGACGAAGTCGCCGCTCAGCTCGACCCTGAGCGGCGTGCCCTCGAACAGCCGGGCGAAGGCGCGCCCGGCCGGGTCGTCCGCCACGACCAGGTCGCGCGCGCCGACCGGATTGAGCCGCACCCGGACGCGATCCGGTCCGTCGGGCGCCAGCCGTTCGCCGTTGTAGTAGACGATGGCCGGCAGGGCGGCCGCTTCGCCCAGGAAGGGCGCGATGCGCTCGACCTGCCCCAGGCCGTTCTGCAGCACCGCGACCCGGGTCGAGGGGCCGCAGAGCCGCCGCAGCCAGGCCCCGGCCGCCGCGCTGTCGTAGGTCTTGGTGCAGAGCAGCACCCAGTCGACCGGTCCGGCCGCGTCGGGCCGGGTCAGGTTGCGCGGCGCCAGCTCGACGGCCGCGCCGGCACGCTCGAAGATCAGCGCCGGCAGCGGCCGGCGGGTGCAGGTGACGAGCGCGCACCGGCCGGCCTCGGCGAGGCAGCCGGCGACCACCCCGCCGACGCCGCCGAGACCGACGACGGCGACGGCCGGCGTGCCGGGCGCGTCCGGGATGGCAGGGGGCCGAGGCTCATCCGAGGTCATGGGCCCGCAGTGTCAGGAAGCGGCGGACGCCGTCAAGCGGCCCGCTTCGGCTGGCGTGGCGCCGCCGCCTCCTGGCGCTGCTCGCCCTGCCGCTCCAGCATCCAGCCGGGGTACTCGCGCGGCAGCGCGCTGACCGTGTCGAGCGTGGCCAGCTCCTCGGCGGTCAGCTCGACCTCGACGGCGCCCAGGTTGTCGGCCAGCTGGTCGACGTGGCGGGCGCCCAGGATCACGCTGCTCACGGCCGGCTGGTGCAGCAGCCAGGCGAGCGCCAGCTGCGGCACGGTGCAACCCTTGGTCCTGGCCATCGCGCGCAGGGTCTCGATGACGTCGTAGGCGCGGTCGCGCTCGACCGGCGGGAAGTCGAAGGTGGTGCGCCGGCTGCCCTGGGAGGCCGCCTGGTGGCGGCCGTACTTGCCCGACAGCAGGCCGCCGGCGAGCGGGCTCCAGACCAGCAGGCCGACCTGCTCAGAGGCCAGCATCGGCACGATCTCGCGCTCCAGGTCGCGGCCGGCCAGGCTGTAGTAGGCCTGCAGCGAACGGATCGGCGAGAGGTTGCGGCGCTCGGCGACGCCCAGGGCCTTGGCGACCTGCCAGGCCGCCCAGTTGGAGACGCCGAGGTAGCGGACCTGGCCGCGGCGGACCAGCAGGTCGAGCGCCTCCAGGGTCTCCTCGATCGGGGTCTGCGAATCGAAGCCGTGGATCTGGTAGAGGTCGATATGGTCGAGCTGCAGGCGCTTCAGGCTGGCCTCGACCTGGTCGAGGATGTGGCCGCGCGAGGCGCCGGCGCCGTTCGGGCCGGGCGCCATGCGGCCGAAGACCTTGGTCGCGACGACGACCTCGTGGCGGGGGATGCCGAGGTTGCGCAAGGCCTGGCCGGTGATCTCCTCCGACAGGCCGGCCGAGTAGACGTTGGCGGTGTCGATCAGGTTGACGCCGGCGTCGAGGGCCGTGCGCAGCAGGGCGTCGGCCTCCTGCTGCTGGACGGTGCCGACCTGACGCCAGATGCCCTCGCCGCCGCCGAAGGTCATGGTGCCGAGGCAGAGCTCGGAAACATAGAGGCCGGTCCGGCCGAGCTTGTTGTATCGCAAGGCTGAGCCCTCTCGCTTGATCGGGAATCGGGCGGTCGGCCCGGACGCCCGGAGCGCTGGCCGCACCCTTTCGAGATGTCTTCTGCGGCCCCGGCGGCTTAGCCCGATGTCCCGTGTTTTTTGCCCGATCCTGTCAAAAAGCCGGCCGGACCATCCTCCAGGCGCGCTCGGATGCCTATTCTTGCTGCTATGACCGAAATGCCGGGAGAGCCGATGGAGCCTCTGGACGAACTGCGCGACCTGATCCGGCGCCACTGCGGCGGCGGCCTCTGCCACAGCCCGCTGTCCGGCCTGACCCTGATGCGCTCGGACGCCACCACGGCGCCGATGCACGGCTTCTACCAGCCACGCTTCTGCGTCGTCGCCCAGGGCTGCAAGCGCGTACTGCTCGGCGAGCGGCTGTTCGACTACCGCGCCGGCGACTACTTCCTGGTCTCCGTCGACCTGCCGGTCAGCGGCGAGATTGTCGAGGCCAGTCCCGAGCGGCCCTATCTCGCCTGCTCCCTGGACCTTGAGCCGGCGACGCTGGCCGCCCTGCTGCTGGAGCTGCCCGAAGCCGCCCCCGACCTCCCGGCCGTCGACGGCGCGACCGCCGGCATGGCGATGCACGGCCTGACGCCCGAGCTGCTCGACCCGCTGCTGCGCCTGCTGCGCCTGCTCGACCGGCCCCAGGAGATTCCGGTGCTGGCGCCGCTGGCCCGCCAGGAGATCCTGTTCCGCCTGCTGCTCGGCCGCCAGGGCGCGATGCTGCGCCAGATCGCCCTGGCCGGCAGCCGGATCTCCCAGGTCGGCCGCGCCATCGACTGGATCCAGCGCCACTACGCCGAGACGCTGCGCATCGAGGCGCTGGCCGAGGTCGCGGGCATGAGCGCCTCGTCCCTGCACCGCCACTTCAAGGCCGTGACCGCGCTCAGCCCGCTGCAGTTCCAGAAGCGCATCCGCCTGCAGGAGGCGCGGCGCCAGCTGCTCGCCCGCCAGGCCTCGGCCGGCAGCATCGCCTTCGCGGTCGGCTACGAGAGCCAGTCGCAGTTCAGCCGCGAGTACAGCCGGCTGTTCGGCGCCCCGCCGCGGCGCGACGCGGCACGGCTGCGCCAGGCCTCGGTCGAGGAGCGGGAGGAGGTCGCGCAGCCGCTCTGAGCGGCGGAGAGCTTGCCCGCGGCGCCGAAATCCGGCAGGTCTGGCAACCGGGGCGCGACGGGGCGCCGCACCCCCGCTTCCGGTCCCTCGCCCGCTGCAGGAGCTCTCGTGTTCGGCCCCTTCGCGACTCCCTCCGAAGTCCGCCGCCTGCGCGGCGAGCTCAAGGCGGCCAGGAGCCTAGCGACCCGGCTGCTGCAGAGCAAGCTGGCCGAGGCCCTGGCCGCGCAGATGCTGAGGCGCCATACCCGTGACTTCGAGGCGCTGCAGGAGTTCGTCGAGAAGGGCGTGCTGTCGCGCGCCGCGATCGTCCACAAGACCGAGGACTCGCTCGCCTTCTATCGCCGGCTGATCCGCGGCTACGACCTCGCGCCGGAGCGCATCCTGGAGATCGGCGTCAAGGGCGGCGGCAGCCTGCTGCTCTGGCGCGCGCTCTTCCCCCAGGCCCGGGTCGTCGGGCTCGACATCAAGCCCACCCTCAAGGACCTGCCCGAGGGGATCGCCGTGGTCCGGGGCGACCAGTCGGACCCCAAGGCGCTGAAGCGCCTCGCCCGCAACCACGGTCCCTTCGACCTGGTCATCGACGACGGCAGCCACGTCAGCGAGCACCAGCGCATCAGCTTCGTGACCCTGTCCCGCTACCTGAGGCCCGGCGCCCTCTACGTCATCGAGGACCTGCACACCGTTGCCAAGCCGGCCGGCGGAGAGGTCGACTACGGCGCGGACGTCTGGGGCGACTTCGTGCGCGCCGTCTTCTGGCGCTTCCAGAAGCGGCCGGTCGAGGAGCTGCCGCTCCACGAGTCCCTGCGCCCCCTGCTCCGCCACGTCACCGACATGACCATGGGCCGCCGCCAGCTCGCCCTGCGCATCGGCGAGCCGCCCGAGCCCGTCGACGAGGGCTGAGGCCGCGCCCTCGTGGCGACGCGCCCGGACCGCCTTCCCTCCGTTCCCGGGCCACGGCGGTCCGGTCGAGCGGCTCGGCCCCGCCCCGCTATGTCGAAGGTCCGCGACCGCGAGACCCCGCATGGCTGGACAGCCGGACCATTCCCGCTCCATCGGGATTGAAGGCCTCGACCCGCCAGGGCATCATCGCGTCTTCGGAACGGGCAAGGCCGATCGAAGCCGCGCATGCCGACATCCTTGGGAAGGCTTCTCGGCACCGTCGCATGGCGCGAGCTGGTCGCCCACGCCCGCGCCGCGATCACGCACCCGCACCTGCTGGCCGCCCTGATCCGCCGGAGCCCCGCTCCGCTCGTCGAGCGCTACTACGCCTGGAAGGACTCCGGGAGAATACTCAGGGCCAGGGCGCCGGCCGGGAAGGTCCTGTTCGTCGACGGCGGCGGCCATCTCGGCGGCGGCTTCAGGTTCTTCTCGTCCTACTTTCCGCCGGGACGGGTCGAATATGACGTCTTCGAGCCCAACCCGAACTGCATCGAGCCCCTGAGGAGGAAGCTCGCCGGCTTCGACCGCGCGATCGTCAGGCTCCATCCCGCCGCGCTCTCGACCCGCAGCGGCTCCCTCCGCCTCTTCGGGATCACCGAGCGCGAAGGCGGCCCGCTTTCCACGGGCGCCTCCGTCAACCGGCACCAGCACTCGGTCTTCTACGACGCCGATGCCGGCGAGGCGCTCGAGGTCCCGGCGATCGACTTCTGCGACTACATCAGATCGAGCGGCGAACGCTACGACACCATCGTCGTGAAGCTCGACGTCGAGGGCGCCGAGAACGACCTCCTCGAAGGGCTCATCGAGCGCGACCTTCTCCGCTACATCGACACCCTCTATGTCGAGTTCCACTCGTTCTTCCTGAAGAACCCGAGGCGCCGCGCGGAACGGCTGCGCGAGACGCGGCTCATCAGGCACCTGAAGGACAGCGGGACCCACTTCAGGGTCTGGCACTAGGATCTGCGCCGGCTGCCCCGCCGCTATCCGGCGGCGCCGGTTCCCTGCCCCGCCAGGTCCTCGAGGATCGGGCAGTCGGGGCGGTGGTCGCCGTGGCAGCGCTCGATCAGGTGCTCCAGGGTGTCGCGCATGCCCTGCAGCTCGGCGATCTTGCGGTCGATCGCGGCGACCTGGCCGCGGGCCATGGCCTTGACGTCGGCGCTGGCCCGGCCGCGGTCGCGCCAGAGCGCGAGCAGCGCCGAGACCTGCTCGATCGAGAAGCCCAGGCTGCGTGCGCGCTGCACGAAGCGCAGGGTCTCGACCTCGCGGGCGTCGTAGACCCGGTAGCCGCCCTCGCTGCGCTCGGCCGGGGCGATCAGGCCGATCGATTCGTAGTAGCGGATCGTCTTGGCCGGCACGCCCGAGCGCTCGGCCGCCTCTCCGATGTTCATCTCGCTCTCCGCACCCTGCTCCGGTGGCGGTTGAGCAGCAGGGCGTTGCCGACCACCGAGACCGAGGACAGCGCCATCGCGGCCCCCGCAACCACCGGGCTCAGGAGCCCGAAGGCGGCGAAGGGGATGGCCACGGCATTGTAGACGAAGGCCCAGAACAGGTTCTCGGCGATCTTGCGATGGATCGCCTTGGCCAGATCGACGGCCTCGGCGACCAGCAGCGGCTCGGCGCGCATCAGCGCCACCGGCGCGGTCTCGAGGGCGACGTCGCTGCCCTCGCCCATGGCGATGCCGAGCTCGGCGCGGGCCAGGGCCGGCGCGTCGTTGACGCCGTCGCCGACCATGGCGACCCGCCGCCCCTCGCCCTGCAGCCGTGCGATCTCCGCCGCCTTGTCCTCGGGCAGCACCTCGGCGACGACCCGCGGGATGCCGGCCGCCGTCGCCACGGCGTCGGCGGCGCGCCGGTTGTCGCCGGTCAGCAGCACGACCTCCAGGCCGCGGGTCTGCAGCGCCGTCACCGCCTCGGCGGCGCCGGGCCGGAGCTCGTCGCCGAGCGCCAGCAGGCCGGCGGGCACGCCGTCGAGCGCGACCCAGACGACCGTCAGGCCGCGTCGCTCCAGCCGGCCGGCCGCCTCCTCCAGGGCCGCGGTCGGGACCGCGCGCTCGGCCATCAGCCGGCGGTTGCCGGCGGCGAGCCGCCGGCCCTCGACCTCGGCCTCGATGCCGCGGCCGGCGAGCGCCTTGAAGCCGCTGGGCGCCGACAGGCCGAGGCCGGCCTCGCTGGCCGCGGCCAGGATCGCGCCGGCCAGCGGATGCTCGCTGCCCTGCTGGGCCGAGGCGACGAGGCGCAGCAGGGCCTCCGCCCCGCCCTCGGCGGCCGCGACGGTCTCGACCAGGCTCGGCCGCCCCAGGGTCAGGGTGCCGGTCTTGTCGAAGACCACGGTGTCGAGCCGGCGCGCCGCCTCCAGGGCCGCGCTGTCCTTGATCAGCACGCCGTTGCGCGCGGCGACGCCCATGCCGACCATGATCGCCGCCGGGGTCGCGAGGCCGAGCGCGCAGGGACAGGCGATGACCAGCACCGCGACGGCGTGCAGGATCGCGGTCGAGAGCGCCGCACCGGCGACGAGCCAGCCGGCGAGCGTGACCAGGGCGATCGCGACGACGACCGGCACGAAGACCGCGCTGATCCGGTCGACCAGCTTCTGCACCGGCGGCTTCGAAGCCTGGGCGCCCTCGACCAGCCGGACGATGCGCGCCAGGCGCGTCGCCTCGCCGGTCGCCGTGACCTCGGCGATCAGCAGGCCGCTGCCGTTGATCGAGCCAGTGACCAGGGCGTCGCCCGGCGCCTTGTCGACCGGCAGGCTCTCGCCGGTCAGCAGCGCCTCGTCGGCCTGGCTCTCGCCGTCGCGCACCTCGGCGTCGGCCGGCACCCGCTCGCCCGGCCGGACCGCGATGCGGTCGCCGAGCTTGAGCTCCGTGGCCGGCAGGTCGGTCCAGGCGCCGTTGCGCTCGACATGGGCGATCTCGGGCTTCAGCGCCAGCAGCGCCCGGACGGCTGCCGAGGTCCGGTGGCGCGCCCGCTCCTCGAGAACCCGGCCGAGCAGCACCAGGGTCACGACCGCGGCGGCCGCCTCGTAGTAGAGGTGGGGCCCGTGCCAGGACAGCATCGCGGCCCCCGCCGTCAGGGTCAGCACCAGGCTGAGGCCGAAGGCGGCGCTCGTGCCGAGCGCGACCAGCAGGTCCATGTTGCCGCGGCCGCGCTTCAGCGCCGGCCAGGCGGCCCGGTAGAAGCGGGCGCCGGCCCAGAACTGCACCGGCGCGGCCAGGGCGAGCTGCAGCAGCGGCGGCAGGCTGGCGTCGATGCCGAGGAGCGACAGCACCATCTGGCCGACCAGCGGCAGGGTCAGCAGCGCCGCGATCCCGACGGTCGCGAGGTCGCGGCGCAGCCTGCGCTGCTCGGCCGCGGACTCGGCCGCGGCCGAGCGGGGCCTGCCGCTCAGGGATTCGGCCTTGTAGCCGGCCTCGGCCACGGCCCGCTCCAGCAGGGCCGGCGCGACCGCGCGCTCCAGCCCGACGCGGGCCCGCCGATTGGCCAGGTTGACGCTGGCGCTGGCGACGCCCGGCACGCCGAGCAGCGCCTTCTCGACGCTGGCGACGCAGCTGGCGCAGGTCATGCCCTCGATCGCGAGATCGAGGCTGCTGCTCGCCGCCCGGCCGGTGGTGTCGGCCGGCGCCTCGTCCACCGCGGCCGGACGGCAGGGCGCGGCGGAGGGCTCGCTCCAGGGCGCCGCCGGATAGCCGGCGGCCTGAAGCGCGGCGACGAGGCGCTCGCGCGCGGCCGGCGGATCGGCCAGGGCGACCTCGGCACGGCCGGCGGCGTGGTCGACCTCGGCCGAGGCGACCCCCTCGACCGCCTCGAGCGTCCGCCGCACCTTGGCGGCGCAGTTGCCGCAGCGCATGCCCTCGACCCGCAGCACGGTGGTCCGGTCCGCAGGCTCCGCGGCCGGCGCCTCGCCAGGCGCCTCCAGCCCGGCCGGATAGCCCGCCTCGCGCAGGGCTGCGAGCAGGGTCCCGGGCTCGACCGCCGCGTCCGCGAGCGTCACCTCGGCGCGGCCGGCCGCATGGTCGACCTCGGCCGAGGCGACGCCCTCGACCGCCTCGAGCGCGCGCCGGACTTTGCCGGCACAGCCACCGCAATGCATGCCCTCGACCCGGAGCGCCAGGGCGCGTGGCGAGGTCGCGGCCGCGGGATCTTCGATGATGGAATCGGTCATGCCGGCCAAGATGGAGCTTCCAGTAGCTGGAAGGTCAAGAGACGGATAGAGCGGCCTCCGCCGTCGCGCTGAACTGGGCCTTCAGCCGGCGTCTTTCTTCCGCGGCGCCGCGCCTGCTATAAACCTCCGTCGGCCCGCTTGGCCCTCCTCTCCGCTCCGTCCGGTAAGGCGCTGATGTTCCTGCTGATCGATAACTACGACAGCTTCACCTACAACCTCTTCCACTTCCTGGGAGAGCTGGGGGCGGAGCTCGAGGTCCGGCGCAACGACGCGCTGACCGCCGACGAGGCGCTGGCGCTCAAGCCCCAGGGCATCATCCTCTCGCCCGGGCCCTGCGACCCGCCCAAAGCGGGCATCTGCCTCGAGCTGATCGCCAAGGCCGCCGGCAAGCTGCCGCTGCTCGGGGTCTGCCTCGGCCACCAGGCGATCGGCGAGGCTTTCGGCGGCAGGGTCGTGCGCGGCCCGGCGCCGATGCACGGCAAGGTGACGCAGGTCGTCCACCAGGGCCGCGGCGTCTTCGCCGGCCTGCCCTCGCCCTTCGCCGCGACCCGCTACCATTCGCTGGTCGTCGCCCGCGAGGGCCTGCCCGACTGCCTGGAGATCACCGCCGAGGCCGAATCGGAAGGCGGGGGAGACGGCGTGATCATGGGCCTGCAGCACCGCGAGCTGCCGATCCACGGCGTGCAGTTCCACCCGGAATCGATCGCCTCGGAGCATGGCCACCGCCTGCTCGGCAATTTCCTGCGTCTCGCCGGCATGAACGACATCCGGCCGCTGCCGGCCGCCGCCGCGGCGACGGCCGCCTGACCGGGAGCGGCCGATGCAGGGGGACCTGAAGGAGATCCGCAGCCTGATCGCGGAGGTCGCGACCGGCCGGCCGATGAGCCTGGAGGAGTCTGAGCGCGCCTTCGACGTGATCATGTCGGGCAACGCCACGCCCGCGCAGATGGGCGGCCTGCTGATGGCGCTCAGGGTGCGCGGCGAGACGGTCGACGAGATCCTGGGGGCCGCGCGCACCATGCGCGCCAAGATGACGACGATCGAGGCGCCGGCCGGCGCCATCGACACCTGCGGCACCGGCGGCGACGCCAAGGGCACCTACAACATCTCGACGGCCGCCGCCTTCGTCGTCGCGGCCTGCGGCGTGCCGGTCGCCAAGCATGGCAACCGGGCCCTGTCCTCGAAGAGCGGCGCCGCCGACGTGCTGGGGGCGCTGGGCATCGACGTCGAGACCGACATGGCGACGGTGCAGCGCGCGCTCTGGGAGGTCGGCACCTGCTTCCTGATGGCGCCGCGCCACCACAGCGCGATGCGCCACGTCGGGCCGACCCGGGTCGAGCTCGGTACCCGGACGATCTTCAACCTGCTGGGGCCCCTGTGCAATCCGGCCAAGGTCAGGCGCCAGATCATGGGCGTCTTCGACCGGGCCTGGATCGAGCCGCTGGCCGAGGTGCTGAAGGGCCTGGGCCACGAGAAGGCCTGGGTGTTCCACGGCGAGGGCGGCTTCGACGAGCTGACCACCTCCGGGACCAGCTGGGTCGCGGCGCTGGCCGACGGCCGGGTCCGGACCTTCGAGGTGACGCCGGAGGCCGCCGGCCTGCCGCGCTGCAGCCCCGACGACCTCAAGGGCGGCGATGCCGAGACCAACGCCGCGGCGATCCGCGCCCTGCTCGGCGGCCAGCACGGCCCGTTCCGCGACACCGTGCTGCTGACCTCGGCGGCCGCCCTGATCGTTGCCGACAAGGCGGGCGACCTGAAGCAGGGCGTCGCCAAGGCGGCCGAGGCGCTGGACAGCGGCCGGGCGATGCGGGTGCTGGAGCGCCTGATCCAGGTGACCGACGGCAAAACGCCGGTCTGAACAGACGAGGGAGGAGAGTCCCGGTGAGCGACGTGCTGGCACGGATCTGCGACGACAAGCGCGCCTTCGTGGCGGCGCGCAAGGCGATCCGGCCGGAAGCGCGGCTCGCCGCCGAGGCCGCCGCGGCCTCGCGCCCGCGCGGCTTCCTCGCCGCGCTCAAGGCCGGCTGCCTCAGGAACGGCTTCGCCCTGATCTGCGAGATCAAGAAAGCCTCGCCCTCCAAGGGCCTGATCCGCGAGGACTTCGACCCGCCGCGCCTAGCCGAGGCCTATGCCGCCGGCGGCGCCTCCTGCCTGTCGGTGCTGACCGACGAGCCCTGGTTCCAGGGCAGCGACGCGCACCTGATCGCGGCGCGCGCCGCGGTCGGGCTGCCGGTGATCCGCAAGGACTTCATGCTCGAGCCCTACCAGATCCTGGAGAGCCGGGCGCTCGGCGCCGACTGCGTGCTGCTGATCCTGGCGGCCCTCTCCGACGCGCAGGCGGCCGAGCTGGAGAGCACGGCGCTGGAGCTCGGCATGGACGTGCTGCTCGAGGTGCACGACGCCGCGGAGCTCGAGCGGGCGCTCAGCCTCAAGTCGCCGCTGCTCGGCATAAACAACCGCAATCTCAAGACCTTGCAGGTCGACCTTGCGACGACGGAGTCGCTGGCGCCGCGGGTCCCGCGCGAGCGCTTCCTGGTCGGCGAGAGCGGCGTCTACGGGCCGGCCGACATCGCCCGCCTGCGCCGCGCCGGCGCCCGGGCCTTCCTGATCGGCGAATCGCTGATGCGCCAGGCCGACGTCACGGCGGCGACCCGGGCGCTCTTCGCCGGCGACGAGCAGGCGGCCTGATGGGCGGGTCGGGCGGCGGCTTCACCCACTTCGACGCCGAGGGCAAGGCGGTCATGGTCGACGTCTCGGCCAAGGCCGAGACCGAGCGCACGGCGACGGCCCGCGGCGAGATCGTCATGCAGCCCGCGACCCTGGCGCTGATCCGCGACGGCGGCGTCGAGAAGGGCGACGTGCTGTCGGTCGCGCGGCTCGCCGGCATCATGGGCGCCAAGCGCACCCCGGAGCTGATCCCGCTCTGCCATCCCCTCGCCCTCGCCTCGGTCAAGGTCGACCTCCGGCTGGCCCCGGAGCGCAACGCCGTCGAGATCGAGGCGACCTGCAAGCTGACCGGGCGGACCGGCGTCGAGATGGAGGCCCTGACCGCCGTCTCGGTCGCGGCGCTGACCGTCTACGACATGTGCAAGGCGGTCGACCGCGCCATGCGCATCGGCGAGATCCGTCTGGTCCACAAGGCCGGCGGCAAGTCCGGCGGCTACGAGGCCGCCTGAGCCATGGAGACCGCCCAATGATCTCGGTCGAGGAGGCCCTGCAGCGCATCCTCGCCGGCTTCCAGCCGCTGCCCGCCGAGGTGCTGCCGATCGGCGAGGCCTTCGGCCGCGTCCTGGCCGAGCCGCTGGTCGCCCGCGCGACCCAGCCGCCGGCCGCGGTCTCGGCGATGGACGGCTACGCCGTGCGCGCCGCCGACGTCGCGGCGGTGCCCTGCGAGCTCGAGGTCGTCGGCCACGTGCCGGCCGGCAGCAGCCACGACGGCCGGCTGCAGCCCGGCCAGGCCGTGCGCATCTTCACCGGCGCGCCGCTGCCCGAGGGCGCCGACTCGATCGTCATCCAGGAGGACACCGAGGCGCTGGATGGCCGGGTCCGCGTGCTCGAATCAGTGCGTCAGGGCAACTACGTGCGCCCGGCCGGGCTCGACTTCCGGGCCGGCGAGGTCGGCCTGGAGGCCGGCCGGCGCCTGACCGCCCGCGACGTCGGCCTCGCCGCCGCCATGGACCGGCCCTGGCTGTCGGTGCGGCGCCGGCCGCGCGTCGCGATCCTGGCGACCGGCGACGAGGTCGTCATGCCCGGCGAGCCGCGCGGGCCGAACCAGATCGTCAGCTCCAACGGCCTGTCGCTCTCGGCCGCGGTGCGCGCCTGCGGCGGCGAGCCCCTGCTGCTGGCGATCGCCCGCGACGACGCCGCCTCGCTGCAGGCCCTGGCCGGCGAGGCGCGCGGCGCCGACCTGCTGGTCACCACCGGCGGCGCCTCGGTCGGCGAGCACGACCTGGTACGCCAGGCGCTCGGCGAGCGCGGCCTGGAGCTTGACTTCTGGCAGATCGCCATGCGCCCGGGCAAGCCGCTGATGTTCGGCCGGATCCAGGGCACGCCGCTGCTCGGCCTGCCGGGCAACCCCGTCTCGACCGTGGTCTGCGCCACCCTCTTCCTGCGCCCGGTCCTGGAGCGCCTGCAGGGCCTGGAGCGGCCGCCGCACCGGCTGCTGCCGGCCCGGCTCGGCGTGCCGCTGAAGCAGAACGACCGGCGCCAGGACTACCTGCGCAGCAGGCTCGAGCGCCAGCCCGACGGCACGGTCGTCGCCAGCCCCTTCCCGCGGCAGGATTCCTCGATGCTGGCGGTGCTGTCGCAGGCCGAGGGCCTGGTCGTGCGGGCGCCCCACGCGCCGCCCGCCGCCGCCGGCGACCCGATCGCCTACCTGCCCCTGGACGGCGATCTGCTGTCGCTCTGAGGCGCGTCAAAAGACGTCACTTCTGTTACTCTCCGGTTGCTTGACGACACCCTGGAACATTGATAGAACGTCCCGATAAGTTTTCGCTTCGTTCCAGCCTGTAACCGTGTCGTAACCGTCATCGCTCGCCAGGTTCTGTCGTCGATGTCAGCGCGCACCGGGGGGAATACGGACCATGCTGACGCGTAAACAGCACGAGTTGCTGACCTACCTGCAGAAGTACCTCGCCGACCACGGCGTCTCGCCCTCCTTCGACGAGATGCGCGACGCGCTCGGCCTGAAATCCAAGTCCGGCATCCACCGTCTGATCACCGGTCTCGAGGAGCGCGGCTTCATCCGCCGCCTGCCGCACCGGGCGCGCGCCATCGAGGTGCTGCGCCTGCCCGAGGACGTGACCGGCCGCGCCGGCTTCGCCCCGGCGGTCATCCAGGGCGGCCGCGCCGAGCCGCGCAAGCCGATCGGCCGGCCGGTGCAGGCCAGCGAGGCCGGCCTGGAGGCGAGCAGCCTGCCGCTCTACGGCCGCATCGCCGCCGGCACGCCGATCGAGGCGCTGCGCAACGAGGACCGCTTCGTCGAGGTGCCGCCGACCCTGATCGGCCGGGGCAAGCACTACGCCCTCGAGGTCGAGGGCGATTCGATGATCGACGCCGGCATCCACGACGGCGACACGGTGATCATCGAGGAGACCGACTACGCCGAGAACGGCGCCATCGTCGTCGCCCTGGTCGACGGCGAGGAGGTCACCCTGAAGCGGCTGCGCCGCCGCCAGGGCGCGATCGCCCTGGAGCCGGCCAACGTCAACTACGAGACCCGGCTCTTCCCGCCCGACCGCGTCACGATCCAGGGCCGCCTGGTCGGCCTGATCCGCCGCTACTGAGGCTGTCGGCGGGCCGGCAGGCGCGGCGATGATTCTTCTGGTCTACGCCGTCCCGACGACCCTTGTCATCGCCCTCACGCTGACGCTGCCGGTTTGGGTCATTCGCAAGTGTGTGGGACGATTCTGGGGCCTCTCCGCCCTTGAGACGACGCTCTGGCGCGCGCTGGGCGATGTCGCCTTCGTTTTCACCGCGCTGCTCGTCCTGGCCCATGCCGGCGAGCGCTACGCGCCCTTGGCGCAGTGCTTCAGCCTGCTCGGCACCTGCGCGCTTCCGCTGGGCGACGTTCTGTTCGCCTGGGGGTTCTTCTTCCAAGTGGCGACCGTTCCCCTCGGCATCCCGATCGCTGTCTTCGCCTGCATTGAGGCGGTCCGACGCCACCGCGCTTCGGCATCGAAGATCTCGTCTCCGGAAGCCAATTAGGCCTGCACGATCAGTCGCCCTCAGCGTCGCCATCCTCCGCGCCCTCGGGCGCGGCCCACGGCGGCCGGCGCGGGCGGTCGCTACGGCGGACCCAGGGCCGCTCGCCGCGGGCCTCGCGGGTTGTCTCGACGGAGATGCCCGCGGCCGACAGGCGGATCGCCTGGCCGCCCTCGCGCCACAGCCGCCAGCGGTCGACGATCAGCTGCGGCGCCGGCGGGCCCTGGCCGCAGGCCCGCGGCACCGACAGCGTCGTGACGATGACCCGGGCGGCGCGGCAGTCCTCCAGCAGCGCCATGGCGTCCTCGGGCAGCGCGATCCGGCCCCAGCGCGTCTCGTAGAGGCAGCCGTAGCCGTCGCAGCGCAGCCAGTCCGGCACCGAGGCACCGGCGTCCGGCCAGTCCAGCCCCTCGTCGAGGGCGGCGCGGCGCAGCCACTGCTCGGCGACGAAGCGCGCCCGCCGGCCGCTCGACAGGGCGAGCCCGCCGCCGGCGCCGCGCACCGCGACCAGGCGTCCGTCCTCGGCGACCAGCAGGTCGGGCGGCCGCCGGGTCCAGGGCGAGGCCAGCCCGAGCAGCAGCAGCGGCAGCCCCAGGAGCCGCAGCGCCGGCGGCTTCCAGAGGCAGAGCCAGAGGCCGCCGAGCGCGACCGCCGCGAGGCCCCAGCCCGGCATCGCCGGCACCAGGGCGACGGCGCTCGGCCAGCCGGCGACCATCCCGGCGACCCAGAGGATCGCCCGGATGCCCTCGCCGAGCAGCCAGAGGAAGGGCGCGTCGAGCCCGACGGGCATGGCGAGCAGCGCGAGCAGGGCGGCCGGCATGACCAGGAAGGCCGCGACCGGCACCGCCAGCAGGTTCGCGACCAGGCCGTAGAGCGCCAGACGGTTGAAGTGGTAGGCGGCGAAGGGCGCCGTCGCGAGGCCCGCGATCAGCGAGGTGAAGGCGAGCGCGGCGAGGTAGCCGAGCGGCCGCAGCCAGAGGCTCTCGCCGCGCGCCAGGGCTCTCAGGCCCCGCCCCCGCTCCCGCCAGCCGCGCCACAGCTCCCAGGCCGCGACCAGCGCGACGACCGCGGCGAAGGACAGCTGGAAGGAGGCGCTGACCAGGCTCTCGGGCGCCAGCAGCAGGACGGCGGCGGCGGCCCAGGCGACGAGGCGGAGGGTCAGGGCGGTGCGGTCGAGCAGCACGGCGAGCAGCACCAGGCCGACCATGACGAAGGCGCGCTGCGCGGTGACGCTGGCGCCGGCCAGCTGCAGGTAGCCGAAGGCGGCCGCCAGCGCCGCGGCGGCCGCCCACTTCTTGATCGGCCGGGTCAGCGCGAGCGCCGGCACCGCGGCCAGCCCGGCGCGCAGGGCGAAGAACACGGCGCCGGCGGCGAGCCCCAGATGCAGGCCGGAGATCGCCAGCAGGTGCGCCAGGCCGCTGTTGCGCAGCGCCGCCAGGTCGGGCTCCGAGATCGCGCCGCGCTCGCCGACGGTCAGGGCCGCCGCGACCGCGCCGCGCCGGTCCGGCAGCACCGCCAGCGCCCGCTCGGCGATGGCCTGGCGCAGGCCGTCGCGCCAGCGCGTCAGCCGCGCCCCGAGGCCCGGCTCGCCGCCGGCCGCCGGTGCCAGGCGCTCCAGCTTGCCGAGCGCGAAGCCGACGGCGCCGAGCCGGAGGAACCAGGCCCGGCGGGCGAAGTCGTAGGCGCCGGGTGTCGCCGGCCCCGGCGGCGGCCGCAGGATCGCCAGCAGCGCGATCCGGTCGCCGGGCCCGACCTCGGGCTCCAGGCCGCGCAGCGAGACGCGCAGCCGCTCCGGCGTCGCCGCCCCGGGGAGGCGCCCGATCCGGGCCTCGCCGAGCCAGAGGCGGCGGCCTTCGCCGTCGCGCTCGACCCGCTCGACCGTCGCCTGCAGCCGCACCGGCCCGAGCTCCTGCTGCAGCACCGGCGCGGCGACCGCCAGGCTGCGCAGCTGGGCGAGCTGGAAGCCGAGCGCGGCGGCCAGAGCCGCGAGCAGCAGCGGGCCGATCCAGGCGCGGCGCCAGAGCAGCAGCAGCGGCAAGCCGAGCAGGCCGACGACCAGGGGCGCCAGCCAGCGCGGCGGCTCGAGCGGCAGCGCGAAGTAGAGCGCGATGCCGGCGCCGAGCAGCACCGGCAGCCAGAGCGCCGCCTGCGGGCGGGCCGCCTGGACCAGGGCCCCTATCTGCCGGCCGAAGCCTGGGATCACGACCGCCCGCGCCTCCCGCGCGCCACGAGGACCGCCCGAACAGGTTGCACCTGGCGGACAGTTGAGCACGCCCAGGCGGCAAATGCAGCAGCGCGCCCGCGGCAAGGTGGCCGGCAGCGGGCGGCGCCTCGGGGGTGCGGCGACCGTCGCCGCGTGCTAGACAGCCCGACCCGACACCTTGACCCACCACAGGACCCGACGCCGGCCATGCCTCCCGTCACCCGTTTCGCCCCCTCGCCGACCGGCTTCCTGCACATCGGCGGCGCCCGCACGGCGCTGTTCAACTGGCTCTACGCCCGCCACCACGGCGGCCGCTTCCTGCTGCGCATCGAGGATACCGACCGGGCGCGCTCGACCGAGGCCGCGATCGCCGCGATCCTCGACGGCCTGGCCTGGCTCGGCCTGGAGTGGGACGGCGAGGTCGTCTACCAGTTCGCCCGTGCCGAGCGGCACGCCGAGGTCGCCCGCCGCCTGGTCGCGGAGGGCCGCGCCTACTACTGCTACGCCACGCCGGCCGAGCTGGAGGAGATGCGCGCAACGGCGCGCGCCGAGGGCCGGCCGCTGCGCTACGACGGCCGCTGGCGCGACCGCGACCCCGCCGAGGCGCCGGAGGGCGTGCCGCCGGTCGTGCGCATGAAGGCGCCCCAGGAGGGCGAGACGACGATCGCCGACCTGGTCCAGGGCGAGGTCACGGTCGCCAATGCGCAGCTCGACGACATGGTGCTGCTGCGCGCCGACGGCACGCCGACCTACATGCTCTCGGTCGTGGTCGACGACCACGACATGGACATCACCACGGTGATCCGCGGCGACGACCACCTGACCAACGCCTTCCGCCAGACCCAGCTCTACCGGCTGTGCGGCTGGGAGCCGCCGGCCTTCGCGCACATCCCGCTGATCCACGGGCCGGACGGCGCCAAGCTGTCGAAGCGCCACGGCGCGCTCGGTGTCGAGGCCTACCGCGAGATGGGCTACCTGCCGGAGGCGCTGCGCAACTACCTGCTGCGCCTCGGCTGGGCGCACGGCGACGACGAGATCATCCCGACCGACAAGGCGATCGAGTGGTTCGACCTCGACGGCGTCGGCCGCTCGCCGGCGCGCTTCGACTTCGACAAGCTGAACCACCTGAACGGCCACTACATCCGCGAGGCCGACGACGCGCGCCTCGCCGGGCTGGTCGCCGGCAGCTTCGAGCCGGCGCCCTCGCCGGCGGCGCTGGGCCGCCTCACGGCCGGCATGGCCGGCATGAAGGCGCGCGCCAAGACCCTGAAGGAGCTGGCCGAGCTCGGCGCCTTCTACGTCGCCGAGCGGCCGCTGGTCCTGAACGAGAAGGCGGAGAAGCTGCTGACCGCAGAGGCGCTCCAGGCCCTCGCCGCGCTGCGCCCCCGCCTGGCGTCGCTGGCCGACTGGACCGCCGAGGCGATCGAGGCCGAGGCGCGGGCCTTCGCCGAGGCCGCCGGGCTCAAGCTCGGCGCCGTGGCGCAGCCGCTGCGCGCCGCGCTGACCGGCTCCAACGTCTCGCCGCCGATCTTCGAGGCGGCGGCGATCCTGGGGCGCGACGAGACGCTGGCGCGGCTCGACGACCGTCTCGCGCCACCCTGAGCGGCGTTCGCCGACCCCTGAATTTCACGCGACGCAGGGCGGCGGAGCGACGCAATTGATCGACGGCGGCCCGCTCAGTATGCTGCGCCGCAACCAAGGGCGCGGGCCGATATCCGCGCATTTCCTCTAGGGAACATGGAGAGTCACGTGGCGGCGGATGGCAAGAACGCAACGGCAACCCTGACCGACAACACGACCGGCAAGAGCTGGGACTTTCCGATCCTGGAGGGAACGGTCGGGCCACGGGTGATCGACGTGCGCAAGCTCTACGCCGAGACCGGCATGTTCACCTACGACCCGGGCTTCACCTCGACCGGGTCCTGCGAGTCCGCGATCACCTACATCGACGGCGACCAGGGCGTGCTGATGCACCGCGGCTACAAGATCGAGGAGCTGGCGGAGCAGTCCAACTTCCTGGAGGTCTGCTACCTGCTGCTGCACGGCGAGCTGCCGGACAAGGCGCAGATGAAGTCCTTCGAGAAGAACATCACCTACCACACGATGCTGCACGAGCAGATGATGTACTTCTTCCGGGGCTTCCGGCGCGACAGCCACCCGATGGCGATCATGTGCGGCGTGGTCGGCGCGCTCTCGGCCTTCTACCACGACTCGACCGACATCCGGGACCCGCACCAGCGGATGGTCGCGCAGCACCGCCTGATCGCGAAGATGCCGACGATCGCGTCGATGGCCTTCAAGTATTCGATCGGCCAGCCCTTCGTCTATCCGCGCAACGACCTCAGCTACGCCGAGAACTTCCTCTACATGACCTTCGCGGTGCCGGCGGAGGAGTACAAGGTCAGCCCGGTCATGGCGCGCGCCATGGACCGCATCTTCATCCTGCACGCGGACCACGAGCAGAACGCCTCGACCTCGACGGTGCGCATCGCCGGCTCGTCGGGCGCCAATCCCTTCGCCTGCATCGCCGCCGGCATCGCCAGCCTCTGGGGCCCGGCGCACGGCGGCGCCAACGAGGCGGTGCTCAACATGCTCATGGAGATCGGCCACAAGGACAAGATCCCGGAGTTCCTGGCGCGCGCCAAGGACAAGGACGATCCCTTCCGCCTGATGGGCTTCGGCCACCGCGTCTACAAGAACTACGATCCGCGCGCCAAGGTGCTGCGCCAGTCGGCCTACGAGGTGCTGGAGGAGCTGGGCGACAGCAACGACCCGCTGCTCGAGCTGGCCATGGAGCTCGAGAAGATCGCGCTGGAGGACCCCTACTTCGTCGAGAAGAAGCTGTTCCCGAACGTCGACTTCTATTCGGGCATCATCCTCAAGGCGATGGGCTTCCCGACCTCGATGTTCACCGTGCTCTTCGCCCTGGCCCGCACGGTCGGCTGGGTCGCCCAGTGGACCGAGATGATCGAGGACCCGCAGCAGAAGATCAGCCGGCCGCGCCAGCTCTACAAGGGCTACACCGAGCGCGCCTACAAGCCCCTCGACCAGCGCGGCTGAGCGCCGGCCCTCAGGCCTCGGCCAGCGCCGAGGGCGCCGGCCGGGCCGCCTGTCCCGGTGACGGGAACAGCACCTCGAGCCGCAGCCCCGGCCGGTTGTCGAGCAGGCGGATCTCGGCGTCGTGCAGCAGCGCGATCGAGCGGGCGATGCTGAGGCCCAGGCCGTTGCCGCGCGTCGAGCGGCTGCGGTCGAGCCGGTAGAAGCGCTTGAAGACCAGCTCGCGCTCGGCCTCGGGGATGCCCGGCCCGTCGTCGGCGACGGCCAGCAGCGGCCGGCCGCCGCGCCGCGCCAGCTCCAGCGACAGGCTGGCGCCCGGCGGCGTGTGCTCGATCGCGTTCTCCAGCGCGTTGGCGGCCATCTGGGTCAGCAGCGCCCGGTCGCCGCGCACCGTCAGGCCGGCGGCGATCGTCGAGGCGAAGCGCTTGCCGGCCTCGCTGGCCACGGCCTCGTAGGTCTCGGCGAGCTCGGCGGCGAGCGCCGAGAGGTCGACCGGCAGGAAGCTGGCGCGCGTCGTCCCGGAATCGATCTGGCCGATGCGCAGCAGGGCGTCGAAGGTGGCGAGCAGCTGGTCGACCTCGTCGAGCGCCGCCACGACCAGGCGGTCGCGGCGTTCCGGCCCGGGGTCCTCGAAGCGCAGCGCCTCCAGCCGGTTGTGGACCCGGGTCAGCGGCGTGCGCAGGTCGTGGGCGATGCCGCTGGAGACCATCTCGACGTCCTGGGTCAGGGCCTCGATGCCGTCGAGCATAGCGTTGATGTTGCCGGACAGCCGGTCGAACTCGTCGCCGGTGCCGTGCAGCGGGATCCGGGTCGCGACCCCGCCGTCGCGGATCCGCTCGGTCGCCCGCGCGATGCCGTCGATCCGGCGCAGCACCATGACCGCCATCATCCAGCCGCAGATCAGCGCAAGCGGCACCGCGATGGCGAAGGTCCAGCTGGTGCCGTTGCGCACCAGCGCCGTGGTGTCGTGCAGCAGCTCGGAGTTGACCGCCACCGCCAGCAGCATGCCGTTCCCGAGGCCGACCGCCTTGGCGATCATCGGCTCGTCGTCGTCGAGCGCGCTGTACTCGAACCAGCCGGCGCGGCCGGGCAGCGCCGTCATGCTGCCGGCGAGCAGGCCCTGCCCGCCCCGGCTCAGGCCGTAGAGGAAGCCGGTGTCCTGGAAGTTCGGCGTCCGGGCGTCGAGCTCGACCGCCAGCGCCGCCAGGCCCTTGGCCTGCTCGAGCTGGCGCAGGCGCACGATCTCCCGCTCGACGTCGCCGCGCAGGTCGCGCTCGATGTACCAGACCGCGGCGGTGCCGCCGGCCAGCAGCAGCGAGACCACGCCGACGACGAACAGGCCGACGTAGACGATGGTCAGCCGGAACGAGGCCGAGGAGAGGATCTTAGCCGGCTGGCGCAAGGACATAGCCGGCTCCCCTGACGGTCCGGATCAGCTCCTCGGCGAAGGGTCGGTCGACCTTGGCGCGCAGCCGGCTCATGTGGGTCTCGACGACGCTGGTCTTGGGCTCGAAATTGTACTCCCAGACGTGCTCCAGCAGCATCGTGCGCGTGACGACCTCGCCGGCGTGCTGCATCAGGTACTCGAGCAGCCGGTACTCGCGCGGCTGCAGCTCGATCGTCTGGCCGCCGCGCTGGACCTGGCGGGTCAGGCGGTTGAGCGTCAGGTCGCCGACCGACAGCTCGGCATCTGGCTGGTTGAGCGGCCGCCGCCGGACCAGGGCGCGCAGCCGCGCGGTCAGCTCCGAGAAGGCGAAGGGCTTGACCAGGTAGTCGTCGCCGCCGGCGTCGAGCCCGGTCACCCGGTGGTCCAGGCTGCTCAGGGCGCTGAGGAACAGCACCGGCGCCTCGACCCCGGATTCGCGCAGCAGCTTGACGACCTGCAGGCCGTCCATGCCGGGCAGCAGCCGGTCCAGGACCAGCACGTCGTACTGGCCGTCGCTGGCCAGGAACAGGCCGTCGCGGCCAGTCGCCGCGTGGTCGACCAAGTCGCCGCGCTCGCGCAGCCCGCGCACGATGTAGTCCGCCGTGTCGGCGTCGTCCTCGATCAGCAGCACTTTCACGGTCGGGGTCGGTCCCTCGGGTCGTTTCCGTCCGGGCGCACTATCCCCCGAGCAGCGCGAAGGTGTCGACGTTCACGGCGTCGCGGCAGCCCGGCATCTCGATGTGCAGGGCATGCCAGACCGCGAAGAACAGCAGCTGCCAGCGCAGGCCGGCCGTCTCGCGCCGGGCCTCCCGGAACAGCCGGCCGGCGTCGAGCTCCGGCAGGTGGAGCCGGAGCGCCCGGTTGTCGGCGAGCAGGCCGGCCAGGCGCCGGGCGCTGCGCTCCATCCAGTGGGCGACCGGCACCGTGAAGCCGCGCTTGCGGTCGAAGGCACCGGCCTCCGGCGCCTCGCGCTGCAGCCAGGTCTTGAGCAGCAGCTTGCCGGTCCCGCCGGACAGCCGGAGCCGGTCCGGCAGGCCCAGGCCGAACTGCAGCACCTCGCGGTCGAGGAAGGGCGTGCGCCCCTCCAGGCCGTGCGCCATCAGGCAGTTGTCCAGGCGCAGCAGCAGCTTGGCCGGCAGCGTCTCGGCGAGGTCGCGGAGCTGCCGGGCGACCAGGCGCGACGGGCCGGGCCCGCCCCCGGCCGGACGGAAGGCGCTGCGCTCCGGGACCGGCGCGAAGGACTCGCGGCCGCGCAGCCGCCGCAGCCAGCTGCGCAGCCAGCTCTGGCGATAGCGGCCGTAGCCGGCGAAGACCTCGTCGCCGCCCTCACCGCACAGCACGACCTTGAGCGACTGCGCGGCGGTCTCGGCCAGCTTCCAGGTCGGCAGGGCCGCATAGTCGGCGACCGGATCCTCCATGTAGGCGGCGACCCGCGGCAGATAGGTCCAGCAGTCGGCCTCGGTGAAGGTCAGCGCCTGGTGCTCGCTGCCGAAGCGCTGGGCGAGGCGGCGCGCCCGCTCCGGCTCGGCATCCCCCCCCTTGCCCCCGCGCGGGCCGACGTCGAAGCCGATCGTGAAGGACTGGATCGGCGGCAGGCCGAGCTTGGCGTGGGCGACCAGGATCGCCGAGGAATCGACGCCGCCCGACAGGAACAGGCCGTAGGGCACGTCGGCCCGGCAGTGCAGCCGGACGCTGTCCAGCAGGACCTCGTCGAGCTGCACCAGGGCCGATGCCCGGCTCGGCGGCGGGCTCCGCCGCGGCAGGGCCAGGGCCGGCAGCCGGCTCTCGGCCCGGCGGCCGCCGGCGATCGTCACCAGCTCGCCGGGCAGGACGCGCCGGACGCCGGCGAGCAGCGCGTCCTCGCCCAGGCAGTAGCCGCGCGCCAGCCAGTCCTGCAGCGGGCCGTCGGCGACCCGGGCGACGGCCAGCCCGGCCTGCACGAAGGCCTTGGGCGAGGAGGCGAAGGCGACGCCCTGGGGAAGGTCGAGAAGGTAGAGCGGCTTGATGCCGAAGCGGTCGCGATGCAGGACCAGCAGGTCGCGCACGGGGTCGTGCAGCGCGAAGGCGAACATGCCGCGCAGCCGCTCGAACCCCTCCGGCCCGAAGGTCTCGTAGACCGCCAGGATCACCTCGGTATCGCAGAGGGTGCGGAAGCGGTAGCCCGGCAGCGCCGCCCGCAGCTCGGGCGCGTTGTAGATCTCGCCGTTGTAGCTGATCACCGTACCGGCCGCCGAGGACATCGGCTGGGCGCCGCCGGCGAGGTCGACGATCGACAGGCGGGCATGGCCGAGGCCGACCGGCCCCTGGGTCCAGAGGTCCGCGGCGTCGGGCCCGCGCGAATGCAGCGCCTCCGTCATGCGTTGCAGGACCCGGCGGTCAACCGCCCTGCCCTCGGCCATGAACAGGCCAGCCACTCCGCACATGCCGCGCGCACCCCGGTCGCCACGGTCCTGGGTTGCGCTCCCGGACCCTTGGGCCGGGCGGCGGACCGACGTCGAGGACCGTGGCAGGGCGAGCGACCGGTACGCCCCGTCACGGCGGGCCGTGCCGGGACCGGCACTATCGGCCGCGGCAGCTTACCGGAGCCGCGCAGCCACTTTACAAATCGGTAAAGTGAACGGATGCCCGCGTCAGCGCCTGGCCAGGCCGCTCCAGCCGCCGGCGATCAGCGCCGCGGCGTCGGCCAGGGCCGGCGCCAGCCCGAGGCTCGGCGTCAGCACGTAGACCGACTCCCAGTCGGGATCGAACTTCTCCTTGTAGGCCCGCAGGCCGGCGAAGTTGTAGAAGCGCGCGCCATGCCGGGCGATCGAGCCGGCGACCTGGCTCCACAGCGGCGCCAGCCGGTGCGCCGGCAGGCCGCTCAGCACCGCCATGCCCAGGCTGAAGCGGCGATAGCCCTGCTGCTGCGCCCACAGCAGGATCTCGGCGAACAGGAAGTCCATGGTGCAGTTCGGCGCCGCCGACCCGTAGCGCATCAGGTCGATCGAGACCTGCTGACGGCCGCCGGCGAGCCAGAGGTTGGCGAAGGCGACGATCCGGCCCTCGTTGCGCGCCACCGCGACCGGCGTGCGGGCGAGGTAGCCCTCGTCGAAGAAGCCGAGCGAGAAGCGCTTCTCGCGGGTGCCGCGCTCCACCAGCCACTGGTCGGAGACGAGCCGGAGCTCGGGCAGCGCCGCGACCAGCCGCTCGCCCTCGAGCACCTCGAAGGTCGTGCCCTCGCGTTCCGCCCGGCTGCGGGCGTTGCGCAGGTCCGCGCGGCGCCGTCCGGCCAGGCTGAAGCCGGCGAGGTCGATGTAGGCGATCTCGCCGAACTTGCTGGGATGCAGGCCGAGGTCCAGCAGCGGCGGCAGGTCGCGCGCCGAGACCTCGTAGAAGACCGCGCGCCCGGCGTTGCGGTCGACCAGGTCGCGGAAATCCCAGAGCAGCTCCGGCCAGAGCTCGCGCGGGCCGACCGGCGGCCCCATGGCGATCCAGCTGCGTCCGTGCACGGCGTACATGACGAAGGCCTGGCGGCCGCGGTCGAACAGCAGCGCCTTGTCGCCGGTCAGCGCCAGGTGCGCGGCGGCGCTCGGCGAGTCGCGCACGATGCGCTCGGCCTCGGCCAGCTCCGCGGCGCCGGCCAGCGACGGCAGGGCGCGGGACGGCCGCAGCAGGTGCCAGCCGGCGAAGAGCAGCGCCACCACCGTCGCCGCCAGGGTCGCCCGCAGCGCGCGCGGCGCGTCGGCGTGCAGCGCGACCTGCCACCACAGCTGGTCGGCGTACTCGATGTGCCGGAACGCGAAGAGCAGCAGCCAGAGGGTCGCCAGCAGGCCGGCGACGACCGCCAGGGTCCAGCGCCAGCCGAAGCGCTCGTCGAGCAGCGAGGCCCGGCGGTAGAACTCCCGCCCGCAGGGCGCCAGCAGCAGCAGGAAGAGGGCCAGCACCGTCGCCTCTTCCCAGTCGAAGCCCTTGAGCAGCGAGGCCGCCGCGCCGACCGGCAGCAGCACCAGGGTCAGGCGCCAGGCCAGGCGCAGCCGCCGCGCCAGGCCGCGGGCCAGGATCAGCAGGCCGACGCCGATCAGGCTGCCGAGCAGGTGCGAGGTCTCGATCAGGGCCTCCGGGACCAGCCGCGCCAGCTCCGCCATCCGCGAGTGGATCGCCGGGGTCGCGCCCGAGGCCAGCAGCACCAGGCCGGCGACGAAGACCAGGGTCGCCGCCACGCTCGGCGCCAGGCTGCTCAGCAGCCGGCCGGCGTCGGCCAGCGGCAGCAGGGCCTGGCCGAAGGCGCGGCGCAGCTCGAAGACCATCAGCAGCAGCCCGCCCAGGGTCAGCGGCAGCAGGTAGTAGACGCCGCGGTAGGCGATCAGCGCGCCGACCACCGCGGTCAGCTGTTGGTCGGCCGGCGACAGCAGCAGCAGCACGGCGCCGTCGAAGACCCCGAGGCCGCCGGGCACGTGGCTGATCACGCCGGCGATGGTCGAGAGCACGAAGATTCCGAGCAGCAGGGGATAGCTGACGTGCAGGCCGGCCGGCAGCAGCAGCCAGAGGCAGCCGGCGGCGGCGCCGATGTCGACGATCGCCAGGACGATCTGGATCGTCGTCAGGCCGAGCGGCGTCGGCGGGAAGCTATGGCCGAACAGCCTCAGCTCACGGCGCGTCCGGTCGCTCCAGATCAGGTAGGCCAGCACGGCCGCCAGCAGGGCGCCGCCGATGGCGCGCCAGGCGCCCTCCGAGAGCGAGGCCAGGCCGGCGGCGATGCCCGGCTCGATGACCAGCACGCCGCCAATCATCGTGCCGAGGCCGAGGCCGAAGGTGACGCCGAAGAACAGCTGGACCTTGACCACGTCGGCCAGCGACAGGCCCTCGGCGGCGTAGAGCCGGTAGCGGATGCCGCCGCCGATCAGCCCGGCGAAGCCGGTCGAGTGGGCGACCGACTGGGCGATGAAGGAGACCGCGGCGACCCGCCGGTAGGGCAAGGCCTGGCCGATGTGGCGCAGGCCCCAGTAGTCGTAGCCGGTCAGGGCGAAGTAGCTGAGCAGCGACAGCCCGGTCGCGAAGGTCAGCTGGTGCGCGCTCATGCGGCCCAGCTCGCGGGCCAGCTGGTGGTAGCGGAAGTGGGCGAAGACGCCGTGCAGCAGCCAGATCGCGGCGCCCAGCGTGACCGCCCCGATCAGGAACGGCAGGACGGTACGCAGGCGCTGCAGCAGGGACGGTGGCACGTCCGCTGCGACCTCCGTCGGCTCGGGCTCGGCGACGCCCCCCGCGTCGGCAGAGCCCCTGGTATCCTCGGCAATGCCCCTCAAGCCCTAACCCCGCTTGTCGAGCCCTGCCAGAATGCGCGCCGCCAGGGCCTCGTAATCGCCGTCGAAATGGTGGCCACCGTCGGTCACGATCCGCTCAGCGCTGTCGAAATACCTGTTTCGACAGAGGCTGTCCTCTTCTTCCCGGCCCATGAAGCATTGGACCCTGCCGGGGGCGAGCCGGTCCAGTGCCGGTTCGATGGGGCTGCCCCCCGCGGCGTCGATGCCGAGCCACCCTTCGACCTCGATCTTGAAGTGGGCCGAGGGACCGAGCCCGAGCAGCGAGACCTGGACGACGGCCGAGCGATCGGTCGCCGGCAGGTCGGCGATCACCGCGGGCAGAATGTCGGCGCCGAAGGAATAGCCGATCAGCAGCACCCGGTCGACCGCCCAGGCCTTGCGATAATGCCGCAGCACGCGCGACAGGTCGGCCGCGACCGTCGCGGGCGTCTTCTCGCTCCAGAAATAGCGCAGGCTGTCCCAGCCGACCGCGGCGACGCCGCGCTTCGCGAGGATCTCGGCGATCTGCTTGTCCAGGTCGCGCCAGCCGCCGTCGCCGGAGAAGACCACCGCGAGCGCGCGCGGCCGGCCCTGGCTGGGCAGCGCGACCAGCGGCAGGTCCGACAGAGGCCCGTCGCCGTCCCGGCCGGCCTGACCCTCTTGGATCGCCGCGACCAGCCCGCCGCCCGCGTCGGCCCGGGCATCGAGCCAGCCCGGGAGATCGGCCTGCAGCGCATAGCCGAAGCCGGCGTCCCGGCGCTCGGCCCGTGCGCCGGGACAGAACGGCAGCCGGCCGGGCAGCGCCGCGTCCGGCGCGATCGCGGCCGCCCCGGCGACGGTCGCGGCCGGCGCCTGGGCCAGGGCGACCTCGGCCAGCAGGCCGCCGAGCCCGCGCCCGGCGAGCACCGGGGAATGGTAGCTGGCGGCTCCGGCCCGGCGGCGCAGCGCCTTGCTGAGCGCCTCGATGTCGGAGACCAGGTAGATGCACTCGCCCTGCTCCGCGGCCTGGGCGCGCGCCAGGGTCGCGGCGCCGTCGAGGCCGACCACCGCATAGCCGGCCGCCGCAACCGCCCGGGCATCCTCCTCGTCCGTGGCCGACCACCCGGCCCCCTCGGAGAAGAGGAAGACCAGGCCGTCGTCGACCGCCGCCTCGTTGTAGAGGCGCAGGTCGGCCAGGCGGCCGTCGCTGTCCCGGGACGGCGCCGCCGCCGCGGGCAGAGGGAGCAGGAAGGCCGTCGCCAGGAAGGCCAGCAGAAGATCGCGCAATCGGGTCGACCGGAAGGCTGCGTCGTCGGTCAACCGGGATGGTGCGATCGCCGCAGAGCTCGCCGGGCAGACTGCCACCCTCGCCCGGGCCCGCGCGAGGGCGATAGCGTCGCAGGCAGGCCCCCTTGCCGATTCCTGCGCCCGCTCACAGAATCGTCAGTCCGGGGCGCGGCGGAGCCCATGGTACCGTCTCCGCGCCTTAACCAACGGGAGGAGATCCGGACGATGCGACGCCTGTCCCTCGCGCTGCTCAGCGCGCTGCTGCTGACCGCTTCGGGGGCCGCCATCGCGGCCGACTCGCCGAAGGACCTCGTGGAGTACCGCCAGAAGATCATGGACGCCCTCGGCGGCCACACCGGGGCGATCGCCTCCATCGTCAAGCAGCAGGTCTCCTACGACCAGATCCAGGCCAACGCCGAGGCCATCGCGGTGACCGCGCCGCTGGTCCGCGACATCTTCCCGGAGAACTCCGGTCCGCTGGACTACGCCAAGACCAACGCCCTGCCGGCGATCTGGGACAAGCCCGACGACTTCAAGAAGGCGGTCGAGAAGTTCGAGGCCGCCGCCGCCGCCTTCCCGGCCGCCGCCAAGACCGGCGACAAGGCGAAGATCCTCGCCGCCTTCAAGGAGCTCGGCGGCTCCTGCGGCAACTGCCACGAGCACTTCCGCGCCAAGCAGCAATAGGCCGGCATGAGGCTCTTCAGCCGCCGGGGGCTGGCCGCGGTCCTGCTGGCAGCGGCCGCCGCCTGGCCGGCCCATGTCGACGCCGCCGGCGCGAATCCGGCCAGCACCGATGCCGTCGCGCGCGGCGCCTATCTGGTCCATGCCGGCGGCTGCGTGACCTGCCACACCGCAGCGGCCGACGGGTCGGCGCCGCTGGCCGGCGGCCGCGCCCTGAAGACGCCCTTCGGCACCTTCCATACGCCGAACCTGACGCCCGATCCGGAGACCGGCCTCGGCAGCTGGAGCGAGGCCGACTTCCTGCGCGCCCTGAAGCAGGGCATCGGGCGCGACGGCAGCCCGCTCTACCCCGCCTTCCCCTACGTCTCCTATTCCGGCATGACCGACGCGGACGCCAGGGACCTCTTCGCCTACCTGAAGAGCCTGCCGCCGGTGCGCAACGCGGTGCCGGCGCACGAGCTCCGCTTCCCCTACGACCTGCGCTGGGGGCTCTGGCTCTGGCGCCTCGTCTATTTCGACCCCAAGCCCTTCCGGCCGGATCCGGCGAAGAGCGAGTCCTGGAACCGCGGCGACTATCTGGTCCACGATCTCGGCCATTGCGGCGAGTGCCACACGCCGCGCGACTTCGCCGGCGCCATGGAGGCCTCGCGCTTCCTGGCCGGCACCGCCGACGGCCCGGACGGCAAGAAGGTGCCGAACATCACGCCCGACCCGCGCAGCGGCATCGGCGACTGGAGCGCCAAGGACATCACCTTCTTCCTGCAGACCGGCTTCCTGCCCAACGGCGACGTCGCCGGCGGCGCCATGGGCGCGGTCATCGAGGACTCGACCAGCAAGCTGACCGACGGCGACCGCGCGGCGATCGCCGACTACCTGCTGAGCGTCACGCCGAAGCAGTCGGACTAGCGTCCCGCTTCAGGCCGAGGCCCGGCGCACGAACGAGCGCTCGAGCGTCGTCACCGGCGCCAGCGGCTTGCGCCGGCGATGGTCCTCCAGCAGCGCGGCGATCGTCTCGGCGACCGCCGCCGGGAAGGCCGCATGGGTCGTCAGCGCGGGGCAGAGATAGGCCGAGGCCTCGATGTCGCCGATGCCCGTGACCGCGACGTCCTCGGGAATCCGGAGGCCCCGCGCCTGCAGCGCCGCCATCGCGCCGAGCGCCATCTCGTCGCTGCCGGCCTGGATGGCGCGAAAGCTCAGCCCGCGGTCGAGCGCGTCCTGGACGCTGTCCCAGCCGGCCTTGTAGCGGTAGGCCGAATCCCAGACCAGCCGGGGATCGACCGCCAGGCCGCGCGCCGCCAGGGCGTCCTGGTAGCCGGCGAAGCGCTCGGTGCCCGAGGCGGAGCCGAGGATCCTGCCGAGATAGGCGACCGGGCCGCCGTAGCTCTCCAGCATGAACGAGACGGAGCGCCGGATCGCCCCGCGGTCGTCGTAGACGATCGAGGGGATGCCGTGGGCCTGCAGCGACAGGCCGACCGCGATCACCGGCAGCCCCTGCTCCTGCACCTTGGCCGCCAGGCTCTGGATGTTCGGCGTGCTCAGCAGGTCGCTGGCGGCGACGATGATGCCGTGCAGCCGCATCGCCTCGGTACGCGCCAGGATGTTCTGCAGCCGGTCCTGGCTGTGGCCCAGGTTGTAGAGCAGCAGGTCGAGGCCGAGGCCTTCGAGGGCCGGCTGGATGTGCTTGGTCAGCGAGGCGTAGACGCCCTGCTCGATGTCGCCGACCAGCAGCGCGACCGTGGTGCTGCGGCCGCGCCGCAGGCCCTGCGCCATGTGGTTCGGCTGGAAGCCGAGGTCCTGGATCGCCGCCAGCACCCGGGCCTGCGTCTGCTCGCTGACCGCCGCCTGGCCGCTCAGCACGCGCGAGACGGTGGCCGAGGAGACGCCGGCGTGACGCGCGACGTCGCGGATTCCAGAGGCTTTCTTCATCGAACTTGACAGGTCCCTCGCTGCTTCCTTAGCGTCCTGATACAGGATGTAATCGTTTTCATCACGATGAAAACGTTTCCACCACAAGTTTCCGACCGAGTTTCCGAAATTCGCCCAGGCCAACGATGACCGAGCCGGACCGCGACCACAGCCCAACGGCCAGCCCCGCCCCGTCCCGCCCGGGCACGACGATCGAGCTCGAGCGGGTCACCAAGGTCTATGGCGCCGGCGCCCTCGCGGTGCAGGCGCTCAGCCCGATCTCCGTGACCCTCGCTCCCGGCCAGGCGGTCAGCGTCGTCGGGCCGAGCGGCTGCGGCAAGAGCACCCTGATGCGGCTGATCGCCGGCCTGGAGGCCCCGAGCTCCGGCACGATCCGGGTCGGCGGCAGGCCGGTCGCCGGCCCGCTCGAGGACCTCGGCATCGTGTTCCAGCGCGACCTGCTGCTCGACTGGCGCGACGTCCTGGGCAACGTGCTGCTGCCCGCCGAGATCAAGGGCCTGGCGCCGGCGGCGGCCCGGCGCCGCGCCGCCGGGCTGCTGGCCGAGCTCGGCGTCGAGCGCTTCGCCGGGCACTATCCCTGGCAGCTCTCCGGCGGCATGCGCCAGCGCGTCGCGATCGCCCGCGCCCTGCTGCCCAGCCCGACCCTGATGTTCCTCGACGAGCCGTTCAGCGCGCTCGACGCCATGACCCGCGACCAGATGAACGTGCTGCTGCAGCAGGTCCAGTCGGCCGAGCACGTCACCACGCTGCTGATCACCCACTCGATCCTGGAGGCGGTCTTCGTCGCCGACCGGGTGCTGGTGATGTCCGGCCGGCCGGGCACCCTGCTCGACGACATCGCCGTCGACTTCCCGCGGCCACGCCGGCTCAGCCTGCGGGAGACGCCGGAGTTCAGCGCCATCGTGCGGCGCATCCGCGAGCAGTTCGTGCGCACGGGGGACCTGGTCGGATGACGGCGCTGCCCGAAGGCCGTCCCGAAGGCCGTCTGGACGAGCCGCGCGCGCCCGCGACGGGCGGACTCGGCCTGCGCACGCGCCGGGCCGCCACCAACCTCTTCCCGCCGCTGCTCAGCGCGGTCATCGGCCTCGGTCTCTGGGAAGGCCTGGTGCGCTGGTTCGCCGTGCCGAGCTACGTGCTGCCGCCGCCCTCCCAGGTCGTGCTCGAGCTGGTCGGCGAGTGGCAGTACCTGCTGACCGAGCTCGGCTGGACCGTGCTGGCCGCCGCCATCGGCGTCGCCATCGCGATCTCGCTCGGCATCCTGGCCGGCGCCGCCATCGCGCTGTCGCCGACGGTCGACCGGATGCTGACTTCCTGGCTGGTCGTGATCCACGCGATCCCCAAGGTCGTCATCGCGCCGCTGTTCCTGATCTGGTTCGGCTTCGGCGTGCAGAGCGAGGTCTTCTTCGTCGTCACCTTCACCTTCTTCCCGGTCGTGGTCGCGACGATCACCGGCCTCAAGTCGGCCGACCCCGACGTCCTGCAGCTGGTCCGCTCGATGGGCGCAACCCGCCAGCAGGTGCTGCGCAAGATCATGTTCCCCTCGGCCCTGCCGATCATCCTGTCGGGCGTCAAGCTCTCGGTCTCGCTGGCGCCGGTCGGCGCGGTGATCGGAGAGTTCGTCGCCTCGAACCAGGGCCTCGGGCACCTGCTGATCCGCGCCGTCGGCGACATGGACACCGCCCTCGCCTTCGCCGCGGTGACGCTGTTCTCGGTGTTCGGCGTGCTGCTCTGGCGCGCCGCCGAGTACGTCGAAGGCCGGCTGCTGCCCTGGCATCCCAGCCAGCGCGGGGACTTCAAGCCCGGCCAGAAATAGCTCGAACAGGAGGACACGATGAGGCAGTTGAGAAGCACGCTTACCCGCATCGCATTCGCATCGCTGTGCGGGGTCGCGGTCGCGGTCGCCCTGGCGGCCGCAGCCGGAAGCCCGGCCCGGGCCGAGGCGACCAAGGTCCGGGTCGTGCTGGACTGGGCCTGGCTGCCCTACCACTCGCCCTTCCTGATCGCCCAGGACAAGGGCTACTACAAGGACGCCGGCCTGGACGTGACCATCGAGCAGGGCCGCGGCTCGGCCAACACCGCTGTGCTGGTCTCCCAGGGTCAGTTCGACATCGGCCACCTCAACATCACCAACGCCGCCCAGATGATCGGCAAGGGCGGCCCGATGACCGTGGTCGGGATCTACCAGCACAAGTCCGGCGCCTCCTTCGTCGGCATCAAGGGCAAGGTCGCGCTGGACGGCCCGAAGTCCCTGATCGGCCCGAAGATCGGCAGCACGCCGGGCGGCTCCGACGCCCTCAGCATCAAGATCTTCACCAAGGTCTCCGGCCTCAAGGCGTCCGACCTCGACATCGTCTCGCTCGACGCCAACGCCAAGACGGCGGCCCTGCTGAGCGGCAAGATCGACGTCGTCAGCGGTGACGCGCCGGCCTACACCTCCTACGTCAAGGCGACCGGCCAGGAGCCGGTGGCCCTGATCCTCTCCGACTACGGCCTGCCGCTGGTCGGCTTCGGCTTCGGCGTCAACAACGACTTCCTGGCCAAGCATCCCGACGCGGTGAAGAAGTTCCTGGCGGCGACCAAGAAGGGCTTCCAGGACGCCGCTGCCGACCCGGCCAAGGCCTGCGCCTTCATGGCCGAGACGGTCCACCTGTCCGGCGAGCAGAGCCGCTGCGTCAACTACTTCAATGCCCTGCTCGCGCTCTCGACGCCGCCGAGCGATCCGACCTGGGGCAAGCAGAGCGCCGAGGAGTGGCAGAAGCTGACCGACACGCTGCGCGAGGTCGGGCTGCTCGAGTCCGACAAGCCGGCGTCGACCTACTACAGCAACGAGTTCGTCCCTCAATGAAACCTGGTTCGACAAGCGTCGGGGCGCAGAAGCGCCCCGACGTCCTGGTCGTCGGCGGCGGCCACAACGGCCTGGTCGCCGCCTGCTACCTCGCGGGCGCAGGGCTGAAGGTCCTCGTGCTGGAGGCCGCCGACCGCCTCGGCGGGCCGGTCGCGACGGTCGAGTTCATGCCCGGCTACTTCTCGACGATCAGCAACTCGCCCGGCTCGCTGGAGCCGAAGATCGTCGAGGAGCTGGGCCTGGAGCGCTTCGGCCTGCGCTTCGTGCGCCCCGACCCGACGCTGGTCCAGCCGCTGGAGGGCGGCCGGCTCTACGTCGGCTGGCGCGACCCGGCGCGCAACAACGCCCAGATCGAGGCCTTCGCCGCCGGCGAGGCCGCGCGCTACCAGGCCTTCTTCGCCTATCTCCAGGACTTCGCCGACCGGCTCGGCATCTCGCTCTTCGAGCCTCCGCCCAGCCTGCAGCAGCTGGTCCGCAACCTGACCCGCCCGGAGGACCAGGAGGCCTTCAGCCGGATCCTGCTCGGCAGCGCCCGCGACCTGATGGACGAGTTCGGCCTGGCGCCCGAGACCCAGGCGCTGATCGGGCCGCTCGCCGTGGTCGGCGGCCAGGTCACCCCCTCGACCCCGGGCACGCCCTTCAACCTGCTGATGCGGCCGCTGTCGCTGGCCTCGATCAAGAGCGAGGCCGACTACGACCCGCGCCGCCTGCCGCTGCGCGGCTCGACCGGACTGCCGGTCGGTGGCATGGGCGCGATCATCGCGGCGATGACCGCCAGTCTGCAGCAGCAGGGCGGCGCGGTCCGCACCGGCGAGCGGGTCGAGCTGCTGCGCGTGCGCGACGGCCGCATCGCCGGCGTGGTCACCGCCGCCGGCGAGGAGATCGACGCGCCGCTGGTGATCTCGGCGCTCAATCCGAAGACGACGGTCGCGCTGCTCGACGAGGCCGCCGACTGGGGGCCGCTGCGCGGCAAGCTGCAGCGCAAGCAGATGCGCGGCCGGGCCTTCAAGATCGTGCTCGCGCTCGACGGCGTGCCGCGCTACGCCGCGGCCGCCGACGCGGCCGAAGCGCGGCTGCTGGCGACCGCCCAGTTCCGCATCGCCCCCAGCATCGACTACCTGGAGGAGGCGCACAGCGACATGCTGCTCGGGCGGCTCTCCGACAAGCCGGTGATCTGGGGCCTCTGCCCCTCGCTCTCCTCGCCGAGCCTGGCGCCCGAGGGCAAGCAGGTGCTGAGCCTGAACATCGGCAACGCGCCCTACCGCCTGCGCGAGGGCAGCTGGGCGACGCAGCGCGACGTCCTGGCCAAGCGGGCGATCGCCGCGCTGGCCGAGTGGATGCCGACCCTGCCGGACCTGATCACCGACTACCGCTGCATCGACCCGATCGAGTTCGAGCAGCGCTACGGCCTGGTCGAGGCCAACATCACGCACGGCGACACCATGCCCTGGAACAGCTTCTGGATGCGGCCGATGGCCGGCCTGCACGCCTACCGCACGCCGACCCCCGGCCTCTACCTCAGCGGCAATGGCACCTGGCCGGGCAACTACGTCTCGGGCATCGCCGGCCACAACGCGGCCAGGGCCGTGCTCTCCGACCTCGCGTCCGCCGACTCGCCGCTGGCCGAGCTGCTGCGCAGCCCGCGCTGACCGCCGGTCGCCCACACGAAGGAACCACGAGACATGCTGATCGACGGCCTGCAGTGCGGCCACTTCACCCGCGAGACCTTCGAGGAGCTGCGCCGCGGCGGGGTCACCTGCGTGACCATCACCGCCGGCTTCTGGGAAGGCACGATGGAATCGCTGGATGCGCTGGCGCGCTGGCGCGAGCTGATCCGCGAGAACCAGGACCTGGTCGTGCTCGCGACGACCGCCGCCGACATCGAGCGGGCGGCCGCCAGCAACCGCACCGCGCTGCTGATCGGCTACCAGAACTCCAACCTCTTCGAGGGCCGCATCCGCTTCGTCGAGCTCTTCGCCGAGCTCGGCGTCCGGGTCGTGCAGCTGACCTACAACAACCAGAACGAACTGGCCGGCAGCTGCTACGAGACCGAGGATTCCGGCCTCGCCCGCTTCGGCCGCGAGGTCATCGACGAGATGAACCGGACCGGCATGCTGGTCGACCTGTCGCACGTCGGCAACCGCTCGACCCTGGAGGCGGTCAAGCACTCGAAGAAGCCGGTGGCGATCACCCACGCCAACGCCGACTCGCTGTTCGCCCACAAGCGCAACAAGACCGACGACGTGCTGAAGGCCCTGGCCGACAACGGCGGCGTCATCGGCTGCGCGACCTATCGCAACATCACCGGCGACTACTACTGCAGCACGCCGAAGGCCTGGGCCGAGATGGTCGCGCGCACCGTCGAGATCGCCGGCATCGACCACGTCGCGATCGGCACCGACCGCAGCCACAACTTCGCCAAGCCCGACTACGACTGGATGCGCCAGGGCCGCTGGACCCGCGGCATCGACTACGGCGCCGGCTCGGCGGCACGGCCGGGCAAGGTGCCGCCGGCCGACTGGTTCAAGGAGGTCGGCAACCTGAACCTGATCCCCGGCGGGCTGGCCGAGGTCGGCTTCTCGCCCGAGGAGGTCGCCAAGATCACCGCCGGCAACTGGCTGCGCGTCTACCGCGAGGTCTTCGGCGGCTGACGCCGCGCCCCTGCCCTCTTCTCCGAACTGCGGGAACCGTCCCCATGCATGTCAGCGAATTCTACATCGACGGCCGCTGGGTCGTGCCGGCCGGCCGGCGCCGCCTGCCGGTCGTCGATCCCTCGACCGAGGAGCCGATCTGCGAGGTCGCCCTCGGCGAGGCCGAGGACGTCGACCGCGCCGTCGCCGCCGCCCGCCGCGCCTTCCCGTCCTTCGCCGCCACCTCGCGGCAGGAGCGGCTGGCGCTGCTGCAGCGGATCAAGGACGGCTTCGCCGCGCGCCACGAGGAGCTGGCGCTGACGGTGTCGCGCGAGATGGGAGCGCCGCTCTCCGTCGCCTCCTCGGCCCAGGTCGCGAGCGGGCCGAACAACCTCGCCGAGATGATCCGCGTGCTTCAGGACTTCGCCTTCGAGACCCGGCGCGGCAGCACCCTGGTGGCCCGCGAGGCGATCGGCGTCTGCGGCCTGATCACGCCCTGGAACTGGCCGATCAACCAGGTCGTCTGCAAGGTCGCGCCGGCGCTCGCTGCCGGCTGCACCATGGTGCTGAAGCCGAGCGAGATCGCGCCGCTGAGCGCCCTCGTCGTCGCCGAGATCCTGCACGACGCCGGGGTGCCGCCCGGGGTCTTCAACCTGGTCAACGGCGACGGCCCGACGGTCGGCGAGGCGCTGGCCGCGCACCCCGAGGTCGACATGGTCTCCTTCACCGGCTCGACGCGCGCCGGGGTCCGGGTCGCCGAGCTGGCGGCGCCGACCGTCAAGCGGGTCGCCCAGGAGCTCGGCGGCAAGTCGCCGAACCTCCTGCTGCCCGACCTCGGGGACTGGGAGCGCGCCGTCAGCCTGGGCGTCGCCCGCTGCTTCGGCAACAGCGGCCAGTCCTGCAGCGCCGCGACGCGCATGCTGGTGCCGGCCGAGCGGCACGAGGAGGTCGCCGCGATCGCCGCCCGGGTCGCCGAGGGCTACCGGGTCGGCCCGCCGGAGCTGGAGGCGACCCAGCTCGGCCCTCTGGTCAGCCGGGCCCAGTTCGACAAGGTGCAGCGGCTGATCGCGCGCGGCGTCGAGGAGGGCGCCCGGCTGGTCGCCGGCGGCACCGGCCGCCCCGAGGGACTGGAGCGCGGCTGGTACGCCCGCCCGACGGTCTTCGCCGCGGTCCGCAACGACATGGACATCGCCCGCGAGGAGATCTTCGGCCCGGTCCTGGTGATCCTGCCCTACGACAGCGTCGAGCAGGCCATCGAGATCGCCAACGACACGCCCTACGGCCTCAACGCCTATGTCCAGGGCGCCGACCTCGAGCGCGCCCGCGGGGTCGCCCGGGCCCTGCGCGCCGGCAGCGTGCACATCAACTACCCGCCGGTCGACCGCGGCGCGCCCTTCGGCGGCTACAAGCAGTCCGGCAACGGCCGGGAATGGGGCGAGCACGGCCTTTCGGAGTTCCTGGAGACCAAGGCCATCGTCGGCTACGGAGCGGAATGACCATGGAGCGGATCCTGCTCGACCTGCACTGCCACCTGGTGCCGCTGACGCCGGCGGCGACGGAGGGCCTCAAGGGCATCGCCTGGCGCGGCGCGGGCCCGGCGCTGGAGATCGACGGCTACCTGCTGGCCGCGCCCTCGGTCTACCGGGTCGAGGCGCTGCTCGACTGGATGGACCGCAACGCCGTCGAGCGGGCCTGGATCTCGGTGCCGCCTCCGCTCTACCGGCTGGAGCTCGAGGCCGGGCCGGCGGCCCACTGGATCGCCTGCCTCAACGAGGGCCTGGCCGAGGTCGCGGCACGCCACCCCGACCGCCTGGCGCCGCTGGTCCACCTGCCGGTCCAGCACCCCGCCCTCGCCGCCGAGACCGCGCAGGCCTGGATCGCCCGGGGCCTGCCGCGCTTCGCCATGCCGGCCGGCTCGGCGAACCGGCAGCTGATCCTGTCCGACGCGGCCTACGACCCGCTCTGGCAGGCCCTCGACGAGGCCGGGGCCTTCCTGTTCCTGCACCCCTGCAAGGGCTGCGATCCGCGCTACGAGCCCTTCTACCTGCACAACCTGCTGGGCAGCCCGGTCGAGACCGCCCTGGCCGCGGCGCACCTCGCGCTCTCCGGCATCCTCGACCGGCACCGCCGCATGACCCTCTGCCTGGCTCACGGCGGCGGCGCGACCGCCGCCGTCGCCGGCCGCCTGGAGCGCGGCCAGGTCACCGGCCGGCCCGGCGCCGACACCGGCGCCGAGCGGCCCCGGCAGGTGTTCCGCCGGGTCGCCGTCGACTGCATCTGCCACGATCCGGCCACGCTGGCCCTGGCCGCGGCCGCGCACGGCGAGGATAACCTCTACTTCGGCTCGGACTGGCCCTTCTCCATGGGCCTGCCCGAGCCGCACCGGCAGCTCGCGGACTGCAGCCCCGACCTGCGCCGGCAAATGTTCGAGACGAACCCGCGCCGGCTCCTCGCCCGCTTCCCGCGGTGATCGTGCAGTCCGCCCTGCTCCCGCGTGTCGATAGTGCGACAGGAGGACCTCCGGGCGCCGATCAGATTTGAATAAAACTCGTCTCTATTTGTCTATCCGGTAAGTTGAATATTCATCGTTCTGCTTACTCTTCATTAAGACAAGAAATTGCAGGCTTTTTGCGTCGCAATACGAAGCGAACAAGCCACGACATTCGGGGATGCGTGATGCACAGCCAAGCCGCCTTCGCCCTGCCCTACCCGCCGCAGGTCGGCAGCCGACTGGTCGTCGCCCTGGCCCGGGCGCTCAACGGCCGCCCGGCCGGGCCCGAGGCGAGCGAGGCCCTGCCGCTCGGCCGCCCGGACAGGGCGGATCCCGCGGAGACGCGGCAGGTCGCGCTGGCCCTGCGCGACACCTGCCGGGTCGTCGCCGGCGAGCTCGCCGCGCGACCGGCGCCGCGCCGCGCCGCACCGCTCGCCGAGCGGCTGACCGCGACGGCCAGCCAGATCGGCGAGGTCCTGGCGCTGTTCGACCGCACGACCGAGCAGATGCACCGCCTGGCGGCCGACGCCCTGGCGGCGGCGCCCGGCGGCGGCCCGATCGAGGACGGCCTGACCGTCGTCGCCTCGGAGGTCGGCGCGCTCTCCCTGCAGACCCGCCAGGCGCAGCTCAGGGTCGCCCGCCAGGTCGAGGCCCTGCACGGCGCGGCGGCCGGCCCGGCCCCTGGCGGCAAGGCGGGCGCCGCGGCCAGGGCCGCGGTCGAGATGGACTGGTCGGCGCCGGGCAAGGCGGCGGTGCCGCCGCAGCGCTCGACGACCCGGCGCCCGGAGGGCGAGTTCAGCCTGCTCGCCTGGCTCGCCCGCGACGCCGAGACGCCGGACCAGCTGGCCGCCGGCGACCTCTAGCCGGAAAGGCCGGCGACCCGCAGCACGATCCGGGCGGCCTGCTCGCTCGGGCTGCCCGCGCCGGCGCCGGCCAGGAGAGCGACCGCCTCGGCGAGACCCGCGACCTGGGCGGCGCGCGCCGGGCCGTCGTCCAGCAGATCCCCGACGGCCCCGGCCAGGCGCTCCGGGGTGCAGGCGTCCTGCAGGAACTCCGGCATGACCGGCCGGTCGAGCACGAGGTTGGGGATCGAGACGTACTTCACCTTGATCATGCGCCGGGCGATGGCGGCGCTGATCGGGCTGACCCGGTAGCCGATCACCGTCGGCACCCCGGCGACGGCGAGCTCGACCGCGACGGTGCCGGAGGCCGCCAGGGCCGCGCGCGAGGCGGCGAAGGCGCCGTATTTCTCTGCTGCGCCCTCGACGACCAGGGCCGGCAGCGGCCAGGCCGCCGTGCCGGCGCGCACCGCCGCGGCGACGCCCGCCACGGTCGGCACGACGACCCTGAGCGCCGGGTGCGACCGGGCCAGGTGCCCCAGCGTCGCGCCGAACAGCGGCAGCAGGCGGCTCACCTCGCCCATCCGGCTGCCCGGCAGCACGCAGAGCAGCGGGCCCTCGGCCGGCAGGCCGTGGCGCGCGCGGAAGCCGGGGCCGTCCCCGGCCTCGGCCAGGGCCTCGATCGCCGGATGGCCGACGAAGCTCGCCGGCAGGCCGTGGCGCTCGAAGTAGGGCGGCTCGAAGGGCAGCAGGCAGAGCAGGTGGTCGAGGTAGCGCGCGATCCTCGCGGCGCGCCAGGGCTTCCAGGCCCAGACCGAGGGCGCCACGTAGTGCACCAGGGGAAAGCCGCTGCCCCCGGGCTGCCCGGCCAGGTGCCTGGCCACGCGCAGCGAGAAGCCGGGGCTGTCGATCGAGACGAAGACCGCGGGACGGGCCTGCCGCGCCGCGGCCTCGGTCTCGCGCATCCGCGCGAGGATGCGGCGCAGGTGCGGCAGCACCTCGGTGAGGCCCATGACCGACAGCTCGCTCATCGCGAACAGGCTCTCCAGCCCCTCCCCGGCCATGCGCTCGCCGCCGACCCCGAGGAACCGCAGCTCGCGGCCGCCCTGCGCCCGGGCCTGCCGCTTGAGCGCCGCCATCAGGCGGCCGCCGAGCTGGTCGCCCGAGGGTTCGCCGGCGACCAGGAAGATCGGGCCGCCGGGCGGCCTAGCGGCCACCGGACGATCCCTCGACCGCGACCAGGAACAGCCCGGCGGCATCGGCGGCCGCCACCGTCTCCCGCCGGTCGACGATCAGCGTGCCGCCGGCGTCCAGCGCGATCCCGCGCAGGCCGGCCGCGCGCGCGCCTTCGATCGTGGCCAGCCCGACGGTCGGCAGGTCGACCCGGCGCTCCTGCTGCGGCTTCTTCAGCTTGACCAGCACGCCGCCCGGACCGGCGAGGCGCAGGCCGGCGCAGCGCGCGAGCAGGGCGTCGGTGCCCTCGATCGCCTCGATGCCGAGCACGCTGCCCTGCTGCACGACCACGGCCTGGCCGATGTCGAGCCGGCCGACCGCGGCCGCGACCTCGATGCCGCGGCGGATGTCGGCCTCGGCCTGGGCGTCGGGGCGGTGCCGGCCGAGCGGCCCCGGCGGCAGCGTCCCGCCGCCCAGCACCTGGTCGATGCCGACGACCCGGAAGCCCTCCTCCTCCTCGAGCGCCCGGACGATCGAGCCGAGCAGGCCGTCGTCGGAGAAGGCGCGCTTGCCGATCCGCGCGAAGAACCTGGCGGCGCGCCAGTCGGGCCGCACCTCGCCCAGGCTCGGCCGCCTGATCGGCCCGGCCAGCACCAGCTCGCCGGCGCCCTGGGCGCGCAGGAAATCGAGGATCTCGCCGGCCGCGCCCAGGCGGGTCCAGAGGTGCGCCACGCCCGCGACCGTCTCGGGGTCGGTCTGGCCCTCGAAGGCGACGACGCAGACGCCGCGGCCGTCCTCGCGGCAGGCCGCGATCAGCCGGCGCGGCACCGGTCCGGCACCGGCGATGATGCCCAGGGTGCGCGGCGCGCTGCCGGCCTCAGCGGCCGCCATGGCCGGCGCGCGGCTGGCAGAGCGCACGCGAGGAGTCGGCCTGCACGAAGGCGACGAGGTCGCGCACCGTGTCGAAGGCGTTGTAGCTCTCGGCGACCCGGGCGACACGCTCGACCAGGGTGCCCTCGCCGTCGAACAGCCGCTCGTAGGCCGCCATCAGGCCCTGGATCTCGGCCCGGCTGTAGCCGCGGCGCTTGAGGCCGACCAGGTTGAGGCCGGACAGGCGCGCCCGGTCGCCCATGGCCAGGCCGTAGGGAATGACGTCGTGCTCGATGCCGGACATGCCGCCGATCATGGCATGGGCGCCGATGCGCACGAACTGGTGGATCGCCGAGAGGCCGCCGACGATCGCCTGGTCGCCGACCTGGACGTGGCCGGCCAGGGTCGCGTTGTTGGCCAGGATCACCCGGTCGCCGACCCGGCAGTCGTGGGCGACGTGGGCGCCGACCATGAACAGGCAGCCGTCGCCGACCTTGGTCAGCAGGCCACCGCCCTCGGTGCCCGGGTTCATCGTGACCTGCTCGCGGACGATATTGTCGCGGCCGATCTCCAGGCGCGAGGCCTCGCCCGCATACTTCAGGTCCTGGGGCGGATGGCCGATCGAGGCGAAAGGAAAGATCCGCGTGCCGGCACCGACCGAGGTATGGCCGGTCACGACGACGTGGCTGTACAGCTTGACCCGGTCGCCGAGCTCGACCTCGGGGCCGACCAGACAGAAGGGGCCGATCTCGACCCCCTCTCCCAGCCTGGCCCCCGCTTCGACGATCGCGGTGGGATGGATAGCCGTCATCAGTCGTCCATGATCATGGCCGTGAAGACCGCCTCGGCCATCAGCCTGCCGTCGACCTTGGCCTCGCCGCGGAACTTCCAGACCGGCCCGCGATTCTTCAGCTTCGACACCTCGACCCGGACCTGGTCGCCCGGGAAGATCGGCTTGCGGAAGCGCGCCTCGTCGACCGACATGAAATAGACCAGCTTGCCGGCGGCGGCCCCCTCCAGCGTCTCGACGACCAGCACGGCGGCGGTCTGGGCCATCGATTCGACGATCAGCACGCCCGGCATCACCGGCTGGCGCGGGAAATGGCCCTGGAAATGCGGCTCGTTGATCGAGACGTTCTTGATGCCGACGGCGCGCACGTCGAGCTCGATCTCGACGACCCGGTCGATCATCAGGAAGGGATAGCGGTGCGGGATCATCCGCATGATCCCGAGGATGTCGGCGGCACCGAGCTCCTTGCCGGCGGTCTCGGACAGGGGTGCGCTGGACTCGTTCATTTCTTCTTGCCCGCTTCCTTCAACTGGCGCCGCCACATGGCAACCAGACGGAAATAGTCTCTCAGCGGCATGGCAGGCAAGCCGCCGACGGTCTCGCCAGCGGGCACGTCGTGCATCAGGCCGCTCTTCGCGGCCAGACGCGATCCCTTGTGCATGGTCAGGTGCCCCCCGACCCCGCCCTGTGCCGCGATCATCACGAAGTCCTCGAGCTTCGTCGAGCCCGCGATCCCCGATTGTGCGACCAGGACGCAACCGCGACCGAGGCGAACGTTATGGCCGAGCTGCACCAGATTGTCGATCTTCGAGCCGGCGCCGATGTAGGTGTCCGGGCCGGCGCCGCGGTCGATCGTGACGTTGGCGCCGATCTCCACGCCGTCCTCGACGACGACGCGGCCGAGCTGGGGCACGTCGACGTAGCCGTTCGGATCGAGGGCGAATCCGAAGCCGCGGTTGCCGATGCGCGCGCCGGCATGGATCAGGCAGTTGCGGCCGATCAGGCAGTGGCTGAGCGAGACGTGGCCCATGATCTCGGTGCCGGCGCCGACGACGACGCCGCGGCCGATCGAGCAGTGGCTGTGGACCACGACGCCGGCGCCGAGCTCGGCGCCGGGCCCGACGACGACGAAGGGCCCGACGTAGACCCCCTCGCCGAGCGTCGCCTCGGGATCGACCAGCGCCGTCGGGTGCACTCCGGCCGGCCTCGGCGGGTCGGGATAGAAGGCCGACGCGACCCGGGCATAGGCGGTGTAGGGCTGCTCGGTGAGCAGCAGGGTCATGCCGTCGGGCGCCTTGGCGGCATGCTCGGGCGCGACGATGCAGGCGCCGGCCGCGCTGGCCGAGAAGGCCGGCAGGTAGAGCTTGTTGTCCAGGAAGGCGACATCGTCGCTCCCGGCCGAGTCGAGCGGCGCCACGTCCTTGAACAGGCGCCCGGCGTCGGCGCCCGCCGGCGCCAGCGTCGCACCGGCGATCTCGGCGATCCGGCCGAGCGGCAGGGGCTCGCCGCGCCGGAAGAAACGGGGATCGGCCATCTCGGGGTTACTCCTCCGGCAGGACGACGCGCGGCAGCGCCGCATTCAGCCGCTTCATGACCTCGTCTGTCGCGTCGTAGTCCGAGTCGGCAAGCAGCACGGCGCTCTTCGGCAGCACCAGGTTGACGTTGCGCTCCTTGGCGAGCTCGCCGACGATCTCCATCAGCTTGCTCTCGACGATGTGCATGCCCTTGGAGAAGCGGCCCTCGAGGGCGCGCCGGCGGTCGGCGACGTCGCTCTGGTAGCCGGCGTAGCGCTGCTCCAGGGCGTGGCGGCGCTTGAGGTACTCCTCGTTGCTGATCGTCGGCCGCTCGCGGTTCAGCACGGCGTCGGCCTCGCGCAGCTCGGTCTCGTGCTGGCGGATCTGCTCGCGGAAGGCGTCGCGCTCGGCCTCGATGCCGCTCTGCAGCAGCTTGACGGCATCGGCCTCGCGCAGGATCCGCTGGGAGTCGACCACCATGATGCGCGGCGCCGGCGCCGCGGCCGTCGAGCGGTCCTGCCGCTGGGCCGCGGCCGAATCGGCCGCCGTCAGGGCCAGGGCCACGCCCAGCACGAAAGACGCCGAAACGGCGGCAAGGCGGCGGAACCGGAACATGGTGGTCAGAACTGGACGCCGAAGCTGAAGTTCAGCAGCTGCGTCTTGTCGAAGCCCTCTTTGATGAGCGGGAAGCCGAAGTCGATGGCGACCAGGCCGAGCGGCGAGTTCCAGACCAGGCCGGGGCCGATCGCCAGGCGCGGCGAGTCGGAGTCGTAGGCCGAGCCCTTGTCGCCGTCGAAGCCCCAGACCGCGCCGGCGTCGGCGAAGATCCGGCCCTGGACGTCGAGGGCATCCTGGAAGCCGAGCGGGAAGCGCAGCTCGGCCGTGCCCTTGTAGTACTGCTTGCCGCCGATCGCGTCGTCCGAGGAGATGTCGCGCGGGCCGATGCCGCCGAACTCGAAGCCGCGGAAGGTCGAGCCGCCGAGGAAGAAGCGGTCGGACACCCGCGTGTCCTGGCCGATGCCGACCATGTGGCCGGCGGCGCCGCCGATGAACAGCGTGAAGCTGTCGCCGATCGGATAGTAGTAGTTGCCCTTCAGCTCGTTGCGCAGGAAGCGGACGTCGCCGCCGAGACCCGTGAAGTTCGTCTCGTAGCTGACCTGGAAGCCCGAGGTCGGGTTCGCGCCGCCGACCGTGCGGTCCCAGATCAGCTCCTGGTCGATGCTGGAGCGCACCGTCGTGCCCTCCTCCGACTTGACCGCAAAGGAGGCGCTGTCGCCGACGTTGTAGATCGTGCGTCGCTCCAGCTGATAGCGCCAGACGTTGCGCGTGTACTCGGTGACGTTGTAGCCGGCCCGCAAGGCGCCACCGAGCCGCTTCTGGTCGAAGTTGCTCTCGTTCCCCTGCAGGGTGTTGCGGAACAGGTCGAAGCCGGCCGACAGGTCGCGGCCCATGAAGTAGGGCTCGGTGAAGCTGAGGTCGACCTGCGAGGAGATGCCCGACAGCTGGAAGCCGAGCCGCAGGTCCTGGCCGCGGCCGAGCAGGTTGCGCTCGCGGATCTGGATGCGGGCGAGCGGGCCGACCGAGGTCGAGACGCCGGCGCCGAGCGAGACCTCGCCGGTCGAGGCCTCCTGGACCTTGACCTTGACCACCGTCTTGTCGGGCGCGCTGCCCGGCTCGTTGGTCACCTCGACCTTCTGGAAGAACTCGAGGTTCTGGATGCGCTCGCGCGAGCGGCGCAGCTTGGCGGCGTTGAAGGCGTCGCCCTCGGCCAGGCGGAACTCGCGGCGGATCACCCGGTCGAGGGTGCGCACGTTGCCCTCGATGTCGATCCGCTCGACGTAGACCTTCGGACCCTCGTTGATGTCGTAGGTCAGGCCGATGGTCAGGTTCTTGCGGTCGCGCTGGGTCTTCGGACGGATGTCGACGAAGGCGTAGCCGAGGTTGCCGACCGCCTCGGTCAGCGCGTCGATCGACTTGTCGACCAGGGTGGCGTCGTACCAGTCGCCCTCCTGGGTCTTGACGTCGTCGCGCAGGGTCTCGGGGTCGAGGTTCTTCAGGGTCGAGTTGATGTCGATCTTGCCGAACTTGTAGCGCGGCCCCTCGTCGACCGTGAAGGTGACGATGAAGGACGAGCGGTCGGGGCTCAGCTCGGCGACGGTCGAGACGACACGGAAGTCCGCGTAGCCCTCGCTCAGGTAGAAGCGCCGCAGGTTCTCGCGGTCGAAGGCCAGGCGGTCCGGGTCGTAGACGTCGCTGGAGCTCCAGAAGCGCCACCAGGACGACTCCGTGGTCGCCAGCTGGCCGCGCAGCGTGCCGTCCGAGAAGGCCTGGTTGCCGACGAAGTTGATCGCCGAGATCTGGGTGATCTCGCCCTCGTTGATCTCGAAGACCAAGTCGACGCGGTTCTGGTCGAGCTTGATGATCTTCGGCTCGACCGTCGCGTTGAAGCGGCCCTTGCGGCGGTAGAGGTCGAGGATGCGCTGGACGTCGTTCTGCACCTTGGTGCGGGTGAAGACGACGCGCGGCCGGAGCTCGATCTCGCCCTCGAGGTCCTTGTCCTCGATGCGCTTGTTGCCCTCGAAGGCGATCCGGTTGATGACCGGGTTCTCGACCACCTTGACGACCAGGGTGTCGCCCTGGCGGGCCAGCGTGACGTCGGCGAACAGGCCGGTCTCGTAGAGGCTCTTCAGCGAATCGTCGAGCTTGATCGGGTCGAAGGGGTCGCCGAGGTTGATGTGCATGTAGCTGCGCACCGTCTCGGGGTCGACGCGCTGGGCGCCGTCGATGCGAATCTCCTGGATCGTGCCGCCGGACGGCACCGCCGCGGGCGTCGCGCCGCCCGCCGTACCCTGGCCCGCCGTACCCTGGGCGGCCGCGGGCACCGCGGCCGGCACAGCCTGCACCAACAGGCCGAAGAGGCCGCACAGCAGCACGGCTCCCAGCCTGAGCGTCCTCCGAGACACGCCTTCTCCCCCCTGGCCCCTGCTAACTCCCGACACGCCGCCTTATTCTCCCCGGTTGGCTTCGGCTTGTCGGCATATCAGAAAACCAGAAGGCGCGACAGGTCGTTCCAGGTCACGAAGACGAAGAGCGTCAGCACCAGCGCCAGGCCGATGCGGAAGCCGTATTCCTGCGCCCGCTCGCCGAGCGGCCGGCCCCGGGCCCCCTCGATCGCGTAGAACAGCAGGTGACCGCCGTCCAGCATCGGCACCGGGAACAGGTTGATCAGGCCGAGGTTGATCGACAGCACGGCCATGAACCAGATCACCGAGACGATGCCGGTCTGGGCGACCTGGCCCGACATCTCGGCGATCCGGATCGGCCCGCCCAGCTCCTCGGTGCCGCGGCTGCCCGTGATCATCTGCCACACCGCCTTCAGCGTGCCGCCGGTCAGGGCGGCGGTCTCGCGGACCGCCGACCAGGGCGCCGCGAGGCCCTGCGGCTCGAAGCTGCTGCCGCTCGCCTGGATGCCGAGCTGCGGCATGCGCACCTCGTTGCCCATCGAGTCGCTGCGCACGACGATCTCCGGCGTCGCGGTGAACTCGACCGGATGGCCGTCGCGCTGCACCACCACGTCCATCGGCGCGTCCAGGTTCAGCTGGACGATGCGCTGGATCTGCTCGAAGCGGCGGATCGGGCTGCCGTTGATCTCGACCACCTTGTCGCCGACCTGGAAGCCGGCGCGCGCGGCGGCGCTGCCCTCGACCACCCCGCCGATCAGCGCCGGCGTCGTCGGCTGGCCGGGATAGACGAAGAAGGCGGTCATCACGACGATCGCGAAGAGGAAGTTCGCGGCCGGTCCGGCGGCGACGATCGCGACCCGGCGCGCCAGCGACTTGTGGTGGAACGAGACCGCCCGCTCCTCCGCCGTCAGCGGCCGCGTCTTGCCGCCGGCCCAGTCGCCGGTCTCCTCGCCCTCGGCGGGCTCGCGGATGCCGGGCGCCGGACGGCTGGTGGCGTCGGCGTCGCCGAACATCTTGACGTAGCCGCCGAGCGGCAGGGCGCTGATCTTCCAGCGCGTGCCCTGGCTGTCGTTCCAGCCGAAGATCTCGGGGCCGAAGCCGATCGAGAAGGCTTCGCACTTCACGCCGCAGCGGCGCGCCACCCAGAAGTGCCCGAGCTCGTGGACGAACACCAGGACGGTCAGGATGACCAGGAAGGCGCCGACCGAGATCGCTACCGATTCCAGGCTGTCCAGGGGCAGGAAGGAGAGGATTTCCATGTGATCTCGGACTCTTCCGTTCAGGCGGGACCCCAGTTAGATCGCGCGTCGACCCCATGATGACAAGGGCGGGGGCGTCGCAGGACGACGGTATCGCCGTCCCGCGGCCGCCGACCCGTCACGAGCCGCCGCGCGACTCAGGCGCGCCCGGCGAGGTCGGCGACGATCTCCTCGGCGCAGGCGCGCGCCTCGCGGTCGATCGCGAACAGCGCCTGCAGGCCCTCGATGGCGCTCGGGGCGCAGCGCTCGAGCGCCCGCTCGACCGTCTCGGCGATGTCCAGGAAACCGATGCGACCGGCCAGGAAGGCAGCGACCGCGATCTCGTTGGCTGCGTTCAGCACGGCCGGCGCGCTGCCGCCCTGGCGCAGCGCCGCCCGGGCCAGGCGCAGCGCCGGGAAGCGCACGGGATCGGGCGCCTCGAAGCTCAGCATGACGATCTTCGCGAGGTCGAGCTTCTCGACCGGCGCCGACATCCGCTTCGGCCAGGCCAGGGCGTACGCGATCGGTGTACGCATGTCGGGACAGCCGAGCTGGGCCAGCACGGAGCCGTCGACGTAGGCGACCAGGGAATGGATCACCGACTGCGGGTGGACCAGGATGTCGATGCGCGACTCGTCGAAGCCGAACAGGTGGTGGGCCTCGATCAGCTCCAGCCCCTTGTTCATCATGGTCGCCGAATCGACGGAGATCTTGGCGCCCATCGACCAGTTGGGATGGGCGACGGCCTGGGCCGGCGTGACCGCGCGCATCTCGTCGAGCCGCCAGGTCCGGAAGGGCCCGCCCGAGGCGGTCAGGATCAGCTTGTCGACCGAGGCCGGCTCGCTGGTATCGAGCACCTGGAAGATCGCGTTGTGCTCGGAATCGACCGGCAGCATCGTCGCGCCGCAGCGGCTGACCTCCGCGGTCATCAGCTCGCCGGCGCAGACCAGCGTCTCCTTGTTGGCGAGGCCCACGGTGGCGCCGCGCCGCACCGCCGCCAGGGTCGGCGGCAGGCCGGCGGCCCCGACGATGCCGGACATGACGAAGTCGGACGGCCGCTCGGCGGCCTCGACCACGGCCTCCGGGCCGGCGGCGACCTCGATGCCGCTGCCCTCGAGCGCGGCCTTGAGCTCGCGGTAGCCGGCGGCATCGCCGAGCGCCACGAAGCGCGGCCGGACGCGCCGCGCCTGCTCGGCGAGCGCGGCGACCGAGCGGTTCGCGGTCAGTGCCTCGACCTGGAACAGCGCCGGGTTGCGCTCGATCAGGTCGAGCGTGCTGCAGCCGATCGAACCGGTCGCGCCCAGGACGGCGATGCGCCGGGGCTCGGCCTGCGGCTCGGTGCGGAGGGTCTTGAGAGCGGGCATGCTAGAAGGGAGCCTTGCCCAGCCATGCCAGGAAGGCAAGAGCGAGCGTCGCGGCGAGCAGGCCGTCGACGCGGTCGAGCAGGCCGCCGTGGCCGGGAATGAGGTCGCTCGCGTCCTTGGCGCCGAACTGCCGCTTGACGCCGGACTCGAAGAAGTCGCCGGCCTGCGCCACGGCCGAGAGGACGGCGCTCAGCAGGACCAGCCGCCACAGGGCGCCGGGCTCGGCCGCCAGCGCGAAGACGGCCCCGACCAGCCCCGCCGAGACCAGGCCGCCGACCATCCCGGCCCAGGTCTTGTTCGGGCTGACCCGCGGCCAGAGCTTGGGGCCGCCGATGCTGCGGCCGACGAAGAAGGCGCCGACGTCGGTCGCCCAGACCAGGCCGACCACCCAGAACACCGGCAGCTCGCCCTGCCCCGCCCCGGCCGGGCCGCGCAGCCACTGCAGGGCGAGCAGCGGCACCGCGAGGTAGAGCACGCCGAAGCCGAACCACAGCGAGAGGTCGCCGCCGCCCGGCCCGGTGCCGGGTTGGCCGCCGACGGGGGCGCGGCGCTCGTCGCGCGCGGCGACCAGGGCGGCGGCCAGGGCGCCGACCGCGACGACCCAGCTGGCGATCGAGGGGCCGAGCAGCGCGCCGGCGGCGACCGGCGCGACGGTGCCGGCGACGACCGCGCCCTCGGCCGCGCCGAAGCCGCGCCGGCGGCCGCAGATCCGGCCCCACTCCCAGGCCATGACGGCGGCCGCAGCCAGCAGCAGGCCGTCGCTCGCCGGCGGCCCGAGGTGGATGGCCAGCAGAACGATCGGGGCCAGGACCAGGGACGAGACGACCCTGGTCACCATCGGCCTGCGCGCCCGGCTATCCGGCAGAGACTGCTGCACCGAAGCGTCGCTCGCGCCGGCCGAACTCGTCGATCGCGGCCAGCAGGTCGTCGCGCCCGAAATCCGGCCACAGCCGGTCGGTGAAGACGAACTCGGCATAGGCCAGCTGCCACAGCAGGAAGTTGCTGATGCGCATCTCGCCGCTGGTGCGGATCAGCAGGTCCGGGTCCGGCAGGTCGGCGGTCCAGAGCCGCGAGGCGAGGAGCCGCTCGTCGATCGTCTCGGGATCGAGCCGGCCGGCCGCCGCATCGCGCGCCAGGTCGCGCGCCGCCGCCGTCAGCTCCTGGCGGGAGCCGTAGGACAGCGCCATGATCAGGGTCAGGCGGTCGTTGTCGCGGGTCGTCGCCTCGGCCTCCTCGACCAGGCGCACGATGTCCGGGGCCAGGCTCTCGCGGTCGCCGATCACGCGCAGCCGCACGCCCTCCTCGTAGAGCTCGGCGATCTCGCTGCGCAGGTAGCGGCGCAGCAGCTCCATCAGCTGCTCGATCTCGGTCCAGGGCCGCTTCCAGTTCTCGGACGAGAAGGAGAACAGCGTCAGGTAGCGGATGCCGAGGTCGGAGGCGGCGCGCACCGTGCGCTTGGCCGCCTCTGCCCCGGCGCGGTGGCCGGCAAAGCGCGGCAGGCCGCGCGCCGTCGCCCAGCGCCCGTTGCCGTCCATGATGATTCCGACGTGGGTCGGTCGTGCGTTCACCGCTCTGGCTTCCCCGGAACCGCCTCGCCCGCTCGAGAAGAGGTCAAACCTGCATGATCTCCGCCTGCTTGGCGGTGAAGGCCTCGTCGATCAGCTGGACGTGCTGGTCGGTCAGCTTCTGCACCTCGTCGCCGCGCCGCCGGTGCTCGTCCTCCGAGATCTCGTGATCCTTCTCAAGCTTCTTCAAGGCCTCCATGCCGTCGCGCCGGACGTTGCGCACGGCGACCTTGCCGTGCTCGGCATACTTGCCGGCGACCTTGACCAATTCCTGGCGCCGCTCCTCGGACAGCGGCGGGATCGGCACGCGGATCGTGGCCCCCTCGCTCGCCGGATTGAGGCCCAGGCCCGATTCCCGGATCGCCTTCTCGACGGGGCCCGACAGCTTGCGGTCCCAGACGCTGACGACGATCATCCGCGGCTCCGGGACCGAGATCGTGGCGACCTGGTTGAGCGGCATAGCGGCGCCGTAGGCATCGACCATGATCGGCTCGAGCAGCCCGGTCGAGGCCCGGCCGGTCCGCAGGCCGCCGAACTCCCGCTTGACCGCCTCAACAGCGCTGTCCATGCGCTTCTCGATATCCTTAAGCAGCGCGTCGGCCATGGCTAGTTCCCGTCATCGACCACAGTGAATTTCCCGTCGCCGCGCACGGCCGCAGCCAGCGCACCGGGCTCGACGATCGAAAAGACTAGTATCGGAATGTGATTGTCCTTCGCCAGCGAAATGGCGGCCTGGTCCATCACCCCGAGGTCGCGCGTCAGGACATCGCGGTAGCTCAGGCGCTCGAAGCGCCTGGCGCCGGGCACCTTCATCGGGTCGGCATCGTAGACGCCGTCGACCTTGGTGCCCTTCATCAGCGCGTCGCACTCCATCTCGGAGGCGCGCAGCGCCGCGGCCGTATCGGTGGTGAAGAAGGGATTGCCGGTACCGGCGGCGAAGATCACCACCCGCCCCTTCTCCAGGTGCCGGAGCGCCCGGCGGCGGATGTAGGGCTCGCAGACCCGGACCATGGTGATGGCCGACTGCACGCGGGTATGGACGCCGAGACGCTCCAGGGCGTTCTGCAGGGCCAGGCAGTTTATCACCGTGGCCAGCATGCCCATGTAGTCGGCCGCCGTTCGATCCATGCCGTGGGAGGCACCGGCCAGGCCGCGGTAGATGTTGCCGCCGCCGATCACCAGGCAGACCTCGACGCCCATGGCGCGGACCGCCTTCACTTCCTCGGCGATGCGGCTGACCGTGGCGTCGTCGAGACCGAACTCGCCGCCCCCCATCAAGGCCTCGCCGGAGACTTTCAGGAGGATTCGCTTGTAGCGCGGCGCGTCGGCCATCGGTCGTCATCCCCGCCCGGACACCGGCGCGGACCGCGGCGCCTGCCGCGGTCCGCTCACCGGCTGCTGTTCTCGCCGGTCTTTTAGAGCACCAAAGCCGATTCCGCGACTCAGCCGCGGGCGGCCGCGACCTCCGCCGCGAAGTCGCTCTCTTCCTTCTCGATGCCCTCGCCGAGCTGGAAGCGCTGGAAGCCGACCAGGGCAACCGGCGCCCCGATCTCCTTCGCGGCGTTCTCCAGGACCTTCGAGATCTTGGTCTCGCCGTCGATCACGAAGGTCTGCTCGATCAGGCAGTTCTCCTCGTAGAACTTGCGCAGGCGCCCCTCGACCATCTTGGCGATGATCTCCTCGGGCTTGCCGGAGGCGCGCGCCTGATCGGCCAGCACGTCGCGCTCGCGGTCGAGCGCCGAGGCGTCGACGCCGGCGCGGTCGAGGGCCAGCGGGTTGGCCGCGGCGACGTGCATGGCGAGCTGCTTGCCGAGCGCCGCCAGCTTGTCGGCGTCGCCCTCGGACTTCAGGCCGACCAGCACGCCGATCTTGCCCAGGCCCTCGGCGGTCTGGTTGTGCACGTAGCCGGCGACGACGCCGGGCTCGGCGACGACCAGCGCGGCACGGCGCAGCGCCATGTTCTCGCCGATCGTGGCGATCAGCTGGGTCAGCTCCTCGCCGACCGTGCGCCCGGTCTCGGGATAGGCCGCCTGTTTCAGGGTCTCGACGTCGCCGTCGGTGCCCAGCGCCAGGCCGGTGACCGTCGAGACGAAGCCCTGGAACTGCTCGTTGCGGGCGACGAAGTCGGTCTCGGCATTGACCTCGACGACGGCGCCGCGGCCGCCCGCGACGGCGATGCCGACCAGGCCCTCGGCGGCGGTCCGGCCGGCCTTCTTGGCGGCGGCGGCCAGGCCCTTCTTGCGCAGCCAGTCGACAGCCGCCTCGATCTCGCCGGCGCTCTCGCTCAGCGCCTTCTTGCAGTCCATCATGCCGGCGCCGGTCTTGTCGCGCAGCTCCTTGACCAGCGCGGCCGTGATCTCAGCCATGATCGTTCCTTTTCGTCGTCTGTCGGACCCGGGCCGTCGGCCCCGGTCGTTCGCTTCTCGAATGGCGGCCCGAAGGCAGCCCGGCCCGTCGCCAGGCGACAGCCGGGCGCGGCGCGTCAGGCCGACGCGCCCTGGTTCTGCTCCTCGGCCGGCGCCTCGGCGGCCGGGGTCTCGGCGGCCGGAGCCTCCGTGGCCGGCGTCTCGGCAGCAGCGGCCTCGGCAGCCGGAGCCGTCTCGGCGGCGGGCGCCTCGGCCAGGGCGGTCTCGGCCGGGGCCTCCTCGCTCTCGCCCAGGTCGCGGCCGCTGCCGATCGCCTCCTGCTGCAGGCCGTCGAGCACGGCGCCGGCGATCAGCTCGCAGTAGGTCGTGATCGCGCGGATCGCGTCGTCGTTGCCCGGGATCGGGTAGGCGATGCCGTCCGGATCGGAGTTCGAGTCGAGCACCGCGACGACCGGGATGCCCAGCTTGTTGGCCTCGGTGACGGCGATGTGCTCCTTGTTCGTGTCGATCACGAACAGCACGTCGGGCAGGCCGCCCATGTCCTTGATGCCGCCCAGCGAGAGCTCCAGCTTGTCGCGCTCGCGGGTCAGGCCGAGCAGCTCCTTCTTGGTCAGGCCGGTGGCCTCGGCGCCGAGCTGCTCCTCCAGCGTCTTCAGGCGCCGGATCGAGTGCGAGATGGTCTTCCAGTTGGTCAGCATGCCGCCGAGCCATCGGTGGTTGACGTAGTACTGGCCGCTGCGCTTGGCGTGCTCGGCCACGATCTCGCTGGCCTGACGCTTGGTGCCGACGAACAGCACGCGCCCGCCGCCGGCGACGACCGTGCGCACGGTGTTCAGCGCCTGGTGCAGCAGCGGCACGGTCTGCTCGAGGTCGATGATGTGGACGCCGTTGCGCTCGCCGAAGATGAACGGCTGCATCTTCGGGTTCCAGCGCCGCGTGGTGTGGCCGAAGTGGACGCCGGCCTCGAGCAGCTGGCGCATCGTGAAATCGGGAAGAGCCATGTCTATCGTTCTCCGGTTCTGCCTCCGCGGGCCGTGATCGAGGGCAGCCGAGAGAGCCGCCTGAGCCCGACACCGGTCGCGACCGCAGCCGAAAATGGCCGCGGCCGTCGCTGGCCCGCGTGTGGGGTTACAGATTGACGGCCGGGAGATAGCGCCGAAGGGGCGGAATTGCAAGCGTGAAGAGGCGCCGCGGCCCGCTTTCATGCGTGCCGGCGCCCTGTCACCGTCTGGATCCCCACGCCCCTCGACAGGCTCGGGACGAAGCAACCGTTCGTGCTTCCTTCTGCTTCGTCCCGAGCCTGTCGAGGGGCGTGGGATCCGGAACGGGCGTTGCTGCGTCCCTACAGGTCCTGCACGACCAGTCCCGGGATCGACTTGATCGCCTGCCGGCCGGCCGCCGAGAGGGCGTAGCCCTGGGGCAGGTCGATCTCGATCTCGCGGCCGCCGTCGATCTCCAGGACGATCGAGACACGGCCCCTGCCCTTGCGCTCGCGCTCCAGCAGGGCCCTGAGATGCGGCAGCGGCTCGTCGCCCTCCAGGAAGACCTTGAGGCCGGCGGCGGTCTTGGCCAGGGCCTGGTCCAGGTCCTCGAAGGACTGGGCGGTCAGGCGCAGGTCGTCGCCCTCGGGCGCGCGCTCGGCGACGACCTCGACGATCAGCGGCTTGCCGCCCTCCAGCAGGTCGCGGGCGGCCCCCAGCACCTCCGAGAAGGCGGTCACCTCGAAGGCCCCTGTCTGGTCGCTGAGCTGGACGAAGGCGAAGCGCTTGCCCGACTTCGAGGTGCGCTCCTGCTTGCCGATCACGATGCCGGCCAGCGCGATGCGCCCGGCCGCGCCCTCGCGCACCGCCCGCGGCAGGTCGGCGATGGTCACCACCCGCCGGCGCTGCAGCAGCGCGCCGTAGGATTCGAGCGGGTGGGACGAGAGGTAGAAGCCGAGCGCGTCGAACTCCTTCTGCAGGCGCTCCATGGCCGGCCAGTCGCTGCAGGGCGGCAGCTTCAGCGGCTCGTCGGCCCCGCTGCCGCCGGGCCCGCCGCCGCCGAACAGGCTGGACTGTCCGACCGATCGGTCCTGGCTGACGCTGGCCGCTGTGCGCACGATCGTCTCGGCGGCCAGGAAGACCTGCTGGCGGTTGTCGTTCAGGCTGTCGAAGGCGCCGGCCGAGGCCAGGTTCTCGATCGCCCGCTTGTTGATCATGCGGGCGTCGAGCCGGCGCGCGAAGGCCGCCAGCGTGGCGAAGCGGCCGCTCTCGTCGCGCTCCTCGGCGAGCTGGCGCATCGCGGTCTGGCCGACGTTCTTGATCGCGCCGAGGGCGTAGCGGATCGCCTTGCCCGGCCCTGGCCCTTCTGACCCCGGGCCCGCCGCCTGATCCTCGGGCCCCTCGGCGGCCGGCGCCGCCACCTTCTCGACTGCGAAGTCGGCGTAGCTGGCGTTGACGTCGGGCGGCAGCAGCGGGATCGACAGACGGCTCAGCTCCTGGCGGAACAGGTTCAGCTTGTCGGCCGAGGCCATGTCGTAGGTCATCGAGGCGGCCAGGAACTCGACCGGGTGGTTCGCCTTCAGGTAGGCCGTGTGGTAGGCGACCAGGGCATAGGCCGCGGCGTGGGACTTGTTGAAGCCGTAGCCGGCGAACTTGTTGACCAGGTCGAAGATCGAGGAGGCGCGCTTGTCCTCGACGCCCTTGGCGGTCGCGCCCTCGACGAAGCTGGCGCGCTGGGCGTCCATCTCGGCCTGGATCTTCTTGCCCATGGCGCGGCGCAGCAGGTCGGCGGCGCCCAGGCTGTAGCCAGCCAGCTCCTGGGCGATCTGCATGACCTGCTCCTGGTAGATCATGATCCCGAAGGTCTCCTTCAGGATCGGCTCCAGGGTCGGGTAGAGGTAGTCTGGCGCCTCCTCGCCCTTCTTGCGACGGATGTAGGAGGGGATGTTCTCCATCGGGCCCGGCCGGTAGAGCGCGACCATGGCGATGACGTCCTCGAAGCGGTCGGGCTTCAGCTTCTTGAGGGCGTCGCGCATGCCCGAGCTTTCCAGCTGGAACACGCCCGCCGTGTCGCCCTTGGCCATGACCTGGTAGGCCGCCTCGTCGTCGAGCGGGACCTTGACCAGGTCGAAGCCCGGCTCCTCCTCGCGGATCAGCTGCGAGGCGCGGGCCAGCACGGTCAGGGTCTTGAGGCCGAGGAAGTCGAACTTCACCAGGCCGGCCTGCTCGACGTACTTCATGTTGAACTGGGTGACCGGCATGTCCGAGCGCGGATCGCGGTACATCGGCACCAGCTCGTCGAGCGGCCGGTCGCCGATCACCACGCCGGCGGCGTGGGTCGAGGCGTGGCGGTAGAGCCCCTCCAGCTTGAGCGCGATCGAGATCATGCGGGCGACGTTCTCGTCGCTGTCGCGCCACTCGCGCAGGCGATCCTCGCCGTCGATCGCCTGTTGCAGAGTGACCGGGTTGGCCGGGTTGTTCGGCACCAGCTTGCAGATCTTGTCGACCAGGCCGAAGGGCAGCCCGAGCACGCGGCCGACGTCGCGCAGCACGGCACGCGCCTGCAGCTTTCCGAAGGTGATGATCTGGGCGACCCGGTCGCGGCCGTACTTCTGCTGGACGTAGGAGATCACCTCGTCGCGCCGGTCCTGGCAGAAGTCGACGTCGAAGTCCGGCATCGAGACGCGCTCGGGATTGAGGAAGCGCTCGAACAGCAGGCCCCAGCGGATCGGGTCCAGGTCGGTGATGGTCAGCGCGTAGGCGACCAGCGAGCCGGCGCCCGAGCCGCGGCCCGGGCCGACCGGGATGCCATGGTCCTTGGCCCACTTGATGAAATCCGAGACGATCAGGAAGTAGCCGGGGAAGCCCATCTGCTCGATGATCTTCAGCTCGTAGTCGAGCCGTTCCCGGTAAGGCCTTGCCTTCTTTTCCCTTTCCGCCTCGCCGTCCTCGGCCAGCCAGACGTGGTCGGCGAGCCGCTTGTCGAGACCGGCCAGGGACTGGGCGCGCAGCTCGGCGGCCTCGTCGCGCCCGCCCTCGGTCGGGAAGGCCGGCAGGATCGGCTTGACCGGCTCCGGATAGAAGGCACAGCGCTGCGCCACCACCAGGGTGTTGTCCACGGCCTCGGGCAGGTCGGCGAAGAGCGCCCGCATCTCGGCCGCCGACTTGAAGCGGTGCTCGGGCGTGACGCGCCGGCGGTTGGCCTCGGCGACGTAGGTGCTGCCGGCGATGCAGAGCAGCGCGTCGTGGGCCTCGTAGACGTCCTCGGTGGCGAAGAAGGCGTCGTTGGTCGCGACCAGCGGCAGGTCGCGGCCGTAGGCCAGCTCGAGCAGGCGCTCCTCGACCGCCTGCTCGCGCGGCTCGCCGTGCCGCTGCAGCTCGACGTAGAGCCGGCCGGGGAAGGCCTCCTGCAGGGCGTCGAGCGTCGTCTCGGCGAGGTCGTCCTGGCCGTCGGCCAGGGCGCGGCTGACCGGCCCCTCGGGACCGCCGGTGAGGCACAGCAGGCCGGCAGCGTGCTGGATCAGCTCCCGGTAGGTGACGTGCGGCGGCGCGTCGGCCTCGACCCCCAGGAAGGAGTGGCTGACCAGCTTCAGCAGGTTGCCGTAGCCGGTCTCGTCCTGGACCAGCAGCACGATCCGGTCGGGCACCGGCTCCTTGCCCGGCGGATGGTCCTCCAGGGTGCGCCTGAGGCCCAGGTTGCAGCCGATGATCGGCTGCAGGCCGGCCTTGCTGGCCTCCAGCGAGAACTCCAGGGCGCCGAACAGGTTGCCGGTGTCGGTGACGGCCACCGCCGGCATGCGCTGGCCGACCGCCAGCTTGACCAGGTCCTTGACCTTGATCGCGCCCTCCGAGAGCGAATAGGCGGAACGGACCCGCAGGTGCACGAAGTCGGCGTGGCTCATGACGCCATTCTGCAAGCCGGCGCCGAGTCCGTCACGCGGCCCGGCGCCGCGGGCCTGTGGATAGCGGGGATCCGGGGATCGGCACGGCCCGCGATCCATTCCCGGTCGTGTTGCGCCCGGGACGCCACCCCTCTAGGCTGTGGCTTCGAAGCGGCCTTCCGGGCCGAGGGCACGCCATCGGCGCGGGGGACCGCCAGAGTTGAGACGAGTCTTCGCTTCGCCGGCCGCCGGCGCGCTGCTCGCCGGCCTCGCGCTCCTGCTCCCGGTCCCGTCCGCCCGGGCCCAGACCTACGACGACTACCGCTTCCCGGAGTGGGACAGCCTGCCGGCCAGGATCCTGGCCGAGGCCAGGAACAGCCTCGATCCGGAGGATGTCGAGCCGCTGCGCCGCGTCGAGTTCGTCTTCGACGCCTCCCTGCGCGACTGGGCCACCGTGCAGATCCACCGGGACGGCACGCGCTACCGCATCGTCCTCTACAAGGCCATGCTGGCGGCGATCGACGCGACGGTGCGCTCGAGCATCGTGACGAGCTACGCGCCCGCCTGCGCGGACAGCTACGAGCGCCGCTTCTATGCCGTCTATGCCGCGGACTTCCGGGAGGACGACCACGGGCCGACCGTCCCGGGCCTGCCGCTGCCGGAGACCTTCCTGGCCGGCGAGCCGGGCTGCGCCGCCTACGCCGAGCTGCTGCGCGACCTGCCGGCAGCCTGGCGCGAGCGCTACGACCTGCTGTTCGACGGCTCGGTCGCCTTCGTCTTCCTGCACGAGCTCGCCCACATCCGCCTGAACCACAACGCCCCGGCCGGCCCCGCCGAGTCGCGGCGCCGCGAGGCGGCGGCCGACGCCTGGGCCATCGAGCGGCTGCCCCGCCTCTATCCGGCCGGCACGGCGCTGCCCGTGCTGCTGCACATCGCCAAGACGACCACGCCGCCCCTGGACGAGCAGCGGGAGATGTCGCATCCGGCCGGGGCCGAGCGCATCGTCCGGCTGCTCGACGTCCTGATCCAGAAGCAGCGCGACGCCGGCTTCCTCGCGCAGCTCCGGCAGCTGCGGGCGACCTTCAGCCCGCTGATCGCCGCGCCGCCGGCGCAGGCCGCCGGTCCGGTCACGGCCTCCCGCCCGCGCCACGAGCGCTGAGACGCGGTGCGCCGATTGCACCGCGCCGATGCGACCGGCCTCCCGCTCAGAAGATCGTGTAGGCGAGGAACTGCCGGAAATCGACGTCGGGAAAGGGCACGAAGGGCGGGTAGAACTCGCCGTGGCGCGAGTAGAGGCCGTAGAGCGTCACGTGCGGCTCGACCAGCAGCAGGGTCGGCGGCTCGCGGGCCGCCTCGGGGCCGACCTCGGCCGCCGAGTCCGCGTCGATCTGCGGCACGGAGAGCGGCCGGCCGTCGGCGGTCAGGCCGATCCAGCGGGCGTTGCTGTCGACGGTCATCCAGCCGCGCTCGGTACGCACCTCGGAGACGGCGTGGGAGTCGCTCCCCGGGGTCATCAGGGCCTCGAGGGCGCCCAGACCCGCCGTGCCGTACAGGCTGACATGACGGGTCTCGAGGCCGAACAGCGCCAGCGCCTTCTCGATCGCCCGGCTGCGGTCGTAGCAGAGCCCGTAGCCCCGGCTCAGCAGCTCCGGGGGCTCGCGCCGCCTGCCCTCGGCGATGCCCCGGTCGATCGGCGCGGCCGCCAGCACGGCGTCCTGCACGGCCAGCACCGTCGCGACCTGCGCCTCGAAGCCCCTAGGCCTCGGAAAATCCGCCAGGTCGCCGTGGCCCGCGCGGCGCAGCATCTCGGCGATCGCCTCGCGGTCCGCCGGGGTCGGCGCCTGCGGCACGTTCAGCCACCAGCCGGCGGCGAGCAGCAGGAGCGTCAGGCCGAGGGCGAGCCGCCGCAGGCCGGTCCGCCGCCGGGACCGCACCGTCGCGCCGGCCGCCCCACCACCGGCCGCCCCACCACTGGCCGCCACGGCCTCCTCGGGCAGGGCCTGGTCACGCTGCATCGAAAGGCCGGCCCGGCTCAGCGATAGAAGGTGTGGTTGCCGATGCGGGCCGTCGTCGTCAGCCGTCGGGTCCAGCTCGGGCGCACGGTGGCGTTGTGGAAGTAGAGCGCCCCGCCGGTCGGGTCGGGCCGCAGCCCGCTGAGCGCGTCGCGCGCCGCCTGCTCGGAGTCGGCCCAGCGCTGGGGGTTGAGCGGCACGTCCGGCAGGCCGTCGCACCACCAGTGGAACTGGCAGCGGTTGCGCTGCTCGCCGCCCTGCCTGACGACGTCGCAGACCGTCTTGGGGAAGCGCTCGTCAGCCAGGCGGTTGAGGGTCACCCAGGCGACCGCCAGCTGCCCCGAGCGCGACTCGCCGCCGGCCTCGAAATAGACATTGAGCGCCAGGCATTCGAACTCGGCCGGATCGATGCGGAGCGGCGCGGCCGGCGCGATCTCGTAGAAGCCGCCGCCGACGGTCTTGGCGCCGAGCTGCGGTGCCGGCAGCCAGTGGATGACCTCCTGCCCCTGCTCGCTCCGAAGGTCGCCGACCTGGGCGCGCGACGCGCCCGGCAGCGCGGCCAGCAGCAGCGCCAGCAACGCCGGGAACAGCCTCGCCGCCGCCCTCACTGCGGCACCAGCCGGCCGTCGCTGAGCGCGACGACCCGGTCCATGCGCCGGGCGAGCTCCAGGTTGTGGGTCGCGACCAGGGCCGCCAGCCCGGTCGCGCGGACCAGCCCGACCAGCATCTTGAACACGCCCTCGGCGGTCTCGGGGTCGAGGTTGCCGGTCGGCTCGTCGGCCAGCAGCACGCGCGGCCGGTTGACGATGGCCCGCGCGATCGCGACGCGCTGCTGCTCGCCGCCCGACAGGCGGCCCGGCCGATGCTCCAGCCGCTCGCCGAGCCCGACCGAGCGCAGCAGCTCGCCGGCGCGCGCCCGGGCCTGGCGTCGCGAGAGTCCGGCGATCCGCTGCGGCACCATCAGGTTCTCCAGCGCGGTGAACTCGGGCAGCAGGTGATGATACTGGTAGACGAAGCCGATCTGCGACCCCCGAATTGCCGTGCGGCGGCCATCGGAAAGGTTGTCGGCGCGCTGGCCGGCCAGGTGCACCTCGCCGGCGTCGGGCCGCTCCAGCAGGCCGGCGATGTGCAGCAGGGTCGACTTGCCGGCGCCGGAGGGGCCGACCAGGGCGGCCAGCTCGCCGGCCTTCAGCTCCAGCTCGGCGCCGCGCAGGATCTCCAGGCTGCGCTCGCCCTGGCGGAAGGTCTTGACGACGCCCCTGAGCGCCAGCGCCGTCTCGCCGTCGACCGGCCGGCCGTCGGGCCGCTCACTCATAGCGCAGCGCCTCCACCGGATCGAGGCGCGCCGCCTGCCAGGCCGGCAGCAGCGGCGCCAGGAACGAGATGGCCAGGGCCATGAGCACGACCTGCACGACCTCGACCGGGTCGCGCTGCGCCGGCAGGTTGGTCAGGAAGTAGATCTCCGGGTCGAAGACGCGGGTCCCGGCCAGGGCCTCGACCCAGTGCTGGATGGTCACGATGTGGTCGGTGAAGAGGATGCCGAGCACGACCCCGGCCAGGGTGCCGACCAGGCCGATCGAGGCGCCGCTCATGAAGAAGATGCGCAGGATCATGCCGCGCCGGGCGCCCATGGTGCGCAGGATCGCGATGTCCCGGCCCTTGCCCTTCACCAGCATGTACTGGCCCGACAGGATGTTGAAGGCGGCGACCAGAATGATCAGCGAGAGGATCAGGAACATGACGTTCCGCTCGACCTGGATCGCGTTGAAGAAGCTGGAGTTGGCGCGCTGCCAGTCGACGATCCGGTAGGTCTGCGGGATGAACTGCGCGACCTGCTGGGCGACGGCCCGGGCATGGTCCGGGTTGTCGAGGAACAGCTCGATGGCGTTGACCTTGTCCGGCAGGCGGAAGAACAGCTGGGCCTGGTCGAGCGGCATGTAGACGAAGCTGGAATCGTACTCGTACATGCCGATCTCGAAGTAGCCGGCGATCGGGTAGGACTTGACGCGCGGCAGCGTGCCGATCGCCGTGGTATTGCCCTGGGGGCTGAGCAGCGTGATCTGATCGCCGGGATAGCGGCCCAGGGCCTCGCCGAGCCGGCGGCCGACCAGCACGCCCTCGCCCTGCCGGAAGCGCTCGGCCGAGCCCTGGACGATGTTGTCGGCGATCAGCTTGCGCTTCAGCAGCTCGGCCGGGTCGAGGCCGCGCACCATGGCGCCGCGCGCCGTGTTGCCGGCGGTGACGATGACCTGCTCCTGGATCTGCGGCACCACCAGGTCGACGCCGGCGATCTTGCGCAGCTGGGCGGCGAGGTCCTGGAAGTGGTCGATGCCCTCGGTGCTGCCGTAGACCGTCAGGTGGCCGTTGACGCCGAGGATCCGGCTCAAGAGCTCCTGGCGGAAGCCGTTCATCACCGCCATCACGATGATCAGCGTGGCGACGCCGAGCGCGATGCCGAGCAGCGAGAAGCCGGCGATCACCGAGATGAAGGACTCCTGGCGGCGCGAGCGCACGTAGCGCAGCGCCATCATGCGCTCGAAGGCACCGAAGACCATCGGGCGCCGCCCTCCCCGGCCCTAGGCGGTCAGGCGCGCGAGCGCCGACTCGAGCGAGATCTCCTCGCGTTCGCCGGTCGCCCGGCGCTTCAGCTCGACGACGCCGTTCTTGAGGCCGCGCGGCCCCAGGATCAGCTGCCAGGGCAGGCCGATCAGGTCCATCTCGGCGAACTTGGCGCCCGGCCGCTCCTCGGTCTCGTCGTAGAGCGTCTCGACGCCGGCGCCCTGCAGCGCCCCGTAGGCGCCCTCGCAGGCCTTGTCGCAGTCGGCGTCGCCGGCCTTGAGGTTGATCAGCCCGACCTTGAAGGGCGCCACAGCCTCCGGCCAGACGATGCCGCTCTCGTCGTGGCTCGCCTCGATGATCGCGCCGACCAGGCGCGACACGCCGATGCCGTAGGAGCCGCTGTGCACCTCGACCTCCTGGCCGTCCGGCGTCGCGACCCTGGCGCCGAAGGGCTTCGAGTACTTGGTGCCGAAGTAGAAGATGTGGCCGACCTCGATGCCGCGGCCCTGGTAGCGCCGGGCCTCGGGGACCGCCGTCTCGAACACCGCCTGCTCGTGCTTCTCGTCGGTGCGGGCATAGAGCTTGGTGAAGTAGTCGACGACCTCGCCGACCGCCGCCGGGTCCTCGTAGTCGATCTCGCGGCCGAGCAGGTCGTAGTCGAGGAACTCGCGGTCGCAGAAGACCTCGGACTCTCCGGTCTCGGCCAGGATGATGAACTCGTGGCTGAGGTCGCCGCCGATCGGCCCGGTGTCGGCCTCCATCGGGATGGCGCGCAGGCCCATGCGGGCGAAGGTCCTGAGGTAGGTCACGAACTGGACCTGGTAGGCCCGGCGCGCCGACTCGTAGTCCAGGTCGAAGGAGTAGGCGTCCTTCATCAGGAACTCGCGGCCGCGCATCACGCCGAAGCGGGGCCGGACCTCGTCCCGGAACTTCCACTGGATGTGGTAGAGCTTCTGCGGCAGGTCGCGGTAGCTCTTGACGCCGTTGCGGAAGATGTCGGTGATCAGCTCCTCGTTCGTGGGCCCGTAGAGCATCTCGCGGTCGTGGCGGTCCCGGATGCGCAGCATCTCCGGGCCGTAGGCGTTGTAGCGCCCGGACTGCTGCCAGAGCTCGGCCGACTGGATGGTCGGCATCAGGACCTCCTGGTTGCCGGCGCGGTCCTGCTCCTCGCGCACGATGCGCTCGATGTTCTTCAGCACCCGGAAGCCCATCGGCAGCCAGGAATAGATGCCGGCCGAGGCCTGGCGCACCATGCCGGCGCGCAGCATCAGCCGGTGCGAGACGATCTCCGCCTCCTTGGGGTTGTCGCGCAGGGTGGGCAGGAAGAAGCGGGAACGGCGCATCGGGTCCTCTGGGCTAGGCCGGCTCGGAAAAACGCGGCGGACACTAGCCGTTCTGAGGCCGCGAGGGAAACGGTAAGAGGCAGGGTGCGGCGCCTGTGTTGTCCATCGACCTGCCGGGCCCTCAAGCCGTCATCCCGGACGCCAGGCGAGCCCGAAAGCCGAAGGGCTTTCGGGTGGCGAGCCTTGCGATCCGGGATCCAGGGGCGCCGTCCATGGCATCATCGCCGGATGCGCCAGCCCTGCGTCTACATCCTCGCCAGCCGCCAGAACGGCACGCTCTACGTCGGCGTCACCAGCGACGTCGTGGCACGCGCGTGGCAGCACAGGACCGACGCGGTCGATGGCTTCACCCGGCGCTACGGTGTCCATCGGCTGGTCCACGTCGAGTCTTTCGGGACGATGGAGGAGGCGATCCTGCGCGAGAAGAAGCTCAAGCGGTGGAAGCGGGCCTGGAAGATCGCATTGATCGAGCAAGGCAATCCGGACTGGCGGGATCTCTGCGAGGATCTGCAGCGATAGGTCGCCGGCCAGGGCCCCTGGATCCCGGATCGCAAGGCTCGCAACCCGGAAGTCCAGAAGGACTTCCGGGCTCGCCTGGCGTCCGGGATGACGGGGGATCTGCTTCGCCCCTCCCCTCTAGCCCTGGATGAAGGCCAGGACGTCGGCGTTGAAGCGCCCGGGCTGGGTCTGGGCCAGGCCGTGGGGGGCGCCTTCGTAGACCTTGAGGGTCGCGTCCTCGACGATCTGCGCGCTCAGCCGGCCGGCGGCGTCGATCGGCACGATCTGGTCGTCGTCGCCGTGGACCACCAGGGTCGGCACGTCGATCGCCTTCAGGTCGGCGGTGTAGTCGACCTCCGAGAACTCGCGGATGCAGTCGTACTGCCCCTTGATGCCGCCGGCCATGCCCTGCAGCCAGAAGGAGGCGCGCAGGCCCTCGCCGGGCTCGACGCCCGCGCGGTTGAATCCGTAGAAGGGCAGCGTCAGGTCCCGGTAGAACTGCGAGCGGTTCTCCGCGACGCCCTTGCGGATGCCGTCGAAGACCTCGAGCGGCGTGCCCTTGGGATTGTCGGCGGTCTTGAGCATCAAGGGCGGCACGGCGCCGACCAGCACGACCTTGGCGACGCGGCCGGTGCCGTGGCGGCCGACGTAGTGGGCGACCTCACCGCCGCCGGTCGAGTGGCCGACCAGCACGACGTCCTTCAGGTCGAGATGCTCGATCAGCTCGGCCAGATCGTCGGCGTAGCGGTCCATGTCGTTGCCGCCCCAGGGCTGCGCCGAGCGGCCGTGGCCGCGGCGGTCGTGGGCGATCACCCGGTAGCCCCTGCTGCCGAAGAACAGCAGCTGCGCGTCCCAGGCGTCGCCGCTGAGCGGCCAGCCGTGGGAGAAGACGATCGGCTGGCCCGATCCCCAGTCCTTGTAGAAGAGCTCGGTGCCGTCGCGGGTCGTGAAGGTGGCCATGGTCCTTGTCTCCGTCTTCGGGTTGGCTGGTGTCGCGGCCTGCCCTGGCGGCAGCGCCGGAAAGCCGTCTCGGTCGTTTTAATCTTGTGCGATTATATCGTGTGCGATCTAACTGGCATGCAGCCTGATCTACGTCAAGGGCTTGCGATCGAATCGCGTGCGACATAGATGCGCCCGCGGAAGGAAAGCCTAGCGATGAACGATGTCAGGACGGAGAAGGACGCGGCGCTCGCCGACCTGCTGTGCTTCTCGATCTATTCGGCCGAGCACGCCTTCACCCAGCTCTACCGGCCGCTGCTCGAAGGGATGGGGCTGACCTATCCCCAGTATCTCGTCATGACGCTGCTCTGGGCGCGCGACGACCGCACGGTCCGCGACCTCGGCCAGGCCCTGCACCTGCAGTCGAACACCCTGACGCCGCTGCTGAAGCGGCTGGAGGCCCTGGAGCTGGTGACCCGCCGCCGCGACGAGACCGACGAGCGCGTCGTGCGCATCCGCCTGACCGGGCGCGGCCGGAGCCTGCGGAAGGGCGCCGCGGCGATTCCCGACTGCGTCGCCGAGGCGACCGGCCTCTCGCCGGACGCGCTCAGGGACGCGATCGCCCTGCTCGACCGCCTGCGCGACAGCCTGGCGGCCTGCGGCAAGGCGGAGCAGGAGAAGTAGGAGCGGGCATCCCCATCACCCTCCCACGGCCTGCCCCCCGCGCCCTACGCCGCCTTCTGCCCCTGCCGCGCCACCTTGGCCAGCTCCTCGAGCAGCCGGCGGGCGCCCTGGAGCTTGGCCTTGGCGCCGTCCCAGCCGCGCTTGTAGACCAGCTTGTGGTCGGGGCGCAGGACGACGCGGCCCTGCTGGCGCTGCAGGAAGGCGATCAGGCCGCCCGGGTTGGCGAAGTCGCCGCCGCGGAAGGTGACGACCGCGCCCTTCGGGCCGGCGTCGAGCTTCTCGATGCCGGCGTCGCGGCAGAGGCGCTTGATCGCCATCACCTCCAGCAGGTTCTCGACCTCGTCGGGCAAGGGCCCGAAGCGGTCGATCAGCTCGGCGGCGAAGGCCTCGATCTCCTGGCGGTCGACCAGGGTCGCGAGGCGCCGGTAGAGGCTCAGGCGCACGTTGAGGTCGCGCACGTAGCCCTCGGGGATCAGCACCGAGGTGCCGAGGTTGATCTGCGGCGCCCAGAGCTCCTCGGCCGGCCGGCCGTCGCCCGGCGCGGCGGCGCTGCCGCCCGCCTCGGCCTGGGCGCGGGCGTTGGCGACGGCCTCCTCGAGCAGCTGCTGGTAGAGCTCGATGCCGACCTCGCGCACGTGGCCCGACTGCTCCTCGCCGAGCAGGTTGCCGGCGCCGCGGATGTCGAGGTCGTGGCTGGCCAGGCTGAAGCCGGCGCCCAGGGTGTCGAGGGTCTGCATGACGTGCAGCCGCTTCTCGGCGGCGGCGGTCAGCACCTTGCCGGGGCGCAGCGTGAAGTAGGCGTAGCCGCGCTGCTTGGAGCGGCCGATGCGGCCCCTGAGCTGGTAGAGCTGGGCCAGGCCGAAGAGGTCGGCGCGGTGGATGATCAGGGTGTTGGCGCTCGGGATGTCGAGGCCGGACTCGACGATGTTGGTCGAGAGCAGCAGGTCGAAGCGCCGGTCGACGAAGGCCGACATGACGTCCTCGAGCTGGGTCGCCGAGAGCTTGCCGTGGGCGACGGCGATCTTGATCTCCGGGACCAGGGCGCCGAGGCGCTCCTGCAGCCCGGCCAGGTCCTCCAGGCGCGGCGCCACGTAGAAGATCTGCCCGCCGCGGAAGTGCTCGCGCATGATCGCCTCGCGCACCACGACCGGGTCGTAGGGCAGCACGAAGGTGCGCACCGCCAGGCGGTCGACCGGCGGCGTCGCGATCAGGCTGAGCTCGCGCACGCCGGACAGCGCGAGCTGCAGGGTCCGCGGGATCGGCGTCGCCGTCAGGGTCAGCACGTGGACGTCGGCGCGCAGGGCCTTCAGCCGCTCCTTCTGCTTGACGCCGAAGTGCTGCTCCTCGTCGACGATCAGCAGGCCGAGGTCCTTGAACTTGACCGATTCGGCGAGCAGGGCGTGGGTGCCGACGATGATGTCGAGCTTGCCCTCGGCCAGCTCGGCCTTGATCTGCGCCGCCTCCCTGGCGGTCACCAGGCGCGACAGCTGGGCGACGCGCACCGGCAGGCCGGCGAAGCGCTGGGCGAAGGTCGCGTAGTGCTGGCGCGCCAGCAGGGTCGTCGGCACGACGATCGCGACCTGGTGGCCGTTCATCGCCGCGACGAAGGCGGCGCGCAGCGCGACCTCGGTCTTGCCGAAGCCGACGTCGCCGCAGATCAGCCGGTCCATCGGCCGGCCGCTGTCGAGGTCGCCCAGCACCTCGTCGATGGCGCGCAGCTGGTCGTCGGTCTCGGGATAGGGGAAGCGCGCGGCGAACTCCTCGTAGAGCCCCTCCGGCGGCCGGCTCGCCTCGATCTCCTTCAGCTCGCGCGCGGCGGCGATGCGGATCAGCTCGTCGGCGGCCTCCTTCAGGCGCTCCTTGACCCGGGCCTTGCGCGCCTGCCAGCTGGTCTGGCCCAGGCGGTCGAGCTCGACCTCGGCGTCGCTCGAGCCGAAGCGCGACAGCACCTCGATGTTCTCGACCGGCACGAAGAGGCGGTCGTTGCCGTGGTAGGAGACCTTGAGGCAGTCGTGCGGCGCGCCGCCGACGTCGATCGTCTCCAGCCCCTCGTAGCGGCCGATGCCGTGGTCGACGTGGACCACGTAGTCGCCCTCGCCCAGCGTCGAGACCTCGGTCAGGAAGTTCTCGGCGCGGCGCCGCCTGGCGGCCGGGCGGACGATGCGCTCGCCCAGGATGTCGGTCTCGGTGACCAGGGAGAAGGCCCGGTTCCCGAAGCCGTGCTCTTCGGCGAAAGTGACCAGCACCACCGCCTCCGCCGGCGCCTGCCCGACCTCGGCCCAGGATTCGGCGACGGCCAGCGGGCCGATGCCGTGCTCCTGCAGCAGGTGGCGCAGGCGCTCGCGCGAGCCCGAGGAGTAGCCGGCGACCAGGGCGCGGCGACCGGCCCGGCGCTCGGCCGAGAGGTAGCCCTCGACCTCGGGCCAGAGCTTCTCCGCGGTGCGCGCGTCGGCGAAGTCGCGGCCGTGCCGGCCGCCCCCCTCGACCACCTTGGCGTCCAGGGCGTTCTCGCCGACCACGGCGAAGGGCTCGAAGACCGCGCTCGCCCGGTCGGCCAGGCGGTCGTCCCACTCGCCGGCGGTGAGATAGAGCCGCTGCGGCGGCAGCGGGCGGTAGACCGCGCCGCCCTGGGCCGCGGCGCCGGCGATCGAGCGGCGCGCCTCGTAGAAGTCGTCGATCGTCTCCAGGCGCGCGTCGCGCACCTCCTCGGCCTGGTGGTCGAGGGTGACGGCGGCCCCGGGCAGGTAGTCGAGCAGGGTCTCCAGGCGCTCGTGGAACAGCGGCAGCCAGTGCTCCATGCCGGGATGCGGCCGGCCCTCGCTGACCGCCTGGTAGAGCGGGTCCTCGCCGCGCACCGCGCCGAAGGCCTCGCGGTAGCCGCTGCGGAAGCGCTGGATCGAGTCGGCATCGAGCAGCACCTCGCTGGCCGGCAGCAGGTCGAGCCGCCCGGCGGTGCCGGTCGAGATCTGGGTCAGCGGGTCGAAGGTGCGGATCGTCTCCAGCTCGTCGCCGAAGAAGTCCAGGCGCAGCGGCTGCTCGGCACCGGTCGGGAAGAGGTCGACGATGCCGCCGCGCAGCGCGTACTCGCCGGGCTCGCCGACCGTGTCGACCCGCTCGTAGCCGTTGCGGCCGAGGAACTCGACCAGCTTCTCGGTCGCCAGCTGGTCGCCGGGCGCCGCCGAGAAGCCGCGGTCCCTGAGCGCCGCGCGCGGCGGCACGCGCTGCAGCAGGGCATTGACCGTGGCGACGACGATGCGCCCGCCCCTGCCCGGCGGCCTGCGCAGCAGCTCGATCAGGGTCGAGAGGCGCCGCGCCACCAGGTCGCGGTGCGGCCCGACCCGGTCGTAGGGCAGGCAGTCCCAGGCCGGGAAGGTCAGGACCTCGACCGAGGGCTGGTAGAAGGCCAGGGCCTCGGCCAGGCGCGCGGTGCGCGCGTCGTCGCGCGCGACGTGCAGGATCGCCTTGCCGGGGCGCGCACGCGCGGCCTCGGCAAGCAGCAGGGCATCCAGTCCTTCCGGCGCGTTCGCGATTCGCGAGCGGCCGGACAGCTCCAGCAATTCGGTCAGCACTATATCTTTATCGTCCGAAGGTTACGGCTCGTACCTGAAGCCACGCATCAGCTTCATGACGTCGTGATCGAGCTCGGGCGGCGGCTCGGCCGCGCCGGTCATCCAGTTGTACAGATCGGGATCGGGCTCCAGCAACAGCGCTTCGAAGCGGTCGAGCTGGGCCGAGTCGAAGCCGGCCAGATGGCCGTCGGCGAACTGCCCGACCAGCAGGTCCATCTCCTTGGTGCCGCGATGCCAGCTGCGGAAGCGCAGGCGCTTGCGCCGGACCTCGATCGGCTCTCCCGGCGCCCTCATGGATTCCCGCCCCTGAGCGTCGGGTCCCCGGGCGTCGCGTTCCTGGCCGGCCATTTCCCCTCTCCGTCAACCGGGCCATGATATAGGCCCCCGACGGCGCGCCGTCACCCGCAGCCTGCCGACCCCTGCCATTCACCCTCCCGCGGACCCTTCCCTTGCGCCCCAGCCTGCTCAACCCGCTGTTCGCCGAGATCGAGAGCCTGCCCGGCGTCGGGCCGCGCCTGGCCAAGCTGTTCCAGCGCCTGGCCGGCTCGCGGGTCGTCGACCTCTGCTGGCACCTGCCGAGCGGCCTGGTCGACCGGCGCTACCGCCCGACGGTCGCCGAGGCCGAGGCCGGGCGCATCGCGACCCTGACCCTGACCGTCGAGCAGCACCTGCCCGGCCGTTCGTCGCGCCAGCCCTACCGGGTGCGCGCCCGCGACGAGACCGGCTTCATCGAGCTGGTCTACTTCCACGCCAGGGGCGACTGGCTGGCCAAGCTGCTGCCGGTCGGCGAGCGGCGCGTCGTCAGCGGCCGGGTCGAGCACTTCGGCGGCCGGCCGCAGATGGCCCATCCCGACTACGTGACGAAGCCCGAGGAGAACGACCTGCCGGCGGTCGAGGCGGTCTATCCCCTGACCGCCGGGCTGCAGCCCAAGGTCGTCTGGAAGGCGGCGCAGGCCGCCGTCGCCCGCGCCCCCGACCTGCCCGAGTGGCAGGACCCGGCCTGGCACCGCCGCCAGGGCTGGAGCTCCTGGCTGGAGTCGCTGAAGGCCGCCCATGCGCCGCGGGAGGAGGCCGAGCTGTCGAAGCTGGCGCCGGCGCGCGCGCGGCTCGCCTACGACGAGCTGCTGGCCAACCAGCTGGCCCTCGCCCTGGTGCGCCGGCGCCAGCGCCAGAGCCGCGGCCGCTCGATCCGCGGCGACGGCCGCCTGGCCCGCCGGATCGTCGAGGCCCTGCCCTTCGCGCTCACCGGCTCGCAGCGCCTGGCGCTCGACGAGATCCGCGCCGACATGGCCGAGCCGACCAAGATGCTGCGCCTGCTGCAGGGCGACGTCGGCAGCGGCAAGACGGTGGTCGCGCTGCTGGCCATGCTGAATGCCGTCGAGTGCGGCTCGCAGGCCGCCCTGATGGCGCCGACCGAGATCCTGGCGCGCCAGCACCTGGCGACGATCCAACCGCTGGCCGCGGCGGCCGGGATCGAGGTCGTGCTGCTGACCGGCCGCGAGAAGGGCAAGACCCGCGCCGGGATCCTGGCGCGCCTGGCCGACGGCCGCGCGCCGCTGGCGGTCGGCACCCACGCCCTGTTCCAGGACGAGGTCGCCTTCCGGGACCTGGCGCTGGCCGTCGTCGACGAGCAGCACCGCTTCGGCGTGCAGCAGCGCCTGCAGCTCTCCTCGAAGAGCGCGGCCTCGGACGTGCTGGTCATGACCGCGACGCCGATCCCGCGGACCCTGGAGCTGACCGCCTACGGCGACATGGACGTCTCGCGCCTGACCGAGAAGCCGGCCGGCCGCAAGCCGGTCGACACCCGGGCGATCCCCCTGGAGCGCCTGGAGCAGGTCATCGAGGCGGCCGGGCGCGCCATGGCGGCCGGCGGCAAGGTCTTCTGGGTCTGCCCGCTGGTCGAGGAGTCGGAGGTCAGCGACCAGGCCGCCGCCGAGGAACGCTTCCGCGTGCTCGAGCAGCGCTTCCCCGGCAGGGTCGCGCTGGTCCACGGCCGCCTCAAGGGCGCCGAGAAGGACGCCGCCATGGCCGCCTTCGGCGAGGGACCGGCCGACATCCTGGTGGCGACCACGGTGATCGAGGTCGGCGTCGACGTGCCGGCGGCGACCGTCATGGTGATCGAGCAGGCCGAGCGCTTCGGCCTCGCCCAGCTGCACCAGCTGCGCGGCCGCATCGGCCGGGGCGAGAAGCCCGGCACCTGCCTGCTGCTCTACAGGGGGCCGCTCGGCGAGACGGCGCGTGAGCGCCTGCAGGTGCTGCGCGAGACCGACGACGGCTTCCGCATCGCCGAGAAGGACCTGGAGCTGCGCGGCGCCGGCGAGCTGCTCGGCACCCGCCAGTCCGGCCTGCCGCAGTTCCGCCTCGCCGACATCGCGGTCCACGGCGAGCTGCTGGCCGTGGCCCGCGACGACGTCGGCCTGATCCTGGAGCGCGACCCGGAGCTGGCCGGCGAGCGGGGCCAGGCCCTGCGCGTGCTGCTCTACCTCTTCGAGCGCGACCAGGCGATCCGCTACCTGAGGTCGGGCTAGGAGCCTGTCCGAGTAAGCGCCTTTGTCTCGACGCTCGGCAGTGGTCGTGATTCACTACGGTTCATGGGCAAGACCTATCGGGCTTGGG
>NZ_FWZX01000036.1 GCF_900177295.1 Tistlia consotensis USBA 355
CCAAGCCCGATAGGTCTTGCCCATGAACCGTAGTGAATCACGACCACTGCCGAGCGTCGAGACAAAGGCGCTTACTCGGACAGGCTCCTAGGCGCCCTGGCCCGCCGCCGGCTCGTTGGCCAGCAGGCGATAGCGCCCGACCAGCCGGCCGACCTTCCGGCGCTCGCCGTAGAGCATGACGCCGAGGTAGCGCAGCTCCGCGCCGGCGGTCGCGGCGACCAGGCTCCGGAACCGGCCGTAGTCCGTCGTCTCCTGGCCCTGCACCGGGAAGTCGACGACCTCGATGCCGGCCGCCCGCGCCTTGGCGCAGAGTCGCGGCAGGTCCTCGGCCGGCGCGCCGAGCACCGGGATGCCGATCGGGATCAGCCCGACGTGCGCCGTGCCGCCGGCGTCGACCAGCGGCTCGCCGATCAGCTGAGGCTGGCGGCCACCCAGGCTGAGCGCCATCACCGCGGCGGCATTGGCGGCCTTGCCCTTGGGCAGCGCCCGGTCGATCACCGCGACGCAGCGCATGGCCGCGTCCCCTTCGCTGTCCTGCTCCATGGCCGGATCCTCTTGCAGACAAATCTCTTGTATGCGAGTCTTTTGCATAGAAGGAGATGACATGCAAGAGATCGACGAGCGGCAAGGGAAGGGCGCGGCCTCGCGCGAGCGGCTGGAGGACTGCATCTCATTCCTGATCGGCAAGGCCGCGCAGCGGGTCACGCGCGACATCCGCGAGGCGCTCGACCCCTGGGGCGTGACGCCGATCCAGTACGCCGTGCTGGCCGCGCTCTGGGACGAGGACGGCCAGAGCGGCGCCCGCATCGGCCAGCGCCTGGTGCTCGACAGCGCGACCATCACCGGCGTGCTGGACCGCCTGCAGAAGGCGGGGCTGGTCGAGCGCAGCCCGGACCCCGGCGGCGACCGCCGGGTCAACCTGATCCGCCTGACCGCCCGGGGCCGCGCGCTGGAGGCGCCGCTCGGCCGCTGCATCGCCGCCTACAACGCCGCCCTGCGCGAGGAGCTCGGGGCCGAGCAGGCCGAGCGCCTCTGGCAGGCCCTGCGCCGGCTCGGCGGCTTCGCGGCCGGCCGCTGACCCGGCTTTGATACGCGGCCGGCGCCGTCCTAGACTGGCGCCATGCAACGCTTCGACGCCGAGACCGCGGCGGCCCTGAAGGCGCTCTCGACGCCCTCGGACCGGCGCGGCCTGCAGCAGGCCGCCGGGCACCTGGGGCTGATCGTCCTGGCCGGGGCTCTGGTCTGGACGACCCGCGACAGCCCCTGGGTGCTGCCGGCGCTGCTCGTCGAAGGCGTCGCCCTGGTCTTCCTGTTCTGCGCGCTGCACGAGGCGGTGCACTACACGCCCTTCGCCTCGCGGCGGCTCAACCGGGCCCTGGCCTGGCTCTGCGGCCTCGTCCTCCTGATCCCGCCGCGCTGGTTCCGGCATTTCCACCTGGCGCACCACCGCTGGACCCAGGATCCCGGGCGCGACCCGGAGCTGGCCGCGGCCAAGCCGCACAGCCTGGCGGCCTACCTGCTGCACCTGAGCGGCCTGCCGGTCTGGAAGAGCGAGATCGCGACGCTCCTGAGAAACGCCGCCGGCCGCAACGCCGACTCCTTCGTGCCGCCGCGCGAGCGGGCCGCCGTGACCCGCGAGGCGCGGATCATGCTGGCGGCCTACGCCCTGGTCGCGCTGCTGTCGCTGGCCCTGCAGAGCCGGGCCGCGGTCTGGCTCTGGCTGCTGCCGATGCTCGCCGGCCAGCCGGTGCTCAGGCTCTACCTGCTGACCGAGCACGGCGGCTGCCCGGCGGTGCCGGACATGCTGCGCAACAGCCGCACGACGCAGACCGGCCCGCTGGTCCGTTTCCTCGCCTGGAACATGCCCTTCCACGCCGAGCACCACGCCTGGCCGGCGGCGCCCTTCCACGCCCTGCCGCGCGCCCACGCCCTGCTGCGCGAGCGGATCGAGGTCCAGGCGCCCTCCTACCGCGCCGCCAGCCGCGACGTCTTCCGCGCCCTGGTCGCGTCGCGCTGAGCCGCCGCCGGCCGGCCGTCAGCTTCTCGTCAGCTTCTCGTCAGCTTGCCCGGCTATCCACGGCGTCCTCGGCCGGGGCCGTCCGCGGCCTGCCGGCCCCTCCCCGCCGCTTCGCCGAGGATCCTCGATGATTCCGCTTTCGCAGCTCCATCCGATGGTCGTGCACTTCCCGATCGTCTTCCTGCTCTGCCTGGGCGTCTTCGACCTGGTGTGCCTGGTGCGCGGCAGCTCGATCTCCGGGCGCAGCTGCACCGCCGCGCTCTCGACCGGCCTCGCGGTGCTGGCCGGGGTCGCGGCCGGGGTCACCTTCCTGCTCGGCGACATGGCCTTCGACATCGCCGTGGCCCACGGCATGCCGGAAGCCAAGCTGGAGCAGCACGAGGGGCTCGGCACCTGGACGGCGATCCTGGCGCTGACCTGGGCGGTGCTGCGCGCGCTGGCCTGGTGGCGCGGCCTGTCGCTCGAGGGCGGCCGCAAGCCGGCCGTGGTGGTGCTGGAGATCGCGCTGGTCGGGATGGTCGTGGCGACCGCCTACTTCGGCGGCAAGCTGGTCTACGACCTGGGCGTCAACACCGCCTGGGCCATGCGGGGCTAGACATCGGGGCGGCGCTAGGCATCGGGGGAGCCCGGCGCCCGGCCCGCTCCCCTACTCCACCGCGATCAGGGCGGCGCCGACGCGCCGCTCTTCGGCCATCAGCACGTTGAAGGTGCGCGCGGCGGCGCCGGTGTCCATCGGCTCCAGCACCGCGCCGCGCTCGCGCACCGCCTGCTTGAGCGGCTTCGGCGGCAGCAGCAGCTTCGGCCCGCAGCCGAGCAGCAACACGTCGAGCCCGGCCAGCAGCAGCGGCTCCAGGCTCTCCAGGGTGATCTCCGCGAAGGTCGTGACCGGCCAGGCCAGGGTCGCCTCGGGCGTCACCAGCACCGAGCCTTCGTGTGCGCGGCCCGAGATGCGGAAGCGCCCGGCGCCGTAGCGCTCGACGACCTGCCGGCCCTCGGGCAGTCGGGGGGTGATGTCCATGGCCCTCTACCTGCGCCGCCCGCGGCGCGCGCGCAAGGCGGCGAAGCGCCGCCCGCCGCGGCCGATCAGGGCTGCGCCGTCTCGGCGTCGGGCAGCGAGATGTCAGTGCGCCGCAGGCCGAAGTAGATCAGCAGCGGCGAGGCGATGCCGATCGACGAGTAGGTGCCGATCACCACGCCGTAGATCAGGCCCGAGCTGAAGCCGCGGATCACCTCGCCGCCGAAGGCGTAGAGCGCGATCAGGGCGAGCAGCGTGGTCGAGGAGGTCAGGACCGTGCGCGTCAGCGTCTGGTTGATCGCCGTGTTGAGCAGCGACGGCAGCGGCATCTTCTTGTACTTGCGCAGGTCCTCGCGGACCCGGTCGAAGACGACCACCGTGTCGTTGATCGAGTAGCCGGCGATGGTCAGCACGGCCGCCAGGGTCGAGAGGTTGAACTCCATCTGGGTCATGGAGAAGAAGCCGACGGTGGCGATGATGTCGTGCACCAGCGCGATCAGCGCCGCGGCGGCGAAGTGCCACTCGAAGCGGAACCAGATGTAGGCGGCGATGCCGAGCAGGGCGAGCACGGTCGCCAGCGCCCCCGCCTCGCGCAGCTCGTTGCCGACCTTCGGGCCGACGAACTCGACGCGCCGGTAGTTGTCCGCGACGTCGGTCAGCGCAGCCTTGACCCTGTCGATCATCGGCTGCGCATCGGCGGTATTGTCGCCCGCCGACGGCAGGTTGATCAGCACGTCGTCGGCCTCGCCGAACGACTGGATCGTCGCGCCGTTGATGCCGAGGTTCGAGATGCGGTTGCGGATGTCGCCGACGTCCGCCGCGCCCTTGGTCTTGAGCTCGATCAGGACGCCGCCGCGGAAGTCGACGCCGTAGTTCAGCCCCTGCCAGAAGAACGAGCCCACGGAGACGAGCAGCAGCAGCGCCGAAAAGGCGAGGCAGAGCCGCCGGTTGCCGATGAACTCGATGCCCAGGTCCGCGGGCACGCGCTTGATGAGAGCCACTGTCCGCGTCCTTTAGATCGCCAGTTCCTTGGGCCGCCGCCGGCGCAACCAGGCGACGACGAGCAGGCGCGAGATCATGATCGCCGTGAACATCGAGGTGATCAGGCCGAGCGTCAGCGTCACCGCGAAGCCCTTGATCGGGCCGGTCCCGAAGTAGAACAGCAGCATCGCCGCGATCAGCGTCGTCAGGTTCGAGTCGATGATCGTGGTCATCGCGCGCTTGTAGCCGGCGTCGATCGCCATCACCGGGCCGCGGCCGAGCCGCTGCTCCTCGCGGATGCGCTCGAAGATCAGCACGTTGGTGTCGACCGCCATGCCGATGGTCAGCACGATGCCGGCGATGCCGGGCAGGGTCAGCGTCGCCTGCAGCCCGGTCAGCGCCGCGAGGATCAGCACCAGGTTGGCGAGCAGGGCGACGTTGGCGAACATGCCGAGCAGGCCGTAGACCACCCCCATGAAGCCCACGACGAAGACCATGCCGAGTACCGAGGCGATCTCGCCGGCGCGGATCGAGTCGGCGCCGAGGCCCGGGCCGATCGTGCGCTCCTCGAGCAGCTTGAGCGGCGCCGGCAGCGCGCCGGCGCGCAGCAGCAGCGCCAGGTTGTTGGCGCTCTTGACGTTGAAGTTGCCGCTGATCACGCCGCTGCCGCCGAGGATCGGCTCGCGGATCACCGGCGCCGAGATCACCTTGTCGTCGAGCACGATGGCGAACAGCTTGCCGACGTTCTCGCTGGTCGCCTGGGCGAAGCGCTGGGCGCCGATCGAGTCGAAGCGGAACGAGACCACCGGCTGGCCCTGCTGGAAGGTCGCCTGGGCGTCGACCAAGTTGTCGCCGCTGATCATCACCCGCTTGCGCACGACGTACTGGCGGGTCTGGCCGCTGGCCAGGCGGTCGTCGGAGGGCAGCACCTCGGCGCCGGCCGGGATCGGGTCGACGCCGGGGCGCACGCCGTCGACGACGAAGCGGAAGGTCAGCTTGGCGGTCTTGCCGATGACCTCCTTGGCCTGCTCCGGATCGCCGATGCCCGGCAGCTGGATCAGGATGCGCTCGTCGCCCTGGCGCTGGATCGACGGCTCGCGCGTGCCGGTCTCGTCGATGCGCCGGCGGATCACCTCGATCGCCTGCTGGACGACGTGGGCCTTGCGCTCCTCGACCGACTTCTGGGTCAGGCGGATGCGCCCGGCGCCGTTGTCGTCGAGCGTGAAGGTCGCCCCGGACGCGAGCGGCGCCAGGCGCTCGCGCGCCGCGGCGACCTGGCCTGGATCGCGGATCTGGAAGACCACCGCGTTGTCCGCGGTCTGGGCGGCCAGGCCGGTGTAGCCGATGCGCGCCTCGCGCAGCTCGACGCGGATCGCGTCGACCAGGTTCTCGAGCTGCTCCTCGAAGACCGACTTGAGGTCGACCTCGTAGAGCAGGTAGGCGCCGCCCTGCAGGTCGAGGCCGAGGTTGACCTGCTGCCGGGGCAGCCAGTCGGGCAGCTCCTGCAGCTTGTCGCGCGGCACGAAGTTCGGCGCCGCGAAGGCGATGCCGAGCAGGATGACGGCCAGGACGGCGAGAAGCTGCCAGCGCGAGGTCTGAACCATGGATCGACGCCTTGGAACGCTTGGGCCTCAGGAACGCTTAAGGGACGCTCAGCTCTTCGCCTCGTCCTCGGGCTCGGCGGCCTTGTCGTCGGCCTTCTCCGCCTTCTTGCGGGCGGCCACGTCGGTCTTCGAGACGACCGTGGAGACCATCGAGCGCACGACCTTGGCCTTGACGCCCTGGGCGATCTCGACCTCGATCTCCTCGTCGAGGACGCGCGCGACCGTGCCGATCAGGCCGCCCGAGGTGACCACGCGGTCGCCGCGCTTCAGGTTGGCGACCAGCGCCTTGTGCTCCTTCATCTTCTTCTGCTGCGGACGGATCAGCAGGAAGTAGAAGACGACGAAGATCAGGACGAGCGGCAGGATGGTGACCAGCATCCCGCCCTGGGGAGCAGCTGCCGCGCCCTGCGCGTAGGCCGGAGAAATCAGCATGGCGACGTCGGTGTCCCTTTGATTGGTGGAGCGGCGCACCGCAACTGCGCGCTGCGCCCCGGGCGGACCGGAGGCGCGGAGCCCTGGTAAAGACGCGCCGGACTATAGCCGGGCGTTGCCGAATTGCAATGATAGCGGAAGCCGCCCCGGAAGCCGCCCCCCGAGCGTCCCGGGGCGCGGGGCCGGCCCCGCCGCCGGCGCCGCCCGGGGCGCGTTGACGCGCCCCCCGCCCTCGCCTAGCTTCCGCGCCGCCGCCCAAGGCCCCGGCCGGCGCCCCACGGGGCCCCGGGGCGCCCGAGAACCCGCCCGAGACACGCGATGACCGCCGACCAGAGTCCTGCCGAGCCCTTCCCCGCGGAGCCCCACGACGTCACCGTGCTGCTGGCGCGTATTGCCGCGGCGCTGGAGCGCCTGTCGCCGCCGCCGCCGCTGCCGACCGACCTCTTCGCCCATGCGGTCTTCGTCTGGGCGGCCGACAAGGGTCGGCTGGAGCCGGTGCCGGAGGTCAACCGCGTGCCGCTGGAGCTGCTCAAGGGCGTCGAGCGCCAGCGCGACACCCTGTTCGCCAACACCCAGCGCTTCGCCCGCGGCCTGCCGGCCAACAACGCCCTGCTGTGGGGCGCGCGCGGCACCGGCAAGTCGTCCCTGGTCAAGGCGGTGCAGGCCGCAGTCAACGAGGCTGCGCCCGAGGGCGAGTACCCGACGGTCGCCCTGGTCGAGATCCACCGCGAGGACCTGCCCTCGCTGCCGCGCCTGCTCGCCGACCTGCGCGCCGCCGAGCGCCGCTTCGTGCTGTTCTGCGACGATCTGTCGTTCGACCAGGAGGACGCCAGCTACAAGTCGCTGAAGGCGGTGCTGGAGGGCGGCGTCGAGGGCCGGCCGAGGAACGTCGTGTTCTACGCGACCTCGAACCGCCGCCACCTGATGGCGCGGGACATGATCGACAACGAGCGCTCGACCGCGATCAACCCCTCCGAGGCGGTCGAGGAGAAGGTCTCCCTGTCCGACCGCTTCGGCCTCTGGCTCGGCTTCCACAACGTCGACCAGCCGACCTTCTTCGAGATGATCGAGGGCTATGCCCGGCGCTACGGCCTCGACATCCCGCTCGAGCAGCTGCACGCCGAGGCCAAGGAGTGGTCGGTGACCCGCGGCTCGCGCTCCGGCCGCGTCGCCTGGCAGTACGTCCAGGACCTCGCCGGCCGGCTCGGCAGGCCGCTCGACTGAGGAGGGCGCGCCTAGCGTCCCCCTCACCCTCCCACGCTATCGCGTGGGCCCCTCCCTCTCCCCCGAGGGGCGAGGGTGGAAGCGGGCGCCCGATCGAATCCCTCGCCCCTCAGGGGAGAGGGAGGGGCCCGCGGCCGTCAGGCCGTGGGAGGGTGAGGGGTGACCTCGCGCCTCAGATCGGGATCGTGCCCGAGAAGAACAGCCAGGCCATCAGCCCCAGCGACCCCAGGGTCAGGCCGTAGCCGGCGATCACCCAGCGGCCGTCGGCCGTGGTCACGCCGACCGCCAGCACGATCAGCGCGCAGGCCGGCGCCTCGACGGCGAAGGGGAGGAAGGCCGCCGGATAGAACAGGGCGGCGTCGAGGATCGCGACCAGCGCGGCCAGGTAGCGCGCGGGCCCGCGCACCATGAAGCCCAGGCAGGGCCGGATGAAGCGGTCGAGTCGGGCGAGCTTCGGCTCGGCCCAGGCGATGCCCTTCTTCAGCGGCTGCCGCTCGAAGGAGAAGCCGGTCAGCCGGTCCGGCAGCCAGGGCTCGCGCCGGCCGATCAGCACCTGGCCGGCGATCAGCACGATCACCGTGCCGGTCGCCACGGACATGCCCGGGATGGCGCCGATCACCGGCAGCGCCGCGATCAGGCTCGGCACCAGCAGCAGCGGCCCGAAGGCCTGCATGCCGACCGCCTCAAGCAATTGGCCGAGGCTGACCGTCCGTCCCTCGGTGTTCTCGACGAGCCGGTGGACCAGCCCGCGCAGCGACTCCGCCTGCCGGACGCAGCCGCCTGCGTCTTTGCTCTCCACCAGGGTTCCCGGCTCCTCTGCTCGATACCGCCGAGAGAGTAAACGCCGGGTGCCGCCAAGGTTCCGCAGGCCGCGACCTCGGCCGACGCCCTACCCCTCCGCGTTGGCCAGCAGCGCCGCGTTGCCACCCGAGGCCGTGATGTCGACCGAGACGCAGCGCTCGACGGCGAAGCGGGTCGGCTCGTCGCCCGGATGGATCAGCGGCAGGATCGCGCCGGGCCGCTGTGCCGCGACGCGGCGCAGGGCGACCGCCAGGTCCCGCGGCCCGGCGACGGCCAGCGCCGTCAGGCCGGGCAGCGCCGCGACCGCGAGCGCCGAGGCCTCGTCGGGCAGGCCGACGACGGCGAGCGGGCTGCGGCCCTTGCCGGCCAGCGCCTCGGCGAAGCGCCGCGCCGGCCCGGCCTCGGCCTCCGGCAGGACCAGCAGGGTCGGATTGCCGAAGGCCAGCGCCCGCGCCGCCAGGGCCCAGGCCTCGGCCGGCTCGCCCTCGGCCGAGAGCAGGACGGCGAGCGGCCCGCGGCTGGCGAGGCGCAGGGTGTTGCGCTCGCCGGTCGGGCCCGGCAGCTCGGCGATCCAGCCGACCAGCGGCTCGCAGTCCTCGAGCGCGCCGCGCAGCGCCGCCGGCAGGCTGCGCCCCTGCAGCAGCGGCTCGCCCTCGAGCGCCAGCCCGGCGGCGCGGCGCAGCCGCTCGATGCGATCCGCCAGGTGCCGCCAGGCGCCGTGGTCGGCCAGGGTCGCCGCCAGGGCCGCCGTCAGCTCGGGCCAGGGCTGCGGCGCCCCGGCCGCCTCGCCCGCGGCGGCGGCCGGCGCAGGCGCGGCCGCGTCGCCGTCCCGCACCAGGAAGCGGCGCAGGTAGAAGGGGCCGCCGGCCTTCGGCCCGGTGCCCGACAGGCCCTCGCCGCCGAACGGCTGGACGCCGACCACCGCGCCGATCTGGTTGCGGTTGACGTAGAGGTTGCCGACATGGGCGCGGCCGACGATCGCCTCGACCCGGTCCTCGATGCGCGAGTGCACGCCCAGGGTCAGGCCGTAGCCGCGCGCGTTGATGCGCTCCACCAGGCTCTCCAGCTCCTCGGCCCGGTAGGTCGCGACGTGCACCACCGGCCCGAAGACCTCGCGCTCCAGCTGCTCGATGCCGTCCAGGCGGTAGACGCCGGGCGCGACGAAGGTGCCGCGCGCCGCGACCTCGGGCGGCAGCGGCGTGCGCGCGACCAGGCGGCCCTGCGCCTCCAGCGCCGCGCAGTGGCCCTCGATGTCGGCCCGGGCCTCCGCGTCGATCACCGGGCCGACGTCGACCGAGAGCGCCCAGGGATCGCCGAGCGCGAGCTCGGCCATCGCCCCCTTGAGCATGGTCAGCACGGTCTCGGCGACGTCCTCCTGCAGGCACAGCATGCGCAGGGCCGAGCAGCGCTGGCCGGCGCTCTGGAAGCCCGAGGCCAGGATGTCGCGCACCGCCTGCTCGGGCAGCGCCGTCGAGTCGACGATCATGCAGTTGAGCCCGCCGGTCTCGGCGATCAGCGGCGCCTCGGCCTTGCCGGCGGCGGCCAGCGCCCGGTGGATCGCCTGGGCGGTCGCGGTCGAGCCGGTGAAGCAGACGCCGGCCGTGCGCGGATCGGCGACCAGCGCGCCGCCCACGGTCGCGCCGTCACCCGGCAGCAGCTGCAGCGCCGCCAGCGGCACGCCGGCCTCGTGCATCAGCTCGGCGGCGCGGGTCGCGATCAGCGGCGTCTGCTCGGCCGGCTTGGCCAGCACCGCGTTGCCGGCGCCGAGCGCCGCAGCGATCTGCCCGGTGAAGATCGCCAGCGGAAAGTTCCAGGGCGAGATGCAGACGAAGGCGCCGCGCGCCTTCAGCCCCGGTCCGCCCCCGGCTTCCCCGCAGACCCGCTCCGTCTCGTTCGCGTAGTAGCGCAGGAAGTCGACCGCCTCGCGGATCTCGGCGATGGCGTCGAAGCGCGACTTGCCGGCCTCGCGGGTCGCCAGCGCCATCAGCTCCGGCGCGTTGTCCTCGTAGAGCTCGGCGACCTCGCGCAGCACGGTCGCGCGCTCGGCCGGCGTGCGCCGGCTCCAGTCGGCGAAGCCTTGCCCGGCGGCGGCCAGCGCCGCCTCGACCGAGGCCGCGTCGGCGTCGATCACCCGGCCGACGCCATCACCGTGGTCGGCGGGATTGAGGCGCTCCGCCCCCTCGTCCTCCGCCCCCTTCGCCAGGGGCCGCCCGGCGACCAGCGGCCGGCCCAGCCAGCGATGCCGCCGGAACGGCGCCATCGCCCCCTCCAGCGCCGCCAGGGCGTCGGGATCGGCGAGGTTCCAGCCGCGCGCGTTCTTGCGGCCGTCGCCGTAGAGCGCCGGCGGCGCCGGGATCGACCGGTTCGGCACGCCGCCCTGGCGCTCCAGCAGGTCGAGCGGATCGGGCACGACCTCCCTCGGCGGCACCTTGGCGTCGAGGATGCGGTGCACGAAGGAGGAGTTGGCGCCGTTCTCCAGCAGGCGGCGGACCAGGTAGGCCAGCAGGTCGCGATGCTCGCCGACCGGCGCGTAGATCCGGCAGATCCGGCCGCTGCGCGCCACCACCCGCTCGTGCAGCGCCTCGCCCATGCCGTGCAGGCGCTGGAACTCGAAATCGCGCCCCTCGGCCTTGGTGCCGCCCATCTCCAGGACGGCCTGCACCGTATGGGCGTTGTGGGTCGCGAACTGCGGATAGAGCCGCTCCGAGGCGTCGAGCAGCCGCCTCGCGCAGGCGAGGTAGGAGACGTCGGTCGCGGCCTTGCGGGTGAACACCGGGTAGCCTGCCAGGCCCTGGACCTGGGCGAGCTTGACCTCGCTGTCCCAGTAGGCGCCCTTGACCAGGCGCACCATGAAGCGCCGGCCGTGCTTCCTGGCCAGCGCGTCGAGCCAGTCGATCACCGCCGGCGCGCGCTTCTGGTAGGCCTGGACGACGATGCCGAAGCCCGGCCAGTCCTTAAGGTCGGGGCTCGCCGCGACCGCCTCGATGACCGCCAGCGAGATGTCCAGGCGCTCGGCCTCCTCGGCATCGATGTTGAGGCCGATGCCGGCGTTGCGCGCGAGCTGGCAGAGCGCCGCGACGCGCGGCACCAGCTCGTCCATGACCCGCGCCGGCTTGGTGAACTCGTAGCGCGGATGCAGCGCCGAGAGCTTGACCGAGATGCCCGGGTTGGCGCGCACGTCGTCTCCGCTCGAAGCCTCGCCGATCGCGGCGATCGCCGCGGCGTAGCTGCGGAAGTAGCGCCGCGCGTCGGCCGCGGTGCGCGCCGCCTCGCCCAGCATGTCGAAGGAGAAGGAGTAGCCCTTGGACAGCAGCGGCCGGCCGCGCTCCAGCGCCTCCTCGATGGTTTCGCCGAGCACGAACTGGCGGCCGAGGATCTTCATGGCCTGCAGCACGGCGCTGCGCACCACCGGCTCGGACAGGCGCTTGACCAGGCGGCGCAGCACGCCGGTCAGCTCCTGCCGGCTCGCCTCCTCGTCGAGGATCTTGCCCGTGAGCATCAGGCCCCAGGCCGAGGCGTTGACCAGCGCTGAGCCGGACCTGCCGACGTGGCGGTCCCATTCGCCTGGCGCGATCTTGTCCTCGATCAGCTCATCCATGGTCTCGGCGTCGGGCACCCGGAGCAGCGCCTCGGCGAGGCACATCAGCGCGATGCCCTCCTTGGTCGAGAGCCCGTACTCGGCCAGGAAGGCCTCCAGCATGCCCGGCCGCTGGTCGTCGCGGATCTCCGCCACCAGCCCGGCCGCGCCCTCAACGATCCGGTCGCGCTGCCCGCGGTCGAGGCCGAGCGAAGCGGCCAGGTCGGCGACGCAGGCCGCCTCGTCGGCGAGGTAGAGCCGGCGGACGCGAGCGCGCGCGGCGACGAGCGGGTCCGACGGCTGCGGGTCGGCGGGATCGGCGGAATCGAGGGGCATGGCGCAGGAGTCCTGGCAGCAGGGCGTCGGGTCACGCGACTCTGCCAGAAACCCGATAGGCCGTGGCCCTTTTGTCGGCGACCTTCCTGGTCCTAACATCCGGGATGATCCACATTTGCAGTCATTTTTCCCGCTATTACGGCGCATAGGCAGTCTGTTGACCGCCGAGGAGGACCGCAGGCCATCCCTTCCCCTTGCCCGATGCGGGTCTTTGGCGCGAGCCTGCCGCGCCAGGGCAGCAGCGGGGAGCCTCCCTTTGAAGATCACCGACGTCCGGACCTTCGTGGTCGGCAACCCGCCGCCGTCCTTCGGCGGCCGCTACTTCGTCTTCGTCAAGCTGGTCACCGACGGCGGGGTCGAGGGGCTCGGCGAGGTCTACTGCCTGCCGTTCCATCCCCGGGTCGTGGTCGCGATGATCGAGGACCTGGCCGGGCGCTACCTGGTCGGCCAGGACCCGACGCGGATCGAGAGCCTGTGGCGGCGGGTCTATTCGGCCGGCTACGGCCAGCGGCCGGACCTCTCGGTCGCCGGCATCCTGAGCGGCCTGGAGATGGCCTGCTGGGACATCCTGGGCAAGGAGACCGGCAAGCCGGTCCATGCCCTGCTCGGCGGCAGGGTCCACGAGCGCCTGAGGAGCTACACGTATCTCTATCCCGGCGAAGGCGAGACGGCGGACTTCTACCACGACGCCGAGCGCTCGGCGGAGCGCGCGGCCGAGTATGTCCGCCAGGGCTTCACGGCGATCAAGTTCGATCCGGCCGGCCCCTACTCGGCCTTCGACCCGCGCATGCCCGACCAGGAATCGCTGGCCCGCTCGGAGCAGTTCTGCCGGCTGATCCGCGCCGCGGTCGGCGGCGGCGCCGACCTCCTGTTCGGGACCCACGGCCAGTTCACCCCGGCCGGCGCCCTGCGCCTGGCCCGGCGCCTGGAGCCCTACGACCCGCTGTGGCTCGAGGAGCCGACGCCGCCGGAGATGCCGGAGCAGATGGCGCTGGTCGCGCGCGGCACGACGATCCCGGTCGCGGCCGGCGAGCGCCTGGCCACCAAGTACGAGTTCGCGCGCCTGCTCGACGCCGGCGCGGCGGCGATCCTGCAGCCCAACCTGGGCCGCGTCGGCGGCCTGCTCGAGGCCAAGAAGATCGCCGGCCTGGCCGAGGCGCGCTACGCCCAGGTGGCGCCCCACCTCTACTGCGGCCCGGTCGTCGGCGCCGCCAACATCCAGCTCGCCGCGACCCTGCCGAACTTCCTGATCCTGGAGTCGATCCAGACCTGGGGTGGCTTCCACGCCGAGCTGCTGAAGACGCCGATCCGCTGGCAGGAGGGCTACGTGCTGGTGCCCGACGCCCCGGGCCTGGGCGTCGAGCTCGACGAGGCCGTCGCCCTGGCCCATCCCTACGAGGGCGAGGAACTGCACCTGGACATGGCGCAGGACCCCGTGCCCTGGCGGCCGGCCGAATGAGCTGTCGGCCCGCCTTGTTTCCTCTCTCCGTCATCCCGGAAGCCGCTTTGCCCGGCAGCTCCGCTGCCGACGGCAAAGCGAGCTGTCCGGGATCCAGGGCCACGAGCCAGTGCGATACGGCCCTGGGTCCGGGTCGCAAGGCTCGCAAACCCGAAAGCCCCTCGGGCTTTCGGGCTCGCCTAGCGCCCGGGATGACGGGTTAGAGTGAACGCGAGAGAATCCAGGAGACACCCCATGCACTACGCCTTCGTCGGCCTCGGCAACCTCGGCCGGCATCTCGCCGGCAGCCTGGTCAAGGCCGGCTTCACGGTCACGGTCAGCGATCTCGACAAGGCCCGGGCGGAGTCGCTGCTCGCCGCCGGCGCGCGCTGGGCGGACGATCCCAAGTCGGCCGCCGCGGCGGCCGACGCGGCGATCACCTGCCTGCCCTCGCCGGCCGCCTCGGCGGCGGTGGCGCCCCAGCTCTTCGAGGCGCTGGCGCCCGGTGCCACCTGGATCGAGATGAGCACCAACGACCACCGGGAGATCGCGCGCCTGGCCGAGCTGGCGGCCTCGAAGGACATCGCGACCCTCGAGGCGCCGGTCACCGGCGGCGTGCACCGCGCCGCGAGCGGCGAGATCACCGTGCTGGCCGGCGGCCCCGAGGCGATCTTCGAGAAGCACCGCCCGGCCCTGGAGGCGATGGGCGGCGAGGTGATCCACATGGGCCCGCTCGGCTCGGCGGCGCTGATCAAGGTGATCACCAACATGCTGGCCTTCATCCACCTCATCGCCGACGGCGAGGCGCTGATGCTGGCCAAAAAGGGCGGCCTCGACCTCGGCAAGGCCTGGAAGGCGATCAAGGCGAGCTCGGGCAGCTCCTTCGTCCACGAGACCGAGGGCCAGCTGATCCTCAACGGCAGCTACGACGTCGGCTTCACCATGGATCTCGCCTGCAAGGACCTCGGCTTCGCCGCCGGCTACGGCCGCGCCCTCGGCGTGCCGCTGGAGCTGGCCGGTCTGACCGAGCAGACCTTCGTGCGCGCCCGCGCCCAGTACGGCGGCCAGGCCCAGTCGACCCAGGTCGTCAAGCTGCTCGAGGACGCCCTCGGCACCGACCTGCGGGCGCCGGGCTTCCCGGAGAAGCTGACCGAGTAGCGCGTCAGCGCCCGCCCGTCAGGGAGACGGCACGGTCGCGAAGGCGCGGATGCCGCCCCTGCCCCAGCTTGCGCAGCAGCCGCTCGTCGGCCGTGACGAAGCGGCAGTCGTTGGCCTCCGCCAGCGCGAGGTAGAGGCAGTCGTAGGCCGGATGATCGAGCTCGATGGCGAGCTGCGTCGCCGGCTCGAGCAGCGCGCGCGTCGGCAGCAGCTCGATGTCCGCGCGCTCGAGCAGCCGGGCCGCGAGCAGCGCCTCCCGTTCGGAAAGCTCGGCGCGCTGCACCTTCTTCCACAGGATGTTCGCGCACTCCGCCACCAGCAGCTCCGGCGCCAGCAACCTGGCGTCGGTCCGCAGGGCGAGCGCCTCGGCGGTCCCCTGCTCCTCGACGACCCACTTGACGGCGATGCTGGCGTCGATGACGAGGGGGCTCACCGCTCGTCGCGTCCCTCGCGCAGCAGGACCTCCGACGGCGTCTGCACGCGGCTGCTGGTCAGCGCACGCAGCTCGGCGGCAAGGCTCTCGAACGACGGCTCGACCTCGGCGCTCAGGGCCTGGCGAAGGATCTCCCGATGCTCGGCCTCGGCGGAGCGCCCGTGCCGGGCGGCCCGCCGCTTCAGGCGGGCGATCAGCTCGTCGTCGAGATTGCGCACGTGAAGGTTCCCGGACATTCGCTATCCTCTGCTCTCACTGGGAGCAATGCTCTCACATGGGAGCAGTCCGGTCCACTCGCCAGGCCCCCGCTCGAACGCATGGAGGGCACCGGCCTCCGCGCGGCCGGCCTCCCGGCGTGGCCGACGGAGCGGCGCGTCAGCGCCCACCCGTCGGGGAGACGGCGCGGTCGCGAAGGCGCGGATGGCACCCCCGCCCCAGCTTGCGCCGCAGTCTCTCGTCTGCCGTGACGAAGCGGCAGCCGTCGGCCCGGTGATCGAGCTCGATGGCGAGCCGCGTCGCCGACTCGGACAGCGCCAGCGTCGGCAGCGGCCCGAGAGCACCGCAAAGGCTGAGAGCACCGCAAAGGCTGCCGGGGGTAACGCTCCCCGTCCGAACGACCGTATTCCGAGCCGACGATCAAGGATCGCCGGATGGCTATGCGCGTCCCCTGACGATGATCGCATAGCGCCGGATCGGCGCACCATCGGGAGCAATCTGCTCGGATTCGACCGTCTCGACATCCACGTCCGTGAAGCCGGCGGCGCGGCAGAGCGCATCCCAGCCAGCGCCGTCGCGGAGGTGGAAGCCGTATTCCGGCCGGGCGAAATCCGGCGCTTCCCTTGGCGCCAGGCAGGCCATCAGCATCGAGCCGCCGGGGCGCATCACCCGGCGCACTTCCGCCAGAGCGGTCGCCGGCTCCGTCCAGAAATGAATGACGCCGATCGAGAAGACCCGGTCGAAGCGGCCTTCGGCAAAAGGCATGTTCTCCGCCGAGGCGAGATCGAAGCTCGCCTTGCCGGAAGCGACGAGAGCGGCGTTGAAGGTGGCGGCTTCCGTGACCATTGTCGGCGAGATGTCGATCCCGCAATAGGTGACGTCCGCCGCCTGAGCGATCACGTCGGGCGCCGTGCGCCCACTGCCGAAGCCGATTTCGAGCACGCGGTTGCCCGCTTCCACGCCCAGAAGTGCAACGCTCCTGGCATTCGCCTGCCTGTTGTTCTCGTTCAGCCAATCGGCAACGGCGAGGCCCACGGCACCCTCGGGGTTGCCGAGTTGTCTGGCGCGTTCCGCGGAAGTGAGCGTTTCGAAGACGGCCATCGTCGATCCCCCAGGAGTCGGCGCGAACGATCCGGCGGCAGGTCCGGAAAGCACAAGCCTGCCTGTTGACGCACCCCGCCACCGGCAGCTCGGGCGCCGTCGAGCTGGCCTCGCTTCCGACGGCGAGCGCCTCGCGCAGCGGGACCGCAGTCCGGTCCGCTCGCCAGGCTCCGGCCCGGAACGCACGGAGGGCGCCGCCCGGTTGCGCTGCGGGCGGCGCCCTCCTGCCCGCGGGGCCGGTCGCTCCCCGCGGGCGTCACCGACAGGTCGGGGGGCTGGTCAGGCCCGGACTTCCTGGCGCTGGAAGGACACGTAGCCCAGGGTGAAGACCACGACGATGCCGGCGACGAGAGCGGAGAAATCGGGCCAAATGATCAGCAGGCTCTGGCTGAACGGCAGCGGCGTGCCGACCAGGGCTCCCTCCATCTGGCTGCGGAACAGGATGCCGAGCGAGCGCGTCGAGGGATGCAGCAGGCCGGTCAGCATCTCGCCGTAGAGCACGTTGGGCGAGAGCCGCGACAGGTTGTGCTGCAGCTCGAACTGCTGGATCGCCGTCATCGGGTTGAGCGGGTCGAGCGGCACCAGCACGCCCGCGACCAGCGGCGTCAGCATCGGCCAGAACACCGAGAACAGCAGCCACAGGCTGAGCGCCGCCAGCGCCGAGGTCGCCGGCGAGCGGAACAGGCTGGAGAGCCAGAGGGCGATCGCCAGCCAGACCGCGCTGAAGGCCAGCGAGACGACCAGGAAGCCGAGGCCGCGCAGGATCTCCTCGCCGCTCGGCGGCAGGCCGAGCAGCAGGATGCCCATGCCGGTGACCAGCAGCCACAGCACGACGACGCAGATGCCGAGCACCAGCAGGCCGCCCAGGAACTTGCCCGCCAGCAGGGCGTCCCGATAGATCGGCTGGGCCAGGAGGCGGCTCATGGTGCGGCGCTGGTACTCGCCGTTGATCGCGTCGAAGGCGAGCGCGATGGCGACCAGCGGCAGCAGGAACGACAGGAAGCCGACGAAGGAGGGCAGCGGGTCCTGGGCCGTGGTGAACAGCCGCAGGAACAGGAAGGGATCCTCGCCGACCGTGGTCTTGAGCTGGCCGATCGCGCCGTAGACCGAGCCGATCGCGGTCAGCACGACCAGCGCCATGGCGAACAGCATGCGCGCGCTGGTCAGGTGGTCGGCCGCCTCCTTGACGGCGATCGTGGAGAGCCCGGTCCAGGGCGATCCTTCACGCCGCATTCCTCACCTCCTCGAAGTAGCGGGCATAGACGTCGTCGAGGCTCGGCTGGTGCATGGCGAGACGCTGCAGCGCCCCGCCGCGCTGCACGATCCGCTCGGCGATCGCCGGCCGGATGTCCTCGACGGCGTGGATCTTCGCCGAGCGCCGGCCGGTCATCTCCGCCCGGCCGACGCCCTCGAGATCGCGCAGCACCTCGGCGAGCGGCAGGCCCACGGCCTCGACCTCGATGACGTAGGAGCCGCCGAGCACCCGGTCGCGCAGCGCGTCGACCGCGCCGGTCAGGCCGATCCTGCCGCGGTTGATCAGCGCGACCCGGTCGCAGACCGTCTGGACCAGCGACAGCATGTGCGACGACAGCAGCACCGTGCGGCCGTCGTCGCGCAGCTGGCGGATCAGGCCGAGCAGCTCGGTCGTCGACTGCGGGTCGAGGCCGTTGGTCGGCTCGTCGAGGATCGCGATGCGGCAGTCCTTGACCAGCACCTCGGCGACGCCGAGGCGCTGGCGCATGCCGTGGGAGAAGCCGCCGACCCGCCGGTCGCCGACCTGCCCGAGACCGACCCGCTCGAGGGCGCTGCCGATGCGCCGCTCGATCTCGCGGCGCGGCACGTCCATCAGCTTGGCGGTGAAGCGCAGGTTCTCGCGCGCCGTCATCTGGTCGTAGAAGCCGACCGAGTCCGGCAGGTAGCCGACCGCCCGCTTGACCGCGAGCGGCTGGCGCAGAGGATCGAGGCCGAGCACGCTGACCCGTCCCCTGGTCGGCTCGGTCAGGCCGAGCAGGATCAGGATCATGGTGGTCTTGCCGGAGCCGTTCGGGCCAAGCAGCCCGAACACCTCCCCGGCCTCGACGGCGAGATCGAGCCCGTCGACCGCGGCGACCGCGCCGTAGCGCTTGACCAGGCCCTGGACCTCCAGGACCGGGCCGCCCATCCGCGGAGCCGTCTTTCCCGGCGCGCTCATCGCCGGCCGTACCGCCGGACGCCGACCGCCAGCACCATCAGGGCGATCAGGATGACCACGACGCCGATGATGCCCCACATCGTCGAGGTCATCACCGTGATCCGGAAATCGGCGCTGTTCGAGACGCCCTTGCCGTTGGCCCGCACGCTCATCATGTAGTCGCCGGCCACGGCCTTGTCGCCGGGCGTGACCTCGACCGTGACCTTCTGCTGCTGGTCCGGCTGCAGCTCGGGCAGGGTCTTGGGATCGACCTTGACCTTCCAGCCCGAGGGCGCGTCGGCGCGCAGGCTCAGGTCGTGGGCCGGGGCCGAGCCGCTGTTGGCGACGGTGAAGGTGAAGTCGCGCTCCTCGCCGGCGGTGGCGCTGCCCGAGAGCATGCCGTTCGGGCCCTCCAGCGCGACGGCCGGCTGGCCGGTGACGTCGAGCTCCAGGTTGGCCGAGGCCTTGGCGACGTCGGACTGGGCGCCGACCTGGACCTGGTAGTGGCCGGCCGCGACGTTCTGCGGCGGGTGCACCTTGGCGTGGACGGTCTTGGAGGCGCCGGCCTTGACCGGCAGGCTGGTGATCTCCTGGCTGCCGTAGCCCTCGGTGAAGGCAACCTCGAAACCGTCGGGCGCGGCGGCCGCCAGGTTGACCACCGTGTCGTTCAGGCTCTCGTTCTTCAGGGTGAGCTCGAAGTCGAAGGACGACTTGGCCGTGCCGCGCAGGTCCGGCAGCTTCGGATCGAGCGTCAGCTTGGCCGGCTTCGGCGCCGCCAGGGTCAGCTTGACCGGCAGGGTCATGGTCCGGCCCTCGCCCTGGCCGACGACCTTGCCCTCGACCTCGAAGGCGTAGGTGCCGGCCTTGGCGGTCTTGGGCGGCGTCAGGTGCAGGTCGAGCGAGACCGTGCGGTCGGTGCCGACCATCGCGGCCTCGATCGCCGCGCCGCCGCCGTCGATCTCCGACTTCCAGCCGTCCGGCAGGCCGTCGACGGAAAGCTCGACGCGCTGCGGCGGCAGGTTCTTGTTCATCAGGTCGAGACCGATGCGGATCGCATCGCCGAAATCGGCGTTGCGCTCCGGATAGTCCGTGGTCAGCCAGAGGCCGGTCAGCTGCGGCGTCTCGGCCGCGGCGGTCCCGGCATGAAGGGGAGACAGTGCGAAAAGGGCTGTCCCGGCAACGACCAGCGCGGACAGCAGAGTTCGCCCATGACGCATGGGGTGATTCTCCTGCTTCTTGAAGTGTCCAAAACCTCGGTTTCGGGCTGGAGATTGGCTGCCGGGAATGTGGCTCGAATGTGGAAACTTCCTTAAATTATGTTCATGTTAAGTGATTTTAATGTTCATTACAGACAGCCGGCGCGGTACTTTGTTGCTCGCGCGCCGACCCGGCGGCCGCTCGCTGGTCGGCCCCGTTCCTAACGGCGCAAGAAGTGCCGCTTTTCCGTCAGTCGGCCGGCCGCCGAAAGCGTAGATCTACGAGGGATCGGGGGTCACCGGCGGGGGGTCGGTGAACGGGCGTCTGCCGTAGGCAGCACGCGTTTCGAGGACGTTGCGATGCGGCGAATTCGAGCGAAAGGTTGGCAATGCCGGCCGCTTCGGTGACAATGCATCGCAACAAGCCTCGCGCCAGCCGGCCCTCCTGCGGTCGAGATCCGCGAGCGAAAAATCAAGACGAGCAACGAGCAGGGAGCATCAGACTTACATGGACAAGATCAGCCGTCTGACCGATCTGGCCGAGTCCGGCCTGGTCGACCGCAGGGGTTTCATGACCGGCGCGCTGGCGCTGGGCCTGACTGTGGGCGCGGCCTCGAGCCTGTGGAGCAACACCGCGCGTGCCGCGGCGAAGAAGGGCGGCCACCTGCGCCTCGCGCTGGGCAGCGGCTCGACCACGGACTCGCTGGATCCGGCGACCCTGGACAGCACCTTCAACCAGATTCTGGGCTACGGCACGCTGCGCAACTGCCTGACCGAGGTGAAGGCCGACAGCTCGGTCGGTCCCGAGCTGGCGGAGAGCTGGGAGGCCCAGCCCGACGCCTCGACCTGGGTGTTCACGCTGCGCAAGGGAGTCACCTTCCACAGCGGCAAGACCGTGACGACCGACGACGTCATCGCCTCGATGGAGCACCACCGCGCCAAGGACTCGACGTCGGCGGCCAAGCCGCTGGTGCAGTCGATCGAGTCGATGAAGGCCGACGGGCCGGACAAGATCGTCTTCAAGCTGACCTCGGGGAACGCCGACTTCCCCTACTACATGGCCGACTACCACCTCTGCATCCTGCCCTCGAAGGACGGCAAGGTGGACGCGACCTCGGGCGACGGCACCGGCGGCTTCATCCTGGAGAACTTCGAGCCGGGCGTGCGCGCGACCGCCAAGCGCAACCCGAACTACTTCAAGAGCGACCGCGCCTGGTTCGATTCGGTCGAGCTGCTGTCGATCACCGACCCGGCGGCGCGCACCAACGCGATCACGACCGGCGAGGTCGACGTCATGGAGCGCGTCGACCTGAAGACGGTGAACCTGCTCAAGCGCCGCTCCGGCATCAACGTCATCGAGACCGTCGGCCTGCAGCACTACACCATGCCGATGATCACGACCCAGGAGCCGTTCAACGACAACGACGTGCGCCTGGCCCTGAAGTACGCGGTCAAGCGCGAGGAGCTGCTGGAGAAGGTGCTGCGCGGCTACGGCCGGGTCGGCAACGACCAGCCGCTGGCGCCCGCCAACCGCTTCTACGCGACCGACATCGAGCAGCGGACCTACGATCCGGACAAGGCCAAGTTCCACCTGAAGAAGGCCGGCCGCGAGAATCTCAAGGTCAAGCTGAGCGCCGCCGACGCGGCCTTCGCGGGCGCCGTCGAGGCGGCCGTGCTGTACCAGGCCTCGGCCCGGGCCGCCGGCATCGAGATCGAGGTCGTGCGCGAGCCGAACGACGGCTACTGGTCGAACGTCTGGCTGAAGAAGCCCTTCTGCATGTGCTACTGGGGCGGCCGTCCGACCGCCGACCAGATGTTCACCACGGTCTACTCGGCCGGGGCGCCCTGGAACGACGCCTACTGGACCAACGACAAGTTCAACAAGCTGCTGGTCGAGGCGCGCGCCACCCTGGACCAGGAGAAGCGCGCCCAGATGTACCGCGAGATGCAGCTGATCGTGCGCGACGAGGGCGGGACCATCATCCCGCTGTTCGCCAGCTACGTCGACGCCGCGACCGACAAGATCGGCCACGGCGACATCGCCGGCAACTACGCGCTCGACGGCCTGAAGCTCACCGAGCGCTGGTGGTTCGCCTGAGTCGTCGCGTGGCGCCCGGCGGCCCCTGCGATGGGTAAGATCCTGGTCATGGTGGCCCAGCGCCTGGCGCTGGGCCTCCTGACGCTCTTCATCGTCTCGCTGATCATCTTCCTCAGCGTCGAGCTGCTGCCGGGCGACCTGGCCCAGGAGATCCTGGGCCAGGGCGCGACGCCGGAGACCGTGGCCGTGTTCCGCCACCAGCTCGGGCTCGACCTGCCGGCGCACATCCGCTACCTGCACTGGCTGGGCGGCATGCTGCAGGGCGACTTCGGGCAGAGCCTGGCCAACAAGCGGGACATCGCCGAGCTGATCTCGGGCCGGCTCGGCAACACGCTGTTCCTGGCCGGCCTGGCGGCGGTGATCTCGGTGCCCCTGGCCCTCACCCTGGGCATCCTGGCGGCGCTCTACCGCAACACCTTCTTCGACCGCGCGGTCAACGTCTTCGCGCTGTCCTCGGTGTCCTTCCCCGAGTTCTTCATCGCCTACGTGCTGATCCTGTTCCTGGCGGTGCAGCTCGGCTGGTTCCCGAGCATCTCGAACATCGGGCCGAACACCGAGTTCTTCGAGCGGGTCTACCGCTCGCTGCTGCCGGCGCTGACCCTGACCCTGGTCGTGATGGCGCACATGATGCGCATGACCCGCGCCGCGATCATCAACCTGATGGCCAGCCCCTACATCGAGATGGCGCGCCTGAAGGGCCTGACGCCGCGCCGCGTGATCCTGCACCACGCGCTGCCCAACGCGCTGTCGCCGATCATCAACGTGGTCGCCCTCAACCTCGCCTACCTGGTCGTCGGCGTGGTCGTGGTCGAGGTCGTCTTCGTCTATCCCGGGCTCGGCCAGCTGATGGTCGATTCGGTCTCGAAGCGCGACATCACCGTGGTCCAGGCCTGCTCGCTGATCTTCGCCGCGACCTACGTCCTCCTCAACCTGACCGCGGACGTGCTGTCGATCGTCAGCAACCCGCGGCTCATGCACGCGCGCTAGAAGGGAGGCCGCACCATGGAAGCCGCCCTGAAGCTGCTGCGCAGCGCGCCGGCCACCGCGATCTTCGGCGTCACGGTCATCGTCACCTACGTGCTGGTCGCGATCTTCGCGCACTGGCTCGCCCCCTACGGCGAGACCCAGATCGTCGGCGCCGAGTACCTGCCCTGGTCGGACCAGTACCTGCTCGGCACCGACAACCTGGGCCGGGACATGCTGAGCCGGCTGATCTTCGGCGCCCGCAACACCGTCGGCATCGCCTTCCTGACGACCTGCCTCGCCTTCCTGCTCGGCGGCCTGACCGGCCTGCTGGCGGCGACCCTGCGCGGCTGGGTCGACCAGCTGTTCAGCCGCGCGATCGACGTGCTGATGGCGATCCCGGCGCTGATCTTCGCCCTGCTGATCCTGACCGTGGTCGGCACCTCGATACCGGCCCTGGTCTGCGTCATCGCGGTGCTGGAATCGACCCGCGTCTACCGCCTGGCCCGCGCCGTCGCCATGAACATCGTGGTCATGGACTTCGTCGAGGTCGCGCGGCTGCGCGGCGAGGGCCTGGCCTGGATCATCCGCCGCGAGATCCTGCCCAACGCGCTGCCGCCGCTGGTCGCCGAGTTCGGCCTCAGGTTCTGCTTCGTCTTCCTGTTCATCTCGGCGCTGTCGTTCCTCGGCCTCGGCATCCAGCCGCCGACCGCCGACTGGGGCTCGATGGTGCGCGAGAACGCGACCCTGATCACCTTCGGCGACATCACGCCCCTGCTGCCGGCCGCGGCCATCGCGCTGCTGACCGTCGGCGTCAACTTCGTGGTCGACTGGTTCCTGCACAAGACCAGCGGGTTGAAGACATGAGCGACGAGACGGTGAAGAACGGTGCGGGCCGCGACGGCTCCGGCCATGACGGCAGCGGCGCGGTCGAGGCCGGCGTCGGCCGCTCGAACAAGCCGGCCGAGATCCTGCTCAGGATCCGCGGCCTGAAGATCGAGGGCCGCAGCGGCGAGACCTGGAGCGAGATCGTCAAGGGCGTCGACCTCGACCTGCACAAGGGCGAGGTGCTCGGCCTGATCGGCGAGTCAGGCGCCGGCAAGTCGACCATCGGCCTCGCCGCCATGGGCTTCGCGCGCGACGGCTGCCGGATCAGCGGCGGCTCGGTCGAGTTCGACGGCCTCGACCTGGTCAAGGCGGGCGTGCGCAAGCGCCGGCGCCTGCGCGGCAGCCGCATCGCCTACGTCGCCCAGTCGGCGGCGGCCGCCTTCAACCCGGCACACAAGCTGATCGACCAGTACACCGAGACGCCCGTCCAGCACGGCATCGCCGGCCGCGCCGAGAGCGAGCGGGACGCGATCGAGCTCTACCGCCGCCTGCGCCTGCCCAATCCCGAGGAGATCGGCTTCCGCTATCCGCACCAGGTCTCGGGCGGCCAGCTGCAGCGCGCCATGACCGCCATGGCCATGGCCTGCCGGCCCGACCTGATCATCTTCGACGAGCCGACGACGGCGCTCGACGTGACCACCCAGATCGAGGTGCTGGCAGCGATCCGCGACATCGTCCAGCAGTTCGACACGGCGGCGATCTACATCACCCACGACCTCGCCGTGGTCGCCCAGATGGCCGACCGCATCATGGTGCTGCGCTACGGCAAGCTGGTCGAGGAGGCGCCGACCCGGACCATGCTGTCGGCGCCGAAGAAGGACTACACCAAGTCGCTCTGGGCGGTGCGCTCGTTCCATGCCGAGGAGCGCCCGCGGCCCGCGGGCGAGACGCCGGTGCTGGCCGTCGAGCACGTCACCGCCGCCTACGGCAAGACCCGGGTGCTGCACGACGTCTCCTTCGAGATCCACCGCCAGCGAACCGTCGCGGTGGTCGGCGAGTCGGGCAGCGGCAAGAGCACCACGGCCAGGGTCATCACCGGCCTGCTGCCGCCGCTCGAGGGCCGCATCCTCTACAAGGGCAAGCCGCTGCCGCCGAAGTTCAGCGACCGCTCGAAGGAGCAGCTGAAGACCATCCAGATGATCTACCAGATGGCCGACACCGCGATGAACCCGAAGCAGCCGGTGCGCGAGATCATCGGCCGGCCGCTGAAGTTCTATCTCGGCATGAACGGCCGCCAGCGCGAGGAGCGGATCCGCGAGCTGCTGTCGCTGATCGAGCTCGAGCCCAAGGACTTCATCGACCGCCTGCCGGGCGAGCTGTCGGGCGGCCAGAAGCAGCGCATCTGCATCGCCCGCGCGCTCGCCGCCGAGCCGTCGGTGATCATCTGCGACGAGGTCACCTCGGCCCTCGACCAGCTGGTCGCCGAGGGCATCCTGAAGCTGCTCGACCGCCTGCAGGGCGAGCTCGGCCTGGCCTACATGTTCATCACCCACGACCTGGCGACCGTGAAGGCGATCGCCGACGAGGTCGTGGTGATGCTGCAGGGCAAGGTCGTCGAGTCCGGCCCGAAGAGCGAGATGTTCACGCCGCCGCACCACGCCTACACCGAGCTGCTGCTCTCCTCGGTGCCGGAGATGGACCCCGACTGGCTCGACGAGCTGCTCGCCGCCCGCGCCCGCGGCGAGGCCGGCGGCAAGATCGAAGCGGCGGACAACTAGCCGCCGCAGGCCCTCCCCAGAACGGCCACCTTCCGGGCGCAGCCTCGCTCACAGCCCACCCGAGCGAGGGAGCGGACGGATGATCACCGCCTTGCCGCGACGCTACCGGGCCTGGCAGCGGCGCCGCGTGCTGCGCCAGGCACGCAGGTCCGAGCTGGGCCGCCTGCGCGCCCTCGGGCATCCCCTGGCCAATGCGCTGGCCGACGCGATCGGCGGCGCCGCCGAACCGGCCCAGACCCGCGACGAGCGGCAGGCGATCGAGCGCATCGAGCGGCTGCGGCGCGACCTCGCCGCCTCGGACGAGACCATCGAGCATCTCGACTTCGGCGCCGGCGACGCGAGCGCGCCGCGGGCCAGGAGCGAGGCGCGCCGCGGCGTGCCGGTCACCATGCCGGTCAGCCGCCTCGCGACCAGCACCAGCAAGGGCCAGCCCTGGAGCGGCCTGATCTTCAACCTGGTCCGTGCCCTCAGGCCCGACCGCTGCCTGGAGATGGGCACCTGCCTCGGCCTCTCCGCCGCCTACCAGTGCGCCGCCCTGGCGCAGAACGGCAGCGGCCGGCTGGTCACGCTGGAGGGCGGCCCGGCCTATGCGGCCAAGGCCCGCCAGAACCTGGCCGGGCTCGGCTTCGACAACTTCGACATCGTCGTCGGCCCCTTCGAGGTGACGCTGGGGCCGACCCTCGAGAAGGAGCGGCCGATCGACTTCCTGTTCAACGACGGCCACCACGACGGCGACGCCCTGCTCGACTACTTCGAGGGCACCCTGCCCTATCTCGCCGAGGGCTCGGTGCTGCTGGTCGACGACATCGCCGTCTACCAGAGCATGCGCCGCGGCTGGCGGCGCCTCGTCGAGCACCCGGCGGTCGACCTCTCGGTCGACCTCGGCGCCATGGGCCTCGTCTGCGTCAATCCCCGGCCGCTGCACAAGGCGGCCTTCACCGTGCCGCTGGCCTGAGCCGCCTCAGGACAGCGGCTTCGCCGACTCTTCGACGAGCTTGTCGCGGATCAGCTCGACCATCGTCGTGGCCAGGCGCGAGGGGGTCTCGGCCGCCGACTGGATCAGCCAGACCGTGTGCGCGAGCCGCGGCTCGAAGCGCCGGTAGGCGATCCGCGGGTCGTAGCGACCGAGCCGGTTGACCCAGGTGACGATCGAGGCGCCGCCGCCGCCGTTGGCGACGAAGGAACAGGCCGTCTCGGCGATCTGCACCTGGATCTGCGTCCTGGGCGCGACGCCCTCGCGATGGAAGGCCTCGTCGATGAGCAGGCGTGAGCGGTCCTCCGGACTGAGCGAGATCAGGGGCACGTCGGCGAGGTCGCGCGCGGTAATCGTCCGCTTCTCGGCGAGCGGGCTGTCGGCGCGCAGCACGCAGACCATCTCCATCGTGAAGAACTCGCGGCACTCCAGGGTCGGATGGCTGGTCGGCAGCAGCGACAGGCCGTAGTCGGCCCGGTGGCTCTGCACCATGTCCGGCACCGAGTTGGAGGTCCGGCTGTAGAGCTCGAAGTGCACGTCGGGTCGGGCCGCCAGGAAGGGGCTGACCGCCGCCGGGATCAGGTGGGCCGAGAGGGCCGCGAAGGCGGCGATCGAGACCTCGCCGCGGCGCCGGTCGCGGATCGCGCCGACCGTATGGAACACCCGGTCGGCGCCGGAGAACAGGCGCTGGGTCTCGACGAAGACCTGGCGTGCCTCGCGGGTCGGCACCAGCCGGCCGCCGCGGCGCGCGAAGAGCGGGAAGCCGCAGCGCTCCTCGAAGGCCTTGATCAGCTTGGAGACGGCCGGCTGCGAGATGTACATGGCCTCGCCCGCGCGGGTCACCGAGCCGAGCTCCATGACCGCGTTGAAGGCCTCGATCTGGCGGATCGCGGGACGAGACATCGGCTTTATTCCCTGCAGGCAGCGGCGGCAAAGCGACGCTACTATGAGGTCTGGTTATAAGGTCCACAAGAATTGCGATTTGACCGGAATGGGCCGGGGCCGTCCACTGTTCGCACTGCCACGAACGTGCAGCGACAGAACAAGAGCAGAGGAGAACAGGAAGTGCGCATCACCCTGAAGGCAGGCGTCGCCGCGGCCGCGCTGGCCGCCGCCACCGCCCTGCTGGCACCGCAGCCCGGCTGGGCCCAGAAGGTTCTCACGGTCGGCGGCTACGGCGGCTCCTTCGAGACCCTGATGAAGGAGCACATCATCCCGCCCTTCGAGAAGGCCCACAACGTCACCGTCCAGTTCGTTCCCGGCAACTCGACCGAGAACCTGGCCCGTCTGCAGGCGCAGAAGGACAACCAGGAGATGGACGTGGTGATCCTCGACGACGGACCGATGTACCAGGCCGTGGCGCTCGGCTTCTGCGCGCCGCTGACCAAGGTGCCGAGCCTGCCGGACATCTACGACATCGCCAAGATGGGCACCGACAAGGCGATCGGCATCGGCTTCGTCGCCACGGGCTTCGCCTACAACGCCGAGATGTTCAAGGAGAAGGGCTGGGCGCCGCCGAGCTCCTGGATGGACCTCGCCGATCCGAAGTTCGACCAGCTCGAGTCGATCCCGCCGATCTCCAACACCTACGGCCTGCACACCCTGGTCATGATGGCGCGGCTCAACGGCGGCAGCGAGACGGACATCGACCCGGGCTTCAAGACCATGGTCGACAAGGTCGCCCCCAACGTCCTGGTCTTCGAGCCCTCCTCGGGCAAGATGTCCGAGCTGTTCCAGAACAAGGAGATCGCTCTCTCGATCTGGGGCAGCGGCCGCGTCAAGGCCCTGGCCGACACCGGCTTCCCGGTAAAGTTCGCCTATCCCAAGGAGGGCGCCGTCGCCCTGATGGTCGCGGCCTGCCCGGTGACCCACAGCGACGTGCCGGACGAGGCCCAGGCCTTCGTCGACTACCTGCTGCAGCCCGAGGTGCAGGAGAAGCTGGCGGCGACCAACGGCTTCGGCCCGACCAACAAGAAGACGGTCCTGCCCGAGGCGCTGCAGTCGCTGCCCTACGGCCCGGACAAGATCAGCAAGCTGGTCGCGGTCGACTGGAACGTCATCAATCCGAAGCGCGAGGAGTGGACCCAGCGCTGGGCCCGCGAGGTCGAGCGCTAGGCTAGACTGCGAGCAGCCGTCCCCCTCACCCCGACCCTCTCCCCTGAGGGGAGAGGGAGGGACCCGCGTAGCGGGAGGGTGAGGGGGACACACGCACCGGCCTTTTCGCCTCCAGCATTCGGACCCACCATGGCCTTCCTGGAACTCAAGGGACTGACCAAGCGCTTCGGCGAGATCGCGGCGGTCGAGAACTTCGACCTCTCGGTCGAGCGCGGCGAGTTCGTCTCGCTGCTCGGGCCCTCGGGCTGCGGCAAGACCACGACGCTGCAGATGATCGCCGGCTTCGAGACGCCGAGCGCCGGCTCGATCACGCTGGAAGGCCGCGACCTGCTGGCGATCAAGGCGCGCAGCCGCGGCATCGGCATCGTCTTCCAGAGCTACGCCCTGTTCCCGCACATGACGGTGGCGCAGAACGTCGAGTTCGGCCTGGAGATGCGCAAGATCGCGGCCCCCGAGCGCCGGCAGCGGGTCGCCGAGGCGCTGGCCCTGGTGCATCTCGAGGCGCTCGCCGACCGCTATCCGCGCGCCATGTCCGGCGGCCAGCGTCAGCGCGTCGCCCTGGCCCGCGCCCTGGTCATCCGGCCGGAGATCCTGCTGCTCGACGAGCCGCTCTCCAACCTCGACGCCAAGCTGCGCGAGGAGATGCAGCTCGAGCTGCGCGGCATCCAGCAGCGCATGGGCGTCACGACGATCCTGGTGACCCACGACCAGACCGAGGCGATGGCGCTGAGCGATCGCGTCGCGGTCATGCACCGCGGCCGGCTCGTCCAGGTCGCCCGCCCGCTCGAGGCCTACGAGCATCCGCGCAGCGACTTCGTCTCCTCCTTCCTCGGCAAGACCAACCGCCTGGAAGGCAAGGTCGTCGAGCGCGCCGGCGAGCGCGCCGGTGATCTCTGCCGCGTCGCCGTCGGCGAGACGGTCTTCGCGGCCCCCGCCCCGCCCCCGGAAATCGGCAAGGACGCCCGGCCCCGGGTCATCGTCTCGGTGCGGCCCGAGAAGGTCGAGTTCCGCGCCGCCGGCGCCGGCCTCGTCGACGGCACCGTGGCGGCGCGCATCTTCCTCGGCGACCACTGGCTCTACCAGATCGAGACGCCGCTCGGCGTGCTGCTGGTCACCCGCCAGAACGTCGGCCCCGCCGAGGTCGAGACCGGCGGCTCGGTCGGCCTCGCCTGGGACGCCGCGCAGGTCCGGCTGCTGCCCTTCGAGGAGACGGCGTGATGGCGCCGGCCGCCGCCGTCGACAGGGAAGCACGGCGCCGCGCCTGGTGGCTCTGCGCGCCGGCCCTGGCCCTGTTCCTGGCGCTGATGGTCGTGCCGCTGGTCATGACCTTCGTGCTGTCGTTCCACTCCTTCGGCTTCTACACCGGCATCGAGCCGACCTTCGGCCTGCACAACTACCTCGACGTGCTGGGCGACAGCTATTTCCACGAGATCTTCGCGCGCACCTTCGGCATCGCCCTGGTCACCACCCTGCTGTGCGCCGCGATCGGCACGCCCGAGGCCTACATCCTCTACCGCATGCGCTCGCGCTGGCGCTCGGCGCTGCTGCTCGTGGTGATCGGGCCGCTGCTGATCTCGGTCGTGGTGCGCACCCTCGGCTGGGCGATCCTGATGGGCAACCGGGGGGTCATCAACACGGCGCTGATGAACCTCGAGCTGATCGACCGGCCGATCAAGATGATGTACACGCCCGGCGGCATCGTGATTGCGCTGGTCCACGTCATGGTGCCCTTCATGGTGATCGCGGTCTGGGCCGCCCTGCACCGCCAGGACCCGGCGACCGAGCAGGCCGCCGAATCGCTCGGAGCCGGCCCGCTGACCATCTTCTTCCGGGTCGTGCTGCCCCAGGCCATGCCGGGCGTGCTGTCGGGCTCGCTGATCGTCTTCTCACTCTCGGCCAGCGCCTTCGCGACGCCGGCGATCCTGGGCGGGCGGCGCGTCAAGGTCGTCTCGACGACGGTCTACGACGAGTTCCTCAACACGCTGAACTGGCCGCTCGGCGCGGCCATCGCAATCCTGCTGCTGGTCGCGGTGCTGCTGGTCATGGTCAGCTACAACCGCGTCGTCGAGCGGCGCTTCTCCCAGGTCTTCGGGTGAGGACGCAGCGATGACCAGGAACGGCCCCTTCGCCCTGCTGTTCAACGCGCTCTTCGTGCTCTTCATGGCGGCGCCGCTGGTCGTCGTGATCGGCGTGTCGCTGACCCCGGAGGGCTTCCTCGAGTTCCCGCCGAGCGGCATCTCGCTGCGCTGGTTCAGGGCGATCCTCGACAACCCCGACTTCATCGAGGCCGGCTGGACCAGCCTCTACCTGGGCGTCGCCGCGGCGAGCCTCTCGACCGCGCTCGCGGTGCCGGCGGCGCTGGCGATCGGCCGCCGGCGCTTCCCGGGCCGCGACCTGCTGCTGGCGACCTTCATGTCGCCGCTGACCGTGCCGACCATCGTGCTCGGCATCGCCTTCCTGCGCTTCCTCAGCCAGATCGGCCTCAGCGGCACCTTCCTCGGCCTGACCCTCTGCCACGCCGTGATCATCACGCCCTTCATCCTGCGCCTGGTGCTGGCCTCGGTGACCGGCCTCGACCGCACCGTCGAGAAGGCCGCCGAATCGCTCGGCGCCTCGGACTTCACCGTGTTCCGCCGGATCACCCTGCCGATGATCATGCCCGGCGTCGTCGGCGGCTGGGTGCTCGCCTTCATCACCTCCTTCGACGAGCTGACGGTCACGGTGTTCATCGTCAATCCCAGCACCACCACCCTGCCGGTGCGGCTGTTCAACCACATCACCCAGACGACCGACCCGCTGGTCGCCTCGATCTCGACCGTGGTCATCCTGTTCACCGTCGGGCTGATGTTCGTCATCGAGCGGCTCTACGGCCTGGACCGCCTGCTGGTCGGCGGAGAGGCGCGATGAGCGGCGCCAACAAGGACGTCGCCGCCAGGGACGTCGTGGTGGTCGGCGGCGGCCTGGTCGGCGCCGCCGTCGCCTACGGCCTGGCGCGCCAGGGCCTGTCGGTCGTCATGCTCGACGAGGGCGACGTCGCCTACCGCGCCTCGCGCGGCAACTTCGGCCTGGTCTGGGTGCAGTCCAAGGGCGACGGCTTCCAGGACTACGCGCGCTGGACCCGCGGCTCGGCCGACCTCTGGCCCGGCTTCGCCGAGGAGCTGAAGGAGGCGGTCGGCATCGCCGTCGGCTACCGCAAGCCGGGCGGCGTGCATCTCTGCCTCAGCGAGCAGGAGCTCGAGGAGGTCGAGCTGCGCATCCGGCGCATGCACAACCAGGCCGGCGAGGCCCTGGATCCGGGGGGCGATCCCGGATCGCGCCTGCTCGACCGCGCCGAGCTCGAGGCGCTGCTGCCCGGCGTCGGCCCCGAGGTCGTCGGCGGCGCCTACTCGCCCCACGACGGCCACGTCAGCCCGCTCTACCTGCTGCGCGCGCTGCACGAGGGCTTCCTCAAGCTGGGCGGCCTCTACCGCGCGGAGAGCCGGGCCCGGCGCATCGCGTCCGACGGCGCCGGCTTCCTGGTCGAGACCGAGCACGGCCGCTTCCGCGGCGCCCGCGTCGTGCTCGGCGCCGGGCTCGGCAACAAGGCGCTCGGCAAGGGCGTCGGCCTCGACGTCCCGGTCAGCCCGCTCAAGGGCCAGATCCTGGTGACCGAGCGCGCCGAGCGCTTCCTCGAGCTGCCGACCATCAACGTGCGCCAGACCGAGGAAGGCACGGTGATGCTCGGCGACAGCCACGAGGACGTCGGCTACGACACCTTCTCCAAGCCCGCGGTGATGAGCGAGATCGCCCGCCGTGCGCTGGTCGCCTTCCCGGCGCTGCGCAGCGTCAAGGTGGTGCGCGCCTGGGGCGCGCTCAGGGTCATGACCCCAGACGGCTTCCCGATCTACGAGGAGTCGGAAAGCCATCCCGGGGCCTTCGCGGTCAACTGCCATTCCGGCGTCACCCTGGCGGCCGCCCATGCCCTGAAGCTGGCGCCGCTGATCGGCGACGGCGGCTTCTCGCGCACCCTCGCGTCCTTTTCCTCCAGGAGGTTCGATGCTGAAGCGTCTCGAGCTTGACGACGGCGGAGGCTCCGGCGCGGCCGGCCCGGTCCGCTTCACCTTCGACGGCCGGGAGATGACCGGGCGCGCGGGCGACAGCCTGGCCGCCGCCCTGCTGGCCAACGGCGTCCTGCAGTTCCGCGAGAGCGCGGTGTCGCGGCAGCCGCGCGGCCCCTTCTGCCTGATGGGCGTCTGCTTCGAATGCCTGGTCGAGATCGACGGCGTCGCCAACTGGCAGGCCTGCATGGTGCCGCTCGCCGAGGGCATGACGGTGCGCAGCCAGCGCGGCGGGCCGGCGGTCGTGCCGCTGCCGCAGACGGAAAGGACCGGCTCGTGATGCGCTGCGACCTCGCCGTGATCGGCGCCGGCCCCGCCGGCCTGGCCGCCGCGACCCGCGCCGCCGAGGCCGGCCTCGCCGTCGAGCTGTTCGACGAGCAGCCGGCCCCCGGCGGCCAGATCTACCGGGCGATCGAGACGGTGCCGGCGCCGCGCCGCGCCCTGCTCGGCCCCGACTACGCCGCCGGCGCCGCGCTGGCCGCCGCCTTCCGCGCCTCGGGCGCCGGCTACCGGCCGGGCGCCCTGGTCTGGAACGTCGATTCCCAGCTCAACGTCGACTTCAGCCAGGACGGCCGCTCGCGCCAGTGCCGGGCGCGCGCCGTCGTCGTCGCGACCGGCGCAATCGAGCGGCCGACGCCCCTGCCCGGCTGGACCCTGCCGGGCGTCACGACCGCCGGCGCCCTGCAGATCCTGCTGAAGGCCCAGGGCCTGGTGCCGGCCGAGGGCGTCGTGCTGGCCGGCAGCGGCCCGCTGCTGCTGCTGCTCGCCGAGCAGCTGACGCGTGCCGGCGCCGCCCCCCGGGCGATCGTCGAGACCGTGCCGCGCGGCCGGCTCTCCGCCGCCGCCCGGCACCTGCCGGCGGCGCTGCGCGCGCCCGGCTACCTCGCCAAGGGCCTCGCGATGCTGCGCGCCCTGAAGCGCGCCGGCGTGCCGTTCCATCGCGGTGCCGAGGCGCTGGCGATCGAGGGCGCGGACCATGCCGAGGCCCTGTCCTTCACCGCCGGCGGCCGCCGGCAGCGCATCGAGAGCCGGCTGATCGCCCTGCACCAGGGCGTCGTGCCGAACCAGCAGATGACCCGCCTGCTGCGCTGCGAGCACCGCTGGAGCGACGGCCAGCGCTGCTTCCTGCCGGTCGTCGACGACTGGTTCGAGAGCAGCGTCGAGAAGGTCTTCGTCGCCGGCGACGGCGCCGGCATCGGCGGCGCGAAGTCGGCGGCGCTGCGCGGACGCCTCGCGGCGCTCGGCGCGCTGCGCCGGCTCGGCGCCGGCGAGGACAAGCGGCTCGCCGGCGAGGCCGCGGCGCTGCGCGGCGCCCTCGACAAGGACGGCGCGGTCAGGCCGCTGCTCGAGGCGCTCTACGCGCCCTCGGCGCAGATCCTGGCGCCGGCCGACGACACGCTGATCTGCCGCTGCGAGGAGGTCACGGCCGGCGCGCTGCGCAAGGCCGTGGCGCTGGGCTGCCCCGGCCCGAACCAGGCCAAGTCGTTCCTGCGCTGCGGCATGGGCCCCTGCCAGGGCCGCCTGTGCGGCCTGGCGGTCAGCGAGGTCATCGCCGCCGAGCGCGGCGAGCCGCAGCAGACCATCGACTACTACCGGATCCGGCCGCCGCTGAAGCCACTGCCGCTGGCCGAGCTCGCCGCGTTCGACGTCGGCGACGACGCGGGCGACGAGGCCGGCGACGACCAGGACGCGGCCTGACGCCATGGCCCTGCTCGCGCGCGCGGACGTCGTGGTGGTCGGGGGCGGCCTGCACGGCTGCTCGGCGGCGCTGCACTGCGCCCTGCGCGGCCTCTCGGTCGTCGTCGTCGAGAAGAACACCGTGGCGCGCCACGCCTCGGGCGTGAACGCCGGCGGCGTGCGCCGGCTCGGCCGCCACCCGGCGGAGATCCCGATCTCGGTCTTCTCGATGAAGCTCTGGCACCGCATCGCCGAGCTGGTCGACGACGACTGCGGCTTCCAGCCGGCGCCGCAGATCAAGGTCGCCGAGACCGAGGCCGAGCTGGCGGCGCTGAGCGAGCGCGCCGCCCTGGTGCGCGGCCTCGGCTACGAGCACGAGGAGCTGCTCGACCAGGCCCGCCTGCGCGAGCTGCTGCCGGCTGTCGCCGAGCACTGCGTCGGCGGCCTCGCCTCGATGGGCGACGGCTATGCCGTGCCCTACCTCACGACCTTCGCCTTCCAGCGCAAGGCCAGGGCGCTCGGCGTGCGCTTCTTCGAGGAGACGCGGGCGCAGGAGCTGACGCGCGACGGCACGGTCTGGCGCCTCTCGACCGACCGCGGCACCGTCGAGGCCGAGACCCTGGTCAACTGCGGCGGCGCCTGGGCCAACCTGGTCGCCGCCAGGCTCGGCGAGCCGGCGCCGGTCGAGGCGATCGCGCCGATGATGCTGGTGACTGCGCGCCTGCCGCACTTCTGCGACGCCGTGGTCGGCGCCACCGGCCGCCCGCTCTCCTTCAAGCAGATGCCCAACGGCACGGTGGTCATCGGCGGCGGCCGGCGCGGCGTCGCCGACCCCGAGACCGACCGCACCGACCTGCGCTTCGCCGAGCTGCGCCTGACCGCGAGGACCGCCGCCGAGGTCTTCCCGGTCATGGCCGGCGCGACCATCGTGCGCGGCTGGGCCGGCATCGAGGGCCGCATGCCCGACGACATCCCGGTGATCGGGCCCTCGACCACCGAGGAGCGGGTGTTCCACGCCTTCGGCTTCTCGGCCCACGGCTTCCAGCTCGGCCCGGGCGTCGGCTCGATCATGGCCGAGCTGGTCGCGACGGGCGCCACCCAGGCGCCGATCGCGCCCTTCTCGATCGGCCGCTTCCAGGGCGGCGGCTCCCTAGCCGCCGCGACCGCGCCGGTCCACTGACCCTTCTTCCCTTCCGTTCCCACCCAAGCCAAGGAGACCAGGCATGGCCACGCGCCACATGCAGACCCCGATCATGCACCGCGTCGTCGAGCACGACGGCGTGCTCTATTTCGGCGGCGTCGTCGCCGACGACTTCTCGCTGCCGATGAAGGGCCAGACCGAGCAGATCTGCGCCAAGCTCGACAAGCTGCTGACCGAGGTCGGCAGCTCGAAGGAGAAGCTGCTGGCCGCGACGCTCTTCATCACCGACATGTCCCAGAAGGCCGGCATGAACGAGGCCTGGACCAGCTGGATCCCCGCCGAGGCCCTGCCGACCCGCGCCACCCTCGGCGTCGCCGACCTCGGCAAGGACGTCCTGATCGAGATCGTGATCACGGCCTACAAGTAGAGTCCTTCCCGCACCGCCCTTCTTCTCGTCATTCCCGCGAAGGCGGGAATCCATTGTGAGTCATCCGCGCGCGCGGAGAGTCCCTATGGATCCCCGCCTTCGCGGGGATGACGAGGAGGAGCGGCATCGCCGACCGCCGCGACCAGCCGCGCGGCCGCCGCTTCGGCGCTCAGCACCGCCGTATCGAGCCGGAGGCCGACGTTCGGCCAGGGCTCGTAGTCGCGCGCCGTCACCTTGTCCCAGTCGGGCAACGCCAGGCCCGCGATGTCGGGGCGCCGGCTCTCGACGCGCCTGCGGTGCTCGGCCGGATCCGAGCAGACGACCTCGACCTCCAGGAAGGGCGCGCTGCAGCCCTCGGCGACCGCGCGCCAGCCGGCGCGCGACAGCTCGACCGGATTGACGGAATCGGCGATCACCGTGCGGCCGAGCCGCAGGTTGTCGGCGGCCGCGGCCCCGGCCGCGCGGTAGCCGGCGTCGGCGACGTCGGCGGGCCTCAGCCAGGATTCGCGGATCGCCTGCTCGATCGAATCGATGCGCAGCAGCACCGCGCCGAGCCGGGCGGCGGCCAGGCGCGCCACCGTCGACTTGCCGCTGCCCGGCAGGCCGCCGAGGATGACCAGCATTGCCCGCTTCTCCGCTCCCACCCCCACTCAGGCCGGGGGTGAGCCATCCTGCAGCGCGACCTCGGGGATCGTCCAGTCGCGGCCGGGCACGGCGGCCAGCAGGTCCCGGGTGTAGGGATGCTGCGGGTCGTTGAAGACCCGGTGGGTCGGGCCGTACTCGACGATCTCGCCGAGCCGCATCACCGCCATGCGGTCGCAGATCTGCGCGGCGACGCGCAGGTCGTGGGTGATGAACAGCATGGCGAGGTTCAGGCGCTGCTTGATGTCGTCGAGCAGGTCGAGGACCTGGGCCTGGACCGAGACGTCGAGCGCCGAGACCGGCTCGTCGGCGACCAGCAGCTCGGGATCCAGGGCCAGCGCCCGGGCGATGCCGATGCGCTGGCGCTGGCCGCCGGAGAACTCGTGGGGATAGCGCTCGGCGGCCGCGGCGCCGAGGCCGACCAGCTCGAGCAGCTCCCTGGCGCGCGCCGTCGCCTGGGCCTCCGGCACGCCGATGGCGCGCGGCCCCTGGGCGATGATCCGGCCGACCTTCTGGCGCGGGTTGAGCGAGGCGTAGGGGTCCTGGAAGACCATCTGGATGTGCCGGCGCTGGGCGCGCAGCGCCTCGCCCCTGAGGCTGGCGAAGTCGAGGTCGCGGAAGCGGATGTGGCCGCCGTCGGTGTCGAGCAGGCGCACCAGGCAGCGCCCGACCGTCGACTTGCCGGAGCCGCTCTCGCCGACCAGGCCCAGGGTCTCGCCGCGCCGGATCTCGAAGGTGATGTCCCTGGCGGCGGCGACCTCGCGCTTCTTCACGAAGAGCCCGCGGGAGGTCGTGTAGGTCTTCTTCAGGCCCTCGACGTTGAGCAGGATCTCGCCGGCCGGCGCCGGCCGTTCCGGCGGCGCGAACTGCGGCACCGCGCCGATCAGGCGGCGGGTGTAGGGGTGCTGCGGGTCGTTCAGCACCTGCCCGGCCGGACCGAGCTCGACGATCTTGCCGGTCTGCATGACGGCGACCCGGTCGGCGATCTCGGCGACCACGCCGAAGTCGTGGGTGATGAACATCACCCCCATGTGCCGGCTGGCCTGCAGCGAGCGGATCAGGTCGAGGATCTGCGCCTGGGTCGTGACGTCGAGCGCGGTGGTCGGCTCGTCGGCGATCAGCATCGCCGGCTCCAGGGCCAGGGCCATGGCGATCATGACGCGCTGGCGCTGGCCGCCGGACAGGCGGAAGGGGTGGGTGTCGATCAGGACCTCGGGGTCCGGCAGGCCGACGTCAGCCAGCAGCTTCATGATCAGGCGCCGCCGCTCCCGGCGGTCGATCCGGCCGTGGGCGTCGAAGACCTCGCCGATCTGCCGGCCGATGGTCATCAGCGGGTTGAGCGCCGTCATCGGCTCCTGGAAGATCATGCCGACCCGGCTGCCGCGCAGGCGGCGCAGCTCGGCCTCGCTCTTGGTCAGCAGGTCCTCGCCCTCGAAGACGATGCGCCCGGCGACCGGCCGCACATGGGGCAGCGGCAGCAGGCCCATGATCGCGTTGGCGGTCATCGACTTGCCCGAGCCGGACTCGCCGACGACGCAGAGGATCTCGTTGCGGTTCAGGGTGAAGGAGATGTCCTCGACGGCGTGCGCCCGCTCCGCCCCCCGGGGCAGCGCGATCGACAGGCCCTCGACCTGCAGCAGGGTCTGGTCGCCGGCCATGGTCGCGGTCCCCCCCATCACCGCCCCTTCCGCGCGAGACGCGGGTTGAGGGCGTCGTTGAGGCCCTCGCCGACCAGGTTGAGCGCCAGCACCGTCAGCAGGATGGCGACGCCCGGGAAGACGCTCATCCACCAGGCCTGGCGGATCACCGTGCGCGCGGCGCCGATCATGTAGCCCCAGGACATGGTGTTGGGGTCGCCGAGGCCGAGGAACGACAGCGAGGACTCCAGCAGGATCGCCGTCGCGACCATCAGCGAGGCCATGACGATGATCGGCGACAGGGTGTTGGGCAGCACCTGGCCGAAGATGATCTGCAGGTTCGACTGGCCGACCACCCTCGCCGCCTGCACGAACTCGCGGCTGCGCAGCGAGAGGAACTCGCCGCGCACCAGGCGCGCGACCGGCGGCCAGGAGACGATGCCGATGGCGACGATCACCGATTCCGTGGAGGGCTGCAGGATCGCGACCAGCACGATGGCCAGCGCGAAGTTCGGGATCGTCTGGAAGAACTCGGTGAAGCGCATCAGCGCGTCGTCGACCAGGCCGCCGTAGTAGCCGGCCAGCGCGCCCAGCGTCACGCCGATGGTCAGCGCGACGACGGTCGAGACGATGCCGACCAGCAGGGAGACCTGGGCGCCGTAGACCAGCCCGGCGCCGATGTCGCGGCCCAGCGTGTCGGTGCCGAACCAGAAGCCGTCGACCGCGAAGGGCGGCAGGAAGGGCCGCTGCACCATGCGCCAGGGATCCTGCGGATGAATCAGCGGCGCGAAGATCGCCATCAGCACCACGGCGGCGAGGATCAGCAGGCCGATCAGCGCGCCGGGATTGCGCAGGAAGCGCCTCCAGAAGTCCTTGGTGGCCGGTTTCATCGGCGGGTCTCCCTCCGGCCGGTCACTTCAGTTCGATCCTGGGATCGATGAAGGTGTAGACGACGTCGGTGATCAGGTTGAACAGCAGCACCATCGCCGAGGAGACGAAGAAGATGCCGAGCAGCAGGTTGTAGTCGCGCTGGAACAGGGCGTCGTACATCAGGCGCCCGATGCCCGGCCAGGCGAAGACCGTCTCGGTCAGGACCGCGCCGCCGACCAGCTGGCCGGCCTGGATGCCGGCCAGCGTGATGACCGGCAGCACGGCGTTGCGCAGCACGTGGACCCGGGTGATGCGCCCCGGCGCGACGCCCTTGGCCCGCGCCGTCTTGACGAAGTCCATGTCGGCGACCTCGAGCATCGAGGAGCGGGTCAGGCGCGCATAGACCGCCATGAAGAACAGGCCGAGGGTCAGGGCCGGCAGCACCAGGTGCTCGGCGACGTCGGCGGCGTAGGCCAGGCCGGTCAGGTGGGCGCCGACCGTCTCCATGCCGTAGGCCGGCAGCCAGCCGAGCACGACCGAGAACAGCAGGATCGCCATCAGGGCGACCCAGAACAGGGGCGTCGCGTAGAAGATCAGCGCGAAGGAGGTCACCGCCGTGTCGGTCAGCGTGCCGACCCGGCGGGCGGCGATCGCGCCGAACAGCAGGCCGAGCGCGATCGAGATGACGAAGGCCGTGCCGGTCAGCAGCAGGGTCGCCGGCAGCCGCTCGAAGACCAGCTTCGAGACCGGCTCGTTCTGCCGGTAGGACCAGCCGAGGTCGAGGGTGACGATGTCGCCGACGTAGATCGCCAGCTGCTCGTGCAGCGGCTTGTCCAGGCCGAACTGCTCGCGCAGCTGCTCGATGAACTTGGCGTCCGCCGCCCCCGCCTCGCCGGCCATGACCTGGGCGGGGTCGCCGGGCGCGGCACGGATCAGGAAGAAGTTCAGCACGACGATGGCGAACAGCACCGCCACCGCCTTGAGCAACCGCTTGAGGATGAAGCCGAGTTTCTGCATGGCCTCCGCGTCGGGGAGAAGCGGCTCGAGCGCGCCGTCACGCTTCGTGGTTCGACTGGCTCACCATGAAGCGACGGAACCGCTCTTGAAGGCTGGCGGGTCGGGCCTCGTCGCGAAACTCGGCCCGACCCGTCAGCAACGATCCTGGCCCCGGGGCCGCTTCATGGTGAGCCAGTCGGACCATGAAGCGCGGGGGCTCCGGTCAGGACCCTAGCGATCCAGCCAGGCGCCGCCGAGGCCGTCGTTCACGCCGATGGCCGTGGTCACCAGGTTCTTGACGTCGCTGCGGTAGATCGTCGGGAACTCGATCTCCAGCAGCCAGGCGACCGGCACGTCCTCGACGATGATCTTCTGGACCTCGTCGTAGAGCTTCTGCCGCTCGGCGTCCGGGAAGGCGACGGCCGCCTTGTCGAACAGCTCGTCGACCTTCGGGTTCTTGTAGCCCTCGACGTTGTTCCAGGGCGAGCCCTTGGCGATGTTCGTCGAGACGTAGGTGCGGGCGACGCCGAGCGCCGGGTCGCCGTACTGGTAGAGGTAGGTGAAGGCCAGGTCGTAGTCCCAGTCGGAGATCTTCTGGTTCCAGCCCGCGACGTCGGTCGCGACCATCTCGACGTTGATGCCGGCGTCGTTGAGGTTCTGCTTCACCGCCTCGCCCCAGCGCTGCCAGGTCTCGCCGTAGGGCAGCGGCAGCAGGCGGATCGGCTTGCCGTCGTAGCCGATCTCCTTGAGCAGCGCCTTCGCCTTGGCGGTGTCGTAGGGGTACTTCTCGACGTCGTCGCTGTAGAAGCGGGTCTTGGAGCTGACCGGCCCCGTCGGCACCTTGCCGAGGCCGTTCCAGATCACGTCCTTCGCGAAGTTGCGGTCGATCGCGTACATGATCGCCTGGCGGAACCGCTTGTCCGACAGCGGGCCTTCGCGGTTGTTGATCCACATCCAGGCCAGCGGCGCGAAGAACTCCCAGCCCTTGCCGGTCACCGAGGTGTTCTTGAGGGCGGTCAGGCGCTTGACGTCGAAGTTCTCGACCGAGCCGCCGGGCAGCACGTCGACCTTGCCGGTCTCGTAGGCGACGGCGCGCGAGGCGGCGTCGGGGATGACCTGCCAGTAGACCTCGTCGAGGTAGGGCTGCCCCGGCACGTGGTAGTGCTCGTTGCGGACCAGGTGGATGTAGGAGCCCTTCTCCCACTTGTCGAACTTGAAGGGGCCGGTGCCGATCGGCGTGGCGTTCATCGGGTTGGTCTTGAAGTCGGTGCCCTCATAGATGTGCTTCGGCACCATCGGCATGGTGCCGCCCTCGAAGACGCCGATGAAGGGGCCGAAGGGCTCCTTCAGGGAGAAGCGCACGGTGTGGTCGTCCAGCGCCTCGATCTTGTCGACGTGCTCCAGGCTGACGCGCAGGCGCGCGTTGGTCTGGCGCAGGAAGACGTCGGCCGAGAAGACCACGTCGGCGGCCGTGAAGGGCTTGCCGTCGTGCCAGGTGACGCCCTGCTTCAGATGGAAGGTGTAGACCTTGCCGTCGTCGCTGATCTCCCAGGACTTGGCCAGGCTCGGGACCGGCTTCAGGTTGAAGTCGTACTTCAGCAGGCTCTCGTAGATGTTGCCGGCGACCATCTGGGTCGGGCCGTTCTGGGTGATGCCGAGCATCAGGCCGGGCGGCTCCGGCTGGATCACCACGTTCAGCGTGCCGCCGCGCTTCGGCGTCGCGGCCGAGACCTCGGGCACGCCGATCGCCAGGATCGCGCCGCTGGCGGCCATCCCTGCGAGCACGGTCCTTCGCGTCGTTTGCACCATGTCGTCAATCTCCCCGTTCGGTTCCGGTTGCTCTTCCCGCCGGCCGTCCCGTTTCCCGAGGCCGTCGCCTCAGGCGTCGTAGCCGGGACAGCGGCGCTCGACCAGACGGCGGAAGGCCGCCCACTCGCGATCGGCCGCCGCGCCGCTCTCCATGGCGTCGTAGGCGGCCGCGTATTGCCCGGCGGTCTTCTTGGCGACCGCTTCGGACGGCTGGACCAGCGGCGCGCCGCTGGCCTGCAGGCGCAGCTGCGCCACGCAGGAACGCTCCAGGTTGTGCATCAGCTTCCAGGCCTCGGCGACGCTGCGCCCGACCGTCAGCAGGCCGTGGTTCCTGAGGATCATCGCCGGCCGCTCGCCGAGGTCGGCGGCGAGGCGCCCGCGCTCGTCGAGGTCGAGGGCGATCGACTCGTAGTCGTGGTAGGCGAGCCGGCCGTGGAACTGCAGCGACCACTGGTTCAGCGGCAGCAGCCCGTCGCGCTGGCAGGAGACCGCGACGCCGGCCGGCGTGTGGGTGTGCAGCACGCAGGTCACGTCGGGGCGCGCCGCGTGGATCGCGCTGTGGATCGTGAAGCCCGCCGGGTTGATGCCCCAGCCGGTCGGGTCGTCGAGAATCTCGCCGTCGAGATCCACGGTGACCAGCGAGCCCGCAGTGACCTCGTCGAAGCGCAGGCCGTAGGCGTTGAGCAGGAAGCGGTCGTGGCTGCCCGGCAGGCGTGCCGAGATGTGGGTGAAGATGGAGTCGTCGAGGCCGTGCAGCGCCACCAGCCGATAGGCGGCGGCAAGGTCCAGGCGCATCTCGCGCTCGGCCTCGGCCAGCGCCGCCGAATTCGAGTCGACGCGGGTCGACGCGCTCGCCCTGCTGTCCATCCTGTCCCCTGTCCGGCCTCGTTCGTGGCGCCGCGGTCGGTGCCGCCTCGCCTTGTTGGCGGAAAGACTGCCACAGCCTCGCCATCCACGACAACGGTCAACTGTCGACAGTCGACATGTCGCACTCTAGTCTGGTTCGCAGAAGAACGGCCGAAGCCGGCCCGAAAGGCACGGCACCCGGCAGGCGGAGCAGGATGGCGGAACGGTCAGGCACTTCCCCGGGCACCCGGCAGGGCGGCGGCTTCGAGACGCTGCACGCGGCCGACCTGGTCAGCCAGGTCGGCGAGCGCCTGGTCCAGGCGATCGTCGAGGGCCGCCTCGCCCCGGGCCAGCGCCTCGTCGAGGCCGAGCTGGCCCGCCAGATGGGCATCAGCCGGGCGCCCCTGCGCGAGGCCGCCCGGCGGCTCGAGCAGCGCGGCCTGCTGGTCGCCCATCCGCGCCGCGGCTTCTTCGTGCGCGAGCTCAGCCTGGACGAAGTCGACGACCTCTACGGCGTGCGCATCATGGTCGAGAGCTATGCCGGCCGCCTCGCCGCCCGCCACGCCGGTCGCAAGGGCCTCGACGAGCTGGCGCGCCGCATCGCGGAGCTGCGCCGCCTGGCCCGCGCCGGCAAGGAGGCCGCCCTGGTCGAGGCGGACCTGGAGTTCCACCGCTCGATCTGCGTGCTGTCGGGCAACCGGCGGCTGCTGCGCCTGTTCGACGACATGGCGATCGACGTGCGCATGGTGATCGCCATGATCGACCACCTCTACGACGACCCGATGGTCATCGCCGAGACCCACACGCCGCTGCTGGAGGCGCTCGAGGGCGGCGACCAGGCCGTCATCGCCGACGCCTTCGAGTACCACATCGGCGTCGCCTGGCGCGAGGTCCGGCGCTTCCTCGCCGAACGGCCGCCCAGCGGCAGCGCCCGCGATCCCGGCCCGCCGCCCGTCATGCCCCCCTTCCCCCGACAGGACTGAAGGATCCCCCCTCGATGAAGGTCGTCTTCTCGCCCGAACACGCGCGCCACGAGCCGCAGCTCTTCCTGGTCCGCGGCCAGCCGAAGCCGAGCGCCGAGCAGCCGGAGCGCGCCGAGCGCCTGCTCGCCGCCGTCCAGGCGCGCGGCGACGAGATCCTGGCGCCGGCCGGCCTCGGCCCGGGCCCGCTGGCCGCGGTCCACACGCCCGACTACCTGCGCTTCCTGGAGGAGGCCTGGGACGCCTGGCAGGCGCTCGGCGACAGCGGCGGCGAGATCATCCCCAACGTCCATCCGGCGCACCACCAGGCCAGCTATCCGCGCGCCATCGTCGGCCGCGCCGGCTGGCACATGGCCGACACGGCCTGCCCGATCGGCCCCGGCACCTTCGCCGCCGCCTGCGCCGCGGCCGACGCCGCCGCGACCGGCGCCGAGCTGCTGCTGGACGGCGAGACGCAGGCCTACGCGCTCTGCCGGCCGCCGGGCCACCACGCCTATGCCGACATGGCCGGCGGCTTCTGCTTCCTGAACAACGCGGCGATCGCCGCGCAGCGGCTGCGCCGGGCCCACGAGCGGGTCGCGATCCTGGACGTCGACGTGCACCACGGCAACGGCACCCAGGGCATCTTCTACCAGCGCCCCGACGTGCTGACCGTCTCGCTGCACGCCGACCCGCAGGACTTCTATCCCTTCTTCTGGGGCCACGGCCACGAGCGCGGCGCCGGCCCCGGCCTCGGCTACAACCTCAACCTGCCGCTGCCGATCGGCACGGCCGACGACGGCTGGCTCGCGGCCCTGGAGCGCCACGCCCTGCCGGCGATCCGCGCCTTCGCGCCGGGCGCCCTGGTCGTCGCCCTCGGCCTCGACGCCTTCGAGGGCGACCCGCTGAGGGGCCTCGCGATCACCACCCCCGGATTCGCCCGCATCGCCGCCGCCATCGCCAGGCTCGGCCTGCCGACCCTGCTGGTCCAGGAGGGCGGCTACCTGGCACCGGAGCTGGGCGGGAACCTGGCCTCGTTCCTGGGCGGCTTCGAGGAGGCGCGGTAGCGGCGAGTCCGCTCACCTCACCCTCCCACGCTGCGCGCGGGCCCCTGCCTCTCCCCAGAGCGGAGAGGGAAAAGTGAACCCTCTCCGCTCTGGGGAGAGGGTGCCGAGCGCCAGCGAGGCGGGTGGGTGGCGGCACGGACCGCGCCGCGGCGCGCTACGCCACCGCCTTCCGGAAGTAGGCCCGCTCGAAGCCCTTCTCGGTCGCCCAGCGGGTGAGCTCCCAGCCGAGATGGCGGTAGATCGCCTGGTTCTCGGTCATCGTCCTGTGGGTGTAGAGCTGCATCTCCGGGTAGCCGAGACGCCGCGCCTCGGCCTCGGCGAAGTCGAGCAGCCGGCGCGCCAGGCCCCGCCCCCGGCCCGCCTCGGCGACGGCGACGTTGTCGACCAGCAGAAAGCCCGGCTGCCGCTCCAGCACCAGCAGCGCCAGCAGCCTGCCCGCCTCGTCGCGCACGACCCAGGCCTGGCCGGCGGCGATGCGCGCGGCGTAGTCGTCGTCCATCGGCCCGGGCCGCCTGCCCATGCGCGGCAGGTAGATCGCGTAGGCAGCCTCGACCAGGGCCTGGATCTCGGCACGGTCGGCGTCGCCGGCTTGTCGAATCTCCTCCATGGCCGGAGCATAGCCCGTCGCAGCCGCCCGAAGGGAGCCCCGCCATGGCCGAGATCCCCGTCCGCCCGCCCGAGGACCGCGACCTCGAGGCCTGGTCCGCGCTGTTCCGCGGCTACATGGCCTTCTACGAGGTGCCAGAGAACCCGGCGACCGTCGCCACGCTCTGGGCCTGGATCCACGACCCGCAGCACGTCATGCAGGCCCTGGTCGCGGTCGACGAGGCCGACCGGCCTATCGGCCTCGCCCACTTCCACGCCATGCCGCGCAGCCTGGGCGGCAACACGGTCTGCTACCTCAGCGACCTCTTCACCGACCCGGCCGTGCGCGGCCGCGGCATCGGCCGGGCGCTGATCGACGCGGTGATCGGGCGCTGCCGTCAGGAGGGCTGAGTCAACCTGCGCTGGCTGACCCAGGAGTTCAACTACGACGCCCGCAAGCTCTACGACAGCTACGGCCGGCGCAGCGACTTCATCCTCTACGCCCTGCCGGTCTCCTGAGCCCGGCGGCGGCCGACCGGCAGCCAGACCAGCGAGGCGACCAGCGCCGCGCATGGCACCGCGGCCAGGACCAGCAGGCCGGCGGCGAAGCTGCCGCCCGTCGTCAGGATGCCGGCGAAGGCCGCCGGGCCCAGGACGAAGCCGGTGAACATCAGGATCGCCGAGCCGGCCGAGGCCTCGCCGACCCGGCCGGCCGGCGCGCGTCTCGCGACCTCGGCCAGCAGCACGCCGTTCCAGCCGGCGACGACGCTGCCGGCGAGGAAGCCGAGGCCGTAGAGCAGCGGGTGGGGCCAGTCCGGCTTCACCGACGCCAGGGCCAGCATCGAGGCCGCGGAGCCGACCGTCGCCAGACGGATGACCGCCAGGCCGGAGCCGATCCGGTCGGCGAGCCAGCCGAGCAGCACGCGGCCGGCGACGCCGCCGGCCTGCATGACGGCGAAGGTCGCGCCGGCGGTGCGCAGGTCGATGCCGAGCCCGACGACGAGATAGGTCACCAGGAAGGAGTTGAGCGTCCCCTGGCCGAGCGCGAGGCCGGTCGCCACGCCGGTCAGCGGCAGCAGGCGGCTCCCGGCCCTCAGCGCCTGCAGCGGCAGCAGCAGGTTGCGCAGGGTCAGCACCGTGGCGGCGCTGAGCGGCGCCCGGGGATCGCGGTGGGCGTCGGCCCGGCCGCGGAACAGCTGAGCCAGCAGCACGGCCGTCAGCAGCAGCGCCAGAGCCAGGACGACGGCGGCGTCCCAGCCGCCCCACTCGGCGACCAGCGGCACCAGGAAGCCGGCCACGGCGCCGCCGGCCGGCACGCCGGCCTGCTTGATCGAGAAGACCAGGGAGCGGTGGCGGCGCGGCGCGAAGCGCTGCAGCACCTCGCCGCCGCCCGGGGTCGCCGGGGCGTAGGCGATGCCGATCAGCACGCTGGCGGCGATCGGCGCCAGCCAGAAGGGCATGAACAGCAGGGCGGCCGCGACGGTGCCGAGCAGCAGGGCCGCCTGGACCGTGCGGATCGGCCCGAGGCGGCGCACGAAGGGACTGCTGGCGAGCAGGCAGAAGATCGCGCTGGCCATGGTCGTGGCGGTCAGATAGCCGATCACGCCGCGGTCCCAGCCGAAGCGCCCGGCCATCAGCGGCGCCAGCACCGGCAGCAGCTGCAGCAGGAAGGCGGCCGAGGTCTGCAGCAGGATGATCGCGGCGAGCGGCCCGGCCCAGCCACCCGAGACCTGCTCCTCGGCCCGTGACGGCGCCCCTGGCGCCAGCGGAGCCTCAGGCACCGGCCGCCGGTCCGCGGCGATTCCGAGAGTCGACAGCCACCACGCGCTTCCGCCCGTCCCTTCAGCCTGCGATCCGCGGCGCCGTCCGGGACGGCGCCGCGGATCGCAGTGTCGACCGGCGCACCGGCGGCGTCGAGCGCGGCCGGGACAAGGCAGCCGTGCCCGGCGGCCATGGCGGCCGCCGGGCCGCCGCTACCTGGCCGCGGTCTTCAGGCTGCAGATGCCGGGGCCCGGCAGGTCCGGCTTGACGCCGTCCGGCGGCTGCAGGGCGGCCTTGTGCAGGCTGGCGGTCGCCGTCGTCGGGAAGCGGTTCTTGCCGGGCGGATAGCAGTTGACGGCCAGCAGATAGCTCAGCACCCGGGCGTACTGCTCGGGCGACAGCGAACCCGGATTGTCGCGCGGCATGGTCGTCGTCACGACCTGGCGCAGGTCGGCGACCGACCAGCCGAGCAGCTGCGCCTTCTTCAGGAAGTCCGGGCCGGCGATGGTCGGCGCCGACTTGCCCTGCAGCTGCTCGCCGTGACAGACGGCGCAGTGGCTCTTGAAGATCTGGTGGCCCTGCTCGGCCTGGGCCTCGGTATAGAGCGCGGGCGCCGGGTCGGCGGCCGCCACCCTGGTCCCGGTCGGGGCGGCCGCCTTCGCCTGCTGCCGCTTGCCGCAGAGCTTGCCGGTCAGCGCCGCGGAGGCCGTCTCCAGCACGACCCGGCCGTCGCGCACGGTGATGCTGCCGACGCCGAAGGGCTCGGGCAGCTCGGTCCTGCCGTCGTGCGTCGGGACCGCGACGTAGGTCAGGTAGCCGCCGACGACGCCGTAGGCGGGCTCGTCCGACGGCGCCCCGGAGGGCAGCGTCCCGGACTGCAGCGCGCAGCCCGGCAGGGTCGGCGCATCCGGCGGCACGCCGAGTTCCGTCGTCGCCAGCGCGCCGCGCAGGCCGCCGAAGGCGCCCCGGTCCGAGACGCGGCCGATCGCGACCAGCAGCGCTTCGAGCGCGCCCGACATGCGGGACTGGAAGTCCTCGAGCTCGTCGGCCTTCAGCGCGTCGTCGAGCCCTGCCTTGGCGACCATGGCGTTGACCCAGGCGGCCTGAACCGCGGCCGCCCAGGGCCGGTCGCCGGCGGCATCGCGCAGCCGCCCGAGATGGCCGAGCGCGCCGGCCGCGTCGCCCGGGTCGCCGGCCGCGGCGTCGAAGCCGGCGCCGGCCTTGCCGACCAGCGCGTTGACCGCGCGCCGGGCCGCCTGTCTGTAGGGATCGGGATCGCTGACCGTCAGGCCGGCGGCCTTGTCGAGCTCGCCGAGCGCCGATTGCAGGTCCGTGAGGGCGCCGAGGGCCTCGCCGTGCGCCCCCGCCGCGATGTCCTTTGCCGCCGCCCCGCTGCCAGCGAGCAGGGTCAGCGCGAGAAGGGCCGCTGCGCCCCCGAGGGGGCGCAGCGCCTTCCTGAGCTTGCCAGGCTCCACGGATCCGCCGTCAGTTCGACGTGGCGGTCTGCGGCGCGGCGGAGACGAAGGCCGTCAGCGTGGAGGTCTTCGCCGGCTCGCCGAGCTCGGGCACCTTCAGGAAGCCCGGATCGCCTGCCTCGACGGTGACGTAGCGCCGCCCGTCCATCGTGAAGGTCGCCGGCGGGGCGACGATGCTGCCGCCCATGTCGCTGTGCCACAGCTCCTTGCCGGAGGCCGGATCGTAGGCCGCGAAGGTGCCGTCGAGCAGGCCGGTGAAGACCAGCGAGCCGGACGCTGCCGAGGCCTTCTCGGCCTTGTAGTCCATCACCAGGGCACCGCCGTTGGCCGGCAGCCCCAGGTGATGGCGCCAGGAGAACACGCCCGTCGAGACGTCGACGGCGTTGAACCAGCCCGAGTTGGGCCCGACCAGGCTGGGGAAGCCGCCGCCCAGGTAGAACTGGCCGGCGACGTAGACCGCCTTCTTGCTGCCGGTCCACTTGCCGCACTGGTTGGTGCTCGGCACGAAGAAGGTGTTGGTGGCCGGATCGTAGGCGCCGCCGTTGTACTCGATGCCGCCGTTGGTGTTCGGGCAGGCGTAGTTCGCGCCCACGGCCGGAGGCTCGGTGTTCTGGCCCATCTGGTAGCTGACCGGCGTGTGGCTGACCAGCTTGCCGGTCGTGGCGTCGAGGATCCAGAAGTTGCCGCCCTTGTCGCCGGCGGCGACCAGCGGCTTCTCCTTGCCGTCGACCTTGCCCTCGAACAGCACCGGGGGCATCGCCGGATCCCAGTCGTGCGTGTCGTGCGGGATGAACTGGTGGTACCACTTCATCTTCGGCTTGGCGCCGGAGATGTCGAGGGCGACCATCGAGTCGGTGTAGAGGTTCTTGCCCTTGCGTATCGTGCCGAGGAAGTCCGGCTGCGGATTGCCGGTGTCGACGTAGAGCGTGTCAGTCTTGGGATCGATCGCGAGGCCGCTCCAGATCGCGCCGCCGCCGCGCTTCCAGGAATCGCCGCTCCAGGTGTCGTGGCCCTTCTGCCCGGGGCCCGGCACGGCCTCCCACTTCCAGATGCGCTTGCCGGTCTTGGGGTCGAAGGCGCTGATGTTGCCGATGCCGCCCCAGTCGCCGTTCGACACGCCCATCAGCAGCTTGCCCTTATAGGGAACGGGCTGCATCGAGTAGAAGCTGTTCTTGGGGTTCTCGACGGTCTGCTTGTTCCAGATCTCCTTGCCGGTCTCGGCGTCGAGCGCGACCATGTGGCCGTTGGCCATGCCCATGAACAGCACGCCGTCGAGGATCGCGACACCGCGGTTGCGCGGGAAGCCGACCAGCTGCATCGGCTTCGGGTTGTACTGCCACTTCAGCTCGCCGGTCTTGGCGTCGAGGGCGTAGACGTCGTTCTTGAACGAGGTCACGTACATCATGCCGTGCCAGACGATCGGCGAGGCCTCGACCGGTCCGCCGGCCGGGATGGTGAAGCTCCAGGCCTTCGTCATCTTGCCGACGTTCTGCGGGCTGATCTGGCTCTCGGTGATGCTGCGGTCGCCGCTGTAGCTGCCGGCCGGAAGGATCCAGCTCGCGCTGTCGTCGGCGGCCTTGAGCAGCATGTCGGACGAGGGCCCGGAGGCATTGCCGGAGGCCGCGAGGGCGAGCCCCGGCAGGGCGAGTGCCGCGCCGGCGAGCAGTGCGCCCCTGAACAGAGTCGATATCCGCTGCATTGTCGTCTTCCTCCCTTTCTTGCTTCGTGCGGCGGCCCGAGCCGGCCCCCCCTTGGCGACGCCCGAAAGCGGCGCAGGGGATACCTGCGCAAGGATTGAGTCCGCCTTGCTGTACTAGCCATCGTGGGTTCTGTCCGGCGCCGTTCCAGGGGACTGCGCCCACCCGACGCAGGCGGCGGCGCGGCGACGGCGGGACGGCTTGCCGAGGCGGCCGCCTGCTCGAGGCGGCGGCCAGAGCCACTTTCGTAGGAAGACCGACGGCGTGACGCTCCGCTCCGCCGACAAGCCTCCGCGACGATCCGCCACGCCCACCATGGCCGCGGAAAGCGGTCAGGTCCCTGCCTGCCTCGCTCGGCGGGTCGACAGGCTCACCCTGAAGCGACGGGGCGCCGGCGGCCGGCCGACATCCCCGAGTCGCGTCATCCCGAGCGAGTCGCAGGGCGAAGCGAACCCGGCGCCCCTGACGACCAATTATTCAACCAAAACAATCACTAAAAGAGAATTTCCAAAGTCACAGCCGAACTTTCCGTCAGCGGTTCGCCCGCTTCAGCACGGCGTGCAGCAGGACGTCGACGCCGGGGGCGGTGTCGTCGAGCTCGATGTGCTCGGCCTCGTTGTGGGTGACGCCGTCGCGGCAGGGGGTGAACAGCAGGGCGGTCGGGCAGATCCGCGACAGGTGGTAGGCGTCGTGGCCGGCCTGGCTGAGGATGTCGCGCGCCGGCACGCCCAGCTCGGCAGCGCTCTCGCGCACCAGGCCGATGCACGCCGCGTCGAAGCGCTCGTCGCCGAAGGTCCAGTCCTCGACGATCTCGATCTCGACCCGGGCCTTCCGGGCCGCCTCGGGGATCGCCGCCTTGAGCAGGCGCTCCATCTCGGCCGTCGCCGCGGGGTCGGGATGGCGGAAGTCGCAGGTCAGCTGCGCCCAGTCCGACAGGATGCCGGCCTTGTTCGGCCAGACCTCGAGGCGCGCCGCCGTCGCCTTGCCCTCGCCCTCGGCGAACTGCCAGCCGATCTCGTTCACCGCGACGATCAGGTAGCCGGCGCCGACCAGGGCGTTCCTCCGCTTGGCCATCGGCGTCGGGCCGCTGTGGGCGTTCTCGCCGCGGATGTCGATGTTGAAGCCGCGCGTCGCATAGCCGCCGGTGACGATGCCGAGCGGCACGCCCTCGGCCTCCAGGATCGGCCCCTGCTCGATGTGCAGCTCGAAGTAGGCGTCGAGCGGCCGGCCGCCGACCGGCGCCTCGCCGGCATAGCCGATCCGCGCCAGCTCCTCGCCGAAGACCTTGCCGTCGTCGTCCCTGCGGCCGAGCACCCAGTCGACCGGGTGGAGGCCGGCGAAGGCGCCGGAGGCCAGCATCGGCGGCGTGAAGCGCGCGCCCTCCTCGTTCGACCAGTCGATCAGCTCGATCGGCCGGCGCGTCTCGATGCCCCGCTCGTTCAGCGTGCGGATCACCTCCAGGCCCGAGAGCACGCCGAGAATGCCGTCGTAGCGGCCGCCGGCGACCTGGGTGTCCAGGTGGCTGCCGATGACGACCGGCGGCAGCTCCGGCTCGCGGCCCGGCCGCCGTGCCGCGATGTTGCCGACCCGGTCGACCGTCACCGTCAGGCCGGCCTCGCGGCACCAGGCGACGAAGAGGTCGCGCATCTCGCGGTCGGCGTCGTCGAGCGCCAGGCGCCTGAGGCCGCCGGCCCGGCCAGGGCCGATCCTCGCCGAGGCCTCGAGCGTCGCCCAGAGCCGCTCGCGGTCGATGCGCAGCTCGTTGCTGCCGAGGGCGCTGTCCATCGTCGGTCTTCCTGCTCGCTCTGGCTACTTGCTCTCGGCTTCGGCGCGGATCTGGCTCAGCGACTTCAGCGGCGTGATCGCCTCGGGGTCGAGGATCAGGTGCAGCAGCGCGGGGGTGCCCGCCGCCTGGGCGCGGGCGAAGGCCCCGGCGAAGTCCTCGGTGCGCTCGACCCGCTCGCCGTAGCCGCCGTAGGCCTCGGCCAGCTTGACGAAGTCCGGGTTGCTGAGCGAGGTGGCGCTGATCCGGCCCGGGTAGTTGCGCTCCTGGTGCATGCGGATCGTGCCGTACATGCCGTTGTCGACGACGACGAAGATCACCGCCGCGCCGTGCTGCGCCGCCGTCGCGAACTCCTGGCCGTGCATCATGAAGCAGCCGTCGCCGGCGAAGGCCAGGACCGTGCGCTCCGGATGGCGCAGCTTGGCGGCGACCGCCGCCGGCACGCCGTAGCCCATCGAGCCCGAGGTCGGCGCCAGCTGGCTGCCGAAGCGGCGGAAGCGGTAGAAGCGGTGGATCCAGGTCGCGTAGTTGCCGGCGCCGTTGCAGAGTATCGCATCGGCCGGCAGGGTCTCGGCGAGCCAGTCCATCAGCTTCGCCATCTGCAGGCGGCCGACGATCTCGACCGGCGCGTTCCAGTCCAGGTAGTCGCGGTGCGCCTGCTCGGTCCCGGCGGCCCAGGCCGGCTCGGCCGGCGGCAGCAGCGACTGCACGGCGGCGGCGAAGGAGCGCGGGTCGGCGGCGACCGCCATGGTCGGGCGGTAGACCCGGCCGAGCTCCTCGGGATCGGGATGGACGTGGACCAGGCGGCCCTGGGGCTCGGGGATCGAGATCAGGCTGTAGCCGCCGGTCGTCATCTCGCCGAGCCGGGGACCGACGACCAGCAGCAGGTCGGCCTCCTTCACGCGCTTGGCCAGCTTCGGGTTGATGCCGATGCCGACGTCGCCGGCGTAGCAGCCGTGCGTGTTGTCGAAGTGGTCCTGGCGCCGGAAGGCGGCCCCGACCGGCAGCTTCCAGGCCTCGGCGAAGCGCCGGAAGCGCTCGCAGGCGGTGGCGTCCCAGCCGGCGCCGCCGATCAGCGCGAAGGGCCGCTCGGCGGCCTCCAGCAGCGCGCCGAGCCGCTCGACCTGGCCCAGGCCCATGGCGCTCTCGGTCGGCTCGTAGGCGAGGCAGGCCGGCGCCGTCACCCGGTCGCGCAGCATGTCCTCGGGCAGCGCCAGCACGACCGGGCCGGGCCGGCCGGAGGTCGCGGTGTGGAAGGCGCGGCTGAGGAACTCCGGGATGCGCCGGGCGTCGTCGATCTCGGCGACCCACTTGGCGAGCTGGCCGTACATGCGCCGGTAGTCGATCTCCTGGAAGGCCTCGCGCTCCTGGTCCTCGCGGGCGACCTGGCCGACGAAGAGGATCATCGGCGTCGAGTCCTGGAAGGCGATGTGCACGCCGGCCGAGGCGTTGGTCGCGCCCGGCCCGCGGGTCACGAAGCAGATGCCGGGCCGGCCGGTCAGCTTGCCGTAGGCGTCGGCCATCATCGCGGCGCCGCCCTCCTGCCGGCAGACGATCGGGCGGATCTCCGGGGCGTCGTAGAGCGCGTCGAGCACCGCGAGGTAGCTCTCGCCGGGCACGCAGTAGAGCGTGTCGACGCCGTGGGTCTTCAGGCACCGCACCAGGATTTCGCCGCCCGTGCCCTCGAGGCTCAGTCCGTCGTTGCTCCGCATGGTCTCCCCGCTGCCGATTCTCGCGTCCGTCGCTCTATCTAGCGCGTCCGCCGGCCGCTGTCTTCCCGGCCCTGGGGTCCCATGACGAAGATGCGGCGTTGCGGCAACGGTCGTGGTACGTTCCCGGATCGGCCGGACGGCCGAACCGCGGCTCCGGTCGCGCAAGGGTGACTTTACGCGGGGAATTTCGCGTCTAGCTTCAGCGGCGACAGCTCTCTTCCCGCAGCGTTCGGAAAGGTGATCGCCGATGGCCCGAGACGGGGTGGCGCAGGCTTCGACGGTCGGATGCCGGCTCGGTGCCGTCCTGGCGGCGCTGCTGCTGGCGGCGGCCCCTGGGGCGTCCCCCGCGGCGGCCCAGCAGCGGGCCGGGCCGGCGGTGCCGGTGATCGTCAAGCCGGTCGAGCGCACGACCTTCTACGACCGGGTCGAGGCGGTCGGCAGCCTCAAGGCCAACGAGACCGTCATCCTTTCCGCCAACGTCAGCGAGCGCATCGTCGAGCTGCTGTTCGACGACGGCCAGCAGGTCCGCCAGGGCGACCTGCTGGTGCTGCTGGAGCAGGCCGAGGAGCGCGCCTCGGTCAGCGCCGCCGAGGCCGTGCTGGCCGAGCGCAAGGCCGCCTTCGGCCGCTCCTCCAAGCTGCAGCAGCAGCAGTTCTCGACGGCGGCCCAGCTCGACGAGCGGCGCGCCGCGCTGCAGCAGGCCGAGGCGGACCTGGAGATCGCCCGCGCGCGCCTGCAGGACCGCACGATCCTGGCGCCCTTCGACGGCGTCATGGGCCTGCGCAACGTCAGCGTCGGCACCCTGGTCCAGCCGGGCGACCCGATCGCCACCCTGAGCGACCTCTCGCCCCTCAAGCTCGACTTCGCCGTGCCCTCGAGCTTCCTAACCGCGCTCAAGCCCGGCCTGGCGATCGAGGCCCGCTCGACCGCCCTGCCCGACCGGACCTTCGACGGCCTGGTCAAGAGCGTCGAGTCGACGGTCGACCCGGTGACCCGCTCGATCACCGTGCGGGCGGTCGTGCCGAACGACGACGGCGCCCTGCGCCCCGGGCTGGTGATGACCGTGGCGCTGCTGAAGAACCCGCGCCAGGCCCTGGTCGTGCCGGAGGAGGCGCTGGTCCCCTACGACCGGCGCAACTTCGTCTTCGTCGTCGCCGAGGAGGCCGGCCGCACGGTCGCGCGGCGCCTGCAGGTCGAGCCCGGCGCCCGGCGCCCGGGCGAGGTCGAGATCCTGAAGGGCCTCGCCGAGGGCCGGCAGGTCGTCGTCCAGGGCACCCTGAAGCTGGAGGACGGCGACGCGGTGCGCCTGCTCGGCACGGAGAGCGAGGACAACCCGGTGCCGGCGATCCTCAAGGGCAAGGCGGGCGGCTGAACGGCGATGGAGCACGCCACGCCATGATGCTCTCCGACCTCTCGGTCAAGCGGCCGGTCGTCGCGGCGGTCATGAGCCTGCTGATCGTCGCCTTCGGCCTGGTCGCCTTCCAGCGCCTGCCGCTGCGCGAGTACCCGGACATCGACCCGCCGGTCGTGACCATCGACACCGAGTACCCGGGCGCCGCCGCCCAGGTCATCGAGACGCGCATCACCGAGGTCATCGAGGACCGCATCGCCGGCATCGAGGGCATCGCCTTCATCGAGTCCTACAGCGAGGACGGCCGCTCGCGCATCTCGATCGAGTTCAACGCCAACCGGGACGTCAACGCCGCCGCCAACGATATCCGCGACCGGGTCTCCGGCGTCGTCGACAACCTGCCGGCCGACGCCGACCCGCCGGACATCCAGAAGGCCGATTCCAGCGACGACGTGATCATCTGGCTGAACCTGGCCAGCGACCGGATGAACGTGCTGCAGCTGACCGACTACGCCGACCGCTACCTGGTCGACCGCTTCTCGACCCTCGACGGCGTGGCGCGCGTACGGGTCGGCGGCGGCCAGACCTATGCCATGCGGATCTGGCTCGACCGCCTGGCCCTGGCCGCCCGCGGCCTGACCGTCGCCGACGTCGAGGACGCCCTGCGCGCCGACAACGTCGAGCTGCCGGCCGGCTCCATCGAATCGGTCGAGCGCAACTTCACGGCGCGCATCGAACGCAGCTTCCGCAACGCCGACGACTTCGCCCGCCTGGTGCTGAAGCGCGGTGCCGACGGCTACCTGGTGCGCCTCGGCGACGTGGCGCGGGTCGAGCAGGCGGCGGTCGAGACCCGCACCTTCTTCCGCGGCAACGGCGAGCCGATGGTCGGCATCGGCGTCATCAAGCAGTCCCAGGCCAACACCCTGGACGTGGCGCGCGCGGTGCGCGAGCTCAGCGCCAGGATCAACCCGACCCTGCCCCAGGGCATGGAGCTGCGCCAGAGCTACGACAGCAGCGTGTTCATCCAGGGCGCGGTCGACGAGGTCTACAAGACCCTGGCGATCGCCATCGTCCTGGTCGTCTCGGTGATCTACCTCTTCCTCGGCTCGGTGCGCGCCATGCTGGTGCCCGCCGTCACCGTGCCGGTCTGCATCGTCGGCACCTTCATCGTGCTCTTCGCGCTCGGCTTCTCGATCAACCTCCTGACCCTGCTCGCCCTGGTGCTGGCGATCGGCCTGGTCGTCGACGACGCCATCGTGGTGCTGGAGAACATCCACCGGCGCATCGAGGACGAGGCCGAGACGCCGCTGGTCGCGGCCTTCCGCGGCACCCGCCAGGTCGGCTTCGCGGTGATCGCGACGACCGCCGTGGTGATCGCCGTCTTCGTGCCGATCACCTTCATCCAGGGCGACCTGGGGCGGCTGTTCAGCGAGTTCGCCATCACCATGGCGGCGGCGGTCTTCCTCTCGGCCTTCGTCGCGCTGTCGCTCTCGCCGATGATCGCCTCCAAGGTGCTGAAGCAGGGCGAGCGGGCGAGCCTGCTGGTGCGCCTCGCCGACCGCGGCTTCGCGGCGACCCGGCTCGGCTACCAGCGCCTGCTGCGCGGCGCCCTCAGGCTGCCCTGGCTGGCGATCCCGGCCTTCCTGGCGACGCTCGCGGCCGGCTGGTGGCTCTACCAGCAGGTGCCGAGCGAGTACGCGCCGAAGGAGGACCGCGGCGCCTTCTTCATCGCCGTCAACGGCCCGGAGGGCGCCTCCTTCGAGTACATGACCGACTACATGGACGAGATCGAGGCGCGCCTGCTCCCCTACCTCGAGCGCGGCGAGTTCCAGCGTCTGCTGGTCCGCGCGCCGCGCGGCTTCGGGCGCATCGAGTCCTTCAACTCCGGCTTCGTCGTGGTCGGCCTCGCGCCCTGGGGCGAGCGGCCCGGCGCCTGGGACATCATGGCCGAGCTGCGCCGCAAGTTCGCCGACCTGCCGGGCGTCAGGGTCGTGCCGATCATGCGCCAGAGCCTGGGTGGCGGCTCCTCGGTGCCGGTGCAGTTCGTGATCAGCGGCGGCACCTACGACCAGCTGGCGCGCTGGCGCGACACCCTGATGAAGGCGATCCGGGCCGACAACCCGGGCCTGGTCAACCTCGACGACGACTACAAGGAGACCAAGCCGCAGATCGCCGTCTCGATCGACCGCGACCGGGCCGGCGACCTGGGGGTCAGCGTCAGCACCGTCGGCCGCGCGCTCGAGACCTTCATGGGCGGCCGGGCGGTGACGACCTTCATCGCCGACGGCAAGGAGTACGACGTGCTGGTCGAGGGCGAGAAGAGCGACCAGCGCACGCCGACCGACATCAACAACATCTACGTCCGCTCCGACGCCTCGGGCGTCCTGGTGCCGCTCGCCGACCTGGTGAAGATCGACGAGTACGCGGGCCCCAGCCAGCTCAACCGCTACAACCGCCTGCGCTCGATCACGATCAGCGCCAACCTGGCCGAGGGCTACTCCCTGGGCCAGGCCCTCGACTGGCTGACCGCGCTGGCCCGCGCGAAGCTGCCCGAGCAGGCGGTCGTCGACTACAAGGGCCAGTCGCGCGACTTCAAGGAATCCGGCGGCTCGCTGACCTTCGTCTTCATGCTCGGCATCGTCGTGGTGTTCCTGGCCCTGGCCGCCCAGTTCGAGAGCTTCGTCCATCCGGTGGTCATCATGCTGACCGTGCCGCTGGCCGTCGCCGGCGCCCTGGCCGGCATCTGGCTGACCGGCGGCACGCTCAACATCTACACCCAGATCGGCCTGATCATGCTGGTCGGCCTCGCCGCCAAGAACGGCATCCTGATCGTCGAGTTCATCAACCAGCTGCGCGAGGAGGGCCTGGGCTTCGCCGAGGCGGTGATCGAGGCCTCGGGCATCCGCCTCCGGCCGATCCTGATGACCGCGATCACCACCGCGGCCGGCGCGGTGCCGCTGATCCTCTCCGGCGGCGCCGGCGCCGAGACCCGCTCGGCGATCGGCGTGGTGATCCTGGCCGGCGTGATCTCCTCGACCCTGCTGACCCTCTTCATCATCCCGCTGGTCTACTACCTGGTCGCGCGCGGCACGCCGGAGCGCGGCGCCGTCGCCCGCCAGCTCGACGACGAGCTGGAGCGCCACCGCCGGCCGCTGCTGACCCTGCGCCCCGGCAAGCGGGACGCGGCGGAATAGCGCGGGAGTGACGCGCCCTTCCGTTTCTTCTCCTCGCCGCCCCCGGGGGGCGGAGAGGCCGGGAGAGGTGGGGGTGTTCCCGCTCTTCCCCATACGCCACCGCTCGAGGCAACGTCGCCCCACCTCTCCCCGCCCCTCTCCGCCCCCCGGGGCGGAGAGGGAGGCCTGCTCGCACCGAGCCCTCCCTGCGGGCGTGCGACTTCGCGATCTAAGAACTTCGTGATCTAAGTCATTCCACGGAGCGTCCTTCTGCTCTAGGCTCGCGCCCGTTCAAGCGGTCGGCCGGGGTCTCGGCCGCACCGGAGAAACGGGAACGGGGGAAGGAGAGGCGATGCGGGCGACGCTGGCGAACGGCCAAGCGCTCTGTTTCAGCGACGAACGGCTCGGCGACGGGGGCCCACAGGACGCGCCGGCCCTGGTCTTCACCAATTCGCTCGGCACCGACCTCCGGGTCTGGGACCCGCTGCTGCCCTGCCTGCCGGCCGGCCTCAGGATCCTGCGCTTCGACCAGCGCGGCCACGGCCTGTCCGACTGCCCGCCCGGCCCCTACACGATCGAGGCCCTGGCCGACGACCTGGAGGCCCTGCTCGAGGCGCGCGGCGTCGGCCGTGCCGTGATCGTCGGCCTGTCGGTCGGCGGCATGATCGCCCAGGCCTTCGCGGCGCGCCGGCCGGACAAGGTCGCGGCCCTCGTCCTCTGCGACACCGCCCACAAGATCGGCACGGCCGAGATGTGGCAGACCCGCATCGACGGCCTCATGAAGGGCGGCATCGTCTCGCTCGCCGAGCCGATCCTGGAGCGCTGGTTCTGCCCCGCGTTCCGGAAGGAGCGGCCGGCCGAGCTGGCGATCTGGCGCAACATGCTGGTGCGCACGCCGCTCGAGGGCTACGTCGCGACCTGCGCGGCGATCCGCGACGCCGACCTGACCGCCTCGGCGGCCGGGCTGACGATGCCGGCGCTCTGCCTGGCCGGCGCCGAGGACGGCGCGACGCCGCCGGCCCTGGTGCGCGAGCTGGCCGGCCTGCTGCCCGACGCCCGCTTCGCCGTGATCCCGGCGGCCGGCCACCTGCCCTCTGTCGAGCAGCCCGAGGCGCTCGGCAGCCTGATCGCCGAGTTCCTGAAGGAGCGGAAACTTGCCGGCTGACGAGACGAAGATGCCCGCCCAGGACCGCTACGAGGCCGGCATGAAGGTCCGGCGCGAGGTGCTGGGCGAGGCCCACGTCGCCCGCGCCGAGGCCAACAAGACCGCCTTCGACGCCGACTTCCAGCGCTTCATCACCGAGACCGCCTGGGGCTCGCTCTGGTCGCGGCCGCACTTCACCCGGCGCGAGCGCAGCCTGGTCACCATCGCGCTGCTCGCCGGCCTCGGCCGCGAGGAGGAGCTGGCCCTGCACTTCCGGGCGATCCGCAACACCGGCGCCAGCGAGGACGACGTCAAGGAGATCCTGCTGCACGTCGCGGTCTATGCCGGCGTGCCCGCCGCCAACAGCGCGATCCGCATCGCCAAGACCATCTTCGCCGAGCAACCCGAGAGCTGAATCCCATGGCTGGAATCGACGAGTTCTACCAGCGCGACCGGGACGTCCACCCGGCCGCCTACGCCCCCGGCTACAAGACCAGCGTCACGCGCTCGCCGCGCTTCGCGCTGATCTCCCTGGCCCAGAGCCTGTCCGAGGCGACCGGGCCGCTGTTCGGCGAGGACGCGATCGCGCCGCTCGACAACGACCTGATCCGCAACTACGGCGGAGGGGGCGATGCGATCGGCGAGCGCATCATCGTCCACGGCCGCGTGCTCGACGAGAACGCCCGGCCGGTGCCGAACGCCCTGATCGAGGTCTGGCAGGCCAACGCCGGCGGCCGCTACCGCCACGTCCGCGACAACTACCTGGCGCCGCTCGACCCGAACTTCGGCGGCTGCGGGCGCTGCCTGAGCGACGCCAACGGCTACTACTTCTTCCGCACGATCCGCCCGGGCCCCTACCCCTGGCGCAACCGGATCAACGACTGGCGGCCGGCGCACATCCACCTCTCGATCTTCGGCGACGCCTTCTGCCAGCGGCTGATCACCCAGCTCTACTTCGAGGGCGACCCGCTGATCCGGACCTGCCCGATCGTCAACGCGATCGCCGACAAGGACGCGGTCGAGCGCCTGGTCGCCCGGCTCGACCAGTCGGCCGGGGTGCCGCTCGACTGCCTGGCCTACCGCTTCGACATCGTGCTGCGGGGCCGCCGCCAGACCCTCTTCGAGAACAAGCTGCAGGGCGCGTGAGACCATGAGCAAGACCGCCTACCCCTTCCGCCAGCTGCAGGAGACGCCGTCGCAGACCGCCGGCCCCTACCTGCACATCGGCATGGCCCCCGCCGCCGCCGGCCTGCCCGAGCGCAGCCAGCAGCTCGACAACGTCATCGCCGGCGCCGCCGTCGAGGGCGAGCGCATCCGCATCGAGGGCTACGTGATCGACGGCGCCGGCCACAAGGTGAAGGACGCCGCCGTCGAGGTCTGGCAGGCCGACGCCAAGGGCCGGTTCCCGACCGCGCCGCTCGGCGAGAGCGCCTTCCGCGGCTGGGGCCGCGCGGTCTGCGACTTCGAGACCGGCATCTACTGGTTCGAGACCGTGAAGCCCGGCCCGGTGCCGGGGCGCGCCGGACCCGACGGCAAGCCCGCGGTCTCGGCGCCGCACCTCAGCCTCTGGGTCGTCGCCCGCGGCATCAACATCGGCCTCAGCACCCGCCTCTACTTCGACGACGAGGCCGGCGCCAACGCCCAGGACCCGGTGCTGAAGCTGGTCGAGCACGTCGGCCGACGCGACACCCTGGTCGCCAAGCTGGAGAAGCGCGCGGGCGAGTCCGTCTACCGCTTCGACATCGTGCTCCAGGGCGAGGGCGAGACCGTCTTCTTCGACGTCTGAGGGCCGGGGCACGCGGATCGGCGCGCCCGTCTTCCAATCGCGTCAGCCCCCAATTCGCGCCGCCTCCAGTTCGCTTCATGGTGAGCCTGTCGAACCCCGCGCAGCGGGGCGCGGAGCGCGAGCGAAGCGGGCGCAGACCGTGCCAACTTCGCTTCGCCCTTCGACAAGCTGTATAGACCGGAGAGATGGTGGACGGGTGTTCGGGGACATGGTGGACGCATTCTGATCGGCATTGAGGGTCTCATGAGGGAGGCTTTCGATGCCCTGGCAGGAGGTGTCGATCGTGTCGCAGCGTCGGGAGTTCGTGCTTTTGGCGAGCCGGGAGGGGGCGAACAAGCGCGCTCTGTGCCGGCGCTTCGGGATCAGCCCGACGGTCGGCTATCGCTGGCTGGCGCGCTATCGCGCGGCGGGCCTGGCGGGCCTGGAGGACCGCTCGCGCCGGCCGCTGCATTCGCCGAACGAGACGCCGGTGGCGATCCAGGCGGCGGTGGTCG
>NZ_FWZX01000069.1 GCF_900177295.1 Tistlia consotensis USBA 355
GCCGCGCATGCCAAGCCTCCCTCGGCAACACCATGACGGAATCGAATCACCTCCCGCACAGAGCCGGAAGACACTTTTTCAGCAGCCTGCTAGGGCAGATCGCGACCTGACGGAACCGCCCCGCGATCCGACAGGTCCCGTGAACCTTCCCTGGCCGATCGGATTCCAGATCGGATTCACGCGGTCCGGCCTGGCGGCTCCTCCGCCCGCGCGGCAACGGCGCCGGCCCGCTAGGCTTCGCTGGCGGCCGCGAAGGCGTCGAGCGTCCTCGTCGAATAGACCAGGGCGGCGCCCGCGTTGACGCCGATCGCGACGCCCAGCGCCTCGGCCAGCTCCTCCTCCGTCGCGCCCGCCTTGCGCGCCGCCTCTGCGTGGACGGTGATGCAGCCGTCGCAGCGCAGGCTGATCGCCACGGCGAGCGCGATCAGCTCGCGGGTCCTGGCATCGAGCTGCGCCGTCTTCGCCCCGGCGCCGCCCAGGGCCAGATAGCCCTTCACCGTGTCCGGGCTGAGCTTCGACAGCGCGCCGACTCCGGCGAGAACCTGCCGCCGGTAACCGTTCCAGTCCATCATGTGCATGGGGTCCTCCTTGTCCGCCGCCGAGCGCGGCAGGCTGCGTCGAGGCGCCCAGGCGGCGACGGCCGCGGGACGCCCGGTGACCGCCCGGCGCGTTCAGCCGAAGCGGATGTCGCTGAGATCGATCGAGACCAGGACCGGGTCGGGGAGCGGCCGCTCGTCGGCGCTCCTGCGATAGGCGCGCCGCCTGGTCGGCAGCCTGAGCCCCTGGACCTCCCGGTAGTCGGAAACGAGCTGCGCGGCGTGGAAGCCGCCGGCCACCTCGACGCTGTAGTCGTGGCGCCTGAGCAGGAAGTCGGGCCCGAAGAAGAAGTCCTGGACGCTGCTGTGGGTCGCCAGCCGCGCCGGGAAGCGGGCCCGGAGCCTGCGCCAGCTCTCCCCGTCCTCGGACAGGGGCTCGACCTCCCGGACCTCGACGCCGTCCAGGGCCAGCAGGAAGGGCGTCGTCAGGTAGGTCCAGAGCGCATAGCCGTTGAAGTAGGCCCTCTGGAGCGGATCCCAGGGCGTGGTCATCTCATGGCCCCTGAAGGACTGCCGCGGATCGCGCCTCTCGGCGACCAGCTCGCCCTCGATCGTCTCGATGGCGATGCGATCCGGCGTGAAGGCGGTCCGCCGGTCGGGCTCGCCGAAGGGCATGACGGAGGCCCGCTCCTCGTGCAGGAGAACGGTCATCTCGCGCGGCTCGGCATCCTGCACGAGGCCTTTCATGCCCCACAGCGCGCCGCCCGTGACGATGGTGGCGCGCAGGCTCCGGAAGGAATGCCATCGCGCCAGCCCGCCATGGGCCGAGAGGACGCTGTCCAGAAGTTCCGGCATGGGAGTTCTCCGTCAGGCTGGGCCCGTCGAGGCGCCCGAGAGCGCGGCCCCGTCGTGGCCACTCTCCGGAAGACCGGCCGTCATGGCGAGTTAGCCGGTGTGAGAAGACGTGAGGGCCACCGGACCGCCCCCGGAGGGAGCCGGCGGGCCCTCGCCCGCCCGAAGGGCCCGCCTCGCCTCGGGACCGGGCTGCCGCCTCGACCACCAGCCTGCCCCGGGCCTCGCCGCCGGTCAGCGCCGCGTGCGCCGAACAGGGAATCGCTCCACCCCCTGCCGCCAGGCCCAGAGCTCGAGATCCCGGGAGACGAACTCCGAGCCCCTGGCCCGCGCCGCTTCGGCGCCTTGTCGCGCAGCTGTAGGCCGAGCTCGTTGTAGATCCGGCGCGTCTTCTTCCGGTTGATCGTAAGCGTCCGGTGTTGGCCGCCCCCGATGGCGAGGATCAGGCCTTGTCGCGTCGCCGCTTGTTGTCGGCAGAGAGCCGTCGGGCGATGACGGCGAGGCGCCGTTCGATGGCTTCGGCCTCCATGTCCTCAGGTTCAAAGGCGCCGCCGCACCATGTGAGGACGTCGTCGTGCTCTTCGTGGTCGGGGTCCGCGACCGCCTCGAGGAACGCCTCGTACCCGGGCGGCCCGCCGACATCTTCGGGAGGGCCGTGGCGGGCGCCGCCGAGCAGCTTTGGCAGCGCAGAGTCTCCCGGCCGCTCCTCGACGGCTTCGATCTCGAGGCGGTGCTGCCAGCCGTCGCCGAAATCGTAGGTGTAGTCGAGCGTCGTCACGCCGCGATCGATCAGGGTGGCGAGACGGATGTTGCGGGCTTCGCGAACCGGCTTGCCCAGGTCGAACTCCTCGTCGGGGATGCCGTAGCGCTGCGCCGCCGCCTCGAACTCGAACAGGTGGTAGTCCTGCCAGCCGAACACCGCCTGAATGACGTCGTGCAGCTGCTTGAGCGTGATAGAGGTCGGCACCTCGACCCGCCGCCAGATTGCGGGCCGGATCTCCAGCAGGCTGATGTGCACGCGAGCGACGGCGGTCATGGCGTAAGCGCTGTTCTGAGGGCACCTTCCGCGCATAGGCAGCAGCGGGGAGTCTGGGCGACATGGAGATAAGAGCCATGTCGGATCCTGAGCTT
>NZ_FWZX01000018.1 GCF_900177295.1 Tistlia consotensis USBA 355
CGATGAGAACCCAGCCGCGATGCGTCAGCGGCGCGAGACGGTCGAGCATCCCTTTGGGACGATCAAGGCGCGGATGGGCGCGACCCACTTCCTGATGAAGCGGCTCCGCAACGTGAAGACGGAGACGGCGCTCGCCGTCCTCGCCTACAACCTGACGCGGGTCATGAACATCCTGGGCGTCGGCGCGCTGATGGCGGCAATCCGGGCCTGATCCGCCTCCCTCCGGCCCAGAACACTGCTGGAGCCCGTCAGGTCGCCAACGACGGCAAGACGCCGAACCGCCAGCTCGATCCACGCCCGAGCACCAGCGGCGGCCAGGTTGAGCCGATGCCGCCAGCGTTTTCACACGACCAAGACCCAGAGGAGACATTCGTCAGATTCATCACCCGATGCTAGTCGAGGCGAATCCTCGCGGTCGCCTGCGAGTGCGCACCGACGTTTCGCGACCACTTGGTTGGTCCGTCAGAACGCGCCCGGACCATGGAAGTTGTCGATCCGTATCGCTTTGGGCACTATTCGCGGATGCTTCTCTTTCTTGCCGGCGTTCTCGAGCAGATGGACTTGGCGCTTGAGCATATCTCAACGCGCGAAGTCCATGATTCGCGATTTGGACTGATGCTTACCGACAACGCTATTGAGCTCGTTTTGCACCAGATTGCTAAAGAGAAAGATCTTCGATTGAAGGCATTCTATTTTTCTCAACCAGACTACGCGCACAAACGGGAGCTTGTCGAAGCGTTGGGAGGGTCGTTCGACGCGAAGCTGAAATTCGCGCGAATTGAAGGCATGATCTCTGAGGAACGCTCTCGCACAATTAAGATCCTACACTCGCTCCGCAATGAGTTGTATCACGTCGGACTCCAGCACGAGGCGATTTTGCCGGACCTTGCGGACCTCTATTTCGACACGGCCTGCCAATTCCTCGCTCGATACGAGCCTTATGGGCTTAGCTGGATTTCGAATCAAAAGCTACCTGAGCGGGCGAAAAAATACTTCAAAGGTCCCGAATCTTTTCCAGCACGCCCCGATGATTTTAGGAATGCTTGCAGCGAATTGGAAATCGCGTGCGCTCACGATAGTACTCAGACCGTCGAAAGCTTAGCCGATCACATGGAGCACGTGGTCAGCGAGTGTGACACCTATATCGACATCATTGCTGGCGGCATCTATGTCGGCCAGCAGAAGCCGCGTGATGCAGCGATTGTTGACTGCCAAGCATGGCCGCTTGCCTTCACGAAGGAAGGGCAGCTCTTTGCGAAGGAGCATGGTTGGGCGGGCGAGAACGTCCTACAGTTAGCTGAATGGTTGGGTCAAAACTACCCGTTTCGACTGAAGCGCGACCCGGTATCGTCATGGAGGAAGCAAGTGGCACGCCTACGGTCCAAAAAGAATCCACACGTTGCTCTCTTCAACTACCAGTCGTTTATGGACGCGACATCAAGCATTCGTGAAGCACTCTATGAGAATGCAGCTCAGGTCGAAATCGAAATCGATCGCCTGATCGATCAGCGGCGCGGCAAATAGGGTGAGCTTTGTCGATTTAGGTGAGCCGCCTCGCGCCTATATTGATGCCATCCAAGAGACCGCGGAATACAACTTGCCGCGCTTGTTGAGTTCGCGCAGTCGCAACGTCTGTGGCATGCCTCCGGTACGCAGCAAAGATCTACCCTCGACCGGCGGCGGCGGGCAGATTCCGAACTTTCTATGCATGACAGCGTCGTTCGGTCGAGTAGGCAGTGCGGCTAGGCTGTATAGACATGCTGCAGCTCCCTCCGCGTGACCTTCTCCAGTCCGCTGAAAGATGCACCAGTGATGATGAGTTGACAGCACTGATATTCTTCCCTGGACAATAAATCGATAAAAGGCTGGACGATAAAGTTTTCTTTGTCTTCAATAGACTCCCCTGAAAACTCCCCTGGAACGTCGATAATGGAGATGCCCGGGTAGTGGTAGCCGTCTTTGCCACTGAGGGTCAGCAGGCCGTAGTGGTAGGCCATGAGAAAATACAGAGTATCGGTTCCGCCCAGCACGGCGCTCCAACGCCGGGCTCCGACCTTGATGCTGAACCCGGACCTGGAAATATCGATGCGAACCCGATTGTGGCGCCAGGCCCCTGGCTTAAGCGTGTCGATCGCAGAGAGGTATCCGTTCATGCCGTCTTCGAGTTCGGCGGCCGCGGATTCAAAATCGGTTGATCTCGCTGCTTGATCGACCCGAGCCTGCAGTGGAACTATCTTCTTCTCAATCTCGCGGACACGCTCGATGATTTCAGCCCCCGCAGCAACTGCGGAGGATAGCCGCCCTATCTGACGCTGCCTCTCGCTCGCTTCTCCCAACGCTACGTCCAGGGCACTGACATCGTCTTGCACGAGCGCACTGACGGCTTCGCGCGAAGGCGCGAGTTCATTTTCGACAAGACGCAGCCGCTCTTGTACTGAAGTAATCTCACCTTGAAGTCGCCCAAATTCAGAACGCAGGGCGACGATAATTTCATCGACCTCTTTAATCTCGCCGGCAAGCCTTTCGCGTTCGAACCTGATGCGGACGGCGCCGAGCTCCTGCACTACAGGCTGTTCCGGGAGCGGTTGATGGCACAGGAAGCACTCACGGTCGTGGGTGTTGATTTGGCGAATTTTTTGGTCGCACGCCGGGCAGTGCGTGATCCTGAGGTCTGCTAAGAGTTGCCCGGCTTCTTCCGCTCGGTTCAGGCGGTCGAACTCCGTCACCAGCTCCGCGCGGTATCGATTCATCTCGGCTAGCCGCTCGGTCGCATCATCAAGCCTCCGATGCAGCTCCTCCAGTGCAACCAAGCTCGCAGCTCTTGCCTCCCCGAGTTCGGCAACTCGGCCGCGACCATGGGGAGCGAGCGCTTGATCGCGCGCGGATCCAATCAATTTGGCGCGTTGGTTCCTGAGAGAATTGATTTCCTCAGCAATCCTGCCCTCAGCAGCCCTGACAGTAGCGGCCGAAACTCCTACGGAAAGGCCGGGCTCAGACAGAACGTCCCTGGCAAGCGCTTCGAGCGCCGCGCCATAATACTCGTGGCTTGCCTTAAGGCGCTCCGCCTGCAGCTTCATGGATACAAGCTCGCCATATTCTTTGGTGAAGATTTTCTCCGCCAGCCCGAGGAACTGCATAAGGCATGCCAGTTGCTCGCCTTCAGGCTGTTTGTCGGCAAGGTCGCCCCAGAACCGTTGCTGCCGGTAGATATGGCGCAGCAGCATTCGGAAGCTGAGCTGAGGCCATGTCTGTCCGGACATGGGATTGCCCTTCGGAAAGTGAAGAAGCGGGACTCCCAGCTTCTCCATTAGCCACTGCTGGAATTCACGGGCTGGCATTGAGTCGTCATTAACGAATACCTTGGATTTCGCGCCTGCTTCCCGCCACCTACGCTCGACCCAGAACATTTCCTCTCCGATGCGAAATTCGACGCCGGCAGCTTCATACTTCTCAGAAAGTCCGGTCTCCTCGGCGCCCTCAAATGGATTGTCTCCGGTATCCCCGAGTAGGAAATCGAGAGTTTGAAGCCACTTAGTCTTGCCAGTATTGGGGGGGCCGACGAGGACATTCACGCCAAGATCAAAATCGATCTCTTCGACGTTCCCGGTAGCCAATCGGCGTAGGAGCCGACCTACCGAAAGAAATGAGCCACCATCATTCATTCAATCACCTGCCCCATGGGACGGCGCCCTACCTCTTCATCAAATATTTTGTAAATGTGGTCCTTCAGAAAAGTTCCGCTCTTTCCGCCGAAAACCTTCTTTATCTTGCGCATGCGATCGACCAAGCCTGAAAACGATGGCGCCAAGGCAAGAGCTCTTGCACGTTGCTTGCCGAGGTCCGTCAGTGCCAATCGATAGGTCTTGCCCTCCTTCGTCACGGTGATCAGCCCCTTGGCTTCCAAGTGGGCGAGAACGTGGTAGTAGCGCTTGTCCCAGGGGCCATAGTGGTGGCGCACCATGGCTGACTCGATGGCGGAGTCGCCGTTTTCGTCCTGCGCCACCTCATCGGACGACACTGGCATTCTGGCGGCAGCAACTTCGAAGAAGTCAGGATACCTGGCGAAGAAGTCGAGCTTGGCCATCTTTGTTAAGCCGTCGATGCGGCCGGCGACCCCGCAAAGGTTAAACAGGAGGAGCAAGCGGGCGGCGTGGAACTCCACTACGTCGTCGGCCGAGAGCGGCAGACTTGCTGGTCTGGTTCCGATGCGATTGATCGACCTCATTGGGGTCTCACAAATCGCATCATGCAGCGGTCAGCGATGTCGTACATGCATCCTTTCAGGAATGCGGATCGGTCATCGGCACCGGGCTCACGTGCAGCGTTTATCTTGTCCAGTCGCGCAACGCAGAGCGCGTGGAAGCTCGGCCCGTCCAGGTCGAGTTCACCGGCAATAAGCTTCGAACGCAGCGACAGCACTTCTGCCTCCACACGGTCCCGCAGAGTCTCGCCTAATTCCGCTTCCATGTATCGGGAGGTGCGGGAGGACTTCGCGTAGCGACGGCGCAGATCCAGAGCGAGCGCAACAAGGTCCTGCGGGAGCTCCGCGTCCTCCATCTTCCTTTTGAGCTTTCCTCCGGACGGAGCCGAGACGCCGGTGACAAGTTCTTCCATTCGCTGCTCCCACCAACTCCGCAGCGTGGACTGCGTGATTATCTTTTCATGCCACTTGGATTTTGGCTTAGCGTCCCCTGCCGCCTTCGCGCGGCGGCGCAGCTCAATTAGAAGTAATTCCGCCTGATCAAACAATAATGTTCGCCCTTCGCTGTTGCTTATCTTAATCAGACGAAGAAGGTTTTCTCTCTTGATGGCGGCCTCACTGTGCCGCACATCCCAGTGGCAATTGGTAATCCAGTAATCTGTGCAGTTCCCCTTCTCGGATTTGGAGCCGGGGCATCGCTTCTCGATTGCGGCGAGGAGTGCCTTGCAGTCATCGCACTCCGGCTGCCTAGCAGGAGCGTCGGCCCCATAAGTGAGGAGCTTTAGATCGTTATCAACGTCGCGCAGCGTCACAATCCGGAACAGAGCTGTCTCTTTGTACTTGTCCCGCGCCAGGGAAATCTCAAATATAGACGTACCAGGCTTGCTCTTCTTGCGCTGGCAGAGGCCAGCGACCGACCAAAGGTGCTTCGGCTCGCCCGCCTTCACCTGAACAAACTCTGCAATCCGTTCCGCTGCACTCTCATGAGTGCGAACTACGAGAATATCGTCATGGGTTTCACAGTGGATTTTTTCGATGTCGGAGCGTTCCAACATATCCAGTAAGAAGCCGACTGCGATCTCGTCCTGGTAGTTGAAGCCTGTACGCGCGACCGGGCCACCTTCCTCAACGGGAAGACTTTCGTCGACGGAAGGCCATTCGACGGGGTGAATGTGGGTGTTGTCGCTCATCGCCCCCAATTGCTTCAAGCCACCGCACTTTTCGTGGGTGATGGTAGACTTCATGAGGCTATATTCTAGCTTTGTTCGCCACCATGTTGAGAGGTAGAATGTCGCGGACGGCCGCGTAGTGCAACCACACGATGCACTTGGGCCGCCCTACATCTAAGAAATTGATCTCTAATGCAACGGTTTCGTGCGCGCGCACCTCTGATGTCGTGTGATGACATTGATGGGAAGCCCATGTGACGAAGGCCCGCTTTCGCCGCTGGAATGCAGTGGCACTGATGCCCGCCGACCGGTCGGCGAAGGGTCTGAGCTGACTTTACCTCGCTGTCCGCTCCTGGCGCTGATCGGAAGCGGCGCCGGAAGCGCCGCTTCCGACGATAAGGCAAAGAACTAGATCGTGAAGCCATGAGCGGGACTATTCGCAACTGGTGGTTAGCGGTGGTCCCGCGCCGCTAGCGTCCTTACCTTTTTCCGCGTTCCCCGCGTATTGTAGCGCGCCAATGCAAGTCGAGGCGGACGCTCCCGACGGATGACGACATCAGCCCCACGCTCTCGCAAGAAGCGTCGGAGCCGTTGGCAGTTCTTTCGGCCCCACACACCGACGTATCGTTTCATCCAAGGTGCTTGACGGTATGAGGCGTAGCCGCTGAATGCTTCGTCGAGTTCAGCAAGCGTCAGATACTCGGAGAGTTTCGAAAGTCGCACCACGCACACGACTGGGTCGCTGCCGACGACAAAGGCAGCGTCTGAAAACTCGTAGGCGACGATTTGATGCACCATGTTGGGAGCATCTTCGCGATTCCGACCGTCCGCAAGTGGCGCACAGCCGTCGCCCTATCCGCGCTGTCGGACACCGAACAGACTTGCCCTCAAACGGTGGACTCCTGGCCCCCGGCAAGGCCTCGGGGGCAGACAGCAGCGCGGCCGGGAGCACTGGCTCCCGGCCGCGAACTCGGGCGCTTGAAGACGGATCGGACCGGGGTGGCTCCCGCCGCCGCCCCTCTCCGCTCAGCCGTCCTTGAAGTAGTAGCTGTAGCCGTTGAGCGCCGGTGCGCCGCCCAGGTGGGCGTAGAGCACCTTGGAGCCCGCGGGGAAGAAGCCCTTGCGGGTCAGGTCGATCAGGCCCTGCAGGGATTTGCCCTCGTAGACCGGGTCGGTGATCATCGCCTCGGTGCGGGCGCCGAGGCGGATCGCCTCGTTGGTCGCCTCCGAGGGCACGCCGTAGGCCGGATAGGCGTAGTCGGGATTGATGACGATCTCGTCCTCGCGGATCGGCCGGCCCAGCTCCAGCAGCGCCGCGGTGTCGTCGACGATGCGGCGGACCTGGGCGCGGGTCTGCTCGGGCGTCGCCGAGGCGTCGATGCCGATCACCCGCTCGGCGCGGTCCTGGGCGGCGAAGCCGACGATCATGCCGCCCTGGGTCGAGCCGGTGACGACGCAGACGACGACGTAGTCGAAGCGGAAGCCCAGCGCCCTCTCCTGCTCGGCGACCTCCTCGGCGAAGCCGACGTAGCCGAGCGCGCCGTACTTGTGCACCGAGGCGCCGGCCGGGATGCCGTAGGGCTTGCCGCCGGCGTCGCGCACCGACTGCATCGCGTCCTCCCAGCTCTTGCGGATGCCGATGTCGAAGCCCTCGTCGACCAGGCGGCTGTCGGCGCCCATCAGGCGGGTCATCAGGATGTTGCCGACCCGGTCGTAGACGGCGTCGTAGTGCGGCACCCACTTCTCCTGCACCACGACGCACTTCATGCCGATCTTGGCGGCGGTGGCGGCGACCATGCGGGTGTGGTTCGACTGCACCCCGCCGATCGAGACCAGCGTGTCGGCGCCCGAGGCGATGGCGTCGGGCACGATGTACTCCAGCTTCCTCAGCTTGTTGCCGCCCATGGCCAGGCCCGAGTTGCAGTCGTCGCGCTTGGCGTAGATCTCGACCTTGCCGCCGAGCGCCGCGGTCAGGCGCGGCAGGTGCTCGATCGGCGTCGGGCCGAAGGTCAGCGGGTAGCGCTCGAAGTTCGCGAGGAGCGACGTGGCGGGGGACTTGGCGGGCGGGGACATGGCGGGGCCTCCGGGCTGCGTGAAGGACGGCATGCTAGGAGAAGAGCCCTGAAAGGTGCTCTCGAATTGCTTCCCTCGGTCGCATCGATTGGGTAAGCAGATGCCCCTTGTCGCCCTGATCTCTCGTCCAGATCCCTATTTTGGGAAGATTCTTCCATGAGCGAGCTCGACCGGATCGACCTGAACATCCTGCGCGCCCTGCAGGCGAACGGGCGGCTGACCAACGCCGAGCTGGCGAGCCGCGTCAACGTCAGCCCGGCGACCTGCCACCGCCGCACCCAGCGGCTGTTCGAGGAGGGCTACGTCGCCGGCGTGCACGCCCAGATCGCGCCGGAGCCCGTCGGGCTCGGCGCCCTGGTCATGGTCGGCGTCGTGCTCGACCGCTCGACGCCGGACAGCTTCGCCGCCTTCGAGGCGGCGGTGACGAAGATGGCCTTCGTGCTGGACTGCAACCTGGTCGCCGGCGACTTCGACTACCTGCTGAAGATCCGGGTCAGGGACATCGGCGACTTCAACAAGCTGCACGGCGAGCAGCTGATCGCGCTGCCCAGCGTGCGCCAGACCCGCACCTTCTTCGTCATGAAGCAGGTCAAGGAGAACGCGCCGCTGCCCTTCTGAGGCGGCCAGCCCCGGCGCCTCAGCCGGCCGCGGCCTGCGGGCCGTCCGCCGAGCGGAAGCAGTCGAGGATCCAGTCGACGGCGGCGCGCACCGAGGGGTTGCGCGCCAGGTCCGGATGGGCGACCGCCCAGTAGTCGGCTCGCAGCGCCTCGATCGGCGCCGAGAGCCGCAGCAGGCCCGGCAGGGCGTCGCCGAGGAAGCAGGGCAGCACGGCGACGCCGACCCCGCCGGCGGCCGCGGCGGCCATCAGGTCGCTGCGCATCAGCCGGGCGGCCGGCGGGCGCTCGCGCATCCGCTCGCGTAGCCAGCGCATGGTGACGTAGTGCTCCTGCTCCTCGACGAAGCCGAGCCAGGGCAGGCTGGCCAGCTCGGCCGGCCCGAGCGGCAGGGCCCGGCCCTCGGCGAAGCGCGGCGCGCCGTAGAGCGCGCAGTCGAGCGCCCCGACCCGCCGGGTCAGCCCCTCGCCCGTCTCCGGGATGCCGTGGCGGACCAGGATCTCGGGGGCGCGGCCGGCGCCGGGCGCCGGCGCCCCGGTGACCAGCAGCTCGATGCCGGGCCCCTCGGCGATGCCGGCCAGGCCGCGCGCCAGCAGTGCCGCCGCCCACTCGCCGGCGCCGACCCGCAGGGTCTCGGCCAGGCCGCCGACCAGGCCGTGGGAGCGCCGCTCGACCCGCAGGGCGGCGGTCTCGACGGCGCGCGCCTCCGGCAGCAGCACCGCCCCCGCCGCCGTCAGGCGGTGGCCGTCGCGCTCGCGCTCGAACAGCGGCAGGCCGAGGTCGGCCTCCAGGCCGCGCAGGCGCCGCGCGATCGTCGGCTGGGTGACGCCGAGCGCCTCCGCGGCCCGGCGCAGGCTGCCGAGCTGGGCGACGGCCAGGAAGGCTCGGAGATCGTCCCAGTCCATGAAACGAAAATATAACACTCGGATATAAAATGTGGAATATCAGCCTTTCGCCGGCCGTGCCACGCTCCGCCCGCCCTCACCCAGCGGAGCCGCCTGCCATGCCCCTGGCGATCCTGGTTACCCTCGGCGCCCTGCTGTCCTGGGCGGCGCTGCTCGCCGCCAGCCGCGTGCTGCTGCTGCGCCTCGGCCTCGACCCCTGGGCCTTCAGCTTCGTGCAGCTCTGCGCCGGCGGCCTCGTGCTGCTGGCGGCCGGCGGGCGCCGGCGCCCCGACCTCTCGAGCTTCCGCCGGCCGGCGACCTGGGCCCTCGGGGTGCTGCGGGTGCTGTCGGCCGCCTGCTACACCGCCGTCCTGGTCCGGCTCAGCGTGCTGGAGGCCGGCGTGCTCGGCGCGGTCAACGTGCCGCTGGTCGCGCTCGCGGTCTGGCTGGCCTTCGGGCGGCGGCCGGCGCGCGGCGAGTGGCTGGGCCAGCTGGTGATCCTGGCGGCGATCCTGCCGCTGGTCGCCGGCCTGGAGGGCGGGCTCCGCGATCCGGCGGTCGGGCTGATGCTGCTCAACGAGCTCTGCCTGGTTGCGGCGACGCTGCTCGCCGAGCGGCATCCCGACAACCGCTCCGACCGGCCCGGCGCGCGCTTCCGCCTGACCGGCGCGGTGCTGCTGGTCACCGCCGCGCTGTTCCTCGCCGTCCGCCTCGCCGAGGGTGGCAGCGCCGGCGGCCTCCTGGACCGACCGCTGCTGGCCGCCGGCGCCGCGGTCGGCGTCGCCTTGCGGGCGCCCTCGATGGTCCTGTCGTTCTGGTCGATCCGGCTGGTCGGCGCCCGCAACTACATGGCCGCGGTCTCCCTGCTGCCGCTGCTCGGCCTGGGCCTCGAGCAGGCCGCCCTCGCCGCCGGGCTGATCGAGGTCTCGCGCTTCCGCCCCGGCACCGCCCTGCTGGCCCTCGGCGTCGTCGCCGGCACCCTGCTGGTCGTCGCCGCCCGGATCCGCGCCCGCCGACCGGCGCCGCCCCGGGGGCAGGAATCGGTTGCCCGGACCTGGCGCAGGCGCCAGATTCGACCCTGGCATCGAGGCCATCCGCCGGCCCGTAAGGCCTTGTCGCCCGATCGCCCCGTCGCCCGGGATCCGGCGTAGCTCCGGCAGTCGTCCGTCGATCGAGCGGCGGCCGAAGCGGTCCGGCCTGGCGACGCCCGACCCCGGCGGCGATGGGAAGCAAGGGAAACGCGACGCAGTCCGCGGGAGGGGATCGTTGATCGATATCTTGAAGATCCTGGCGGCCCTGGCCTCGGGCTACCTCCTGGGCAGCCTCAATACGGCGGTGATCGTCGGCAGGCTATACGGCAGGGACATAACCAGCCATGGCAGCGGGAATGCCGGGCTCACCAACGCCCTGAGGGTGCTCGGGAAGCCCGCCGCGGCGCTGGTCCTCGCGGGCGACATCGCGAAGGGCGTGATCGCCTGCCTCATCGGCCTGCGCCTCGGCGTCCATGTCCAGTCGGGAGACGCCGGCGATTGCGCGAGCCTCCTGGCGGCCGGCGCCGGCGCGGTCCTGGGGCACAACTGGCCTGTCTATTTCCAGTTCAAGGGGGGCAAGGGAGCGCTGACGGCCGTGACCGTGCTGTTCATGCTGAACTGGGTCATGGCTCTCATCTGCCTCGGCTTCTTCGTGATCGTCGTCGCCTCGACCCGCTATGTTTCCCTGGGCACGCTCTGCGCCACCGTGCTTTTCGCGGCCATCTCGTTCGTGCCCGCCTTCGGCAACGCACTCTACTTTCATGTCTTCGCGTTGCTGATGGTGCTCATCATCGTCTTCAAGCACAGGGCGAACATAGGAAGGCTGCTCTCGGGAACGGAGAACAAGCTCGCTTTCTGAGTTCCCGGGACGGCGGGCATCGACCGTTCGACGGGCGGCGTCCCGTCGGAACCGGCAAGCTCCTGGAGTTCGCGCCCCTCGCGAGGCGCGCCGCCGTCAGTGGGTCAGCTCGTGCGCGTGGCGCTGCGTCCGGGTCAGGTCGTCGATGGCCTCGACGATGCGGTTCCAGAGATGGCAGCCCTCGAGGTCGCCGGTATCCAGCAGCGCATCGGCCCGCCGGGCCGCCACGGCCGCCGCGACCTCGCCGTGGTCCCGGATCAGCAGGGCGGCCGAACGGAAGATGTCGAGGTCGGAGCTCATCGGGTCGCCCATCCAGGATCCGTCGAGGGCCGTCGCGCGCTCAGGTCTCCAGGAACGACCGGAGCTTCCGGCTGCGCGTCGGGTGCTTGAGCTTGCGCAGCGCCTTGGCCTCGATCTGGCGGATGCGCTCGCGCGTCACCTTGAACTGCTGGCCGACCTCCTCGAGAGTGTGGTCGGTGTTCATGCCGATGCCGAAGCGCATGCGCAGCACGCGCTCCTCGCGCGGCGTCAGCTCCGCCAGAACGCGGGTCGCCGCACTCCGCAGGTTCGACTGGATGGCCGACTCGAGCGGCAGGACGGCGTTCTTGTCCTCGATGAAGTCGCCGAGGCGGCTGTCCTCCTCCTCGCCGACCGGCGAGTCGAGCGAGACCGGCTCCTTGGCGATCTTCGAGATCTTGCGGATCCGGTCGATCGGCAGCTGGAGCTTCTCCGAGAGCTCCTCGTCGGTCGGCTCGCGGCCGAGCTCGTGGATCATGATGCGCCGGGTCCGCGTCACCTTGTTGATCGACTCGATCATGTGCACCGGCACGCGGATGGTCCGGGCCTGGTCGGCGATCGAGCGGGTGATCGCCTGGCGGATCCACCAGGTCGCGTAGGTCGAGAACTTGTAGCCGCGCCGGTACTCGAACTTGTCGACCGCCTTCATCAGGCCGATGTTGCCCTCCTGGATCAGGTCCAGGAACTGCAGCCCGCGGTTCGTGTACTTCTTGGCGATCGAGATCACCAGACGCAGGTTCGCCTCGACCATCTCCTCCTTGGCCTTGGCGGCGTCGCGCTGGCCGGCGCGCACGGTCGAGACGACGCGGCGGAACTCGCCGACCGGCAGGCCGGTCTCCCGGGAGATCGCGGCGATCTTCTCGCGCAGCTCCTTGACCTCGGCCTCCTCCTTCTCCGCGAAGGCGGCCCAGCCCTTGCCGGACAGGCGCTTGACCTTGGAGAGCCAGCGCGGGTCGAGCTCGCGGCCGTAATAGTGCTTCAGGAACTCCTCGCGCGGCACCTTGTGCTGCTGGGCGAGGCGCAGCAGGCGCCCCTCCAGGCCCACCAGCTGCTTGTTGTGGCCGTAGAGCTGCTCCAGCAGCTGCTCGATGCGCGCGTTGTTGAGGTGCACCTCGCCCATGATGTCGACGAGCTTGTCGCGATACTCGGCATAGAGCGCCTCGAGCTCGTCGGGCACCTTCTCGCCGCGCTCCATGTGGGAGAAGCGGCCGCGCTGGACTTCGACCAGGGCCTCGAAGGTGGCGCCCATCCGGTTCAGCGTCTCCAGGACGACCGGCGTCAGCTGGATCTCGCGGGCCGCCAGCGAGACGTTCTCGCCCTCGTCGTCCTCCTCGTCGCCGGCCGCCGCGGCATCGGCGTCCTCGTCGTCGGCCGCCTTGCCGGCGGGCGCGGCGGCCTCCTGCCCGGGCGCGGCCGCCGCTCCGGCGTCCGCGGCCTCGCCGCCGTCCGGGCTGTCGGCGCCGTCGGACGCCGTCGCCTCGAGATCGACGACGTCGCGCAGCAGGATCTCGCCGCTGACGATGCCCTCGCGCCAGGCGAGGAGGGCGCTGACGGTCAGCGGGCTTTCGCAGAGGGCGCCGATCATCCTCTCCCGGCCCGCCTCGATGCGCTTGGCGATGGCGATCTCGCCCTCGCGCGACAGCAGCTGCACGCTGCCCATCTCGCGCAGGTACATGCGTACGGGATCGTCGGTGCGCCCGACCTGCTCGTCGGTGACGTTGCCGGCCTGCTTGGCCTGGGTCGGCTCGTCGAGCGAGTCCTCGCTCTCCTCCTCCTCGTCGCCATGGCTCTCGACGGCGTTGATGCCCATCGAGGACAGCGTCGCCATGACGTCCTCGATCTGCTCGGAGGAAACCTGGTCGGGCGGCAAGACCTCGTTGAGCTCGTCGTAGGTGACGTAGCCGCGCTTCTTGGCGCGCTCGATCATGTCCTTGACCGACGTCTCGATCGCGTCGCCGAGCTCGTCGGCGGTCGTGTCGAGGCGTTCGTCTTCCGCAACTGCGCTCTGGCTTGCCTTGCTCAAGGTGGTTCCCTTCTTGCCGGATGCGACTTCGGCGAACGTCTTCCGTGCGGGAGCAGCGCTGCCCGAGGCCTTCGAACCAACAAGGCTCCGCACCCGCGGGCGCAACTGCGTGCTCGACCCCCCATGATCGCCGATGCGACCCGGACGCTCAAAGCCTTCGTCGATTCGGGAAGACTGGAAGGTGGTAAGTGACCTCTGAGCCCCCCGCTGTCAAGGCTGGCGGCGCGTCTCCGGGATCGCCCGCGCCGTCGCCGGTGCGCCGCGCGCCCTGCGGGAATCGCCGACCGAGCCGGCCGGCGTCCCGGACGCCCTCGATTCAGGGGCCTCCCGGGCTGCCCGACCGCGAGCGCGCGGCGCTGCGCGCCTTGCGGCGGGCCGGGAATCGCGGGCCTTATGCGCCTCCCCGCCCCATCCCGAAGAACGGCGCGCGCCCATGACCCTGGACCTCGTCTCCCGCAGCGACTTCACTCTGGAGAGCTACCGTGCCGTGGCCTGGGACGGCCGGCCGGTGCGCTTCGGCGCGGCGGCGCTGGCGCGCATGGCGGACTGCCGGGCGCAGTTCCTGCGGCTGCTCGACAGCGATCCCGACGTCACGATCTACGGTGTCACCAGCGGCTACGGCTCGCGCGCCGACCGGCGCTTCGGCCCCGAGGAGCGGCGCGAGCACGCGCGGCAGCCGCCCTTCGGCGTCTGCGTGGCCTTCGGCCCGCCGCTGCCGCAGCGCGTCGCCCGCGGCATCGTCTTCGCGCGGCTCGCCAACTACGTCGAGGGCCACGCTGCGGTCTCGCCCGAGCTGGCCGCCGCGGTCGCCGGCCTGCTCGACGGCACTCCCCTGCCGGCGGTCTCGGCGATGGGCCAGGGCGGGGCCGGCGAGATCCTGGGGCTGGCGCCGCTGTTCCTCGAGCTCGCCAGCCGCTTCCCGCTGGCCGAGAAGGAGGCGCTGGCGCTGATCAACGGCTCGCCCTGCGCGACCGCCCTGATCAGCGACGCGGCGCTGGCGGCCGAGCGGCGGCTGGCCCTGGCCGAGGCGGTCTTCGCGCTCTCGGCCGAGGCGATCCGGGCGCCGCTCGAGGCCTATGCGCCCGAGCTCGAGGAACTCTGGAACGATCCCCACGAGGCCGCCGCCCTGGCCGCGCTGCGCCACCTCCTGCACGGCGGCGGCGCCGAGCGGCGGCCCTACCAGGCGCCGGTCAGCTACCGCATCCTGCCGCGCGTCCTGGGCCAGTCGCGCCGCGCGCTGGCGGCGGCGCGCGAGGTCGCCGGGCGCGCGCTCGGCGCGGTCACCGACAACCCCGTCTTCCTGCCCGCGGACGCCGCCCACCCGCGGGGCCGCGTCTACAGCACCGGCGGCTACCACAACGGCGCCGCCTATCCGGCACTCGACAATCTCGCCGCGGCGGCCGCCGACCTCTGCCTGATCGCCGACCGCCACACCTCGAGGCTGCTCGACGGCCGCCATTCGCTGCTGCCCGACCAGCTGCAGGCCGGCGAGGGGCGCCTCGGCCTGCTCGGCGCCGTTCAGGTCGGCTATGCCGAGGAGGCGAAGCGCGCCGCGCAGCGCAGCTTCCTGCCGGGCAGCGACGGCGGCGGCTTCGGCCAGAACGACGTGTCGCCGCCGACCTTCCTGGCCTGGCGCGGGCAGGAGACGGCGTCGCTCTGCCTCGAGGCAGCGCTGGCCGGGCTCGCCGCGGTCGCCTCCCAGGCGCTCTTCGTGACCGAGCGGCCGGCGCCGCCCGCGCTGCGGGAGCTGCTCGGCGAGATCCGCGCGACCGTGCCGCCGGTCGTGTCACCGCGGGCGCTCGGCCCGGAGGTCGGGCGGCTGGCCGCAGCCTTCCGCCGGCGCATCCACGACGTCGCCCCGGCGCTGGCGGAGGGCTGACGGCCGGCCGGGCGGGTGAAGACCGACGGCAAGCCGCTCTGCCTCTGCGAGTTCGGACGACCCGCCCGCCGGTCAGCCCATCTGGAAGCCCGGCGTCGACTTCGACAGGGCGGCCTCCTCCTCGGTCATCGCCTCGGGCACGCCCTCGAAGAGCGGCGAGGAGAGGTAGCGCTCGCCGGTGTCGGGCAGCATGGCCAGGATGACCGTGCCGGGCGCCGCCTTCTCGGCGATCCCCATGGCGACGGCGAAGGTGCCGCCGCCGGAGATGCCGGTCAGGATGCCCTCGTGCCGGGCCAGCTTGCGCGACCACTCGATGGCGGCCGGGCCGGCGACCGGGATCAGCTCGTCGTAGTAGCCGCCGTCGATCGACTCCTGCAGCACCAGCGGGATGAAGTCGGGGGTCCAGCCCTGGATCGGGTGCGGCTCGAAGGCGCCGTGGCCGACCGCGGGCGAGCCGTCGGCGGCGCGCTCCTGGGCCTGGCCGCTGCCGATCAGCTGGGCGTTGGCCGGCTCGCTGAGCACGATCTTCGTCTCCGGGCGCTCGCGGCGCAGCACGCGGGCGACGCCGGTCATGGTGCCGCCGGTGCCGTAGCCGGTCACCCAGTAGTCCAGGCGGTCGCCGGCGAAGTCGGCCAGGATCTCGCGCGCCGTGGTGTTCTCGTGGATCGTCGCGTTGTCGGCGGTCTCGAACTGGTGGGCCAGGAACCAGCCGTTCTGCTCGGCCAGCTCGACGGCCTTGCGGTACATGCCGAAGCCCTTGGCGGCCTTCGGCGTCAGCACGACCTTGGCGCCGAGGAAGCGCATCAGCTTGCGCCGCTCGATCGAGAAGGACTCGGCCATGGTGACGACCAGGGGGTAGCCCTTGGCGGCGCAGACCATGGCGAGGCCGATGCCGGTGTTGCCGCTGGTCGCCTCGACGACGGTCATGCCGGGCTTGAGCTCGCCGCGCCGCTCGGCCTCCTCGATGATCGAGATCGCCAGGCGGTCCTTGACCGAGGCGGCCGGGTTGAAGAACTCCGCCTTGACGTAGAGGCGCACGCCCTCGGGCGCCAGGTTGTTGATGCGGATCGCCGGCGTGTTGCCGATCGTGTCGACGACCGACTCGTAGAGCCGGCCGCGCCCTTCGGTGGTCCGGGACTGCTTGGCCATCCTTCGTTCCTCCCGCTGGCTGGTTCGGCGGGGATTGGAACGGATCGGCCGGAGCGGGTCACGCGATATTTTCGCGGCTCCGGAATGCCCGGCAGTCGAGCGATCGCGCGGACGCAACCTGCAGCCTGCGGCACTGTTCAGGGCCAACGGCGCGCCATGGCCTGCGAATGGTCGATCGCGCTTGCGGTGAGCACGGGATCGACCGTCGACTGGACGCCCTCGCACATCGGAGCCCTATTCGGCAGCCCTTGCCGTTCGTACCTCCAGCTGGTCCGCAGACCCCTCATGGAGGTCATCGGCCGTGGGCTTGATCCGGAACCACGCGGCATAGAGCGCAGGAAGGAACAGCAGGATCAGAGCCGTGCCGGCCGCGGTGCCGCCGATCAGCGTATAGGCCATCGATCCCCAGAAGACGGAGTGCGTGAGGGGGATGAAGGCCAGCACGGCGGCGAGTGCGGTCAGGACGACGGGCCTGGTGCGTTGCACCGTGGCCTCGATGACGGCGTGATAGTCGTCGAGACCGGCCGCACGGTTCCCCTTGATCTGCTCGGTCAGGATCAGCGTGTTGCGCATCAGGATGCCGGCCAGTCCTATCAGGCCCAGAATGGCGTTGAATCCGAAGGGCTGGTTGAAGGCGAGCAGCATGGGCACGACGCCGACGAGGCCGAGCGGCGCCGTCAGCATGACCATGGCCATCGTCGAGAAGGATCGCACCTGCAGCATGATGACGATCAGCGTGGCGGCGATCATGACCGGGAAGACCTTGCCCAACGCAGTATTGGCCTTGGCCGACTCCTCGATCGATCCGCCCATTTCGATGCGGTAGCCCGCCGGAAGGGATGCGATCAGCGGCTGAAGGGCCTTCATGACCTGCTTGGAAACCTCCGGAGGCTGGGCCGCCTCGTCGATGTCCGAGCGGATCGTGATGACGGGCGTGCGATCGCGGCGCTTCAGCACCGGCTCTTCGAGACGGATTTCCGAGTGGCCGATCTGGTCGAGCGGAATCGCGCGGCCGTCCCTGCTTACCAAGGAGAAGTCCGCCAGACGTGTCGGATCCAGCCGCTCGTCGCCGGCGCTGCGTGCCACGACGGAGACATTGCGGATGTCCTCTCGGACCTGCGTAACGGGAATGCCGGTGAGGAGGAACTCGAGCTGCTGGCCGACCTCGGCCGGCGAGAGGCCGATGAGATCGAGTCGATCCTGGTCGGGGACGAAGCGAAGCACGGGCACGCGATCGCCCCAGTCGCGATTGGCCTGGCGCACGTCCGGGACGCCCCGCATGATGCCGAGAGCCTTCTCGGAAATGCGGTAGAGCTGCGCGGGATCGGGTCCCATGACCCGGAACTCGACCGGGAACGGCGTGTAGGGCCCGAACACGAGCTGGGTGACGCGCACATAGGCCTCGGGCACAAGCCCCTGGGCCACCGCCGCTCGGAGCCGATGCTTCAACGCCTCGCGCGCCTCCGCGTCCGGTGTCAGCACGACGATCTTGGCGAAGGCGGGATCAGGCAGTTCCGGCGCCATCGCGAAGAAGAAGCGGGGAGCGCCCCGACCGATATAGCTCGTGACGATCTCGGCCTCGGACTGGTCGTGCAGCCAGCGTTCGAGCTTCTTCACCGCGGCGGTCGTCGTCTCGATGCTGGTGCCTTCGGGCAGACGAACCTCCACCAGCACTTCGGGACGGTCGGAGGTCGGGAAGAACTGCTGCTTGACGGCGCCCATGCCGACGCCGGAAAGCGCGAAGACGATGCCGACGACAGCGCAGGTCACGAACTTGTGGCGCACGGCAAAGGTGATGAGCCGTCGCAGACGCCGATAGTTCGGCGTGTCGTAGATCGCGTGGTGACCGCCCTCGACCGGTTCGATCTCGGGCAGCATCTTGACGCCGAGATAGGGCGTGAAGACCACCGCAACGACCCAGGAGACGATGAGGGCGAACCCCACGACCCAGAAGATGTTGCCGGCGTATTCGCCGGCTGACGAGCGCGCGAAGCCCACCGGCAGGAATCCGGCGATCGTCACCAGTGTTCCGGACAGCATCGGCGCCGCAGTGTGGCTCCACGCATGGGCCGCCGCCTTGATGCGGCCCATGCCCTCTTCCATCTTCACCACCATCACCTCGATGGCGATGATGGCGTCGTCCACGAGAAGACCCAGCGCCAGGATGAGGGCGCCGAGCGTGATGCGGTCGAAGAACCGGCCGGTTTCCAGCATGATGAGGAACACGACGGCAAGCGTCAGAGGGACGGCGGCCGCCACGACGATGCCGACGCGCCAGCCCATGCTGATCAGGCTGATCAGCAGGACCACACCCAGCGCCATCGCGAATTTCAGCATGAACTCGTTCACGGCCGAGGAGATGTTGACGGCCTGGTCGGTTACCTTGTCGAGGCTCAGCCCCAAGGGCAGCGTCCGGGCCACGGCCGCGGTCTCGACCTCCAGCGCCTTGCCGAGCGAGAGGCCGTTCCAGCCCTCCTGCATCACCACGGAGAGCAGGAGCGTGGGCTCGCCCTGGTTGCGGATGAGGAAAGTCGCGGGGTCCTCGTAGCCGCGCCGGACCTCGGCGATGTCGGAGAGCTTCAGCATCCGCCCACCGGCCGAGATCGGCGTGCTGGCGATGGATGCGACGCTGTCGTAGGCGCCATCGACGCGAATGAAAAGCTGCGGGCCCCGGGTGTCGATCGACCCAGCCGGCGTGACGCTGTTCCGCCGCTGCAAGGCGGCCATGATGTCCTGCGCCGACACGCCGAGGGTCGCCAGTTTGGCATAGGAAAACTCGACGAATATCCGTTCGGGACGTTCACCGAGGATGTTGATCTTCTTGACGCCGGGCACATGCAGGAGATCCTGGCGGATCACCTCGGCCTGCCTGGCCAGCTGGCGCATCGGCATACCCTTGGCCTTGAGCGCGTAGAGGGCGAAGCTGACGTCCGAATATTCGTCGTTGACGAAGGGGCCGAAGACGCCGGACGGCAGGTTGCGGGCCTCGTCCCCGAGCTTCTTGCGGGCCTGGTAGAACTCCTCCTGCACGACGGATGGCGGTGTGCTGTCCTTCAGCGTGACCGTCATGTAGGCATAGCCCGGCCGTGTGGTCGTCTGCACCCGGTCGTACCAGGTCAGCTCCTGAAGCCGCTTCTCCAAGGGCTCGGCGACGAGGTCCTGCATCTCGCGCGCCGTCGCGCCCGGCCAGGCCGTCGTGACCGTCAGGGTCTTGATGGTGAAGCTGGGGTCCTCGGCCCGTCCGAGCTTGAGGAAGGCATAGGCGCCGGCAGCCACCAGCAGGAGAATGAAGAACAGGGTGACGGCCCGCTCGCGAACGGCGAGCGCGGAAAGATTGAAGCTCATCGGTTGCCCCCGCTGCCGGGCGCGGTCCTGACGCGAGCGCCTTCGTGCAGAAGGTGAGCGCCGAGCGAAACGACCGGCTCGCCGGAGCTCAGCCCGGAGACCACGGCGGTCTCGCTGGTCACGCGCACAAGCGTGACGGGCCGGAAGTGCACGGTCGAGGCGGCACTGTCGAAGACCCAGACGCCGGTCTTCTCGCCGTCGTCGAGCACGGCTCCCAGCGGCACCTGGACTGCCGGCCGACTCGCCTCGCTTGCGAGCCGAATGGTCACCGTGGCGCCGAGCGGCGCATCGGCTGCGTCGCCCTTCAGGACATAGCGGGCTTCGTAGGTGCGGGTCTGGGGATCGGCCGTGTCGGACAGTTGGCGGAGCTGTGCGGCGTAAGGTTGGTCGCCCCTGCGATAGAGGGTCGCCTCGGCCAGGGAGCCGATCGAAGGACGGACGGTTTCAGGCAGAAAGACCATGGCCTCCCGCGGTCCGGTATGCGCAAGCCGCACCACGGTCTGTCCCGCCGTGACCACCTGCCCCGGTTCGCCCAGCGTTTCGACGACCGTTCCATCGCTGTCGGCCTTCAGAACGGAATAGCCCGCTTCGTTTTCCGCGATTCGGGCATCGGCCTCTGCTGCGGCGAGTTGCGCAGCTGCCGTATCCCGCTCCGCCCTGGCCTGTTCATAGCGCTGCTTGGAGACAGCGAGCCCGTTCCGTGACAGTGCGGCATAGCGCTTCTCGTCCGCCTTCTTCTGGACCAGGACGGCCCGCGCGGCCTCGACGGCCTTTTGCTTGGCCGTCAGGGCGAGAAGGAGGTCGGCGTCGTCGATCCGCATCAGCGGCTGCCCTGCCGCCACCTGCTCGCCGTCATCCACATAGCGCTCGACGATCTTGCCGGGCACACGGAAGCCGAGATTGCTCTGCACCCTGGCCCCGACGATGCCCGTGAAGCTTCGTTCCGACTCCATCGCGGGCGCTGCCGTCGCCAGCCTGACGATCGGGGCTTCCTGCCTCGGGTCGCTGACGGCAGAGGCTTCCTGTGTGCGGAGGGAAAATGCGCCGATCGCGGCCACCCCCGCCATCGCAGTCAGGATGCCCCCCAGCACGACGGCGGGTCTCCTTCTCATGGCCAAGCCTCGCCTCATTTAGATTGCAGTCGAACGCTATGTAGGCTATATAGATTCCGAGCGCAATCTAAAAAGGGAGTCGCCGATGCGCGTGAGTCGCACTCAGGCCGCTGAAAACCGCCAAGCCGTGATCAACGTGGCAAGTCGCCTGTTTCGGGAGCACGGCTTCGACGGCATCGGCCTGAAGGATCTGATGAAGGGTGCCGGGCTGACCCAGGGCGCCTTCTACAAGCAGTTCGCATCGAAGGAGGACCTGGCGGCGCAGGCGTCCAGACGGGCATTGGAGAGCGCAACCAGCCGATGGGCAGCCGCGGCCGCGGCGAATCCCGATGATCCGCTCGGCGCGGTGATCGCCTTCTACCTCAGCCCGGAACATCGCGAAGAAAAGATGGACGGCTGCCCCATCGTCGCGCTCGGTTCGGATGCCGCCAGGCAGAGCGCCGACGTGAAAGCGTCGTTCGAAGCCGGGATCAAGGCGCATCTCGAAGTCCTCGATCGCCTGATCGCCGGGACCGACGGCAAGGCGCCCAAAGGCAAGGCCATGGCCATTGCCTCGACGATGGTCGGTGCGATGACGTTATCGCGCATCGTCAGCGACCCCGACCTCGCCCAGGCCTTTCTGGATGCAGCGGCCGAACAGGTTCGCGAAGCCGTCGCCGCTTGCGTGGATGGGCCGACGCTGCCGTCTGCGCGGACGCGCTCTATCGGCGGACATGAAGCAAGCGGCGGTCGCGAAGCGCGCCGCAACCCAGCACAAAGAAAGAAGTGATTTCCATGAACAAGAGCAATCCTGACGTCGCCCTGGTGACAGGCGCTTCCTCCGGCATCGGGCACGCAACGGCCAAGGCCCTGCAGAACGCGGGCTATCGCGTGTTCGGAACCAGCCGCCGCGCCGCCGCCGAAGGCCCCGACGGCGTTGCCATGCTGACCTGCGACGTGACCGACGACGCGTCCGTGGCGAAGCTGGTCGACGAGGTGCTGGCCGAGGCAGGGCGCATCGACTTGCTCGTCAACAATGCCGGCATTGGCCTGCTCGGCGGCGCGGAGGAGTCCTCGACCGCCCAGGCTCGGGCGCTCTTCGACGTGAACGTCTTCGGCGTTCTCCGCGTGACCAACGCGGTTTTGCCGACGATGCGACACCAAGGGAAGGGAAGGATCGTCAACCTGAGCTCGGTGCTGGGTTTCATCCCAGCTCCCTATTCCGCGCTGTATTCGTCGACCAAACATGCCGTCGAAGGCTATTCCGAGTCGCTGGACCACGAACTGCGCCCGTTCGGAATTCGCGTTGTGTTGGTCGAGCCGGCCTATACCGATACGTCATTCGAAGAGAATCTCGCGAGGCCGGATCGGTTGCTTGATATCTATGACTCTGCACGGGCCGGCATGAATGCGGTCCTGCGGAAGGCGATCGAGACAGGCGATGCGCCTGAAGTTGTCGCCAGGACGGTCTTGAAGGCAGCCACCGATTCCGTTCCAAGAAGGCGCTATGCGGCGGGAAAGATGGCGCGCCAAGTCAGTTTCCTGCGCCGTTTCGTCCCCGCCTCCGCATTCGACAAGAGCCTGCGAAAGCAGAACGGACTGCCGGTCTGACCTCCGCGATGTCCTGGTTGGCCCGACCCGGCGGCGCCGCCTGAGCGGCTACTGGGAGGCGGACCCTGGAAGGCCCGCGTTTCCCAGGCGCCCCTGTCCGGGACCGAGGCAGGCGCTCTTGCAGATTCACGAATGGACGGGACCCGGCTGCGGGCGCGTGACGGAAAGGTAGCAGGCCCTGCCTTCTCGCCCCGGCGGCTGCCCGGACGCGGTCGAGGGCCCAGACCTCTCGAGTATTCGCAGGCCGCCCCCAATTCGGGAAAGCGAGCCGCCACGCCGGGGAAGCGGCGACAGCGGGCCCGTCAGTCTGCGGAACGAAGCGGAAGCTTTTCGCTGCGGCCCCGAAAAGCGCCTTCTTTGTTGGTCTTCATATGCACATAATTTGTGCATATCTGCACAAGATAAGAGCAGATTCGATTAGATTCTCGATTTACCTTCCGATTACCTTTTCATGGCCAGACTCCGAGGCAGTCACCCACGACCTCAAGGCGTCGATCATGGCTCAGTCTCCCGCCGCGGCCCAGGACAGCGCGGCCTCCGCCGACACCCCCGAGCGGGTCGTCGAGCTCGCCGACGAGGCGGCGCGCGTCGCCGGCAGCAAGGCGCACGCGATCCAGCGCATCACCGGCCAGACCCGGATCCTGGCACTCAACGCGACGATCGAGGCGGCGCGGGCCGGCGAGTCCGGCAAGGGCTTCGCGGTCGTCGCCGGCGAGGTCAAGGCGGTCAGCTCCGAGATCGGCCGGCTCGCCGCCGAGATGGAGAACGAGCTGCGCTCCGCACTCGACGAGCTGCGCGCGGTCGGCGGCCGCATGGCCGAGGACGTGCGCGGCCAGCGCCTGGTCGACCTCAGCCTCAACGCCATCGAGATCATCGACCGCAACCTCTACGAACGGACCTGCGACGTGCGCTGGTGGGCGACCGACGCCGCCGTGGTCGAGGCCGCCGCCGCCCCGACGCCGGAGAGGCTGGCCGAGGCCCAGCGCCGGCTCGGCGTCATCCTCTCGGCCTACACGGTCTATCTCGACCTCTGGATCTGCACCCCGAACGGCCGCGTCGTGGCCCACGGCCGGCCGGACCGCTATCCGAACGTGCTCGGCCTCGACGTCTCGCGCGAGAGCTGGTTCCGCGAGGCCATCGGCTCGGCCACGGGCGACGACTACGCGGTCGCCGACGTCGTGCCCTGCACGGCCCTGGAGGGCGCGCCGGTCGCGACCTACGCCGCCGCGGTGCGCGAGGGCGGAGAAGCGCGCGGCCGGCCGATCGGCGTGCTCGGCATCCACTTCGACTGGGGGCCGCAGGCCCATGCCGTGGTCGACGGCGTCCGCCTCTCGCCCGAGGAGGCGACGCGCTCGCGCGTCCTGCTGGTCGACGCGCGCGGCCGCATCCTCTCGGCCTCGGACCGCCGGGGCGAGCTGAGCGAGACCATCGCCCTCGAGCGGAACGGCCGGCGCAGCGGCGTGCAGACCGACGCCAAGGGCCGGACGACCGCCTTCCACCTGACCCCGGGCTACGAGACCTACCGGGGCCTGGAATGGGCCGGCGTCATCGTGCAGGAGGCCACGGCCGGCGGCGACTGACCGGCCGGCCGGCGACGGAGGCCGCGGGCCTCGGCGAATCGCGCGCCATTTGCGCCGCCGCAAAACGAGGCGGCCCGTCCGTCCCTAGCTTCGGGATGCCCCGAAGCCGAGGTGCCGAGATGGAGTCCGCAGAGCTTTCCCAGATGATCGTCGGCGAGCTGATGCGCCGCTGGCCGGCCAGCGTGCCGCTGCTGCTCGGCCGCCGCATGGCCTGTCCGGGCTGTCCGATGGCACCCTTCATGACCGTCGCCGAGGCAGCGCGGGAGTATGGCATCGATCCCGACGAGCTGGTCCGCGAGCTGGTCGCGGCGATCGAGCAGGAGCCGGCCCCGGCCGGCAAGGAGCCCCGGCCGTGAGCACGATCCGCACCGCCGTACCGCGCTACCGGCCCCGCCAGGGCCCGGCCCTGCTCGACGCCGGCTTCCGGCCCTTCTTCCTGGCGGCGGCGCTCTGGGCCGCGGCCGCCCTGCCGCTCTGGCTGCTCGCCTTCACCGGCGGGATCGAGCTGCCGACCGCCCTGGCGCCGCTGACCTGGCACATCCACGAGATGCTCTACGGCTTCGTCGCCGCGACCCTGGCCGGCTTCCTGCTGACCGCGATCCCGAACTGGACCGGCCGCCTGCCGCTGCAGGGCCGGCCGCTGGCGCTGCTGGTGCTGGCCTGGCTGGCCGGGCGCCTCGCGACCGCGACCTCGGGCTGGATCGGCGCCGGACCGGCTGCGGCCCTCGACCTGCTGTTCCTGGCCACGATGCTGGCGGTGGTGCTGCGCGAGATCGTCGCCGGGCGCAACTGGAAGAACCTGCCGATGGCCGGCGCCGTCGCGCTGCTGCTCGCCGGCAACGCCCTGATGCACGCCGAGGCTGCCGGGCTGATCCCCGACCGCGGCCTGGGCTGGCGGCTGGCGCTGGCCGTCCTGGTGCTGCTGGTCAGCCTGATCGGCGGCCGGATCATCCCGAGCTTCACGCGCAACTGGCTGGCCAAGCGCGACGCCACGGCCCTGCCCGCCCCGTTCGGCCGGCTCGACAGCCTGACGCTGCTCGCGACGGCGCTGGCCGGAGCGGCCTGGACGGCGGATCCCGACGGTGCGGCGACCGCCCTCCTGACGCTCGCCGCCGGCGCGCTGCAGGCGCTGCGCCTGGCGCGCTGGCGCGCCCTCGCGACCCTGGCCGAGCCGCTGGTCTGGATCCTGCACCTCGCCTACGCCTGGCTGCCGCTCGGCCTGGTCCTGCTCGGGCTCGGGCACTGGTGGCCGGCACTGCCGCCGAGCCTGGCGATCCACGCCCTGACCGCCGGCGCCCTCGGCAGCATCACCCTGGCAGTGATGACCCGGGCGACGCTCGGCCACACCGGACGGCCGCTGACCGCGGGTGCGGCGACGCTGGCGATCTACCTGGCGATCACCCTGGCCGCCGCGACCCGCCTGGCCGCCGTGCTGCTGCCGGAGCTGATGCTGCCGCTGCTCGCCGTCTCCGGCACCGCCTGGGTCGCCGCCTTCGCCGGCTTCGCCCTGGCCTACGGCCGCGCCCTGCTGACGCCGCGCGCCGCCGCCTGAGCCGGCGAGCCCCCCCTGCGAATCACGCGGGATTCACGCCTCCTGGCATCAAGTTCGCGGCATGGGACGGTGGCACCTCTCCCGACCGGAGCCGCCGGCCCGTCGCCCTTATCGCTTTGGGGGAGCGTCATGTTCATGGAATTCGAGCAGGGTTTCCTCGCCGCCTGTGCGGAAGCCCTGCAGCAGATCGAGGACGCGCGACCGCTGGAGCCGCAGCCCCGCGGCACGGTCTCCTCTCTGCGCAAGCGCACGCAGGCCTTCCTGACGGCGCTCGGCTACCTGCCGCCGCAGGGCGCCGGTCTCGCCGGCCGCGACCTGAGGCGCAACCGCCTGGCGCTGATCTCGCTGTCCGGCTGGTTCGACCGTGCCTTCCAGCTGCAGATGCGCCATGCGCCCGGCGCCCACTTCTTCGGCGGCCAGCTGTCGCCGCTCAGCTTCGCGATCGCGGCGTCGGGCGACCGCTTCCTGGGCGTCGCCGGGCGCGGCCTGACGCTGCAGCAGGCCTTCGAGAGCTGCGTCGGCGAAGCGGCGGAGCGGCTGTCGGCCTTCGAGTGGCCCGGCGACCGCGAGCGGCCGGCGCCGGGCCAGGCCGCCTGGCCGGCCCCGCTGCAGATCCGCGCCAAGGCCGCCGGCGACCCGATCCTTGCCGGCTGCGAGCTGAGCTGGGCCTGGCGCCGCATGGGCCTGCCCTTCGACCAGGATCCGCGCGGCGTCGACTGGGTCGAGGGGATGTCGCTGGTCGACGGCGAGCCGCGCCTGCTGCCGGCGGCCCTCTGCCTGCGCCCGGCGGCGGGCCGTCCCGACGCGCCGAATCCGGCCGGCAGCGCCGGCTGTGCCGCCGGCGCCTCGCTGCCGGCCGCGACGCTGGCCGCCCTCGAGGAGGTGATCGAGCGCGACGCGGCCGTGCGCTGGTGGCGCGGCGAGACCTCGCCCTGCCCGGTCGCGCCGGAGCTGCTGAGCCGCCTCGGCCTCGACGAGCTGGGCCGGCAGGTGCGCGGCGACTCGCCCCGCCGGCACTGGTTTCTCGACATCACCGGCGACCTGCAGGTCCCGGCGTTCGTCGCGCTGTCGGCGGAGCCCGACGGCCGCGCCGTGGTCGGCGGCTACGGCGCCAGCCTGGATCCGCGCCGCGCGCTGACGAACGCCCTGCTCGAGCTCTGCCAGAGGGAACTGACCCAGGAGCTGGCCCTGCAGAAGCGCGAGCGGCGCGGCGTGCGGGCGCTCAGCGCGGCCGACCTCCGCTGGGTCGAGCAGCACGCGCGGGTCAGCCTCGACAGCCACGACCGGTTCCGAGCCGGGGGCCCGCCGCGGTCCTGGAGCGACCGGGCCGAGCCCCGGTCGCTCGCCGCGACGCTCTCCCGCCTGGCCGATGCCGGCTACGACGCCTACTGCGTCGACCTGTCCCGGCGGCCGCTCGGCGTCAAGGTCGCGCGCGTCGTGGTGCCGGGCCTGGAGACCGAGCGGCCCGACTGGACGGTCCCGACCCGCAGCGCCATCACGGTCGAGGCCTGCCCCCGGGCGGTCGGCGCGCTCTGACCGCCGCGCAGCGCCGGCCGGACCGCCTGTCGGCGGCCGGGGCGCCATGACATACTGGCGTCACGGGTCCTCGGCCGGCCACGACCGGCCAAAGGGGCCAGAGAGGCCGGGGGGCGCGATGTTCGTGGAGTTCGAGCCGGGGTTCCTGGCCGCCTGCGCCGAGACCCTGCGACGGCGGGGCGCGGGCGAGCCGGCGGCATCCCGGGAGACGGAGACGATCGCCTCCGCGGAGCAGCCCGCGGAGGCCTTCCTGCGGTCGCTGGGCTACCTGCCGGCGGACGCCACGGATGCCGACACGCTGCGCAGCCGCCTGGCCCTGGTCGCGCTCGCCGGGCGCTTCGATCGCGCCTTCCGGCTGCCGATGCGCCATGCGCCGGGCGCCTTCTTCTTCGGCGGACAGCTGTCGCCGGCCGGCTTCGGGCTCTCGAGCGAGCGCGGCCGCCATCTCGGCGTCGCCGGCCGCGGCCTGACCCTGCAGCAGGCCTTCGAGAGCTGCGTCGGCGAGGCCGCCGAGCGGCTGTCGTTCCACGAGTGGCCCGGCGACCGGACGCCGCCGGAGGGCCGCCCCCTGATCCGCGCGCCGCGGCACGACGACCGGCTCCTGGCCGGCGCCGAGCTGGACTGGGTCCTGCGGGAGATGGGTCTGCCCGGCGACAGCGATCCCCGGATGCTCGACGGCATCGAGGCGATCTCCCTGGCCGACGGCGAGCCCCTGCTGCTGCCGGCCGCGCTCTGCCTGCTGCCGGCGCCCGGCCGGCCCGGCGTGCCGCAGCCGGCCGGCAGCACCGGCTGCGCCGCCGGCCCGTCGGTCGCGGCCGCGACCCTCTCCGCGCTCGAGGAAGTCGTCGAGCGCGACGCCGTCGCCGGCTGGTGGCAGGGCGCGATCCCGCCGCGGGCGGTCGCGCCGTCGCTGCTGCAGGAGCTCGGCCTCGACGCGCTGGCCGGCAGCCTGCGCGACGGCTCGCCCCGTCGCCACTGGTTCCTCGACATCACCGGCCCCCTGAAAATCCCGGCCTTCGTCGCCCTCTCCGCCTATCCCGAGGGACGCGCCGTGGTCGCCGGCTACGGCGCCGGCCTCGACCTCCGCCGCGCCCTGCTCGGCGCCCTGCTGGAGCTCTGCCAGGCGGAGCTCGCCCAGGAGCTGGCCCTGCTCAAGCGCCGGCAGCGCGGCGAGGAGGCCCTCAACGCGGTCGACCGCCGCTGGATCGAGCAGTACGAGCAGGCGACGGCCGACAGCCATCCGCGCTTCACGCCGGGCGCGCCGCCGCAGGACCACGCCGCGGGGTCGCGATCGCTGGCCGCGACGCTGTCCTGCCTGACCCGGGCCGGACGCAAGGCCTACCGCGTCGACCTCTCCCGCCCGCCGCTCGGCCTCGCGGCCGTGCGCGCGGTGGTGCCCGGCCTGCACACGGGACTGCCGGCCTGGACCGCGCCCTGATGCCCGGCGCGCGCGAGCGCCGGGCGCCGGCGGCCGATCGCCGACGATTCACGCTGGACTCACGGGACCTCTGACAATCTCGCCTCGTGGCTGACCGGGTAGCGGGCCACGGGCGGCGAGCCGCCCCCGGGAGGAGACGGAGCGGAGGCGCTCAACGTCAGGCGACCCGATCTGCCGCCCGACCCTCCCTGCCGCAGCCGGCTGCAGCCTCGGCGCACCCGCCTCTGCGGGGGCCCCCCAGCTCCGGGGGGCGGGTGCGTCTCCTTTTCCGGCACGGTGGCGAGCCGCCGGCCGGCGCGGCGAGAGAGCCGGCCGGACACCACTCAAGATGGCAGAAATTTTCCCTTTTCGATTGCACTGACCCTCTCGAAGGCACACCATGCCCGTCGGTCGGTCGGATGTCCGGGGGGGACAGGTCGATGATCCGGAAGATCGTCAACGCCGGCGGCATCGTGCTGGCGCTCCTGCTGATCGCCGCGACCCTGGGCTGGCTCTGGCTGGAGCGCAGCTGGTCGCGCTGGGACCGGCCCGAAGGACCACTCGCCGAGACCGGCTACCAGGCCTTCACCCACGGCGCCTTCGGCCTCGAGGCCCTGCCGGTCAAGTACGCGGCGGTCATCGACAAGGTCTCGGCACCCGCCTTCACGACGACGCTGGAGGACGGCCGCTCGCCGTGGCGGACCTACGGCTTCATCACCGACGAGAGCGGCAAGGGCGGCGACAGCCAGCTCTGCCAGTCGAACGCCGAGAACCTGCTGCCGCACGGCTTCGCGGTCACCAACTACCTGCCGCAGCGCGCCATCCAGACGCCGTTGAAGTTCGCCGCGCTGACCTGTGCCTCCTGCCATTCCGGGCGGCTGCGCACCGCCGAGGGCCTCAGCGAGACGATCACCGGGATGGGCAATCCCGAGCTCGACGTCATCGCCTTCGGCGACGCCGTGCGCAATGCCGTGCTCGACCCGAGCCTGACCGCCGGCAAGATCATGGACGCCTACGACCAGGCCTGCCCGAACGACCGGACCGGCTTCTTCACCCGCCAGGTCGAGAAGCTGGTGATGTCGGCCTGGCTGTCCGGCATCCGGAGCCAGACCGGCTCAGAGACCGGCAAGTACGGCCTGCCCTACCACGGTGCCCAGATGAAGGACGCCGCCGACATCCCGGCCGGCCCCGGCCGCACGCGGCCGTTCCGCTCGATCGTGCGTGTCGCGCTGAACCTGCCGGGCGAGGAGAACTACGCCTATTCCAAGATCCCGGCGGTCTTCGAGCAGCGCCGCGACCTGAGGCCGCGCGCCCAGTACGACGGCTCGGTCAGGAATCCGGTGACCCGCAGCTTCATCGCGGTCTACGCCTCGGGCGCCAGCGTGCTGGCCCTCTCGAAGCCGGAGGTCGCCTGGGACGTGCGCACCGCGGCGGCCTACACCGAGGAGCTCGGCCTCTCGATCCCGGTGCCGAGCTTCGCCGAGACCTTCCCGAAGCACCTGCCGGACCCGACCCAGGTCGAGGCCGGCTTCCAGGTCTACAAGACCTGGTGCGCCGACTGCCACGGCTACCGCCCGGTCGGCGGCGGCCAGTGGGTCGCCGAGGGCAGGTGGATCCACCGGTTCGACTATCTCGACGGCCGCGGCGGCGGACCGAAGCTCGGCGTCGATCCGGCGCGCGTGACCTTCCGCTACGCGAGCCTGCTGCCGCTGTCGATCTGGGCGACGCTGCCCGGCAGCGGCCCCGCGGTCGCGGCCCAGGAGCAGCGCCTCCGGGACGCCGGGGCCGCCGCCGAGAAGGCCGGCGAGCCGGCGCTCGCCTGGTTCTGGCAGCAGCAGCTCGACGGCTTCCTGCTGGCCAAGCGGCAGTACCGCCTCGGCCATCCGCTCTACTTCCCGGCCTGCCCGTCCGGCCAGGCGGACTGCGACGAGACGAAGCTGCTGGCCTCGGCGCCGCCCTGCAGCGAGGACGACCCTCAGAAGTGCCAGCTGACCGACGAGGTCGCCTACTACAACAACCCGGTGCCGGAGCTCTACCTGCGCGCACCCTTCCTGCACAACGGCTCGATCCCGAACGCCCGCCAGCTGATCAACCTGGAGCCCCGGCCCGAGCGCTTCTGCCGCGGCGAGAACCTCTACGACCCCGACGCGCTCGGCTTCGTCGCGACCGAGCCCGGGCCCGACGGCCGCTGCGACGACCCGCGGGTCGCCTTCCTCTTCGACACCACGGAGCTCGGCAACTCGAACCGCGGCCACGACTTCCCGCCCTGGGACCCGAAGACCCTGACCGACGAGCAGCGCAGCCAGCTCGAAGCCCTGCTCGCCTACCTGAAGACCCTGTGAGGCCGCCATGGCCGCCGCAGCCCCCCAGGCGATCCGATCCATCGGCCGGCGCGAGGCGGCACGCCTCGAAGCCGTCTCGGTCACGCTGCTGCTGCTGGCAGTGGGCTTTGCGCTCGCGATGTTCGGCGGCCTCGTCGCCGGCGACGCCGACTTCTTCCGCGCCCATGCCAGCGCCTGGGTCTCGGCGCTGCTGGCGACCCCGGCGCTGTCCGTCTTCGTGCGCCGCTTCGGGCGCGCGCCGCTCGGCGACTGGTGGCGGCTGTTCTGGAGCGCCGGCTGGGTGATGATGGCCGTGCACCTCTGGTGGGGCCTCGGCGCCCTGCACCAGTGGGACGCCGCCAGCGTCTTCCAGCGCCAGGGCTTCCTGGTCGCCGCGCCGATCTTCCTGATCCAGGCGATCTGGCCGCTCGACGTCGCGCTGGCCTGGACGCGGCGCGACTGGGCCCGGGCCGCGGGCGGGTACCGCTGGTGGCAGGCGCTGGCCGGGCTCGCCGTGTTCCTGACCTTCTTCGTCTCGCTGGTCGTCTTCCGCAACGACCTCGAGAGCCTCGTCCTCGGCCTGGTCCAGGCCGCGGCGGTGCTGCTCGCCGGACTGCTCAGAAAGCTCGACAGGGAGGGCGCGGCATGAACGGAACGCTGGTCAGGCCGCCGGTCGCGGTGCTGCTGCTCTTCGCGTTCGGCTTCGCGCTCTCGATCTTCGCCGGCCTGATGGCGAGCAACGCCGCCTATGCCCGCGCGCAGTACACGATCTGGCCCTGCCTGCTGCTCGGCGGCTGGGCGACGGCGATCCTGATCCGCCGGGCGCCGGCGCTCGGCCGAACCGGCTGGCGGGCCTGGTGGATCGGCGGCCTGGTCGCCTACCTGGTCCACCTCTGGTTCGGCTTCGGCGTGATCTACGGCTGGAGCTTCGCCGCGGTCTATGCCGGCCAGGGCAGCCTGGTCGCCAGCGCCAACTTCGCGCTCGCCCTGCTGTGGCTGGCCAGCGCGCTGGTGCCGGCCGAGGGGCGGCCCTGGATCGTCCTGCACCTCGCGACGGCAGCGCTCTTCATCGCCGCGAGCCTGGGCTCGACGCTGCTCTTCGCGCGCGGCCCGAGCTGGGCCGGCGGCCTGGCGCTCGCCGTCGCCTGGCTGGCCGCCCTCTATCTGCGCTTGACGAGGGGAGAGGATCGATGACGGTCACAGCCCATCCGAGCGAGCCTTCCGCCAACCGCGCCGCGCTGCACGTCACGCACCGCGCCAGCGACGGCCCGACCGACAGGCCGAGCGACTGGGAGCGGCCGAAGGGCGCGAAGCCGACGCCCCCGGGCGTCCCTGGCTCCTTCCTGCTGGTGCAGTTCTGGCGCGACATCTTCGGCAAGGAGGTGCAGAGCGCGGCGACCTACTCCTACCTCTGGATGGCAGACCAGATGGGCCACATCGCGATCGGCCTGCTGGTCCAGGTCGTCGGCTACTTCGTCTTCAACCGCCTGGGCACCTGGGTGCCGGGGCTGGCGTGGCTGCTCGCCTGGGCCAACGGCCTGTCGTTCCTGCTGGTCTCCGGCGTCGTCTCGTTCTGGGAGTTCCGCGCCTACAGCGTCTCCAGGCGCGAGGCGGCCAACCTGCAGTTCCCGTTGGACAACGACCTGCTGCGCCGCAACGCGGTGATCGCGGCGGTCTACATGATCATCGGCGCCCTGGTCGGCTACGACGTCAACCTGCGCACGCCGGGCGCCTGGACCTGGTTCTGGAACGTCGTGCTGTTCCTCGGCGCCATGGGCATCTGCGTGGCGGCGGCCCCGCCCTGGCTGCGCCAGAAGATCGTCTGGCAGAAGGCCGCGCTGCCCTATCTGGCGCGCCTCGCCGACCTGCGCGCGCAGATCGACGAGGAGGTCGCCGAGCAGCTGCGCCGGCTGATCGCGGCGCCCTTCGACAGCAGCCGTCCGCGCCAGATCATGGTCGTCGGGCCGATCGGCTCGGGCCGCACCCCGATGGTCTGCGGCCTCGGCACAGAGCTCGCGTTCAAGGGCAAGAAGGTCCGCTACTGCTCGTTCGACACGCTGATGGAGATCTCGGACCAGTACGACCTGCCGCGGCCCGACGGCCTGCCGCCGATGGGCAGCTGGGGGCCGAAGAACATCTACTACTGGCCCTGGTTCGAGGCGGAGACGCTGATCATCGACGACATCAGCCCGATCATCAGCACGGCGATCGAGCGCTTCGGGCCGCAGGCCTTCACCGAGATCCTGGACATCGGCCTGAAGCAGGCGGCCGGGCAGATCTGCAACCGCAACACCGTCTGGGTCTTCGGCGCCGACGAGAAGGATGTCGCCGAGACCAGGGGCGTGACCTCGCTCGACGAGCTGATCCGGATCTACGCCAGGGGCATCCAGGACTTCTGCCGGGCCGAGGAGCCGCCGCTCATCGTCCACCTGCCCCGGCCGGCGGCGAGCGCCGGCTGACCGCCGGGCCGGGCGCACGGGCGGACCGTCAGGCCGCGGCGCGGCGCTGCGCCGGGCGGCGCAGCCGCCAGCGCCACCAGACGATCACCGGCGCCAGCAGCAAGGTCGGGCCGAGCCAGCGCGCGAGCTCCGGCAGGAACTGGGCGTTGACCACCGTGAAGGCGGTCAGCGCCGCGACGAAGCCACCGGTCATGTGGCCGAGGTGGCGGCAGATCCGCAGCGCCCCCTGCGGACCGCCGCGCCGGAAGAGCCGGAGGTCGGCCACCGCCTGGCCGCCGCCGATCAGGCCGAAGACCAGCAACACGGGACCCGGGAAGGCCTCGCCGCGGGCGAGCTGCAGCAGGCCCCAGGCGATCATCACCGACGCGGCCGACAGCATCGCCGCGGCGAGCGCCCAGTCGAGACGGCGCGGCCGGCCGTCGCGCAGGCGGGCCGCGCGCCAGCCGACGGCGACCAGATAGAGGCTGAACAGCCCGACCAGGAACAGGAAGGCGTTGGGCTTGAGCACAGCCATGACCAGCGCATCGGCGACGATCGCCAGCATGGCGACGGCGAAGATCCGGCCGGCACGGCGGTGCCAGAGACCGCCCTTGACGGCGACCATGGCGGTCAGCCCGGCGGCGAGCGCGAGCGTGCCGCCGATGACGTGGCAGGCGAGCAGCAGGCCGTAGGGCGTCAGGAGGGGCGTCAGGAGGGACGTGAGGGCGGTCGGCAGGGCCATGGTGACCTCGTCGGTTGGATCGAAGGGTTGGGTCGGTTGGATCGAAGGGTTGGGCCGAAGGGATCGGGTCGAAGGGGCGCGTCGGGAGCCCCGGACGCCAAGCTGGCCGGCCGCCGCGTGCCCGGCCAGCGGATCTGCGCCGGCGGGCGTCCCTTCTTCGCGACGGGCGTGCTAGCGTCCCTTCACGATGCGTGAAGGGATCGTCGGCCGCGCCCAGTTCCTCGCCGCCCGCCTGCTGCCGCCGCTCGCGGTCGGCCTGCTGCTGGCGGCCCTGGGGCCGTTCGGCACCTTCGAGAGCCTCGGCTTCGGCCGGCGCGCCCTCTTCTGGTGCGGCGCCGTCGGGCTCAACTGGGTGATCGGCGAGCTGGCGATGCGCACCGTGCCGGCGACCCTGCCCGGCCGCTGGACGCGGCATCGGCTCGTCGCCCCGCTGGCATCGTCGCTGGTCGTCTCGCTGCCGGCCACCGCCGTGGTCGCGGGGCTGTCGGCCCTGCTCAGCCTCGGCATGCCGGCCCTGCCGAGGCTCTACGGCGAGGTGCTGCTGGTCACCGCGGCGATCTCGCTCGCCCTCTACCGGCCGGGCCAGGCGTCGCCCGGCGCCGAGCGCGAACCGCAGCCCGAGCGCGCTCCCTCGCCGTCGCCCGGGCCCGAGCCGGACCTCTTCGCCCGGCGCATCCCGGCCTCGCTGGAGGGCCGCCTGCTCTGCCTGGAGATGGAGGACCACTACCTGCGCATCCACACCGACCGCGGCAGCGCCCTGGTGCTCTGCCGCATGGAGGACGCGGCCCGCGAGCTCGACGGCCGGGGCCTCCGGGTGCACCGCTCCTGGTGGGTCGCCAGCGATGCCCTGGCCGGCAGCGAGCGCGACGGCCAGCGCCTGCTGCTGCGGCTCGACAACGGCCTCCGCGTACCGGTCGGCAAGACCTACCGCGCCGCCCTCAAGGGCGCCGGCTGGCTCCAGGGCCTGGCACCAGCCGGCGAAACCTCGACGCCCTCGCGACGTTAGGCTATTTTCCGCCGCATCCCAGCAATGTCCGGCCCTCGGCGGCCCAGGAATTGCCGCAAGCCTCCGGTATTCGGCGGTCTGTCAAGGCGTGGAGTCGCTTGGTGTCCGAGAGTTCGCCCGGTGAAATCTGCTACGATCCGTCGGATGCGCAGATTCTCTCGGCGGCCGCGGCAGTCGTCGCGGGCGACGCCTTGCCGGCCCTCGGCGACTATGTCGAGCGTGTGTTCTTCGTCGAGCGGCCGGAGGACCTGGAGCACCCCAAGCTGCGCTTCCTCTACGGCTATTGGAGCGGGCTCGCGGCACGCAAGCCAGGCGGCCGGGTCGCCAGGCAGGACGTCGACGTCACCGAGCTCAAGGTCGCGCTCGGCAACCTGCTGCTGCTCGACGTCGAGCGCGAGGGCCTCGACGCGGTCTACCGGGTCTACGGCAGCGGCGTCGCCGACCAGGCCGGGCGCGACTGGACCGGCTGGCGCGTCTCGGAGATGAACCGCCAGGCCCGGACCCCGCTCGCCCTGCTCTACCGCGCCTGCTACCGCGCGGTCTGGGAAACCGGGCGACCGCTCTTCAGCCTCAGCAAGTCGCCGCCCTGGCTGCCCGCCAGGGCCTGGCAGCGCCTGATCCTGCCGCTCTTCGGACCGGACGGCGACTGCCGCGCGTTCCTGGTCGGCAACGTCCCGGTCGAGCCGAGGCACATCAGCTACGAGGACCGGCAGAAGATCCGCAAGCGCCACCAGGGCTGACGGCCGGCCGCAGCGGGCGGCCGCGATCAGCCCTTCGCGACCTGCACCGCGCCTTCCTTCATGACCAGCCGGATCGTCTCTTCCGGCCGGGTCCAGGGCTCGACCGAATGCAGCACGTCGCCGTCGACGACCAGCAGGTCGGCGAGGAAGCCCTCGCGCACCTGTCCGATCGAGCCGCTCATCCGGAACAGGTTGGCAGCCTCGGTCGTCGCCGAGCGGATGATGTCGATCGGCTGCTGGACCTTGGCCCTGAGGGCGAACTCGTTGAGCTGGTGGCGCTGCATGACGCCCAGCAGGTCGGTGCCGTAGACCATCTTGACGCCGGCCTTGGTGGCGAGCGCCAGCGCGTGGGCCCCGGCCTCCAGCACGTCGTAGACCTTCTTGTTGAGCTCGGGCGGCATGCCGGCCTCCACGCCCTCGCTGGCAAGCGCCTCGTAGATCGACAGCGTCGGCACCAGCCAGCGGTCCAGGCGGACCAGGGTGGCGACCGCCGCCTCGTCGAGCAGGTTGCCGTGCTCGATCGAGTCGACGCCGGCCTCCAGGGCACGGACGATGGCGCGGCCGGTGTAGGCGTGGGCCATCACCGGGATGTTCGCGGCCTCGGCCTCGTCGCAGGCGGCGCGGATCTCGTCGACCGAGAACTGGGTCGAGTCGATGCGGTCGGTCGGCGAGGCGACGCCGCCCGAGACCATCAGCTTGAGGTGCGTGGCGCCCTTGCGGATCTCCTCGCGGCAGGCCCGGCGCATCTCCGAGACGCCGTCGCAGACGTGGCCGAAGCCGGCGCAGCACATGCACTGGTCGAGCGAATGCTCGCCGGGCCCGCGCATGTCGGAATGCCCGCCGGTCTGGGACAGGGCGTGGCCGCAGAACAGCAGGCGCGGACCGACGATCCGGCCCTCGCGCAGCGCCCTGGCCAGGCCCCAGTCGGCGCCGCCGGCGTCGCGCACGGTGGTGAAGCCGCGCCGGGTCATGCCGTTGAGCAGCTCGCCGGCCTTGATCGCGACGTAGGACGGCGCGGTGCGCATCAGGGCGGCGAAGTCGGCGGTGATGGCGGTGACATGGACGTGGCCGTCGCAGAGCCCCGGCATCAGCACCCGGCCCTTGACGTCGATCTCCTCGACCCCGGCGCCGGCCTGCTGGTGGGCGTCGGCGGCGACCGCGGCGATCCGGCCGTCGCGCACCAGCACCGACTGGCCGTCGCGGTAAGCGCCCTCGACGACGTCGAGGACCCGGGCGTTTCGGAAGAGGATTTCGCTCATCTGTTCGTTTCCTGAAGGACCTGGAGGGAGGGAGGCGTCTCAGTGGTCGCCGAGGTAGAGCTCGGCCATCCGGCTGTCGGACAGCAGGCGCTCGGCGGTGTCGGCGATCACCACCGTGCCGCTGTCCAGTATGTAGCCGCGGTTGCTGATGGTCAGGGCCTGGCGCGCGCGCTGCTCGACCAGCAGCACCGAGACCTTCATCCTCGGCAGCTCGCGGATCGTCTCGAGCACCTGGTGGACCAGGGCCGGCGACAGCGCCGCGGTCGGCTCGTCGAGCACGAGCAGGCGCGGCTCCGGCATCAGCGCGCGGGCGAAGGCGAGCTGCTGGCGCTCGCCGCCCGACAGGGCCCCGGCCCGCGCCCGCGCCCGCTCGCGCAGCACCGGGAAGCTCTCCAGCAGGGTCGCGATGCGGCCGCGCCGGTCGGCGACGCCCTCGACGACCTCCAGGTTCTCCATGACGGTCAGCGAGGCGAAGACGTTGGCGACCTGGGGCACGTAGGAGATGCCCATCGCCAGGCGCTTCTCGGCGGGCAGGGACAGCAGGGAGGTGCCCTCGAACTCCAGGCGGCCGGAGACCCGCGGCACCAGCCCCATCAGCGCCTTGACCAGGGTCGACTTGCCGGCGCCGTTGGTGCCGGCGATGGTGACGATCTCCAGCGGCTCGACCCGCAGGTCGACGCCCGACAGGATGTCGACGTCGCCGTAGCCGGCGGACAGGCCCGCGACGGTGAGGACGCTCACGCGCTGCCTCCCATGTAGGCCTCGCGCACGGCGGCGTCGGCCAGGACCTCGGCCGGCGCCCCCTCCGCCAGCAGGCGTCCGCGGTCGAGCACGAAGAGGCGGTCGACCAGGCGCGACAGGGCCGCCAGGTTGTGCTCGACGATCAGGAAGCCGATGCCCTTGGCCGAAAGCTCGCGGATCCGCTCGGAGATCTCGCCGACCAGCACCGGGTTGACGCCGGCGAAGGGCTCGTCGAGCAGGATCATGGCGGGCCGGACCATCAGCGCGCGGCCCAGCTCGAGCAGCTTGCGCTGGCCGCCCGACAGGCTGGAGGCCGGCGCGTCGGCCACGCGCTCGAGGTTGAGAAAGGCCAGCCACTCCTCGGCCGCAGCGGCGATCGCCGCCTCCTCGGCGCGGATCCACCCGGGCCGGAAGAAGACGTTGCGCAGCTTCTCGCCGGCCTGCCCCGGGGCCGCCGCCATCAGGTTCTCGCGGACCGTCAGCGAGCCGAACTCCCGCGGCACCTGGAAGGTCCGCGCCATGCCGAGGCGGACGCGCTGCACGGTCGGGAGGGCGGTGACGTCCTGGCCCTTGAAGAGCACGCTGCCGCCGTCGCCGGCCTGGAAGCCGGTGACGATGGCGAAGAGCGTGCTCTTGCCCGCCCCGTTCGGCCCGATCATGCCCGACAGGCCGCCGGCCGGCGCGGCGAAGCTGACGTCCTCCAGCACCGACACTCCGCCGAAGTGCTTGCGGATGCCCTGGACGCAGAGGCTCGCCTCAGCCACAGCCGGCCTTCCCCCCGAGCAGCCCCTGGGGCCGGAAGCGCATCAGCAGCATCATCGACAGGCCGATGACGCCGAGCCGGACCGAGGACATCTCGACTGCCGAGACGCCCGGCAGCAGGTCGTGCAGGAAGCGCGAGCCCTCGATGAAGCCGAGCAGGATGGCCGAGCCGACCAGCGCGCCGCCGACGCTCCCGGCCCCGCCGAGGATCATCGCGACCCAGATGTAGAAGGTCAGCAGGGCGCCGAACTGGTCGGGCGCGAGGTAGGTGATGTAGTGGGCGTAGAGCCCGCCCGACAGGCCGACGAAGAGGCAGCTGACGACGAAGACCGCGACCTTGAAGCGGCCCGGGCTCTTGCCGAGCGCGCGCACCGCGTCCTCGTCGTCGCGGATCGCCTGGATCATGCGGCCGAAGGGGCTGTGGACCAGGCGCCGGCTGACCAGCACGGCGCCGACGACGCAGGCCAGCGCCAGGGCGAAGGCGACCAGGGTCGGGTCGCCGGGGATGCCGAGGCCGACCGACAGCGAGGCGATGCCCGGCAGGCCGCGGACGCCGCCGGTCAGCCACTCCTCCTGGGAGATCACCAGGCGGATGGTCTCGGCGTAGCCCAGCATGACGATGGCGAAGTACTCGATGCGCAGGCGCAGCGACAGCAGCGCGACCGGCCAGGCCGCCAGGCCGGCGGCGAGCGCCGCGCAGGGCAGCGTCAGCTCCAGCGGCAGGCCCGCCTGGCTGAGCAGCGCGCTGGTGTAGGCGCCGATCGCGAAGAAGCCGACCACGCCGAAGTTGATCAGCCCGGTGAAGCCGAACTGCAGGTTCAGCGCCAGGGTCATCAGCGAATAGATCAGCGCGACGACGGCGACGGCGAGCAGGTAGGACAGCACGGCGCCGGCTCCCTCAGCGCACCAGACTGTTCTTGGCGAACAGTCCCTGGGGCCGGATCAGCAGGGTCACGAGCAGCACCAGGAAGCCGACGCCGAGCTTGTAGGTGAAGCCGACGAAGGGCGTCGAGAGCTCCTGGGCGAGGCCGATCAGCACGCCGCCCAGGACCGCGCCGACCGGGTTGCCGATGGTGCCCAGGATCGTCGCCGCGAAGGCCGGCATCAGCAGGTCCCAGCCCATCTCCGGCGAGACCACCGTCTTGACCCCGAGCAGCGTGCCCGACAGCCCGGCCAGCAGGCCGGCGATCAGCCACATGGCGACCAGCACGCGGTTGGCGCGGATGCCGCTGACCCGGGCCAGCTCGGCGTTGTCGGCGACGGCGCGCATGCGCTTGCCGATCGGCGTGAGATGCAGGATCGAGAAGACGGCGGCCAGGGCCAGGACGGCGGCCACGACGATCTCGATGTCGGTCGGCTGCACGCGCAGGGGCCCGACCGGCATCGCCCGCACGATCGGCAGGGGATAGACCCGCTGGTCGTGGCCCAGGAAGAAGGTCAGGGCCGCGCGCACGAAGAAGGCCATGCCGATCGAGGCGATCAGCGAGGAGACCGCCGACTTGCCGGCCAGCGGCCGGAACAGCAGGAAGTAGAAGGCGACGGAGAGCAGGGCGCCGGCGGCCATCCCGCAGAGGATGATCCAGAGCGTGCCGCCGCCGGCCAGCGGCCCGAGCAGCCCGGCGAAGGCGCCGACCGTCGCGACGTCGCCGGCCGCGGCGTTGGGGAAGCGGGCGATGCCGAACACCAGGGTGATCGACAGCGCCAGCAGCGAGACCACCAGGCCGGTGATCAGGCCGTTGAAGGCCAGATTGGCGAAGAGGGAAAAGCCCACCCGGACGCTCCTGACGGTCGGCGGGCCCCCGGATCCCTTCCGCGACGGAACGGATCCGGGGGCGACCGCGGGCCTTACTTGCCGATCGTGACCACGCTCTTGCGGACGATCTCGCCCTTCTCGACGACCGACAGGCTGAAGTCCGGCGTGACGTCGCCGTACTGGTCGAAGGCGAGCTGGCTGGAGGCGCCCTGGTAGTTGATCGCCTTGCCGGCCTCGAGCGCCTTCTTGCCCTCGGCGAAGGTGAAGACCTTGTCGCCGGAGGCGCTGTCGACGCCGCGGATGCGGCCGTTGATCGCCTCGGGCGTCAGCTTCGAGCAGTCCGCCTGCATGGCCAGGCCCCAGAGCACCATCATGTCGTAGGTCATGGCGGCGTAGACGTTGCTGCCGGCCGGCTGGCCGGTCGCCTTCTTGTAGGCCTCGGCGAAGTGCGCGTAGGAGGGTGCGTTCTCGTTGCTGATGCTGTCGACGGCGATCACGCCCTGGGTGACGTCCGGGCCCAGCGCCTCGACCAGCTTCTCGTTGGCGGCCCAGCCCGGGATGATCCACTTGAGGTCCGGGTTCTGGCCGCTCTGGTACCACTCGCGCAGGATGATCGTGGTGTCGGGCAGGTAGGAGCCCATGACCACGACGTCCGGGTTGGCCGCGAGGATCTGCTGCAGCTCGGAGCGGTAGCTCGCCTGCTTCGGCTCGTAGACGACCGAGGCGACGACCTTGCCGCCGTCTTCCTTCCAGGCCTTGGCGAAGCCCTCGGTGTTGCCCAGGCCGGAGGCGTTGTTGTAGGCCATGGTCGCCGGCCGCTTGAAGCCGCGCTCCTTGGCGATCTTGGCGAAGGCCTGGCCGAAGCGCCCGTTGGTCGCCTGGAAGCGCCAGACCAGGTCGGCCTTGTCCTCGGTCGAGATCGCCGGCGCGCCGGAGGTGTTCATCTCGGGCAGGCCGGCAGCGGTGGTGATCGGCATGACCGCCAGGGTGACGCCCGAGGACCAGGTGCCCATGACGACCTGGACCTTGTTGACGTCGATCAGCTTCTTGACGGCCAGCACCGCGGCGTCCGGGGAGGTCTGGGTGTCCTCGGACACGACCTGGATCTGCCGCCCGCAGGCGCCGCCGTCGGCGTTGATCTCGTCGGCGGCCATGGCGATCGCCTTCTGCATGCCCGAGCCGTAGGGGCTGCCGGCACCCGAGACGGGGTTGAGCGCGCCGACCAGGAACGGCTCCGCCGCGAATGCCTGCCCGGAGGCAATCCCGAGCGCCGCCACGCCGGCCGCGGCCAGCAACACCTGTCGCATCGAAAGAACCGGTCGTTCCATGTCTGCTCTCCTCTGTTCGCTTGTGGGGCCGGGGCTACGACCGTCCGGTTGTCTCCAGACGCACCCGGCCGTCCAGGATGGCCCTCAGCATGATCTTCCAGACGCCGCGCAGGTCGTCGTAGTAGGCCGGATCGTCGGGCCTCAGCACGGTCTGCACGCCCATGCCGCGCAGCAGGCAGAGCGTCAGGTTCAGCACGGTCGCAACCCGGCTGCGCGGCAGCGCCGCGGCGCTGAACAGCGCGCCCCAGATCTCGTCGAGGGCGAGGTGGAACCGCCGCACCACCGGGATCAGGGCGGCACGGATCTCATCGTCCGTGCGCGCCGCCGTGACGTGCTCGAGCGTCAGGTAGAAGAGCCGGCCGGAGAAGTGCTCGAACCAGAGGTAGTCGACGAACTCCTCGGGGGTGATCTCCTGGGCGCGCACCCGGTCGGCCTGGGAGCGGATCTCCGCCGTCGCCGAGACCAGCAGCTCGTCGATGGCGGCGACGATCAGGGACTGCTTGTCGCGGAAGTGGTGCAGCATCGCGCCGCGCGAGACGCCGGCGGCATCGCAGATCCGCTGGGTCGCGAGCTTCAGGTAGCCCTCTTCCAGGAGCACGTCGAGGGTCGCGGCGATCAGCTTGCCGCGCGTCTCCAGCGTCCGCTCCTCCTGCGAGCGGCGCGGCCGCTTCGCTGCCGTCGTCACACCGTCCAACACGCCCCGCCCCGACCGTTCATTCGCAAGGGAAGCTTCCGCTTGCCATAAACAAACAGTCAAGACTGTTTTTAAATGCGCCGCGATACGCGCGAGGGTTGGAGCGGGCCGGCTGCGCGACGACCGGGAGGCCGCCGTCAGTCGGCGGCCGCCTCCCTCTTGAAGGCCGAGAGATCGAGGCTCAGGCTGCGGCCGAGCCAGATCGCGCCGGCGCTGTGGTCGAGCAGGTCGGAGAGGCCGGAGCTGGGATGGACGAGCACGTCCAGGCCGTCGCGGCTGGCCATCAGCCAGGGCACGATCTCGCCGAACAGCGCGGCCGGGAAGACGACCTGGTACATCGCCTGGGGATGCGGCCCGACCGGCTGGTCGCGCCAGCGGCCCATCCGCACCGCCTCGCCGAAGCGCCCGACGATCGCCTCGCGCAGCGCCGCCGCGCGGGGCCGGCTGGCCTCGTCGTAGTAGACGTGGGCGTGGAACTCACCGATGGCTTCCGGATCGAGCTTCATGGCCCATCATGGCGCGAGGGGAGCCGGCCGGAAAGTGCGCCGCAAGCAAAGCGGACCCGCAGCCTCGGGAAACGCCCTGCCCCGCTGTCCGCCACGGAGCGGCCGGGCGACCTGCCCCCACCGCGCGATGCGTACGGGACTCCCCTCTGGGCCCTCGAACGTCCGCAGACCCTCGTGTGATGATTCGCACGGACCTCGACCACCCGGATCTCGCGATCGGGATACCGTGGCACCGCTGCCTCGGCGACGAAGCCGACTCGAGAGCGCTTCGCGAGCCGTCCTGCCGCAAGCGGCTAGACTCTCGGCACCTTATACGTTTCACTAGATAAAGAACATTGGGGGACCCGTTTAACGGGCATGACCCTCGCACCGGGGAGGCTTGCCTCATGGCTTCGGGTACGAGTTCCCCGGCCCCTCACAGCTTGATCGACTGGGCCGGGAGTAGGCGCGTCACATTGGCCATCGTCTTCACCGACGTCGTCGATTCCACCGCTTTGGGATTTCGGCTCGGCGACGAACGAATGGACGACGTCCGCCGCGCGCATTTCGGCCGCAGCGAGAGTCTCATCGCCGACTTCGGCGGGCGTCAGGTCAAGACGATCGGCGACAGCGTGATGGCCGTGTTCCGCTCGGCTGGCGACGCCTTCGATTTCGCCTGCACGCTGCATCGCAATCCGGGCGCCGCCGAGCTGCGCGCCAAGGGAATCCGGGCCGGAATACACAGCGGCGAGGTCGACGTCGTCGAGAGCGACGTCTTCGGCACCGAGGTGAATTTCGCCGCCCGTGTCACTCACGCCGCGGAGGGAGCCGAGATCTGGCTGAGCGGGAGGGCGCGCGAGGCGATCGACCGTGCCGGCGCGCGTCACCGGCAGGGACTGAATTGGCGACACCACGAAAGGATCGATCTCAAGGGACTCGGAAAGTATTCACTCTGGTCGTTCGTCCCCGACGCGACGGCGGCCCCCGCCGCTCTCGTTCCGTCCCGGCGGAGCGAGCAAGCGGCCGTCGTCGCACCGTCACCGGACCTCCGGTCGGAGCCGGAGCGGCGTAAGGTCGCCAGTCCCGACGTCACGCCCAACGGCCGCACGGTCTTCGTGGCGCGGCCGGCCAGCGACATGGGCCAGGGCTATGTCCGGATCGTCGAGGAGCTGAAGGGGCGCGGATACGCCGTGGTTCCGGACGGCGACATCCCCAACGACGAGAGCGCCGTGGCTTTCATCGACGCGGCTCTCGCCAAGGCGGAGCTGTCGGTCCATCTGCTCGGCGACCGGCCGGGAATCACGCCGGACGCGCCGGACATGATGGCGATCGGCCAGCTGCAGCTCGTTCGGGCCGCGCTCCGATCGGAGCAGGCGCAGGAAGACGGCACCGGCACCCCTCAGTTCCGGCGGATCATCTGGGCACCCAGGTTTCTGGAGGGCGCCGCCACGCCGCAGGCTGCCGCTCCCGTCGAGCGGAATCCGATTGCCGTCCTGCAGCGTTTCGCCGAACAGCTGCCCACCGATCGGGTCCTGGGCGAAAACCTGATCCAGTTCATAAACTATCTGCATCAGCACCTGGACAAGACCAGGCCCCGTACCTTGGCGCCGCAGTGCGATATCGGTTCGGGCGAGAAGATATTCATCGATCACGCGGCGGAAGACTACGAATACGCGACCGAACTTGCCTATGTCCTGCAGCAACTCTCGTTCGAGCCGACGTTCGCAGCGCCGCTTGACGAGAACGAGGACCGGCGAAAGGTCGAGGCGTTCAACCGCAACGAGGTGCTGAGCTGCTCGGCGGTCGCCTATTGCTGGGGCAATGCCAGCGAGCTATGGCTGCGGACACGGCACAGCAAGATCGACAGCTGGCGCAGCCGAGCCAAGCGTGATCGGATCGAGCTGACGCTGATCGAGGCACCGCCGACCCACCGCGCCAAGAAGCGGTTCCTCATCGTAAAGCTGGCCGGCATCGACCGCGTCGTCGACATGACGAACGTCGACAGGCCCTCGCCTGCCGACCTCGCCGAATGGCTCCGGCCTCAGACAGAAGGTATGGGTGGCCAGGCCGGGGGAGGCTGACATGCCCTCCGCGGAAGCGCTCTCGGCCAGTCGCCCGTTCCCCGGGCTGCGCCCCTACCGATTCCACGATCGCGCCTATTTCTGCGGCCGCGAGGAACAGAGCTACGCGCTCTTCAACCTCATCGACACGAGCCAGTTCGTCGCCGTCGTCGGCAGCTCCGGCAGCGGCAAATCGTCTTTGGTGCGCGCCGGCCTGCTGCCCCTGCTGGAGCAGGAAACGGAAGAGACCGAGGCGCGGGAGCGACAGGGTGGAGCGTCGAGCGGTCGGAGATGGCGCTGGATCCAGTTCCGGCCCGGCGACGCGCCGCTGAGCCGCCTTGCCGAACAGCTCGCGGAGGTCGGCGGCGCCGTGACAGAGGACCCCATTGAGCGGGCGGCCCGTCGCGAAGAGCTGGATGCGACGCTGCGCCGCTCCAGCTACGGGTTCGGCGAAGCGGTGTCGGCGATCGATTCGATGGCCGGCTGCTCGCTGCTGATCGTCGTCGATCAGTTCGAGGAGCTGTTCCGCTATGGCGTTGCCGGCCCGGCCCGGATGCGCCTGCAGGAAGAGCGCGATCAGTTCGTCCAGCTGCTGCTGACCGCAACCGGCGGGCGCGATCTCGACCTCCACGTTCTGATCACGATGCGCTCGGACTTCATCGGCGACTGCAGCCAGTTCTACGGCCTGCCCGAAGCGGTCAGCGAGTGCCAGTTCCTGGTCCCGGCGCTGACCCGACTGCAGTGCGAGGAGGTCGTCCGCCGCCCGCTCGACGAGGAGCATGCGAACGCCTTCATCGAGCCGGCGCTCGTCGAGCAGCTGCTCAATGATGTCAGCGGGGAGCTCGACCAGCTGCCGGTCCTGCAGCATTGCCTGTCGCGCCTCTGGGAGGTGACCGGGCCGTCCAGGCCGGTGCCGCCGCATCGCGAGCTGCGCCTCGAGCACTACAGGCAGGTCGGCGGCATCGCCGGCGCGCTGTCGAACCACGCGGACGAGATCCTCGCTGATCTCGCCGGCCACGAGATCGCCGTCGAGCAGGTGTTTCGCGCGCTGAGCGAAGAGGACAACGAGGGCCGCGCGACGCGCCGGGCGCTGACCTTCGCGCAGCTGCGCGACGAGACCGGGGCCGACGATGCCGAGCTTCGCCTGGTCGTCGATCGCTTCCGGTCGGACGATTGCTCGTTCCTCGTCCCGTCGATCTCGGCGCAGCCGCAGCTCAACGATGCGACGACGGTCGACATCGGTCACGAAGCGCTGCTGCGGCGCTGGCAGAAGATCGGTGCCGAGGCGAGCGACACGCTCGACGAGGACGCCAGGGCCGGATGGCTCCAGGCCGAGGCGAGCGACGCACACGACTATCGGATGATGCTCAGGCTCGCCGGCAACGATCCCGACGCGACGCTGCCGCTCAACCGCGTCGGCCGGCTGCTGGTGCGTTGGGAGGAGCGGCCGCGCACCGCGGCCTGGGCCGAGCGCTACGGCGGCCACATAGAGCGTGTCGAGCGGCTGTTCGATAACACGCTCGCTTCCCGGCGCCGACGCTGGTGGTCTGGTGCCGCCGTCGTCTCACTCATCGCGTTGCTCGCGATCGGCGGCCTCCTCAAGGCCTATCTCGACTACACGCGGCAAGCCGAGCTCGCCGCCGACGCTCGCCAGGAGCGCACCGCGGCGCTGGGCAGGATAACCGAGATCACACAGGCCGTATCAATTGAATTGCGATTCATTCCGGGAACGAATCGTACGATTTATGAAATGCTGGAAAGCATCCAGCATTTTTCCGACGAGTTCCGCGCGATGTTGAAGAACCACTACCCTGAAGGACTGGACACGGGAGAAATCATAGTCCAGGAAATACTTTCGAATCGAGCCGCCCTGATGAGAGCCAACTACCTCACGAACTTTGGCAACATCTCAGAGGCGATAGATCTTCTCGTGGAGACGAAAGCGAAAATCGACGAGATGCCGAAAGCCGAGGGGCGCGAGCCGCTCGAGGTCCAGTTGCTCCGCGGGGACGTCCTCCTCAGCCGCGCGTCGGCCGAGGTGATTTATGGCCGCTTCGACGTCGCCCGGCAGGACTACGCGGCCGCGGAGGAGATCTATCGAACGATCGTTCGACTGCAAGAAAGCTCGGCGGGTGCGCAGTCGGCGTCGGCCGCAGAGGTCACGTCGGCCGGAACCCGGGAGCACGAGGACCTCGAGTACATCGAGAAGGCAAGGCAGAAACTCGCTGCGCTCTACCAGGGCCGCATATTCCTCAACGTACAGTACGACGAGAACGAGAAGGAGGCCGCAAGCGATCTCGCGGCTTACAAGAAGCTCGTCGAGGAGGAACGGGCTGCCCATCCCTCGCCGGACTCGGATGAGAACAGCAAGTTCTGGGCCCGGCAGACGGCCCCGCTCGACCGCCTGGAAGCAGATGTGTTGGTCGCGCGGAACGAATTCGACAAGGCGATCGAAAAGTACGAGGGTCTTCTGGACGACCGCAACACGATCCCCAACGTATCACGGGAGCTGTATCACGCATTCCTCGAATACAAGCTTTCGCTCGCGCTGTTAGGGCGCGCGCGGAACGACGATGTCGCCGAGGCGATCCGGCTCCTGGATCGAGCCAAAGGCACCTTCGGCGGTCTGACCGAGACCGACCCGAAGAACATGTGGTGGCTGCTGGTTTCGAACTGGATCGACTACGCGCTCGGCCGCGCCTGTGAGGTGCAGCTCGACAGGGACTGTGCAGAAGAGGCCTACAAGGCCGCTAAGGACATCGACGCGAAGTTCCTCGAGAACGACCCCGACAACCTGCGGGCCAGCAAAGATCTGGCGCGAGACGAACAGGCGCTGACGGCCCTGGGCCGCGGCGAATAGGACGGGGGCAAAGCCCCCCAGGCGACGAGCGATGGCCCTCTCGTTCCATCCGATCCCGATCCAACGGCGGGGCCGGCGAAGAAGCCACCGGGAGTCTGCCAGATCCGGGTCGTCCGACCGGGAGGATGGTGGGCGCGGCTGGGATTGAACCAGCGACCCCTACGATGTCAACGTAGTGCTCTCCCGCTGAGCTACGCGCCCCCAAGGGGTTCAGGCGGCGGCCCGAAAGGCCGTTCCGTCGTCGGGAGGCAGGCATCTAGCATCGGCCGGCGGGCATTGCAAGAGCCTGCCGCCGCGGCTTGCCGCGCCGCTACGACGCCTGCGCCAGGACCGCCTCGACCTCCTGCACCAGCTCGCGCAGATGGAAGGGCTTGGAGAGCACGCGGGCGCCCAGCCGGTGCCGGTCGCGGCCCTGCAGGGCGACGGCGGCGAAGCCGGTGATGAAGACGATGCGCAGGCCCGGCTGCCGCTCGGCGGCGCGGCGCGCCAGCTCGACGCCGTCGAGCCCGGGCATCACCACGTCGGCCAGCAGCAGGTCGTAGGGGCCCTCGTCGAGCAGCCGCTCGGCGAGCAGGCCGTCGCCGACGTCGGCGACCTGATGGCCGGCGTTGCGCAGCGAGGCGGCCAGGAAGGTGCGGAGTCCCTCGTCGTCCTCCGCCAGAAGAATACGGGCCATGGGCGGCCGGAAACCTCGTCCAGGTTCAACGGAACCCCGGCCTTCGGCGAAGAGCGGGGCAGCTCGGCGGCCGGCGCCGCGGACCGGCAGGCCCCGCCGGCCGGCCGCGGAACGGAGGCGTCGGGGCGAAGCGGACTATGGCACGGCGGCGAACCGCTCGCGAGACGCTTCTCAGGCGCTCCGCGACGCGGCATGCTTGCCGCGTGACAGCCTGCATCCGAATGCGTAAACAAGCTGCGAACGAAGACAGTTACCGGATCGATGGACGCTCCCGCCCTCTCGGCAGATCCCAGAAGCGCCCAGGAGGAGGACTCCCACGAGGTCCTGTGGCCGCGGGAGCAGAGCCTGCCCCTGGTGGTCGCCAGCCCACACAGCGGCAGCAACTATCCTGCCGCGTTCGTCGCCGCCTCGCGGCTCGACCCCCTGGCGCTCCGGCGCAGCGAGGATTCCTTCGTCGACGAGATCTTCGCCGCCGCCCCCGAGCTGGGCGCTCCGCTGATCCGCGCACTCTTCCCGCGCGCCTTCGTCGACCCGAACCGCGAGCCCTTCGAGCTCGACCCCTCGATGTTCGCCGACCGCCTGCCCGACTATGCCAACACCCGCTCGCCGCGGGTCGCCGCGGGCCTCGGCACGATCGCCCGGGTGGTCGCCAACGGCGCCGACATCTACCGCGACAAGCTGCGCTTCGCCCAGGCCCTGCAGCGCATCCAGGACTGCTACTGGCCCTACCACGCCAGCCTGCGCGAGCTGGTCGAGCAGACCCGCGCGCAGTTCGGCTACTGCCTGCTGCTCGACTGCCACTCGATGCCCTCGAGCGGCGGTCCCCTGGAGCGCGACGCCGGCGGGCTGCGCTTCGACATCGTGCTCGGCGACTGCCACGGCACGGCCTGCGGCAGCGCGATCAGCGAGGCGGCGGCGCGCTTCCTCGCCCGCCACGGCTACCGGGTGTCGCGCAACAAGCCCTACTCCGGCGGCTTCGTGACGCGCCACTACGGCCGCCCCGAGGAGGGGCTGCACGCCCTGCAGATCGAGATCAACCGGGCGCTCTACATGGACGAGGAGCGGATCGCGCGCGGCCCAGGCCTGAAGACCCTGGCCGCCGACATGGCGGCCCTGCTCGAGCATCTCGGCGAGACCGCGCGGGAGACGCTCGCCCGGTCATGAGCGTCCGTCACCCCTGCCCCATCGACAGCCCCCGGCCATGAGTTTGCGCCCATGAGTTTGCGCCCATGAGTTTCCGCCCGTGAGCGTCCCGTCGTGAGCAGCCAGCCCGCGATCGAACGGCCGACGCTGCGCGCCTCGCTCGACGGCGACCTGCCGGCGATCCAGGCGATCTACGCCCACCACGTGCTGCACGGCAGCGGCTCCTTCGAGCTGGAGCCGCCCGACCTCGACGAGATGACAGCGCGCCGCCGGGCGATCCTGGAGCGCGGCCTGCCCTACCTGGTCGCGGACTGGCAGGGCGCGGTCGCCGGCTATGCCTATGCCGGCCCGTACCGGCCGCGCCCGGCCTACCGCTTCACCCTGGAGGTCTCGGTCTACGTGGCGCCGGACCGTCAGCGCCTGGGCCTCGGCCGGCTGCTGCTCGGCGGCCTGATCGAGCGCGCCGAGGCGCTCGGCTACCGCCAGCTGATCGCGGTCGTCGGCGACAGCGCCAACCTGGCCTCGATCGGCCTCCACGAGTCGCTCGGCTTCCAACGGGCCGGCGTCCTGCGAAGCGTCGGCTGGAAGCACGGCCGCTGGCTCGACTCGGTCTTCCTGCAGCGCAGCCTGGGCGCCGGCGACGACGCCCCGCCGGAGCGCTGAGATGCGGCGCGTCACAGCAGCGGACTGGTACGCGGTGAAGCGGCTCGACGACGGCGTGACGCTGATCGAGGAGCCCTTCATCAAGGCCTTCTACCGCTGCAACGTCTGGCACGTGCGCGGCCGCGAGCGCGACCTGCTGGTCGACAGCGGCATGGGCGTGGTCGGCCTGCGCGAGCAGGTGCCGCTGGTCACCGAGCGGCCCCTGGTCGCGGTCGCCAGCCACACCCATTTCGATCACATCGGCGCCCATCACGAGTTCGCCGAGCGCAGCGTGCACCGCGCCGAGGCGGCGATCCTGGCCGATCCGACGCCGGCCTCGACCTACTCCGACAGCTACGTCAGCGACGAGATCTTCACGGCCCTGCCGCCAGCGCCCTACCGCTCGGCCGAGTACGCCGTCGCGGCGGCGCCGGCGACGCGGATCCTGGAGGACGGCGACGTCGTCGACCTCGGCGACCGGCATTTCCAGGTCATCCACACGCCCGGCCATTCGCCGGGCGGCATCATGCTCTGGGAAGCGGCCAGCGGCATCCTGTTCTCGGGCGACACGATCTACGACGGCCCGCTGATCGACGACGACGTCGAGGCCTATGTCGCGACCATGAAGCGGATCCACGACCTGCCGGTGCGCGTCGTCCACGGCGGCCACTTCCCGAGCTTCGACGGCAGGCGCTACCGTCTGCTGATCCGCAGCTTCCTGCTGGAGAAGGGGGCGTAGCGCCCCCTCGCCCGTCCACGCCTCGCGTGGGCGGGCGAGGGGGGGGGGTCAGATGACCGGCAGCTCGCGCGGGGCGCGGCGGCTGAGCAGCTCGGCGCCGTCGGCGCGCACCACCAGGTTCTCCTCGTGGACCTGGCCGCGGCCGGGCGCGAAGGCGAGGCCGGGCTCCAGGGTCAGCACCATGCCCGGCTCCAGGACGGTCCCGTCCCAGGCGGCGTTCGAGGGATGCTCGGTCAGCTGCAGGCCGAGGCCGTGGCCCATGCGGCCGACGTTGCCGGCCCGGTAGCCGTCGGCCTCGATGACCGCCTGCATGGCGCGGAACAGGCCGGCGCAGCTCTGCCCCGGCCGGGCCGCGGCGAGGCCGGCCTCGGTCGCCCGCCAGAGCGTGTCGTAGGCGCGCGCCGCCGCGGCGTCGGCGCGACCGATCGCGACGTTGCGGTCGAAGTCGCAGAAGTAGCCGTCGAAGGTCGCGCCGGTGTCCATCATCAGCAGGTCGCCGGACGCCAGCGGCCGCTCGCTCGGCGGCGAGATCACGTCGTCGTAGCCGCCGGGCGCCGCGGCACCGACCAGATAGGGCACGTCGTCGGCGCCGCGCCGGATCAGCTCCAGGCGGAAGGCGCGGAACACCTCGGTCAGCGGCATGCCCGCCCCGACCAGGCCCGGCAGCGCCGCGAAGCCCTCGGAGGCGATGCGGCAGATGTGCGCGGTCTTGGCGATCTCGCGCTCCGACTTGACCCGGCGCAGCGCCCGGATCGCCGGGGTCGCGTCGAGAAAGGCGGCCTCCGGCAGGGCGGCGCGCAGCCGCTCGAAGTCGGCGAGCGGCATGCGCAGCGTCGTCTCCGGGCCCATCGGCAGGCCGATCCGCCCGCCCGCGGCGCCGATCTCGCGGAACACCCCGGCCAGCAGCGACAGGCCGTCGTCCTCCGGCTGCGGCGCGGGCCAGGCCCGGATGTCCTCGATCCAGGTCCGCGCCATGACGGGGGCGCCGATCTCCGGCACCACGGCGACCGGCTTGCCGGCGCGCGGCACGACCAGGAACCAGGGCCGCGTCGGGCTCTGCCAGAACAGCGTCAGGAAGCCGGTGAACCAGCGGATCTCCGGCTCGGTGGTCAGGAACAGGGCGTCGAGGCCCGCGGCCGCCATCAACCGCTGAGCCCGCTCCAGCCGCGCCTCGAACTCCGCGGTCGGGAAGCCGCGCGGCGGTGCCTCGCCGGCCGCGCTCACGAGGCGTCCTCCGGGCCCTCGGTCATGAAGGCCAGGACCCGGCTCGCCGCGTCCAGCCCCAGCGCCGCGCGCCGCGCGCCGGCGTGCTGCAGGGCGGCGACCCCGGCGGCGCCGGACGGCGTCGTGCGCAGCCCCTCGGCCGCCAGCAGGGCGACCGTCGCGGCGCAGGCCTCGTCGTCGAGCGTGACGAAGACGTCGGCCGAGTGCGCCAGCTCGCCGAGCGCCAGGTGCGAGGCCTCCTTGCAGTCGAGCCGGCCCATGATCGAGGCCGGGCCGGGCGCGCGCACCGGCCGGCCGGCCCGCACGCTCTCCAGCAGGCAGCGCGCGCTCGCCGGCTCGACGACGACCAGCGTCGGCCCGTCGCCCCAGCGCGCCCGGAACAGCGCCGCCATGGCCGCCGCGAAGCCGCCGACCCCGGCCTGCAGGAAGACGTGGCTCGGCGGCCCGGACAGCGCATCCGCCGCCTCCTGGGCCGCGACAAGGTAGCCCTCCATGACCCGCGCCGGCAGCTCCAGGTAGCCGGGCCAGGAGGAGTCGGACAGCAGGGTCCAGCCCTTCGCCTCGGACTCGACGGCGGCCGCCGCCATCGAGGCCTCATAGTCGGCGCCGTCGCGCCGCACCTCGGCGCCGGCCCGGCGCAGGCGCCCGGCGAAGGCCTCGGGCACCGTCTCGCTGAGGAAGATCACCGAGCGGCCGCCGAACAGCCGCGCGCCGGTCGCGACCGACAGGCCGTGGTTGCCGGCGCTGGCGCAGCAGTAGGTCCGGCCGGCCAGCGCCCGCGCCATCGCCTCCCGGTCCGCCGGGTCGGCCAGCGCCGCCGCCTCGCGCGCCAGCACGTAGGCGGCGCCCAGGGCCTTGAAGCTGCCCAGGCCCATGCGCCCGCTCTCGTCCTTGATCCGCAGCGCGCCGACGCCGAAGGCCTCGGCCAGGGCCGGCAGGTCGCGCAGCGGCGTCGCCGCGGCGGCCGGACAGCGCGCCAGCAGCGCCAGGGGCTCGGCCGGATCGGCGCTCACGGCGCCCGCGGCGAGGCCGCTGCCCTCCGGCAGGCCCCGGCCGCGCCAGGGATTGCGCAACAGCTCCATCACCCGCCTCCGCGCTTCGGTCGGATGGCAGGATAGCAGCGACCGGACGCAGGATTTTTGCGCGTATTGGCCTATTTTGCTAAATTCCTTGCGGCAGAATGCTATTTGGAGCGGAATCATGAAGCCGGCAGCTCTCGATGCCCTCGACCGCCGGCTGCTCGACCTGCTGCAGCAGGACGCCGGCCGCTCGCTGGAGAGCCTGGCCGGCGAGGTCGCGCTCTCCGCGCCGGCGGTGCAGCGGCGGATCCGCCGGCTGCGCGAGGGCGGCGTGATCACCGGCGAGGTCGTGCTGGTCGAGCCGGCGGCGGTCGGCCTGCCGATGACCTTCGTCGTGATCGTCGAGCTGGAGCGCGAGCGGGCCGACCAGATCGACGGCTTCCGCCGCAAGGCGGCCGCCGAGCCGCTGGTCCAGCAGTGCTACTACGTGACCGGCGAAGGCGACTTCGTGCTGATCGCCCAGGCCCGGGACATGGACGACTTCGAGGCGCTGACCCGGCGCCTCCTCTTCGACGACCCCAACGTGCGCCGCTTCCGCACTTCGGTGGTCATGGGCAAGCCGCTGCGCGGCACCGCGGTGCCGGCCGGGCACGCGGGGTGACGTGCCACGGCTGGCGCCGCCGCCGTCGAGCCCGACCATGCCGTCCACGCGAAAGGCTGCAAAAATGGCTTCATCCTGAGCCTGTCGAAGGACGCGTAGCGTGGCGCGAAGCGCGGGCCATTCGGCACCGCCCGTGCGGGGTTCGCTCCATCTTTCGACAGGCTCAAGATGAAGCGAATTGGGCGTGGCCCTCGTACGACTGCCCCCTTATTCCGCCAGCGGCACCAGGTCGGCCGGATCGAGGAACAGCGAGAGGCGCTCGCCCGGCCTCGGCGCGGCCTGCTGCGGCAGGCGCAGGCGCAGGGCGAGGCCGCTCTCGTGGCGCGCGACGCCCTGGTGGTGGGTGCCGAAGAAGCTGGCCTCCTCCAGGGTGGCCGCGCCGGCCGCCAGGCGGCCCGCGCCCGGTTCCAGATGCAGGTGCTCGGGGCGCAGCGACAGCGCGAGCGTGCCCGCCGCCGCCGCGACCGGGAAGCGGCCGAGGGCGGTCTCGACGCCGGCGTCCGCGGCACGCGCCTCCAGGATGTTGTTCTCGCCCATGAAGCGGGCGGAGAAGCGGGTGCGGGGCCTGAGGTAGACGCGCTCGGGCGTGCCGCGGTCCTCGATCCGGCCCCGGTTCATCACGACGATCTCGTCGGCGATCGCCATCGCCTCCTCCTGGTCGTGGGTGACGTGCACGAAGGTCGTGCCGACCCGGCGCTGGATCGCCTTCAGCTCCTCCTGCATCTGGCGCCGCAGGCCGAGGTCGAGGGCGCCGAGCGGCTCGTCGAGCAGCAGCACGCTGGGCTCGACGACCAGGGCACGGGCCAGCGCGATGCGCTGGCGCTGGCCGCCCGAGAGCTCGTGGGGCTTGCGCCGCGCCGTGTCGGCGAGGCCGACCAGCTCGAGCGCCGCGGTCACCCGCCGCGCCCGCTCCGCGCCACCGACGCGGCGCATCCTGAGGCCGAAGCCGACGTTGGCCTCGATCGTCATGTGCGGGAAGAGCGCGTAGTCCTGGAAGACCGTCGTAGTCGGGCGGCGCGCCGGCGGCAGGGCGGTGACCTCCCTACCCTCGATCAGCACCTGGCCGGCGCTCGGCGTCAGGAAGCCGCCGAGCAGGTTGAGCAGCGTCGTCTTGCCGCCGCCGGAGGGGCCGAGCAGCACCAGGTAGGCGCCGGGCTCGACCGGGAGCGAGACCGACTCGACCGCGGTGACCGCGCCGAAGCGCATGGTGACCGCGCGGAACTCCACGGCGGGCGGGACCGGCAGGGTCATCTGCGCTTCCTTCCGAAGACGACGAGCTCGAGCAGCAGGACCAGGGCGACCGAGATCAGGAAGACGAAGCTGCCGACGGCGTTGGTCTTCGGGTTCAGGCCGCTGCGCAGCATCGACCAGATCTCGACCGGCAGGGTGACGTCGAAGCGGCTGGTCAGGAAGGCGATCAGGAACTCGTCCCAGCTGAAGGTGAAGGACAGGAAGAAGCAGGCGAAGAGCGCCGGCCAGAGCAGCGGCACGGTGACCAGCAGCAGGACCTGGTGCTCGGCGGCGCCGAGGTCGCGGGCGGCGCGCTCGATCTGCGCCTGGTGGCCGCCCATCTGGCTGTACAGGATGGCGAAGCAGAGCGGCAGGTTGATCACCACGTGGCCGATGCCGACGGTCCAGAGCGAGCGCGGCACGCCGAGGCTGTTGAAGGTGATCAGCAGGCCCATGGCGATGATCAGGTAGCTGACGGTCAGCGGCGCGGTCAGCAGCAGCTGCAGGCCCCGGGCGCCGGGCAGGCGGTGGCGCGCCAGGCCGTAGGCCGCGAGAAAGCCGAGCAGCAGCGAGACCGCCGAGGCGCCGAGCGCGACCAGCAGCGAGTGGCCGAGCGCGGCCATCACCCGCGGGTCGTCGAAGACCGCGCCGTACCAGCGCAGCGAGGGGCCGTCGAAGGGCGGCACCGGCAGCCGCGAGTCCTGGAAGGAGAAGAGCACCAGGACCAGCACCGGCAGGAGGATGAAGCCGTAGAGCAGCGCCGCGTAGGCGCCGGCGGCCAGGCTGCCCGGGCTCGGCAAGGCGCTCCGCAAGGCCCTCGGCATCACACCCGCTCCAGCTTCAGCCAGCGCGCGCAGGCGAGATAGACCAGGGTGACCAGGGCCATGAGGACCATGGCCAGGGCCGAGGCCATCGGAAAGTCCGAGCGCCGGGCGATCTGCAGCATGATCGTCTGGGGCAGCAGCAGCTCCCTGTTACCGCCGAGGATCTGCGGCGTGATGTAGTCGCCGATGCAGAGCACGAAGGTCAGGAAGGCACCGACCATGATGCCCGGCAGGGTCAGCGGCAGGATCACGTGCAGGAAGGTCCGGACCGGGCCGGCGCCCAGGTCCTGGGCCGCCCGGCGGTAGTTGCGCGGCAGCTGCGACAGGTTGGCGTAGATCGTCAGGGTCAGCAGCATGACGAAGAAGTGGACGAAACCGATCACCGTGCCGGCCCGGCTGTTGGCCAGCGAGACCGGCCCGTCGACGAGGCCCAGGTCCTGCAGCGCCGTCGACAGCAGGCCGCCCTCCGAGAGCACCAGCAGCCAGGAGTAGGAGCGCACGACGTAGGAGGTCCAGAAGGGCAGGACGGCCAGCGCCAGGCCGATCCGCTGCCAGCGCGGCGGCACCTTCTCGGCCAGGATCCAGGCCAGCGGGTAGGCGAAGAGGATCGAGAGCAGCGTGACGGTGACCGTCACCTCGATCGAGTTGAGCAGGCTCTCCAGGAAGAAGGACTTGGCCAGGAAGGCCCGGTAGTTGGCCAGGCTGAGCTCGGTGACGAGGCGCATGCCGAGGCGCTGCCACAGGCTGTAGAGCGCCATGACGGCGAGCGGCAGCAGGAAGAAGGCGAGCGTCCAGACGAGGCCCGGCAGCACGAAGCCCCAGCCGCGCAGGCGCCCGCAGAGGGTGCGGGGGGCGTCAGGCATGACCAGCCGGCTCCCCTCCTCCGTCGTCATCCCGGAAGCCGCTCTGCCCGGCAGCTCTGCTGCCGCCGGCGAAGCGAGCTGTCCGGGATCCAGGGGCGACGAGCCGGAGCGGTACGGCCCTGGATCCCGGGCTGCAAGGCTCGCAAGCCGAAGGCCCTTGCGGGCCTTCGGGCTCGCCTGGCCCCCGGGATGACGGGGAAAGGAGGACCACCTCCACGCCCCCGCCCCCTCAGTGCTGCAGGAACTCGGTCCAGACGTCGAGCATCTTGGCGTCGAGTGCTGCGTCCGGGATGAAGTAGCGGTAGGAGCGGGCCAGGAAGTCCGGCTGCTCGTCCCAGCGCAGGGTCGCCTTCTGGGCGTCGCTCAGCACCGCGCCGGCCTTGCGGTTCGCCGGCATGCCCCAGAAGCAGGAGGAGGTGGCGAGGCGCGCCTGGCCCTCGGGGCTCATGATGTACTTCACGAACGCCAGGGCGAGCTGCTGCTTCTTCGAGCTCTGGAAGACGCCGATCGACTGCGCCCAGAGGATGCCGCCCTGCTTGGGCAGCACCCAGGTCAGGTCGGGGTTGTCGGCCTCCATGACCGCGACGGCCCACTCGCCGCCGCCGAGCAGGATGTCGGCCTCGCCGGTCGCCAGCGCGGTGGTCGAGGACACGACCTCGCCGACCATGGCGGCGTTGTCCTTCAGCTTGAACAGCGCCTCGCGGATCTTCGGCAGGGTCTTCTCCGAGATCTCGTCCGGCTTCATGCCGAGCTCGAGCGCGACCAGGTCCATCAGCGGGATGTAGTAGTCGTAGACCGCGATCCGGCCCTTGTACCTGTCGCCCCAGAGCGTCGTCAGGTCGCGCATGTCGGCCGGGTCGACCTTGGCCTTGTTGTAGCCGACGACGTTGTAGCCGAACTTCTCCATGACCGCGTAGCGCTTGCCGTCGTGCACCGTGACGTCGTCCATGCGGACCTGCGGGAAGACGTCGTCGAGCGGCAGCTGGTCGTCGGGCAGCGGCGCCAGCAGCCCGGCCTCGACGACCCGCGGCACGTCGACCCCGTCGACCACGAAGACGTCCCAGTCGCCGGGCTGCGACTGGTCGACCAGGGCCAGCGCGGTGCCGGTGCCCTCGTACTCCTTGAGGTTGACCTTGACGTCGTGGGCCTTCTCGAAGGGCTCGATCAGCGCCGGGTCGGTGTGGTCGCACCAGACCAGGGCGTTGAGCTCCTCGGTCGCCGCCGCCGGGCCCGGCCGCAGCGCCAAGACGGCGAGCGCCGCCGCGGCCAGGGCCGGCCGCAGGCCGGTGGGGGATTCCGATCGCACCTTACTCGACATGGTTCTCTCCCTGCTGTCAGCTTCGCAAAGCCTCGTCCCGCCAGTGTTTCTGCCGGCGGCACCCGGCCGCCGGGCGCTCTCTTGCGGAGCCCTCGCGCCTCGTCAATAATCGAAGCGACTTCAAACTTTAGAATGACAAAAAATTTGAAGTCAATTCAGTTTATGGAGGAGCGGGCGTGAGCGGTCTCAGGGAGAAGCAGAAGGCCGAGCGGCAGCGCCGGCTGGTGCGGGCGGCGGCGGCGCATTTCCGCGAGGCCGGCTTCGAGAAGACCCGGATCGAGGAGATCGCGGCGACCGCCGAGCTGTCGGCCGGCACGGTCTACAACTACTACCGCCACAAGGGCGAGCTGCTGATCGCCGTGGTCGCGATGGAGGTCCACGAGGTCCTCGCCGCGGGCGAGCCGCTGGTCCAGCACCCGCCCGAAACGGCCGAGAGCGCGATCAACGCCCTGATCGACACCTACCTGGACCACGCCCTGGTCTATCTCTCCAAGGACAACTGGCGCCATGCCATGGCCGCGGCCATCGCCCAGCCCGACGCCGTGCTGGCCCGGCGCTACACCGAGCTGGACGCGCGCCTCGCCGACCAGGTCCGCCGCCTGCTCGATTCGCTGCAGCAGCGCGGCGCGGTGCGTGCCGACCTGGACACCATCGCCTTCGGCAAGATGATCTTCAACAACACCAACCAGCTGTTCACCGAGTACGTGAAGGAGGAGGGCCAGGAGCTGGCCGAGCTGAAGGCCGGCCTGCGGGCCCAGCACGCCGCGCTCTGCCGGCTGATCGCCTGAGGCCGGCGGCTGGCCCGCGGCCGAGGCCAGCTTCGCTTCGCTTTCCTTCGGCCGCCGACCCGCGCGCCGCTGCGCGCAGCGCCGCCCACCGCTCGCCGCTCGCCGAAAAAAAAGGGCCGTGCGCGAGGCACGGCCCAAGTTTAGGGAGGAAACGCCCTTAGAGACGTACGGCAGAACAGCAGCGGACAGTGCCATTCATGCCGCACTGCAAAATATGATCCCTGACGAGCGGTTTGGCAAAGGGAAAATGCATCGCCAGCAGATCCATATGGTTAGGGCCGGATCCGAAGGTCGGCTCCGAGGCGGGCCCGGCAATCTCTGCCGCACTGCAGCATCGCGCTTGCGGGAGAACCGCCGCGCCGGGCCCGAGCCGCGCGAAACCGCACTAAACTGCGACTAAACCGGCCGCCACGGCTGGCACGGCACTTGCGTCGGAGGGGGCAGGTACCGACCAGGAGGCCGTCACCCGTGTTCCGTTCCGCGTTTCCCGCATTGCTGTCCGCCTGCCTCGCCATCGCGCTGCTGCTGCCCCCCGCCGCCCCGGCGGCGGCCGCCGACTCCGTGGATAACTGGGACATCTGCGCCCGCCACATCGAGGCCGCCGAATCGATTCTCTCGCTGCCGCCGAAGCTGCTGACCGCGATCTCGCTGGCCGAATCGGGCCGCTACAACGAGCAGCGCTCGGCAACTCTTGCCTGGCCCTGGACGGTCATGGCCGAGGGCCGCGGGCGATATCTGCCGAGCCGTGCCGCGGCCATCGCCGAGGTCAAGCGCCTGAAGGCGCGCGGCGTGACCAACATCGACGTCGGCTGCATGCAGATCAACCTGCACTTCCACGGCGACGCCTTCGACAACATCGATCAGGCCTTCGACCCGGCCTTCAACGTCGCCTATGCCGCCAAGTACCTGATGGACCTGCGCGACGAGACCAATTCCTGGATCCGCGCCGTCGCCCGCTACCACTCGGCGACACCGGTCTACGCCAACAGCTACCGCGCCAAGGTGATGGTGCTGTGGCGCGAGGCCCGCAACGAGGCCTACCGCGCCCAGCTCGCCGAGCTGCAGGCGGCGCGCGGCCGGCTGAACTGAGCGGCCGCCGCCCCTACCCGCCCCCGGCGCCGCTGCTGAGCGCCCGGATGAACTGCGAGAAGAGCTCGCCCTGGGAGTTGATGCCGAGCTTGGCGTAGATGTTCTTGCGGTGGATCCGCACGGTGCCGGGCGAGATGCCGAGGATCTTGCCGATCGCCTCGGAGGAGTGGCCCTTCAGCACGTACTCGACGACGTCGCGCTCGCGCGCCGTCAGGACCGAGCGGCCGAAGGTGCGGAAGGCGTAGTCGATCGTGCGCTGGATGGTCGAGGGGCCGTCGCCCGGGTCCTCGACCGAGAAGTGGCGGTGCAGGTCGCGCCAGTGCTGGCCGGCCGCCGCCGCGACCACCGGCCAGGCCTCCTGCAGCGTCGCGAACTCGCGGGCGCTGAAGGCCGGCGTCGCGTCGGCGCGCATCAGTGAGACCACCGCCCTGACCTCGCCCGGCAGCGCCAGGAAGAAGCCGATCTCCTCGGACAGGCCGGTCTGGACGTAGTAGGAGCGGAAGTATTCGCTCTGATAGAAGCGGTCCGGCGCCAGGTCGCGCAGCCGGTAGAGCGCCGGCGCGACCTTGCGCGCGCAGGCCAGGTAGAAGGGATCCAGGAGGTAGGGCCCCTCCTGGTAGAGGTCGACGAAGACCCGCCGCTTGCCGGCCGGGAAGTTGTCGTAGAGGTCGATCGGCCGGACGTCGCCGCAGTAGGCGAACATCACCGAGTAGTCGAAGACGGCGAGACGCTTCAGGGCCGCGACCAGCTCCGCCGGGAACTGCGGCGAGCCGATCGCCGAAACGGCCCCGGCGAGCCCCTGGTTCCAGGCCGCGAGGCTCATGCCCGGCCCCCGGTCGATCGCGGCGGGCCCAAGTCTATCCCAAATGGAGTATCCATCGCGGTGTATATACAGGAAAATCCACTGTCGCCTAAGCTTAGGGTCATTCAAGGGCTATCCGTCAGAAGGGCCCTGTACCGGGAAACGCCGCGTTTGGAAGGGTAGTCCGGATGCCATCAGGGGGGGCTTCGGTCCCGGTCGTCCAGTTCCGGGACGTGACCAAGCGCTTCGGCGAGGTGGTCGCCGCCCGCGACCTCGACTTCGAGGTGCGCGCCGGCGAGTTCCTGTCGTTCCTCGGTCCCTCGGGCTGCGGCAAGACCACGACCCTCCGGATGATCGCCGGCTTCGAGCAGCCGAGCGCGGGCGAGGTCCACCTGGAGGGCCGCGTCGTCAACGGCGTGCCGGCCTACCGGCGGCCGGTCAACATGGTCTTCCAGCACTACGCCCTGTTCCCGCACCTCGACGTCGCCGGCAACGTCGCCTACGGCCTGCTGCAGCGCACGCCCAGGCCGCCGCGCGCCGAGGTCCGCCGGCGCGTCGCCGAGACCCTGGAGCTGGTCCGGCTCGGCGGCTTCGAGAAGCGCCGCAGCTGGGAGATGTCCGGCGGCCAGCAGCAGCGCGTCGCCCTCGCCCGCGCGCTGATCAACGAGCCCAAGGTGCTGCTGCTCGACGAGCCGCTGGCCGCCCTCGACCGCAAGCTGCGCCGCGACATGCAGATCGAGCTGCAGAACCTGCAGCGCCGCCTCGGCATCACCTTCGTGCTGGTCACCCACGACCAGGAGGAGGCGCTGTCGATGAGCGACCGGGTGGTCATCATGCGCGAGGGCCGGATCGTCCAGATCGGCAGCCCGCGCGCGCTCTACGACCGGCCGGCCGACCGCTACGTCGCCGACTTCGTCGGCAAATCCAACTTCTTCGAGGGCCGGGTCGAGCGGGTCGCCGACGACAGCCTGGAGATCCGCCTCGCCTCCGGCGCCCTGCTGGCGGCCGCCTGCCCCGCCCCGGCGCCCGCCGCCGGCGCCGCCGTCAGCCTGGCGGTCCGGCCCGAGCAGATGATCCTGGCGCGCGCCGCCGAGGGCCTGCCGCCCGACGCCGCGCTGACCGTCGGGGCCAGGGTGCTCAACCGCATCTTCCTCGGCGAGCACACCGAATACCTGCTGGCCAGCGAGACGCTGGGCGAGTTCCTCGCCCTGGTGCCGCGCCAGAGCGAGCTCAACGAACGCCCCTTCGAGACGGGCGAGAGCCTCCAGGCCGCCTGGAGCCGCGCCGCGGCCCTGGTCCTGGAGGAACGGTGACAGGGACAGGCTTCTAGCAGAGGAGGCGATTTCAGATGTCCAGGAACGATCCGACGATCAGCCGTCAGAAGTTCATCGACGAGCTCATGCGCTGGCGCCGCGGCTCCGTGACCCGCCGCCATTTCCTCGGAGTGACCGGCCTCGGCCTCGCGACCGCGGTGATGGCCCAGGCCGTGCCGGGCCTGAAGCCGCGCCGCGCGCTGGCCGCCGACCTCGGCGACACGCTCAACTTCACGACCTGGCCGAACTACTTCGACCCGGCCAACCTCGAGGCCTTCACCAAGCAGACCGGCGTCGCGATCAACGTCTCGGTGTTCGGCTCGAACGAGGAGATGCTGGCCAAGCTCCAGGCCGGCGGCACCGGCTGGGACGTCTTCGTGCCGACCAACTACACGATCTCGACCTACAAGAAGCTCGACCTGATCGACCCGCTCGACCTCAAGCGCCTGCCGAACTACGACCCTTCCAGCCAGGACCAGCGCTTCGTCAAGCCGGGCACGATCGACGGCACGGTCTACGCCGTGCCGAAGGACTGGGGCACCACCGGCTACGTCGTCAACACCGCCAAGGTGAAGGGCGAGATGACGAGCTGGAAGCAGTTCTGGGACCGCACCCGCGACGACCTCTCGGGGCGGGTCATGGTCCACGACTACCAGCTGACGACGATCGGCAACGCCCTCAAGTACTTCGGCTACTCCTTCAACTCGATCGACCCGAAGGAGCTGGCCGACGCCGAGAAGCTGCTGCTCGACGCCAAGCCGCACCTCTTCGCGATCAACTCGGACTACCAGCCGGCGATGCGCGCCGGCGACGCCTGGATGTCGGTCTGCTGGACCGGCGACGGCGAGCAGCTGCACCGCGACATGCCGGAGATGGCCTACGTCATCGGCCGGGAGGGCGGCGAGATCTGGACCGACTTCTACGCGATCCCGAAGTCGGCGCCGCACAAGGCCGCAGCCTACGCCTTCATCGACTACATCCTGACCCCGGAGGTCAACGCCCGCGAGGTGCTGGCCCACGGCTATCCGAGCACCGACGCCCGGACCAACAAGCTGCTGCCGGCGAAGGTCCTGGACGACCCGATCCTCTATCCGGCCCAGGAGCTGCTGACCAACCTCGAGTTCGGCGCCGCGGCGACCCTGACCGACCCGAACCGCGCCGAGCTGATGGCGCGCTTCAAGTCGGCCTGAGCGGCAAGCTCGACCGGCAAGGGACGGCAGGGGCATGACGGCGGCAGCCGGAACCAGGGACGAGGGCCGCGGCGGCGGCAGGGCGACGACCGCCCTGCTGCTGGCCCCGGCCTCGGCCTTCTTCCTGCTGCTGCTGCTCCTGCCGCTCGCCGTCGTCATCGTCTACAGCTTCGGCGAGCGCGCGCCCGCCGGCGGCTACCTGCCGGCCTTCAGCTTCGACAACTACCTGAACCTGGCGGCGCGCGGGCAGGCCTTCCTCAACACCCTGACCCTGGCGCCGCTCGGCACGCTGCTCTGCGCCCTGGTCGCCTACCCCCTCGCCTACTTCCTGGCGGTCAGGGCGAGTCCCAGGATCCGCACCCTGCTGCTGGTGCTGGTCATCGTGCCCTTCTGGGCCAGCCAGCTGCTGCGCATCTATGCCTGGCTGCTGATCCTGGGCTCCAAGGGCATCCCGGCCCTGCTGTCGCTGGTCGGCATCGAGGACCTGCTGCTGGTCAACACCCGCTTCGCGGTGCTGGTCGGCATGGTCTACGGCTACCTGCCGCTGATGATCTTCCCGATCTACGTCAGCCTGGAGAAGCTCGACAAGCGGCTGCTCGAGGCCTCCTCGGACCTCGGCGCCCGGCCCTGGCGGACCTTCCTGCAGGTCACCCTGCCGATGTCCCTGGAGGGCGTCGCGACCGGCTCGCTGCTGGTCTTCATCCTGCTGATGGGCGAGTTCATCATCCCGGCGCTGCTCGGCGGCGGGAAGGTCTTCTTCATCGGCAACGCCCTGGTCGACCTGTTCCTGCAGTCGCGCAACTGGCCCTACGGCGCCGCCGTCTCGATCGCGCTGATCGCGATCATGCTGGCCAGCATCGTGACCTACATGCGCTTCGTGCTCGGCAAGCGCGGCCAGCGCCCGAACGCCTTCATGTGAGCGGCCCCATGCGCTGGTACGCCCTGGCCATCTACGTCTTCCTCTACCTGCCGATCGTGCTGATCGTCTTCTTCAGCTTCAATTCCGGGCGCTACGCCATGGACTGGCAGGGCTTCTCCTTCCAGTGGTACGGCCGGGCCTTCGCCAACCGCTTCGCCATGCAGGCGCTGGCGACCAGCCTGGAGGTCGGGCTCTGGACCGCGGCGCTCTCGACCGTCATCGGCACGCTGACCGCGATCGGCCTGGAGCGCACCCGCGGCTGGCCGCGCCGCCTGTTCGACGGGCTGATCTACGTCGCCATCATGGTGCCGGGCGTGGTCATCGGCATCGCCACGCTGATCGCCTTCGTGACGCTGTTCGGCGCGCTCAACCCCCTGCTGGCGCACCTCTTCGGCCCGGACGGGCCGCAGCTCGCCATGGGCCGGGCGACGGTGGTCGGCGCCCACGTGCTGTTCAACCTGGCCGTGGTCACGCTGATCGTGCGCGCCCGCCTCGCCGGCCTGGACCGCAGCCTGATCGAGGCCTCCGAGGACCTCTATGCGACGCCGCTCGGCACCTTCCGCCAGGTCGTGCTGCCGCTGCTCACGCCGGCGATCCTGGCCGGCTTCCTGCTCAGCTTCACCTTCAGCTTCGAGGACTTCATCATCGCCTTCTTCGTGGCCGGGCCGAACAACACCCTGCCGATCTACATCTTCTCCTCGATCCGCCGCGGCATCACGCCGGAGATCAACGCCATCGGCACGGTCGTGCTGATCGTGTCGCTGACCCTGCTGATCACCGCGCAGTTCCTGCTGCGCTCGCGGGACCGGGCCGTCGCCGGCAAAGGATAGGAAATCCATGATCCTGGAGGGTCGTGTCGCCGTCGTCACCGGCGCGGGCTCCGGCATCGGCCGCGGCAGCGCCGAGATCCTGGCGCGCGAGGGGGCCGTGGTCGTCGCCTCCGACCGCGACGGCGCGGCGGCGGAAGAGACCGCCCGGCGCATCCGCGCCGCGGGCGGCAGCGCGCGGGCCGTCACCTGCGACGTCACCGACGACGAGGCCCTGGCCTGCTTGATCAGCTCGGCGGTGCGCGCCCACGGCCGCCTGGACATCCTGCACTCCCACGCCGGCATCCAGGTCGAGGGCACGCTGGAGCAGGTCGAGCCGGCCGGCATGGACGCCTCCTGGCGGCTCAACGTGCGCGCTCACTTCATGGCGGCGCGCCTCGCCGTGCGCCAGATGAAGCGCCAGGGCGGCGGCTCGATCGTGATCACCTCCTCGAACTCCGGCGTGCTCTACGACCGCGAGATGATCGCCTACGCGACGACCAAGCACGCCGTCGTCGCCATGGCCCGGCAGGCGGCGCTCGACTACGCGCGCCACAAGGTACGGATCAACGCCCTCTGCCCCGGCTGGGTCGACACGCCCTTCAACGAGCCCTTCATGCGCCAGATGGGCGGCCGCGAGGCCCTGGAGCGCTACGTCAGCGAGAAGATCCCGATGGGCCGCTGGGCGACGGTCGAGGAGATCGCCGAGGCCGTGCTGTTCCTGGCCTCCGACCGCTCCTCCTTCATGACCGGCCAGGCCCTGGTGATCGACGGCGGCGAGTGCCTGGGCTGAACGGTCAGGCGGTCCCGGGGCCGGCCAGGGCGCGGAAGCGCGCCAGGTAGGCCTGCTTGGCCTCGGCCGCCGGCGCCGGCGCCAGGCGGATCGCCAGGATCGTCTTCGCGACGGCGCCGCGCGGCTTGCCGAAGTAGGTGCGCGCCTCGGCCTCGGCGAAGCCGGCGAGCTGGGTCGCCTCCAGGTAGGCCGAGGCGATGTCGGCGCGCTTGATCGCCTCGGTCACGCCGGCCGGCAGCTCTCCGGGCAGGCCGAAGCGGATGTGGATCGCCGAGAGCAGGCGCAGCTCGAAGGCCTTGTAGTCGATGCCGACCGCCGCCTTGAAGGGCGAGATCAGGTCGCCGACGACGTATTCCGGGGCATCGTGGAGCAGCGCCGCCAGCCGCCAGCGCGGCGGCCAGCCCGGCATGATCAGGCCCGCCAGGCGCTCGACCAGCAGGCAGTGCTCGGCGACGCTGAAGGCGCAGGCGCCGCTGGTCTGGCCGTTCCAGCGGGCGACCCGCGACAGGCCGTGGGCGATGTCCTCGATCTCGATGTCGAGCGGCGAGGGATTGAGCAGATCGAGCCGGCGTCCCGACAGCATGCGCTGCCAGGCCCGGGCGGCGGCCTGTGCCATGGCGGCTCCGTCGGTCCCATGCGGAAGCGCGCGAGCATAGAGGCGGCGGCAGGGAACTCAAGGCGCGGCGTGCCGCCGCCGGCCGGGGCACTCACGGAGCGCGCCCGGAGAAATCACGCGGCATTCACGCCACTGCCCTAAATCTCCGCTTCATGAAGCGACGGCGGGAGGGGTTCCGACCGTTGCATGACGGGAAGCGGCCGCCGGAAACGGCCAGGAGGATTGCGGTGCCCATGACCTACCAGCGGCGGGAGAGTTTTCCCGCCGGCACGACCGAGGAGCATATCGTCCAGGAGCAGCGGCGGCGCCTCGCCGACGGCGCGACGGTCAGCGCCTACAGCGGCAGCGAAGAGACCGGCTGGTCACTGATCGCGACCTGGGACCTGTTCCGCGACCACGAACGCCAGGGCCCGCGCGGCCCCGGCGCCACCGTGACCCCACTCCACGCCGCCCGCAGCGGACACTAGCCCGCGGGACCCGCGCGCGCGACAGGTCGCCGTGCCACCGGAAGTCCGCCTTGCCGGTCTCGTGGTTGCAGGCCCGCTCCCGGGCGTCGCTTTGCCGCGACGGCCGGCGTGAGGATCGCTAGGCTCGGCCCATGGCCTTCTCGTTCCGCCAGCTGCAGTACTTCATCGCGGTCGCCGAGAGCGGCACGATATCCGGCGCCGCGCAGCAGCTCTCGGTCTCGCAGTCGACCATCACCGAGGCGCTGCAGGACCTGGAGGCCGAGCTCGGCGCCAGGCTGCTGGAGCGCCACCCGCGCGGCATGGCGCTGTCGCACCGCGGCCATCAGTTCCTGCGCCACGCCCGGCGCATCCTGGCCGAGGTGCAGAGCGCCCGGACCCTGTTCTCGGGCGGCGCCGAGGCGATCCGCGGCACGCTCAACCTCGGCGTCACCTCGATCGTCGCCGGCTACGTCATCTCCGACCTGCTGGCGCGCTACCGCCGCGCCTATCCCGAGATCGCGGTCTCGGCGATCGAGGACACCAGCGAGTACCTGGAGCACCTGCTGCTCAACGGCGAACTCGACCTGATCGTCGCGGTGCTGGCCGGCCTCGGCGAGCCCTCGGCCTTCGATTCGACGGTGATCGAGCGCTCCGGCTTCCGGGTCTGGCTGCCCGGCGGCCACGCCTTCGGGCGCCTCGCCGCGGTCGGCCGCGACCGCATCGCCGGGGAGAGCCACATCCAGCTCGCCGCCGACGAGGTGCGCGCCGCCCACGACAGCCTGTGGCGCGGCCGGCCCGGGCGGCCGAAGATCGTGTTCCGCACCCGCTCGGTAGAGGCGGTGCGCAGCCTGGTCGCGACCGGCGCCGGGATCGCCGTGCTGCCCGACCTGATCTACCGGCCCTGGTCGCTGGACGGCGATCGCATCGAGGCCGTCGCCCTGGAGGAGCCGCTGCCGACCCTCGAGGTCGGCCTCGCCTGGCGCCGCGGCTCCAGCCTCTCGGCCTCGACCCAGGCCTTCATCGAGCTCGCCGGGGAGAAGAGCGCAGCGGCGTGAGGCGGGCCGATGGCGCTTGTGGCAGACGCCTTTTGCGCTTCGTGGTTCGACAGGCTCACCACGAAGCATGCAGGCTCCATCAAATCAATGACACAAAGCGTAGCGGCCCCGGCGAACATCGCGCCAAAATTTCGGAAAAGCCGATATCGACTATCTGATTAAGGGAATTGTGGCTGTCCGGGCGCCCGCTCATAGTTCCCGACGGGGAGACAGCGTTTTCACGCCAAGCGGGAGGCTCAGCAATGAAGCAGTTCGTGGTTCTGACGGCCGCCGCGGCGCTCGCCGGCGCGACCGTGCTGCCGGCGTTCGCCCCGACGGCGCTGGGGGCCGAGATGAAGAGCGAGATCGGCAAGCCCGAGGGCCAGGTCGCGATCGTCGCCTGGCCCGGCTACATTGAGCGCGGCGAGACCGACCCGGCCTACGACTGGGTCACCGACTTCGAGAAGCAGACCGGCTGCAAGGTCGAGGTCAAGACCGCCAACACCTCCGACGAGATGGTCGCGCTGATGAACGAGGGCGGCTTCGACCTGGTCACGGCCTCGGGCGACGCCTCGCTGCGCATGGTCGCCGGCCATCGCGTCCAGCCGATCAACACCGCCCTGATCCCGAGCTGGAGCAAGGTCGACCCGCGCCTGCAGAGCGCGCCCTGGCATACGCTCGACGGCGTGCACTACGGCGTGCCCTACCAGTGGGGCTCCAACGTGCTGATGTACAACACCAAGACCTTCCCGACGCCGCCCGACAGCTGGAAGGTGGTGTTCGAGGAGATGACCCTGCCCGACGGCAAGTCGAACAAGGGCCGGGTCCAGGCCTTCGATGGCCCGATCTACATCGCCGACGCCGCGCTCTACCTGAAGGCCCACAAGCCGGAGCTCGGCATCAAGGATCCCTACGCGCTGAGCCAGGACCAGTACGACGCGGCGCTCGAGCTGCTGCGCCAGCAGCGCGCCCTGGTCGGCCGCTACTGGCACGACGCCTTCGTGCAGATCGACGACTTCACCAACGAGGGCGTGGTCGCCTCCTCGTCCTGGCCGTTCCAGGTCAACCTCCTGAAGTCGCAGAAGCAGCCGATCGACAGCGTGATCCCGAGCGAGGGCGCCACGGGCTGGGCCGACACCACGATGATGCACGCCGACGCCCCCCATCCGAACTGCGCCTACCTCTGGATGGAGCACTCCCTGCAGCCGAAGCTGCAGGGCGACCTCGCGGCCTGGTTCGGCTCGGTGCCGGTCGTGCTCGACGCCTGCAAGGGCAACGCGCTGCTCGGCGACGAGGGCTGCCAGACCAACGGGCTCGACAACTTCGAGAGGATCTCCTTCTGGCGCACGCCGGTCTCGAAGTGCGAGCAGGGCGCCTGCGTGCCCTACTACCGCTGGGTCACCGACTACATCGCGATCCTCGGCGGCCGCTGAGTCGCGCGACGCCGGCCGCCGGCAGGAGTCCCCCTGCCGGCGCCCCCCCTTCCGACCGCTTCGCACCGCCGGGATGCCATGGTCGCCGCCGTCCACCTCGTCCGCACCTCGCGCCGCTTCGGCGCGACCCTGGCGCTCGACGCCATCGAGCTGGAGATCGCCGAGGGCGAGTTCTTCGGGCTGCTCGGGCCGTCGGGCTCCGGCAAGACGACCTGCCTCAGGCTGATCGCCGGCTTCGACCACCCGACCTCGGGCCACGTCGAGATCTTCGGGCAGCGCTGCGAGGACCTGCCGCCCTATCGCCGTCCGGTCTCGACGGTGTTCCAGGACTACGCCCTGTTCCCGCACATGACCGTGCTCGACAACGTCGCCTACGGCCTGATGGTGCGCGGCATCGGCAAGGCCGAGCGCTACACGGCGGCGCGCGAGGCCCTGGCGCTGGTCAAGCTGGCCGGCTTCGACGCGCGCCGGCCCTCGGAGCTGTCCGGCGGCCAGCGCCAGCGCGTCGCGCTGGCCCGCTCGCTGGTCACGCGGCCAAAGGTGCTGCTGCTCGACGAGCCGCTCGGAGCCCTCGACCTCAAGCTGCGCGAGGAGATGCAGGTCGAGCTGAAGGCGCTGCAGAAGCGCCTCGGCATCACCTTCGTCTTCGTCACCCACGACCAGGGCGAGGCGCTGTCGATGAGCGACCGCATCGCCGTCTTCGACCACGGCAGGGTCATGCAGGTCGGCAGCCCCGAGGCGATCTACGAGCGCCCGGAGGTGCCCTTCGTCGCCGACTTCGTCGGCGGCTCCAACCTGATCGACGGCGCCGGGCTCGGCCACGCCGGCGTCGAGCCCGGCCGCTACAGCCTGAGGCCCGAGAAGATCGTCCTGGGCCGGCCGGCCGGCGACGGGGCCGGCGACGGGGCCGCCGACGGAGCCATACGGGCGGAGGGCCGCATCAAGGCGATCCTCTACCAGGGCGGCCAGCACCGGGTGACCGTCGCGCTGCCGGCCATCGAGCTCACGGTCCTGGTGCCGGCCGCCGAGGCACGCGGCCTGACGGTCGGCGAGACCCTGCCGGTCAGCTGGCGGCCCGAGGACATGCACCGCATGACGGGGGCCGCCTGATGGTCCCGGGAGCGACCGCCGCCTCGGCCCTGGCGGGCGCGCGCGAGCCGGGCTTCTGGACCCGGCTCTCCGACCTGCTCTACCGGCGCGGCGGACTGGTGCTGGCGCTGCTGCTCGGCCCGCCGCTGCTGTGGATCGGCGTGATCTACCTCGGCTCGCTCTTCGCGCTGCTGCTGCAGTCGTTCTTCTCGATCGACGAGTTCAGCGGGATGGTGAAGTACCAGCTGACGCTCAAGACCTACGGCGAGCTGCTCAACCAGGCCAACCTCGACATCATCCTGCGCACCGTCGTGATGGCGGCCCTGGTCACCCTGGTCGGCGGCTGCATCGCCTTCCCGATCGCCTACTTCGCGGCGCGCTACGCCCGCGGCCGGGTCAAGGCCGGCTTCTACATCGCGGTCATGCTGCCGCTCTGGTCGAGCTATCTGGTCCGGGTCTACGCCTGGAAGCTGATCCTGGCCAAGGAGGGGGCGCTGACCTGGGGCATCGACAGGGTCGGCCTGACGCCGCTGCTCGACGCCCTGCTCAGCCTGCCGGTGATCGGCGGGCCGTCGCTGTCGTTCAGCTACATGGGCACCTTCCTGGTCTTCCTCTACCTCTGGCTGCCCTTCATGATCCTGCCGACCCAGGCGGCGCTGGAGCGCGTGCCGGCCTCGATGATCGAGGCGGCCGGCGATCTCGGCGCCCGGCCGGGCCAGGCCTTCCGCACGGTGATCCTGCCGCTCGCCCTGCCCGGGGTCGTCGCCGGCTCGATCTTCACCTTCTCGCTGACGCTGGGCGACTACATCACGCCGCAGATCGTCGGCACCTCGCGGCTGTTCATCGGCCAGGCCGTCTACATCCACCAGGGCACCGCCGGGAACATCCCGCTGGCCGCCGCCTTCTCGGTCGTGCCGATCCTGGTCATGGCGGTCTACCTGACGATCGCCAGGAAGCTGGGGGCCTTCGATGCGCTCTGATGGAGCAAAGGCGGGCCTCGGCCTGAAGCTGGCCGCCGCCGGCGGCCTCGCGTTCCTGCACCTGCCGCTGCTGATGATCCTGCTCTACGCCTTCACCACGGAGGAGAAGAGCTATCAGTTCCCGCCGCCCGGCCTGACCCTCAAGTGGTTCGCCGTGGCCTGGGCGCGCGACGACATCTGGGCGGCGCTGTCGATCTCGGTGCAGATCGGCCTGGTCTCGACGGCGGTCGCCCTGCTGCTCGGCACGCTGGCCGCCGCGGCGGTGGCGCGGCGCCGCTTCTTCGGGCGCGAGACCATCTCGCTCCTCATCATCCTGCCGATCGCCCTGCCCGGCATCGTCACCGGCATCGCGCTGCGCTCGGCCTACAGCCTGGCCGACATTCCCTTCTCCTTCTGGACCATCGTGCTGGGCCACGCGACCTTCTGCGTCGTCGTGGTCTACAACAACGCGGTCGCGCGCCTGCGCCGGACCTCGCCCTTCCTGATCGAGGCCTCGATGGACCTGGGCGCCAACGGCTTCCAGACCCTGCGCCACGTGCTGCTGCCGAACCTCGGCACGGCGCTGCTCGCCGGCGGCATGCTGGCCTTCGCGCTGTCCTTCGACGAGGTCATCGTCACGACCTTCACGGCCGGCCAGCAGACCACCCTGCCGATCTGGATGCTGAGCGAGCTGGTGCGGCCGCGCCAGCGGCCGGTGACCAACGTGGTCGCGGTCTTCGTCATCGCCGTGACCTTCCTGCCGATCCTGGTCGCCTACTACCTGACCCGCGACGGCGAGCAGGTCGGCGGCGCCGGCAAGTAGCGAGTCCCCGAGAAACGGCAGAGCGAGGAGCCGAGGAGACGACGATGTCCTCTCAGATCACCGAGACGAAGATGCTGGTCGGCGGCGCGTTCCTCGACGGCAGCGAGCAGGCCGAGACCGTGCTGAACCCGCGCAGCGGCGCGACCCTGATCGAGCTGCCCGAGGCCGCGCCCGAGCAGATCGACGCCGCGGTCGCCGCGGCCCGCGCGGCCTTCGAGGGCTGGCGGCTGTCGACGCCGGGCCAGCGCGCCGGCCTGCTGCTGGCGCTGGCCGACGCGATCGAGGCGAATGCCGAGGAGTACGCCCGGCTGGAGGCGCTGAACTGCGGCAAGCCCTACCATGCCGTGCTGGCCGACGAGATCCCGGCGGTGGTCGACGTCTTCCGCTTCTTCGCCGGTGCGGCGCGCTGCCTGCCGGGCAGCGCTGCCGGCGAGTACCTGCCGGGCCACACCTCGATGATCCGGCGCGACCCGATCGGCGTCGTCGCCTCGATCGCGCCCTGGAACTACCCGCTGATGATGGCCGCCTGGAAGCTCGGCCCGGCGCTGGCCGCCGGCAACGCCGTGATCATCAAGCCCTCGGAGCAGACGCCGCTGACCAGCCTGCTGTTGGCCCGGCACGCCGCGGAGATTTTCCCGAAGGGCGTGCTCAACGTGGTGGTCGGGCGCGGCGAGACGGTCGGCAACCACCTGATCAGCCACGACGGCGTCGACATGGTGTCGCTGACCGGCGACATCGCGACCGGCAAGAAAATCCTGGCCGCCGCCGCGCGCACCGTGAAGCGCACCCACCTGGAGCTCGGCGGCAAGGCGCCGGTCATCGTCTTCGACGACGCCGACCTGGAGGCCGTGGTCGAGGGCGTGCGCACCTTCGGCTACTACAACGCCGGCCAGGACTGCACCGCCGCCTGCCGGATCTACGCCGGCCCGAAGATCTACGACCGCCTCGTCGCCGACCTCACCTCGGCAGTCGCCTCGATCCGCTACGACCGCCCCGACGACTCGGAGAACGAGATCGGCCCCCTGATCTCCGAGCGCCAGCGCAGCCGGGTCGCCAGCTTCGTGCAGCGCGCCGCCGAGCTGAACCACGTCGAGGTCACGACCGGCGGCGAGAGTGCCCCCGGCGGCGGCTTCTACTACCGGCCGACGGTCGTCGCCGGTGCCCTGCAGGAGGACGAGATCGTGCGCCGGGAGGTCTTCGGCCCCGTCGTCTCGGTAACGCCCTTCAAGGAGGCCGAGGAGGCGGTCGCCTGGGCCAACGACTCGAACTACGGCCTGGCCTCCTCGGTCTGGACCCGCGACGTCGGCCGCGCCATGGCGACGGCGGCGCGCCTGCAGTACGGCTGCACCTGGGTCAACTGCCACTTCATGCTGGCCAACGAGATGCCGCACGGCGGCGTCAAGCAGTCGGGCTACGGCAAGGACCTGTCGCTCTACGCCCTGGAGGACTACAGCGCCGTCCGCCATGTCATGGTCAAGTTCGGATAGCGGACGCCGGGCACTCCCGGGGGCGAGGCGCGGCGAGGCCGCGGGGACTCGCCGGCCGAACAATCCGTGTCCCAACGGCAGCAGCGAGACTTGATGTCGAGGATTCGCCGGCTTCACCAAATCGTCACATTCAGACACCCAGTCACCACAGCCAACGGCGAGGTTCGGACGTCGTTCTGTTCAGGCCTGTACTACTGAGACGAGACGAGGAGTCTGGATGGAAGCGGGAAAACGTAGCACAGAAAGAATCCAATTTAACCCTTAGAATTATCTCCCGGCCTGCTAACCTTTGATCGTCAGGTTCGGAGCCCGCGACGGCGAGCGTCGAACCGCACCCTGATCGGGAGCCCTCCGGCTTCCGCGCATCCTTTCGGATCGGCTGGTTCCGCGCTGCCGCGGACCGGCGACGCGCGGTCCCGATCGTCGAGGCCGGCCTGGGTCCGGCCCGCCCCAGAATCGGCCCGCAGCCCGATGACGCGTCGTCTCAGAGCGACGCTGCCGCTGCGCCGTCCGATCGTCCCGGAGCGGCGCCGACCGAGCCAGCCTGCCACTGCCCCCCGCCCCGCGCGCCGCCCGGCCGCGGGCCCATGACGAAAAAGGAGCCGGGACGAATGACCTCCGACACGATGCGCCGCGACGAGATCGAGCGCCTGGAGAACGCGGAACTGACCGCCGTGACCCAGGACTACGGCCGGGACCCCCTGGCCAAGCGCGAGACCGGCCACTACCGCGCCGAGTACGTGAAGACCTTCGTCGAGAAGTGGGACGAGCTGATCGACTGGGACGCGCGCGCGGCCGGCGAGGGCGACTTCTTCATCGACATCCTGCGCTCGCGCGGCAAGCAGAAGGTGCTGGACGTCGCCTGCGGCACCGGCTTCCACTCGGTGCGCCTGACCGAGGCCGGCTTCGACGTCACCTCGGTCGACGGCAACGCGGCGATGCTGGCCAAGGCCTTCGAGAACGCCAGGAAACGCAGCCTGATCCTGAAGACCACCCAGGCCGACTGGCGCTGGCTCAACCGGGACATCCAGGGCAAGGCCGACGCGATCGTCTGCCTGGGCAACTCCTTCACCCACCTGTTCGAGGAGATGGACCGGCGCCGGGCGCTCGCCGAGTTCTACGCCGCGCTCAAGCACGACGGCCTGCTGATCATCGACCAGCGCAACTACGACGCCATCCTCGACCACGGCTTCACGACGACGCACAAGTACTACTACTGCGGCCGCCGGGTGAGTGCCGAACCGGAATACTTCGACGACGGCCTGATCCGCTTCAAGTACTCCTTTCCCGACGACTCGTCCTACACCCTGAACATGTTCCCGTTGCGCAAGAACTACCTGCGCCGCCTGCTGCGCGAGGCCGGCTTCGAGCGGGTCCACACCTACGGCGACTTCGAGGAGGACTTCCAGGACCACGAGCCCGACTTCCTGATCCATGTCGCCGAGAAGTCGGTGGTCCGCCAGGTCCAGGTCCGTGCGCCGCAGGCCGAGACCGGCGGGGCCGGCTCCGAGATCCGCGAGCAGACCCGCGCGGTCGCCGAGGACTACTACGACAGCGATGACGCAGACGCCTTCTACCACCGCATCTGGGGCGGCGAGGACATCCACATCGGCCTCTACGAGGAGACCGACCGGATCAAGGAGGCGAGCCGGCGGACCATCGAGGCCATGGCCGGACGGCTCGAGGGCCTGGGCCGCGAGAGCCGGGTGCTCGACATCGGTGCCGGCTACGGCGGCGCGGCGCGGCTGCTGGCCAGGACCCACGGCTGCGAGGTCTCCTGCCTCAACGTCAGCGAGACCCAGAACGACACCAACCGCTACCTCAACCGCCGCCAGAAGCTGAACGACCAGGTGACGGTGGTGCACGGCACCTTCGAGGACATTCCCGAGCGGGACGGCTCCTTCGACGTCGTCTGGTCGCAGGACGCGATCCTGCACAGCGGCGACCGCGAGAAGGTCTTCCAGGAGGCCCTGCGGGTGCTGAAGCCCGGCGGCTCCTTCATCTTCACCGACCCGATGCAGGCCGACGACTGCCCCGAGGGCGTGCTGCAGCCGGTCTACGACCGCATCCACCTGGAGAGCCTGGGCTCCTTCGGCTCCTACCGCGAGACCGCCGAGAAGCTGGGCTTCGAGACGGTCGAGCTGGTCGAGCTGACCGGCAACCTGAGGACCCACTACGCCCGGGTCGGCGAGGAGCTGAAGGCGAACTACGAGGAGCTGGCCGGGCTCTCCAGCAGGAGCTACCTCGACCGCATGCTGGTCGGCCTCGACAACTGGGTGAAGGCCGCCGACCAGGGCTGGCTGGCCTGGGGCATCCTGCACTTCCGCAAGCCCGCGCGGAACTGACCTGAAGAGACGCTTCCTCTGGGAGAAGCAGGCCGGGCGCGGAGGGGAGACCGCGCCCGGCGTTTTCCTGCCTGGCAGCCCCGGCCCCGCGGCCCGCCACCAGCCGACCGCGATTGACAGCCCGGCCGGTGCAACCGATGCTCTTCCCGGCCGGTTCGCCGCACGGGCGCTCCGGCCCGTCGTTCCTTGCTCGAGAACGTGGAGACCGGGGACATGCGGGAGGGCGCGCGCCACGCCGAAGGGCTGCCGGAGGCCGCCGCCGTCGCCGTCGGGGGGCGGATCGGCGCGCTCGCGGAGCGTCTGTCCCGCGGCCTGGTCGGCCGGACGCCGCTGGTCCAGCGCCTGCTGATCGGCCTGCTGTCCGGCGGTCACCTGCTGGTCGAGGGCGCGCCGGGACTGGCCAAGACCCGCGCCGTCAAGCTGCTGTCCCAGGGCATCGACGCCTCCTTCTCGCGCATCCAGTGCACGCCCGACCTGATGCCGGCCGACCTGACCGGCACGCCGGTCTTCCGGCCCGACCGCGGCAGCTTCGAGTTCGTGCGCGGCCCCGTGTTCCACTCCCTGGTCCTGGTCGACGAGATCAACCGGGCGCCGCCCAAGGTGCAGTCGGCCCTGCTCGAGGCCATGGCCGAGGGCCAGGTCACGGCCGGCGGCACCACCTATCCGCTGCCCGATCCCTTCATGGTCGTCGCGACGCAGAACCCGATCGAGCAGGAGGGCACCTTCCCGCTGCCCGAGGCCCAGCTCGACCGCTTCCTGCTGCATGTCGTGCTGGAGCTGCCCGACGCGGTCGAGGAGCGCGAGATCCTGGACCTCGTCGAGCGCGAAACCATCGACCCGGCCCTGCCGCAGAGCGACCGCCTCGACCTTGCGGCGCTGCGCGAGGCGCGTACGGCCGCCCTGCAGGTCCACCTCGCGCCGGCGCTCAAGGACTACATCGTGCGCCTGGTCACGGCGACGCGCGATCCCTCGATCGCGCCCGAGCTGCAGGCCGCCGTCGAGCACCCGGTCTCGCCGCGCGGCACCCTGGCCCTGGCGGCGGCGGCCAAGGTCCGGGCCTACCTCGCGGGACGCGACTACGCGCTGCCCGAGGACGTCGCCGAGCTGGCGACCGACGCGCTGGCCCACCGCCTCGTGCTGACCTGGCGCGCCGCCGCCGACGGCGAGACGCCGCGGCGCCTGATCGACCGGCTCTGCGACCGGGTGCAGCCGCTGTGAGGCGCCCGTCGCCGGCGCGCCGGCCCGGAGCCGGGCGATGGATCCCCTGAGCGCGCCCGGCGTCGCCGCCGACACCGAGAGCCTGCTGAAGCTGCGCCACGTCGTGCGCAACATCCCGGAGCGCCATCTCGCGCCGACGGGGCTGCCCGGCGGCTTCGTCACGCGCCGCCGCGGCCGCGGCCTCGAGACCGTGGACGTCCGGACCTTCGCCTTCGGCGACGACATCCGCCACCTCGACCGCAATACGACGGCCCGGACCGGAGAACCGCACGTGCGGACCTTCCGCGACGAGCGCGACCGCTCCGGCCTGCTGCTCGCCGACTTCCGGCCCTCGATGCTGTGGGGCACGCGCCGGGCGCTGCGCTCGGTCGCCGCCGCCGAGGCCCTGGCCATGACCGGCTGGCGGATCGTCGATGCGGGCGGCCGCGTCGGCCTGCTCGCCTTCGGCTCGGGCGAGCCGCTGTTCGTGCCGCCGCGCGGGCGGACCCGCGGCATGGTCGACGTCGTCGGCGGCCTCGCGGCCGCCCACCGCAGGGCCCTCGAAGCCGCGGCCGCAGGGCCGGACGCAGAGGAGCCGCCGCTGGAGGAAGCCCTGGAGCTCGCCGCCCGGCTGGGGCGGAGCGGCGGCTTCCTGGTGCTCGGCTCCGGGCTCGACCGGCCGGGCCGGAACTTCGACGCGATGGCGTGCGCCCTCGACCGCCGCACCGCCCTGACCATCCTGCTGATCACCGACCGCTTCGAGCGGAGCCCGCCGGACGGCTCCTACCCCTTCACCACCGGCGGCGCGGTGCGCTGGGCCTCCTGCCGGGCCGGCCGGCGCCCCAAGGTCACGGACGTGAGGCTGGAACGGATGGCGCGCGCCGGCATCCGCACCGTCGCCGTCGACGCGAGCGTGCCGCCCGAGGCAATGGCCGAGCAACTGGACTTCTTCGATGGTGGACGTCGCTGACCGGCTCGCCCGCCTGCACGGGCTCCGGCTGCCCGCGCTGGACACCGGGGCCGTGCTGGCCGACGTCGCGGCGGCCTTCGCGGCCGGCCTCCTCCTCGCCATCCTCGTCGTGCTGCTGGCGCGCGCCTTCCTGCGGCCGGCCGATTCGCCGCGCCGCCGCCTCCTCGCGGACCTGGCCGGCAGCCGGACCCTGCCCCGGGAAGAGCGCCTGCTCGCCCAGGCCCGGTTGCTCCGCCGGCTGGCCGCCGAGATCGAGGAGGGGGAGCCGGTGCGCGCCGAGGACTGGCCGGGACTGCTCGACCAGCGGCTCGGCACGGACTTCTTCACCGCCGGCGCCGGCGCCCGCCTCCGCGAGGCGCTCTACCGGCGCGACGCCGCGCTCGACCCCGAGTCGATCGACCGGGAGCTGACCCGGCTGCTGCGCCGGACGAGGCTCCGGCCATGACCTGGGGCCTCGCCGCGCCGCTCGCCCTGCTGCTGCTGCCCCTGCCCCTGCTCGCGCACCGCCTGCTGCCGCCGGCGGGCGGAAGCGGCGGCGCGCTGCTGGTGCCGAGCGCGATCGGCGAGGGCCTCGAGGCGCGGACCTCAGCGCAGGGAACGGTACGGGGCGCGGCGGCGCGCCGGCTGGTCCCCGGCCTGCTCTGGCTCTGCCTCGTCGTCGCGCTGGCCGGCCCCCGGGTCGTCGCGCCGGCACCGGCGCTGCCGGCCAGCGGCCGCGACATCGTGCTGGCCCTCGATCTCTCCGGCAGCATGGAGCAGAGCGACTTCCGGCTGGACGGCGCGCCCGTGAGCCGTCTCGCAGCGGTCAAGCGCGTCGCCGAACGGTTCGTGCGCGGCCGCGGCGGCGACCGCGTCGGCCTGGTCATCTTCGGCGAGACCGCGTTCTTCGCGGTACCGCCGACCTTCGATACGGAAGCCGTGGCCCAGGGCATCGAGGCCGCGACCGTCGGCATCGCCGGGCGCTCGACGGCGATCAGCGACGGCCTGGGGCTCGCGCTCAAGCGGCTCGCCCGCTCGGACGCCGCCTCCCGCGTGGTCGTCCTGCTCTCCGACGGCTCCAACACCTCGGGCAGTGTCGACCCGCGCGACGCGGCCGGCCTCGCCGCCGAGCTGGGTGTCCGGATCTACACCATCGCCCTCGGGCCGCAAGCCCTGGACGACCCGGGCCGCCCGGGCGACGCCGTCGACGTGCGGACCCTGAAGGCGATCGCCGAGGCGAGCGGCGGCACCGCCTTCCGGGTCCGGACCAGTGCCGACCTCCAGGCCGTGGCAGGCACGATCGACGCCCTGGAGCCGAGCCTGCGGAACGCCCCTCCGACCCTGGTCTACCGGGCGCTCTGGACCTACCCGGCGGGCCTCGCCTTCCTGCTCGCCCTCGGCATCCTGCTGGAGCGCGTGGCGATCCGGCTGCCGCGGCTCGCCTCCGGCTTCCGGGCCCGGCCCGCCCGCAGACGCTGGAGGCGGGCATGATCGAGCTCGGCGGCATCGCGCTGCTGCGGCCCGCCTGGCTCCTCGCCCTGCCGGCCGTCGCCCTGCTGGCGCTGCTCTCGGCGCGCCGCGCCGGGCTGCTCGGCGGCTGGGACCGGGCGGTCGATCCGGCCCTGATGGCGGCCCTGCGCCGGCTCGGCCGCGTCGTTCCCGGCCGCGGCGGCCACGACTGGCTGCCGGCCGTCGCCGCGGCGCTGATCGCCCTGGCGCTGTCCGGCCCGGCCCGCGAGACCCGCGACGCGCCGGCCTTCCGCAATCTCGACGGGATCGTCCTGGTCCTCGACCTGTCGCGCTCGGTCGCCGAGAGCGGCTACCTGCCGGAGGCGCTGGCCGCCGCGCGCCTGGTCGCCGAGCGCAGCGGCGCCCGCCCGCTGGCGCTCGTCGTCTATGCCGGGGACGCCTACCTCGCCAGCGCCTTCACGACCGATGCCGAGGCGCTCGGGACGACCATCGCGGTGCTCGACGGCGCGACGGTGCCGGACGCCGGCAGCCGGCCCGACCGCGCCCTGGCCCTGGCCGGCCGGACGCTGCGGCAGGCGGACATCGTCGCCGGCGACGTCGTCCTGGTGACCGATGGCGGCGGCCTGGACGAAGCCGCCCGGCAGGAGGTCGGCAAGATCGTCGCGGCCGGCGGCCGGGTCTCGACCCTCTTCGTGCCGCCCGCCCCCGACCCGGCCGGCGGGCCGCTCCCGGACCGCCGGCAGCTGGACGCCCTGGCCGCGCTCGGCGAGGGCCTCGGCGGCTCGGTCGACCACCCGCTCGAGCTCGCCGAGGCGCTCGGCGGGGAGCAGGCCTCGCGGATCGCGCAAAACGATCTCTCGGCGCTGTTCTGGCGCGACTGGGGCCGCTACCTGCTGCTGGCCGCGCTGCTGCCGGCCCTCGCGCTGTTCCGGCGGAGGGCCTGACATGCGTCTCGCCGCCACCGCCGCGCTGCTCGTGATCGCCGCCGCCTCGGCCCTGCTGCTCGGCGGCACGGCTCCGTTCGGCCGGCTCGCCCTCGGGCTCGGCCTGGACCGGACGGCGAGCCGTCTGCTCGGCGACCCCGCCTGGCGGGGCGTCGCGCTCTACCGGACCGGCGAATTCGGCGCGGCCGCCGAGGCGTTCCGGCGGACCGGGCCGAGCGCCAGCTTCAACCGCGGTAACGCGCTGGCCTTCGCCGGCCGCTACCGGGAGGCCGTCGCCGCCTACGACGCCGTGATCTTCCGCGATCCGGGCGACGCGGAGGCCCACGCCGACCGCGACCTGATCGCGCCGCTCGTCGAGCCGGTCATCGGGGAGGACGTGTCGGGCGGCCGGACCGAGACCGTCGCCGCGCAGCCCCGGGCCGGCGACAGGGCACAGCGCGAGCAGGCCCCGGCGCCGCGTCCGCTGAGCGAGCAGGACATCGTCGCCATGCTGCGGAAGCTCTACACGACCAAGCGCCAGACCGGGCAGTCGGTCGTCGCCAGCCGGCAGTGGCTCGCGACGCTGCCCGACGAGCCGGGCCGCTACCTGAAGCTGCGCCTGATCGCCGAGCACGCCCGGCGGGTCGCCGCCGGCCTGGCGGTCGCGCAGGGCGGCGACCCATGGTGAGCCGCCGGCGGAACGGCCTGCTCGCCGGGCTGCTGGCGCTCGCCTGCGGCCTCGCCCCGGCGACCCGCGCCCCCGCCGCCCAGACCGACGCGCCGGAGTTGCGGCTCGAGGTCCTGCGCGAGGCGCCGTCGGAGACGCCCTATCCGCAGGAGATGGTGCTGCTGGCTCTGCACGGCTCCTACCAGGGCACGATCGCGCGGGAGGAGCTGGAGCTGCCCGCCTCGCCCGACTTCGGCTGGATCGAGCTGGGCGCCGACCACTGGGACGAGACCGGCGGCGCCGGCGGCCGGGTCCGCACCTTCGAGCGCGGCGTCGCGCTCTTCGCCCGGCACAGCGGCCGGCTCGTGGTGCCGCCCTTCGTCCACCACCTGACGCTGATCGATGGCCAGGGACAGCGCTACGAGAGCGCTGTCGCGTCCGCGCCACTGCTCCTGGAGGTCCAGCCCAAGCCGGCCGGCATCGACTGGTGGCTGCCGGCCCGCGAGGTGCAGCTGAGCGAGCGATGGAGCAAGCCGCCCGGCAGCCTCGCCCCCGGCGAGCTGGCTCAGCGCAGCGTCACCCTGGAGGCGGCGGGCGTCGGGCCCGAGCTGCTGCCGCCCGCCCCGGTCCTGCGAGCGGCCGGGCTGAGCGTCTTCTCCGATCCCGAGGAACGCGCGACCCGGCTGACACCCGAGGGGCCGGTCTCGAGCGTGACCTGGCACTGGACGGTCAGGCTCTTCTCGGACACCACGCCGACGCTGGCGGCCCTCAGCATCCCCTGGTTCGACACCAAGACGCGCGAGATGCGACAGGCGACACTGCCGCCGCGCCGGCTCGGCCGCTCGGCAGCGGGACCTGGCCCCGAGCGCGGCCTTGCCCTCCGGCTGGCCGTGCCGGGCGGCTTCCTCGCCGGCTTCCTGCTCGGACTGCTGCTCCTGCTACCCGGCTGGCGGCTGCGTCCGCGGGCCGAGATCCTGGCCGGGCTGGACCGGTTCGGCCTGTCGCTCGCGCCCGAGGCGCGCGCCCTGCGCACCGCGGCCAGGCAGGGCGATCCGGCGGCGGTGCGCGCCGCGGCCCTCCGCCTGCTGCGCCGCCGACGGGCCCTGCGTCGCGATCCGCCGCTGCCGCAGGCCGTCGAGCTCCAGCTGAGGCGCCTCGACCGGCTGCTGTTCGGCCCGCCGGGAACCGGCGAGCCCCCCGACCTCGGCGCCCTCGCCCGCGGCCTGCTGCGGGCGCGGCGCGGCGCGCTCTAGCGCACCGCCGCCGCGCCGACGGCGAGGCCGGAGCCGCCGTAGAGCCACTGCAGGGCATCGTAGTGGTCGCTCGGCGACATCGAGCCAAGCATGGTGTTGCGCAGGTGCGCGTGGCCGCCGGCCGGGTGGTAGATGTGGTCGCCGATCAGGCGCGACTGCAGCTGGACCCGGGCGGTGCGGTCGACCCGGCTGTCGCGGTAGGCCGCGAAGGCGGCCTCGACGTCGCCCTCGTACTGCTCGACCGAGCGGGCGAGGCAGACCGCATCCTCCATCGCCATGCAGGCGCCCTGCGCGAAGTACTGCATCATCGGGTGGGCGGCGTCGCCGAGCAGCACGACCCGGCCGTCCTGCCACTCCAGGACCGGGTCGCGGTCGCACAGCACCCAGAGCTTCCAGTCGCTTCCCTGCTCGATGATCCGGCGCGGCAGCTCGTGGATGTGCTCGAAGCCGCGGCGCACCTCCTCGACCGGCACCGGCTTGCCGGCGACCGGCTCGGGCGCGTCGTTGTGGTAGGTGACCACCAGGTTGAAGACCTTCCAGCCGCTGAGCGGGTAGTGCACCACGTGGCACTTCGGCCCGGCCCAGAGGGTCGCCGCGTTCCAGCGCAGCGCCTCGGGCATGCGCTCCAGCGGAATCACCGAGCGATAGGTCGTGTGGCCCGAGACCCGCGGCGCCGAGTCGCCGACGACCTGGCGGCGCACGTTCGACCAGAGGCCGTCGGCGCCGACCAGGGCCCTGCCCGCCACCGTCCCGCCGTCGGCGAGGCGCGCCGTGACGCCGCTGTCGTCCTGCCCGTAGCCGACGACCTCGGCGCTGGTGCGCAGCTCGACCAGCGGGCTCTCTTCGCAGGCGCGCAGGAAGACGCCGTGCAGGTCGCCGCGATGGACCACGGCGTAGGGATTGCCGAAGCGCGTCCGGAAAGCCTCGCCGAGCGGCACGCGGGTGATCTCCGCGCCGCTCATCGCGTCCATCAGCAGCAGGTTGTCGATGTAGACCGCCATGGCGCGCGCGGCATCGCCGACGCCCAGGTAGTCGAAGGCATGGAAGGCGTTCGGGCCGAGCTGGATGCCGGCGCCGATCTCGCCGAGCTTCACGGCCCTCTCCAGCACCAGGCTGCGGAAGCCCTTCTGCGCCAGGCCCATGGCGGTCGCGAGGCCGCCGATGCCGCCGCCGGCGATCAGGATCGGTTGGTCCTTGGGCATCTCTTCCTCCGCTTCGTCGTCAGAGCGCGCGCTTCAGCGGCACGCGCGAATGTTCGTTGTTGAGCTCGACCAGGGCGCCGAGCAGGCGCATCAGCTCCTGCCGCTGCGGCTCGGCGAGCGGCTGGACGATGCGCTCCTGGGCGCGCCGCACGTGCGGCTCGGCGGCCGCGAGCAGGCCCGCCCCCGCCTCGGTCAGGAAGAGCTGCTTGACCCGCCGGTCGCCCGGGCTCGGCCGGCGCTCGACCCAGCCCTTCTCCTCGACCCGGTCGAGCACGCTGCCGAGGGTCGAGCGGTCGTAGGCGATGACCTCGGAGAGGCGCGTCGCGTCGATGCCCGGCGCGTCGCGGGTCGCGACCAGGACGGCGTACTGCACCGGGGTCAGGTCGAGATGCCGGCACTCCTCGACGAAGATCGCCACCGCGATCTGCTGGGCCCGGCGGATCAGGTGGCCCGGCTTGCCGTAGACGTCGTCCAGGAACATGGCCGCCTCCCCGCGCGCCGATAGATGGACCGCATACTGAATATGAGTATGCTGTCCATCAAGCCGAAGCCACGGGAGGATGCGATGGCGTCGAGGGACGAGCCGGCGAAGGCCGGCGGGAACGGCAAGCGCGAGGCCTTCTACGAGAAGATCGACAAGTCGAACATGACCGCGCTCTGGACGGTGCTGGGCTCGCTGATCACCCGGGAGCCGAAGAGCGCCTGCCGGCCGTTCGGCTGGCGCTTCGACGCGATCCGCGAGGCGATGGTCGAGGCCGGCGCCCTGATCACCGCCAAGGAGGCCGAGCGCCGCGTCCTGGTGCTGGAGAACCCCGGCCTGCGCGGCCAGTCGAAGATCACCACCTCGCTCTATGCCGGCGTCCAGCTGGTGCTGCCCGGCGAGGTCGCGCCCGCCCACCGCCACAGCCAGTCGGCCCTGCGCCTGGTGCTCGAGGGCAAGGGCGCGCACACCGCGGTCGAGGGCGAGAAGGTGATGATGAGCCCCGGCGACTTCATTATCACGCCCTCGATGACCTGGCACGACCACGGCAACGAGACCGACGAGCCGATCTACTGGCTCGACGGCCTGGACATCCCGCTGGTGCAGTTCCTCGACGCCTCCTTCCTGGAGCACCTGGGCGCCGACGAGCAGCCGATCACCCGGCCGAACGGCGATTCCCTGGCACGCTACGGCAGCAACCTGCTGCCGGTCGACTTCCACCCCTCGGCGGCCAGTCCGACCTCGCCGGTCTTCTGGTACCCCTACGCGCGCAGCCGCGAGGCGCTCGACCAGCTCGCCCGTGCCCAGGACTGGGATCCCTGCCACGGCCTGCGCCTGCGCTACGTCAACCCGGCGACCGGCGAGCATGCCATGCCGACCATGGCGACCTTCCTGCAGCTGCTGCCCGGGGGCTTCGCGACCCGGCGCTACCGCTGCACCGACGCCACGGTCTTCGCCTGCCTGGAGGGCGGCGGCCGCAGCCGGATCGGCGAGGAGACGATCGAGTGGGGCCCGCGCGACATCTTCGTGGCGCCCAGCTGGTTCCCGGTCAGCCACGAGGCCGAGGCCGAGAGCGTGCTGTTCAGCTTCTCCGACCGCCCGGTGCAGGAGAAGCTCGGCCTGTGGCGGGAGGACCGCGGCAACGGCTGAACCGGTCGGCCGACGCCCGCCTCTCCCGAGGGGCTTGGCGCGCGGGCACGAAGGGATTTCGTTCGTTCGGCGGGGGACGGCGGCGGCCGCCTGTCGAGGCGACCGGCACGGGCGGTAGGGTCCGACCGATCCCTCTTTTCCGACAGCAGTCGGGGCGGAAGCTTTGACCGCCCGCCAGAAGTCATATTGTACTAACTAGTTAGTGTATTGCGCAACAACGGCTTCCGATGGGAAAATCCGGAGATGCACCGAACCAGCATCGCGACCGTCTCGCTGTCCGGCGACCTCCGGGAGAAGCTGGACGCCATCGCCGCCGCCGGCTTCGACGGCGTCGAGATCTTCGAGAACGACTTCCTGGCCTACCCGGCCGGCGCCGCCGAGGTCGGCCGCCTGGTCCGCGAGGCCGGCCTGGCGGTCACGGTGTTCCAGCCGTTCCGCGACTTCGAGGGGCTGCCCGAGCCGCAGCGCGGCCGCGCCTTCGAGCGCGCCGAGCGCAAGTTCGACGTCATGCAGGCGCTCGGCACCGACCTGATGCTGGTCTGCTCCAACGTCTCGCCGGCAGCGCTCGGCGGCATCGACCGCGCCGCCGAGGACTTCCGCGAGCTCGGCGAGCGCGCCGCCCGGCGCGGCCTCCGGATCGGCTACGAGGCGCTGGCCTGGGGCCGCCACGTCAGCGACCACCGCGACGCCTGGGAGATCGTGCGCCGCGCCGACCATCCGGCGGTCGGGCTGGTGCTCGATTCCTTCCACACCCTGGCGCCCGGCCTCGACCCCGAGACGATCCGGCGGATCCCCGGCGACCGCATCTTCCTGGTCCAGGTCGCCGACGCGCCGAAGCTGGAGATGGACCTCCTGTCCTGGAGCCGGCACTTCCGCTGCATGCCCGGCCAGGGCCAGCTCGACGTGGCCGGCTTCCTGGCCGCCGTCGAGGCGACCGGCTACGCCGGCTACCTGTCGCTGGAGATCTTCAACGACCAGTTCCGCGCCGGCTCGGCGCGCCAGGTCGCGGTCGACGGCAGGCGCTCGCTGATCGCCGTCGCCGACCAGGTCGCCCGCTCCGCCGGCCGGACAGACGGGCTGCTGCCGGCCCGCGCGCGTCCGCTCGGCGTCGAGTTCGTCGAGTTCGCGGTCGACGAGCCGGGCGCCGAGCAGCTCGCCGAGCTCTTCGCCGCGCTCGGCTTCGCCTGCGCCGGGCGCCACGTCTCGAAGGCGGTCGAATGGTGGCGCGAGGGCGGCATCAACCTCGTCGTCAACGCCGAGAAGGAGGGCTTCGCCCACGCCTCCTGGCTGACCCACGGGCCCGGAGTCTGCGCCGTCGGCCTGCAGGTCGAGGACGCCGGAGCGGCGATGGAGCGCGCCCGCGCCCTGCTCGCCCAGCCCTTCAGCCAGCCGGTCGGCCCCGGCGAGCTCGAGGTCCCGGCGATCCGCGGCGTCGGCGGCAGCCTGCTCTACTTCACCGACCCGAAGAGCGAGCTGGCGCGGGTCTGGGAGATCGAGTTCCGGCCGGCCGACCGGCCCGGGGCGCCGGCCCGCAAGAGCGCCGGCCTGACCCGCATCGACCACGTCTCGCAGTCGATGGAATACGACGAGATGCTGTCCTGGCTCTTGTTCTATACCTCCATCTTCGAGATGGAGCGCACGCCCGAGCTGGACATCGCCGACCCCGGCGGGCTGGTGCGCAGCCAGGTCGTCGAGAGCGCCGACAAGGCCGTGCGCATCCCGCTCAACGGCACCCAGAGCCACCGCACCCTCGCCGCCCGCTTCCTCTCGGAGTTCTTCGGCTCGGGGGTGCAGCACATCGCCTTCGCCAGTTCCGACATCTTCGCCAGCGCCGCGGCGCTCGAGGCCAACGGCGTCGCACTGCTGCAGGTGCCCGACAACTACTACGACGACCTGGAGGCGCGCTTCGGCCTGGAGCCCGAGCTGCTGGAGCGGCTCAGCGCCAACGCGGTGCTGTTCGACCGCGACGAGGCCGGCGACTACTTCCAGCTCTACACCCGGCCGTTCCAGGAGCGCTTCTTCTTCGAGATCGTCGAGCGCCGAGGCACCTATGCCGGCTTCGGCGCCGCCAACGCCCCGATTCGCCTGGCCGCGCAGAGCCTGAGCGCCCGGCATCCCGCGGTGCCGCGGCGCTAGGCATCACGGCTGACGGCCCCCTCACCCTCCCACGGCTTCGCCGTGGGCCCCTCCCTCTCCCCTGAAGGGCGAGGGATTGACCGGAGCGCCGACGTAAGCCCTCGCCCTTCAGGGGAGAGGGCGCCGAGCGTGAGCGAGGCGGGTGAGGGGGACCTTAGGCGTAGCCGCCCAGATACCGCTCCACCGCCTCGACCAGCGCCTCCCGCAGCGTCTCGCTGTCAGCCAGGTCCCGCCCGAACACCGCCTCCAGCGACAGCAGCGCCCCGACCAGCGCCGCCGGTGTCCGATCCACTCCCGCCAGCCGCGCCGCGATCTTATCCGCGAGCGGATCGTCGAGCGCCGCGGCGCCACCGGCGCGGATCCGCACGACGACATAGGCCATCCAGGCGCCGACCGCCGTTGTCAGGTGCCCACAGGGCGCCCCCTTCGCCAGGCGGTCGCGCAGCGGCGCGAGCAGGCGGGGCGGCAGCTTCTGGGAGCCGTCCATGGCGATCTGCGCGGTGCGGTGGCCGAGCGCCGGGTTGCGGAAGCGCGCCATCAGGGCGCGGGCGTAGGCTGCGGGATCGCTCGGCGCGGCGAAGGTCCCGGCGGTCTCGGCCCAGAGGCCCTCGACCAGCCCGGCGATCTCCGGGTCGGCGACCGCCGCATCGACCGTCGGGTGGCCCTTCAGCTGGCCCAGGTAGGCGATCGCCGAATGGGCGCCGTTGAGCATCCGCAGCTTCATGCGCTCCCAGGCGCCGATGTCGCTCGAGAAGACTGCGCCGCCCGCCTCCCAGGCCGGCCGGCCGAGCGGGAAGTCGTCCTCGATGACCCACTGGGAGAAGGGCTCGGTCACGACCGGCCAGGCATCCTCCAGGCCGAGGGCCCGGTCGATGCGCAGGCGGTCCGCCTCGGTCGTCGCCGGGGTGATGCGGTCGACCATGGTCGAGGGGAAGGCCGCCTCGCCCTCGATCCAGCGCGCCAGCTCCGGATCGAGGGCGCCCGCGAAGGCCAGCACGGCGCGGCGCAGCACCCGGCCGTTGTCGGAGAGGTTGTCGCTCGACAGCACCGCGAAGGGCGCCAGGCCCGCCGCCCGGCGCCGGCGCAGCGCCTCGACGATCAGGCCGTGGACGCTGCCCGGCGCCCGCGGGCTCGCGAGGTCGGCGGCGACGGCCGGCGCCGCGAGGTCGAGCGCGCCGCTCGCCGGATCCAGGTGATAGCCCTTCTCGGTGACCGTCAGGCCGACGATCCGCGTGGCCGGGTCGGCCATCCGACCGAGCAGCGCCTCTGCCGAGCCCGGCAGGACCAGCACGTCCAGCAGCGCGCCGACCACGGCCAGCCGCTCGCCGAGGCCGTCGCGCACCGCAAGGCTGTAGAGGCCGTCCTGCGGCGCCAGGGCCGCGCGGGTCGCCGGCGAGCGCAGGCTGGCGCCGACGATGCCCCAGTCGAGCGCGCCGTCGGGCTCCGACGCCAGGGCGGCCTCGGTGCAGACGGCCTGGTGCGCGCGGTGGAAGGCGCCGACGCCGAGATGGACGAGACCCGGCGTCAGCCGGCTGCGGTCGTAGGGCGGGCGCGCGACCCCGGCCGGCAACCGCCCGAGGGTCGCGTTCGAAAGCCGCTCCGTCATCGCCGTCCTCCCCCGCGCACAGACTGGCATACTTGTATGGTATTGCGAACTTGTATGGAAGTATGGCAGGGTCCGCGCGCAATCGAGGGACGGGCGCCGCCCGTCCCGGTCCGGGGAACTGCCGCCGATGGCGCTCACCGCGTCCAGGAAACCCGACGAGATCCAGCCGCAGGAGCCGATCGCCGCGCAGCTGTTCCAGCGCCTGCGCACGCGGATCATCCAGCTCGACTTCGAGCCCGGGCAGGTGCTGTCCGAGACCGAGGTCGCCAAGGACTACGCGGTCAGCCGCCAGCCGGTGCGCGAGGCCTTCATCAAGCTGGCCGGCGCCGGCCTGGTCGAGGTCCGGCCGCAGCGCGGCACCTTCGTCAAGAAGATCGAGGTCGCCGCGGTGATGGACGCGCGCTTCGTGCGCGAGGCGATCGAGGCCGATGTCGTGCGCGCCGCCGTCGCCGAGGTCGACGCCGAGACGATCGCCGGCCTGCGCGCCCAGATCGCCGCCCAGCGCGCGATCCCCGAGACCGACCACGCCGGCTTCCTGGCCGCCGACGAGGCCTTCCACCGCACGCTCGCCGAGATCGCCGGCAAGGCCTACGCCTGGCGCGTCGTCGAGGAGGTCAAGGCGCAGATGGACCGCGTGCGCTACCTGAGCTTCGGGGGGGCCACCAGCACCGCCGTCCTGATCGACCAGCACGAGCGCATCGTCGACGCCCTCGAGGCGCGCAGCCGCAAGTCCGCCGAGGCGGCGATCCGCGTGCACCTGCGCGAGATCCTGAAGTCGCTGCCGCAGATCGCGGCGGCCCATCCCCGGCTGTTCGACGCGCTGCCGTAGCGCGTGCCGCGACAACAAGAAACCACCGTCCCGCAACAGGAGGAACCGTCATGACGAGACGCTTGAAGATCCTTGCCGCCAGCGCGCTGGCCGCCGCCCTGATCGGCTTCGCCGGCACCCACGCCCAGGCCGCCGACGTCACGCTGAAGCTCGGCCACCTCGCGAACGAGGACAACATCTGGCACAAGGCCTGCCTGAAGTTCGCCGAGGAGGTCGCCAGGCTGACCGACGGCAAGGTCGAGGTCCAGGTCTTCCCGAACGAGACCCTGGGCAAGGAGATCGACCTGATCAACGGCATGCAGCTCGGCACGGTCGACATGACGATCACCGGCGAGTCGCTGCAGAACTGGGCGCCGAAGGCGGCCCTGCTGGCCCTGCCCTACGCCTACACCTCGCTCAAGCAGATGGACGCCGTCGCCTCCGGCCCGATCGGCAAGGAGATCGAGCAGGAGATCCTCGAGAAGGCGAAGATCCGGCCGCTCGCCTACTTCGCGCGCGGCCCGCGCAACCTGACCTCGAACCGGCCGATCAAGAGCCCGGCCGACCTGAACGGCCTGAAGCTGCGCGTGCCCAACGTGCCGCTCTTCGTCAACGTCTGGAACGCGCTCGGCGCCCAGCCGACGCCGATGGCCTTCTCCGAGGTCTTCACCGCGCTGCAGAACGGCACGATCGACGCCCAGGAGAACCCGCTCGCGCTGATCAAGAGCGCCAGCTTCTTCGAGGTCCAGAAGTACGTGAACCTGACCGAGCACGTGCGCAGCTGGATCTATCTCGCGATCGGCGAGAAGAGCTTCGCCAAGCTGACCCCCGACGAGCAGAAGGCCGTCCAGGAGGCCGCCAAGACCGCCCAGGCCTACGAGCGCCAGCTGTTCCTGGCCGACGAGGACAAGCTGACCGGCGAGCTCAAGGCCAAGGGCATGACCTTCGTCGAGGTCGACAAGGCCGCCTTCGCCGCCAAGGCCAAGGACGCCGTGCTGGCCAGCGTCAAGGAGGAGATCCGGCCGACGGTCGAGAAGATCTTCGCCGGCCAGTAGGCCGGCAGGCCTGCGCGCCGCCGGCGGCCCGCCCGGCCGCCGGCGGCTGCCTCTTCCCGCCCCCGGAGTACCCTCTTGGTCCCTCTCCTCCGCCTGATCGTCGCCCTGTCGCGCGCCGTCGTGCTGGCGGCCTTCGCGGTCATCGTCGGCGCCGTCGCGATCCAGATCGTCGCGCGCAGCTTCCTGCCCCACTCGCCGGTCTGGACCGAGGAGCTGACCCGCTTCGCCCTGCTCTACCTGGCCGCCGCCGGCGCCGGGCTGGCGTTGCGCAGCCGCGACCTGGTCGACGTCGACATCGCCGTCGCCGCCCTGCCGCCGCGCGGCCGCCGGGCCATGCGGATCCTGGCCTGCCTCGCGACCCTGCTGCTGGCCGTCGCGATGTTCGGCCCCTCGCTCGACTTCACCGCGATCGGCACCTTCCAGACCTCGCCGACCCTCGGCTGGCCGATGAGCCTGGTCCACGTCGTCACGACCATCGCCGCCGGCTCGCTCGGCCTCTTCGCGCTGGCCGAGATCGCCGAGCTGCTGCTCGCTCCCCACGCCGACGTACCGGCCGGGACCGGGAGGGACTGAGCCATGGCCCTCGCCGCCCTGCTCGGCCTCTTCCTGCTCTGCCTGGTCGCCAGCGTGCCGGTCGCAGTGGCCCTCGGCCTGTCCTCGGCCGCCTACCTGCTGATCGCCGGCATCCCGCTGGTCGTCATCCCGCAGAAGTTCTACGCCGGCATCGACGTCTTCGTGCTGCTCTGCATCCCCGGCTTCATCCTGGCCGGCAACCTGATGAACGCCGGGCGCATCACCGAGGCGATCGTCGGCTTCGCCAACGCCCTGGTCGGCTGGATCCGCGGCGGCCTGGGCCTGACCAACGTCGCCGGCTCGATGCTGTTCGCCGGCATCTCCGGCACCGCCGTCGCCGATGCCGCCTCGATCGGCGCGGTGATGATCCCCGGCATGAAGAAGAGCGGCTACCCGGCCGGCTTCGCGGCGGCGCTGACCGCCGCCTCCTCGACCATCGGCCCGATCATCCCGCCGAGCGTGCCGATGATCATCGTCGGCGCCCTGGCCGGCATCTCGGTCGGCCGGATGTTCCTGGCCGGCGCCGTGCCGGGCCTGCTGCTCGGCTTCGGCCTGATGATCGTCTGCTACCAGCTGGCCCGGCGGCGCGGCTATCCGCACCAGCCCTGGGCCGGCTGGCGCCGGCTCGGCCGCAGCTTCCTCGGCGCCGCCTGGGCGCTGGCCATGACCGCGCTGATCATCGGCGGCCTGATGAGCGGCAAGGTGACGCCGACCGAGACCTCGATCGTCGCCAGCGTCTACGCCTTCGTCGTCGGCGTCTTCATCTACCGCGGCCTCAAGCTGCGCGACGTGCCGAAGGTGATGATCGACAGCGCCATCTCCTCGGCCGGCATCCTGGTGCTGGTCGGCTTCGCCAACGTCTTCGGCTGGATCCTCGCCTCCGAGCAGATCCCGCAGATGCTGGCCCATTCGGTGCTGGCGATCACCGACAACAAGTACCTCGTCATCCTGATCATCAACCTGCTGCTGCTGTTCGTCGGCATGTTCATGGAGACGATCGCCGCGCTGATCATCCTGTTCGGGCCGCTGCTCGCGGTCGCCCAGAGCGTCGGCATCGATCCCGTGCACTTCGCGACCTTCGCGGTGCTCAACCTGATGATCGGCCTGACCACGCCGCCGGTCGGCGTCTGCCTGTTCGTCTGCGCCAACATCGCCAAGGTGCCGCTCGGCCAGGTCGTGCGCGCCCTGGTGCCGTTCCTGCTGGTCAACCTCTTCGTTCTGCTGCTGGTATCCTACGTGCCGGCCCTGTCGCTCTGGCTGCCGAACCTGGTGTTCGGCAAGTGACGGCGCGGCCCCGTCCAGGAGGGAGAAGCCCGTCTTGAAGATCGTCGATGCCAAGGTCATCGTCTGCTGCCCGGACCGCAACTTCGTCACCCTGAAGATCGTCACCGACCAGGGGCTGACCGGCCTCGGCGACGCGACGCTGAACGGCCGCGAGCTGGCGGTCGCGGCCTACCTGAGCGAGCACGTCGCGCCCTGGCTGATCGGCCGCGACGCGCACCGCATCGAGGACATCTGGCAGTTCCTCTACAAGGGCGCCTACTGGCGCCGCGGCCCGGTCACCATGTCCGCCATCGCCGCGGTCGACACGGCGCTCTGGGACATCAAGGCCAAGGCCGCCGGCCTGCCGCTCTACCAGCTGCTCGGCGGCGCCAGCCGCGAGGGCGTGATGGTCTACGGCCACGCCAACGGCCGCGACCTCGCCGAGACGGTCGAGGCGGTCGGCCGCTACCTGGAGATGGGCTACAAGGCGGTGCGCGCGCAGTCCGGCGTGCCCGGCCTGGACACGGCCTACGGCATCGCCAAGGGCGAGCTCTACTACGAGCCGGCGACCAAGGGCCTGCCCGAAGTGCAGGTCTGGTCGACCGAGGCCTACCTGGACTTCGCGCCGCGCCTCTTCGAGGCGATCCGCGAGCGTCACGGCATGGACTTCCACCTGCTGCACGACGGCCACCACCGCATGACGCCGATCGAGGCGGCGCGGCTCGGCAAGGCGGTCGAGCCCTGCCGCCTGTTCTGGCTCGAGGACCCGACGCCGGCCGAGAACCAGGAGGCCTTCCGGCTGATCCGCCAGCACACCGTGACGCCGCTCGCGGTCGGCGAGGTCTTCAACACGATCTGGGACTGCAAGGACCTGATCCAGAACCAGCTGATCGACTACATCCGGACCACGGTGGTGCACGGCGGCGGCCTCACCCACCTGAGGCGCATCGCCGACCTGGCCAGCCTCTACCAGGTGCGCACCGGCTGCCACGGCGCCACCGACCTCTCGCCGGTCTGCATGGGCACGGCCCTGCACTTCGACCTCTGGGTGCCCAACTTCGGGGTCCAGGAGTACATGCGCCACAGCGAGGCGACCGACGCGGTCTTCCCGCACGCCTACCGCTTCGAGGCCGGCTACATGCACCCCGGCGAGGCGCCGGGCCACGGCGTCGAGATCGACGAGGCCCTGGCCGCGAAGTACCCTTATGATCCCGCGGCGCTGCCGGTGGCGCGCCTCAGGGATGGAACCGTCTGGAGCTGGTGACGATGGAAACGCGAGGCATGGAAACGAGAGTCTGCCGCCTCTACGCCAAGGGCGACCTCCGGGTCGAGACCGACGAGATCGCCGGGCCCGGGCCCGGCGAGGTGCTGGTGCGGATCGGCGCCGGCGGGATCTGCGGCTCCGACCTGCACTACTTCCAGGACGGCGGCTTCGGCCCGATCCGGGTGCGCGAGCCGATCATCCTGGGCCACGAGGCCGCCGGCATCGTCGAGGCCGTCGGCGAGGGCGTGACGGCGGTCAAGCCCGGCGACCCGATCGCGGTCAATCCGAGCCGCCCCTGCGGAACCTGCCGCTTCTGCCAGGCCGGCCAGCAGCAGCACTGCCTGACCATGCGCTTCCGCGGCTCGGCCATGCGCCAGCCCCACGAGCAGGGCCTGTTCCGCGACCTGATCGTCGTCGACGAGGCCCAGTGCGTGCCGGTCGGCCCCGGCGTCACGATCGGCGAGGCGGCCTGCTGCGAGCCGCTGTCGGTCGCGCTGCACGCCGTGCGCCGGGCCGGCGCGATCGCCGGCAGTCTTGCCGGACGCCGGGTGCTGGTCACCGGCAGCGGCCCGATCGGCTCGCTCTGCATCGCGGCGGCCAGGCACGCCGGCGCCCTGGAGATCGTCGCGACCGACCCGCACGCCGCGGCGCTGGAGACTGCGGCGGCGATGGGCGCCACCCGCACGGTCAACGTGCCGAAGCAGACCCTGGCCGAGTACGAGGCCGACAAGGGCTGGTTCGACGTCGCCTTCGACTGCTCGGCGGCGCCGAGCGCGATCCACGCCGCGCTCGCGACACTGCGGCCGGGCGGCACCCTGGTCCAGGTCGGCGTCACCGGCGACCTGCCGATCCCGATCAACATGATCGTCGGCAAGGAGATCAACTTCGTCGGCACGCACCGCTTCCACGAGGAGTTCGCGGTCGCCGCCCGGCTGATCTCTGAGCGGCGCATCGACGTCCGGCCGCTGATCTCCGACAGCGTGCCGGTCGAGGACGCCCTGGGCGCCTTCGCGCTGGCCGGCGACCGCAGCCGGGCGATGAAGGTGCAGCTGACCTTCGAAAGGAAGACTAACAAATAAAAAGGTACGAGTTTTGTAACCGGCCATTCATTCTAAGCCAATGACACTAAATAAATATTCTCCTCCACGTCAGAACCATCCACCGCCATTACCTTTGCTCCCAAAAATCCCTTAAGATAGCCTTGAGCGTTCTTTGTGAAGATCACGTCCAACGTATGGCGTTCGATGACGCTCCCAGCGGAGAATTCGCACGACGGCTTCGGACGCAAAGCTACACTCAGTGCCACCGCGTCACAGAATACATAGTCGGCGTCGCCGCTCTGATCAAATACGGGCGCGATATCGACTATCCACTTCGCAAAAATCATATGCTCGCTGGGCTGCCGACTGAACAAATCTGCGCCCGGCTTTCGCACGCAAAGACAAAAGATCAAGCAACGCCCAGCGCAAAGGCTGCTCACTATTCGAGTCAATCCGAGCCTTGTCGGCACCGCTGAATCCCAAATTATCTTTAATAGAGATGGACCCGACCCAGATACAAGATCTTCTAATGTTGGGAGGCCGACGTCCGCCAGGAGCGAGCGCGGCAAAACAAGCGCTCGCGCTAAATCGTCGGCCAACCGCTCAATCCCAGGGTCTTGGGTCAGAAGGTTCTCCTCATGCCAGCGAGAGAAGGTTCGATCTTTCCATAGGATGGTGTGGGCGAGTTCGTGTGCTAGAACAGCTCGCTGATCCTTGTTGCTCGCTAGCATGAGTTGAGAAACATTCGCTCGCTCGGATTCTAAGGTTACATCGGCCGTCCACCCAAACGACCGCCCCTGCGCCCGCGCCTGCTCCCAGGCGATGGTCGTGACATCAGCGGACAAAGCCTCCAAATAGGCCTGACCGAAGTGAATGCTTTTGCCCACTCGTCCGAATACCGCCAAGCGATCAGCTTGAAGTTCTATCCATTCACGTAAATTCGCCTTCTCAAGCCGAACCCTCAGCGGTTCGACAAATCTCAGATAGAAGTCTGTCCGCTGTGACGCGAAGGCACCCCTGAAATCCAAAGCAGATCAAAGCCTTTCTCTAAGAGCATCCAATAGATACTGCCTCGTTGCGCGTCCGTGAGCAGCTCGGGGCCTTGCACTTACCAAGTCCGCTGCCGCGGCTTTACACGCTGCATAGGTTTCGGGTAACCCATGATTCTTAAAGCTTTCCTCCTCTGCTGCAAGACTAATCAGAAGCTGCTCATACTTACCTTCAGCAAGGTCCCGACCGAAGAATTTAGCCTCAAACGCCAGCTGTGCTATCTTACGACGCGCGTCATCAACTTCAGGGTGAACAAACACATTTGCTCGCCAAAGGCGTTCATGAGCTTTTCCTATCGTGTCCAAGCGGATCTGAAGGAGCGGCTCACTATTAACGGTCCGCAACAAGCACCGCTTCCCCTTGTAGTCCACGATTGCTTCGGCAATCTTCCTGTTCATCTTTGGAGATGCGACGTACAACAAAATATCGCCTGGTCGCGCCCCCGCTATGAGCGCAATTTCGTTCTCAATCTGCCTCCGCTTAGCTGCAGATTCGAACGCCTTTATAAGATCGTTGAACGGCTCCTCTCCACCATGCCCGTGAAAATCCTCAACCACATACCTCTTTAGGCTCTCATAGAGAACACGGTCACGCGCCGCGATAGCTAGACGAGCGGACAGAAGTTCTTGATCCCCCGCCCCCTTTTCGTCACCTAGGCGAGCGAGGTATGCGAGCAATGTCTCATCACCGAAGCGAAGCATCATTTGAGAATTCAGCCGACCCGCCAAAGATGCCTCGAGGACTGATCGGCCAATCATTGTTCCGGCAATCACCTTAGCGTGATGAAAGTAAACTCTCTCCGCCAGCAGATATCGGGACTCAAGCAGCCCCACCATATCCGTCATCACATCACGCCGAGGCTCTCCATCACGCGGCTTCCAGAGCCGAACAACCACGCGTCGACGCAAGCCCGCCCCTTCCACATCCACGTCACCGACATACAAATAATTTAAGAATCGCGTTGGTATCCTCAGCTCAAGATCGCAAAAATAGCTGTCTCGTCGAAGGTAGTCGATCAGGTCCGCGCAGACCGTATCAGATACCAAATAGTAGACGAACTCATCAGCTGTGCGACCCTCAGCATCCTCAACTTCCAATCTGTCAAACTTTCCACGTAAATAAATGTTGCGAAAGCGTTCATACAGTCCTTCACCACAATCACCTCTGATCACCTTTCCTATGTCGCTCTCAGGTCCAAGGACTTGCTCAAATCGATCCAATCCTCTCTTTTCTCCTACCGATTTTTGAAACTCATCATGCGAATCAAAGATCTTTAACTCATCTTCAAGCGTATGGCCAAATGGTACATGGGTAATGTCATGAAGCAGCGCATACAGTCGAGCGAGAATGCGCTGACTCTCTGTTATCAACTGAGGCTCCACCTCCTCTGGACGGCTAGCGAGAGTGACATATCGGAGTGCATCTCGCATTCGGACTATCATATCGTCGACAACGGCCAAGACGCCGAGGGAGTGGTCAAACCTCGTGTGTAGTGCTGTCGGGTAGACCCATGACGATGTCCCAAGTTGCTGAATTCGGCGCAGCCGTTGGAAGTCCGGGGTATCAATAATCCCCACTTCAGCTCTAGTGAGCCTCACGTCACCTGAGACGGCGACACGGATCGTCTTGTGCCACTCGATACTGGTCCTTGCTATCCCTGACTGGGGACCAAAGGGCAGAGTGTTTTGCGTCGCTGCCGGCATGGACGATCACCGGAAATTTGGTGCACAGAAAATTTCTATATCATGAATCGTTCACGGAAACTACAATTGAAAGAATGGCGTCTTGGAACGCCATGATGGGTGCTTCATGATCGGTCAGAGGCGATGCATTAGCGTCACCGGCGACCTGCCGATCCCGATCAACATGATCGTCGGCAAGGAGATCAACTTCGTCGGCACGCACCGCTTCCACGAGGAGTTCGCGGTCGCCGCCCGGCTGATCTCCGAGCGGCGCATCGACGTCCGGCCGCTGATCTCCGACAGCGTGCCGGTCGAGGACGCCCTGGGCGCCTTCGCGCTGGCCGGTGACCGCAGCCGGGCGATGAAGGTGCAGCTGACCTTCGCCGGCGCGGCCTGACGCCCCCCCGCCGGAGGGAACGCCCTCAGAGCACCGAGGTCATGCCGCCGTCGACGTAGATCATCTGGCCGCTGACGTAGTCGGAGGCGGCGGAGGCGAGGTAGACGGCGGTGCCGACCAGCTCGTCGGCCCGCCCCCAGCGGCGCGCCGGCGTATGGCCCGTGACCCAGGCGTCGAAGGTCGCGTCGGCGAGCAGCGCCTCGTTCATGTCGGTCAGCATGTAGCCGGGGCCGACGGCATTGACCTGGATGCCGTGCTGCGCCCACTCCGCCGTCATGACCCGGGTCAGCTGCTTGAGGCCGCCCTTGGCGGCGGCGTAGGGCCCGGTCGTCGGCCGCACCAGCTCGCCGATGACCGAGCCGATGTTGACGATCTTGCCGCGGCCGCGCGGGATCATGCGCTTCGCGGCCTCCCGCCCGACCAGGAAGGCGCTGGTCAGGTTGGTCTCGAGGATCCGGCGCCAGTCCTCGCTGGCCATCTCGACCAGCGGGCGCCGGACCTGGATGCCGGCGTTGTTGACCAGGACGTCGATCTCGACGCCCGCCGCGTCCAGGCTCGCGAAGGCCGCGGCCACCGCCGTCTCGTCGGCCACGTCGAAGCCGGCCTCGCGCACCGCGTGCCCCTCCGCGCGCAGGGCCTCGGCAGCCGCGCCGAGGCGGCCGGCGTCGACGCCGTTCAGCACCACGGCGGCGCCGGCCTCCGCCAGGCCGCGCGCCATCGCGAGTCCCAGGCCGCGCGACGAGCCGGTGACCAGGGCGGTGCGGCCCTTCAGGCTGAACAGTTCGACGGACATGGCGCTCTTCCCCTCCTCGACTAGTAGACCTGGGCGTAGAGCGCGCAGACCTCGGCCGGCGACAGGCCCTCGAGGCGGGCCAGCTCGCCGCGCTTGTGCAGCAGATAGGCGCTCTTCAGCGCCTCGGGCATCAGCACCCTATCGGCCTCCAGGCAGTCGAGCGCCTCCCCCAGGGAGCGGGGCAGCGGCTCCAGGCCGAGCGCGGCGATCCGGTCCGGCGGCAGCGCCGCGATCTCCTTGGCGGTGATCGAGTCCGGCCGCGGCGTCTTCGCGTCGAGCCCGGCGAGGCCGGCGCGCACCAGGGCGCCGAGCACGAGATAGGGGCTGGCCGCCGCGTCGGCGGCCCGGTACTCGAAGTTGAAGGCCCCGGCGATCTCGGCACCCGGCTTCTCCGAGACCGGGCAGATGCGCAGGGTCGCCTCGCGGTCGCGCAGGCCGAGATTGGCGTGCGAGGCGCTCCAGGTGCCCGGCGTCAGGCGCAGGTAGGAGGCGCCGGAGGGCGCGGCGACGGCGCTGAGCGCCCGGGCGTGGGCCAGCAGGCCGCCGAGGAAGTGCCCGGCGACCGCCGACACGCCCTCGGGCAGCGCCGGGTCGTGGGACAGCGGCCGGCCCTCGCGGTCCTCCAGGCTGAAGTGGATATGCACGCCGTTGCCGACGACATCGGGCCGGACCTTGGGCGACAGGCTGACCGTGACGCCGCAGCGCCAGGCCGTGGCCTGGATCAGCTGGCGCAGGATCGCCGCCCGATCGGCCGCCGCCAGGCCGAGGGCCGGCGCGATCGTGACCTCGAACTGGCCGGTGCCGTACTCGGGCAGGAAGGTGTCGGGCTCCAGCCCGGCGACCCTGAGGGCGTGCAGCAGGGCGTGCGGCAGCTCGCCGAGCCGGCGCACGGCGTCGAGGCCGTAGGAGGCGCCGAACCGGGTCGGCGCGTCGAGCGCCATGAACTCGTGCTCGAAGGCGACCCGCAGCCGCAGGCCGTGGCGCTCCTCCAGCTCGGCCAGGGCGGCCTTCAGGTACTGGCGCGGGCAGCAGTCCCAGGGGTCGCCGGCCAGGGTCTCGACCTCGCCGATCAGGAAGTGCTCCTCGACCCCGCCGTCGCCGAAATCGACCCGCGCCTCGGTCGAGGCGACCGGGCGCAGCAGGACCTCGCCGGCCGCGCCCCAGGGGGTCGCCGGGATCTCGCCGAAGCAGTTGATCATGTAGTTGGTCGGCGCGAGGCCGATGCCGCTGCCCAGCCGCCGCTCCAGCTCGCGCGCGGGGAAGCCCTTGCCGCGCAGCTGCCCGGCGAAGTCGCTGTAACAGAGCATGACGTAGGCTTCGCGGTGCACGGGCTTGTCCCCTCCCTCGGTCCGGCGGCGGGCGCAGCTTGCGGCGCGGCCGGCCGACGGTCAACCGGGCCGGCCGCGGGCGTCCGGCATGCGCGCGCGGCCATGCCGTGCTAGAGGACGGCGGTGACGAGGCTGCTCGCGCCCGCGATCGGCCTCCGCGATCGGCCAGGGAGGATTCGCTTGACCGGCAGTGCCGTCCAGAGGCTCCGGCTGCTCGCCCTGATGGTCGCGCTCTCGGCGGCCGCGGGCGCCGGCTACGCGCTGGCCGAGCGGTCGTCCGGCACCGGCTGGGTCGTGGAGGCGGCGTCCGGCGCCACCATCGGCACCGTGATTTCGTCGTTCATCGTCGGCATCGGCCTGTTCGGCGAGGGCCGCCTGCTCGGGCGCAGCCGCCGCCTGCCCTTCGTCGTCGCGGTGCTGCTGCGCACCCTGGTCTACGGCGTCGCGATCATGGCGGCGCTGGTCGTCGTCCCCTGGCTCTACTTCGGGGTCCCCCTGCTGCCCCTGAGGCCCGGCATCGCCGGAGACCTCGCCTTCTCCTTCGCCGTGACCTTCGTCGGCGTCTCGCTGCTCTCGATCGCCCAGCTGATCGGCCCCGGCGTGCTGGCCAACCTGCTGACCGGCCGCTACTACCGGCCGCGCGAGGAGCAGCGCATCGTGCTGTTCCTCGACCTGGTCGGCTCGACGACGATCGCCGAGCGCATCGGCAACGTCCGCTTCCACGCCCTGCTGTCGGAGACCTTCACGCTGCTGTCGAAGGTCGTGATGGATCAAGGCGGCGAGGTCCACCGCTACGTCGGCGACGCCCTGATCGCCACCTGGCCGCTCGGCACGCCGGCGCGCAATGCCCGGCCGCTGCTCTGCCTGCTGGCCTGCCGGGACGCCCTCGACGCGGCCGGTCCCGGGCTACTGCGCCGCCACGGCCACCAGCCGGCGTTCCGCGCGGGCCTGCACGCCGGCCCGGTCGTGGCCGGCGAGATCGGCGGCTTCAAGCGCGAGATCGCCCTGCTCGGCGACACCATGAACACGGCGGCCCGGATCGAGGAGGCCTGCCGCACCGCCGGCCACCCCCTGCTGGTCTCCGGGACCCTGGCCGGGCGGGCAGAGATCCCCGCCGGCCTGCGCCTGACGTCGATCGGGCCGGCCCTGCTGCGCGGCAAGTCGGCGGGCCTGGAGCTGTTCGCGCTGGAGCGGGCGGAGGCCGGATCGGACGAGCGCGGCGGGACTCCCGTCGGCGGCACCAGGTAGGCGGCCGGGCAGCGGCGATCAGGACTCCGGGAAGCCGCCCAGCTCCAGCAGGCGGTTGCGGTCGTCGAGGTCGATGTTGATGTCGAACACGACCCCGTCGGTCCGGTAGACGAGCCGGGCGAGGCACAGGACCTCCCGGCACTCGTTCAGGAAGATGCGGCGGACCTGCACCACCGGGTCGTGGATCTGGATCTCCAGTTCCGCGGCCTCCCGTGGCAGGGCCGAGATGACCCGGAACTGCTGGCGGACCTTGCTCAGGCCCACGGCCTCGGTGTCGTAGAGCAGCGTGCTGACCAGCTCTCTCGACCAGAGGCGCCCGGGCATCTTGCGATAGACGTCGTCGGCGATCAGGTAGTCGGCGACGATGAACGGTCGCCCGTCCCTGGCGAAGATCCGCTTCATGTAGCGGTAGCCGGACAGGGCGACGCCGTCCTCCTCGACGATGCGCAGCTCGTCCCGGGCCGGCCTCGACGCGACGACCCGGAAGCTGAGCCCGCTGCCCCGCAGGCCGGCGATCGATGCCAGCTGGTAGGGCACGGAAGCATGGGGCTCGGGCCTGGCCACCACGAAGGTGCCGCGCCCGCGCTCCGCGCTGACGAGCCCCTCCTGCTCCAGGCCGGCCACGGCGTGGCGGACCGTCATCGGGGAAACGCCGAAGGTGGCGACCATTTGCCTCAGGGTCGGGAGCTTGTCGCCGACGCCCCAGCTTCCATCGGCGATCTGGCGGCGCAGGATCGCCGCGAGCTGGACATAGTAGGGCGTGCCGTCTTCCCGGAACCGGTGTCTGGCTTCTGTTTCGGTCTGCAAGGCCGAGGTCCATTCGGTGTTGGCGCGCGTTATCGCATCCCACCGGGTGCGCGACAACGGCTGCGGCTTCGCCTGCCCACCGGTCGAATGCGCGACACGAAGGCGATAGCACGATTGTACTAAAGTGCTATAGTTAAATCACAATAGGCACCAGCTGAAGGTGCAGGGCACTCGATGCTGCCGGAGCGATTTCCGGCGGGTCGTGCAGGGAGGGATCAAATGAATCAACGCATTAGAGGTTCGATTCTTGCGGCCGCGCTGGGCCTGGGGCTCGGCACCGGGACGATGGCGGCGAGCGCCGCGCCGGCCGGCACCTTCAGGTATGCCGAGGAGGTCAAGCTCGTCACCCTCGATCCGCAGCAGCACAGCGGCGGCGGCATCTCCTACCTGCGTCCGGTCTACGAGACGCTGTTCACCCGGAGCCCAAACGGTAGCGATGCGCCCCTGCTGGCCACGGGCTACGAGATCGACGGGCTGAGCGTGAAGCTGACCCTGCGGCAGGGCGTCAAGTTCAGCAACGGCGAGCCCTTCGACGCGGCCGCCGTCGCGGCGAACATCAATCGCGGCGTCAAGCTCGGCATCCTCGAAGGGCTGAAGCCGGTCGCCGAAGCGGTCGCGACCGGCGACCATGAGGTGACGATCAAGCTCAAGAGGCCCGACCCCTCGATCATCGACGACCTGACGGCGGAGTCCGGCATGATGATCGCCCCCAAGGCGATGCAGGACCCGGCGCTGGACCGCAACCCGGTCGGAACCGGCCCCTACGTCTACGACAGGGAGCAGTCGCGCGAAGGCGAGGTGCGCGTCTATAGGCCGAACCCGACCTACTGGGATGCCAAGGAGCAGGGACTGGCGCGGGTCGAGATCTGGGAGCTTCCCGACGACACGGCCCGGCTCAACGCGCTGAAGACGGGACAGGTCGACGCCGGCGTCTGGCTGTCAAACCCGCAGGCGGCGATCATCGACAGGACGCCCGGGCTGAAGCTGGTCCGCAACACCGGCGGATACAACTATCACCTCATCATCCTGGACCGCCAGGGCACGAAGGTCCCCGCCTTCGCCGACCAGCGCGTGCGCCAGGCGATGAACTACGCGATCGACCGGGCGGCCTTCTCCAAGGCGGTCCAGTTCGGCCTGTCCGTGCCCGCCTATCAGCCCTACGCCAAGGGCAACTGGGCCTACGATCCGAGCCTGGAGGGCCGCTACCGGTACGATCCCGGCAAGGCCAGGGAGCTGCTGAAGGAAGCGGGCTATCCGAACGGCTTCACCTTCACCATGCCCAGCATCCCGATCTTCCAGTCGCGGCTCGAGGCCGTCGCCGGCTTCCTCAAGGACGTCGGCATCACGATGACCATCAAGCCCGTCGAGCCCGGAACCCTGGCGCGCCGCAGCCGCACCACCGATTTCCCGGCCACGAATCTGGTCTGGAACACCATGGACGACCCGAAGTTCCTGATCGACCGCTATGTCTCCCCGGACGGCGTCTACAATCCCTACAAGGTGCCGCCCGGCGGCGACCTGATGACGCTGGGCGAGCAAGGCCTCCAGTCGGCCGACCCGGAAAAGCGGGCGCCGGTCTACCGGAAGATGGCCGAGGAGCTGGACGACCAGTCCTTCCTGATCTTCATCACCTCGACGCCGCTGCTGTTCGGCGTGACGGACCAGGTGGCCGACAACCCGACGGTCCATTTCAGGCCCGGGGAGGACACGATCTTCCTCCGCGGGCTGCGGATGGACCGGTGAGCGCCGGGCGGGCAAGGCCATGCTCAGGCTCGTCGTGCAGAGGCTGCTGGCGCTCGTTCCGCTCCTCTTCATCGTCTCGGTTCTGACGTTCTCCCTGACCTCGCTGCTGCCCGACGACCCGGCCGACCTGATCATCGGGCAGTGGGGCACCGAGCAGCAGTTCGAGATGGTGCGGGAGCGGCTGGGGCTGAACGAGCCGCTCGTGCCGCGTTATGTCCACTGGCTGGAGCGGGCGCTTCACGGCGACCTCGGCACCTCCTTCTTCAACAGCGTCGAGGTGAGCGACGCCGTGATGCAGCGGCTGCCGGTCACCCTGTCCCTGACGGCCGTCTCCGCCCTCATCGCGCTGCTCGTCGGCCTGGCGGCCGGCATCGCCGCCGCGCTCAGGCCCCGGTCCTGGACCGACCGCCTCGCCACGTTCGGCGCCACCATCGGACAGGCCATCCCGAACTTCTGGTTCGGCATCCTGCTGGTCGCGGTCTTCGCCGTCACGCTGCGCTGGTTCCCGGCCACCGGCTTCACGCCGCTGTCGAGCTCGCCCTGGGAATGGCTGCGCAGCGTCACCCTGCCCGCGATCGCGCTGGGGCTCGCCTCGAGCGCCGCCATCGCCCGCCAGGTGCGCTCGGCGATGGTCGGGGTCCTGCAGCAGGACTACATCCGCGCGGCCAGGGCGCAGGGGCTGTCGAGGCGGCGGGTGATCTTCAAGCACGCGCTGACCAACGCCCTGGTCCCCGTCGTCGCGGTGCTGTCCTTCCAGATCACCGTCCTTCTGGGCGGCGCGCTCATCGTCGAGCAGGTCTTCGCGATCAACGGGCTGGGCACGCTCGCGATCACCGCGGTGCGCCGGCAGGACATCCCGATGATCCAGGGCCTCGTCCTGGTGATGGTCGTCCTGGTGGTGATCGTCCAGCTCGCGACCGACGTGGTCTACGGCTTCCTGAACCCGAAGGCGCGGCCGTCGTGAGCGTGCAGTCGGCAAGCGCCTCCGACCGCGGAGCGCGCAGCGGCAGCAGGCGGCGCGCCTCCGCACAGGCCGTCACGGTCGCGGCCGTCGCCGTGCTGTCCCTGCTCGTGATCGCCGCCGTCGCGGCCCCCTGGATCGCGCCCTACGATCCCCTGCACCAGAGCCTGGGCGCGGCCCTGCAGGGACCTTCCACGGCGCACTGGCTGGGCACCGACGATCTCGGCCGCGACGTCCTGAGCCGGCTCGTCTACGGCTGCCGCATCGCGGTGATCGCGGCCGCCGAGGCGACCTCGATCGCCGTCGTCCTCGGCGTCCCGCTCGGCCTCTTCGTCGGCTATCGCGGCGGCTGGTGGGACTGGGCCGTCATGCGCCTGGTCGAGGCGGTGGTCTCGATCCCCGGCATCATGGTCGCGATCGTCATCATCGCCATCCTGGGCACCGGCCTGCACCGTGCGATGATCGCGCTGGGCATCCTGTTCTCGACCTCCTTCCTGCGCCTGGCGCGCGGCGTCGTGCTGACCGAGCGCGAGGAGGTCTATGTGAAGCTGGCGCGGGTGGTCGGCGCCTCGGACCGGCGCATCCTGCTGCGCCACATCTTCCCCAACATCGCGCCGCCGCTGATCGTCCAGGTCACCCTGACGGTCGGCGCGGTGCTGCTGGCCGAGGCGGGACTGAGCTTCATCGGCCTCGGCGTCCAGCCGCCCGACGCGAGCTGGGGGACGATGCTGAACACGGCGGCGAGCTACATGGAGCTCAACTGGTTCCTCGCCATCCCGCCGGGCATCGCGATCGTCGCGACGGTCCTGTCGATCAATCTCCTGGGCGACGTCATCCGGGACTCGATCGGCCGGGGCGTCGCGGTCGGCGTGAAGCCGACGACGCCGGTCGCGCGGTTCGAGGCGGCGGCGCCTGCATCGCCGGAGTCGGCGGCGCCGCCGCCGCGACGCGACGACGACGTCCTGCGCATCGAGGGCCTGCAGGTCGTCGTGTCGGCAAAGGAGGGCGGCGAGGTGCCGGTGATCACCGACCTGTCGCTCGCCATCGCCAGGGGCGAGACCCTGGGGCTGGTCGGCGAATCCGGGAGCGGCAAGACCCTCACGGGCCTCTCGATCCTGGGGCTGATCGGCGCCGGCGGGCGCTCGACCCACGGCACCATCACGCTGAACGGCACCGAGCTCCGGGCCCTGACGGAAAGGCAGAGGGAGCAGGTGCGCGGCAACGCGGTCGCGATGGTCTTCCAGGACCCGACCACCAGCCTCAATCCCGCCTTCACCGTCGGCAACCAGATCGCCGAGGTCCTGCGCGCCAAGAAGGGACTGTCGCGAAAGGCGGCCTGGGCGCGCACGATCGAGCTGATCGACAGGGTCGGCATTCCGCGGCCCGCCGAGCGCGCCAGGGCCTATCCGCACGAACTGTCGGGCGGCATGGCCCAGCGCGTCGCCATCGCACGGGCGCTCAGCTGCAACCCGGCGCTGCTGATCGCGGACGAGCCGACCACGGCGCTCGACGTCACGGTCCAGCAGGAGATCCTCGACCTCTTCCGCGACCTCCAGGACGAGTTCGGCATGGCCATCCTCTTCGTCACCCACGACCTGGCCGTGGCGGCCGACATCTGCGACCGGATCGCCGTGATGTACGCGGGCGAGATCGTCGAGGTGGCCCCGGTCGACACGCTCTTCGCGACGCCGCGCCATCCCTATACGCGGGGCCTGCTGTCCGCCATGCCGCACGCCTCGGACCGCGATCCGCCCCTGCCGACGATCCGGGGCACGGTCCCGAGGCCCGGATCCTGGCCGCGGGGCTGCCGCTTCTCCGACCGCTGCGGCTTCAGGACGGACGCCTGCGGGCAGCGGGTTCCCCTGACCGGCACGGGCCGCCTGGTGCGCTGCCTGCGCGCGGGCGATCCCGAGCTGGAGGCCGGCCGGTGAGCGACAGCCCTCTCCTCGAGATCCGCGACCTCTGGGTGACCTACTGGCAGCGCTCGGGCCTGACGCTGCGACGCCGGCCCTTTCATGCGGTCAAGGGCGCGACGCTCTCCATCGCGCCCGGCGAGACCCTGGGCCTGGTCGGCGAGTCCGGCTCCGGCAAGTCGTCGATCGCCAACGCGGTGCTCGGCCTGGTGCCGGCGGCCTCGGGCTCGATCCGTTTCGGCGATGCCGAGCTCTCGGCCATGAAGACGCGCTACCCGGCGGCGGCGCGCAGGCAGATCCAGGCCGTCTTCCAGGATCCCTTCTCGTCGCTCAATCCCTCGATGACGGTCGGGGACATCGTCGCCGAGCCGCTGCGGGTCCACACCGGGATGAGCCGCGAGGAGCGGCGCGCCCGCGCGGCCGAGCTCCTGAAGCTGGTCTCGCTCTCGGAAGAGCACCTCGGGCGCCATCCGCACCAGTTCTCCGGCGGCCAGAGGCAGCGCGTCGCGATCGCCGCGGCGCTGGCGCTGCAGCCGCGGCTGATCGTGCTGGACGAGCCGGCGAGCGCACTCGACGTGTCGACCCAGAACCAGATCATCAACCTGCTCTACGAGCGCCGCGACGCGCTCGGCATCGCCTACCTGCTGATCGCGCACGACCTGGCGCTGGTGCACCACATCTCGGACCGGATCGCGGTCATGTACCTGGGACACATCGTCGAGCAGGGACCGGCGGGCCGCGTCTATTCCGCGCCGGCGCATCCCTATACCAGGGCCCTTCTGGAGGCGGTCCCGCTTCTCGATCCGGCCAGGCAGCGCGCGCGGCGCGCGGCGCGCAAGGCGGCGCCGGCCGTCGAGGCGCCCCGCGACGCCGTCTCCGGCTGTCCCTACAGCAACCGCTGCCCCAGCGTCATGGCGCGCTGCCGCTCGGCCATGCCTGCGGCCTTTCCGGTCGAGGGCGGCGGCACCGCGAGCTGCTTCCTGGCCGAGGACAGAGGCCGCGCCCGGCCGGCCGGCGAGCCCGCGAGCCTCGCCTCGTGACACGGGACCCTCGTCTCGCCGGGCACGACGGCCGGCCCGTCAGCGTCTCCCACGAGATCGCGCTGGCGGGGAGTGCCGGCGGCGCGCCGTCGATGCTGACCTGCCGCTGGCCGGACGGCGAGACGCCGAAGGCGCTCGTCGTCTTCTGCCACGGCCTCGGTGCGAGCGGTCGCGGCTACGACGCGCTCTCCGGCTACTGGGCGGCCCGCGGCTATCTCGTCGTGCATCCGACCTTCCCGGACTGGATCGCGGCCGTCGCGGCCCGGGAGCCCGGCCTGGGCCTCGATCCCGACGCCGACCTGTCGGGCTGGGCCGCCATGCCCCGGGTGCGGGCGCGCCTGCACGAGATCCTCCATACGCCGTTCTACTGGCTGGAGAGGATCCGGATCGTACGGCGGCTGCTGGACGAGGCGGACGCGATACTGGCGGCCACCGGCGGCGATCCCGGCCGGCCGGTGCCCCTGGCCGTCGCCGGCCACTCCTTCGGCGCCTACACCGCCCAGCTGCTGGCCGGCGCCGAGATCGACCTGCCGGGCGAGAGCCCCGCCCGCTTCCGCGACGACCGCCTCGCGGCCGCCATCCTGCTCAGCGCGCAGGGGCGCGACCAGCAGGGGCTGCGCGACGGCTCCTGGGAGGCGATGACGGGCCCCGTCCTGACCGTGACGGGGACGCTCGACCGCGGCGCCGGCGGCCAGGGATGGGAGTGGAAGAGCGAGCCCTACGAGCTGGGCCCGCCCGGCGGCAAGTACCTCGCCGTCCTGGAGGGGGCCGACCACTATCTCGGCGGCTTCGCGAGCGGCGGGGCCGGGGCTGCCGTGCCCAACCAGCGAGATGCCGTCCGCCGGCTCACGCTCGCCTTCCTCGACGCCCACGTGGCGCGGGACGCGGCGGCGGCCTCGTGGCTCGCATCGATCACCGACCGGATCGGGCCTGCGCCCCTCCTCTTCAAGCCGAAATAGGGTCCTCGATGTTCCAGCCCCTCGCCGGACTCCGTGTCGTCGACCTCACCCAGGTGCTGGCCGGGCCCTACGCGGCCTACCAGCTCGGGCTGCTCGGCGCCGAGGTCCTGAAGATCGAGGCGCCGGGGCTCGGCGACTGGTCCCGTCACAACGGCTGCCTGCCGGAGCTGAACGAGACGCAGATGGGCCTGACCTACCTGACCCAGAACGCCAACAAGAAGTCCGTGACGCTGAACCTGAAGACGCCGGAGGGGCTCGCCATCCTGAAGCGCCTGATCGCCGGCTCGGAGGTGTTCATCGAGAATTTCCGGCCCGGCACGATCGCCCGCCTCGGCCTGCCCTTCGAGGTGGTCAAGGAGCTGAACCCGCGCATCGTCTACTGCTCGATCTCGGCCTTCGGGCAGGACGGCGCGATGAGCCGCCGGCCCGCCTACGACCACGTCGTCCAGGGCATGTGCGGCATCATGAAGACCACCGGCACGCCGGAGACCGGTCCCCTGAAGGTCGGAGCGCCCTATGTCGACTATGCCACCGGCCTCAACGCGGCCTTCGCCATCGTCTCAGCGCTGCACGAGACCCGGCGCAGCGGCGAGGCGGTCCAGCTCGACGTCGCGATGCTCGACACCTCGATGCTGCTGATGGCCTCGCTGCTGACCAGCCACCTGACCGGCGGCTGGCTGCCGAAACCGTCGGGCAACGAGGCCTGGAGCCAGAGCCCCTCCTCCGGCGCCTTCGAGACCGCCGACGGCCTGCTGATGATCGCCGCCAACAACGACCGGCAGTTCAGGGCGCTGTGCGCGGGGATCTCGCGTCCGGACATCCTGGAGGACCCGCGCTGGGCGAGCCCGGAACAGCGCGCGCTCCATGCCGGGGAACTGCGCTCGGAGCTGGTCGCGACCTTCCGGTCCAGGCCGGCCGTCGAGTGGGAGGAGGCGCTGGACGCGGCCGGCGTCCCGGCAGCGATGGTCCGGTCGCTGGACCAGCTGCTCGCCGAGGATCATGCCCGCACGCGCCGCTTCACCGAACGCCTGGACCTGCCGGGGGCCGAGCGCGCCATCGACGTGCCGACGCTCGGCTTCAAGGTCGATGGCGACACCGTCGCGCCGGCCGTCGCGCCGCCCTTGCTGGGCCAGGACACCGGCGCGGTGCTGCGCAACCTCGGCTACAGCGAGGCGGACCTCCGGAGGCTCGAAGAACAGGGCGTGATCTGACAGTCGTTGCCGGCGGCGGCAGGGTATGGTTTCGGCCGGAAAGGTCAGCGAATTCAAGGGCCGTGCGCGTTGGCGCGGCGAGGTGCGGATTCCGCGGACGGCCATTCTCCCGAACAAATTCGCACCTCGCCGTGGACAGCCTGAGCCATAGGCGCACGCTGGCGAAAGGGCCGGGTCAGCGCCGGGCCGCCAAGGGTGCGCGCCCGGGGTGCGCGTCGCGGCGCGACGACGAAGCCGCCCCTGACCGCCCGTCCCCGACCCGACTAAGGCTGGCCATGCGCCCAAGCGCACAGCTGCACTTGGAAGCTGCGGCAATGGCGAAAACACCGTAGGCTTCGCCATGGCTATTCTCGAATTTATCGCAGCAATGACGAAGGCGCTCGCGTGGCCGCTTGTCGTGTTACTCGCGATCATTCTGTTTCGGGGAGTAATCGGCAGTCGGCTCGCGTCGATCCTGAAGATCTCACACGGCAAAACCGCCGTCGAATTCGATCACGTCGCCAAGCAGGTGGAGGCTGTGATCGCGAGTGAACGTCTGCCCCAGCCCACCCTTAGGCTTCCCGATGATCCGACCGATCACGCAACCAACGTGGGCCGGATCATAGCGGTCTGGGGTCAACTTGAAGATACAGTCAGGCGGCGGCTCTCCAGTGCCGGGACCGATGCAGGGCGGATGGGTAGCGTTCCGATGCTGCGTCTCGCCAACGAGCAAAATCTAATCACGTCGGAGCAGTTGAGGGCGCTCCTTGGTCTTAACGCGATGCGGAATTTGGCTGCGCACGGAAGAGCGCAGGAAATTGACGAGCAGAGGGTGCAGGAGTTCCTCGTTCTGGCCGAAGCCATGAACGCTGTGCTCGCGATATCCGCACCTGGCGAGTGAGCCCCTTCCTTCGACGAAAGGCGCTCGAGACGGCCGCCTAGGTCCAAGACAGCTGGTTCTTCGGCAGCTTTCCGGTCGGGTCGTAGACCGCAACCTTGTGGGGCAGGTCTGGGCCCCATCGCCATAGGACGAGGTTCTGATCGTCGGCCGTCGCGCCGTTGGCGAAGCTGGGGACGAGGATGCCGGCATGACCCTCGTCCATCAGGCCGCGGACCACGGTCCACGAGGCCGGCTCGCGGCCGGCGACGAGGGCATCGCCCCAGGCGCAGGCCAGATGGTCCAGCGCGACGCCGTGCTCGGCGCGGCCGGCATCGCTGCGCAGGTCGGCAACGTCGTCGCAATCGACGTCGTAGCTGCACAGCACATAGGGCGTCAGGCGGTGGGCGAAGCCGGCCGAGACCTCGCGGAAGGCGGTCTTGAGGCTCAGGGAGAGGTAGAGCGTCTCCAGCCCCGGCCAGTTGAAGCGGCGGCCCTTCAGCGCCGCGCCGGCGCCCGAGAGCGGCGTCCACGACCAGTTCGGGTCGTGCGCCCGGAACGCCTCGCCCCTGAACCGCACGGGGCGCGCCTCAGGCGTAGCCGCCGGTCGCCAGATGGTCGAGGTAGTCGCGCACGGCGGTCGCCTGGCCCGACTTCACCAGGGCCTCGGCGGTGCGCCCGCCGAAGGCCGGGATCGGCTCAGCCCGGTACCAGGCCATCGCCTGCGTCGCGCCGCCCGCCCAGCCCTGGACGAGGTTGATGATCTCCAGCATCTCGCGCACGCGGCTCTGAGCCTTGGGCCCGTTGCGGCGGCTGGCCTTCTGGAAGACCTCGCGGCCGAGGCCTGCGGTGTCGGCAAGCTGAGCCTTGGACATGCTGAAAGTCTCTGCCACCTCGTCGACCTTCACAGTGCCGCGCTCGTCCATCAGGCTGGCGATCGAGAACCGGCCGGTCGCGATATGGCGGACGATCCTGCCCACGCGCGCCGGGCCTCGGGTCGCCTTCGCTGCTTGCGTCATCTGCCGCTCCATTGACCGATATTGCGGTAAAAATATAGTCCAGAGCGCCTGATTGCAAGGACGGGGCGCAAGCGCGGATCGAGGAGGCCTGCCGGATTGCGGGCCGGCCGCCGCTCCTCTCCGGAGGCTCCGGCCGTGCGCCGCAGGACTGGAAAATCCGGGCGGACGGCGGCACATAGGGGCGTCATGACCGAGACCGCCCTGCCCGCACCGCCCGACCGCCGCCTCTCCGTCGCGCCGATGATGGACTGGAGAGAGACACTAATCTTTTCAATCGGTTAGATGTCCGCGTGTACAGAACTTGTACACGCCTGTTCCACTTTTCTTTCCTATCCGTTCGCGCGCACCCGATCCGTCCAGCCCCCGATTCCCGCCGCGACACCGCCGTCACGCGCCGTCCGCCGACCTGCTTCGCCTAAGCTACCGTTGGGGCGAAGTCCTTGAGGTCTCGATTTGCGACTTCAAACCCCGGGCCATGGTGACTTGCTCCCGACCGTTCAGCGCCGCTGATGCGTGGAACGTCGGACCGTGGGCGGGATTGCGTTGGGTGCGTCACGGGCACCCAGCAAGCCACGCGGCGAACTGCCGCCCCCTCAATACCACTCCGGATTCTTCAGATGTCTCCGAGAACGTCACTGGGGCTGCCCAGATCTATCGCATGCCCGGATGACGGATTCGGCTGCATCACCGGTTGGCTCTCGCCTCCCATGCACCGGTGACTTCGAGGCGAGAGGTGCTCCCGGAAAGGAAACGCTCGCAGGCGTCCAGCGTTTGCGAAACCTCCCTGCGGGCGGGACCGCGCAGGGCGCACTCCCAGATCGTAAGTTGCCGCCAGCCGGCTAGGCTCAGCGCCTCGGCTGCGCGGGCGTCTCGCGCCCGGTTTGCCTCTATCTTGGTCTTCCAGAAATCTGCGCGCGTCGCCGGAATGCGGAACATCGGGCAATCGTGGCCGTGCCAGAAGCAGCCGTGGATCAAAATCACTGCACGGCGCCGAGGGAACACCAGATCGGGCCGTCCGGGCAGGTCTTGCGCGTGCAGTCGGAATCGAAACCCGCGAGCGTGGAGGCCGCGCCTGACCAGCATCTCCGGCTTGGTGTCGCGGCCACGGATGCGACTCATATTGAAGCTGCGGCGCTCCGGCGAGTGCACATCAGACCCCGGTGAGCCCGCCTGCTTGTCCATCTTCAGATGAAAGCTGCCTGCTGAAGAGGTCGCTGGATGGCTACTCGCGCAGGTACGGGCGGAAACAGCTCGGCCAGGGTCTCAAACTCGGGCGAATTGTCGTGGAAGATGGCAACGCTCTGCTGCAGCGCTCCGTCGAGTGTCGCTGCAAGACCAGCCTGAATCAGGCGCTGCGAGCGCCGGCCAACGAAGGTCAGAAGGATTGGTGTGGAACCATCGTTGTGGCGGACGGACCGGATGAGGGCAAAGTCTTTGCTATCGAGGCCAGCGAAGATCTCGCCCTCAAGCTGGCGACCACCAAGACGCCAGTTCTTGCCCCCCTTGTTGATCCGCCGCTGTTCACGGTTGTTCACCGGCCCGTAGAGGCAGATGCAATCGAACTCCGCCCCTTTGTCCCGGACGATATCCGGATGAAGGAGCTGTTCTGCCGCCGGCGCCGTGAGCGCGATCGCACGCTGTTTGCTCGTGGTGGCCCGACGATGCGCGGAGAACAACCCCATGTCCGAGTCGGTCAGCGACCGGACGATGATAAGCCCGGAAGAATTGCTCACCTGGTTCCCGCTCCAACCGTTCTGTGGGTGTCTTCGTCCTCGGCGGCGTCCTGCGCGACCAGTTGCGTCTTGAGGCTCAGGCCGATCTGCTTGGCGAGGAGCGGCGGGACCGCGTTGCCTATCTGGCGGAACGCCGGGTTCATGGTGCCCTTGAACACGAAGCCATCCGGGAATGACTGCAGTCGCGCGGCCTCCCGGACCGATATCGGGCGGGCCTGATCACTGTCGTAGTGAATGTGGCTGTAGCCATCCTTTCCAAGGTGCGCGAGGAGCGTGCGGGCAGGGCCATCGCGTTCCATCTTCCGCCACTTGTTCGGAAACTTGCTCGAGTCATACGGCGGCACGATACGAGCCTTGAGCTCCACCCACTCGTCCGATCCTTCCGGGAGGGCCTCGCCTGCCAGCCGGCGCTCGGCGACACGCGCCTCAAGGAGTGACAGCGCGTAACGATGGGCTTCAGGGTACTGATCGCCCGGCTGCAACCCGGCGAAGATCTGATAGTCTCGGGGCAGGTACCGGATAACATGGTCGTAGATTGCGGCTCCCCCCTCGTAGCCAGCCCAGGTCCGCATCAGAGAGACGTATGCGTTCGGGCGATCGGTGGCCGGATAGGGGACCGCCACGTCGAAGCCGCGCCGGCCCCTCCGCAGGGTTCCTGCCGCCAGCGCCTCTCGTGCGAAGATCGGAGGAAGGTCTGCGATCGCCGCTTCGGCTGTCACGGCCGGCGGCAGGTCTTTCGAAGCAGATGGCGCCTCGCAATAGTGGTGCGCGCCGCGAGCGTCCGCTTGACCCCCGAGCAGCTTCAGAGCGACCGCCCGCGTACCGCTGTAGCCCGATGGTAACTCTATCCAGTGGGTGGGCGCAGGAATCCTGACTTCGGCCGCCGCATCCTTGTGGATGGCGATGAGGATCATCCGCTCGCGCATTTGAGGTACGCCGTAGAAGGCTGCGTTCAGAAGCGAGTAGCGACAGACGTAGCCCTTCGCAGCGAGGACCTCGGCGATCTCCTCGGCGAGATTATGCCCCCCATGGTTCAGCATGTCGGGGACGTTTTCCATCACCACGGCTACGGGCGCGCACGCCTCCACGTAACGGAGGTACTCGATATAGAGCCGCGCGCGCGCGTCATGGCGGAAGGCTTCCGGATGCTCGGCAACCTCGCGGAGTTTCGAGCGCCCCACGCGGGCGAACGCCTGACACGGAGGGCCGCCGACCAGCACGTCGAAGGCCTGCGCCACATCCCCAAGTCCGAGCGCCTCCGCAAGCGCCGCTGGCGGTGTTTTTGTAATGTCGCGCGCTACCGCATGACGCGCATCACGTGGATGGAAGTTGGCGCCGTGGGAACGGGCGGCGTCCGGATCAAACTCGACGGCTGCGGCGACCTCGTATCCTGCGGCTTTGAAGCCTAGCGAAAGACCCCCACATCCCGAAAAGAGGTCAAGCACACGGGGCTGGCTACCCGCCCGAAGGCGATCGATCTTTCGGTGCAACGTCTGCGCTACGTCCTTCACCGCGCACCGTCCTCAATAGGGCGTCGCTCTGGAGCGCCGTAGCCTTCCCGTTCCAGGTATTCGCGGATCAGCCGCGCGATCAGCGTCGACTTCTTATGGCCCCGCATATCGCAATAGCGCTCGAAACGACGAGCCTCGTCAGGCCTCATCAGCACCTGAACGCGCACGGGTCCGCTCATCGAATCACCTTTTGTTCCGCCCACAGTCGCTGATGAGCAACCCCCGGTCAACACAAGTGTGCATTTTTGCGGCCTCCGAGGTTGCTTGCGGTGAACGCTGTGTACATATGACCGAACGGTTGACGGAACGTCGGTATGATCTTACATGACCGATCGTTGAGGTGAACTTGGCCATTGGAGACAACGCTTTTGGCATTCGCCGACCGACTTCGCGATCTTCGCCGAGCGCGCGGCGAGTCCCTCCAGCAGACCGCTGACGCCGTGGGCGCGTCCAAGGCGCACATCTCTGATCTCGAGCGCGGCGCCGCCCGCAATCCCGGGCTGGAGCTGGTACGTGCGCTCGCGGCCCATTTCGAGGTCACGGTCTCGAACATTCTGGACGAAGCCTCCGCGACGCGGGTCGTCCCGGCCGCCGACAGCAGCCAGGTGACGGCATGGATCCGCATGATCCGCAAGGAACAGGCTGCCGGTCACGATCTGGAGACAGCCGCCGCGGAAGCGCGCGCAAGCTTCGAGAACATGCTGGGCGCATCGCTCGATGCACAGCAGGAGGCGAACTGGGCGGCGGCGCGCGAACAGATCAAGGAAGCCTTGGCCCGTCCGGTCGAGTTCCTCGGGACCCTCTCGCTGCGGAAACCCCGCCGGCCGCAGTGGTACTCCGGCGGAGCGCCCGGCGCGCTGCACTGGCCCGCCCTCGAAGCCTATCTCCTTACGCGGAAGGGGTGGAAGGCCGAGGCCGTTGCCTCCATCGACCGCAGCTCAACCGAGGTGGTGTCCCTGCTGGAGAATCCGGCCCAGTCGACCTTCCGGGGGCGCGGTCTCGTCGTCGGTTACGTCCAGAGCGGCAAGACTGCCAACATGACGGCGACGATCGCCAAGGCGGTCGACGCCGGATACCGGTTCATCATCGTCCTCGCCGGCCTGACCAACGCCCTGCGGCGGCAGACGCAGCGGCGTCTGGAGGACGATCTTCTGAAGCGGCACCGCCACAGCTGGCTCTTGCATACCACTGACGACACCACCGGCGATTTCCGCACCCCGGCCAACCGCTGGTTCGTGGTTACCGAGCAGGCCCAGGTTGCGGTGGTGAAGAAGAACGTCACCCCGCTGCGGCAGCTCATCAAAACCATCGAGAAAACCATCCCCGCGCACCGCGAGCGTCTTCCGGTGCTGATCATCGATGACGAATGCGACCAGGCCAGCGTTAACGCCGGCGGCCAGTTCAACATCACCCAGATCAACCAGCTGATCCGCACCTTGCTCGCGCTGCTGCCGCGGGCCCAGTACGTGGGATACACCGCCACCCCGTTTGCAAACGTGCTGATCAATCCTGAGAAGCCGGCCGGCGGTCTGGACGACCTCTATCCGGAGGACTTCATCACTGCGCTGCCGCTCCCGGACGACTACTTTGGTCCGGAGAGCCTGTTCGGCCGAGATCCGATCGACGCCGATCAGGAACAGCCCGACGAGCGTGGGCTGGACATGATCCGAACGGTCAGGACGAAGGAGGTCACCTTCTTGCGCCCAGCCTCGGCGCGCGGAAGGCATGCCTTCGAGCCTCAGATGACGCCCTCTCTGCGACGGGCGCTGCGCTACTTCGTGCTTTCGACCGCGTGCCGCTACCTGCGCGGTCAGCGCGACCAGCACTGCTCGATGCTGGTGCACACGACCGTCTACACCAGCACTCACCATCGTCTTGCCGATGTCATCCGCACCTGGATTGGTGAGTTCAAGGCTGAGCTTGCGTCGCCGCAGATCCACGACCGTCTTGAGCGCCTGTGGCTCGCGGAGACCGCGCGGGTCGATCCTGAGCCTTTCGGCCGGGTCACGCCGTCGTATGCTGAGATCCGGCCGCTGTTGGGCGATGTGCTGGCGGATCTCGAAGTGGTGGTCGAGAACAGCGCCAGCGACACGCGCCTCGACTTCACCAGCGGGCCCCGTAAGTTCATCGTGGTCGGCGGCTCGGTGCTGGCCCGCGGCCTGACGATCGAGGGGCTGACTGTAAGCCTCTTCGTCCGCAGCTCCAGCCAGTACGACACCCTGCTCCAGATGGGCCGCTGGTTCGGCTATCGCCCCGGCTATGAGGACCTGCCTCGAATCTGGATGACCCCCGATCTTGAGGAGGCTTTCCGCGATCTCGCGACGGTAGAGGCGGAGATCCGCGCCGACATGGCGGTCTACCGCGAACAGGACCTGACCCCAGCCGATTTCGCGGTGCGGATCCGTCAAATTCCCGGCATGACTATTACCTCGGCCGCCAAAATGATCGCCGCCGAGGCCTGCGACATCAGCTTCTCCGGAGAGCACCTCCAGACCATCCGCTTTCAGCACCGCAACGCGGCGCTGTTGCGCGACAACTGGGCTGCAGGCGCCCGGATGATCGACCGTGCGCTACGTAGCGCGCCCGTCGAAGCCGTCACAGGCGGACGTCTCATCCGCGGCGTTCCGCTCGACGTTGCGCTGGAGTTTCTGCGCGCCTACCAGGCTTCGGCGAAGGACAGCTTCTCCGCGGCTCTGCTCAGCTACATCGAATCAGAGGCCGCCCGAGCCGACGCGCCGTTCCAGACCTGGAACATCGGCGTCGTCGAACCCCGCAACGCCCTTCCGTCCGGCCAGCCGCTCGGTGGCCTGGGTCCCGTCTCGCTCGTCCGGCGCGCTCGCCTGAACATCGAGCGGGCGGACGGCGCGGCTGACATCAAGGCGCTGATGTCCCGGCGGGACGTGCTCATGGACGTTACGACCGCAACGCCCGCTACGGACTGGAACAGCGTCAAGCGCGTCCGCCAGCGGGAGATCGGCGACCGTACGCCGCTTCTGCTGCTCTATGCGATCGACCGTCTGTCGGAGCCCGCCAAGGACACCCACTACCGTACGGCGCTCGACGCCGTGGCCGACGTCCTTGGCGTCGGGCTGATCCTTCCGGAGCGCGGACAGCGGCGCAGCTATGTCCGTGTGCGTCTACCGCAGGAGGACGCAGACGAGACCGAAGACGTCGCGGCTGATATGCCCGAGGCGGAGGGTGAAGTTTGAGCGTCGCAGACCTCTCCGCGCTCGCCTGGTCGAGGCTGCGCGAGGAGACCACGGCCGCTTCCCAGGAGCTCGGCATTCCCTCGCTCGCGCTTCCGGTGCGCACGGATCAGGGACCCGCCCGGCTGGCCCTGGGGCAGGACGGCCAGGCCCGCCTCCTGCTGCCGATTGCGCCCGGCGCGCCGTTCCCCCGGATTGTGGAGAGCCGCGGGCTCGGACTCCGCGACAGCCTGCTGACCGCCGACGGGCGCGCGGTCCGGTTCATCGATCTGGCGTGTCGCGAGCCTGCGCTGGAGGATGTCTTCCGCGCCCTGGTAGCCGAGACTCTGGGCCGGCTACAGTCGGGCGATCGGCCGGACGTGGCGGTCGAGGGCGCGGTCCGCGACTTCCGGACCCTGCTTCTCCGCGCCCGGCCGGACGAGATCACGCTCGAGGCCGCGATCGGCCTGCTGGGCGAACTGAACGTTCTGAGCCGTCTGCTCACCGCCTCACCGGGCGCCTGGCGGGCGTGGAAGGGACCGGAAGGGGCACGGCATGACTTCCGCGCCGGCGCGATCGCCATTGAGGTGAAAGCAACCGTCCGTGGGGCGGGTCGGACCATGACCGTTTCGGCGCTCGACCAGCTGCTGGAGCCGCCCGGTGGCGAGCTATTCGTCTACTGGCTGGCCTTCGAGCCCGACCCGGCCGGCGATCTCACAGTCCCTGCGCTCGTCCACCGCGTGCTGCAGCTGGCGGACGACGTCGAAGGCCTGGCCAGCCTGCTGCTGGGAGCCGGTTACGATGTCGCCGCCGGGGACGCCTGGCTCGCCTGGCGCTTCTCGGCTCTCACCGCGGAGCTGTATGCGGTGCGGCCGGGCTTCCCGCGGCTGGTGCCGGACGACTTCGAGGGCGGCTCGCTACCGGTGGGCGTTTCCGGTTTCAGGTATGTCGTGGACCTCGGGGCCGCACTCGAATTCCGCCTCAGCGACGGGGAGGCGGGCGAACTCACGCGCCGCATCGCGCAATGTCTGTGACGCTCCGTCTCGGGTCTGAGCGTTTTGCTCCGACTGGGGGCATCGAGGGCGGCGGTGTGCGCCGGCTGCTCGGCGCGCCACATCTGCCTCTCCTTCAGACCCTGCTGCGGGAGGCTGGTCAGAACAGCTGCGACGCGGTCGCCGGCCCGGGACAGCTCCGCTTCGTAGTGCGGCTGCGGCGACTGGGCGCCGAGGAGCGCGACGCTCTGTGCCAGGCCACCGGTGAGCTGCCTCCGCCCTCAGAGAGTTCGCAACGCCTCGCTGGGGCGCTTGCGCAGCCGGCTCCACTCGTCTTGGAGATCTGCGATTTTGGCACTCGCGGGCTCGGCGGGCCGACCCGGGCGGACCGGTCGTTCAGTGGCGTGTGCAATGACTTCGTGGACTTCGTCCGCAACATCGGGGTCTCGCGTGATGTCGCCCAGGGCGGCGGCACGTATGGCTACGGTAAGAGTATCCTTTACCGGGCCAGCCGCTGCGCAACGATCATCGTCGACTCCCTGACCGAGGCCGGCGAGCGTCGGCTGATCGGTTGCCATCTCGGTGACACCGTCGAACTCGGCCAGGGTCGCCTGACCGGCCGTCACTGGTGGGGCGTGCCGTCCAGCGAGACTGAGGATCTGGTGGAGCCGGTCTGCGGGGACGGCGCCGCCCAACTGGCTGCAGCGCTGGGATTGCCCTCGCGGCCGGACGGCCAGACCGGCACGAGCATTATGGTGCTCGACCCGGATCTTCAGGACGACGATCTCAAGTCCAGCGGCGGCGAGATCGTCGAAGCCCTGCTCTGGTTCTTCTGGCCGAGAATGGTCGCCGTGGCCGGCGTCCGGCGGATGGTCTGTGTGGTCGAGGTGGAAGGGGAGCCGCTGCCGGTTCCCGACCCCGAACAGTTCCCGCCTCTCGATCTGTTCGCCGAAGCCTGGCGGGCCATCAAGACTGGAGGCCTCGGCGCAAGGGAGGTCCGCTCTGAACGACCTATCCGACGTCTCGGGGCGATCTGCCTGCGCACTGGGCTGCGCAATCCCCGTCTCCCGCTGACTGCGTCCGGGCGCACGATCATACCCCAGACGTCGGCGCATATTGCCGTTATGCGCCCGGTCGAGCTGGTGGTCCGCTACTTCGAGGGACCCGCCTTCCCGAACGAGCTTCAGGAGTGGGCGGGCGTCTTCATCTGCGACGATGCGCCGGACGTCGAAGCCGCCTTCGCCCTGGCTGAACCGCCCGCGCATGACGACTGGGATCCGGAGGCGATGCCGAAGGGGCCGGCGAAGACCTACGTCAATGTGGCGCTGCGGGAGATCAGGAAGGCGGCTGCGCTCTGGGCCGCGCCGCCCGCGATCAGGACCGACGGGTCGGGTGCCGGCGCGTCCCTGGCCCGCGCCGCCGACATGCTGGGAGCGCTCGTTCCCGACACGCGCGCGCCCAGCCGACCGGGCGGCAGCGGCGGCCACCGCACGCGCGGCTGGCAGGTACGCGATCCGGAATTCATCGGACTGCGCGAAGGTCCGGGGGGCGTTGAAGCGGTCTTCCGGGTCAGGGCTGCCAACCTGGGGCTGGTCGCGCTCAGGCTGGAGGCGCGGCCTGGACTGGTGCTCGATGGAGTTCTGTCCGGTGAGAACGCCGGACCGAATGGCGACCTCGCGCGGGTCATCGCCTGGACGGACGCCGACGGGCGGACGCTGGCGACCGGTGACACGCTGCCGCTGGCTCCCGGGGCGTCGTTGGATTGCAGCCTCAGTATCGCGGTTCCGCGTCTTTCAGCTGTCGGGGTGGCGATCGCGGTCGGGGAACCGGACGCGTGAGCGCCGTCGCCTACCCGTTTCTGCGGCTTGCCGATGGCGCGATCCGCCAGGGCGCCTGGCTCGTCACCCGCCCGGGAGACCAGGCGACGGTCCTAGGGGATCAGCTTGAGCACTGGGACTACGCGGTCGATCTTCTCCTGACGCGCACGCTTGAGGTCGATGTCGCGGCAGCCGCAGCGCAACTGCAGATTCCGCCGGATGAGCTCAGCCTAGATGTGGCAGTCACGTTCGGTGTCGGTGGCCAGGGCGGGGTTCGGGACCGGCGACTTGTTTGGCGCGAGCCCGTCGCTCCCAGCGGCGTCCGTGCGGACGTCAGCTTCGCACTGACCGGTGCGGATCTGTCCCAGTCCCTGCTGCTGACAACGGAGGTCATCCTTTCCAAGACGCCATCGCAGCGAGGCCGGCTCTCACCGGACCGGCCTGGCCTGCGACTGTGGCGCGATGATCTGCATGTCGCGCTGGAGCCGGCGGGTCAGCGTTTTCCGGTCGAAGCGGTCAGCTTCCGTCATCTGGTCCCGCGACCGCCGGAGGCGGCGTTGTTTTATGTTGATGCCGGCCACGACCTCGACCACGACTTCACCGGGTCTGTCCGGCTATTCCTCAACGCTGACCAGACGGCGCTGATGGAGCGCGTCTCAGAGGGTGATGCGACGACCCTGCAGCTTCTCATCGGCCAGGTGATGGCTCAGCTCTTGCGTCAGGCCCTGGCGGACCACGACTTTACGCCCATAGATGCTCTGCCGGGGTCGGTCCGGGCCGTGCTCGGGTCGTGGCTGACGCTCGCGTTCCCGGATGAACCGCTCGAGGAGGTGCGCATTCTGGCGCGGCGCGAACCTGCCCGGTTTGAGGCGGCCCTCAGCGCGCTGGCCGCGGCTCAGGTTTCCGGCCGTGGCTGACGTGCGCCTTTTTCCGCGGCTGGCCGCCGTCCACGCCCGCCGGCTCTTGGCCAACCCCGGAATTTCGACCGGCGTTGATCCGGACGCGCTGAGATCCGCCGCCGAACCCTTCGTAACGTGGGCGCCGTCGGGTGGACGCCGAAGCACGAACGCCGAACTCGACCGGTTGCGTGATAATATCCGCGCCGTGGCGGCCGCGTGCGGCTGGCCCGGACCTGCGGGGCAGGTTTCCCGGGCCAGCTTCGACGCCGGGATGGGGGCGTTCCTCCTGGAAAGCGGTTACTTGCCGGTGGCCGAAGCCCTTCGCGATGATGTCTGGAGCTGGATCGCAATCGCGCTGGTTCCCGACGTCTGCCTCTGGCGATTCGAAGGAGCCGCGCCGGAGCGTTTCCTGGGTGGGCGTCGGAACACGTTGCAGCGGCTGTGGTCGCGCGCGCGGGTATTCGACCGTGGCCCCGGCGAGGAGGATCGCTGGGAGCTCCTCGACCGGCTGACCGAGGATGCGATGGTTCAGATCACAGAGCGTCCGTCGATCGGGGCGGACCCGAAGCTGGCCGCCGCGATCGGCGAGGCGTGGGTCCGCACCGCCGCGGAGGTGGGCGCCAGCGCCATGGAGGCGCTGACCCGCGAGGCCGTCCGCAATCTGCGCATCACCAATGAGGTCCTCTGCTTCGGCGCGCTGGGCGACGCGGACCTTGCGGCCGCTGTCGGTGAGCACTTCCAGAGAGCTGCGGCGGCAACGGCCTCACAGACAGGACAGGCTTCCGGCTGACGCCGGCAAGATGGCTGGCATCAGCCAAGTTCCACCCGCCAGAACCTCAGTACCGCGCGGACGTCTTCCCGGCCGTAGTGGACAAGGCCGGCGTCATCCAGCTGAGCGCGGATTCTCGCCTTGCGGCGGACGACCGACGCGCTCACTCGCTCCGTGAACGGTGCAGTGCCCGGGGGCAGACAGCGCCGGGCTGCCGTCGGCCAGGTGTCCGGATACCCTTCCGGGATGGCCCCGGAGCGAACCCTGGCCGCTCCGGCGCGGACATCGTCGTGCTCGCACGCCCAGCCATAAAGGTGGAACGCGCAGACGCGCAGGCATTCTTTGATCTGTGGCACAGCGTCCGTGAAGCCCTTCAGGGGCGTGGGAAGCCAGACCATGTTGCCGATGCAGGAGTAGAACCTCGGATCCTGGACCACGTTACTGCGGCCGGCGAAGGCATCGTCGTCGTACCCCCAGATATGGCAGACCGTCCAGTTCCGCGGCTTCGGCCGCGTCTTCACGCCCAGAGCCTCCACCAGAGCGGTCCCCGCCCGGATGTTCTCCTCGACCTTCTCCACACCGCGGGCGCTCACAAGCACGCGGCTCCATGTGGCGTCATAACGCGGCCGTCCGCGGGCGGTATCGGGACACCAGACCGGCAGCGCCCGGAACGTGTCGGGATGAACCCAGCGGGCCGTGCGCGCGATCATCTCCATCACCAGGGGAAGCTCGTGACCGATCTCCGTCAGTCCATCCGGCACCTCGAAGACGGTCATGGATTCCTCGCGCGGCATCGTTTCACATGTGTAACGGCTTCCCATCTGCAGTATCGGCGGCTGATTGAGCGAGGGGAATGCCTTCCCCTGCGTCCGAGCCCCGGATTCGGAGAGCGGCCGGCGGGCGTGCTCGGTCCCGCCGCTGACGCGGCTCCTGCGGGTCCGCCCCTTCGGGCGCTTCGCGCCGCCGGCCGCTCGACGGCGCTTCCCGCCGTGCAGCGCCAGGCGCGGCCTGGCGCGCAGGCTCCTTGCAGCCTTCTCTTTCGCTTCGTGGCTTAGGGCTCCGCCCTCCGCGCGCTTCGGAGCGCCTTCCGCCCAGCTTCGGTCCCCTCCGCAGGGCTGACACTGGCGCAGGACCTCGAGGGCCCTGCAGCCGGTTCCCCGCGAAGCCGCTCGCTCCGCTTGCACACCCGGTCTCGCCGACGGGCAGGGCCGCAGGCGCGGATTGCGCTCTGCGCCCCAACCCAAGGAGCAAGACCATGACTGCCAAGACCGAGATCGCCGAAGCCGCCGTGCAGGATCGCGCGGTGATCGACATCCCCCTCAGCAAGCTGAAGAAGTCGCCCAGGAACGCCCGCCGGACGCCCCACACCGAGGCGGCCGTGGAGGCGCTGGCGGCGAGCATCGCCGCCAAGGGCCTCCTGCAGGCGCCGGTGGTCGAGCCGGAGCTGGACGGCGACGGCCAGCCGACCGGCTCGTATCTCGTCACCATCGGCGAGGGCCGACGGCTGGCGCTGCTGCTGCGCGCCAAGCGCAAGGAGATCAGGAAGACCGAGCCCGTCCGTTGCGTCGTGGACCTGTCCAACGATCCGCATGAGATCAGCCTCGACGAGAACGTCACCCGCTCGGACATGCACCCGGCCGACCAGTTCGAGGCGTTCAGGCGCCTCGCGGAGGAGCGCGGACTGGGGGCCGAGGAGATCGGCGCCCGCTTCGGGGTGTCGGCGCACGTGGTTCGCCAGCGGCTGCGCCTCGGCGCCGTCTGTCCCGAGCTGATCCAGGTCTATCGCGACGGCGGCCTCACGCTGGACCAGCTGATGGCCTTCGCCGTCACCGAGGACCATGCGCGCCAGCGGCAGGTCCTGGAGGCGCTGTCATGGAACAAGAGCCCGCACCTGATCCGGCGGATGATGACGGAGGCGCACGTCCCGGCGGCCGACCGCCGGGCGGTCTTCGTCGGGGCGGAAGCCTATGCCGAGGCCGGGGGCGTGGTCGTACGCGACCTGTTCACCGAGGACGGCGGCGGCTGGTTCGAGGACGCGGCCTTGCTCGACCGGCTGGCGACCGGGAAGCTCGGCGCCCTGGCCGCCGAGGTCCGCGAGCGCGAAGGCTGGAAGTGGGCCGAGGCGTCCATCGACTATCCGCATGCTCATGGCCTGCGGCGGGTCTATCCCCGGCCCGTGGAGCGATCGGCGGAGGACCGGGCGCGCGCCGAGGTGCTGACGCAGGAATACGATGCGCTGGTCAGCGAGTGGGATGCGGTCGAGGAGCTGCCGCCCGAGATCGAAGCACGGTTCAAGGAGATCGACGCGGCGCTCGAAGCCTTTTCCCAAGCAGCCCAGGCTTACGAACCGGACGAGGTCGCGAGGGGCGGCGTGTTCGTCCTGCTCGGCCAGGACGGCGTGCCTCGCATCGAGAGGGGCTTCGTCCGGCCGGAGGACGAGCCTGCGCCTGAACCCGGCCGGGAACCGGAGTGCGAGCCGGACGGTGAAGCCGGTGTCACGGAGGGCGATGGCGGCGAGGCGGCCGAACAGGCCGCCGATGAGGACGGCGAGCCGGACGGCCTGACACCGCTGTCCGAACGGCTCGTCCTGGAGCTGACCGCCTACCGGACGGTCGGCCTGCGAGACGCCCTGGCCCAGGACCCGAACACGGCCCTGGCCGCCGTGGTCCACGTCCTGGCGCTGCGCGCCTTCTATCAGCCCTACGACCAGCCGAGCTGTCTGGAGATCAAGGCGACGTCGGCCTATCTCGACGGGCATGCGCCGGGCGTCGGCGACAGCCCCGCCGGACGGCGCATCGCCGAGCGGCATGCGGCCTGGGCCGGACGGCTGCCGCGCGAGGCGGGCGACCTTTGGGCCTGGGTCGGCGGCCTTTCGGGCTCGGACCTGTTGGACCTCCTGGCCCACTGCGCCTCGCTGAGCATCGACGCCGTCCGCTCGCCGATGAACCGGCGTCCCGGCGCCTGGGCTCACGCCGACGCGCTCGCCGAAGCCGTGAAGCTCGACATGACCACGACCTGGACGCCAACGGCGGCGAGCTATCTCGGCCGCGTCACCAAGGCCCGGATCGCCGAGGCGGTCGCCGAGGCGGTGTCGGAAGACGCCGCCCAGCGGATTTCCGATCTGAAGAAGCCGGACATGGCGCAGGCGGCCGAAGGCCTTCTGGCCGGAACCGGCTGGCTTCCGCCGCTCTTGAGGACTGATCGCCCTGAGCCTCAATCACCTGCGAGCACCTCCGAAGCGGCGTTCTCGGTTGCTGCGGAGTGACCTCGGTGGGGCCGCTTCGGCGGCCCCACGACTTCAAGTTCGTCTGCGGGCCACGAGGCGCGCGGGCACCAGTTGCGTTTGGAGTCGCGCGCTGTGGCCGAATTCAGAGCCGATGTCGTCGTCCCAATCGACGCCGAAGCGGCCCCACCGATGTTTTCAGGGAGCGGTTGGGCGACGCCGGACCACGCCTCCGCCGACCAACACATTATCCTCTGTCAGAAGGTAGCCGCAGGAATTTCGGCGCAACTCCGATCTCTCCCAACTCTCATATGGCGATCCGCCCAAGATGGTTCCCTCATGTGAGGGTCAACCTATCAGAGGAGATACAGATGTTAGGTGCGACCCTCGCGAACTTGACCGAAACGGTCCTATACAGCTTGCTCGCTTCTGTGGCCCTTCGTACAGCGTTTGCCGAGAAAAGCGACGGACGGGCTCTCCTCTATCGGCAACACCGGCTGTGCGCTCTATTTTATGTTCTGCTCGGTGGGTGCAACCTGTTGACGCATCGTTAGGCGGGGGCTGCGGTGACGACCTACGGTGAAGCTCGGACCTGCTTCAGCGGTCTTCTGCGGTGGCACATGGCGAACGGGACGCGCCCGCCTGGGCACCCAGATGCCGGTTTGCCCTGGGAGTACGGAAGACTGGCTCGGGCAATCCGCAAGATACTCGATGAAAGCGCCGTCAGACATTGGACTAGCGGCAGACATCTGCCGCGAACGCTGGACCAGATTGAACGAGTGTTCTTCGGCGAGGAAGTGGACGGCGACTATGGAGTCTGGCGCAACGACCTTCGAGCTGCCTATCAAACCGCCGCCCAGCAGAAACGGTCGGGACCTGTAAGTGCCGGACAAGGACCGAAATTCCGTGGTTTCGATGTCGATTGGACGGAGGAAGGACCGAGGCTTTCGGGAAATCAGGTAGTGATTTCCCCCCTGGAGGCCAACAGACTACTGGAGCTGTGGTTCAAGGCGTTTGACGAGCACCTGGAGGCAAAACGGCAAGCTGATGACGCGGATGGGGGTAAAGCATGGGGATCATCGATGGTGCTTGCAACAATAGACGCATGTCAGGGCCTATACGGCCTGACGATCTGTGAAGCTGATATCCGATACTTAACTACTGAACTCGGCCGCAAAGCCGATCTCTTCTACCGTTTCATGTGCCACACTCAGGCGGAGGCGGGACAATGAGGTCCACGTCAGCCACCAAGGGGCATGTCGGACGCGGACCACCTTCACTGCCGCAACGGGTCTGAACGGAAATCAGATCCCTTCCGCGATCTCCACCTCGGCGAAGAACCGGTCAAAAGCCGGCGCGGTCGGCATGACTTGTTCCGCGGTTCAAGTGATCGCAATCCCAAGAGTGCGCATGACGGCCGCCAGTTCGCTGCGGCGGCCGAGCAGCGGCCCGACCGACCGCACGCGCAGCTTCCCGGGCGCGCGGTCGAAAAGCGTCATGTTCGTTTCAGCATCCAAGCGTGACGGGTAGATGATCCCGTCGGGCGCAGAACCATGGTCCCGTTGCCACACTGCAACTGGGCATTCCCATCCTCCTGAAGGCCTCGAAGCCGGAAGCGCTTACCGTCCAGGGCGACACCTGGGGAAAGAACTTCGACGTAGGCGGCTCAAACTGGTGTTGCGCCGGATACGCCCGCCGTTGGCTTTGGCCAGGGTTGGGGAGATAACTCACGCTATGGACTATCCCTGCAGGCAGCGAGATGAAGAAGACGATGAAGCGGGCAAGGCGGATAACCGCTGAGACCGCGCGACGGATCACGGGAGTCTCGACGCCGCTGGGCGGAATCCAGTGGGCCGATCCAGGACCGTCCCAGCGAGAACACATACGGAAGTTCATCGTCGCGCTGGAGGACAGGCGTGTCCTCTACAATCCCATGTGGATCGAGGACCGAGGTCAAGTTGACCGCTCAATTCTCGAAATTCGCTTTGCTTGCAGCCAAACGCTGCAACAGCTCCCCGAGGACGACTTTGCTGTGACACCTCTCCGGATGATCCGCGCCGCATGTCGACGCTACCACGATGACTCCAGCCTCGACTTCCACCTAATCGGGCTCCCGTCGCGAAGCAGAGGCACCACCGGAGGGTTCTTCGTGGCGCTTGGTCAATTTCGCGCGACCATCGCTTTTCAGGTCGCCTTGCTTGCTGCCCACTATGGGTTTGACATTGAGGGGGACCTGGCTGGCGTGCTTCCAGCTCTCGACGACAGTGTTCAAGAGCAGTAGTCTCAATTACTGGGGTCTTTGCTGGTTCTTCCTTCTCTTTTCCGCAAATATACTTAAGTGCGTCTGGCGATCCCCGCCGCCGAGAAGAGGTCCGCTTCTAGATGCCCACCGTATTCCATTATACTGATAAGCTTGGACTAGAGGGGTTGACGGCCTCCGCAGGGAATTGGTTCGCATCGACCGGCGCAGCGCTTCCGGCTGACTCTACGATGAAGCCGGCGATGTACCTAAACCTACTAGAGACTATTGCCTCCAAGACGTTTTACAAGACGTCCTATGCGAGCCGTAACTGGAGCGGGCGCGAGAGCCACTCGTCGCGCGATGCGGCATTTGGACCAGGCTGGTACGCAACATCGCTGCCGCCGGAGACACCTACTGAAACTCTGTTGGACGAACTCTGGGGCGGTAACAAGGATTCAATCCGAAAGACGCGGTATTGGATCGAAATATTGGTGAAGGAGTTCAATCTTAGGTACCCAGACCCTACACGGCCCAACCTGTGTTTCATACCGTTCATTTCGAGCGTGAGCCGCTCCAGTGGAAATCCAGTAGGGCAAAATGCGGACGGCGTCTCAGTGACGAGCTGCGGTCGTCGGATCGTAAGGAAATCAGTGATTACGCGCGAGGTTACGAACGCTTGGGATCCTCCACTCTGTGTCATTGACCCGTTCTTCACCGCCGTCGACGGCTTTGAGCTAATAGATCCCGATACCCAGGCGAACATTCTGGGATTCTATGGACTAGAAAGCGGTTTCCCAGGCTTAGAAGACCCTGACGACCTCACGCCGGCCAATCTCGATAGCAGCCAAGCCAACGCTATGCTGCATCTGCTAATTAATCGGATCGACAAGAGATTTAACTTCGAGCCACCGCAGCGTAGACAGTACCCTGATTCCGATAGCTATTCCGTTACGCTTCGCGCCTCTCGCATTTCAGAAGGAGAACTTCAATCTATTGAAGTACTGTTTCTTTCTCAGATGGCACCAGTAAGACGCGAAGTTGTACAAAATTTCTATGAGGATAGCAAATCCAATTGGCGAATCATCATAACAACATCCACATTCGCTGCAGACATATATGATCTGTTTGGGATATCACATCCTGTATTGCTATTGATTTCACAGGCACCTCGTCCATCTCTTCAAATCGTTGCTCTTAAAGATGCCGTTATATCCTTCTTTCGCTGCGACTATTGGGCCATTTCGATTGGAGGCGACGAGCCATACACCAAGATGGAGAATACGGACCAGTTGAGAGAACTGCTCAAATTGCGGACTTAGTGCGCCATGACCGGTACCGACGACGCGGGCGTTGCACGCTGCCTGCCGAAGTCGGTTCCTCTAGATCGCCGTAGCTGGTGCGGACTCAGAGCCGGTCCGGAGATTCTGGATGATGGGATAAGTGGAGTCTCTCTCTGAGGGTGGCGAGGATGCTGCGGCTCAGGAGAGACTATGACGAGACGGAGCCACACGCCGACCTTCAAGGCGATGGCGGCGCTTGCGGCGCTGAAGGGCGAGAAGACGCTGCTCAAGTTGGCTTCTATAGCGCACTGATTGCGAGTCTGCAGGTAGCAACCGGTCCAAGCTTGCCGACGACTGGCCAGATGATGTGGACGACCGCCTCCCGAACAGGTTCGCTGACGCCGCAGGGCAAGGCCCCAGGTTCGCCGATGCGCGGATCGCTGAGCCGGCTGGGGCGTGACTGAAGCCCAACGGATCGGTGTGAGCATCGCTGTAGAGGCGCAGCCAGCTTCTCGACCGTGACGGCGTGTGCAGCACCAGCAGCCGTGTTGCAAACCCCTTCGGCGGCCGAGCAGCCACGTCAGCCGAAATCGCCGCGGGCGACCCCCTCGGCTGCTTCGAGCACCAGCTTCGCAGCTCCGGCGCGCAAGGTCTCCAGCGGCGACGCGCCCTTGAACGCCGGGTGCGGCTGGACCAGGAACCGGTACACCGCCCAGGGGCTGTCGCCCAGCACGGCGAACAGCCGTGGCAGCTCGGGCAAGAGGCCGCCGTCCCGCGTCACCTGCCAGGCCGGATAGCGCACGCCCCGCTTGGCGCCTTGGAGACCGAGCGCCTCACGGCGCGTCGCCTTCTGCCTGACAGCCTCCCGCGTGACGCCGATCAGCCGGGCGAAGTCGTCAGCCGACAGCATGTCGGGGCCGGCGAGGATCTCGGCCGCCCGGGCCGCGCCTCGCGCGCGTGCTTCGGCCAGGGCCTGGTCGAGCTCGTCTCCCTGCAAGGGCGCGGCTTCGACGTCCACGGTGGGCGCGGTCCGGTCGGGCTGGACCAGGATGGTGAGCTTGACGGGCCGCCGGGTGTCCTCGGCCTGGCGGACGGCGCGGCCCACCCCGTCGAGCACGGACCTGAGCGCGGTGGGGCGGGTCATCAGCTCGTCGAGCGTCGGACCGGAAAGCGCGAGCTCCTTCGACGATTTGGGCAGGGCGCGTTCCTGGGTCAGGATGCGGCCGCTTGCAGCATCCCGGAGCACCATCACGCCGCGAGCGCGGTCGGACTTCTTCTGTGTGGCGCCGGCCATGGCAGTCTCCTTCGACAAGGAAGATGGGCCTTTCCGCCTATTTCGTCAAGTTCGGCAAGTTGGCCAAGTTCGCCGAGGTTCGAGCATCAGCCAGCGACGCCTTGGCCGATCTGTTTGACGCGGGCGACGGGGCGCCAAGCCTCCCCTGAGCCGCCAGCCCGAGCCCTCGCGGCCTCTCATGGCCTGATCTGACCGAGGGGTCCGGCCCCGAAACGGGGCCCGATCGACTGCCCGCAACGGCGGGCCTCCCACTTTCTCCCCCTGCCGGCTCCGCCGCCATTCCTCGCGAGCCAAGAAAGTCTCCGTCCCGCCGTCCTCCGCTGACGCTCCGGCCCGCTCTGCGGGTGCGGATCGATCGCCCCTCGGTCGGCCGATCGCCATCGAGGCCGCGAACGGCGCGGCCCGGAACAGCACGGAGAGACCAACATGGCGACCATCGGCACCTTCCACAAAGACGGCGACGGCAACTACGCCGGCTCGATCAAGACCCTCACTCTCAACGTCAAGGCCGCCCAGCTTCGCAAGGCCGAGAAGGACAACGACAAGGCCCCAGACTTCCGCATCTTCGCCGGCCAGACCGAGTTCGGCGCCGCCTGGAAGAAGACCTCCCGCGAGAACCGCGACTATCTCTCGGTCAAGCTGGACGACCCGAGCTTCCCGGCCCCGATCTACGCCAGCCTGGTCGACGCCGAAGACGGCTACGCCCTGATCTGGTCCCGCAGCCGCAACGCCGACTGACCCACCGCAGGCGCGCCCCGCCGCACCCGGCGGGGCGCCGCTCCCACCAACAGCTTCAGTTCCTCGGGAGGCCGCCATGCCGCGCCCCATCGCTTCCACTCGCCCCGACCTCTACGCCCGCGTCACCGACAAGATCATCGAAGACCTCGAACGCGGCGTGCGCACCTGGACCAAGCCTTGGTCCGCCCGCCACGCCGCCGGACCGGTCGGCCGGCCGCTCCGCCACAACCTCCAGCGGTACTCCGGCATCAATGTCGTGCTGCTCTGGTCGGAGGCCGTCACCCGCGGCTACACGGCGCCGATCTGGATGACCTTCCGCCAGGCGGCCGAGCTCGGCGGGCGCGTCCGCAAGGGCGAGACCGGATCAACCGTCGTCTACGCCAACCGCTTCACCCGCACCGAGACCGACGACAACGGCCAGGACGTCGAGCGCCAGATCCCGTTCCTGAAGGCCTACACCGTCTTCAACGTCGAGCAGATCGACGGACTGCCGTCCCACTTCTCACAGCCGGAGACGCCGCAGCTCGACCTCGCCCGCCAGATCGGCCACGCGGACGCGTTCTTCGCGGCGGCCGGGGCCGACGTCCGCCAGGGCGGCGACAGCGCCTACTACGCCATCGAGCCCGACTATCTGCAGATGCCCCGCTTCGAGTCCTTCGTCGATCCGGAGAGCTACTACGCCACCCTCGCGCATGAGATGACCCATTGGACGCGTCATCCGTCGCGGCTCGACCGCGATCTCGGCCGCAAGCGCTGGGGCGACGAAGGCTACGCCCGCGAGGAGCTCGTGGCCGAACTCGGCGCCGCCTTCCTCTGCGCCGACCTGGGGCTCGAGCTGCAGCCGCGCGAAGACCACGCCGCCTACATCGGCTCCTGGCTCGACGTCTTGAAGAACGACAAGCGCTTCGTCTTCAGCGCCGCCGCCCACGCGCAGCGCGCGGTCGACTTCCTGCACAGGCTGCAGCCGTCGGGGCAGGTGCGAGCCGCCTAAGCGGCCCGCCAACGGTTCGAAGCAAAAGACCGCGAGACAGACTCTGATTGAGTTCACCAAGAGGCCGCTCCGGTGACTGGGCCGAGTATCAAAATTGGGCCAACGAGGAAACCTAAACAACTTGCGCCGCGACGGTACCAACACCGCTTAGTCCGTACGCTCAGTGCGTCAGCGCCAAGCCACACAACGGCCATCCTCCGGCAATCCGCGTCCCCTGCACCAAATGTCGTGATCCGGCCGCTCAGCATTTGCTGTTCGAATTTTCGGCGATAGGATGTAAGCGCTCACTTAACCCCCTCCTGGCCAGCCTGACCTGATCGTGCGAAGACCCCTCCGCTTTGGACGGAGGTGTCTGCGTGGAACGAGACGGCAAAATGGGCGGCCCTTTGGGCGTCTCAAAGGAAGGCTATGCGGGCCGGCTGGAGGTTCTCTCGGGTCCGACGGGGCGCCGACAACGCACGGAGGCGGATAAGGCGCGGATCGTGGCGGAGAGCCTGCTGCCGGATGCCCGGGTCGCCGAGGTGGCGCGCAAGCACGGGGTGACGCGCTGGCAGATTTACGACTGGCGCAAGAAGCTGCGGAAGGGGCATCTGG
>NZ_FWZX01000040.1 GCF_900177295.1 Tistlia consotensis USBA 355
TGCCGATCTCCGAGATGGCCTTGGCGGCGTTGTCGGTGATGCCCTGCATGGCGTTGATCTGCTGGCCGATCTCCTCGGTCGCCTTGGCGGTCTGGGTCGCCAGGTTCTTGACCTCGGAGGCGACCACGGCGAAGCCCTTGCCGGCCTCGCCGGCGCGCGCCGCCTCGATCGTCGCGTTCAGCGCCAGCAGGTTGGTCTGCTCGGCGATCTCCTGGATCAGGGTCACGACCGAGCCGATCTTGTCGGCGGTCTCGACCAGGGTGCGCACGGTCCGGTCGGTCTCCTCGGCACGGGTCACCGCCTGGCGGGCGATGCGCGTCGCCGAATGCACCTGGCTCGAGATCTCGCGCACCGAGTGCGACATCTCCTCGGCCGCCGAGGCGACGGTCGCGACGTTGCCGGTCGCCTCCTCGGCGGAGGTCGCGACGCCGGTCGCCCGCTGGTTGGTCAGCGTCGCCATGTCGGACATGCTCTTGGCGGTGCTGTGCAGTTCGTTGGCGGCGCCGGACACGGTCTCGACGATGCCGCCGACGTCGCGCTCGAAGGTGCCGGCGACCCTGCTCAAGGTCGCCTCCTTCTCGGCCTTGCCGGCCTCAAGGTAGATCGAGATCGCGAAGTCCATGTCGAGCAGGGCCGCCTTGGTGACCGCGGTCTGCAGCGCGCTGCGCTCGGCCGACGAGGCCTTCGACCAGCGCGAGGCGATGCGCGCGTTGATCGCGGCCAGCAGGCGGGTCAGCAGGAAGGAGTAGCCGCCGATATAGAGGCGCGGCTCGAGACCCAGGCGATGATGGGCCTGGCCGATGCGCCGGACCGACTGGACGTAGCTGTCGTCGAAGTGGCCCTCGAGGATCAGCTTCCAGTGGGTCAGCTGGGCCTGCCGGGCGTGCTGCTTGATCTGCTCGTTCGGGAAGAAGGCCGCAGTCTCCGGGTGGCGGTCGACGTGCTTGTAGAAGTCATCGAGGACGTTCGCCAGCTCGCGCTCCAGCCAGGGCTTCGCGGCCCGCAGCGTGGCACCGGTCGCGGCGTCGATCTGCGAGAAGGTCAGCCTTTCCTTCAGATACTCGTTCGATTTCATCTCTGGTCCCTGCGCAGCGGCGCCGTGCCGAGGTTGGGGGGGGGGCCGGAAGATTCCAGCCGCTCGATGACATGCTTCTACATTTAAAAGTGTAAAACGACGGTTTAGCACACTTACATGGCGAAGGGATTCCGGCATGGCGAAGGGATTCCGGCTTCGGGCCGACGCCGGAAGACGCCGGGAGCCGCCGGCTCGGCCGGCGGCTCCCTGTCGTCGAGAGATGCTCGGCTCCGGAAGGCCGGGAGCCGTCGCTCAGGCGGCGCGGACGTTGCCCAGGAAGCGGTCGACCAGCCGGCGCAGTTCCTCGGACTCCTGGTTGAGCTGCTGCGACGAGCTCAGCACCTCGCCGGCGGCGGCGCCGGTCCGGCGCGTCGCGGTCGCGACGCCCTCGATCGCCCGGCTGACCTCGGCGGTGCCGGCCGAGGCCTGGGCGACGTTGCCGGAGATCTCCTGGGTCGCCGCGGACTGCTCCTCGACCGCCGAGGCGATCGCGGTGGCGATGTCGCTGAGTTCGGTGACCACGGTGTTGATCTCGCCGATCGACTTGACCGCGCTGCCGGTCTCGGACTGGATCGAGGCGATCTGCGAGGAGATCTCCTCGGTCGCCTTGGCGGTCTGGGTCGCCAGGCTCTTGACCTCCGAGGCCACCACCGCGAAGCCCTTGCCGGCTTCGCCGGCGCGGGCCGCCTCGATCGTCGCGTTCAGCGCCAGCAGGTTGGTCTGCTCGGCGATCTCGCTGATCAGGTTGACGACCTCGCCGATCCGCTCGGCGGCCGCGGCCAGCGAGCGCACCTGCTCGTTGGTGCTGGCGGCCCGTTCGCTGGCGCGCTGGGACACGCTGCTCGACTGTTGGACCTGGCGGCCGATCTCGGCGATCGCGCTGGCCAGCTCTTCCGAGGCCGCGGCGACCGTCTCGGTGTTGCCGTTGGCCTCTTCGGCGCCGCGGGCCACCGCCGCGGCCTCGTGGTCGGTCTCCTCGGACAGCTGGGACAGCTCGCCGGCGGTGCGCTGCAGGCTGCCGGCGGCGGTGGCGAAGCGGTCGAGCAGCCCGACCGCCGCGCCCTCGAAGTCGACGGTCAGCTTCTGCAGCCGCTCGGCGCGCTCGACCCGGGCCTGCTGCTCGGCCGCCTGGGCGGCGGTCAGGCGCTCGGCCTCCAGCATGTTCTGCTTGAACACCTCGGCGGCCTTGGCCATCTCGCCGATCTCGTCGCCGCGGTCCTGGGCCGGGATCTCGACGGCCTTGTCGCCCTCGGCGAGGCGGCGCAGGGCCGCGGTCATCGAGACGACCGGGCCGGCGAGGCCGCGGGTCAGCCAGAGGCCGAGGCCGAGCGCGATGGCGACGGCGGCCAGCGCGCCGCCGATCACCGAGCCGAAGGCGATCGACTTGGCGGTCGCGCGTTCGGCGGTCAGCACCTCGATGTGCGCCGCCTCGATCTGCAGCAGCTTCTGGGAGGCCTCTCGGATCTTCGAATAGGCACGGTCGCCGAAGCCGGCGAAGGTCATCGCCCTGGCCTGCTCGACGGTGTCCGGGCGCTGCATCAGCTTGATCTGGACCGAGCCGACGTCCTCGTACCAGCGGCGCGCGCCCTCGGTGAGCGCGGCCAGGGCGGCGGTGCGCCCGGCGTCGTCGGCGTAGACCTGGCTCAGGCGATCGACCGTCTGCTTGTAGGCGGCGCGCTCCTGGTCGACGCTGCCGACGAACTTGGGATCGCCGGTCAGCAGGTAGGCGCGCACGTCGTTGAGCGCGGACTCGACGTTGCCGAGCAGGGAGCGGGTGTCGAGCTGGTTCTGCCGCGCCTGCTCCAGCGAGGCGGCAGCCGAATCGAGCTGCGACGTCGACCAGTAGGTGACCGCGCCCGAGGCGAGGCCGGTCGCGACCAGGACGCCGAAGGCGAGCGCCAGTTTGCTGGAAATCTTCATGGGGGGCGGCTCCTGGTTACTGGCGCTTGATTTCGTCGAGGTTGATGTCGATGGCGGCGGCTCCGAGCTTCTCGCCGGTCGCCGGGTCGGTCAGGGTGAAGCTGACCTGGCGGCGGCGGCGGCCGGTCGCCTTGTCGACCTCGATCTCGTCGACGAAGACCGCGTCGGGGCCGACGGCGTAGGTCTTCTGGTACTTGGCCTCGTCGCCCTGCCAGTAGTCGCTGGTGACCGACGACTGGCCGACGTTCAGGCCCTTGTCGTCCATCACGAAGACCTCGGCGATGACGCCGTCCGAGCGCGCGGCCAGGCGCGTCACGTAGGAGGTCATCGGGTTGCCCATCAGCTGCGCGATCAGCGGCTGCTCCTGCTGCTCGCGCTCTGCGCGCCACTTCTTGTCGAGTGTGTCGATCTCGGCCTGGGTCACCTTGGCGTGCTGCTCGTTCTGGGCGCGCAGCATGATGACCGTGACCGGCTTTTCCAGGTCGGCCTTCAGCTTGGCGATCAGGCTCGCCGGCACGTCGTCCGACGCCAGTGCGACGGATGGCAGGAGGGCCATCGTCAGGCCAAATAACAGGTACCGCATTTCATGCTCCATCTTCCGCAACAACTGCCCCCGCAGGGGTCGTTCATGAGGCACAGAAGCATCTAACCGTGAACGAGGCGTAAATGGACGCATATGCGACCTATTCGCATTCCATATTTCTGGCCGCGCCGGACAATGCCGAGCGCTCCGGGGCTCTCGGTACTGTCAGGGGGTGGCGCTGTATTTCCCGCCTGCGCGGTTGCCGGGCCCGCGGTCGCCGGCGATCGGCTCCGGCGATCGGGCAGGGGGCGATCCGTCCGGAAGGCCGGGGCGCGGGCGGCCGGGCCGCGAGGGGCTTTCCTGCCTCGGCCGCCGGCCGTCCGCGACGACCCGGGCGCCGGCTCCGGCGTTGACATTTGGGGTGCGACCGTCGTCAATCCCGGCTTCTCAAGACGAGGGAGCGATCATGGCGGAAGGCCTTTCGGGCGTCGGTGGCTGGCAGTTCTGGATCGACCGCGGCGGGACCTTCACCGACGTGGTCGGGCGCGCGCCCGACGGCTCGATCCGCACCCACAAGCTGCTGAGCGAGAACCCGGAGCAGTACCGCGACGCCGCCATCCAGGGCATCCGCGACATCCTGGGCGTCGCCCGCGAGGCGGCGATCCCGGCGCAGCGCATCGACGCCGTGAAGATGGGCACGACCGTCGCGACCAACGCCCTGCTCGAGCGCAAGGGCGACCGCACCGTGCTGGCGATCACCGAAGGCTTCGCCGACCAGCTGCGCATCGGCTACCAGAACCGCCCGAAGATCTTCGCCCGCAGGATCGAGCTGCCCGAGCTGGTCTACGAGCGCGTCGTCGAGATCTCCGAGCGCGTCAAGGCCGACGGCGAGGTGCTGAAGGAGGTCGACCTCGCGGCCGCCCGCGCCGGCCTGCAGCAGGCCTACGACGACGGCATCCGCTCGGTCGCCATCGCCTTCATGCACGGCTACCGCTATCCCGAGCACGAGCGCGCCGTCGCGGCGCTCGCCGGGCAGATCGGCTTCACCCAGATCAGCGTCAGCCACGAGGTCAGCCCGCTGATGAAGCTGGTCGGCCGCGGCGACACGACCGTGGTCGACGCTTACCTCTCGCCGATCCTGCGCCGCTACGTCGACCAGGTCGCCGGCCAGCTCGGCGCCGGCACGCCCGACGCGGTCAGCCTGATGTTCATGCAGTCGAACGGCGGCCTGACCGACGCGCGCGCCTTCCAGGGCAAGGACTCGATCCTTTCGGGCCCGGCCGGCGGCATCGTCGGCGCGGTGCGTACCGCGGCGATGGGCGGCTTCGGCAAGATCATCACCTTCGACATGGGCGGCACCTCGACCGACGTCGCGCACTATGACGGCGAGTACGAGCGCGCCTTCGAGACGCTGGTCGCGGGCGTGCGCATGCGCGCGCCGATGATGCAGATCCACACGGTCGCCGCGGGCGGCGGCTCGATCCTGCACTTCGACGGCGCCAAGTACCGGGTCGGCCCGGACTCCGCCGGCGCCAACCCGGGGCCGGCCTGCTACCGCCGCGGCGGCCCGCTGGCCGTGACCGACGCCAACGTCATGCTGGGGCGCATCCAGCCGGAGTTCTTCCCGGCGGTATTCGGCCCCCATGCCGACGAGCCGCTCGACGGCGCGGTCGTGCGCCGCAAGTTCGAGGCCCTGGCCCGCGAGATCCACGAGGCGACCGGCGACCGCCGCGCCCCCGAGCAGGTCGCCGACGGCTTCCGGCGCATCGCCATCGAGAACATGGCGAACGCCATCAAGAAGATCTCGACCCAGCGCGGCTACGACGTCACGGAATACACCCTGCAGTGCTTCGGCGGCGCCGGCGGCCAGCACGCCTGCGACATCGCCGACACGCTCGGCATGACCCGGATCTTCCTGCATCCCTACGCCGGCGTGCTCTCGGCCTACGGCATGGGCCTCGCCGACCTGCGCCTGATGAAGGAGGAGGCCGTCGAGGCCCGGCTCGAGGCCTCGCTGGCGCAGCTCGGGGAGATCTTCGAACGGCTCGGCGCGGCGGCCCACGACGAGATGCTGGAGCAGGGCGTGATGCCCGAGCGCATCACCGTCATGAAGCGCGTGCACCTGCGCTACGAGGGCACCGACTCGGCGCTCATCGTCGAGCAGGGCAGCCGGGACGAGATCGTCGAGCGCTTCGAGCAGGCCTACCGCCAGCGCTACGGCTTCGTCATGGAGGAGAAGCCGCTGATCGTCGAGGCGGTCTCGGTCGAGGCGATCGGCGCCGCCGAGGCCGGCGAGGACCCGCAGCTGAGCCGGGACGAGAGCCGGCCGCGGCCGGCGCCCAAGGCGGTGCGGCCGATGTACGCCAACGGCGCCTGGCACGACACCCCGGTCTACGAGCGCGACGTCCTGCAGCCCGGCGACACGATCGACGGCCCGGCGATCGTGCTGGAGGCGACCTCGACGACGGTGCTCGATCCCGGCTGGCGCGCCGAGCTGACCGCGCGCAACCACCTGGTGCTGAACCGGGTCGTGCCGGTCGAACGCGAGAAGGCGGTCGGCACCGAGGTCGACCCGGTGATGCTCGAGGTCTTCAACAACCTCTTCATGTCGATCGCCGAGCAGATGGGCTCGACCCTGGAGAACACCGCCTACTCGGTGAACATCAAGGAGCGGCTCGACTTCTCCTGCGCGATCTTCGCGCCCGACGGCGCCCTGGTCGCCAACGCGCCGCACATGCCGGTGCACCTGGGCTCGATGAGCGAGTCGATCCGCACGGTGATCCGCGAGAACGAGGGCCGGATCAAGCCGGGCGACGTCTACGTGCTGAACGCGCCCTACAACGGCGGCACGCACCTGCCCGACGTCACGGTGGTGACGCCGGTCTTCGGCCAGCCCGAGGGCGAGGGGGCCGGCCAGCGCATCCTGTTCTACGTCGCCAGCCGCGGCCACCACGCCGACATCGGCGGCACGACGCCCGGCTCGATGCCGCCCGACTCCCGCACCGTCGAGGAGGAGGGCGTGCTGATCGACAACTTCAAGCTGGTCGACCAGGGCCGCTTCCGCGAGCAGGCGCTGCGCGAGCTGCTCGGCTCGGGGCGCTATCCGGCGCGCAATCCCGAGCAGAACATCGCCGACCTGAAGGCGCAGATCGCCGCCAACAACAAGGGCGTGCAGGAGCTGATGCGCGCCGTCGACCACTTCGGCCTGCCGGTCGTGCATGCCTACATGGACCACGTGCAGGACAATGCCGAGGAGCAGGTCCGCCGGGTGCTCGAGGTGCTGAGCGACGGCGAGTTCGTCTATCCGATGGACAACGGTGCGCGGCTGGAGGTGAAGATCACCATCGACCGCAAGCGGCGCTCGGCCCTGATCGATTTCACCGGCACCAGCCCGCAGCTCGACAACAACTACAACGCTCCCTCCAGCGTCTGCCGGGCGGCGACGATGTACGTCTTCCGCACCCTGGTCGACGACGACATCCCGATGAACGAGGGCTGCCTCAAGCCGCTCGAGCTGATCATTCCGGAAGGCTCAATGCTCAATCCGCAGTATCCGGCGGCGACCGTCGCCGGCAACGTCGAGACCAGCCAGTGCGTGACCGACACGCTCTACGGCGCGCTCGGCGTCCAGGCCGCGGCCCAGGGCACCATGAACAACGTCACCTTCGGCAACGCCCGCTACCAGTATTACGAGACGATCTGCGGCGGCTCGGGCGCCGGACCCGACTTCGACGGCGTCACGATCCACACCCACATGACCAACTCGCGCCTGACCGACCCGGAGGTGCTGGAGTGGCGCTTCCCGGTGCTGCTCGAGTCCTTCGGCATCCGCAAGGGCTCGGGCGGCCGCGGCAAGCACAACGGCGGCGACGGCACGATCCGCCGCCTGCGCTTCCTGGAGCCGATGACCGCGGCGGTGCTGGCCAGCCACCGCACCGTGCCGCCCTTCGGCCTGAAGGGCGGCGAGGACGGCCAGTGCGGCGCCAACTGGGTCGAGCGCGCCGACGGCACGCGCGAGGCGATGAGCGGCACCGACAAGAAGGAGCTCGGCGTCGGCGACGTGCTGGTCATCCAGACGCCGACCGGCGGCGGCTACGGCGCGGTCGCCGAGCGCAGCGAGCCGGCGCCCCAACGGGCGGCCGCGGAGTAGCGGCGGCCGCGCCTCGGCCGGCGGCGAATTCGCCGCCGGTTGAGGCGCGGTTAACCAGTTCTTTTTCCTTTGAGGCAAATCCTAGACGGCGGGGAGGCCGGTGCCTCGCCGGCTGCGGCCGACGTGCCGTGGCGGCGTGCCCGGCCGCAGGAGAGAGACGGACCCGAGATGACGCCTCAGGAACTGGTCAAGGCCATCCAGGATCACGAGCAGTGGCTGCGCAACCGCAGCAAGGGCCGCCGTGCGAACCTGCGCCACAAGGACCTCTCCGGCGCCGGCCTGACGGGCATCGACCTGCGCGAGGCGCTGCTGTCCGGCACCGACTTCCGCCGCTGCAACCTGCGCCAGGCGAACTTCAGCCGCGCCGACCTCTTCGCCGCCAACCTGTCGCGCGCCGACCTGTCCGAGGCCAGGCTGATCGAGGCCGACCTGCGCGGCGCCGAGCTCAGCCAGGCGCGCCTGCACAACGCCAACCTGCAGGGCGCCGACCTGCGCGGCGGCTCGCTGATCACCGGCGGCGGCGAGACCGTCGTCTTCGAGCCCTGCGACCTGTCCGGCTCCGACCTGGACAAGGCCCTGATCGCCAAGGCCAACATGAACGGCGCCAACCTGCAGGCGGCCCGCCTGACCGGCGCCAACCTGTCGGAATCGCTGCTCCGCGGCGCCAACCTCAGCGACGTCGTCGCCGACGGCAGCAGCTTCGCGCGCTCCGACCTGCGCGGGGCGAACCTGCGCGGCGGCAGCTTCAGGAACGCCTCGCTGGTCGGCGCCGACCTGACCGGCGCCAACATCGAGGGCTGCCGCCTGGACGGCGCCGACCTGACCGGCGCCTGCGTCGAGGGCCTCGACTTCTCGGCCGCCTCGCTCCAGGGCACCAAGCTGCACCTGTCCCGCGATACCCTGCCGCGCAACATCCGCAGCGTGCTGAACCAGCACATGAACTGGGTGCGCTCCCAGGGCGCGGAGGGCGAGCGCGCGACCCTGACCGAGGTCGACCTCAGCCGCATCGACCTGCGCGGCTGCGAGCTGTCGGGGGCCTCGCTGCGCCGCTGCAACCTGACCTCGGTCGACCTGTCGGGCGCCTACCTGGTCATGGCCGACCTGTCCGGGGCGCGGCTGATCGGCGCCAACCTGGAAGGCGCGATCATGGACGGCGTCAATCTCGCCGACGCCGACCTGACCGGCGCCAACTTCCGCGCCGCCCAGATCGGCCCCGTCGACCTCAAGGACGGCGCCGGCCGGCCGATCGGCCGCAAGTGGCCGGCCAACCTCTCGGGGACCTGCCTGCGCAACGCCGACTTCAGCGGCGCCGACCTGACGATGGCGAACCTGGTCGATGCCGACACGGCCGGCCTGCGCAGCGAAGGCGCCAAGCTCGAGGGCACCTTCCTCGAGGAGCAACTGATCGCCTGAGCGACGGGCCCGCGGCCGGGTCGATTCCACGGCCCTGCGCGGCCGATTCACCCCACGGTCGAGTCCGGATTAACGGGTTCTTTCCGTTTGAAGCAAAAGCTGCTGAACGGGGCAGACGGCCTGCGCCCCGGACGGGTCCGGCGCGGGCCCGGCGCCGGCCGACAGAGAAGGAACCGTTGATGACGCCGCAGGAACTGGTCGAAGCCTTTCAGGGCCACGAGCAGTGGTTGCGCAACCGCGGCCAGGGCCGCCGGGCCAACCTGCGCCACAAGGATCTCTCCGGCGCCAGCCTGACCGGCATCGACCTGCGCGAGGCCCTGCTGTCCGGCTGCGACTTCCGCCGGGCCAACCTGCGCCGGGCGAACTTCAGCCGCGCCGACCTCTTCGCGGCGAACCTGAGCCGTGCCGACCTGACCGAGAGCCGGCTGATCGAGGCCGACCTGCGCGGCGCCGAGCTGGCCCAGGCGACGCTCCACAACGCCAATCTGCAGGGCGCCGACCTGCGCGGCGGCTCGCTGATCACCGGCGGCGGCGAGACCATCGTGTTCGAGCCCTGCGACCTGTCCGGCTCGGACCTGGACAAGGCGATGATCAAGCGCGCCAACATGAAGGGCGCCAACCTGCGCGGCGCGCGCCTGACCGGCGCCAATGTCGCCTACTCGCTGCTGCGCGGCGCCGACCTCTCGGGCGTGGTCGCCGACGGCGGCAGCCTGGCGCGTTGCGACCTGCGCGGCGCCGACCTGCGCGGCGCCAGCCTCAAGGAGGTGTCGCTGGTCGGCGCCGACCTCAGCGGCGCGGTCATCGAAGGCTGCACCTTCGACGGCGCCAACATGACCGGCGCCTGCATCGAGGGGCTCGACTTCTCGACCGCCTCGATCGCGGGGGCGACGCTCAACCTGTCGCGGGACACGCTGCCGCGCGACGTCCGGACCGCCCTCAACCACCACATGCACTGGGTCCGCTCCCAGGGCTCGGAGGGCGAGCGCGCGACCCTGACCGAGGTCGACCTCAGTCACATCGACCTGCGTGGCTGCGAGCTGTCGGGCGCTTCCCTGCGCAGCTGCAACCTGACCGGCGCCGACCTGTCCGGGGCCTCGCTGGTCATGGCCGACCTCTCGGGCGCGCGTCTGGTCGGCGCCAACATGGAGGGCGCCATGATGGACGGCGTCAACCTGACCGACGCCGACCTCGCCGAGGCGAACCTGCGCGAGTGCAAGCTGAGCGCGGTCGACCTCAAGGACAGCCAGGGCCGCACGATCGGCCGCAAGTGGCCGGCCAACCTGTCGGGCGCCAATCTCAGCGATGCCGACGCCAGCGGCGCCGACCTGACCATGGCCAACCTGATCGAGGCGCGCCTTTCGGGCTTCCGGGCCGAGGGCGCGACCCTGGTCGGCACGATCCTCGACGAGCAGCTGATCGCCTAGCCGAGCGGAGCGCGGCGCCGGGCTTGCCGGCCCGCCGGCGCGTGCCTATCGTCGCTCGAGCCGGATCGTCGTGACCGGCGGGTCGGAGGCGCGCATGCAGACGGTCGGCCTGCACCCGGATTTCGGTGTCGAGGTGCTCCACGTCGATCTGCGGGACGTGACCGCCTCGCGGCTCTATCCGGAGATCCGGGCGTTGTTCGAGCAGCACTCCCTGCTGCTGTTTCGCGGCCAGCGGCTCGACGAGCCGGCGCACCGCGCCCTGGCCGAGCTGTTCGGCCCGCTCGAGGACCTGCGCGACGCCCCTGACGGCGTGCCGCCGACCCGCCCCATGGTGTCGAACGCCGGCGGCGGGGGCGGTCTGACGGACGATGCCGAGCTGCGCCTGCTGGACCTGAAGTCCAACTTCTTCTGGCACACCGACAGCTCCTTCCTGCCGACGCCGGCCATCTCGAACATCCTGCTCGGCTGCACGATCCCGGCCGCCGGCGGCGACACCGAGTTCGTCTCGACCCGGGCCGGCTGGGCGCGCCTGCCCGAGGATCTCAAGGCGCGGGCGCGCGACCGGATCGCGGTGCACAGCTTCGCCCATTCCCGGGCGCTGGTCGACGCGCGGCTGGCCGAGCAGCCGATCTACACGAAGTTCCGGCCGACCTGCTGGCGCATGACCTGGCGCAATCCGCGCAACGGCGCGGAGGCGCTGTTCCTGGGCGCCCACGCCGCCGGTGTCCGGGGCCTGATGCCGCAGGAGGGCGCGCGGCTGATCGAGGAGCTGACCGCCGCGGTGACCGGGCCCGAGGCGATCTATTCGCACCGCTGGCGGGTCGGCGACGTCCTGATCTGGGACGAGCGCGCGACGCTGCATCGTGGTACCCCCTGGGACTACCGCGAAGAGCGCACCCTCGCCAGCTTCGTGTCCTCGGCACGGGAGAGCGACGGGATCGCCAGCGCGAGACCTTGAGGGGAGACGGAACGCGACATGGCTTGGCTGATCGTCAGCGACGACAACGAGAAGGGCCCCGCGATCCGGGGCGATGCCGAGGTGATGGACGCCCATTGGCAGTACGAGCTGGCCAACCGCGACGTCATCCTGGCCGCCGGCAGCCTCAGGGACGACGACGGACTCACCAAGACCGGCTCCCTGCTGGTGCTCGACGTGGCGACCCGCGCCGAGGCCGAGGCCTTCTTCGCGAACGACCCCGCGACGAAGGCCGGCCTGCGCGGCAGGACCAGCATCCGCTACCTCAACGCTGCGATCCTGAACCGCGAGGAACAGGACTGACCAGCGGAGCGAGCGGGCGGCGACAGCCGCCTGCCACGCATCAGGCGGCGGCCGCGACCGGCCGCTTGGTCAGCTTCAGCTTCTCGCGGACCTCGGCGGGGCTCAGGACCCTGACGTTCATCGCCTCCAGGATCGTGCGCGCGCGCTCGACCAGGTCGCCGTTGCTCGCCAGCACGCCCTTCGAGAGATAGATGTTGTCCTCCAGCCCGACCCGGACGTTGCCGCCGGCCAGCGCCGCCATGGCGACGAAGGGCAGCTGCATGCGGCCGATCGAGAAGGCCGAGAAGGTCCAGTCCTGCGGCACCTGGTTGGCCAGGGCGAGCAGGGTCAGCGGATCGTCGGGCGCCCCGTAGGGGATGCCCATGCAGAGCTGGATCATGACCGGATCCTCGATCAGGCCTTCCTTGACCAGCTGCTTGGCCAGGACGAGGTGGCCGGTGTCGAAGACCTCGATCTCGGGCCGCACGCCGAGCTCCTTCACCTGCCTGGCCATGGCGCGCAGCATCGAGGGCGTGTTGGTCATGACGTAGTCGCCGGCGGCGAAGTTCATGGTGCCGCAGTCGATCGTGCAGATCTCCGGCAGCAGCTCGGCGACGTGCTCCAGCCGCTCCTCGGCGCCGACCATGTCGGTGCCCTCCGGATTGAGCGGCAGCGGCTGCTCGGCCGAGCCGATCACCAGGTCGCCGCCCATGCCGGCGGTCAGGTTCAGCACGACGTCCTGATTCGCCTCGCGCACCCGCTCGACGACCTCGCGGTAGTAGGCGGTCTTGCGCGCGGCCTTGCCGGTCTCGGGGTCGCGGACGTGGATGTGGGCGACGGCGGCGCCGGCCCTGGCGGCCTCGACGGCCGACTCGGCGATCTGCTTCGGCGTCACCGGCACCTTGTCGGACTTGTCGGCGGTGTCGCCGGCGCCGGTCACGGCACAGGTGATGAAGACTTCCCAGTTCATGACGGCTCCTCTCGTCGGCGGGCGTCCAGCCCCCAGAGGCACGATCCTAGCGCCGATCGCGCCGAATGATTTTGCTGATCCTGCCATTTGAATTGCATAAAGCGCCATGGATCAGGCGCACTACGGCTTCCTGCTGTTCGACGGCTTCAGCAACCTGGTGCTGGCCAACGCGATCGAGCCCCTGCGCGCGGCCAACCAGCTGTCCGGCCGCCTGCTGTTCCGGCGCAGCCTGCTGACGCCCGACGGGGCGCCGGCGACCTCCTCGTCGGGCATCGCGGTCAATCCGGACCGGCCGCTCGCCGAGGCCGGTCCGCTCGACCTGCTGTTCGTCGTCGCCGGCTATGGGTTCCGCGAGCGCGCCGGCCCGGCAGCGCTCGCCGCGCTCGGCCGCGCCGCCCAGCGGTCGCAGCGCCTCGCCGGACTCGACACCGGCAGCTGGCTGCTCGCGGCGGCCGGCCTGCTCGACGGCCGGCGGGCGACGATCCACTGGCAGGAGCTCGAGGCCTTCGACGAAGCCTTCCCGACGGTCGAGGCGGTCGGCGAGCGCTACGCCATCGACGGCCGGGCGGTCACGGCGGGCGGCGCGACGGCCGTGCTCGACCTGATGCTGCGGCTGATCCGCGACCGCTGCGGCGAGGCGCTGACCTTCGACGTCATGAACCTCTTCATCTACGACGCCGAGCACGCCGCCGACCGGCCGTTCCGCGGCGCGCGCAGCCGCCGCCTGGTCGAGCTGACGCCGCGCCTCGTCTCCGCCGTCGCGCTGATGCGGCGCAACCTCGAGACGCCGCTGCCGCTGGCCGAGCTGGCCCGGCGCTGCGGGGCCTCCCCGCGCTCGCTGGCGCGCGCCTTCCAGCGCGAGTTCGGCCTGCCGCCGGGCCGCTACTACCAGTCCCTGCGCCTGCAGGCGGCCCGGCGCCTCGCCGAGGAGACCGACTTCGGCGCCGCGGAGATCGCCGTGCGCACCGGCTTCGCCTCGGGCGCCACCCTGTCGCGCGCCTTCTCCGGGCATTTCAAGGCGACGATCCGCTCGATCCGCCGGGCGCGCGGCACCTGATCCACCCGCCCGGTGGCGGTCTCCAGCAGCCGTCACAAGATCACGGCGCCCGCTGTTCGCCCGAGCTTGGTCATCGAATGCTCACAACCGCAGCTCAAACAGGGATGCTTTGACTCCCGACCAAAAACGGGAGCGCCCCCGACGCCCTGCTCACCAGGCGAGAGAAAGAGACGGTTCGAGCCATGCCCTCTGATACTGCCGAGCTGTCGCGGCCGGCGGACGGTCCCGGTCCGTCGCCCGGGGTCAGCCTGCATCTGCTCGACGACGGTGCCGTGCTGTTCGACGCCGCGAGCCGTCAGCTGTTCGGCCTGAACACCGCGGCTGCCTACATCTGGTGCTGCCTGGAAGAGCGGCTCGCCGCGGCCGAGATCGCGCGGCGGCTCCAGCAGGCCTTCGGGTTCCGGGCGAGCGAGGCCGACGCCCACGTCGCAGCGATGCTGCGGCGATGGCAGGCGCTCGGGCTGGCGCTGCCCGCGGCCGAGCCGCTGCGGGCCGCCGCGGCCGGCCGGCCGCGCCGCCGCTACCGCCTGCTCGACACCGCCTTCGAGCTCGCCGCCGTGCCGGCCGGGTTCGAGACGGCCCTCGCGGACCTGCTGGGGCCGCTGGCCGCCGGCCCGGCCGGGCCGGAGGCCCTGGCCGTCGAGCTGCGCGAGACGGCGACGGGATACGCGCTCGCTGCCGAGGGGCGCGTCGTGCTCGCCTGCGGGGAGCGCTGCGAGGTCGTGCCGATGGTCAAGGGCGGCCTCGTCCAGCTCGCGCTGGAGCGCTGCGCCGGGATCTCGGCGCTGCACGCGGCCGGCCTCGGTGCCGGCGGGCGGGCCCTGCTGCTGCCGGGGCTTTCGGGCAGCGGCAAGAGCACTCTGACGGCGGCCCTGCTGGCGGCCGGCATGACGCTGCTCGGCGACGACACCCTCGTGCTGTCGGAAGCCGGGCGGGCGCGCCCGCTGCCCTTCGCCCTCTGCCTCAAGCCAGGCGCCTGGAGGCTGCTCGCCGATCGCTTCCCCGGCCTCGCGGCCTTGCCGGTGCATCGCCGGCCGGACGGCAAGCGGGTCCGCTTCCTGCCGCCCCCGGCGCCGCCGGGGCCGCGCGCCGGCCTGCCGGTCGGCTGGATCGTCTTCCCGCGCCGGGTCGAGGTGGGAGAGGCGGCGCTGCTGCCGCTGTCGCGCGCCGAGGCGCTCGCGCGCCTGCTCGGCGAGAGCTACTCCCTGGGCGACGGCCTCGACGCGCGCAAGGTGGAGCGGCTGGTCGGGTGGATCGCGGCGGTGCCCTGCTTCGAGCTACGCCTCGCCGGGCTCGACGACGCCGTCGCCCGCCTGCTCGAGCTGACGTCATGATCCGCATCCACTCGCGCGAGGCCCTGCAGACCGTCGCCGAGGCGCTGCGGCCCGATGCCGGCGGCGCCGAGGCGTCGGCCCGCCGGAGCGGAGCGGTCGACTGGCTGGGCGTGTCCGCCCTGGCCAACGACCACTACCTGGGGCCGGCGCTGCATGCCGCGCTGGCGCAGGCCGGCCGGCTGGGCGAGCTGCCCGACGACCTGCGTGCCTACCTGGCGCTGCTGCACGACTGCAACGGCGCGCGCAACCGCCGCCTGCGCGGCCAGGCCGAGACGCTGGTGCGCGCCTTCGACGAGGCCGGCGTCACGCCGCTGCTGCTCAAGGGCGGCGTCGCGCTGTTCGCCGGCGACTATCCCGATGCGGCCGCGCGGATGATCCGGGATCTCGACGTGATGGTGCCGGCCCGGCGGCTGAACGACGCGCTTGCCGCCCTGCAGGCGCTGGGCTACCGGGCGGTCTCCCGCTATCCGCAGGGGCACCACGCCTACGGCGACTTCGCACAGCCGGGGCAGCCGGCCGCCGTCGACCTGCACATCGAGCCGATCGACGCGGCCTATCTGCTGCCGGCGTCGGCCCTGTGGCGCGACGCCGGCGCGCTCGGGCTGCCCGAGGGCGCCTGCCTCGTGCCCTCGCCGACCCACCGGCTGCTGCACAACCTGCTGCACGCCCAGATCCACCATCGGGGCAACTACTATCGCGGCGTGATCGAGCTTCGGCAGCTCTACGACTTCACCGTCCTGGCCCGCCGGCACGGTCCGGCGATCGACTGGGACTTCATCGACCGCCACCTGACGGAGCATCAGCTCGACACGCCGCTGCAGTCCTACGTGCTGGCGGCCGGACGGCTCTTCGACCTGCCCTGGCCGCTGCCGAGCGCGCCCGGCCGGGCCGCCCGCCGGGAGGCCGGGCGCTGCCTGCTGCAGCTGCGCCTGCCGCTGCTGGCCATGCTCGGGCTGCCGCTGGCGAACCTGTGGGGGGCCTTCGCGCGCTACCGGATGGAGGGGCTCTACGCAGAGCGCGGCACGCTGCTCGACCGCCGGCTCCATCACGCCGCGCAGTTCCTCGGCAAGAGCACGCTGCGTGGCGTCGTCGACCGGCTGTTCAAGGTGCAGTGACGGGCCTCGGCCGGCGGCGGCGGTCGGGGCTGCTCATTCGGCGGGCGGGCAGGCGGCGCGTGCCGCCTCTTCCGGGATGGCGGGCCGCCGTTCCGCCGGCCCGCGGTCGGCAAAGGAAGCGCGGGTCAGGCGCCTGGCCGGGAAGCCGGCGGTCGCACGGACCACGACCAGGACGTTGCCGTCGGCGAGGATCGCCAGGTCGGCCGTGCCCGCTCCGCTCGCCGCGCCTTTGGGCACGTCGGCCCAGCTGCCGCGCAGGCAGGCCTTGCCGATCCGGCCCGCGAAGACCTGGGACCAGGCGGGACGGGTGTCGTCGGCCTCGAGGGCGTCCGGGCGCGGCACCCGGTCGGCCGATTCGCCGTACCAGTAGAGCAGGCCCGCGGTCTGGCTGAGGTAGTAGGTGCCCCGGTCGTCGCCGGCCCAGGTGCCCGACAGGGCCGACGCGGCGCGGGCCGGCGATCCGCTCGCCGCGACGAGCAGGGCAGCGCCGACGAAGCCGCCGATCCCGGCCGTCGCTCGGATCATTGCCGTCGCTCGCGCCTTGCCGACCATGACAACCTCGTCGCCTCGCCCGCGTCAGGACCGGCGGAGACTCTGCGCCGCAACGGCGGCGCGGGCAACGCGCGCGGGCCCGGCGCGGCCCGCGAGCCGGCGCCGGGCCCGGTCGTGCGGTCAGCGGATGCGGTCGTCCCGCTTCTCGTGGGCGTTGCCGGAGTGGCTGAATCCGGAGTGGCCCGGCGTGCCGTCGAAGCCGCCGTTGCCGAAGCCGTTGTCGCCGTGCTCCTCGCCGCTGTGGCCGTCGCCGCCGCCGTAGCCGCCTGACTGGGCGAAGACGGGGCTGCGGCCGGCGTCCGCGAGCAACAGCGCCATGGCCGGCGGGGTTGCCGCCGCGAAGCGGCCACAGGACGCCAGGAATCGGCGGCGGGCCTCGACGGTCGAGTCGACGGCCGGGTCGGTCTTGCTCGGATCGGAAGTCATGAATCGCTCCTCGTACCTGATCGGCTCGCGGCTCCCGCAGGAAGACGGAAGGCGAGCCGATCCAGGCTCCACGAGCGGAGCGGCGCTGGGAAGTGACCGAGCCGTGGCCGGCGTGTCAGGCTGTGACAAGGCCGTGACCGGCCTGTGGCCGGCGCGGCGATGGGCCGGAACGGATGCCCGCCTGACGCTCCGTCCCCTCGTCGACAAAATCCGGCGGTCGGTCTCGTTCTTGGGCGCGGGGCACGACCGCCGGAAGTGGTCCACAGGGAGATCCCGCTGCCTGCGCCGCCGCCGTCCCGGGTAAGGCAAGGTATCTGGACGGCGACGACGGGGTAAGGCGGGCAGCGGCACTGGCGTCCCGATCGCGAAGCCGCAGCTTCGCGCCAACGGCACGCAGCTCTCAGTCGAAGGCCTCCTCCCAGCTGCCGCGGGTGGCGGCCTTCGAGTACTCGGTCGCCCTGTTCTCGAAGAAGTTCGTGTGCTCCATGCCGTTCAGCATGGCGTCGAGCCAGGGCAGGGGATTCTCCTGACTGCCGTAGAGCGGCTGCAGGCCCAGCTGGGCGAGCCGCCGGTCGGCGATGTAGCGCAGGTAGGCCTTGACCTCGGCCGCCGTCAGCCCCTCGACGCCGCCGAGCTCGAAGGCGAGGTCGATGAAGGCGTCCTCGTGGGTGACGATGGTCTCGCAGGCCTTGTAGAGCCGATGCCGGAGAGCATCGTTCCAGATCTCCGGGTTCTCCTCGCAGAAGGTGCGGAACAGGCGGATGATCGACTGGGTGTGCAGCGACTCGTCGCGCACCGACCAGCTGACGATCTGGCCCATGCCCTTCATCTTGTTGTGGCGCGGGAAGTTCAGCAGGATCGCGAAGGATCCGAACAGCTGCAGCCCTTCGGTGAAGGCGCCGAACACCGCCAGTGTGGTCGCGATGTCCTGCTTGGTCTCGACCCCGAAGGCCTGCATGTAGTCGTACTTGTCCTTCATCTCCTTGTAGTGGAGGAAGGCCGAGTACTCGCTCTCCGGCATGCCGATGGTGTCGAGCAGGTGGCTGTAGGCGGCGATGTGGATCGTCTCCATGTTGGAGAAGGCCGCCAGCATCATCTGGACTTCGGTCGGTTTGAACACGCGCGAGTAGTGGCGCATGTAGCAGTTGTTCACCTCGACGTCCGACTGGGTGAAGAAGCGGAAGATCTGGGTCAGCAGGTTGCGCTCGGACTCGCTCAGCTTGCGGTTCCAGTCGCGCACGTCCTCGGCCAGTGGCACCTCCTCGGGCAGCCAGTGCACGCGCTGCTGGATCAGCCAGGCGTCGTAGGCCCAGGGGTAGCGGAAGGGCTTGTAGATCGGATCGGCGTCGAGCAGGGACATCGAGTCTTCCGCGTCTCTTTCTGCGGACGGGCCTGCCCGTCCTTCCGGTGTTGGTCCGGCCCGGCGGGCGCCTGCCCCTGGCAGAGCGGGCCCCGCCGGGCCGGTGGTGGCCTGCCCGCCTACTGGCAGGCCAGGCATTCCTCGTAGTCGACCTGGGCCGGCGCCGGACGGTCGGCGCCGTTGACCCGGCCGCGCAGCGGCAGCGCGCTGCCTTCCGCCGCGGCCAGGGCAGCGGCGTGGCTGTGCGCCGATTCGGCGCGCTGCAGCGAGCGGGAGCGGCAGTAGTAGAGCGACTTCACGCCGCGCTTCCAGGCCATCAGGTGCAGCTGGTGCAGGTCGCGCTTGTGGACGTCGGCCGGCAGGAAGAGGTTCAGCGACTGGGCCTGGCAGACGAAGGGCGCGCGGTCGCCGGCATGCTCGATCAGCCAGCGCTGGTCGAGCTCGAAGGCGGTCTTGAAGACGTCCTTCTCGTCGTCGGTCAGGAAGTCGAGGTGCTGCACCGAGCCCTCGGCGGTGGTGATCGAGGTCCAGGTCGCGGCGTCGTTGCGGCCCTTCGATTCCAGCAGGCGCTCCAGGTAGGGGTTGCGCACCGCGAAGGAGCCGGACAGCGTCTTGTGGGTGTAGGCGTTGCCGGCGTTCGGCTCGATGCCCGGCGAGGCGCCGCCGCAGATGATCGAGATCGAGGCGGTCGGCGCGATCGCCATCTTGTTCGAGAAGCGCTCCTGGAAGCCGTGCTCGGCGGCGTCGGGGCAGGCGCCGCGCTCGGCGGCCAGCTTGCGGCTGGCGGCGTCGGCCTCGCCGCGGATCTTCCTGAAGACGCGCAGGTTGAACGACTTCGCCAGCGCCGACTCCCAGGGAATGCCGTTCTTCTGCAGGTAGGAGTGGAAGCCCATGACGCCGAGCCCGACCGAGCGCTCGCGCTGGGCCGAGTAGCGCGCGCGCTCGAAGCCGGGGATGCCCTCGGTGCGGCGGATGAAGTCCGACAGCACGTTGTCGAGGAAGCGCATGACGTCCTCGACGAAGCCCTCGGCGTCCTGCCACTCGTCGTAGGTCTCGAGGTTGAGCGACGAGAGGCAGCAGACGGCGGTGCGCTGGTTGCCCAGGTGGTCGAGCCCCGTCGGCAGCGTGATCTCGCTGCACAGGTTCGACATCTTGACCTCGAGGCCGGACAGCTTGTGGTGCTCCGGCATCGCCTTGTTCACGTGGTCGGAATAGATCAGGTAGGGCTCGCCGGTCTCGATCCGCGCGGTCAGGATGCGGATCCACAGCGCGCGCGCCGAGATCTTCTTGACCACCGACTTGTCCTTCGGGCTGCGCAGCGCCCACTCGCCGTCCTCGGTGACGGCGCGCATGAAGGCGTCGGGCACCGTGATGCCGTGGTGCAGGTTCTGCGCCTTGCGGTTCGGGTCGCCGCCGGTCGGCCGGCGGATCTCGACGAACTCCTCGATCTCCGGATGGTCGATCGGCAGGTAGACGGCGGCCGAGCCGCGGCGCAGCGAGCCCTGGCTGATCGCCAGGGTCAGGGAGTCCATGACCCGCACGAAGGGCACGATGCCGCTGGTCTTGCCGTTCTGGCCGACCTTCTCGCCGATCGAGCGCAGGTTGCCCCAGTAGCTGCCGATGCCGCCGCCGCGCGCCGCCAGCCAGACGTTCTCGGTCCAGAGGCCGACGATCGATTCCAGGTTGTCGTTGGCCTCGTTGAGGAAGCAGGAGATCGGCAGGCCGCGCTGCTTGTCCTCGTCCAGGCCGCCGTTCGACAGCACCGGCGTCGCCGGCATGAACCAGAGCTTCGAGATGTAGTCGTAGAGCCGCTGGGCGTGGGCGGAATCGTCGGCGAAGCCGGCGGCGACGCGGGCGAAGAGGTCCTGGTAGGACTCGCCGGGCATCAGATAGCGGTCGTCCAGCGTCTGCTTGCCGAAGTCGGTCAGCCGGGCGTCGCGCGAGCGGTCGATGAAGACCGAGATGCCGCGCTCGTTCTGGAAGTGGTCGGCGACCTGGCCGTTGAACAGGCTCGGCTCTTCGAGTGCGTGGCGCGACTTGTCGACAGACTTGTCCACCGCCTGGTCGGCCTGGTCCTGGGCCGCCGAGTCGCGCGTCGCGCCGAGAAAGCCGGATCCGTCCATGCTTGCCCCCGTTTTCCACCCTTTTCGGGCGCCGTGTTATCCACAAGAGACCCAGATATGGGGCCGCCGCACTGAGCCGACACAATATGCAGGAGGTTACGGCTTCGTGTCAGCTAGAACATACAGAGAACAGCGATTAAGGCAACCGCGGGCCTGTCGCAACGTCGCTCGCAGGGACTCCGGGCCACCGGTTCCGGTCCGGCCCCCTTGACGGCACGCGCCGGGCCGTGGGCAATGGCGGCATGTGCGGACGCTTCACCCTGACCAGCCCGCTGGAGGCGCTGAAGGAGCTGTTCGGCTTCGTCGAGCGGCCGAACCTGCAGCCGCGGGCCAACATCGCGCCGACCCAGGACGTCCTGGTCGTGCGCCTCGGCGAGGACGGCGAGCGGCACGCCGTCTCGCTGCGCTGGGGCCTGCTGCCGCCCTGGGCCAAGGACCGGAAGATCGGCGCCAGGTTCATCAACGCGCGCTCCGAGACGGTCGCGACCCAGTCGGCCTTCCGCAAGGCCTTCGCGGCGCGCCGCTGCCTGATCGCGGCCGACGGCTTCTACGAGTGGCAGGTGCGCGAGGCCGGCAAGCAGCCCTTCCGGATCTGCCGCGGCGACGGCGCGCCCTTCGCCTTCGCCGGCCTCTGGGAGCGCTGGCACGACCCGCAGGAGCCGCGTGAGGCGCCGGCCGTGGAGAGCTGCACGATCCTGACCACCGACGCCAACGACCTGCTGCGGCCGATCCACCACCGGATGCCGGTGATCCTGCCGCCGGCGGCCCAGGCCGCCTGGCTGGCGCCCGACGCGGGGCCGGCGGCCCTGCAGGCCCTGCTGACGCCGCTCGATCCCGCCGGCTGGCGGGCCTATCCGGTCTCGCCCCGGGTCAACAAGGTCGCCAACGACGACCTCTCGCTGCTCGAGGAGGTCGAGCCGGGGGCAGCCGCCCCGCCGCCGCGGCAGCAGAGCCTGTTCTGAGGCGCCGTCCCTCCCGGGGGCGGGGGCCGTCCGCTCAGTCGCCGACCGGCCGGTATTCCGCCTCGCCCGGCCGGCCGTCGGCGAACAGCCAGACCGGCCGCACCGGCGGGCCGGCGTGGCGCTTCTCGATGCTCGGCAGGGCGAGCAGGGAGGAGGAGACCGTGCCGAAGCCGTCGTGCCGGACCACGGTCATCGCCGCCTCCTCGCTGCCCATCTCCTCGGAGCGCTCGGCAAGCAGGGCCTGCCAGGCCGACCAGTCGCCCGCACCCGGATCGGGCGCCGGCGCCGCCTCGAAGCGCGGCAGGAAGCGCCTGATCCGCGGGCTGACCGGGTCGTTGCGGTCGAAGGCGGTCAGCATGGTCAGGCCGGGCGGCAGCGGGGTCACCTCGATGCCCTCGGCCGCCTCGCCGACGTTGCGCAGCCAGAAGGCGTCCCGTTCGTCGGCGATCACCAGGTTGAAGCTGCGGTAGGCCCGCGGGTCGAGGTCGGCCAGCGCCCAGGCCGCCGCCGCGGCCTCCGCGTGGTCGAGCGCCTCCAGCACCAGCTCGCCGCGGCTGCGCTTGCCGGGGGCCGGGCCCAGGCTGCCGCGCCGGTTGAGCACCGCCGCCATCACGCCGTGGTCGTTGAGGCCCAGCCAGGAGCCGCCGGACAGCGCGTCCTGTCCGGCCACCACGTCCGGCCGCTCCGGCCAGTGGCGCCCCGGGGGGCGGCTCGGACGATCGGTCATTTCGTCTCGATTGGTGCCGGCGATCAGCGGCCAGTCGTGGTCGGGCCGGCGCAGGAGGACGAGGGTGCACATGGGAAAGGAGGGGCCTCAGAAAAGAACCGGGAACGGCTCCGCACGAGGTTCACGGAACCAGAGCTTGTCGCTATAACCTAGCCGCGCCGGGGCGCGACGCCTATCTCAGGCGTGACGCGCCCCTGGCGCTGCCGATTTGACGACCGACAGATATCGAGCCTGCCCGACGGCGGCTTCGCGAGGAAGGACCCGAGATGAGCTTCCAGGACCGTGAGAAGGCCTTCGAGGACAAGTTCAGCCACGATTCCGAGCTGCAGTTCAGAGTCGAGGTGCGCCGCAACAAGCTGCTCGGGCTCTGGGTCGCCGAGATGCTCGGTCTGAAGGGCGAGGAAGCCGATGCCTATGCCCGTGACGTGATCTCCTCGGATTTCGAGGAGGCCGGCGACGACGACGTGGTCCGCAAGGTGCTGGGCGACCTGAAGGCCAGGGACATCGAGCTCTCCGAGCACCGCCTGCGCAAGAAGATGGACGAGCTGCGCGACGTCGCCAAGCGACAGGTGATGACGGAGTAGTCGGCGGCCCGCCGGGACCGGCGGGCCCGGGCCGTCTTTCCCTAGAGCGCCGGCCCGGGCCGGATCGGCGTGCCGTCGGAAAAGCGTGCGAAGCGGAAGCGCGAGAGGTCGTGCCCGGCCGGCCGGCCCTGCAGGAGGTCGGCCATGACCCGGCCAGCGGCCGGACCGATGCCGAAGCCGTGGCCGCTGAAGCCGGTGGCGACATGGAGGCCGGGCAGGTCGGCCAGCGAATCGAGCACCGGCACGACATCGGGCAGCGTGTCGATCATGCCGGCCCAGACGTCGGTCAGCGCCAGTCCGGCCAGTGCCGGCAGGCGCTCGGCGAGACGTCGCCTCATCAGATCCGCTGCGCCGGGCGAGGGCAGCGGATCGAGCACCCGCATCCGTTCGAAGGGGCTGGCCTCGTCGGGCTGCCAGCGCCGCGGCGTTCCCCAGGCGTCGGGATAGCCGCGGGGCGCCGCGGGACGCAGCCGCGTCTCCCGCCAGGACTCGCGGATCGTCTGCCGGAACGGCCGGAGGAAGCGGAAGGAATCGGGCCCGATGAAGTGGTCGTGCCGGTCGCCGAGCGCGAGGCTGTAGCCGCCGTCGAGCCGCCGGCGGAAGGCCAGCCGGCCGTCGACCGCGCCGCCGCCGAAGACCGCGGGGCCGGGCGCCGTGCGGGCAACGGTGGCGCGCATGGCCAGCTGCGGCAGCGAGAGATCGTGGTTGCGCAGGAAGAGTGACGACCAGGCACCGCCGGCCAGCAGCACCCGCTCGGCGCGGATCCGGCCCCGCTCGGTGACGACGCCGGCGACACGGCCTGCCGCCAGGTCGAGGGCCCGCACCGCGCAGTCCTCGGCGATGGCCGCGCCTTCGCGCTGCGCCGCCCGGGCCAGCGCCGGCACGGCCTGCCAGGGCTCGGCGCGGCCGTCTCCCGGGCAGTGGATGGCGCTGCGCCAGCGCCCCGGCCGACCGTCGATCAGCGAGTCGATCTCGCGCGGGCCGAGCAGGCGGATCTCGAGCTGGTGCTCCCGGGCGGTGTCGACCACCGACTGGTGCGCCGCCTCCTCGGCCTCGGTCTCGTGCAGGTAGACGACGCCTTCGGCCCGGAAGCCGAGATCCTCGCCGGTCGCCTCGGCGAGACCCTGCCAGATCCGGTTGGCTTCCATCATCAGGGGCATCTCGGCGGGGTCGCGGCCGAGCCGGCGCACCCAGCCCCAGTTGCGGCTCGACTGCTCGCCGGCGATCCGGCCCTTCTCGCAGAGCACGACCCTGACGCCCTGGCGGGCCAGATGCCAGGCGGTCGCGACGCCCGCGACGCCGCCGCCGATGACGACGACATCGGCGGCCTCCGGCAGCCGGTCTCGGAACTGCAGCGGGCTGCGGGCGGTGATCGGGCCCAAGGGCGGCTTCCGGGCTAGCGGGCCGGCCGGGCAGGGCGCCCGTCGCCGGTCCCGCCGGACATCCGCCCGCTTTTCCGATTGCCGATCATCACCGCTTCCGCCGCCCCGCCGTCCGTTCCGGCGCGGGAGTATAGCGGCCCCGCCGGCGGCTGCCAGGGCCCTCGCGAGGGCTCCCGGCCGGGGCGGTCAGGCGGCCTTCACGGCGGCCAGGAACTGCTCGACCTCGCGGAACAGGGCCTCGGCCTCGCCCGTCAGGCGGTCGGCGACGGTCAGCACCTGGCCGGCCGCGGTCCGTGTCTCGCCGGTGGCCTGCTTGACCTCCTCGACGTTGCTCGTCGCCGAGCGCGTGCCGGTCGCCGCCTCCTGGACGCTGCGCGCGATCTCGCGCGTCGCCGAGCCCTGCTGGTCGACCGTGGCCGCCATGGTCGCGGCGATCTCGTTGATCCGGGTGATCGTCGCGCCGATCGAGCCGATCGCCTCGACGGTCTGGCCGGTGACGCCCTGCATCGCGGCGATCTGGGTGCCGATCTCCTCGGTCGCCCTGGCGGTCTGGGTCGCGAGGTTCTTGACCTCGGAGGCGACCACGGCGAAGCCCTTGCCGGCCTCGCCGGCGCGCGCCGCCTCGATCGTCGCGTTCAGCGCCAGCAGGTTGGTCTGCTCGGCGATCTCGTTGATCAGCGAGGTGACGGTGTCGATTCGGCTCGCGGTCTCGGCCAGGCTCCCGACCAGCTTGTTGGTCCGCTCGGACTCGCCGGCTGCCTCGCTGGCGACGCCCGAGGCCGTGTCGACCTGGCGGCCGAGCTCGTCGATCGCGGCGGTCAGCTCGTCGGCGGCACTCGCGACAGTCTGAACGTTGCCGGAGGCCTGCTCGGAGGCGGCCGCCGCCGCGGTGCTCTGCCGGGCGCTCGTCTCCGAGGCGGCGTCGATCGACCGGGCGCTGCGCTGCATCTCGCTGGTGGCCGACGACAGGGTGTCGGCGAGCGCGGCGACGCTCTTCTCGAAGCCGGCGGTCAGGGCGTCGATGCGCTCGGCGCGTGCCGTGCGCGCGGCCTCGGCCCGGACGTGCTCCTCCTCGAGCTCGCGAGCCTTGATCAGGCCGCTCTTGAAGACCGCGACGGCGCGCGCCATGTCGCCGACCTCGTCGCGGGCCTCGCCGTCGGCGACCTCGGTGTCGAGCGCGCCGCCGGCGAGTGCGGTCATGGTCTCGGTCAGGCGGCGCAGCCGGCGGATCACCGCGACGCGCACCAGCGACAGCACGGCACCGGCGGCGATCAGGAACAGCAGCGCGGTGATCGCCAGGGTCAGACGCTGGCTGGCGACGAAGCCCTCGATTCGACGGTTTAGCAGGCGCTCCAGCTCGGCCGACGCAATGCCGTAGAAGCGGTCGAGCGTGGCCAGGGTCTTCCCGGCTTCGGCGGCGTCGACCGCCGCCTTCTCGACTTTCTGCTGGAACTGGAGGTCGGCCTGCTTCGCGGCCTGGTAGCTGGCGTCCAGGTTGGCCTTCAGGCTGCCGTCGGCATTGCCGCTGTAGCCGGAGGCGACGGAGCCGTCGATGCCGTCGCCCAGAGAGCGGATGGCTCCGAGCGCCAGGTAGAAGTCGACCTTCTCGTCGTTGCCGATGCTGCCGTCGGCCCAGATCCTGCGGCTGAGCACGCCCATGTCCGCGACGCGGTCGATCAGGTCGGGCAGCTTCAGCAGCACCAGGTCCATCGCGTAGAAGCTGTCGAGGTCCGGATCGAGGATCAGGTTCGACTTGTCGCCGATCCGGCCGATCAGGGCGCGCAGGCTGTGCTGCGCGGCGGCCAGCGTTTCGGCCGAGCGGGTCTCACCGGCTGCCGCCAGGGCATCCCCGGCCTGCTTCGCCAGCTCGGCGCTCTCCATGCCCTCGCCGTAGCGCGTCTCGAGCGCCCGCACGCGCTCGGCCGGCGGCACCGGGTTCGTCTCCGCCAGCACCGCCTTGGCCAGCTCGGCCTGCACGCCGTCCAGGCCGCGCAGGTAGAGCGTCCCGGCAATCTCCTTGCCGGCGAAGTCGATCGCGATGTTCTGCTGGCCGATCAAGGCCCAGATCAGGTAGGCGATCGGCACCACGAACAGAAGCGAGGCGATGCCGAGCTTCTGGGAGATCTTGAGAGCGGCCATGGGTAGGCTCCGCACGAACTCGGTAGGGAGGGCCACCGAGTTAGTGCCCCAATTTCCTAAAAGGCGCTTAACTGTGAATGAACCGTGACGGCGCCCCCGCTGCGCGGGGCCGCTTGTCCGGCCGAAGTTCGCTGCAGCGCCGCGCCGCTCGACGGTCCGCCGGGCGGCCCGCCCGCCTGCCGCTGAGCGGCCGGCTCAGCGCCCGAACACCCGCTTCAGGATCTCGTCGACCCGCTTGGTGTGGTAGCCGAGGTCGAAGACCTTCTCGAGCTCCTCGTCACCCAGCGTCACCTCGGGATCGGCCTTGAGCTCGGTCAGGAAGTCGGCGCCTTGCTCCCAGACCTTCATGGCGTTGCGCTGGACCAGGCGGTAGGCCTGCTCGCGGCTGACGCCGGCCTGGGTCAGGGCCAGCAGCACGCGCTGGGAGTGCACCAGGCCGCCCAGGCGGTCGAGGTTGCGCTGCATCGCCTCGGGATAGACCAGCAGCTTCTCGACGACACCGGCGAGGCGCGCCAGGGCGAAGTCGAGGGTCACCGTCGCGTCCGGCCCGATCATGCGCTCGACCGAGGAGTGCGAGATGTCGCGCTCGTGCCACAGCGCCACGTCCTCGAGCGCCGGCACGACCGCCGAGCGCACGATCCGGGCGAGGCCGGTCAGGTTCTCGGTCAGCACGGGGTTGCGCTTGTGCGGCATCGCCGAGCTGCCCTTCTGGCCCGGCGAGAAGAACTCCTCGGCCTCGCGCACCTCGGTGCGCTGCAGGTGGCGGATCTCGATCGCCAGGTTCTCGACGCAGCCGGCGACGACGCCGAGCGCGGCGAAGAAGGCGGCGTGGCGGTCGCGCGGGATGACCTGGGTCGAGACCGGCTCGGGCGCAAGGCCGAGCTTGGCGGCGACGTGCGCCTCGACCCGGGGGTCGATGTTGGCGAAGGTGCCGACGGCGCCGGAGATCGCGCAGGTCGCGACCTCGGCGCGCGCCGTCTGCAGCCGCGTCCGGCAGCGCGCGAAGGCGGCCCAGTGGCCGGCCAGCTTCAGGCCGAAGGTCGTCGGCTCGGCGTGGATGCCGTGGCTGCGGCCGATGGTGACGGTGTCCTTGTGCTCGCGCGCCCGCTTCTCCAGCGCCTCCAGCAGCCGGTCGAGGTCGGCGAGCAGAAGGTCGGCGGCCCGGGTCAGCTGCACGGCGAGGCAGGTGTCGAGCACGTCGGAGGAGGTCATGCCCTGGTGCACGAAGCGCGCCTCCTCGCCGACCTGCTCGGCGAGCTCGGTCAGGAAGGCGATGACGTCGTGCTTGGTCTCGCGCTCGATCTCGTCGATTCGGGCGATGCGCTCGGCCGTGTAGGGCTTGTCGCCGCGCGCCCAGACCGCCGCGGCCGCGGCCTTCGGCACGACGCCCAGCTCGGCCAGGGCGTCGGTCGCGTGGGCCTCGATCTCGAACCAGATCCGGAAACGGCTGGCCGGCTCCCAGAGCGCGGCCATCTCCGGGCGGGAATAGCGCGGAATCATGCGGATGGTCTCGTCGACGTGCGTGAGGTGCCCCTTGTCGCCGCCGGGACCGGCGCTGTCAACGGGCGGCGGCGTCCGCCGCCGCGGCCTCGGCCCGCCGCCGGCGCAGGTTGCGCAGCTGCGCCTGGGCGACCCCGGCGACGACCAGCAGGCCGCCGGCGACCTGTTCCCAGCGCGGCGGCAGGCCGAGCAGGGCGGCGGTCACGGTCGCGGCGATCGGGATCAGGTTGAGGTAGAGCGAGGCGACGACGATGCCGAACTGCTGGACGCCCAGGTGCCAGGCGACGACGCCGAGCGTGACGCCGCTGGCCGAGATCCAGACCATCAGCGCGAGATCGAGCAGCGGCGGATCGCTCGGCAGGGGGGCGACGAGGCCGGCGGCGTCGGCCGCGAGATAGGCGGCGAGCAGCCAGAGCACGGCCGGCAGGATCGTCAGGGTCGTCGCTCGCAGCCGCGAGACGCCGCCCAGGCGCCGGGCGACGGCGATCGAGTACCAGGCCCAGAACAGCAGGGCGAGCAGGATCAGGGGTTCGCCGCCGCCGAAGGCCAGGCCGTCGTCGAGGTGGCCGAAGTCGATGCCGACCAGCGCCGCGCCGGGCACCGACAGGATCATCGCCAGGCCCAGGCCGGGCGCCAGCCGCTGGCCGTGGAGCAGGCGGTCGAGCAGGGCGCCGATGATCGGCGCCGCGGCGGACAGGATCGCGGCGGTGACCGGGTCGGTCGCGGCGAGGCCGAGCACGAAGCAGCAGGAGAAGCCGGCCATGGCGAAGCCGAGCTCGGCGAGGCTGCGCCAGCCGACGCCCTGCGGCCGCAGGGCGCCCGTCCAGCGCAGCGGCGGCTCGCGCCAGAGCAGCAGCAGGAGCAGCAGCGGCAGCGCGAAGAGATAGCGGGAGACGGCGACCTGCATCGGATCCCAGCGCTCGAGCAGCAGCGTCATGAAGGGCACCGGCGTGCCCCAGGCCAGGACGACGAAGAGCAGCGCGCCGAGGCCGAATCTGGATCCCTGCATGACTTTCCCTCTACGCGCAAAGGGCGAAGAGGGGAAGCGCGGTCGGCGCCGCCTGCCGTCCGGAGAATGCAAAGCCTTTTTAACGGGCCTTTGACTACAATGGCGCACCGGGCTTCAGCGTTTGCGGAGAGTGAGGATATGGGGGTTCGCATGCTGCGACGGGCGGCGCTGACGGGCCTGGCGTTTCTTTCGGTGGGGCTGATCGCGGCGGCGACGTCGGCAGCGGCCGACGAAGGCTTCGGCCAGGGATCGAATCCCGGCGCTCCGACCCAGGTCCGACTGGTCTACGAGGTCGACCCCAACCCGCCGCGGACCCTGGGCACCGGCACGGCCGTCGACTGGAGCAAGCCGGGCCTGACCCTCGAGCTGCTGCGTCTGGTCGGCAAGCGGCTCGACGTCGACTTCGTCTTCCAGCGCGTGCCCTGGAAGCGCGGCCTGTTCATGGTCCAGCACGGCTTCGCCGACGGCCTCTTCCACACCAGCTACGTCGCCGAGCGCGAGCCGCTGCTGACCTATCCGCGGCGGCCCGACGGCTCGATCGACGACTCCCGGCAGATCTTCAGCCAGAGCTACGTCCTCTATGTGAAGAAGGGCTCGCCGCTGCGCTGGGACGGCAAGGCCTTCGAAGCGCTCGACGGACCGGTCGGGGCGGTGGCGAGCTATGCGGTGGCCGACGATCTGCGCCGCCTGGGCGTCCAGGTCGAGGAGGAGCGCTCGACGATCATCAACCTGCGCAAGCTGATCGAGGGACGCATCGCCGCCGACGCCGAGCTGCAGACGATGGCCGACCCGGAGATCCGGCGGCATCCCGAGATCGCCGTCCAGATCGAGAAGCTGGAGCCGCCGCTGCGCACCAAGCCCTATTTCCTGACCTTCAGCCACCAGTTCCAGGATGCGGCGCCGGCGCTGGCCGAGCGGATCTGGGACGCCATCGCCTCGGTCAACGCGTCGCCCGAATTCAAGGCCATCGTCGAGACCTACGAGTGAGCACCTGGGGCAGCATGCCAGCGCGCAAGGCAGCCGGCGAGAGCGAGAGACCCGCCGCGCCGTTGGCGCGCCGGCTGTTCCTGCTGGTGCTCGGCAGCTACATCCTGGTCGCCGTCGTGATCGTCGGCCTGCTGCTCGCGGAGATCTGGCTGAGGGCGACGCGGGACCTGGCCAACGAGCTCGAAATCTACCGCAGCGCCTTCCACGATCCGCTGGCCAACTACATGTGGTCGCTCGATCGCGAGGAGCTGGTCGCGGCCGTGCAGGGCATGGCGCGCCTGCCGGGCATCGCCGGCGTGCGCGTCGTCGAGCCGAGCACCGGCGAGGTCGAGGCCCGGGCCGGGGACACCGACGTCGACGACTGGCTGAGCGTCGACCGCTTCCCGCTGGTCTACCGCCACGACGTCGGCGAGACCCAGGTCGGCGAGCTGGAGGTCTATCGCAGCCGCTGGCTGATCTGGCGGCGAATCTGGCCCGGAGTCCTGCTGCTGCTGAGCACCGCCGTGGTCAAGACGGTGGTCCTCTGGTGGCTGTTCCTCTATTTCAGCCGCCGCCTGCTCGACCGCCCGCTCGGCCGGCTGACCGCGGCGGTCCGCCGGATCGACGAGCACGGCGTGGTGGCCGAGCCGGTCGACAGCGGCGTCACCGAGCGCAACGAGCTGAAGATCCTGGAGGAGACGCTGAACGCCATGGCCCGGCGCGTCGCCGACGCCGTGCGCGAGCGACGGATCGCGCTCGACGAAGTGGCCGGGCACCGGGAGCGCCTCGAGGCCGAGGTGGCGGTGCGGACCCGCGAGCTGACGACGGCGCGCGACCGAGCCGTCGCGCTGCGCATGGAGGCGGAGACGGCGAATCAGGCGAAGAGCCGCTTCCTCGCCAACATGAGCCACGAGCTGCGCACGCCGCTCAACGCCATCATCGGCTTCGCGGAGCTGATCGAACGGCGCGCACGCGCGGCCGGCGTCGAGTCGACCTACGGCGAGCCGGCGGACAACATCCGCGAGGCCGGGCTGCACCTGCTCGGCCTGATCAACGATCTGCTCGACCTCTCGAAGATCGACGCCCGGCACCTGGCGCTCAAGGTCGAGCCGATCGACGCGCGGGAGCTGGCCGACGCCTGCCTGACGCTGACCCAGGCGACGGCCGATCGGCACGGCGTGCCGATCACGGTCGAGATCCCGAGCGACCTGCCGCCGCTGCTGGCCGACAGCCGCGCGGCCCGCCAGATGCTGGTCAACCTGCTGAGCAACGCCTGCAAGTTCTCGCCCCCCGGCCGGTCCTGCCGGCTCGGCTTCGCGGCCGAGGACGATGCGGTCCGGGTCTCGGTCACCGACGAGGGGGTCGGCATGACCGCCGAGCAGCTGGAGACCGCGATGCTGCCGTTCCAGCAGGCCGACCACGACCCGCTCCACCGCCGCGAGGGTTCCGGCCTCGGCCTGCCGCTGGTCAAGGCGCTGATCGAGCTGCACGGCGGCCGGCTGGAGATCGACAGCGCGCCCGGCCGCGGCACCTGCGCCAGCCTGGTCTTTCCGGGCCGGCCGGCCGGCGGCGCCAAGGTCGCGGTGATCCGCCGGGCGTGACCGGAGGGCGAAGCGGCGTCCGAGGAGCACTGCCCTTGCGGCCTGCTAACTGCCGTCGTAAGCTCATGTCGCGCCGCAACCTAGGCAGGTGGGCTACAACCCATGCGACGGTGCCGGGGCAGTCGCCGGGTGTCTGGTCTCGGCGGGCGGTGGCGGGAACGGCTCGCGATGCAGATCGCTGCAACGTTAGCGAGTCGGGAAGGATTGGCCCTGTAGCCTACGGTCTGCCGTGCCGTAAAGTCGTAGGTAGGCATCGGATCACGTCGACGGGGAGCTTGGCGGTTGGCTAGCTCGTATTTCGACAGAGCCCTGAGCGCGGTTGAGCATTCGATCGAGCACCACCGGCTTCGACTGCCGACGGATCGGCCGATCATGCGAGTCACCTTCGACCACGAGCCGAGCTGGGACATGGTCAATCTCGTTCGTGATTTCGATCACGATGCGCTTCCGGTGTTTGGTCAGGCTTTACGGATCACCGACGCCTACTACGGCTGTTTTGAAGCCGACTTCGAACCGTCCGACCGCAGGCCTGAGGCGCTCGAAGGTGTTGTCCGGCGGGTCATGCAGGAGTCGGATTTCGACGACCTCGTCGCGAAATACCGCATCATTACGGTCACGCTGTTCAACTTTCCAGGCCACGCCATCCAGCTGACGGTGGACTACGGCGAGGCGCCGACCTGCGGACTTAGCCTGCCAGGATGAAAGCCGAAGCCGTCGATTCGTGACGGCATGCTGGCGCTGACCTGACGGTGCTGTTCCGTGTGCGGAGGTTGGGGTTGCGGGTGTCGACCCCGATCCCTATCATCTGGAAGTTGTGCCTATCGGCTGGATCGAGGCGGTGCCGAACAGAGCGACGACCACCCGGGTGAGGAGAGCGGTGAAGCCCGGGCGGCCTGCACTCCGTGTCCCCGTTCTCATCCTCTCTGTCATCATCGATCCCGAGCACAGGCGGATCTGCGATCTCCTGCCCCAGGCGGGGCTTCAGAGGGAGCCGGAAACAGAGACCGACAGACTGCTCGAGATCGAGCGATGGCACCTCAAGGTCGGCCCGAAGCTCAGTTTCGAGGTCGCCACGGCCTTTATCAACGGCATGGGCAACGCGCGCAGCGCCATGGAGACGCTGCTGTTCCTCGAGCGCATCTCCCCGAAGTTCATCTTCCTCTGCGGCATTGCCGGATCTCTCTGCCCGGACAGGATCCGGCTGGGCGATGTCGTCGTCGCGAGACAAATCAACTGGTGGAACCTGAACAAACTCACTCGGGAGGCCGCGAAGGTCGAGGAAGAGGGGCCGGCCAAGTATCTTTCGCTGGGCGATCATTTCTTCCGAAAGGATATACGGGCCGAAGGCAAGCAGGACAAGTTCTGGGATCGTCGTCTGGCTCGCTTCGTGGACGATCATCAGGACCTGCTCCGGTCGAACATCGATCGGAGGCTGCTGGCGCTTCGCAGCGAGCTGCAGGCCGACGAGCCCTACAGCAATCGTCTCCATTGTGGCGACATCGTTTCCTGGGAGTATGTGCTGAGTGACTCGGAAGTCCGCGATGCGATCTTCCACGATCCCTACGGTGGCAAGGCGATCGAGATGGAAGGTGCGGGGTTCGCAGCTGCGGTCGCGCGCCGAAACGAGGAGGTCACTCGGAGGGCTCGAGCCGCACGACAGGTGATCGAGAGCGATACGGTCGGCTTCGTCTTCAGGGGCATCACCGACCTTTGTCACGACAAGGGCAGCGAGCCGCAGGAATGGCGTGAGGTCGCGATGTTCAATGCGGCACAGGCGGTGATTGATTTTCTGAAGAGGCTTTCGCCGGACGATTTTCGGCGGTGAGATCTAGAGCGCGATCCGATCAGGTCGAATTGACCTGATCGGTGAATCGCCCTCTAGAATCATCTGATTAGAGACTGATTCACCGATCGCATCGCGGCGATGCGATCGGATCAGGCTCTAGCTGGGCGCATCTCGCGGGCGTGCTGCGAACGGCGCTGCCGGATTCGGAAAGCTCGTTGATTTCGGATGGTCCGGCGGCCACTCTGCCTGCCTTTCACCTGCGGTGGTGACGGCAGAGCCGCCGCGGTCCTCTCGAGCCGCGAGTCCCGACCCATGAATCAGAAAGCGGACGAGCTGCGCCGGCTGCTGGCCGGGGACGAGCTGCTCGTCATGCCCTGCTGCTTCGACGCGCTCTCGGCCAAGCTGATCGCGCAGGCAGGCTTCCCGCTGACCTTCATGTCGGGCTTCGCCGCCTCGGCCTCGCGGATCGGCGCGCCGGACCTCGGCCTGATGAGCTACGGCGAGGTCGTCGACCAGGCGCGGGCGATCTGCGAGGCCGTGGACATCCCGGTGATCGGCGACGGCGACACCGGCTACGGCAACGCCATGAACGTGCGCCGCACGGTGCGCGGCTTCGCGCGTGCCGGCTGCGCGGCGGTGATGATCGAGGACCAGCTGGCGCCCAAGCGCTGCGGCCACACGCCGGGCAAGGAAGTCGTGGGGCGCGACGAGGCCTTCGACCGGATCAGAGCGGCGGTCGACGCCCGCGCCGAGGACGACATCCTGATCCTGGCCCGCACCGACGCGCGCCATGAGCACGGCCTGTCGGAGGCCATCGAGCGCGCGGCCCGCTTCCACGAGCTGGGCGCCGACATCCTGTTCGTCGAGGCGCCGAAGAGCGAGGCCGAGATGCGCGAGATCTGCGCCGCGCTGCCCGGCCCCAAGATGGCGAACCTGCTCGAGGGTGGCGAGACGCCGACCCTGCCCCACGAGGTCCTCGCCGGGATCGGCTACCGCATCGCCGCCTATCCGCTGACCCTGATGGCCGCCGCGATGCAGGCGATGGTCGAGGCGCTGGCGGCCCTGAAGCAGGGGCCGGTCGGCCCGGAGCGGCTGATGGACTTCGCCGAGCTCAGGCGGCGCATCGGCTTCGAGGACTACTACGCGACCTCGGCCGCCTACCGCTCGTCGGTCCGGCGCATGGGCTGACGCCGAGAGCCGGACTCAGATCAGCCCCTTGGCCCGGAAGCTCGCATGGCCGCCGCGGGCGATCACGACGTGGTCGTGGAGCACGATGCCGAGCTTGGCCGCCGCCTCGGCCAGCTCGCGGGTCATCTCGATGTCGGCGCGGCTCGGCGTCGGGTCGCCGCTCGGGTGGTTGTGCACCAGGATCAGCGCCGAGGCGTTGAGCTCGAGGGCGCGCTTGACGACCTCGCGCGGGTAGACCGGGGTGTGGTCGACCGTGCCGCGCTGCTGGCGCTCGTCGGCGATCAGCTTGTTCTTGCGGTCGAGGAACAGCACGTGGAAGCACTCGACCGGCTCGTGGGCGAGGCGGATCGTCAGGTAGTCGAGCAGCCGGTCCCAGGAGCCGATGACCGGCTGCTCGCGCGCCTGCGCGTGGGCGAGACGCGCCGCGGCGACCGAGACGATGCGCAGCGCGCCGATGCCGGCCTCGCCCAGGCCCTTGATCGCGCGCAGGCGGTCGGGCGGGGCGGTCAGCACGGCCGCCAGGTCGTTGTCAAACTGCCGCAGCAGCTCCTTGGCCAGGGGCTTGGTGTCGCCGCGCGGATTCCCGGCGGCGAGCAGCAGCTCCAGGATCTCGTAGTCGGCCAGCGTCTCCGCGCCGCCGTTCAGCAGGCGGTCGCGCACCCGGCTGCGGTGCTTCAGATAGTCGGGCTTGGTCTCGGCCTCGCCCACGGGACGGGCCGGGCGGCTCAGGCCGGGTAGGGCGGGCGGTCCCAGCCCTTGGGCGAAGCCGTGAAGACCTCGTAACCCTCGGCGGTGACGCCGATCGAGTGCTCGAACTGCGCCGAGAGCTGGCGGTCGCGGGTCACCGCCGTCCAGCCGTCGTCGAGCAGCTTCACCTGCCAGGTGCCGCTGTTCACCATCGGCTCGATGGTGAAGAACATGCCCTCGCGCAGGACCACGCCGGTGCCGGGCTTGCCGTAGTGCAGCACGCTGGGCGCGTCGTGGAAGACGCGGCCCAGGCCGTGGCCGCAGAAATCGCGCACGACCGAGAAGCGCTGCTTCTCGACGAAGGACTGGATGGCGTGGCCGACGTCGCCGAGCGTGGCGCCCGGCCTGACCATCTCGATGCCGCGCCACATCGCCTCGAAGGTCACGTCGACGAGGCGCTTGGCCTTCACCGGTACCCGGTCGCCGACGAAGAACATGCGGCTCGTGTCGCCGTGCCAGCCGTCGAGGATCACCGTGATGTCGATGTTCAGGATGTCGCCGTTGGCGAGGCGCTTCGACTCGCTGGGAATGCCGTGGCAGACGACGTGGTTGACCGAGGTGCAGATCGACTTCGGGAAGCCCCGGTAGCCGAGCGGCGCCGGCACCGCGCCGTGCTCGACGATGTAGTCGTGGCACAGCCGGTCGAGGGCCTCGGTGGTCACGCCCGGCTCGACGTGCGGCGTGATGAAGTCCAGCACCTCGGCGGCGAGGCGGCCGGCACGGCGCATGGCCTCGAACTCGTCGGCCGTGTGAAGCGTGATCCGCCGGGACTCCTGGAGGGCGGCGGCTTGATCCTGCATGGCACTTCTTTCCGAAAGAAACGACGCCAGCCACCGGCGCAGGTGACGCTCGGCGGCCCATGTGATCTGTCTAGTTTGCCACGGCTGGCCGCGTCTTCAAGCCTGGATGGCAGGACGGGACGCCATGCCGCCTGTCGCGCGGCGCGCCGCCGGGCGATCATGGCCGCCGCGCAGTGGCCGGCAGGAGGGAGCCGATGGACTATCGCAGGGACTTCGTCGTCAGGCCGGGCATCGGCGTCCGCCTCGCCGACATCGACCCCGGCTTCACCGGCGGGCACAGGTCGCACGACAAGGCGAAGCCCGAGATCCGCCGGCACGTCGAGCGCATGGACGCGCTGCAGTACCTGCTCTACGCCGATGGCAGGCAGTCGCTGCTGGTCGTCCTGCAGGGCCTCGACGCGGCCGGCAAGGACGGCACGGTCCGCCACCTGTTCAGCGGCATGAACCCGCAGGGCGTCTCGGTCGCCTGCTTCAAGCAGCCGAGCCCGGAGGAACTGGCCCACGACTTCCTGTGGCGCGCCCACCGGCGGGCACCGGGGCGCGGCGAGGTGGTGATCTTCAACCGCTCGCACTACGAGGACGTCCTGGTCGTGCGCGTCCACGACCTGGTCCCCGAGGCCGTCTGGTCGCAGCGCTACGAGCTGATCAACGACTTCGAGCGAATGCTGACCCGGAACGGCACGCGCGTGCTGAAGTTCTATCTGCACATCAGCCCCGAGGAGCAGCTGCGCCGCTTCAAGCAGCGGCTCGACGACCCGACGCGCCGCTGGAAGATCAGCGAGAGCGATTACACGGAGCGCGAGCGCTGGCCGCAGTACCTCGAGGCCTACGAGGAGGCGCTGGCCCGCACCAGCAGCGACTGGGCGCCCTGGTACGTCGTCCCGGCGAACCACAAGTGGTTCCGCAACCTGGCGATCTCGCAGATCCTGACGAAGACCATGGAGGAGCTCGACCTGAAGCTGCCGCCGACCGCCGTCGATCTCGCTGACATCCGCCGCCGCTACCACAAGGCGGCGGCGAAGCAGAAGAAGGCCCGCGGCTAGCCGCCCACGCCGCGGCTCACGACTCGAGGGCGAGCGGGCGGACCAGGGCGATGCCGTCGGTCGAGACCTCGCAGGCCCAGCACAGCGCCTCGACGCCGCGGGCCCGGGCCTCGGCGAAGGCGCGGGCGTAGCCGGGGTCGAGGTCGGCGGCGAGTCGGAGGCGCTCGCAGTCGCCGCGCTGCACGACGTAGAGCATGACCGCGCGGGCGCCGGCCTCGACCGCTTCGGCCAGCTCGACCAGATGCTTGGCGCCGCGTGCCGTGACGCAGTCCGGGAACTCGGCCAGGCCGGCCTCGCGGCGCAGGTGGACGTTCTTGATCTCGATGTAGCAGGGCGGCCGGCCCGCCTCCTCGAGCAGCAGGTCGATCCGGCTGTTGCGGCCGTAGCGGACCTCGCGGCGCAGGCTCGAATAGCCGGCGAGGGCCGGGATCAGGCCGCCGGCGATCGCCTCCTCGGCCAGGCGGTTCGGCCGGCCGGTGTTGATGCCGACCAGCGTGCCGTCGGCCTCGACCAGCTCCCAGGAGAAGGCGAGCTTGTTGCCGGGCCGCGCCGGCGCCAGCCAGACGCGGGAGCCGGGCTCGCGCAGTCCGAGCATGGCGCCCGGATTCGGGCAGTGCGCGGTGAGCTCCGTGCCGTCGGCCAGCACGACGTCGGCGAGGAAGCGCTTGTAGCGGCGCAGCAGGAGGGCTGCCACCAGGGGTTCGGCGAAGAGCATCGCCGGCTTGTTGGCACGGCCGTGCCGGGCCTGCAAGGCCACAGCCGAGCGCCTGCCGCGGGACGAGCGTCACAAATCCGCGCTTGTCCAAGCGGCGCGGGCGTTACAGGTTATCAGTCATGCGCGCTGTCCTTACCCCGCTCCTCGCGATCCTGCTCGTCGCCGGCCTGACGGCCTGCGCCGAACGCGGTCCGACCCGCCCGGCCGGCACTGCCGTGCCGCCGCCCTCCGCACCCGCGAAGGTGGCGCCGCCGCCCGGCGCCGCCGAACCGGCGGGCAGCGGCACCGCCCCTGCCGCAGCACCGGCCCCGGACACTGGGCAGGCTGCGCCGGCCAAGCCGGGCCAGCCGAGCGAGGAGGACGTCGCCGACTGCTATCGCTACGCCAAGGCGACGGTCGAGCACGACCGGCGCATCGAGCGCGACCGCGGCAGCTCGTTCGGCTTCGGCAGCCTGGGCTCGGACGTCGGCGCCATCTCGTCGCAGCTGTCCAGGGTCGGCGAGGGCTCGACCTTCGACCGGGCCTACGCCTCCTGCATGGCCGCCAAGGGCTACGGCAAGCAATGACCGCGGCCGAGGCCGGGGCGCCGGGGGCGGCTGGAGAGGGCGCCGGCGAGCGCACCGTGACCGCCGGCGTGGTGATCATCGGCAACGAGATCCTGTCCGGGCGGACCAAGGACGCCAACCTGGCCTTCCTCGGCGAGCGGCTGAACGCGCTCGGCGTGCGGCTGATGGAGGGCCGGGTCGTCGCCGACCTGGAGGCGGCGATCGTCGAGGCGGTCAACACGCTGCGCGCGCGCTACGACTACGTCTTCACGACCGGCGGCATCGGGCCGACCCACGACGACATCACGGTCGACTGCGTCGCCGCCGCCTTCGGCCGGCCGGTCGTGGTGCACCCCGACGCGCGGCGCCTGCTCGAGGCGCACTACGGCGCCGACATCAACGAGGCGCGGATGCGCATGGCGCGCGCGCCCGAGGGCGCCTCTCTGGTCGACAACCCGGTGTCGATCGCGCCGGGGCTGAAGATCGAGAACGTCTATGTGCTGGCCGGCATCCCGCGCATCATGCAGGCGCAGTTCGACAGCCTGGCCCACGAGCTGGTCGGCGGCCGGCCGCTGCTGTCGCGCAGCTTCCCGGTGGCGGTGCCGGAATCGGTGATCGCGCCGGGCCTGACCGCGCTGCAGGCCCGCTTCTCGAAGGTCGAGATGGGCAGCTACCCCTTCCAGCGCGGCGGCCGCTTCGGCACCTCCCTGGTGCTGCGCGCGACCGATCCGGCCCTGCTCGACCAGGCCGAGGCGGAGCTGCAGCTGCTGCTGCAGGAGCTCCGGGCCGAGCGGCTGCCGGAGCCGACCGCGCCCGGTGGGGCGGGCGCCGGGGCGGAAGCCGATGGCGAAACCGTCTGAGATCTGGAAGGCCCGGCTTCGCAGGGCCGGGATTCGCAGGCCCGGGATTCGCAGGCAGGGCGCCGGCCGGCCCGAGAGCGGCGCGCAGCTGCTGCTCTACCTCGGTGGCCACCTGGTCGTCGGGCTGCTTGCCGCCGTGCTGTTCTGCGCCGCGCTGCTGGCCTTCGACCTGTTCGGGCTGCGCGGCCTGCTGCTCGGCGACGCCGAGGGCTGGCTGGCGGGCGGGCTGCTGCTGTTCGGCCTGGCCGTGACCTTCGGCTCGGTCGCCATGGGCATCGGCGTGATGGGCCTGGAGCGCGATCCGCGCGCCTGACCCGCTGCGCCCCGCAGCCACGCACCCCGCAGCCACGCATCCCGCAGCGGCCACGGCCCCGCTGCGCGGGTCAGGCCTTCCGGCTGCTCTGCGGCTCGTCGAGTGCCGAGCGGCCCGCCCTCTGCTCCTCGAGCGGCAGCAGCGCGTCGATGTAGTGGCCCTGGAACAGCTGGATACCGAGCTCCTGGCCCTGGCGCACGACCTCCTCGGTCTCGCAGCGGTGCAGGATCAGGTGCTGCAGGCCGACCCGCTCGACCGCGGCCCGGATCTCGGCGCGGCCCTTGCCTTCCACGGCGCCGCGCAGCTCGTCGTTCCAGACCAGCTTGACGAACTCCATGTCCAGGTGGGCGCGGTCGATCAGCGGCAGGCTGTGGCGGGTCACGCCGTCGAGGCACAGGCGGTAGCCCTGCTGGCGCGCCAGGTCGCGCGCGAAGCTGTAGGCGCGCAGGTCGGCATAGACGTCGGGCTGCTGCAGCTCGATGATGATCTTGCCGCGCACGCCGACCGGCAGGTCCGCGTCGAACGACAGGAACGACGGGCTGAGCAGCGAGGCGACGTTGAGGTTGAGCGAGATGTAGCGGCCGAAGCGGCGGTCGCCGGCATGGCGCAGATAGGCCAGCATGCGCTTGTCCAGGATCTGGGTCAGATACTGGAACAGCAGGCGGTTCTGGGCCAGGTCCGTGTCCGGCGACAGCACCTTCTCGACCTCGCGGATCGAGGTGAAGAACTCGGTCAGCACGCGGCTCGGCCGCATGTTCTTGCCGATGGCGCAGACCGCCTGCTGGCGGACCAGCGAGGAGATGTCCGCCGAGTTGAGCGCGCGCTCCAGCTGGGCGAGGCCGCTGAGGTCGAGCTCCTGGCGCGGCTGGCGGCGCGTGCTCTGGGCCTCGATGCTGGCCCGGCTGAGCCGGCGCTGCTCCTCCTCGACCGCCAGCTGGCGGGCGTAGCTCAGGAACTCCTCGTAGTCGAGGCCGAGGTCGAACCAGCGCGCCAGGCCGTTGGCCTTGCGCATGCTGTCGGCCAGGGGATCGCCCTGGAGCAGGAAATCGACCTTCTCGACGGCCTTCTGCAGGGCCGTCGCCTCGCGCGCGAGGCCGATGAACACGACGTCGAAGTTGTCGAGCACGAAGAGCTCGCCCTGCAGGCCCTGGATGCCGGTCTCGAAGACCGAGACGGCGATGCGCATGTGCTGCGGCGGCGTCGAATCGGAGACCAGCTGCGACAGCCGCAGATGCACGGCGAGACGGCCGTGCCGGCGCTTGGCCAAGCGTTGCACGCTCTCCAGCAGCAGCGTCGCCTGCCGGTTCTGCTGCAGTCCATAGCGGGCGGCGATGTCCATGCCTCGGCCGACTCCCTCCTCGGCGAAATGCGTTGGCAAACGTCGCTGAAGCTAGGGGGCCAGCGATTAAGAAGCATTTAACCGCAATGCCGCGGACCTGCAGGCGTCCGCGCCGGCCGCTCAGGACTGATCGAAGGCCTCGCGCAGGGCCTGGGCGGTCTCCGGCGCGACGTAGTAGACGCCGTCGACGATGGTCTGCTGGGTCTTGTCCCAGCGCGTCGCGTCGAAGTCCCACTGGATCAGCTGGGCCTTCTTCTCGGGATCGTCGACCATGCGCCGCAGCCGGGTCGCCATGTCGCGCACGAAGCGGGTGGTGGTGCGCAGGTCCTTGGACTCGTCGACCGCCATCAGCTCCTTCATCTTGACCCGGCCGTTGCGGTTGGCGAACAGCGCGAGGCGTCGCTGCGCGTTGCCGGGCAGGCTGCGGACCAGGCGCGCGGCCTGCTCGTGGGTCAGCGGATAGGGTGCGCGCCAGCGCAGTTCGCTGTCTGGCGCGGGGGCGCCGGCGCCGCCGCCGAACAGCGCGAGCAGCTCCTGCTGGGCGGTCGCCGAAAGGCGTCGGAAGTCGCCGGCTTCGAGAACGATCTGCATGGTCGTGGACGGTCCTCCTCACCGCGGCCGGTGGGGGTGTCTGCGCTGCGCCTTCGCGTCCGGCCGCTCGCCCCTCGATAGTACCACGAGGCCGGTCGGGACGCGTCAGCCTGAGAATCGTCCTGGCCTATTCGCGCCGTCGGCGCTAAGGCAGGCGGCACGTCCGGCCTCGAGGAAGCCCACGACCATGCTGTTCTGCCTGCCCAAGCTGCTCAGCGACGAGGAGCTGGCCCGCATCCGCGGCCTGCTCGACGCGGCCTCCTTCGTCGACGGCCGCCAGACCGTCGGCATGGCGATCAAGCAGCGCAAGCGCAACCGCGAGGTCGTCGCGCGCTCGGCGGAGCGCGAGCAGATCGACGCCATCGTGCGGGCCGCCGTGACGCGCAGCAACGACTTCCAGCTGATCGCGCTGCCCTCGCTGATCGGTCCCTTCCTGTTCTCCAGCTACGGGCCCGGCGAGTTCTACGGCGACCATAGCGACAACGTCATGATGAGCGGCCCGCCGCACCGCTTCCGCGCCGATCTCTCGATGACCGTGTTCCTGAACGAGCCCGACAGCTACCAGGGCGGCGAGCTGGTGCTCGACACCGACATGCGGCCGCAGCCCATCAAGCTCCAGGCCGGCGCGGCCGCGCTCTACCCGACGACGGTGCTGCACCGGGTCAACCCGGTCACGGCCGGCGAGCGCCGGGTCGCGCTCTGCTGGATCCAGTCGACCGTGCGCGCCGCCGCCCATCGCCAGGTGCTGATCGACCTCTCCCAGTCGCTCGACTTCTTCATGAAGGCGACCAAGGAGGGCCTGGAGCATCCCCAGGCGATCCGCCTGCAGAAGGTCTACAGCAACCTGATGCAGATGTGGGGCGAGCCGTAGGGGGCGCCTGCCGACGCCTGCGACCGTCGCGAAGCCGGCTTCCTTCGAGGCCGGGACGGAACCCTATGGCGCGCTCCCGCACGCGTTCTTCCGCCCACCAGGCAACCGGGCCGGCAGCGATGCCGCCGGCCCGGAGCCTCGCGTCAGATCGGCCGGGCGGTCAGCTCAGGATCTCGTAGTTGATGTTGTAGCCGCAGCGCTCGGTGGTGCCGCTGACGATGAGCTTCTTGCCGGCCGGGACGATGAAGGGGCCGCCGCTGGTCGACGCGCTGCTGGTGCTGGTCTCCGTCCCCTGGGCGAAGGCCTGCAGCAGGTGCTGGTCCGTCGTACGGAACGTCGCGCTGACGTGGGGATCGGTGGGGGTGGCCTCCGCGTAGACGTTGGCGAGCACGACCAGGACGCCGGCCGTGTTCTCCTCGGCGGTGACGAGCGTGACCTCCTGGTTGGTGCCCGTTCCGGACGCCTGGCTGGAACCGAGGACGGGAACCGCCTGAAGGGCAACGGTACCGGTGCAGGACATGGTGATGTCTCCTTTCCCGAGCTGTTGGACAGAACGAGAACAAGGTGACTCCTGCCCGGCTGCGTCGCATCAGGAGTCCGGTCGCCGGTCGCCCGGGTGTTCGGTCCGAGCGCCTCCCGCTCGACGACGGCATCCCCGAGCACGGCGGTCGATGGCCCCGGGGCGAAGCCGCCGGAAGCGTGGCCCGAGATCTCAGAAGGCCAGGCCGAGCAGGCCCCGCGTCGGCAGGAAGGCGATGGCGAGCCCGACCGCGGCGCTCAGCAGGCGCAGCCACCAGGGATCGTCGCGGCGCACCAGGGCGCGGGCCAGCAGCCAGAGGCCGAGGGCGGTCTTGAGGAAGGCGAGCGTCGCCCAGAAGGGCCGGCCGAGCGGGTCGATCAGGCTCGGGCTGGCGACGAAGGCGAGCGGCACGACGTAGAGGCCCAGGCCGAGCCGCATGGCCTGCCCCGCGACCCGCAGCCAGGGCGCCTCGGCCATGCCGGCGGCGATGAAGACCGTGCCGCAGACCGGCGGCGTGATGGTCGAGAGCAGGGCGTACCAGAACACGAAGAGATGCGCCTGCAGGGGCGGCAGCCCGAGCTTCTGCAGGGCCGGGCCGGCGACCGAGACGCAGATCACGTAGGCCGCCGTGGTCGGCACCTCCATGCCGAGGATCAGGCAGGCGAGCGCGGTCAGCACCAGGGCCGGGTAGAGCGAGCCGCCCGAGAGCGTCAGGATCGCCGAGGTGATCTTGACGCCGAGCCCGGTCTGGTTGAGCACGCCGATGACGATGCCGGCGCAGATGATGATCGAGGCGATGACCGCGATCTGGCGCGCCGCCTCGATCGCGGCGTCGCGGAGCCGCACGGGCAGGCCGCTCAGCGCCGGCCGCCAGCGCGCGTCGACGGCCAGCAGGGCGACCGCCGCGAAGGTCGAGAGGGCGGCCGCATACTGCGGCGTGCGGCCGGCCGCGAACATCGTCCAGACCAGGATCGCGAAGGGGATCAGGAAGAAGGGGGCGAGCCACCGAACCCGCCGCCAGGCCGGGATCTCCTCGGCCGCCATCGGCTTGAGGCCGTAGCGCCGGGCGAAGAGCGCGATGCCGAACCAGACCGACAGGAAGAACAGGATCGCCGGGAAGAAGGCGGCCTCGACGATCTGCGTGTAGCGCAGGCGCAGCAGCTCGGCCATGACGAAGGCGCCGGCGCCCATCAGCGGCGGCATGATCTGGCCGCCGGTCGAGGCCGTGGCCTCGACCGCCGCGGCGAAGGCGGCCGGATAGCCGAGCCGCTTCATCGCCGGCAGGGTGATCGCCCCGGTCGAGGCGACGTTGGCCGAGGCCGAGCCGGAGATCGAGCCGAACAGGGCCGAGGCCAGGACCGAGACCTTGGCGGCGCCGGCCTCCAGGCGCCCCGCCAGCTTCGTCGCCAGCGACATGAAGGCCTCGCCGCCGAGGCCGGCGCTGACCGCCGCGCCGAAGATCACGAAGACCGCGACGATGTTGACCGAGATGCCGGTCAGGGGGCCCCAGATGCCGCCCTCGGCGATGGTCAGGGTGCCGAGGAAGGAGTCCAGCGGAAAACCCGGGTGGCCGAGCCGGCCCGGCAGGTACTGCCCGAACAGGCCGTAGGCCAGCGCGACCAGGGCGGCGACCGGCAGGGCCAGCTTGACGGCGCGCCGCGCCATCTCCAGCACGACCGCCAGCAGCAGGACGGCGACGGCGGTCTGCCGCCAGCCCTCCAGGCTGCCGTACTGGTCCTCCAGGGCCGCGTGGTCGAGCGCGACCCAGGCGCAGGCGGCGATGCCGGCGAGGCAGAACAGGCCGCTCGCCCAGCGCGCGGCGGCGCTGCGGTAGGGCACCAGCAGGAACACCCAGGGCAGGGCGAGCGCCAGGTGCACCGGCCGGCTGACCAGGTTCGGCACCAGCCCGCTGAACACCAGCCAGAGATGGAAGACGACGCAGGCCAGGGCCAGCAGGCCGGCCGCCCAGCGCAGGGTGCCTTCGGATGCCGCTTTGCTGTTCATGAGGCCTGACGGTTTCGCCGGATCCACGGGTCGCTTCATGGTGAGCCTGTCGAACCATGAAGCGCGTCGGCGGAGCCGCCGGCGCCGGATCGGGCTTCACCCTTCGACAAGCTCAGGATGAAGCCCGACGGTTCGTCCGGAAGGTTGGTGCCTCACATGCCGGGAATCGCGATCCCGGCTTCCTTGTAGTACCTGACCGCGCCGGGATGCAGCGGCACGCCGAGCACCGCCAGCTGGTCCGGCGTGATCGCGTTCCACCAGGGCGCCGTCTCGGCCATCTCCTTCTTGGTCTCCCAGAAGGCCTTGGTCAGCTGGTAGGCGGTGTCGTCGTCCATCGCCGTGGTCGCGTAGGCGCCGACCGGCAGGGTCGTGGTCGTGACCGGCGTGTCGACGCCGTCGTAGGTGCCGGCCGGGATCACTAGCTTGTCGCGCTTGGTCTCGGCGATCTGGGCGTCGGTCATCGAGAGGATCTTGATGCCGGTGCCGGCGGCCGCCTCCATGACGTTCGGCGCCGGATAGCTGCCGGCCGTCACGAAGCCGTCGATCTGGCCGTTCTGCAGGGCCGGCACGGCGGAGTTCAGCTCGGCGTCGGCCAGCTTGACCTTGTCCTTCAGGCCGAACAGCTCGAGGTACTTCTCGCCCTCCTTGGCGCCGAAGCTGCCCTTGCCGAGCAGGATCGTCTTGCCGGCCAGGTCGTCCCAGCTGTCGATGCCGGCGTCGGCGCGCACGACCATGTGCATGGTCAGGAAGGGGATCGGGAACAGGCCGCGGATCGCCTTGTAGCCGGCCGGGTCGTCGTCCTTGAACATCGCCTTGCCGGCGATCGCCAGCTTGACCAGGCCCGGCGGTGTCGTGAAGACGTAGGAGCCGCCGCGCTTCGGCGCCTCCTTGACGTTCTGCACCGAGCCCTGGCTCTCCTCGACCGTGACGACGACCGCGCCGTCGGTCGCCTTGCCGACCGCCTCGGCGATCTGCACGCCCATCTGGTAGTAGGACGAGGTCGACTTGGCCGACTTGTAGGTCACCCGGGTCTCGGCCTGCGCGGCGCCGGCCGCGATGCCGCCGACCGCGACGGTGCCGAGGGCGAGCAGCGCGAGGCTGCCGAAGAGGCGGCGCGCGCGGGCGCCGGTGCTGCTGTCCATGGAACGTCTCCCCAGAGGTTTCTTGCCTGCCGGCAGGCATAGCTGCTCGGCGGCGCCAGGAAAAGCCTGCGCAGCCGGCGGGCAGGGCTGCTCGCGCGGCGCGCGCGGCCTCAGGGCTTGGCGATCTGGCGACCGTCGGCGTCCGGGGGTTGCTGCGCCGGCGGCTGGCTGCCACCGACCAGCGTGCCGCCGGGGCAGGATTCGCCGGCGCCGCTGCGGCCGTCGATCAGATAGCCGGCGACGCAGCCGGCGATGAAGCGGCGGCCCTGCCAGTCGACGTGCTCGTTGACCACGTCGTGGAAGCGCTCGGGCGGCAGCGTGGCGCTGAGGTCGAGCAGGGGCGCCTCGCTGCCGTCGAAATGCCGGCGCACGAGATCGACATTGGCCTTCAGCACCGCCGCCACCGGCGGCGACAGCTCGCCGAGCCGGGTCTCGTTGAAGGGCGGCAGGACGAAGAGGCAGCGGAGGCCGCGCGCGCGGCAGATCGCCCGGGCGCGGTCGATCAGGTGGAAGATCGGGTCGTCGGCGGCCAGGCGGTTGCCGTAGGCGAGCGCGAAGCGCAGGCGGTGCAGCTCGCGCTTCGCCGCGTGCAGGCTGACGTGCCGGCTCTCGGCGAAGTCGTCGGCATCGACCGTGGCGATGTCGAAGGGCACCGGCCCGATCACCGTCCCGGCGGTCTTGGCGAGGTGGTCGGCGCGCACCGGCGGCGAGTGGTAGCCGAGGTCGATCAGCCAGGGCAGCAGCCGCTGGCTCGCGGCGTAGAACTCCAGCGGGCGGCGGGCATTGTCGTTGAGGTCGAGGCCGCGCCAGGCCGGCGAAGCCCAGCGCAGGTTGATCGGCAGCACCGCGTAGTCGAGCCCGGGGAAGCGCTCGGTCCAGTAGTGCAGCAGCGTGACGATCCAGTCCATGCCGGCGCCCGGGAAGGACACGCCGTAGCCCGCGATGCCGGCCGGCGCCAGGTCGTCGCGCAGCATCCCGGTCAGGGTCCGCTTGTCGGGGTCGCTCGGCGGCACCGAGTCGTTGGTGCTGTCGGAGAACATCACGGCGGCCCGGCCGACCTGGCCCGGCCGCACCGTCAGCAGGTCGTTGACCGCGTAGCGGCCGCCGGCCTCGCGCCCGACGAACTCCTCGGGCGCGATGGCGAGGTCGCGGATCAGCCGGCGGACGATGCCGTCGGCGGCCAGGAAGCCGCCGGCCAGCAGCAGGCCGACGACCAGCACCAGCAGCGCGCGGCGCCAGCCCTGCGCGGCCCAGTCCAGCCCCCAGGGGGTCGGCTCAGAAGTTGAAGTAGATGAACTGGGGCGGTGCGAAGGCATGGGAGAAGATGTCGGAGAGGACGACCAGGACGACCGTGGTCAGGGGCACGCAGAAGGCGAGCAGGCAGGCCGTCGCCAGGGCCAGGCGCGGCATCCGGAAGGGCGGCAGCAGCCGCTCGACCTCGAGCAGGCGGTTGAGGTTCGGCAGGGCGAGGCTGATCACCAGGCCGAGCAGGATGAAGGCGATCGAGCGGCCGACGTCCTGGTCGGCGCCCCAGTAGGGGCTGATCAGGTCGAGGCCGAGCGTGCCGGCCTGGGCCAGGAAGTGGTGCCAGGCCTCGCTGACCTCGGCCAGCTGGCGGGCGTTGACCGTGAACAGCGAGCGCAGCACGCCGTAGCCGGTCGAAAGATCCGGCGCGCGGAACAGCACCCAGCCGAGCACCACGGCGAAGAAGGTCACGGCCCAGGCGAGCGCCCGCGGCAGGGCGAGGCCGAGCTTGCGCCACAGGTGGTTGACGCAGAGCAGCAGGCCGTGGAAGCCGCCCCACAGCACGAAGGTCCAGCCGGCGCCGTGCCACAGGCCGCCGAGCAGCATGGTGACCATCAGGGCCAGCAGCATGCGCGGCGTGCCGCGCCGCGAGCCGCCGAGCGGGATGTAGAGGTAGTCGCGCAGGAAGGACGACAGGGTCTGGTGCCAGCGCCGCCAGAAGTCGCTGATCGAGGTCGCGCGATAGGGCGAGTCGAAGTTGGTCGGCAGCTTGAAGCCGAACAGCAGGCCCAGGCCGATCGCCATGTCGGCGTAGCCCGAGAAGTCGAAGTAGAGCTGGAAGGTGTAGGACAGCGCGGCGACCCAGGCCTCGCGCAGGTTCAGGTTGTCGTGCTGGGCCGCCGCGAACAGCAGGTTCGCCGGCACCGCCAGGTTGTCCGCCAGATAGACCTTCTTGAGGTAGCCGGCCAGGAAGAAGACCAGGCCGAGCACCGCCATCTGGAGGTGGCGCCGCCGCTCCGGCGGATTGTGGAACTGCGGGATCAGGTCGTTGTGCCGGACGATCGGGCCGGCGATCAGCTGGGGGAAGAAGGAGACGTAGGCGGCGATGTCGGCCAGATCGTAGCGCGTCGGCCGGCGCCAGGTGTCGACCAGCATGGAGACCTGCTGGAAGGTGAAGAAGGAGATGCCGAGCGGCAGCGCCGCGCTGGCCAGGCTGAAGCCGCCGCCGCTGCGCTCCGCCAGGCCGACCATCGCGGCCAGCCAGCCGGCGTACTTGAACCAGCCGAGCAGCAGCAGGTTCGCGGTGATGCCGACGATCAGCGGCACGCGGTGCGCGCGCGGGCCGGCCTGGGCAGTGCGCGTCAGCCAGTGGTGGACCAGGTAGTTGACCAGGATCGAGCCGCCCAGGATCGGCAGGTAGCGCCATTCCCAGTAGCCGTAGAACACCAGCGACGCGCCGATCAGCAGCAGCATCCGGGCGCGCAGCCAGGGCTTCAGCAGCAGGTAGGCGTAGAGCGTGGCCGGCAGGAAGGCCAGAAGGAACACGCCTGAATAGAACAGCATTCGACGCAGGCCCGGGCAGTGGCGGCGGCACCGCTTCCGCTTGGGGTCGGGCCCCTGTCGCCCGATCCTGGCGGCGGAGGCTCGAGCGGAGGGCTGGCGCAAAGGCGGTCCGAGAGGACCCGCCCAGGGTCTTTGCCGAAGCGCGGTGCCCTGTCAAGGGAGGGCGCGCCGCAGATGCCTCCGGATCGCCGCGGCGGTCGACCCCGGCGGCGCCGCGGACTAGGCTTGCGTGATGAGCGAGACTGCGCCTTCCGATCCCGTCGCCCGCCTGCGCGCGCTCTGCCTCGCCCTGCCCGAGGCGGTCGAGAAGCAGGCCTGGGGCGACCCGACCTTCCGGGTCCGCGACAGGATCTTCGCCATGCCGAAGCGCGGGGCCAGTGGGAGATCAGGGGGCCGGCTCTCGCTCTGGGCCAAGGCGCCGCCGGGCAGCCAGCAGATCCTGGTCGGGGCCGACCCCGAGCGCTTCTTCGTGCCGCCCTACGTCGGGTCCAAGGGCTGGATCGGCATGCGCCTCGACGACGCCGGCGTCGACTGGGCCGAGGTCGCGGTCGTGGTCCGGCGCAGCTACCGCCTGATCGCGCCGAAGACGCTGGCGGCGCTGGTGTAGGGGTGGGGCTGGCTGCTGGCCGGGGTCCGCTGGCGTTGCTTCCCCTCGCCATCCCGCTTCCTTTCTCCGTCATCCCTGCGGAAGCAGGGATCCAGAGAACGAAGCCACCAGCACGGACCGCCACCCGTCCGCGCGCGTGGCGCCTTCCTCTGGATCCCCGCTTCCGCGGGGATGACGAAAGAAAGTGGGATGAGAAGGGAAGGGACGAGCTATCCCGGCGGCGCCAGCCGCTCGACGCCGGCGAAGCGCCGCAGCCGCTCCAGCTCGGCCTCCAGCGCCTGCTCCCGGCCCCTGGCGCTGCGCACCTTCGGCTCCCACCACAGGCCCTGGACCCTGAGCGTGCCGGCCTGGCGGTCGGCCTTGAGGTCGGCGCGGCCGACGAAGCGCTCGCCCTCGAGCAGCGGGAAGACGTAGTAGCCGTACTGGCGCTTCGGGGCCGGCACGAAGACCTCGATGCGGTAGTCGAAGCCGAAGATCCGCTCCAGGCGCTGGCGGTCGCGGATCAGCGGGTCGAAGGGGCTGAGCGCGCGCAGGCGGGCCGGCGGCTGGCAGACCTCCGGCTCGGCGGCGAGGCGCTCGGGCAGGCCGGCGAAGGCGAAGGCCGGGCGGGTGCTGCCGTCGGCGTTCTCGACCGCGACCTCGACCAGCTCGCCGGCGGCGAGGCGCGCGCGGCACCAGTCGGTCGCCTCGGCCGGCGTCAGCGCGTCCCAGAAGCGGGCGATCTCGCCCGGCGTGGCGAACACCAGGCGCTCCAGGGCGCTGCGGCACTTCCAGTCGCGGAAGGCCTCGGCATCGGGCGCCGCGCCGCGGTGCGCCTCGGGGATCACCCGCTCCGAGAGGTCGTAGACCTTCTGGAAGCCGACCCGCTTGGTCACCGCCAGCACGCCGGTGCGCCAGAGGTACTCCAGCGCCACCTTCTCCGGGTGCCAGTTCCACCAGCCCTGGCTGCCCTTGGGCTGGTCGCTGCCGAAGTCGCGGGCCATCAGCGGGCCCTCGTCAGCGATGCGTGCGGCGACATGCTCGACGTAGCCCTCGAAGTCGGCGCCGTGCCAGCTGCGCCAGCGCTCGGCCAGGCGCTCGCGCGCCCGCTCGAAGCGCGGCTGCCACCAGGGCCAGAAGCGGCTCGGCAGGATCGCCGCGTCGTGGGTCCAGTTCTCGAACAGGCTGCGCTCCCGCTCGAGCAGCCGGGTCAGCTGCTTCTGCCGGTAGGTCTGGTTGCGCGAGAAGAGGATCTGGTGGTGCGCCCGCTCGACGACGTTGATCGAGTCGACCTGGACGAAGCCGAGCTGCTCGATCAGGGCCTGCAGGCCGGCGAGGTCGAGCCTGCGGTTCGGCGGCTCGGCCAGCCCCTGGGCCTGCAGCAGCAGGCGCCGGGCCTGGCGGTTGGCGATCAGCGGCAGGGCGTCAGAGGGCATGGGCGGGGGACATGGGCGGGAGCGGCGAGCCTGGCGGGAACGAAAGCGGTACGGAAGACTAGCCGATCCCGCTCCGATTCCCTAGGGGGCAGCTTGAGGTGAATCAAGGCGCCGCCGCCGCGCCGGCGCGAGCATGGCGCCAGGGTCGCGGGAGGAAACGACGATGAGCGGTTGCGGGCTTCACGTCTTCGACGGTGCGCTGCAGGACGCCAACCTCTGGCTGAAGGCGGTGATGACCCATCTCGACACGCCGGACGCCCAGCTGGCGCTGACGGCGCTGCGCGGCACGCTGCACGCCCTGCGCGATCGCATCGGGCCGGAGAACGCGGCGCACCTCGGCGCCCAGCTGCCGACCCTGGTGCGCGGCCTCTACTACGAGGGCTGGCACCCGGACCGCGCGCCGAGCCGCGAGCGCCACAAGCAGGCCTTCGTCGAGCACGTGCGCCGCGACATGCCGGACCGGCTGCCGCTCGACGCCGAGGCGGCGGCGCGCGCCGTCTGCTTCGTCATCTGGGAGAAGCTCGATCCGGGCGCGGTCTGCAAGCTGATGCACATCCTGCCGGAGGAGCTGCACGATCTCTGGCCGGAGCGCGCCCAGGTGCGGGCGCAGCAGCGGGCCTGAGCGGCTCGCGGGATCAACGACGGCCCTGCCGCGGTGGCGGGCCTCAGGAGGACGGACCGAATGACAGCAAGCAGACAGCAGGGCGCGCAGCCCGCGGGACGCCGGATCGCCGGCCACGCCCAGGACGACCACATCGCGGACCCCTACCAGCGTCAGCGCAAGCTGCACGAGCCGACGGCCTGCCCGGACTGTGGCGCGATCTTCCACCAGGGCCGCTGGCAGTGGGGCGATACGCCCGAGGGCGCGGAGAGCGAGGCCTGTCCGGCCTGCCGCCGCATCGCCGACGACCTGCCGGCCGGCATCGTGACGCTGGCGGGAGCTTACGTCGCCGGGCACCGGGACGAGATCCTGGGCCTCGCCCGGCGCCAGGAGGAGCTGGAGAAGCCCGAGCATCCGCTGAACCGCATCATGCGCGTCAAGGAGGAGGCCGGGGCGATCGAGATCGCCACGACCGACATCCACCTGCCGCGGCGTATCGGCGAGGCGCTGCACCACGCCTTCGGCGGCGAGCTGGCCCTCGACTACGAGCCCGACGGCTACTTCCTGCGGGCCCGCTGGTCGCGCGACTGAGACCGGCCGCGGCTCAGCGCAGGTAGGCCTCGGTCGCGTAGCGGCGCATCATGCGCTGGCTGTTGAAGTAGTAGGCGATGCTGCCGATCGCTTGGCGCATCATCCGGCGCCACTGCGCTGGGTCGTCGTGCCAGAGCGGCAGCACCGTCTTCTCGAGCAGGGCATAGAGGGCGGCGGCGTGGTCGCCGTCCGACGTGCCGGTTCCGGTGGAGCCGTCCGTGCCGATCGCCCAGCCGTTGACGCCGTCGACGCAGGCCTCGATCCACCAGCCGTCGAGCACGCTGAGGTTCAGGACGCCGTTCAGCGCCGCTTTCATGCCGCTGGTGCCGGAGGCCTCGAGCGGCGGCTGCGGCGTGTTGAGCCAGACGTCGCAGCCGGAGACCAGGATCCTGGCCAGGGCCATGTCGTAGTCCGGCAGGAAGACGCAGCGGAGCTTGCCGTCCAGCTGCCTGATGACCTGGTGGATCCGCTGGATCGCCGCCTTGCCGCTGTCGTCGCGCGGATGCGCCTTGCCGGCCAGGACCAGCTGGAACGGCCGCTCGGCGGCGATCTGGGCCAGCCGGTCGAGGTCGCTGAACAGCAGCAGCGGCCGCTTGTAGCCGGTCATGCGCCGCGCGAAGCCGAGGATCGGCAGGTCGGGGTCGAGCGCCGTCCCGGAGATCGCCTGCACCCGCTCGGCCAGCTCCGCCTTGGCCGCCAAGTGGCAGCGCCAGATCTCGTCCTTGCCGAGCTGCAGGGCGCGGACCAGCACCTCGGGCTCGTGCTGCCACTGCGGGATCTGCGCGTCGAACAGCGCGGCGAAGGCCGGGTGCGCCCAGGTGCCGGCGTGGACGCCGTTGGTCACGGCGTGGACCCGGTAGCCGGGGAAGAGATGCTGCGTGGTCTCGGCGTGGCGGCGCGCGACGCCGTTGACGTAGCCGGAGAGGCTGAAGGCGAGCCGGGTCATGTTGAGCTGCTCGGCGCCGGCCAGCGCCTTCAGCGTGTCGATCTCGACGAAGTCGGGCAGCATCCGCTGGAACAGGGCGTAGGGAAAGCGGTCGTGGCCCGCCTCGACCGGCGTGTGGGTCGTGAAGACGCAGCGCCTGCGGACCTCGGCGACGTCGTAGGAGGGCTCGCCGGCGATGCGGTCCTCCGGCTCGATGCGGGAGCGGTTGAGCAGCTCCAGGGTCAGCAGCGCCGCATGGCCTTCGTTGAGATGGTAGGTGCGGATCTCGAAGTCGAGCGCGCGCAGGATGCGGATGCCGCCGAGGCCGAGCACGATCTCCTGCTTCAGCCGGTAGTCGTTGCCGTCGCCGTAGAGGGAATGGGTGATCTCGCGGTCGGCCGGGTCGTTCTGCTCCAGGTCGGTGTCGAGCAGCAGGACGGGCACGGCGTGCCCGTGCGGCGCCTCGTGGAGATAGAGCCAGGGGCGCACCCAGACCGGCCGCTCCTCGATCATCACAGCGGTCATGGCACCGAGCGGCCGGCACCAGTCGGCCGGCTGCCACCAGTCGGGCTGCTCGCCCTGTCGGCCCTCGGCGTCGATGGTCTGGCGGAAGTAGCCGGCGCGGCTGGCCAGGGTGACGAACACGACCGGCAGCTCCAGCTCGGCGCAGGAGCGCACGGTGTCGCCGGCGAGCACGCCCAGGCCGCCGGCGTAGCTGTGGATCTCCGGGCGGAGCGCGATCTCCATGGAGAAATAGGCGATGCGCGTACGGCCGACGAAGGGGGTGTGCGGCATGCGGTCCTGCGCTCTTTCCGATGCGGCGGACGATTTCGATCGCTCGTCTAGCAGAGTAGCGCGGGCTCTCGCCAGCGGCGAATTGCGACGGTTCCGGGTTGTCAGTCCTCGAAGTGGCTCGCCGCGGCGCGGTTGCTGGCGGACTGCATACGCAATGACCCTGATGTCGGAAAGACTTGAGCTAACGGGAGCAGAGAAATAGAAATCGACGAATCGAAACATGGACACAAGGTGCGCAGATCTACGAAAGCGATTTATCCATATTAATCATCGTAGAGTATTATCTCCTCAGACAACTGTTCGAGAACTAATATCGGCAGTCGATGGCACGCTGCATCAAGAAAATATTCGGCAATGATAGAAAAATCAGTCGAATCCTGAATTTCCTTCATCCACAGATCTGGATAATATCGAGATATCATTCCTAGTATATATAAGCCGCAGTATAGAAAACCAAATTCATTCAGGAAATCATGGCTGCCGAGCAAGAATACATCTTTTGATGTAAGGTTCATACCATGCGGTGTTTCGATTCGATATCTCTCAATATTTTCATACGTATATTTTTTGTATATATGCGACGTTACCCTGAATGAGATACCGCCATTCCGAAATTCTACGATCTCTGTATGGGCAGCTAAGTTTGGGTCGATTTTAATTTTCTCCACTGCGCGGGCTATGCTAGTAGGATTTCCAGGCTGTATGTCGAAGCTTTCTCGTAGCGTGACTTCGTTGGCACTCTCCATCGCCATGAGTTGAATTCTCGTTCGTGCCAGATCAACTGATATACCAAGCGGCCTCATGTGCTCCCAGAGGTATGGAATGTGAGTAACGCAGTCGATTAGTGACAGGCCGTCGACTGGGAAATTCTGATCTACCCTTGTGTCGGATTCGAGAATAGTCTCGACACTTTCAGACTGTCCGCCCCCGGCGAACCTACGAATGACAGCACCGGTAAGTGGTGGATGTTTTGCCAGATTTTGCCAAACTGCAAATGTACCTAGCTTAACGTCGCCTGAAACGTGTGCTTTCGCGCGTAACAGCCCTGGATCTAAACCTCCTCTCTCAGTCCTTCTGATATCAAAATTAGTTAGGAGCCCGTGATGGCGATGTGTATCTCGTAGTTTGTCGAGACTCTGATTGCCACTTCCTTTTGTTAAGATCTCAGCTAGGGCCATAAGCATGCAAGCATAGTATAAATGAACTGGTTTTGTGGCAAGTGATGAGATCTGGAACGCATCAAAATATTCTTTGGCCTGCAAAAGGCAGGATCGTATCTGATCGGCTTGTTTCTTTGCGTTTGCAAAATGCTCAACCGGTATTTTGTGTCTTTTGATTAATATGTCCGTCGTGCGGCGAGTGTTGTGAAATCGCCTGAGTCCGCTCCAGGCGTATTCAACCGACTTGGGGCGACTGATTTTTGTGACGCGAGGGGGCGTCATGTAGCCACTCTACTGTTCTTCAAAAGAGGCGTTAACTTGCGGACAATACCCCTTTTTCTCGCATATGTCTGCGAAACAACCCACCAATCGAGGTGACCGTCTCAGTCCTCGAAATGCCCCGCCGCGGCGAAGCCGCCGCCCTGGAAGCGCACCGCCGGGTCCTCGGGGTCCTGGCGCGGGCTGGCGGCCTCGACCTTGGCGCGGAACTGCTCGCTCGAGTCCTGCGGGACCCAGCCGAGGAAGGCGGCGTGGCCGTTGTCCCACCACTGCTCGCGGTTGGCCGAGGCGCCGTAGACCATGGTGTGGCCGACCCGGGTCGCCTCGAAGACCGCCTTGACCAGGCGCACGAAGTCGTCGGGGCTGAGCCAGGTCGCCAGCATCCGGCGGTCCTTCGGCTCCGGGAAGCAGGAGCCGATGCGCACCGCGACGCTCTCGAGCCCGAACTTGTCGAAGTAGTAGCTGCCGAGGTTCTCGCCGAAGCACTTCGACAGGCCGTAGAGGCTGTCCGGCCGCTGCTTCGAGTTGCCGTCCAGCCGGTCCTCGCGGCGGTGGAAGCCGATCGCGTGGTTCGAGCTGGCGAAGAGGATGCGCGGGCGGCCGAGCCGGCGCGCCGCCTCGAAGACGTTGTAGCTGCCGCGGATGTTCGACTGCAGGATCGTCTCGAAGGCGTTCTCGACCGACATGCCGCCCAGGTGGACGATGCCGTCACAGCCCTCGACCAGCCGGTCGACGGCGGCGGCGTCGGCGAGGTCGCAGGGCACGACCTCCTCGCCGGGGCCGGCCGCGCCCAGCTCGGCGATGTCCGAGAGACGCAGCAGCGGCGCGTAGCCGGCCAGCTTGTCGCGCAGGATGCGGCCGAGGCCGCCGGCCGCGCCGGTGATGAGAAGCCGGTTCATTCGAGGTCTCCTGGTTGGTAGTAGCTGTCGGGAGTTCGCCCCGGGGGCGTGAGCCCCCGTTCGCTTCACCCTGAGCCTGTCTGTATAGACCGGAGAGATGGTGGACGGGTGTTCGGGGACATGGTGGACGCATTCTGATCGGCATTGAGGGTCTCATGAGGGAGGCTTTCGATGCCCTGGCAGGAGGTGTCGATCGTGTCGCAGCGTCGGGAGTTCGTGCTTTTGGCGAGCCGGGAGGGGGCGAACAAGCGCGCTCTGTGCCGGCGCTTCGGGATCAGCCCGACGGTCGGCTATCGCTGGCTGGCGCGCTATCGCGCGGCGGGCCTGGCGGGCCTGGAGGACCGCTCGCGCCGGCCGCTGCATTCGCCGAACGAGACGCCGGTGGCGATCCAGGCGGCGGTGGTCGAGCAGCG
>NZ_FWZX01000017.1 GCF_900177295.1 Tistlia consotensis USBA 355
CGGCGACATTCGCTACGCCCTCAGCCATTGGGAAGGCCTGACCCGCTTCCTTGAGGACGGCCGACTGGAACTGGATACCAACCCGGTCGAGAACGCCATCAGGCCGGTGGCCCTCACAAGAAAGAATGCGCTCTTTGCGGGACACGAGATCGGAGCAGAGAACTGGGCGCTGCTAGCCTCCATTGTCGCCACCTGCAAGCTCAGCGACGTCAACCCGGTCGCCTATCTCGCCGAAATCCTGGAGGCCATCCTCAACGGCCACCCGCAGAGCAGGGTCGAAGACCTCATGCCCTGGAACTTCCGCAAGGCGTCAAGCCCGAAGCCAAAGGGCATCGCCTAAGCGCTTACTGCCGACGGCGACCCCTGCGCGTCTCGCCCGTGCACATCTTGCCCCGTGCGCGTCCTTGCCCCATGCGCGTCCTTGCCCCATGCGCGTCCCTGCCCCATGCGCGTCCTTGACAGCCCCGGCAGGGCGACGCTAGAAGGAGCTCATGAATATCGGAACGATGTTCCGATAATAGGAACATTAAAGATGACCGATGTCAGCCAGACATTCGACCGCGGCCTGAGCGTCCTGGAGTTCATCGACGCCGCGCCGGCGCCGATCGGCGTGCGGGAGATCGCGCGGCGCCTGAATCTGGGCACCTCCATCGTCCAGCGCCTGGTCAACACGCTCGAGCAGCGCGGCTTCGTGGAGCAGGTCAGCGACACGCGGCGCTATCGGATCGGCCATCGCGCGGTGGTGCTGGGCAAGAACAGCCGCCACGACGACACGCTGATCACGGCGGCCCACGTGCAGCTGGTCCGCCTGGCCGAGAAGTTCGGCCTGAACGGCTTCCTCGGAATCCTGAAGGAGAACCGGGCCGTCTACGTGCTCTGCGTGCCGAGCCGGCAGCGGGTGGTGCTGCGCGTCGACGCCGGCGAGACCATGCCGCTGCACACCACGGCGCTCGGGCGCGTGCTGCTGGCGGCGCTCGGCGACGAGCAGGCGGGCGCGATCCTCGGCTCCGGTCCGCTCGAGCGGATCATGCCGAACTCGATCACGGATCCCGCGGCGATCGTCGCCCGTCTCCCGGACGTGCGCCGGCTGGGCTACGCCTCGGTCGACGAGGAGAACCTGCCGGCGGTCGTGTCGGTCGGCGCGCCGGTGCGCAACGCCGCCGGCGCGGTGGTCGCCGGCCTGAGCGTCGCCTACACCAAGAACACGGTGACCGTCGGCTTCGACGAGGTGGTCGAGGTCGTCGTCGCGGCGTCGCTCGAGGTCTCGCGGGAACTCGGCTGCCCGGACGCCCTCGGGGACAGCTGGGTGATCGCCCGATGAGCGCCCGCCGGCCGCTCGACCGGATCGCGGGCTATGCCTGCCTGCGCTGCGGCGCGCGCCAGCCGCTGTCCCAGGCCGTCGATTACGCGAGCGGCTGCCCGCGCTGCCGGGACGAGGCGCCGGCGCCCTTCGCGGTCGCCTACACGGAGCGGGCGCTGGCCGGGCGGCGCTGGCCGGAGCATCGGCTCGGCGGCGGCCTGTGGCGCTACGAGGGCTTCCTGCCACTGCGCGCCGGAGACGCCGTGATGCTGGGCGAGGGGGACACGCCGCTGGTCGCCGCCGGCCGCTACGGCGGCAGCATCGGCATCGACGGCCTCTTCATCAAGGACGAGAGCCGGAATCCGACCTGGTCGCACAAGGACCGCTTCTCCACGGTGGCGGTCTCCTACGCGCGGACGACCGGGGCGGCGGTGCTGGCGACCAGCTCCTCGGGCAACGCCGGCGCGTCGCTCGCCGCCTACGCGGCCAAGGCCGGCGTGCCGTGCATCGTGCTCACCTTCGCCGGCACGGCCGGCGCGATGGCCGCGCAGATCCGCAAGTACGGCGCGCTGCTGGTGCCGCTGGCCGACAAGGCCGAGCGCTGGCCGGTGCTGGCCGAGGGCGTCCGACGGCAGGGCTGGTTCGCAGCCTCGCCCTACCGGGCGCCGGTGGTCGGCAGCCATCCCGTCGGCGTCGAGGGCTACAAGACCATAGCCTACGAGACCTTCGAGCAGCTCGGCCGCAGGGTGCCCGACTGGTTCGCCGTGCCAACGGCATACGGCGACATGCTCGCCGGCATCTGGCAAGGCTTCCTCGACCTGCGCGACGCCGGGCTCTCCGACGGCCTGCCGCGCCTCGTCGCCGCCGAGGTCTACGGCTCTCTGGCCCACACGCTGGCCCGCGGCGGCGACCGCCCGGCAGCGATGGACCGCCGCTTCGACACCGACGCCCTCTCGATCGGCACCCTGCAGGGCTCCTTCCAGGCGCTGAACGCGTTGCGGCGATCCAACGGCGTCGCCGTGCCGGTCACGGACGACGAGATCTTCGAGGCGCAGGACGCTCTGGCGTACCGCGAAGGCCTCTTCGGCGAACTCTCGTCGGTCGCCCCGCTGGCCGCGCTCGCCCGCCTGCGCAAGGCTGGCACGATCCGGCCCGGCGATCGTGTCGTCGGCCTGGTCTCGGCGAGCGGGCTGAAGGATCTCGACCGCTCCGCGCGGCACGTCGCGCCGCTGCCGCCGGCGACCGGCGGCTTCGAGGGCGTGATGGGCTACCTCGCCGACCACTACCGGTTCCCGGCACCCGCAGAAGGGCCGGGCGGCAACGACCAGCAGTCCAGGGAACGGAGGAGAGCATGATGAAGAAGACGTTCGGGGCGTCGTTTCTCGCCGTGGTGCTCGCGGCGGGTCCGGCCATGGCGCAGGAGGCCGTCCAGATCGGCGTTTCGGCGCCGCTGACCGGGCCGGTGGCGCACGGCGGCGAGCACGAGATGCGCGGCATCAGGCTGGCGGTCGAGGAGATCAACGCGAAAGGCGGCGTGCTCGGCAAGCCGATCGCGCTGACCGTCGAGGACAACCAGTGCAATCCCTCGGTCTCGGTGACGGTGGCCAACAAGCTGATCGAGGACGGCGTCGTCGCGATCATCGGCGCGCAGTGCAGCTCGGCCGTCCTGGCGGCGATGCCGGTGGTCCAGAAGGCCGGGGTGCCGCTGGTCTCGGGCATCGCGACCAGTCCCTCGATCACCGAGAAGGCTGGCATCGGCGGCAATCCCTGGGTGTTCCGGCTCAATCCGTCGGACCGGGAGCTGGCCGTCGCCGACGTGAACTACCTGGCCTCGCTCGGCTCCGTGAAGCGGGTCGCCATCGTGGCCGAGAGCACCGACTACGGCCGCGGCGGCGCCGAGGCCTTCGCCAAGGCGGCCGAGGCCAAGGGCATCGAGGTGGTCTCGACGGACTTCCATCCGCTGGGCGCCGCCGACTTCACCACCATCCTCACGCGCCTCGGCCGCAGCGGCGCGCAGGCCATCGCGCTCTACCAGGCGCCGGCGGACCGGGCGAACTTCGTGCGCCAGAAGGAGGCGCTGGGCGTGAAGGCCGCCCTGACCGGAAAGCTCAACTTCGCCGGCGAGGCCCACGAGAAGCTGCTGGCCGACGGGGCGTTCGACCAGGCCGTGACCGCCTTCCCCTATGCCCCGGAGGTCGACACGCCGGCCAACAAGGCCTTCGTGGCCAAGCTGGTGGCCAAGTACGGCGAGACCTCGCAGTACGAGAGCTTCGCGGGCTACGAAGAGGTCTACGTGCTGGCGGCGGCGATCGAGCGGGCGGGGACGCCCGACAGGGCAGCGGTCCGCGCGGCGCTGACCAAGACGTCCTACGCCTCGATGCTCGGCGGCACGATCACCTTCGACGATCACGACCAGGCGCACAACAAGGCGGTGATCAGCCGGGTCGACGGCTCGAAGGTCACGGTCGTCGACGTGTTCTCGACCAACTAGGCCTGCCCGAGATGGACCCCGTCTTCCTCGGGCAGCTGCTGCTGAACGGGATCGTGATCGGCCTGATCTACGGCCTGATCGCCACCGGTCTGACGCTGCAGTTCGGCATCCTTCACATCGTCAACTTCGCCCACGGCGAGGTCCTGATGGTGGCGATGTATGCCATGGCCGCCCTGCTGCCGCTGTTCGGCGGCGACTTCTTTGTCGCCTTCGCGGTCCTCGTCGTGCTGGCGAGCGCGGTCAGCCTGCTGGCCGCGCGCGGGCTGCTGGCGGCCCTCGCGACCGGCGGGGACGGCGGCGGCATCTTCGAGAAGAGCCTGTTGCTGACGCTCGGCGTCTCGATCGTCCTGGTGAACGGTGTGCAGCAGCTCTTCACGAGCAATCCGCAGATGGCGACGACCAGCTTCGGCTACGGCGCCTTCGCGCTCGGAGAGATCCGGCTGACCTACGCCCACGCCCTGGCGAGTGTCGTCGCGGTGGTCACCTTCGGCGCTCTCTTCTGGTTCCTGCTGCGCACGAACGCCGGCCGCGCCCTGCGGGCGGTCGCGCAGAACCGGGAGGCCGCCCTGATGATCGGCCTCGATCCGACGCGGGTGGCGCGGCGCGCCGTCGCGGTCAGCCTCGTGCTGAGCGCGGTCGCCGGGGCGGTCCTGGTCCCGATCATCGTGTTCCAGCCGACGGTCGGCCAGACCCTGCTGCTGAAGGCCTTCGCCGTGGTCGTCATCGGCGGGATGGGCAACATCGGCGGTGCCGTGGCGGTGGCGCTCGGCCTCGGCGTCCTGGAGAGCCTGGTCGGCGGCTTCGCCGACATCGTCTGGCAGAACGCGGTCGCCTTCGTCGCGATGATCGCGGTGCTCGCGATGCGCCCGCAGGGCCTGTTCGCCGCGGCGATCCGGAAGGGCTGACGGCATGCCGCCCGCGATGCGCTCCCCCAAGGGGCTGCTCTTGCTTCTGCTGGCCGTCCTGGCGCTGGCCTATCCCTTCGCCAGCAGCTCCGGCTACCACCTCAACGTCCTCACCAACGCGCTGTTCTTCACCGTGCTGGCGATGTCCCTGAACGTGATCTACGGCTATGCCGGGCTGCTGTCCTTCGCGCAGGTCGGCTTCTGGGGCGTCGGCGGCTACGTCGGCGCGCTGACCGTCACCCGGCTCGGCGGCAGCGTCTGGGACGGCATGCTGGCGGCCGGCGCCGTCGCCCTGCTGCTCGCGATCGCCATCAGTGCCGTGTCGCTGCGCCTGTCCAACCACGCCTTCGTCATCGTCTCCATCGCCTTCACGCTGCTGCTGCAGCTGCTGGCGCAGGAATGGATCGACGTGACCAACGGCCCGATGGGCATTCCGGGGCTGCCGGCGCCGGAGATCGTCCTCGGCCCGCTGTACTTCGCCTTCGACGACCGGACGAGCCAGTATTTCCTCGCCCTGGCCTTCGCGGCCGCGACGCTGGCGGCGATCGGACTGGTGCTGTCGTCCCGTGTCGGGCGCACCCTCAGGATGCTGAAGCACGACGAGACGCTCGCGCGCTCGCTCGGCGTGCGCACCACCCGCTGGAAGGTCTTCGCGGCCGGCTTCGCGGCGGTCGTCGCGGCGATGGCGGGGGCGCTCTACGTCTTCTACCTGTCGATCGTCGATCCGACGATCTTCGACGTCTACTACACGCAGCTGATGCTGGTGATCGTCATCGTCGGCGGCCTCGGCAGCTTCTGGCCGATGATCGCCGCCGGCTTCGTGCTGGTCGTGCTGCCGGAGGTCCTGCGCACTTCCGACGAGGTCCGCATGATCTACTACGGCGTCGTCCTCATCGCCGGCGTCCTGTTCTTCCCGCGCGGCTTCGCGGGACTTCTCGCCGCGCGCCGGCGGCGGCATTCCTCGGGAGGGCGTCTTGGACAGCCTGGCAGCATCTGACGGCGTCCTGCGGCCGGCCGCGCCGACGGCGCCACCCCTGCTGAAGGTCGCCGAGCTGAGGCGCAGCTTCGGGGCGGTCCGGGCCGTCGACGGCCTCGACCTGGAGGTCGAGGCCGGCAGCATCACCGGCATGATCGGGCCGAACGGCTGCGGCAAGACCACCGCGGTCAACTGCATCACCGGCTTCGACCGCGGCTGCAGCGGCAGCGTCGAGCTGCAGGGGCGCTCGATCGCGCGCCGGCAGCCGGAGGAGATCGCGCGCGGCGGCGTGATGCGGACCTTCCAGGCGATCCGCGTGTTCGATGGCTTCTCGGTGCTGGAGAACGCGGCGATGGGCCGGCAGTGCTTCGACGGCCTCCGGCTGCAGCATCCGATCCTGCGCACGCCGCGCTTCCGGCAGGTGGAGCGCGAGACGCGGGCGCGCGCCGAGGCGCTGCTGGAGACCGTCGGCCTCGGCGCCAAGAAAGGCGAACTCGCCGGCAGCCTGTCCTACGGCCAGAAGAAGCTGCTGGCGCTGGCCGGCATCCTGATGTCGGAGCCGAAGATCGTGATCCTCGACGAGCCCGTGGCGGGGGTGAACCCGACGATGGTGCACGAGATCGCGGAGCTGCTCCGGCGCCTGAACGCGGCGGGCACGACCTTCCTGATCATCGAGCACAACATCGAGTTCGTCATGGCCCTCTCGGACCGCGTCGTCGTCATGGACCGCGGCCGTCGGCTGGCCTCCGGCACGCCGGCCGAGATCCAGCAGGACGAGCGCGTCCTCGAGGCCTACCTGGGAGGCGGCGACGGTGGACTCTGAAGCGGTGATCGAGACCGCCGGCCTTGTGGTCGGCTACGGCGGGCCGCCCATCGTCAGGGGAGCGGCTGTCACCGTGCGGCGCGGCACGATGGTCACCTTCGTCGGGCCCAACGGCGCCGGCAAGTCGACGCTGCTGCGCGGCCTGGCCGGGCTGTCGGCCGCCTACGCCGGCTCGATCCTCTACAACGGCACGCAGATCGCGGCGACCAGTGCGCTCGAGCGTCACGCCATGGGCATCGTCTTCGTGCCCCAGGGCCGCTGCAACTTCGGACGGATGAGCGTCGAGGAGAACCTGGAGATCGCCGCGCACGGCATCGCCCGCGCCGAGCGCAGGGCGGCACGGGCCTACGTCTTCGGGCTGTTTCCCGTCCTGGAAGAGCGCCTGCAGACGATGGCCGGGAACCTCAGCGGCGGCGAGCAGCAGCTGCTCGAGATGGCCATGGTGCTGCAGACGCGTCCGCAGTGCCTGCTGGTCGACGAGCCCTCGCTGGGCCTGTCGCCGAAGATGCAGGCGGACATCTTCGGCAAGCTCGGCGGCCTGCGCGACGCCGGCATGACGATCATCGTGGTGGAGCAGAACGTGCGTGCCGCCCTGGCGGTCTCGGACGACGCCGCGGTCCTGGTCAACGGCGAGATCGTCATGCAAGGGCCGGCGCCCGAGGTGGCCGGCGATCCGGGCATTCGCCGGGCCTATCTCGGCCACTAGACGAAGCCCATGACCCCTGGCGCCCGCGAGGGCGCCGTTCCGAGGAACCCGAACATGGACTACCCAGAGAGCGGTCTCGACCTCGCCGCGGAGGCGCGCCGGAAGGTCTTCGAGCAGGCCGGCGACGACGTCGGCGTCATCGTCGCCAGCCACCCGCCGATCAAGGGATACCTGAGCGGCTACTTCAGCATGCACCACGATCTGAACCCCCGCTATCTCTCGGCGGTCGTCGCCGGCCGGGAGACGGCGGCCCTGGTGGTGAGCGCCGCCGACGCCGGCCCGGCGGTAGAGGCCCTGGGCGATCCGGCGCTGGTCCACCGCTACGGCTTCTTCTGCTTCGAGGCGGCGGGTCCGGCCGACCCGCAGGGTTACGACGGTCCGGGGTCGCCGGGCTTCGAGGAGGCGGTCGTCGCCGCCCTCGCTGCGACGGCGCCGGCCGGCACCGTGATCGGCGTCGACCGCAGCAACGGCGACGGCCTGTGGACGCTGATCCGCGAGGCACGGGGCGTCGACCGCGTGGTGGACGTCACGCGCGCGATCGGCGAGGCCCGCAAGACCAAGCTGGACGGTGAGGTCGCACGCATCGCGAAGGCGACGAAGCTGGTCGAGGAGGGCATCCAGGCCGTGGTCGCCGAGGCCGCCGTCGGCATGACGGAGCTCGAGGCCGCCTCGCTCATCGCCGCCTGCATGGTCAGGGGCGGCGGCAACCCGCGGCTGATCAGCGTCACTTCGGGACCGCGCTCGGCGCTGGCCGACTGCTACCCGAAGTCCCGCAAGGTCGAGCCGGGCGACCTGCTGCGCATCGACGCCGGGTGCGTCGTGCAGGGCTACACCTCCGACATGGCGCGGACCCTCGTGTTCGGCGAGCCCGATAGGCTTCAGGCCACGCGCTACAACGCCATCCGCGTCGGCCTCGAGGAGGAGCTGCAGATGATCCGCGCCGGGGCCAGCACGCGGCGGATCTTCGAGGACACGGTGGGCATCGTGCGGCGCAGCGGCATCCCGACCTACCGGCGCCAGCATGTCGGCCACGGCATCGGGCTGGCCGGCAGCTACGACTTTCCGCTGCTGGCGCCCGGTTCCGACGCCACGCTCGAGGCGGGGATGTGCCTCTGCGTCGAGACGCCCTACTACGTCCTCGGCTGGGGCGGCATGATGGTCGAGGACACGATCCGCGTCACCGAGACCGGCTACGAGCCGATCACGACGATCCCGAGGGACATGGTGAGCGTCGGGTGAGGGGACGACTCGCCGGGCCTGCCGCGACCGGGCCCGCTACTACGACCCGACCCGCTTCAGCCGGACGAGGCCGCCGGTCTGGCCGGCGAGCACGCCCTGGTCGGCCGGGGCCGGCCGCAGCATCGCCTGCAGCAGCTTCTCGGCGCTCGACCAGTAGGGCACGTACCACTCGCGGTCGACGTCGAGCAGCAGCACCCGTCCGCTGCCGGCGTCGTAGGCGCCGACCGGCGAGACGTGCGGGCCGTCCCAGTCGCCGGTCAGGACGCCCTGGTTGAAGTAGACCAGCAGGAAGTCGTCGGCAGAGGCCTCGTTCTCGGCGAGCAGCGCCTGCAGCCTGGCCAGCTCTTCCGGCGTGTCGGCCGTGGGCCTGACCACCTCGATGGCGTAGCCGGAGAGGCCATAGGCCTTGAGGCTCTCGTCGAGGTAGACCGGCAGGTCGGCGAAGGTGATGCCGTCGCCCTCCTCGACGACCTTGGCGGTCCAGCCTTCGTCGCCGGTCTTCTCCAGCAGGGCCGCCTGGGTCACGATCGGCTCCTCGGCGCTGGCCGGCAGGCCGCGGAAGGCGTTGAGCACCGTGACGATGGCGGCCAGCGAGCAGGCGCTGGAGGTCTGCTGCGGCACGTAGAATCCGCTGAGCGCCCACCAGTCGGGCGCGGCGTGGCTGCGCAGGTAGTCGGGCGCCGCGTAGAAGGGCACGGCGTCCGGCCCGAACTTCGGCTTGGCTGGTGCCTGACTGTCGGCGCGGGCCGGAGCCAGCGCGAGAACGAGACCAACGACCAGCGCGAGGGCGCCGCACGCTCCCCGCAACGACCGCCGCATGACGGGCCTCCAAGGCTGTTGTGGAGCCGGAATCCTGCGCGCACTGCGGGTCGGCGGCAAGGATTTCGCTTCGCCCTTCGACAAGCTCAGGACGAAGCGAATGCAAGGCGCAGTCCCCAAGGGCTTCATCCTGAGCTTGTCGAAGGGTGAAGCCCTTCCGCGGCCTGGCAGCTCCCTGTCGGAGCGCTTGACAGGCGCGAGTTTTATCGATATTTCTAAAAATATGGAAATATATCGTGCCGCCCGCTGCCTGGAGACGCTCGGCCATCCGACCCGGCTCGAGGCCTTCCGGCTGCTGATCAAGGCCGGGCCCGAGGGCCTGCCGGTCGGCGAGGTGCAGGCGCACCTCGACGTGCCGGCCTCGACCCTGTCGCACCACATCGCCCTGCTGGTCCGTGCCGGGCTGGTCGAGCAGCGGCGTGAGGGCCGGGTGCTGCGCTGCCTCGCGAACTTCGGCCTGATGAACGAGCTGGTCGGCTTCCTGGCCGACGAGTGCTGCCGCGGCGTTTCCGCCCCCCTCCCCAAGCGCGACGCGAGCTGAGTTGCCATGACGACGCCCTCGGCCGCTCCCGCGCACCTATTAATTTCGATGATTCCGGAAGGATAGGATCATGTCCGAGCAGAGCCTTCGTGCCCCTTCGTCCGTCGCCGGTCTCGCGCGTCGGCTCGGCCGCGAGCGGGTCTGGCTGACCGTCGCCGGCATCCTGCTGCTGCTGGTCCTGACCGAGCCGCCCCAGGCCTCGGCGAGCCTGCGCTTCGTGCTGGTCGAGCTGTGGAGCATCGCGCCCTTCCTGCTGCTGTCGGTCGCCAGCGCGGCCTGGCTCAAGGCGGCCGGCGCCGACCGGCTGATCGCGCGCGTCGTCGGCCTGTCGCCGGGCCTGGCGATCCTGGCGGGTGCCGCGCTCGGCGCGCTCTCGCCCTTCTGCTCCTGCGGCGTCGTGCCGATCGTCGCGGCGCTGCTGACCGTCGGCGTGCCGCTGCCGGCGGTCATGGCCTTCTGGATCGCCTCGCCGCTGATGGACCCGGAGATGTTCCTGCTGATGGTGCCGATCGTCGGCCTCCAGTTCACCCTGGCCAAGACCGCCGCGGCGATCGCCATGGGCCTCCTGTCCGGCGGCACGGTCTGGGCGCTGCAGCGCCGCGGCCTCCTGGCCGACGCCCTCAAGGCCGGGCCGAAGGGCTGCGGCGGCTGCGGCGGCCCCAAGCTGCCTTCGGGCGAGACGCGCTGGGCCTTCTGGCGCGAAGCGCCGCGCCGCGCCCTGTTCGGCGCCGAGGCGGCCTCGGCCGGCGCCTTCCTGATGAAGTGGCTGGCCCTCGCCTTCCTGCTGGAGAGCCTGATGATCGCCTGGCTGCCCCAGGAGCTGGTCGCCGAGACTCTGGGCGGGCAGGGGCCCTGGACGATCCTGCTCGCCGGCCTGGTCGGCGTGCCGGCCTATCTCAACGGCTACGCCGCGGTGCCGCTGATCGCGCGGCTGCTCGACGGCGGCATGGCACCGGGCGCGGCCCTGACCTTCATGCTGGCCGGCGGCGCCAGCTCGATCCCCGCCGCCATGGCGGTCTGGGCCCTGGTGAAGCGCCCGGTCTTCGCGCTCTACCTCGGTCTGGCCCTGGCCGGCAGCGTGCTCTGCGGCTTCCTGTTCCAGGCGGTGGCCGGGTAGGCGCCGGCTTCGCTTCGCCCTTCGACGAGCTCGGGACGAAGCGAATTCGATGGCGATTCCAAGGGCTTCATCCTGAGCTTGTCGAAGGGTGAAGCCCTTTCCGGCGCCGTCAGCCGAAGACCTCGGGAAAGGTCCCGATCAGAGCGGCATCGACGTCGGCCATCGTCGCCGGGATGCCGAGGTCGACCAGCGAGGTCACGCCGTGCTCGCGGATGCCGCAGGGCACGATGCCGGCGAAGTGCGAGAGGTCGGGCTCGACGTTGAGCGCGACGCCGTGGAACGAGACCCAGCGCCGCACCCGCACGCCGATCGCGGCGATCTTGTCCTCGCGGCCGCGCTCGCCGCCGTAGGGGCCGCGGTCGACCCAGATGCCGACCCGGCCGCAGCGCCGCTCGCCGACGACGTTGAAGCGGGCCAGGCTGCGGATCAGCCACTCCTCCAGGTTCCGCACGTAGGCGCGGACGTCGGGGTTGCGGCGCTTCAGGTCGAGCAGCACGTAGGCGACCCGCTGGCCGGGGCCGTGATAGGTGAACTCGCCGCCGCGGCCGGTGCGGTGGACCGGGAAGCGCGCCTCCAGCAGGTCCTCGTCGCGGGCGCTGGTGCCGGCGGTGTAGATCGGCGGGTGCTCGAGCAGCCAGACCAGCTCCGGCGCCGTGCCGGCGCGGATCGCCGCGACCCGCTCCTCCATCGCCGCGACGGCCTCGGGGTAGTCGACGGGCCGCGCCTCGATCCGCCACTCGACGGCCTCGGCGGCGGGGCTGCTGCTGTGCTCCAGGGCGCTCATGACGCATATCTAGCAGCCGGGAGCGCCCCTTGTCTTCGCCAGCCGTTCCAGTACCTTGGCGCGCGACGCCCAGGGACCTCGGGTCCCGGGGCGGCCCATCACGGACCGAAGACAGGACAGGGGAGGCGCCGATGGCCGACACGCTCTCCGATGCGGCGCTCGCCTATCATCGCCAGCCGCGACCCGGCAAGCTGGAGGTCGTCGCGACCAAGCCGCTGGGCACCCAGCGCGACCTGGCGCTCGCCTATTCGCCGGGCGTCGCCGCCGCCTGCCGCGCGATCGTCGAGGATCCCGACGAGGCGGCGACGGTCACGGCGCGCCAGAACCTGGTCGGCGTGATCACCAACGGCACCGCCGTGCTCGGCCTCGGCGCGATCGGCCCGCTGGCCAGCAAGCCGGTCATGGAAGGCAAGGCCGTCCTCTTCAAGAAGTTCGCCGGCATCGACGTCTTCGACATCGAGCTCGACGCCCGCGATCCCGACAAGCTGATCGAGATCGTCGCGGCCCTGGAGCCGACCTTCGGGGCGATCAACCTGGAGGACATCAAGGCGCCGGAGTGCTTCGAGGTCGAGCGGCGGCTGCGCGAGCGCATGGCGATCCCGGTCTTCCACGACGACCAGCACGGCACGGCGATCATCGTCAACGCGGCGATCTACAACGCCCTGCGCCTGGTCGGAAAGAAGGTCGAGGAGGTCAAGGTCGTCTGCTCGGGCGCCGGCGCCGCGGCGCTGGCCTGCCTGGACCTGCTGGTCAGCCAGGGCGCGAAGCGCGAGAACATCTGGGTCAGCGACATCGAGGGCGTGGTCTACAAGGGCCGCGAGGCCCTGATGGACCCCTACAAGGCGCCCTACGCCCAGGACACCAACTACCGCACGCTCGGCGAGATCATCGAGGGCGCCGACATCTTCCTCGGGCTCTCGGCGCCCGGCGTGCTGAAGCCCGGGATGGTCGAGCGCATGGGCCCGGATCCCCTGATCCTGGCGCTCGCCAACCCGGTGCCGGAGATCATGCCCGAGGAGGCGCAGGCGGTGCGCCCCGACGCGATCATCGCGACCGGCCGCTCGGACTACCCCAACCAGGTCAACAACGTCCTCTGCTTCCCCTTCATCTTCCGCGGCGCGCTCGACGTCGCCGCGACGACGATCAACGAGGAGATGAAGCTGGCCTGCGTCAGGGCGATCGCCGACCTGGCGCAGATCGAGGCCTCGGAGGTCGTGGTCAAGGCCTACGGCGGCGAGACGCCGGGCTTCGGGCGCGACTACCTGATCCCGCGGCCCTTCGACCCGCGGCTGATCCTGGAGATCGCGCCGGCGGTGGCGCGCGCCGCCATGGAGAGCGGTGTCGCGCGCCGGCCGATCGCCGACTTCGAGGCCTATCGCCAGACGCTCTCCGAGTTCGTGTTCCGCTCGGGCCTGCTGATGAAGCCGGTCTTCGAGAAGGCCAAGCAGGACCCGAAGCGCGTCTTCTTCGCCGAGGGCGAGGCGCCGAAGGTGCTGCGCGCGATCCAGATCCTGGTCGACGAGGGCCTGGCGCTGCCGGTCGTCTGCGGCCGGCCGCGGGTGGTCGAGAAGCGCATCCAGGAATGCGGCCTCCGGCTGCGCATCGGCCAGGACTTCGAGCTGGTCAACCCGCTCGACGACCCGCGCTACAACGACTACTGGCGGCACTACCACGGCCTGCTCGAGCGCGAGGGCGTGACCCCGGACCGGGCGCGCACCGTAGTGCGCACCGACGCCACCGTGATCGGCGCCCTGGCCCTGATGCGCGGCGACGCCGACGCCCTGATCTGCGGCGTCGAGGGCCAGTACCGCAATCACCTGGTGCACCTCGAGCAGATCGTCGGCAGGGCGCCCGGGGTCCACAACCTCTCGGCGCTCAGCCTGGTGATCGCCCGCTCGGGCACCTTCTTCATCGCCGACACCTACGTCTCGGAGAATCCCGAGATCGAGGAGCTGGTCGAGATGACCGTGCTGGCCGCCGAGGCGGTCCGGCGCCTCGGCATCACGCCGAAGATCGCGCTGCTCAGCCACTCCAACTTCGGCAGCCACCACGACGCCGAGGCCTGCAAGATGCGCGAGGCGGTGCGCATCCTCCACGACTCCTACCCGGACCTGGAGGTCGAGGGCGAGATGCACGCCGATGCCGCCCTGTCCGAGGAGATCCGCCACAACGTCTTCCCGAACTCGCGGCTGAAGGGTGCGGCGAACCTGCTGATCATGCCGCGGCTCGATGCCGCCAACATCGCCTTCAACCTGCTGAAGGTCGCCGGCGAGGGCCTGCCGGTCGGGCCCCTGCTGATCGGCACCAACCGCCCGGCGCACATCGTCACGCCGTCGGTCACGGCGCGCGGCGTCGTCAACGTCAGCGCGCTGGCCGTGGTCGAGGCGCAGGGCCGCGCCCTGGTGGTCGAGGACTGAGCTCGATGGCCGAGGTCCAGACCGACCGGCCGCCCGAGACCAGCCCCGACGAAGTCGGCCTGAGCGACGAGACGGTGCGCGCCGTCGAGATCGCGCTCGACGGCGGCCGCGTCGACGAGGTCGAGGACCTGGTCGACGAGCTGCACCCGGCCGACATGGCCGACCTGCTGGAGAGCGTGACCCGCGAGGACCGGGCGCTGCTGCTCGACATCGTCGGCCCGACCCTCGATCCGGAGGTGCTGACCTACCTCGACTCGGCGCTGCGCGACGAGGTCGCCGAGAAGCTCGGCCCGAAGGAGACCGCTGCGATCCTGAAGCGGCTGGAGTCCGACGACGCCCTGGAATTCTTCGAGGACCTGTCCGAGGAGCTGCGCGTCCAGGTGCTGGCGCGCGTGCCGGTGACCATCCGCCGGCTGCTGCAGGAGGGCCTGGAGTACCCGGAGGACTCGGCCGGCCGCCTGATGCAGCGCGAGGTCGTGGTCGTGCCGGCGATCTGGACGGTCGGCGAGACCATCGACTACATGCGGCAGCACAAGAAGCAGATGCCGCAGGACTTCTACGACCTCTACGTCGTCGACCCGCGCTACAAGCCGATCGGCAAGCTGCCGCTCAGCCGGGTGCTGCGCAACAAGCGCCCGGTCAAGATCGTCGACATCATGCAGCAGGAGCTCAACCCGGTACCGGTCGGCCTGGACCAGGAGGAGGTCGCCTACCTGTTCAAGCAGTACTCGCTGCTCTCGGCGCCGGTCGTCGACCCGGCCGGCCGCCTGGTCGGCGTGATCACCGTCGACGACGTCGTGCACGTCGTCGAGGAGGAGGCCGAGGACGACCTCCTGAAGATGGGCGGCGTCTCGGAGACCGACCTCTATTCGGCGGTGCTGCAGACGACCCGCTCGCGCTTCACCTGGCTGGTCGTCAACCTCGGCACCGCGGTGCTCGCCTCCTCGGTCATCGGCCTCTTCGAATCGACCATCTCGAAGGTCGTCGCACTGGCCGTGCTGATGCCGATCGTCGCCTCGATGGGCGGCAACGCCGGCACCCAGACGGTGACCGTCGCGGTGCGTGCTCTGGCGCTCAAGGAGCTGACCGGCAAGGCGGCCTGGCGCTTCGTCTGGCGCGAGGTCATGGTCGGCGTCGCCAACGGCCTGCTCTTCGCGGTCCTGGTCGGCCTCGTCGCCTGGGCCTGGTTCGACCAGCCGCTGATCGGCGTCGTGATCGCCGCGGCCATGGTCATCAACCTGCTCTCGGCGGGCCTGTTCGGCACGATCATCCCGCTCGCCCTGGAGAAGCTGGGCGCCGACCCGGCGGTCGCCTCGACGGTCTTCCTGACCACGGTGACCGACGTCGTCGGCTTCTTCGCCTTCCTGGGCCTGGCGGCGCTGATCCTGTTCTAGGCCCGGTCACGCCCCACTCGGGCCGAGCAGGGCGGCCAGGATCGCCTCGGGCGCGTCCTCCTGGACCAGATGCGCGGCGCCCGGCACGAGCAGTGGCGGCGCGGCGCCGATCAGGCCGGCGAGGCGCTCGCCGAAGGACGGCGGGATGAAGCTGTCCTCGGCGCCCCAGACCAACCGGACCGGGAAGGGCGGGCGGCCGTAGCGCCGCTCCAGCTCGGCGACGTAGGCTTCGTCGGTCTGGGCAATGTAGCGGTAGAAGGCCGCCTGTCCGGCTTCGCCCCGGAACGGCGCGGCGTAGATCTCCCGCGCCTCCGCGCTCAGCGGCCGGGCCGCCGCCTGCTGGATGTAGGCCTGGAACAGCGCCTCGTGCGCATAGGCGGGCAGGCCGGCGAAGGCGGCCTCGTGCTCGCGGACGTGGCGGAAGAAGGGCGAGCCCGAGGGCAGCACGGCGACCGGGTCGATCAGCGTCAGCCGGCGGTACTGCAGGCCGCCGAGGAAGTGGCCGCGCAGCGCGGCCAAGCCGCCGAAGTCGTGGGCCACGATCTCCGGCCGCTCCAGGCCCCAGTGCCCGAGCAGGGCGGCCAGGACCGGGTCGTGCGAGGCGGGATCGACAGCTGCGGCCTTCTCGGAAGCGCCCATGCCGGGCAGGTCGAAGAAGAAGACGCTGCGCCCGCGCGCCAGCCAGGGCGCGATGCGACGCCAGACCTGCGAGGAGAAGGGCCAGCCGTGGATCAGCACCAGCGGCTCGCCCTCGCCGATCCGTCCCCAGGCGATGCGCCGGCCGTCGTGCTCGAAGCTCTGGTTGAGGGTCAGCATGTTCCGTCTCTCCGATAACCGTTTTATCAGAAATAAGAGTTATCTTGCTCTGATCGACAGATCAACCTATAAATCAAATATAATGGTTACGAGACGCTCATGAGCATGTGGCGAACCCACGGCTTCTTCGGTGGCCACCCGGTCCTCGACTTCGCCAACACGCTGGACGACGACGGCAAGACGCGCGCCGAGGAGACGCTGCGCGACTGGAGCGATCTGCTCGCCTGGGCGCGCCAGGCCGAGGTCGTCGACGAGGACGAGGTTGGCAGGCTCGCCGCCTGCTCCGGCCCCGAGGCGGCGGCCGCCCTGGCCCGGCTGCTCGCGCTGCGGGAGCTCGTCTGGTCGGTGCTGTGTGCCCAGGCCGCCGGCCGGCCCGCGGCGCCCGAGCAGCTCGAGGCGCTCGCCACGGCGATCCGCGAGGCGTTGGCGCGCGCGCATCTGGTCCAGGCCGGCGGGGGCTTCGCCTGGCAGGTCGCGTTCGCCGATCAAGGCCCCGACGTCGTTCGACTGCGCCTGCTGCTGGCCCTGGAGGCGCTGCTCCAGGATCCGGAGCTGGTCCGGCTCAGGGAGTGCGGCCGCTGCACCGCCCTGTTTCTGGACCGGGGGCGCGGCGTCGGGCGCCGCTGGTGCCGCATGGAAACCTGCGGCAACCGGGCCAAGGCCGAGCGCTTCCGGCGCAAGTGACCGCCGGCCTCGGCCGGCTTCGGCAAGCGTCGCTCAGAGCCCGGGCAGCCGGTCCAGGTGGTCGGCCGAGCCGCGGTCCATCATCGCCATGTGGCTGACGCCGGGGCTGCCGTCGGCGAGGTCGAGCTCCGCGACGCTGCCGCCGGCGCCGCGCAGCGCCGCGGCAAAGTCGCGCCAGCGCGCGGTCAGGCCGCGCCAGGTCGCGTCGCAGTCCAGGTAGTCGCCCCGGGCCAGCACGACCGGCACGCCGGCCAGCAGCTCGGGCCGCTCGGCGAAGCCGGAGGGCTCGAGCGCGATCAGGCGCTCGACCGCCTCCGGGGCACGGGCCGCGGCCTCGAAGGCGGCCTCGCCGCCCTGGCTGTGGCAGATCACCGTGGCCCGGCCGAGCCGGCGCAGCACGGCCTCGAAGGCCGCGACCTGGGCCGGGCCGCTGCTGGTCCAGCGCGGCACGAAGCCGCGGCCGAAATCCTCCAGGCGCGCGACCGGGAACTGCTGGTTCGGGAAGGCGCGGCGCGCCGCGAAGTCCTCCGGCCGGCCGAAGCGGAACAGGCGCCAAGCCTCCTGCAGCGAGCGCAGGATCGGCTCGCCGGGCCACAGGCCGGGCTTCCAGCCGGCGCGGCCGCGCTCGACGTTGTCGACGACGTGGACCTCGAGGCCGCGGTCGAGCAGCAGGTGCAGCCAGCCGGGCCGGCCGTCGGGCGTGGTCTCCCACATCGCGCCGGTCATGCCGCCGCCGTGCAGCAGCACGACCGGCGGGCGGTCGCGCCGGCGGCTCGGCACGAAGTACTGGACGTAGGCGCTCTCGACCGGGAAGGCGCCGTTGGGATCGTAGGGATAGCGGGTGCTGGCGGTGAAGGCGATCTCGCGGCAGGGCTCGCCGCTCACCTCGACCAGGCGGCCGCCCGCGCGGTAGCTGCCGAAGTCGCTGAGGCTGTAGCTCACCGCTCGTCCCCGGGGTTGCGGCCGCGCCGCGCGGGCGGCACGGCGCGGCCGTTCCGCCGTCACAGCCTGTTCAGCGCCTGGTACTGGTCGTAGGCCTTGGAGAAGGCGCGGTAGCTTTCCAGCACCTTCCTGAACATCGGGTCGGCGGCCTCGTTCTCGGCATAGACCTCGGCGGTCGCCTTGCGCAGCGCCTCGATCACGCTGTCCGGGAAGCGCTCGACCGTGACGCCGTCGGCGCGGAAGGCGTCGAGCGCCTCCTGCTGCCCGGCGACCGCGGTGCCGATGGTCCAGAGGTCGATGTCGCTGCACACCGTCTCGACCGCGGTGCGCTCGGCGTCGCTCCAGCCGTTCCACTTGTCCTTGTTGACGTAGAGCTCGATGAAGCCCGACGGCTGGTGCCAGCCGGGGAAGTAGTAGTGCTTGGCGACCTTGTCGAGGCCGAGCAGGCGGTCGATCATCGGGAAGGACAGCTCGGTCGCGTCGAGCCGTCCGGTCTCCAGGGAGGTCGAGATCTCGCCGGCCGGCAGCGACATCGGGTTGGCGCCGAGCTTGCTCAGCACCTTGCCGCCGAGGCCGCCGATGCGGATCTTCAGGCCCTTCAGGTCCTCGGGCGACTTGATCTCCTTGGTGTACCAGCCGCCGGCCTCGGAGATGATCACGCCGCAGGGCATCGGCACGACGTTGAAGGGCGCGTAGATCTCGCGCCACAGCTGCAGGCCGCCGCCGTGCAGCACCCAGGAGACGTACTTGATCGCGTCCGGGCCGAAGGGGATCGAGCCGAACAGCGCGGCCGCCGGCGCCTTGCCGGCGGCGTAGCCGGCATAGGACCAGCCGGCGTCGATCGCCCCGGCGCCGACGTTGTCGAGGATCTCGAAGGGCGGCGACAGCTCGCCGGCGCCGTAGTGCTTGAAGGCGATCTTGCCGCCGGTCAGCGTGTCGACCTCGGCGGCGAAGCGGTCGGCAGCCGGGCCGAGGATCGGCAGGTTCTTGCCGAAGGCGCTCTGCAGGCTGTAGGTCCCGGCCGAGGCCCCGCCGGCGGTCAGGCTCAGCAGGGCGGCGGCGAGCAGCAACTTCCTCATGATCAAGGTTCCTCCCGTGATGCGGGCCCCGTTCCCTGGGGCCTCGGCGGGCTAGAGCAGCCCGGTGACCAGGCCGGGGAAGGCGAGCAGCAGTCCCAGGCCGACAAGCTGAAGGGCGATGAAGGGCACGACGCCGCGGTAGACCTCGGCGGTCGTCAGGCGGTCCGGGGCCGCGCCGCGCAGATAGAAGAGCGAGAAGCCGAAGGGCGGCGTCAGGAACGAGGTCTGCAGGTTGACCGCGACCAGCAGGCCGAACCACAGCAGCGTCGCCCTCGGGTCGAGCCCGTTGCCGAAGTCGAGATGCGCGACCAGCGGCCCGAAGATCGGCATCAGGATCAGCGTGATCTCCAGCCAGTCGAGCACGAAGCCGAGCAGGAAGATCGCCAGCAGCACGACGCCGAGCACGGTCCAGGGCCCGCCGCCCAGCGCGGCCAGCGCGCCGTGGATCGCATCGTCGCCGCCGATGCCGCGGAACACCGCGGAGAAGCAGGTGGCGCCGACCATGACCATCAGGACCATCGAGGTGGCGACGACGGTGTCGCGCGCCGCCGCCATCACCATGGCCGGGCTGAAGCGACGGTAGAGCAGGGTCAGCAGGATCGAGCCGAGGGCACCGAGGCCGCTCGCCTCGGTCGGCGTCGCGATGCCGGCGATGATCGAGCCGAGCACGCAGAAGACGAGCAGCAGCAGCGGCGCGACGTCGAGCAGCAGCCCGCCGACCCGCCGGGCGCCGGCCTCGGGCTCCCGCGCCAGCCGGGGCAGGCCGCGGGCGCGCCAGACGACGTAGAGCCCGTAGAGCAGCACCAGCAGCAGCCCGGGGCCGATCGCGCCGGCGAACATGTCGGGCACCGGGACCTGGAGCTGGTCGCCCAGCACGATCAGCATGACCGAGGGCGGGATCAGGATCGCCAGGGTGCCGGAGGCGGCGATCAGCCCGGCCGAGACGCTGTTGCCGAAGCCGGCCTCGGTCAGGCGCGGCAGGGCCAGCAGGGCCAGCAGCACCACCGAGGCGCCGACGATGCCCGAGGAGGCGGCCAGCAGGATGCCGATGACCAGCACCGAGACGCCCATGCCGCCGGCGCTGCCGCCGAGCGCCCGCTGGGCCCCGCGCAGGGCGCGCTCCGCGGCGCCGGATTTCTCCAGCACCAGCCCCATGAAGATGAACATCGGGATCGCGACGAGCAGCCAGTTCGACAGGACGTTGGCGTAGATCCGGCTGACGATCAGGTTGAAGAAGGCGGTCGGCAGGCCGCCGAGCAGGATGAACAGGGCGGCGGAGCCGGCCAGCACGAAGGCGACCCGGTAGCCGGCCAGGATGCCGGCCAGGGTCACCGCCGCCATGGCGAGCGGCAGGGCGGTCTCCATCAGCGGCGTCCCAGCAGGCGCCTGCCCAGCGGCCAGAGGTCGAGCAGCGCGACCAGCAGCAGGATCGCGAGGCCGGCCGGCAGCAGGCTCTTGACCAGGAAGCGGTCGGTCAGGCCGCCGTTCGGCGACATCTCGGACGACGACCAGGCGCGCAGCATGAAGCTCCAGCCGGCCGGCACGCTGAGCAGCAGGAACGGCAGGGTGAAGACCAGCAGGCCGGCCAAGTCGACGCCGGCCTTGGTGCGGGCCCGGAAGCCGGCGTAGAGGAAGTCGACCCGCACGTGGCCGTCGCGCCGCCAGACGAGTCCGGCCGGCAGCAGGCCGATCACCACCAGCAGGTGCCACTGCAGGTCGAGCAGCGAGTTGATGGTCAGCGCGCGGCCGAGCAGCGGCAGCGCCGTCTGGAAGGTGGCCAGCGGATTGAGGTCGAGCGCGCTGCACAGCACCTGGGCGCAGATGCAGAGCATGAGCAGCAGCAGCAGGACCGCGAAGCCGTTCAGCAGGACACGCTCCCAGCGGCCTGCGCCGGCGCGGCTCTCGGACTCGGCTGGTGTCACGTCGCCTCCCTCGGCGGCCCGTCTGCGTGGTGCTCGCCGTGCCCGAATGATGCGGCTTTTTTGATCCATATGGAACAAAAAATGTTCCATATGGAGCGATCTGCGAGTTCGGAGGCGACGCGGGCGGCCGCGCGACGTAGGTAGAAGGCCCGGACAGGGGGGATGGGGCCCGGGCAGCGGCGCCGGACGACGCAAGAGGCAGGAATGAAGCTCCTCGACATCATCGACGGCACGCCGATCCGCTACGGCTACCGCATCGCCTTCCTGACCAATTTCTACCGGGAGCCGCTGCTGCGCCGGATGGAGCTGGAGCACGGCATCATCCGGCCCGAGTGGACGGTGCTGATCTGCCTGAGCTTCCGGGACGGCCTCAATCCGCGCGACATCTGCGAGATCACCGAGCAGCCGCGCAACACCGTCAGCCGGGCCGTCACCAGCCTGACCCGCAAGGGCCTGATCGTGCCGGCCGCCGATCCGGCGGACGCGCGCCGCAAGGTGCTGCGGATCACCGAAGCGGGACGGGCCGCCTACGAGCGCATCATGCCGATGTTCGTCGAGGGCGAGCGCAAGCTGATGGCCTGCCTGACCGAGCGCGAGCGCGGCGACCTCGACCGGCTGCTCGACAAGCTCTGCCGCGCGGTGCCCGGCTGGGTCGGCGGCTGAGCGCGCCGCTCAGCTGCCGCGCCGGCGCGCCAGGTCCTCGAGCAGCTCGATCTGGACCTGCTGGATCTCGGTCAGCCGCTCCCACTGGCGGATCAGCAGATGGTCGAGCTTCTCGTGGAGTTGGCGGATCTCCAGCTCGGCCTTGAGGTTGACCCGGTAGTCGTTCTGCGAGCGCAGCCGGTCCTTCGCCTCCTGCCGGCGCTGGCTCATCATGATGAAGGGCGCCTGCACCGCGGCGATGCAGGACAGCACCAGGTTGAGCAGGATGAAGGGATAGGGATCGAAGCGCTCGGCGAGCAGCAGCGGGATCGCGTTGGCCAGCATCCAGAGCGCGACGACCACCGCGAAGAGGATGATGAAGGTCCAGCTGCCGCCGAAGCTCGCGACCCGGTCGGCCAGCCGGTCGCCGAACGACAGCGTGCCCTGGAACTCGGCGTCGACGTCGCTGGTCAGCGTCTCGTGGCGCGCCAGGCTGTCGATGACGTCGTGCTCCAGCGCGCCGAGCTCGCCGCGCTCGCGGATCAGCAGCTCCTCGACCAGGCTGCGCCGCGCCTCCGCGAGGTCGCTGAGGCAGATCGTGCCGGTCTTGCGCCAGTCCGGATGGTCGCGGTCGAGACGCTCCGAGATCTGCGGCCGCACGGCCTCGACCGGCACCGTGTCGCGGCGCGCGAAGGAGCGTCCGCAGAGGCCGCAGACGAGCGGATGCGCATGCCTGTCTCTGGTATCGGTCACGGCTCTGGTCCTTCCGCGAGAGGACGGGGCGGCGCCCGCCGCCCGCCGCGAACTATAGCGCCGGCCGCGCTTTCGCGGGCGATGGACTCGGAGTGCGCGACGGCGCCATACTGCACTGCGGTACGGCACCCGAGGGCAGGGGAGGCTGCGATGCTCGACGAGGAGCAGGTTCGTCAGTTTCGCGAAGAGGGCTACCTGATCGTGCCGGGCTGCGCCTCGACCTGGGAGGTCGTCGCGCTCAACAGCGAGCTCGACGGCTGGATCGACGAGAGCCGGCAGCATTCCGAGAACTGGGGCGTCACGGCCGACGGCAAGCACGTCTTCGACCTCGAGCCAGGCCACTCGGCCGAGCGCCCGAAGCTGCGCCGCGTCACCAATCCGGCCGACTTCTCCGACCTCTACCGCTCGGTGCTGTTCGACGGCCGGGTGGTCGACGTCGCGGCCGGCCTGCTGGGCCCGGACGTCAAGTTCCACCACTGCAAGATCAACATCAAGATGCCCTCGATGGAGACCTACGTCGGCTGGCATCAGGACCATCCCTTCGAGCCGCATACCAACGATTCGGTCGTCGTCGCCCTGGTCATGCTCGACGACATGACCGAGCAGAACGGGGCGCTGCAGGTCGTGCCGGGCAGCCACAGGACCCACTACAGCCACTACAAGGACGAGCGCTTCGCCGGCGAGATCGACCGGGCGCTCTGGCCCGAGTTCGAGGCGGGCTCGGTCAAGCTGACCGGCAAGGCCGGCGACGTCGTGTTCATCGATTCCTGGATGGTCCACGGCTCGCCGGCGAACCGCTCGGACACGCCGCGGCGCCTGCTGATCTGCGACTACACCGCGGCCGACGCCTTCCCGCTGTCGCCGAGCAACATCCTCTCGGCCTACCGCGGCCACCTGGTGCGCGGCCGGCCGACGCGCATGGCGCGGCTGCGCGCCGGCGCGGTCGAGCTGCCGCCGCTCTACAAGGAATCCTCCTTCTTCGCGGTCCAGGGCCAGGACGGCGCCCAGATGTCGGGCCTGGCCGAGTCGACCGGGGCGATGATGTAGCCGTGGCGCCGACGGCAGAGACCATCGAGGCCTTCCGGGCCGACGGCGCGGTCGCACTGCGCGGCGTCCTCGACGCCGGCTGGATCGAGACCCTGCGCGCCGGGCTCGAGCGCAACCTCGCCGAGCCCGGGCCCTATGCCCGGCACTACACGCCGGCGGGCGGCAGCGGCGCCTTCCGCGGCGACTACTGCAACTGGCAGCGGATCCCCGAATACCGCGACTTCATGGAGCGCTCGCCGGCGGCCGGGCTGGCCGCCGCCCTGATGGGCTCGCAGCGCGCCCGGGTGTTCCACGAGCATGTCCTGGTCAAGGAGCCGAGCACCGCCGAGCGCACGCCCTGGCACCACGACCAGCCCTACTACTGCGTCGAGGGCCGGCAGACCGTCAGCCTGTGGATTCCGCTCGACCCGGTGGCGCGCGAGACCTGCGTCGAGTTCGTCGCCGGCAGCCACGGCTGGGGCCGGCGCTTCCGGCCGACCAAGTTCACCGGGAACAGCTACGAGCGCGGCAGCGCCGACGGCCTGGAGCCGACCCCGCCGATCGAGGACGAGCGCCGCTCCTACCGCATCCTCGGCTGGGACCTGGAGCCGGGCGACTGCATCGCCTTCAACTTCCTGACCCTGCACGGCGCGCCGGGCAACGCCTCGAGCGAGCGCCGCCGCCGCGCCTTCGCCGCCCGCTTCCTGGGCGACGACGTGGTCTATGCCGAGCGCGCCGGCGAGGTCTCGCCGCCCTTCCCGGAGATCGTCGGCAAGCTGCCCGACGGCGCCGCCCTGCCGGAGGCGCTCTTCCCGGTCGTCTGGCCGCGCTAGGACGCGGCTGCCGGCTCTTCGCGCTCCCACGCCCCTCGACAAGCTCGGGACGAAGCAGACGTCGAGACGAACCCAAACGGCTGCTTCGTCCCGAGCTTGTCGAGGGGCGTGGGAGCGCTGACTACCCCGCCTTCCGGAACCGCTCGGGCAGCGTCGACGCCTGCGCCGCGATCCAGCCCGCCGCCGCCGCCTCGGCGCGCTCCAGGGCCGTGCCGCCGCGGCCCAAGGCGTCGAGCCTCAGGATCTCGACGCTGGTCAGGCCGATGGTCGCGAAGAGGTAGGTGAGGTAGGGCCCCAGGAAGTCCTGCTGAGCGCCGGGCGCCGTGCCGAAGCGGCCGCCGCAGGCGGCGACGACGAAGACCGGCCGGTCGGCCAGCAGGCCGACCTTGCCCGCGGGGCTCGAACGGAAGGTGGCGCCGGGGCGCACCACGAAGTCGATCCAGGCCTTGAGCGCCGAGGGCACCGTGAAGTTGTGCATCGGCGTCGAGATCAGCAGCAGGTCGGCGGCCTCGAGCTCGGCGATCAGGCGCTCGGAGAGGGTCAGGGCGGCACGCTCCGCCGGTCCGCGTTCGGCCTCGGCCGTCAGGTTGGCCGCGACGAAGGCCGGGTCGGGGTGCGGCAGCGGCTCGCGGCCGAGGTCGCGCCCGACGATCCGCAGCCCGGGGATCGCCCGCCGGAAGGCCTCGAGGGCCCGCTGCCCGATCCGCCGGCTGACCGAGGCCTCGCCGCGCGCGCTGATCGGCAGGTGCAGAAGGCTCGTCACGACAGCGCCAGGCCGAAGCGCAGCGCCCGCGCCAGCAGGCCCTGGCGGTAGTAGAAGCGGTGGCCGAGCACGTTGTCGAGCGGCGTGTCGAGCACCAGCCGGGCGCAGCCGAGCCGCGATGCCTCCTGCTTGAGGTGCTCGATCAGCCGGGCGCCGTGGCCCCGGCCGCGCGCGCCCTCCAGGGTCACCAGGTCGTCGAGATAGAGGAAGCGGCCATAGACGAGGTTCTCCTGCAGGCGGTAGCCGGCCAGCGCGAGCGGTGTGTCCTCCGCCCAGAGGCCGAGCAGGCGGTAGCCCTCGGCCGCCTGCCGGCGCCAGCGCTCGGCGAGCTCCTCGGCCGAGGCGAGATGCGGCCGGAGCTGGCGCATCAGCGGAAAGCAGGCGGCGATCTCGGCCTCGCCGACCGGGCGGAGCTCGGCGGTCATGCCGCGCTGGCCTCGGTCGCCTTGGGCACCGGCGGGGTGAAGCGGAACGCCACGGCGATGCGGTTCCATTGGTTGATCGTGCCGATCGCGACCGTCAGGAAGAGCGCCTCGCTCTCGGAGAACTCGGCGCGCAGGGCGGCGTAGTCGGCCTCGGAGGCGGCGCCCGGCGCCATCCGGGTCATGACCTCGGTCCAGGCCAGGGCGGCCTGCTCGCGCGCGCTGAACAGGCCCGCCTCGCGCCAGGCCGGGACCAGGTCGAGCTTCTCGGCCGGCACGCCGATCTTGCGGGCCAGGTTCAGGTGGAACTGGATGCAGAAGGCGCAGCCGTTGAGCTGCGAGGCGCGCAGCTTGACCAGCTCGATCATCGGCTTCTCCAGGCCGGCCTCGCCGGCCGAGGCGGAGAGGCTGCGCAGGGCCGAGACCACGCCGGGCGCGCGGCGGGAGACGTCGTCGAACTCGATGCGGGCGTGGCTGTCGGCCATGCTGGTCCTCCGTGGCTCTTCGCGTTAGTATCAGGGTTCGAACAACATATTCGAGCTCTGATATCATGCGCAAGCCCTCGCCGTCCTCCTGTCTGCCGGGCCCTCCCTCGCTGGCACCGCAACTGCCGGAACCGGGCGAGGCGAAGCGCGGCGAGCAGGGCCATCTCGGCTATCTGCTGCGCCAGGCCAGCGTCGCCCTGCGCACCCGCATGGAGCGGGCGCTCGCCGACCTGGAGGTGACGCCGCCGCAGTTCGTGGTGCTGACCATGGTCGGCGCCTATCCCGGCCTGTCGAACGCGGACCTCGCCCGCCTGTCGCTGCTCAAGCCCCAGACGGTCAGCGTCATCGTCGGCAACCTGAAACGCTCGGGCGCGCTGGTCAGCCGGCCACACCCGGTGCACGGCCGGATCCGCCAGCTCGCGCTCAGCGAGACCGGCGAGCGCAGCCTGGCGCGCTGCCGGCGGCGCGTCGACGCGCTCGAACGACGGCTCGCGGCGGGCCTGTCGGCGGCGGAGGAGGCCGCGGTGCGGCGCTGGCTGGTGTCGGTCGCGCTCGAGAGCGACTGACCGAAGGTCAACGCCCCGAGTGCTCAGGCGGCCTTGGCCATCGGCCTCTCGCGGGCCAGGCCGGCCAGCAGGCAGGCGGTCGCGGCGGCGCAGTAGCCGGCGAAGAGCCAGCAGCTGGTCTCGCCCGGCACGCCGAGGTCGAAGAGCAGGCCGAGCAGCGGCGGCCCGAGCGCCGAGGCGAAGACCATGAGCGCCGCCGCCATGGCCTTGATCGCGCCCAGGTGCCGGGTGCCGTAGAGCTCGGCCCAGAGCGCCGGATAGAGGGTCGCTGCGGCGCCGCCGGTCAGGCCGACGGCGATCAGGTAGGGCCAGGCCGAGAGCGGCGCGTCGAAGCTGGCCAGCACGGCGAGGCCGGCGATCAGCGGCAGCAGCAGCCCGGGCAGCAGGCGCCTGGCGCCGAAGCGGTCGACCAGCGGCCCGGCGACGATCGAGGCGAGGATGCCGGCGGCCGCGTAGAAGACGTAGGAGCCGGTGATCCAGGCGGCGCTCCAGCCCTTGGACTCGGCCAGGGTCAGGTGGTGGAAGAACAGCGCCGTGACGATCATCGCGGGCGCGGTGACGGCCGGCAGGAACAGCCAGAAGCGGCCGTCGCGCAGCACCTCGCGGCGAGTCCAGGAGCGCGCCGCGCCCGGCTTCGCCTCGGCGGCGGCCGCGTCGGCCAGCCAGGCGGCATGGCGCTCGGCCTGGCCGCGCAGCAGCCACAGCGCCGCCGGCAGCAGCACCGCCAGGCAGAGGCCGGCGACCGCCAGCCAGGTGGAGCGCCAGCCGAGGGCGCCGATCGCCGCGACCCCGGCCAGCGGCCAGAGTGCCTCGCCGAGCGAGAAGCCGAGGCCGCCGAGCGCGAGGGCCTTGCCGCGGCCGGTCGTGAAGTAGCGGGCCATGGCAATGCGCATCAGGTGGCTGGCCAGGCCCTGGCCGCTCTGGCGCAGCAGGAAGATCGTCGGCACCAGCAGCCAGGCCGCCGGAACCAGGGCGGCGGCCAGGGCGGCGAGCACCAGCAGCGCGATCACGCCGAGCGCGAAGCGGCCGAGCTCGACCTGGTCGACCAGCCGACCGGTGAACGGCAGGGCGGCGGCGCTGAGCAGCGTGCCGGCCATGTAGAGGCCGCCCCAGGCGCCGTGGCCGAGGCTGAACTCGGCCATGATCGACGGCCCGAAGACGCCGACGAAGTAGGTCTGCCCGACGCTCGAGAAGCAGGCCAGCAGGAAGCCGAAGCCGAGGAACCGCCGGTGCGCCCGGGCGAACTCCAGATAACCGACGAGGGGCATGGCCGCTGACTAGCCGAAACGGCGCCCGCGGGGAACCGGCGTCTCGGCGACCGTGCCATGCATCGAACTTTCTCATGCGAGACGCAGGCAAAGTCATTTGTCGGCTCGGCCGGCGCGCGCCAAGCTGCCGCGGGCAGGCTGCGAGGAGGAGACATGTACAGGCTCTACTGGAAGCGGGCGACCGGTGCCTTCGCCCCGAACTGCGTGCTGGCCGAGGCCGGGGCGCCGCACGAGCGCGTCCTGGTCGACGTCGCGGCCGGCGAGCATCACGGATCCGAATACCTCAAGCTCAACCCGCGCGGCCAGATCCCGGCGCTGGTGCTGCCCGACGGCACGGTGATGACCGAGTCCCTGGCCATCGTGCTGCAGCTCTGCGACAGCTTTCCCGAGGCCGGCCTGCTGCCGGCGCCGGGCAGCAGCCGGCGTGCGCGCTGCCTGCGCTGGATGACCTTCGGGGCGGTCGATCTCTACGAGGCCGACCTGCGCTTCTCCTACGCCGAGCGCTACACCGTCGATCCGGCCGGCGTCGAGGGGGTGCGCGAGGCCGGGCGGCTGGCCGTCGAGCGCGACTGGCGGCTGATCGAGGCGGCCCTGGGCGAGACCGAGCAGCACGAGGGCGAAGGTCCCTTCCTGCTCGGCGGCCGCTTTACCGCGGCGGACATCCACCTCGCCATGCTCGGCGGCTGGCACCACGACATCCCGGCCTTCCTGGAGGCCTCGCCGCGCGCCGCGCGCCTGATGCGCGCGGTCGCGGCGCGCCCGGCGATCGCGCCGCTGTGGCGCGACTACTATGGCCACAAGCCGGCGATCGCCGGCTTCGGCGAGGCGTCGGCGTCGTGACCCCGGAGCACGCCCGCACCTTCGCCGGCTACAACCGCTGGGCCAACGAGCGGCTCTACGCGGCCGTCGCCGTGCTGCCCGACGCCGACTACCGGCACGACCTGCAGGCCTTCTTCGGCTCGCTGCACGGCACCCTGAACCACATCCTGGTCGGCGACCTGATCTGGCTCGGCCGCCTCGAGGTCGCGACCGAGGACGTCGCGCCGCCGCCGCCCGGGCTCGATGCGATCCCCTTCGAGGACTTCGCCGGGCTTCGCGCGGCCCGCCAGGAGGTCGACGGCCGGATCGCGGCCTTCTGCGCGGAGCTGGCGGTCGAGCGGCTCGCCGCGCCGGTCGCCTACGTCCGCCGCGGCGTGGCCTACGCCGAGCCGCTCTGGCAGATCCTGGCCCACCTCTTCAACCACCAGACCCACCATCGCGGCCAGGCCCATGCCCTGCTGACCCGGCTCGGCCATCCGGCGCCCGAGCTCGACCTGATCTATCACCTGCGCGCGACGCAATGAGGGAGTGCAGATGACGGAATTCCAGCCGCTCGATCCGGGCTACGAGGCCCGGACGCGCGATTCCTTCGCACGCCAGGGCATCATGCAGACACTCGGCGCCGAGCTGACCCGGGTCGAGCCTGGCCTGGTCGAGATCGTCCTGCCGTTCCGCCCCGGCCTTGCCCAGCAGCACGGCTTCTTCCACGCCGGCGTCACCGCGACGATCGGCGATTCGGCCGGCGGCTATGCCGCCTTCACGCTGTTTCCGGCCGAGGCGACGGTGCTGACCGTCGAGTACAAGATCAACCTGATGGCGCCGGGCGACGGCCAGCGCCTGCGTGCCCTCGGCCGGGTCTTCAAGACCGGCCGCACGCTCACGATCTGCGACGTCGAGGTCTTCGTCGAGAAGGACGGCCGCGAGCGGCCCTGCGCGAAGCTGCTGCAGACCCTGATGCGCCTCGACGGCCGCCCGGATGCTCCCGCAGGCTAGGCACCCTTCGGCCAGCGCAGGCCGAGCAGCCGGCAGCGGTTGAAGCCGCGCACCGACACGCGGTCGCCCTGGTTGGCGCCGAGCAGGTGGAAGCGACTCTCGTCGCACTGGTCGAGGAAGCCGACATGGCCCTGCCAGGGCTCGCCGCGGCTGAGCACGACGATGCAGCCGCGGCGCGGCTCGTCGAGCGGCTCGCCCCAGCCGAGCCAGCTGCGCGCGGCGGCGCTGCCGCTGCCGGCCAGGCCGGCCTGCAGCAGGCACCAGTTGGCGAAGGCCGAGCACCAGGGCGTCTCGTCGTCGGTCGCGCGCAGGGCGGTCGACTGCTCGTACTCGATGATCCGCGGGTTGTGCCGCTCGTCCGGCAGCTCCCGGGCGGCGCTCTCCATCTCGCGGCGGGCGATCTCGAGCCAGGGCGCCTCGCCGGCCGGCCGCTCGGCCAGCGGCGGCACCGGCCGGCCGGCGTCGGGCAGGTTGAGCGGCATGCCGACCCGGACGGCCCGCGGGTTCGCGATGTGGCCGTTCAGTGCCATGATGGCCTCGACGGTCGTGCCCAGGCGCGAAGCCAGGCCGCCGAGCGTATCGCCGGCGCGGACGACGTAGACCGCCACGGTCCCTCTCCCGAAAGGTGTAGAGGAATCGAGAGAAAATCTATCACGACGGGCCACGGGGCGGGAGAGCCTTTGACGGCCGCGCCCGGCGACGCTCAACTAGGTGCGAAGTCTCTTGCGGAGGAAGGTCCCGATGATCCCCAACCAGTTGCCCAGCCTCAACTTCGGCCTCGGCGAGGAGGCCGACCTGCTGCGCGACACCGTGATGTCCTTCAGCCAGGAGAGGATCGCGCCGCTGGCCGAGCGGATCGACCGCGAGGACTGGTTCCCGCGCGAGCTCTGGCCGCAGCTCGGCGCGCTCGGCCTGCACGGCATCACGGTCGAGGAGGAGTACGGCGGCTCGGGGCTCGGCTACCTGCACCACTGCGTCGCCATGGAGGAGGTCAGCCGCGCCTCGGCCTCGGTCGGCCTCAGCTACGGCGCCCACTCCAACCTCTGCGTCAACCAGATCCGCCGCAATGGCTCCGAGGACCAGAAGCGCCGCTACCTGCCCAAGCTGGTCTCCGGCGAGCACGTCGGCTCGCTGGCGATGAGCGAGCCGGGCGCCGGCTCCGACGTCGTCTCGATGAAGACCCGGGCCGAGAAGAGGGGCGACCGCTGGATCCTCAACGGCGGCAAGATGTGGATCACCAACGCCAGCGAGGCCGAGACGCTGGTGATCTACGCCAAGACCGACCCCGATGCCGGCCCGCGCGGCATCACCGCCTTCATCGTCGAGAAGGGCTTCAAGGGCTTCTCGATCGCCCAGAAGCTCGACAAGCTCGGCATGCGCGGCTCGCCGACCTGCGAGCTGGTCTTCGAGGACTGCGAGGTGCCCGAGGAGAACGTGCTCGGCGAGGTCGGCAAGGGCGTCAGGGTGCTGATGAGCGGCCTCGACTACGAGCGGGCCGTGCTGGCGGCGGGCCCTCTCGGCATCATGCAGGCGGCGCTCGACGTCGCGATCCCCTACGTCCACGAGCGCAAGCAGTTCGGCCAGCCGATCGGCGCGTTCCAGCTGGTCCAGGGCAAGCTCGCCGACATGTACACCACGGCCAACGCCTGCCGGGCCTACGTCTACGCCGTGGCCCAGGCCTGCGACCGCGGCGAGACGACCCGCAAGGACGCCGCCGGCGCCATCCTCTATGCCGCCGAGAAGGCGACCCAGGTGGCGCTCGACGCGATCCAGTTGCTCGGCGGCAACGGCTACATCAACGACTACCCGACCGGCCGGCTGCTGCGCGACGCCAAGCTCTACGAGATCGGTGCCGGGACCAGCGAGATCCGCCGCTGGCTGATCGGCCGCGAGCTGTTCGAGGAGAGCGCCTGAGCCGCGGCGGTCAGGAGGCCGGCTCGACGACCCCCAGCGGCACGCGCTGGCCGACCGGCACGAAGGTCACGGTCACGGTCGCGGCATTCTCGCTCTGACTGTCGATCTTGAAGGCGGCGCAGGAGGTGCCGGTCGGCGAGACCTGCTGGCCGGAGACCGAGATGCCGATGCCCTGCGGCTCGGTCTGGCCGTGGCCGTACCAGATCTCGACGATGAACTCGCCGCCGCCGGTCGCGACCGCCTGCCCGCTGCCGTTGCCGGCCAGCGTGTCGGGCGGCTGGGTGGTGAAGTCGCCCTGGGTCTGAGCACTCTTCTGCAGCTTGTCTCCCGAGTTGTTCACCAGGTCGATGGTGAGAGTGAAGCTCATGGCGCGTCTCCCCGTTGCCCGCGAAAATTGCAGATGGCCGACCATAAACCTTCGCGGCGCGGGCGCGAAGCCCTCTGTCGGCACCGGCAGCCGCGCCGCCGGGTGCCGATCCGCCGGGACCGCGGCGACCCTAGTCGCCGAAGATCACCTTGACGGTCGCCGCCTGCCCGTCGGCGCTCTCGACCTCGACGTCGGCGTTGCTGGGCACCGTCGAGACCCGGCCGTCGGACACGCTGATGGCGGCGCCGCGGGACGCGGCCTGGCCGTGGCCGTACCAGACCTGGGTCTCGAACGACGAGCCGCCGACGACGGTCGCGCTGCCCCGGCCGTCCGTCGCCGACAACGCGTCCGGCGGCGGGGTCTCGAAGCGGGCCGAGGTCCTGGTCTGGTCCTTCCTGGTCAGCGCGTCGCCGCTCTCGTTCACGAGATCGATGGTCAGGGTGAAGCTCATGGTCCCTCCTCCAAGCCGGGCCTGCTCCTCCGCGTCGTGACGATTCGGGCCGCCGCTGCGTGACGGCTTCGCGGCGTTCCCCGGGCCCGGGAGGGGGCGATCGTCGCCTTGCCGGCGGCTCCTGCGGCCCCTAAGCTCCGTCCCCTGACGGGGCAAGAAGGGGGCGATCGATGGGGCAGGACGTTACGATTCCGGCGCGGCACGGCAAGGCGACGCGGCTTGCCGCCGGCCAGCGGCTGCGGGTGATCAACACCCACGGCGACCAGGTCGTCGACACCTGGGCCTTCGCGCAGCACGACCTGCGCGAGTTCATGTCGATGGAGCACACGCGCGCGACCCTGCTGAAGATGATCCCGCAGGTCGGCGACCACCTCTACACCAACCGGCGCCGGCCGATCCTGACGCTGCTCGAGGACTCCTCGCCGGGCATCCACGACACGGTGATCGCGGCCTGCGACGACTACCGCTACGGCCTGCTCGGCTGCACCGAGTACCACGACAACTGCACCGACAACCTGGCCGCTGCGCTGTTCGAGCTGGGGCTGACGCCGCCCGAGACGCCGAGCCCGCTGAACCTCTGGATGAACATCCCCTGGACCAAGGAGGGCGGCCTGTCCTTCGAGGAGCCGGTCTCCAAGCCGGGCGACCACGTGCTGTTCGAGGCGAAGCTGGACTGCATCGTCGCCTTCTCGGCCTGCCCCCAGGACATCCTGCCGATCAACGGCGTCGGCCACGCGCCGACCGAGGCGCACTTCCGGGTGGAGGGGTGACCCGGTCGCCGGGAGGGAGGGCTCGGCCATGCCCAGTGTGCTGGTCACCGGCGCCAACCGCGGCCTCGGCTTGGCTTTCGTCGAGAGCTTCGCGGCCGACGGCTGGCGCGTGCACGCCTGCTGCCGGCACCCGGAGAAGTGCCGGCCGCTGCAGGATCTCGGCGAGGGCGTGGCGCTGCATCGCCTCGACGTCACCGAGGGCCTGCAGGTCGAGGCGCTGGCGCGCAACCTCGCCGACGAGCCGCTCGACCTGCTGATCAACAACGCCGGGCTCGGCGGCGAGGACGAGGACCTGGAGAGCCTCGACTTCGAGCTCTGGCAGCGCCTGCTGGCGGTCAACGTCCTGGCGCCGGCCCGGCTGGCGGCCGCCTTCTGGCCGGCTGTCGTCGCCAGCTCGCGGCGCGTCATCGTCAACGTGAGCTCGAAGATGGGCTCGATCGCCGACAACGGCAGCGGCGGCGCCTACGCCTACCGCAGCAGCAAGGCGGCGCTGAACATGGTGACGCGCAATCTGGCGATCGAGCTGAAGGACAAGGGCGCCGTCGTCGTCGCCGTGCATCCGGGCTGGGTCAGGACCGAGATGGGCGGCCCGGAGGCCGAGATCACGCCGGAGGAGTCGGTCGGCGGGCTGCGGCGGCTGATCGATGGCCTGACGCCCGCCGACAGCGGCCGTTTCTTCGACTGGCAGGGCCGCGAGCTGCCCTGGTAGGGCGGCAAAAGAAACGGCCCGCCCCCTGAGTCGGGAAAGACGGACCGTTCAAGGCAAGCCGAACCGAAAGACTTCGAAAGCGAGCGTTGGGGGAAAACGCCTCTTTCACGGTTGAGAATGCGCCCACGCGGGCAGCCTGGCTTTGACCTGGATCAGTTCGCGAGGGATTCGCTGCGGTGGCCCGCAGCCGCGGGCCTACGCCACGAAGATCGGCCGGCCGTCGACGACCGTCCGCAGGACCCGGCCCTGGACCATGTGGCCCTCGAAGGGCGCGTTCTTCGACTTGCTGGTGAAGCGGTCGGGATCGATGGTCCAGGGCTTCTCGGCGTCGAAGACGACGAGGTCGGCCGGCCAGCCCCTGGTCAGGCCCGAGCGGCCCTTGAGGATCGCGGCGGGCCGGCTGGTCAGGCAGGCGAGCAGCTCCAGCAGGCCCATGCGGCCGGCGTGGACCGGCGCCAGCGACAGCGCCAGCAGGGTCTCGAGGCCGACGATGCCCGGCTCGGCGAGGGCGAAGGGCAGGCGCTTGGCGTCCTGGTCCTGCGGCGCGTGGTCGGAGGCGATGGCGTCGATCGTGCCGTCGGCCAGGCCCTCGGCGACCGCCTTGCGGTCGTCCTCGCTGCGCAGCGGCGGCGAGACCTTGGCGAAGGTCCGGTAGTCGCCGACCGAGTTCTCGTTGAGCGTGAAGTAGTGCGGCGCCGTGTCGCAGCTGACCGGCAGGCCGCGCTTCTTGGCGCCGCGGATCGCCTCGATCGCGGCGCCGGTCGAGACGTGGCTGACGTGGTAGCGCCCGCCGGTCATCTCGACCAGCCGCAGGTCGCGCTCGACCATGATGACCTCGGCCTGCACCGGGATGCCCGACAGGCCGAGCCGGGTCGCCAGCGCCCCCGAGTTCATCACGCCGCGCGCCAGGCTCGGCTCCTCCGGATGCTGCAGGATCACCGTGTCGAAGATCGTGCTGTAGGCCAGAGCCCGGCGCATCACCTGGGCGTCGGCGACGGCCTTCAGGCCGTCGGTGAAGCCGAGCGCGCCGTAGGCCGTCAACAGGCCCATCTCGGTCAGCTCGTGACCCTCCAGGCCGCGGGTCACGGCGCCGTAGGTGTAGACCTTGACCGACTTCTCCTCGCGGGCACGGCGCGCGACGAACTCGACGCCGGCGACGTCGTCGACGATCGGCTCGGTGTTGGGCAGCGCGACCATCGAGGTGACGCCGCCGATCGCGGCGGCCCGGCTGGCGGTCGAGATGGTCTCCTTGTGCTCCTCGCCGGGCTCGCGCAGCTGCACGCGCATGTCGACCAGGCCGGGGGCCAGGCAGGCGCCGCCGCAGTCGACCGTCTCGATGCCCTCGGGGACGCCGTCCTTGAACAGCTCGGGCCCGCGGTCGGCGATCTCCGCGCCCTCGGTCAGCAGCGCGCCGGGCGCGTCCAGCCCGCTCGCCGGGTCGAGCAGGCGGGCGTTGACGTAGGCGACGCGGCCGGGCGCCACGGGGCGGGCGGGGGGCCTCTGCATCATCGCCTCCGTCCGGTGCGCAGCGGGCGGGTCAGGATGTCGAGGCAGGCCATGCGCACGGCGACGCCCATCTCGACCTGCTCGCGGATCGCCGAGCGGTCGATGTCGTCGGCCAGCTCGCTGTCGATCTCGACGCCGCGGTTCATCGGGCCCGGGTGCATGACCAGGGCGTCCGGCTTGGCATGGGCCAGCTTCTCGCGATCCAGGCCGTAGAAGTGGAAGTACTCGCGGATCGAGGGCACGTAGGAGCCCTGCATGCGCTCGGTCTGCAGGCGCAGCATCATCACCACGTCGCAGCCGGCCAGGCCTTCGCGCATGTCGGTGAAGGCTTCGACGCCCAGCTCCTCGACGCGCCCCGGCATCAGGGTCGGCGGCGCGATGACCCGGACCCGCGCGCCCATCGCCGTCAGCAGGTGGATGTTCGAGCGCGCCACGCGGCTGTGCAGGATGTCGCCGCAGACCGCGACCTTCAGGCCCTCCAGCTTGCCGAGCCGCCGGATGATGGTCAGCGCGTCGAGCAGCCCCTGGGTCGGATGCTCGTGGGCGCCGTCGCCGCCGTTGATGACCGCGCAGTCGACCTTCTCCGACAGCAGCTTGACCGCGCCGGAGTCGGGGTGGCGGACGACCAGCACGTCGGGGTGCATGGCGGTCAGGGTCATGGCCGTGTCGATCAGGGTCTCGCCCTTCTTGATCGAGGACCACGCGACCGACATGTTGATGACGTCGGCGCCGAGCCGCTTGGCCGCCAGCTCGAACGACGTGCGCGTGCGCGTCGAGTTCTCGAAGAAGAGGTTGATGACGGTATGGCCGGCGAGCAGCGCGTTGCGACCGTGGCGGTGCGGGTCCAGGTCGGCGTATTCCGCCGCCTCGTCCAGCAGGAACACGATCTCGGACTGGCTCAGGCCTTCGATGCCGAGCAGGTGTCGGTGCGGATAGCCGCCCGAGGCGCTGTTTTGTGTGGGTGTCTTCGATGAGCTCATCGAAGCGGCCTTATGGCACCGCCCGGCCGGAGTCGCAAGCGCGGGCGCAGCGCCCTTCGTCCCTTTGGCGAAAAGCCTGGCGCGGCCTGTGGCGGCGACTGCCCGGACGCGGGCTCTGGAAGCTGCCGGGCGCCGTCGTGCTGGTGCTCGTCGTGGTGCCGCCGCTCTGGGTCGCGCTCTACAGTGTCGTGCCGCCGCCGGGCACCCTGCTGATGGTGCTGCGCTGGGCCCAGGGCGACGGCTGGCAGCGCGACTGGGTGCCGCTCGACGAGATCTCGCCGAACCTGCGCTTCGCCGTGCTGGCCGGCGAGGACAACCGCTTCTGCTCGCACTGGGGCTACGACCTGGTCGAGCTCGACCGCGCGATCGAGGAGTGGCGCCGCGGCGGGCGCCTGCGCGGCGCCAGCACGATCACCATGCAGACCGCCAAGAACGTCTTCCTCTGGCCGGGCCGCGACTGGCTCAGGAAGATCCTGGAGGTGCCCTTCGTGCTGTCGCTCGAGGCGATCGCCGGCAAGCGCCGGATCCTCGAGCTCTACCTCAACGACGTCGAGTGGGCGGCCGGCGTCTACGGCGCCGAGGCGGCGGCGCGCCACCATTTCGGCCGCGCGGCCGCCGAGCTGACGCCGCGCCAGGGCGCGCTGCTTGCCGCCGTGCTGCCGGATCCGCGCGGCTGGTCGGCCTCGAAGCCCGGCGCCTACGTGCGCCACCGCGCCGCGACCCTGGAGACCCGCGTGCGCCAGCTCGGTCCGGACCTGGACTGCGTCCGGTAGCGGGGGCTCAGACGACCCCTTCGTCCCTCAGCCGGGCGATCTCGGCGGCGTCGAGGCCCAGGACCTCGCTCAGCACCTCGTCGCTGTGCTGGCCGACGTGGGGCGGCGGGCGGCGGTAGTCGACCGGGGTCTCGGAGAACTTGATCGGGTTGCCGATCAGCGAGACCGAGCCCTTCTCGCTGCCGGGATAGGGCAGCTCGATCTTCATGCCGCGGTGCAGGATCTGCGGGTCGGCGAAGACCCGGTCCAGCGTGTTGACCGGGCCCGAGGGCACGCCGATCTGCGCCAGGCCCTCGACCCAGTCGTCGAGCGTCTTCCGTGCGGTCAGCCTCGGCAGGATCTCGTAGAGCGCCTTGCGGTTGGCGACGCGCAGCGAGTTGGTCAGGAAGCGCGGGTCCGCCGCCAGCTCCGGCGCGCCGGCGAACTCGCAGAAGCGCTGGAACTGCCGGTCGTTGCCGACCGCCAGGATCAGGTGGCCGTCGGCGGTCGGCAGCACGTTGTAGGGCACGATGTTGGCGTGCTCGGTGCCGCGGCGGTGCGGGACCTCGCCGCTGGTCAGGTAGTTCAGGCCCTCGTTGACCAGCCAGGCGACCTGGGTGTCGAGCAGGGCGAGGTCGATGTACTGGCCCCGGCCGGTCTTGTCGCGGTGGTGCAGGGCGGCGAGCAGGGCGACGGTCGCGTACATGCCGCACATCACGTCGGCGATGCCGACGCCGATCTTCATCGGCTTGCCGTCGGGCTCGCCGGTCAGGCTCATCATGCCGCCCATGCCCTGGGCCAGGTAGTCGTAGCCGGCGCGCGGCGCGTAGGGGCCGTCCTGGCCGAAGCCGGTGACCGAGCAGTAGATCAGGTCCGGCTTGACCTGCTTCAGGCCGAAGTAGTCGAGGCCGAACTTCGAGAGGCCGCCGACCTTGAAGTTCTCGACCGCGAAGTCGGCGCTCTCGGCCAGCCGCCGGATCAGCGCCTGGCCCTCGGGGTGCGCCATGTCGATCGAGAGCGAGCGCTTGTTGCGGTTCGAGGACAGGAAGTAGGCGCTGGCGTCGCTGTCGCTGCCGTCGGCGTTCCTGACGTAGGGCGGGCCCCAGCGTCGCGTGTCGTCGCCCTCGCCCGGCCGCTCGATCTTGATCACGTCGGCGCCCAGGTCGCCGAGCAGCTGGGTACAGGTCGGGCCGGCCAGGATGCGCGTCATGTCGAGCACGCGCAGGCCCTTCAGAGGTCCGCTCATCCGTCTCTCGTTCCTCTCAGTTGGTGCCCGCTTTTCGCTGCCGCGACCGTTCGCCGTCAAGCCAGCAGCCCGAGCACCAGCGGCAGGCTGGCCAGGGCGACCAGGGTCTGGATGGTGATCAGGCTGGCCATCAGGGTCGCGTCGCCGCCGAGCTGGCGGGCCAGGATGTAGGCGCTGGTCGCGGTCGGCAGGGCACTGAACAGGATCGCGACGAAGGCCGCGACGCCGCCGACGCCGAAGGCTTGGAGCAGCAGCCAGGTCACGACCGGCAGGCCGACCAGCTTGAGCGCCGAGGTCTGCAGCACGACGCGGCCGGCGGCGTGGGCCGCCCTGAGATCGAGCGCGGCGCCGACCGCGAGCAGGCCGAGCGGCAGGGCGGCGCGGCTGAGGATCTGCGCCATCGGCCCGACGACCGGTGGCAGGCCGATGCCGCCGACGTTGAGCAGGCCACCGGCGATGCAGGCCAGGATCAGCGGGTTGGTCGCGAACTGCCGCGCGACGCGGCCCGGGCTCGGCTGGGCGCCGTGGCCGTAGCGCGCCAGCATCAGCGTGCAGGTGACGTTGACCAGCGGCACGATGACCGCGACCGCGAGGGCCGCCGCGGTCAGGCCCTCGGTGCCGTGCACGCCGTAGGCGACCGACAGGCCGATGTAGGTATTCATCCGCACGGTGCCCTGGTAGACGCTGGTCAGGCCCGGCCCGTCGACCCCGAACAGCGGCTTGAGCGCCAGGATCAGCGCGCTCATCCCGAGGATCGCCAGCACGATGGCCGCGGCCATCGGCAGGATCGCCAGCTGGCCGAAGTCGGCCTTGGCCAGGGTCGTCGCGATCAGCGAGGGGAACAGCACGAAGTAGGTCAGCTTCTCGGCCGGCGCCCAGAAGTGGTCGCCGGGGAACTCCCGGCGGCGCAGCAGCCAGCCGAGGAAGATCAGCAGGAAGACCGGCAGGATGACGGTGACGACGGCGAGCATCGCGGCGGCGCTCAGGCCCCGCGTCTGTTCAGGGCGTCGAGCGCACCCTGCAGGATGTAGGCCGCGGCCATCTTGTCGACGACCTCGCCGCGCCGGCGCCGGGTCATGTCCGCCTCGTCGATCAGGAAGCGCTCGACGGCCGCGGTCGAGAGCCGCTCGTCCCAGAGCGCGACCGGCAGGCCGAGCCTCGCGATCTCGATCAGGTTGCGCGCGAACTGCTTCGTCGAGCGCGCCCGCGTGCCCTCGCTGCCGTCCATGTTCAGCGGCAGGCCGACGACCAGGCCGCCGACCTCGCGCTCGCGGCACAGCTCCTCGAGCGCGACCGCGTCCTCGGTGAACTTGCGCCGACGCAGGGTCCTGAGCGGCGAGGCCAGGGTCAGGTCGGAATTCGACAGCGCGAGGCCGATGGTCTTCTCGCCGAGGTCGAGGCCGAGCAGCCGGCCGCGCGGCGGCAGCAGCCCGGGCAGCTCGGCGAGGTCGGTGAAGGGCGGGCAGGCAGGGGCCGGCGACATGGCGGGCACGTTAGACCGGATGCGCGGTCCCCGGGAAGGCTCCAGCTCAGCGGGCCGGCCGCTCGTCCCCTTTCCGGATCGGCAGCACCGTCGCCGAGCCCTCGCCGCCGCGCCGGCCGCCACCCGGCGAGAGCGGCAGCTCGAGCAGGAAGCGGCTGCCCTTCCGCTCGCCCTGCCGGAGCCGGCCGGTGTCCAGCCAGATGCGGCCGCCGTGCGCCTCGACGATGGTCTTGCAGAGCGCCAGGCCCATGCCCAGGCCCGGATAGGGCGAGCTGTCGGAGTGCAGGCGCCGGAACACCTCGAAGATCCGCTCGGCGTGGCGCGGCTCGATGCCGATGCCGTTGTCCTCGACCGCGACCAGCAGGGCCGAGCCGCTGCGCTCGGCCTGGATCGAGAGCACGAGCGGCCGCTCGGAGCGGTACTTGAGGGCGTTGCCGATCAGGTTCTGGAAGACCTGGCGCAGCAGGGCCGCGTTGCCCGGCACCTCGGGCAGCCAGCCGAGCGCCACGCTCGCCGAGCCCAGCTCGTCCGAGAACTCGGCCAGGCAGTGGCCGACCACGGCCTGCAGGTCGACCGGCTTGGGGTCGATCGTCAGCGTGCCGAGCCGGGCGTAGTCGAGCAGGCTGCGGACCAGCTCGCTCATGTTCTCGGCCGCCTGGGTGATGTAGCCCAGGGTCGCCGCCGCCTTCTCCGGCAGCTCCGGGCCGAGGTGGCGCTGCAGCAGCTGGGTGAAGCCGGCGATCTGGCCGAGCGGCGTCTGCAGGTCGTGGGCGACGCCGGTCGCGAACTGCTCGAGCGCCGCGTTCGAGCGCTGCAGGGCCCGCTCGTGCTGCTTGCGCGCGGTGATGTCGGCGACCACCAGGGTCAGGCCGCCCTCGCCGGTCGGCGCCGCCGAGAGGTGGAACCAGCCGTCGCGATCGGCGTCGGCATACTGCAGCTCGCCCGAGGCGGGCTCGCCGTCGAGGACGACGCGCCGAAGCAGGTCGAAGGCCGCCGATTCGCGCCAGCCCGGCCAGAGCTGCAGCAGCCGGGCCTCGACGATCTCCTCGGCCGAGAGGCCGTGCATCCGGCAGGCCGCGGCGTTGGCCTGCAGGCAGCGGAAGTCGCGGATCTCGCCGCGCGGACCGTGCAGCGGCACGAAGGTGGTGATCGCCTCCTGGCAGGCGTCCAGGATCGACTGGGTCATGGCCAGCGCCCGGCTCAGCGCACGCTGTTGGGCCAGGCGCTCGGTCACGTCCAGGACGACGGCGACGAACAGCGGCCGCTCGCCGTTGCTGTCGATCTCGATCGTGACCTCGGCGGGGAAGGCCGAGCCATCCTTGCGGCGCTGTTCGCGCTCGAAGCGGATGCGCTCGCGCCGCCCGCTGCGCAGCGGCTCGAGCAGCCGCTCGAACTGCGCGGCCCCGACGCTGGGCATCAGGTCGAGCGGGGTCAGCGCGGCGATCTCGGCCTCGTCGTAGCCCAGGCCCTCGCGCGCGCCGCGGTTTGCCGCGATCAGCTGCAGGCTGCGGGCGTCGAAGAGATAGATCTTGTTGAGCGAGTTCTCGAAGATCCGGCCGTAGCGGATCTGCTCGCGCTGGCTCATCTCGGCCAGGCTCAGCAGCTTCTGCTTGCGCTGCAGCTCGCGCGCGGCGCGATGCGATTCCAGGAGGTCGACGACCGTCTCGGCGAGCCGGGACAGGATATCGCACTGTACGGCGGCCAGATGGCGCGGCCGCTGGTCGAGCACGCAGAGCGAGCCGATGCGGTAGCCCGAGGGCGTGATCAGCGGCGCGCCCGCATAGAAACGGATGGCCGGCTTGCCGGCGACCAGCGGCGAGCGGGCGAAGCGGGCATCCTCGCTGGCGTCCTCGACGACCAGGGGCCTGCTGCCGCGGATCGTGTGGTCGCAGAAGGCCCAGGCGCGCGGCGTCTCGCTGACCTCGACGCCGATCCGCGCCTTGAACCACTGGCGGTCCTCGTCGATCAGGCTGATCAGCGCGATCGGCATGTCCAGGACCTCGGCCGCCAGCGCGACGATGCGGTCGAAGCGCGCGTCGGCCTCGGTGTCCAGGATCTCGTAGCGGTACAGCTCATCGAGCCGGCGGTCCTCGGCGGGATCACCGGACCCGGCGGCGACGGGGCAGTGGGTCAATCGCCGAATACCCTATGGGGCCGTCAGGCTCATCCTGCGGGGGAATCCATCGGGTCTCAAGGTGACGCCCGAAACCTATAAGAGTTCGTTAACGGTCGAGTGCACGTGGTCGGCGTATTTGGTGGCGCCGGGAGGCCCGCGACGCTGGCCGGACGGCGCCGCGGGCCCGGTATCCGGCGCGGCGGCCTGCGCCTTGTGACCCGGGCGGGCCGGTGCTAGACAGCGACCTCGCTTCCAAGCGTTCCTGAACACGAGAGAAAGAGGGGCGGCATGTCGGTCGACATCGACACGGTGCGCCGGATCGCCAAGCTGGCGCGCATTCGCGTCGAGGACGCCCAGGCCGAGAGCCTGGTCGGCGAGCTGAACAACATCCTCGCCTGGGTCGAGCAGCTCGGCGAGCTCGACACCGAGGGCGTCGCGCCGATGACCTCGGTGGTCGAGCAGAAGCTGCACCTGCGCGCCGACGCCGTGACCGACGGCGGCTATCCCGAGGACATCGTCGCCAACGCGCCGCAGAGCGCGCACGGCTTCTTCGTCGTGCCCAAGGTGGTGGAGTAGCCATGACGCCGACCGACCTGACCCTGGCCGGCGCGCGCGACGCGCTGGCGAAGAAGCAGCTGTCGGCCCGGGAGCTGACCGAGGCCCACGTCGCGGCCGTCGAGGCCGCGCGGCCGCTCAACGCCTTCATCCTGGAGACGCCGGAGCAGGCGCTGGAGATGGCGGCCGCCTCGGACGCGCGCATCGCCAAGGGCGAGGCCGGGCCGCTCGAGGGCATCCCGCTGGCGATCAAGGACCTCTACTGCACCCGCGGCGTCGCGACGACCGCCGGCAGCCGGATCCTCGAGGGCTTCCGGCCGACCTACGAGTCGACCGTGACCAGCCAGCTGTGGCGCGACGGCGCCGTGCTGCTCGGCAAGGCCAACCTCGACGAGTTCGCCATGGGCTCGTCGAACATGACCAGCGCCTTCGGCCCGGTCGAGAACCCCTGGAAGCGCAAGGGCGACAACCGCAAGCTGGTGCCCGGCGGCTCGTCCGGCGGCTCGGCGGCGGCGGTCGCGGCGCGCTGCGCGCTGGGCGCCACCGGCACCGACACCGGCGGCTCGATCCGCCAGCCTGCCTCCTTCACCGGCATCGTCGGCCTGAAGCCGACCTACGGCCGCTGCTCGCGCTGGGGCGTGGTCGCCTTCGCCTCCTCGCTCGACCATCCCGGCCCCTTCGCGCGCACGGTGCGCGACAGCGCGATCCTGCTGCGCTCGATGGCCGGCTACGACCCCAAGGACTCGACCTCGGTCGATGTTCCGGTGCCGGACTACGAGGCGGCCCTGACCGGCGACCTGCGCGGCCTGCGCATCGGCGTGCCGAAGGAGTACCGGCTCGACTCCGTGCCGGAGGCGATCGACCGGGTCTGGCAGCAGGGCATCGAGTGGCTGAAGCAGGCCGGCTGCGAGATCGTCGAGCTCTCGCTGCCGCACACCAGGTACGCCCTGCCGGCCTACTACGTGATCGCGCCGGCCGAGGCCTCCTCCAACCTGGCGCGCTACGACGGCGTGCGTTACGGCCTGCGCCAGGCCGGCGACCAGGCGCTGACCGAGATGTACGAGGCGACCCGCGGCGCCGGCTTCGGCGAGGAGGTCAAGCGCCGCATCATGATCGGCACCTACGTGCTCTCGGCCGGCTACTACGACGCCTACTACAACAAGGCGCGCAAGGTGCGCACGCTGATCGCCAACGACTTCCGGGCCGCGTGGGAGAAGGTCGACGCGATCCTGACGCCGACCGCGCCCTCGGCGGCCTTCGCGATCGGCGAGAAGATGGACGACCCGGTCGCCATGTACCTGATGGACGTCTTCACGGTGACCGCGAACCTTGCCGGCCTGCCGGCGATCTCGCTGCCCGGTGGGCTGTCCACGGACGGCCTGCCGCTCGGCCTGCAGCTGATCGGCCGTGCCTTCGACGAGGAGACGGTGCTGAGGGTCGCCGGCGTGCTGGAGGAGGCCGCCGGCTTCCAGGCCGAGCCGGACTTCGTCGCCGGACGGTAGGGCGCCGTGGCCGCCCCGTCGTCCAGGGGGATCCGACGGCTCGGGCCGGACGACTGGGCGTCCTTCCGGGAGCTGCGCCTGACCGCCCTGAAACGCGAGCCGGCCAACTTCGGCTCGTCCTGGGAGGACGAGGTCGAACAGCCGGACTCCTTCTGGCGCGACTGGACCGAGCGCTCGACGATCCTCGGCGCCTTCGCGGCCGACGGCGCCCTGGTCGGTCTTGCCGGCATCTACGTCCAGCCGGGCCGGACCGTGCGCCACAAGGCGCATCTCTTCACGATGTATGTCGCCGAGGCGGGGCGCGGGCAGGGCCTCGGCCGCCGGCTCTGCGAGGCGGCGATCGCGGCGGCCAGGGAGCTGCCCGGCGTCACCCAGCTGATGGCGACGGTCTGGGCCGACAACGCGCCGGCCTTCGCGCTCTACCGCTCGCTCGGCTTCGTGCAGTGGGGCCTGGAGCCCCGCGGCACCCGGACCGCCGACGGCACTTGGTGCGACGACGCCCAGCTGGTGCTGCGCTTCGAGTGAAGGTGGTGCCGCCCGGTGCCATGGCACGTCCATTCGCTTCATCCTGAGCCTGTCGAAGGGTGAAGCGAAGCCGGCACGGTCAGCGCCGAATGGCTTCACCCTTCGACAGGCTCAGGATGAAGCCATTGCGCGGCGGTGTCGCGGAGCCCCGACCTGCGGTGGCAGCTTGTCGAGGGGCGTGGAAGCGCCTTCCGAGCCTAGAAGTCCAAGCTCACCGACAGCTTGGCGGTCAGCGGGGCGCCCTGGGTCAGGTAGCCGCCGTTGGCCGAGGCCCAGTAGGCGTTGTCGGTGACGTTCTCGATGTTGGCCAGGAAGGCGACCGGGTAGCCGGCCAGCTCGGTGCGGTAGCGGGCGCCGAGGTCCAGGCGCGTCCAGGCCGGCACCTCCAGGCTGTTGGCGGCGTCCAGGTACTGCGGGCCGGTGTGCAGCAGCCGGCCGGTCAGGGTCAGGCCCCGGAGGTAGGGCAGGTCCCACTCGGCGCCGATGTTGAACTGGTAGTCCGGCACGCCGACCGCGTCGTTGCCGTCGTTGCTGCCGCCGGCCGTCCTGGCCAGCTCGGCGTCGAGCAGCGTGACGCCGCCGAGCAGGCGGAAGCCCTCGAGCGGCTCGCCGAACAGGCTGAGCTCGATGCCGCGGTTCCGCTGCTCGCCGTCGATGCCGTAGACCAGGGTGTCGGGATCGGTCAGGCCGCTCGGCCTGGTCGTCTGGAACAGCGCCAGCGAGCCGCCGAGCGTGCCGAAATCGAGCTTGCCGCCGATCTCGTACTGGGTCGAGCGGTAGGGCGCGAAGACCTCGCCGGCGTTGACCGCCGTCGCGGGCGCGCTGTCCGAGGGCGTCAGGCCCTCGATGCGGTTGGCGTAGAGCGAGAGCGTCTCGGTCGGCCGGAACACCAGGCCGAAGGCCGGCGTCCAGGCCCACTCGTCGAAGTTCGCCGTGCGCGTGCCGCTGCTCCGGTCGAAGCCCTCGACCTGGATGTGCTGGCGGCGCAGGCCGGCGGTGAACAGCAGCCGGTCGTCGAAGAAGGTCAGGGTGTCGGCGAGGTAGAAGCTCTGGGTCGTCGTCTCGGCGACCTTCGGCAGGTCGTCGAAGTCCCCCGAGGCCAGCAGTGTCGCCGGCCGCGCCACGTCGGCCGGGTCGTAGAGGTTGGTCGCCTGCGAGGAGGCGAACTCGTAGGAATTGCGGTTGACGGTGTCGAGCGCGGTGGCGCCGAGGCTGAGGCGGTGGCCGACCGGCCCGGTCTCGGCGAGCGCGTTCAGGCCCAGCTCGCCGGTCTTGGTCTGGTCCTCGCGCGGCACGGTCAGCCGGCCGACCGTGGCGCTGCCGTTGCTGCCGGTGACCGTCGGCGAGGCGTAGTCGCCATCCTCGCGCAGCGAGCGGGCGCCGAGCGCGGCATGGGCGGTGACCCTGTCGGTCAGGTCGTACTCGGCGCGGATCTGGCCGTAGGTGTCGGTCAGCTCGGAGTAGCTCCAGGCGGTCGCGTAGTTCGCGCTGGCGTCGGTCGCGTCCGGGACCGCGGTGCCGCTGACGAAGACCACCGGCCGGCCCTGGTCGACGCGCTGGCGCTGCGAGGCGAGGTCGAGGGTGACCCGCGCCCGCTCGCCGCGGTAGTCGAGCGCCAGGGAACCGAGCAGGGTCGAGCGCGTCTCGTCCTCGATCGCGGTCTCGCCGTCGCGCGCCACGACGTTGCTGCGCAGGCCGAACTCCTTGTCCGCGCCGAAACGCCGGCCGAAGTCGAGATGGCCGCCGAAGCGGCTGTCCTGGGCCCAGCTGCCGGTCAGGCGGGTCAGCGGCGCGTCGCCGGCGCGCTTCGGCACCAGGTTGACCGTGCCGCCGATGCCGCTGCCGGCCGGCGGCATGCCGTTCAGGAAGGCGCTGGCGCCGGTCAGCAGCTCGACCCGCTCGTACATCTCGGTGTTGACGATCTGGCGCGGCGCGGTGCCGTAGAGCCCGTCGATCGCGATGTCCTCCCCGGACAGCGGGAAGCCGCGGATCACGAAGGATTCCGAGAAGTTGCCGTAGCCGTAGCTGGTCCGCACCGAGGCGTCGTTGGCCAGCACCTCGCCGATCGTCTCGGCCTGCTGGTTGCGGATCGTCTCCTCGGTGTAGCTGGTGATCGCGAAGGGCACCTCCATGCGGTCCTGGTTGCCGAGCGCGCCGATCCGGCCGCCGCGCGCGACCTGGCCGCCGGCGTAGGCCGGAGGCAGGGTGCCGATCGTCGCGGTCGCCGGCGCGCCGCCCTCGCCTTCGACCCGGATCGGGTTCAGCACCAGGGAGTTGCCGTCGGCGGCAACTCGCTCCAAGGCGACCGTACCGGGCTCGGTGAAGCGCCAGGTGACACCGGTGCCCTCGAGCAGCCGGGCCAGCGCGTCCTCCGCCGTGAAGCGGCCCCGGACGCCGGGACTCTCGAGTCCCTTCAGCTTCGCGGTGTCGTAGAAGACCTGCAGGCCGGCGCGCCGGGCGAAGGCGATGACCGCCTTGTCGAGCGGCTGCGGCGGGATCGCGAAGTCGAGCGGCTGCGCGGCCTGGGCCAGCTGCTGGGCCGTCGCCGCGAGCGAGGGGAAGAAGGCCGCCAGCCCGGGCCCCTCCGCCGCCGCCGTGCCGCCCAGCGTCAACGCCAAGGCCAGGCCGGTCCCCAGCCGCGCCGGCACGGCCATCCCCAATCCCCTCATGTCTCGTCCCCCAAAAGGTTTCGCTGGTCGGATCAACATGCGACTGATTTGCAGTCGCATCCTTTGCCTAGGACGAGTCCGGCGGTGCGGCACCGTAAGGAAAAATCCTCGGGGCGGTGCCGGTCAGTAGAGCAGGGTCGCGAAGGGCGGCAGGGCGAGGCGGCGCGCGTCGAGCTCGGCGGCGATGATCTCGAGCGCGCCGTCCAGGCGCGCGATCTCGAAGACGCCGCTGACGCGGCGCCCGGCGAGGGCCGGGTCGAGCAGCAGGATGCGGTCGCGGCGGTGGCGGTCCAGCGTCGCCACGGCCTCGGCCAGCGGCACGTCGTCGAAGACCAGCCGGCCCTCGCGCCAGGGCGCCACGGCGTCCGGCGTCACGCGGGCGACCGGGCCGAGACCGACGGCGGCCGAATAGGCGACCCGCTCGCCCTCGGCCAACACGACCCGCGGCGCGGCTCCGCCGGCCGCCGGTGCGGAGACCGCGACCCGATGCTCCAGCACCGTCACCGTCGTGGCCGCGGCGCCAAGCGAGACCAGGAAGCGCGTGCCCAGGGCCTCGGCCTCGCCGCCGGCGGCGCGCACCAGGAAGGGACGCCCGCCCGCCGCTGCCGCAGGCGCCGCGGTGAACAGCGCCTCGCCCGCCAGGAGCTCGACCGCGCGCCGCTTGCCGTCGTAGCGCAGGGCCAGCGCCGTGCCGCTGTCGAGCTCGGCCTGGCCGCCGTCGGGCAGGCGGACGCTGCGCCGCTCGCCCGGGCCGGTGCGGTAGTCGGCGATGAGCGCGGTCACCGGGTCGCCGAGCCCGTAGGCGCCGAGGCCGGCCGCCAGGACCAGCCCGGCTGCGAGACCGCCGAGCAGCCGGCGTCGGCCGATCCAGGGCGCGGCGTCGTTGGCTGCAGGCGGCGGCGCGACGCGGCCCAGCTCCCGCCAGGTCGCCTCGGCGTCGGCCAGGGCCTCGGCCGCGGCCGGATCGCCGGCCAGCCAGATCGCGAGCGCCCGGCCGGCGCCGGCGTCGAGCGGACCGCCCTCGATCCGCACCTGCCAGGCCGCCGCCTCGGCCTCGATCCGGGCGCTGCGTCCCGGCCTGTGGGCGGGGTGCCTCGGCTCTGCTGTCACGCCGCTTCCTCTCCTGTCGCTCGAAGATAGGACGTTCGAGCGGGCCGGATCCGTTACCCTGCCGGTCAATTCCGCCGCGCCGCGCGCATGGCCTGCTGCAGGGCGCGGGCCAGGTGCTTCTGCACCGAGCTCTCGGAGATGCCGAGCCGGGCGGCGATCTCCAGGTAGGTCAGGCCCTCGACGCGGTTCAGGCGGAAGATCTCGCGGGTCCGCGGTGGCAGCCGGGCGAGGGCCTGCTCCAGGCGCTGCAGCCGCTCGCGCGCGGCGAGGGCGCGCTCGACGTCCGGCGTCTCGTCCTCGACGGCGGCGAGCCGCTCGGCCGGCACCGCCTCGGTGCGGCGCCGGGCCTCCTGCCGGAAGTGGTCGAGCGCGAGGTTGCCGGCGATCCGGTAGAGATAGGCGCGCAGGTTGCGCGCGCCGGCCTCGGGCGGCTGCTGGACGAGCCTCAGGAAGGCGTCCTGCAGCAGGTCGGCGGCGAGGGCCGGGCAGCCGGTCCGGCGGTTGAGGTAGAGCTCGAGGGCGCGGCCGTGGGCCTGGAACAGCGCCTTCAGATCCCGCTCCGCCACGTCCCGCCCGTCCTGCCCCGTCCGCCGTCGCCGTCCGGGCGCAAGCTAGAGAGAATGAGAATGAATCGCAATATCGATCGCGCGAGACAGGGAGAGGGGGAGCGGCCGCCGGCACCGGGAAGCGCAGCGCCGGTGACCGCTCCGGCCGCTCACGGACGGACCGGGGGAAAATCGATGTCCGTGTGCGCGACGTTGTTGATCAGGTTGGTGAAGAGGTTGAGGGCGACGTTGGCGACCGTCTCGGTGACCGCGGCGTCGTCGAGACCGGCGGCGCGGGCCGCCGCCAGGTCGGCGTCGGCGAGCCGGCCGCGGGTCTCCAGGATGCGCTGCGACAGGGTCAGGATCGCCTGGACCTTCGGATCCGCCGCCTCGCCCCTGCAGTGTCGGCCGATCTCATCGGCCGGGACCTTGAGGCTGCCGGCGATGAAGCTGTGCGCCGCGGTGCAGTAGTCGCAGCCGTTGACCCCGGCGACGGCCAGCGAGATCGCCTCGCGGGTCTTCGGCGCGAAGCCGCCGCCGGCGACCGCGCCGGAGAAGGCGAGGTAGCCCTCCAGCACCGCCGGCTGGTTGGCCATGACGCGGGTGATGTTGGGCGTCGCGCCCATCTTCTTCTGCACGGCCTCGAGCAGCTGCTTCGTCTTGCCTTCGGCGGCGGCGGGATCGACCTGGGACAGGCGGGCCATGGGGATTCTCCTTTGTTACGGACCGTTCGGTCCTATTGCGGGTCCGGAAAAGGCCGCGCTTGCGGCCGGTGAGTGGGATCTATATGTTACCGACCGGTCCGTCAAGTTGTGGCCCGATCACGAGACTGCGAGGAGGAGCCGATGCCGCGCCGCCGATCCTTCGAGCCCGAGGAGGCTCTCCGGTCGATCATGGAGGCCTTCTGGGCCGGGGGCTACGAGGGCACCTCGATCCAGGACCTGGAGGCCGCGGCCGGCCTCAAGAAGCAGAGTCTCTACCGCCTGTTCGGCGACAAGCGCGGCATGTACCTGGCGGCGCTCGGACTCTACGAGCGCGAGCAGTTCGCCCTGGCCGAGGCCGAGCTGGGCGGCGAGGGCACGGTGCGCGAGCGCTTCGAGCGGCTGCTCGACGGCGTGATCGCGCGGGCGACCGAGCAGGGCGACCGGCGCGGCTGCCTGATCTGCAACGCGAGCGTCGACCAGGCGGCGCTCGACGCCGCGACCGGCCGCGAGGTGACGGCGATGCTGGCCCGGCTCGAGGCGATGTTCGAGCGCTCCCTGGCCGGCGCCGCGCTGTTCCGCGGCGGTCCGGCCGGGCGTCGGCGCGCCGCCCGCAAGCTGCTCGCCGGCTACGTGGGCCTGCGCGTGCTGGTCAAGACCGGCCTGCCCGAGGCCCTGCTGCAGGACGCCAAGGAGGCGCTGCTGGAAGGGCTGTAGACGGGGCGGCAGGCGACGGGAAGCGGGGCCGCCGCTCTCAGGCGGGCCGGCCCCGCAGGATCGCGAGGCGCTCCAGGCTCTCGGCGGGCCAGCAGGTCTTGCGGTCGTAGTAGACGGGCACCGCCAGGGCGTCGGGCGGCAGCACCACCCAGGGCTGGTTGGACTCCGTGAAGATGTGGATGTCCGGCGGCAGCAGGTCGGGGTTGTCGAGCGATCCGACGCGCACGAAGGCGACCTTGGCGCCGGCGCCCGAGTAGTGGCTCCAGACGGCGATCCGGCAGGTCGGGCAGCGGGCGATCAGCTGGCCCTTGCCGCTCTCCGAGGGCGTGTCGACCAGCTCGGGCTCGGCGCCCAGCAGCTCGACGCGGTCGGTCTCGATCATGGCGTTGAGCGCGAAGGAGGCACCGGTCTCGCGCTGGCACCAGCGGCAGTGGCAGCAGTGCACGAACAGCGGCCTGCCGGTCAGGCGGTAGCGCACCGCCCGGCAGTCGCAGCCGCCCTCCGCCGTGAAATCCCCCTCGGCCATCGCTTCTTTCCTCCCCTCGGTCGTTCATCCTGCCGGTCGCGCAGCTTAGCCGCGCCCCCGTGCCGGGGAAACCGGACAGAACGGAACAGGACCATTGCTGTCCTCGCCGCCTACCGCAGGGCCAGGGTGAAGGCGGCCGCGGCGGCCAGCGAGGCCGCGGTGCGGACGTGGTTCCACAGGCTCCAGGCCGGCTGGAAGCGCTGCCAGAGCGCCGCCGCCTCGGGGCTCGTGGGATCGAGGCCCGCGAGCTGCTGGTTGAGCGGCACGTTGCCAGCCATGGTCACGACGATGCTGCCGGCGAGGTAGAGCAGGCCGCCGGCGAGCAGCCAGAGCGCGCCCGGCGCCTTCAGGTCGAGCAGCGCGACGATGCCGAGCGCCAGGCAGGCGGCGGCCGTGCCGAAGAAAGCGCCGAAGAACCAGGGATTGAGCACCGCGAGGTTGATCGACTGCATCGCCGCGATGCCCTGCGGCGCCGGCAGGCGGCCGAGCGCGCCCATCACGAAGCTGGAGAAGGCGAAGAAGATGCCGGCGACCAGCCCGCTGCCGAGCGCCGCGACCAGGGCCAGGCCGCCGAAGAACCCGCTGCTCATGGCTTGCTCTCCAAGAACGTGAGTGATACTCATATTTGCGAAACGTGATAATCCCTCGTATTTCTGGAGTCAACGGAACTTGCCCGAGCCGCTCCGCCTTGTCCGACGCTCCTGCCGAGCCCTTTGCCGATCCCGGTGCGCCCGCGCTGCGCCGCCGGCCGAGCCAGCGCCGCAGCCGGGAGCGGGTCGAGCGGATTCTCGCCGCGGCGGTCGCGCTGATCGAGGCGCGCGGCAGCGACGCCCTGCGCATGAGCGAGCTGGCCGAGCGGGCCGGGGTCTCGATCGGCTCGCTCTATCAGTACTTCCCGGACAAGGCGGCGGTCGTGCGCACCCTGGCGGAGCGCTACAACGAGGAGGGGCGGGCCTGCATCGCGGCGGAGCTGGCCGGAGTGCGCGACGCCGAGGGGCTCCGCCGGGCCTTCGGCGGCCTGATCGACACCTACTACGCCCTCTTCCTGGCCGAGCCGGTGCGCCGCGACGTCTGGTCGGCGACCCAGGCCGACCCGGCCCTGCGCGCCTTCGAGCTGGCCGAGAGCCGGGCCAACGCGGCGATCGTCGCGGCGGTGCTGGCACGCCTCGATCCCGCGGCGGCGCCCGAGGCCCTCTCGGCCTCAGCCCTGACGGTCATGCAGCTCGGCGAGGCGGCGATGCGGCTCGCCGTCTCGGTGGAGCGCGCCGAGGGAGACAGGCTGGTCGATGCCTACAAGCGCATGGCCCTGGCCGAGCTCGCCCGGGCCGCGGTGGCGCGCTAGGCGGGGTCGGCCGTCGCCGGCGCCGGAGCGGGCAGGGGGAAGAGGCCGAGGAAGCGCGCCGCCAAGTCCCGGTCGCCGGTGACCGTCAGCGCGCCCTCGGCCAGGGCCTCGTCGAGGGGGCGGCCGCCGTAGGCGACGGCGGCGAGCGCGTCCGGGCTGCCGGCAATGACGGCGTCGGGCCGCTCGGCCTCGCCGGGCAGGAGCGCCAGCCGGCCCTCGGCGAGGCGGGCGCGGAAGTGCTGCTCGCCGAGGCGCAGCTCCAGCGTGCCGGCGAGGCCGCGGGCCCTGTCGGCGTCGACCATCGTGCGGAACGACAAGATCAGCGAGCTGGCGCTCATCGGCAGGTCGCGCGGCCTGGCCGGCGAGCGCGCGGCCCAGCGGCCGAGCGCCTGGATCGCCGGCTCGAGCTCGCGGCCCCAGTCGGTCAGCGCGTAGACCCGGGCGGCGCCCGGCGGCGGCAGGCGCCGGCGCACCACGATCGAGGCGCGTTCCAGCTCCGAAAGCCGCTGGCTCAGCACGTTGGGGCTGATGCCGGGCAGGCCGGCGCGCAGGTCGGTGAAGCGGCGCGGGCCGAGCAGCAGCTCGCGCACGACCAGCAGGGCCCAGCGCTCGCCGACCAGGTCGAGGGCATGGGCGGCGGCGCAGCCGTCGTCGTAGTGGCGCTTGCCGGCCATGGCGCCCTCCGTTCACTCCTGACCTGCAATTTACCGGTTGCCTTTCAGGAGTTGCAGAATATAGCTTGATATCAACATATCGAATCCGAGGAGGAAAGGCCATGCGTGTCGTCGTTCTGGTCAAGGCGAGCAGGGGCAGCGAGGCCGGCGAGCTGCCGAGCGAGGAACTGCTGACGGCCATGATGGCCTACAACGAGGAGCTGGTGGAAGCCGGCATCATGCAGGCCGGCGAGGGCCTGAAGCCGAGTGCGACCGGCGTGCGTGTGGGCTTCGACGGCGACAGGCGGAGCGTGCGCAAGGGCCCCTTCACCGAGTCGAACGACCTGGTCGCCGGCTTCTGGCTCTGGAAGGTCTCGTCGATGGACGAGGCGGTCGAGTGGCTGAAGCGCTGCCCGAACCCGCACGACGAGCCGACCGAGGTCGAGATCCGCCCGCTCTTCGAGATCGAGGACTTCGGCGACAACGCGACCCCCGAGGTCCGCGAGCAGGAGGCGCGCCTGCGGGCGCAGACGCAGGGATGAGCGCCAGGCAGCCTCACGAGACAGCATCGCGCGAGGACTGGCTGGCGGCCCGCAAGGCCCTGCTGGCGGAGGAGAAGGCGCTGAGCCGGCAGCGCGACCGCGTCGCCGCGCTGCGCCGGGCCCTGCCCTGGGTGCCGGTCGACAAGGACTACCGCTTCGAGGCGCCGGAGGGGCCGCTCGGCCTGACCGAGCTCTTCGAGGGCCGCAGCCAGCTCGTCGTCTACCACTTCATGCTGACGCCGGGCAGCGACCACATCTGCCCCGGCTGCTCGTTCCTGTCCGACCATGTCGACGCGGCGCGCCAGCACTTCGAGCAGGCCGACCTCTCCTTCGCCGCCGTGTCGCGCGCGCCGCTCGCCCAGATCGAGCCGGTCAGGAAACGCATGGGCTGGACCTTCCGCTGGGTCTCCTCCTTCGGCAGCGACTTCAACGTCGACTTCGGCGTCTCCTTCAGCGAGGCCGAGGTCGCGGCCGGGGCGAAGCGCTACAACTACGGCTCTGGCACGGCCTGGCACGACCTGCCGGGCGCCAGCGTCTTCGCGCGCGGCGACGACGGCCGGATCTACCACAGCTACTCGACCTATGCCCGCGGCGGCGACCTGCTGATCGGCGCCTTCAACTGGCTCGACCTTGTGCCCAAGGGCCGCAACGAGGCGACGACCATGAGCTGGGTCCGGCTGCACGACGAGTACGAGACCAGCCGCGACACCGGCTGCTGCGGCAGCCACTGAGGAAAGGAACGCACCGATGTCGAGAAAGATCTTCGTCAACCTGCCGGTCAGGGACCTGCCGCGCGCCATGGCCTTCTTCGAGGCCCTGGGTTTCCACGTCAACCGCCAGTTCACCGACGAGACGGCGGCCTGCCTGGTGATCAGCGAGGAGATCTACGCCATGCTGCTGACCGAGGCGAAGTTCGCCGGCTTCACGCCCAAGGCGATCGCCGACGCCGGCAAGGTCACCGAGGTGCTGACCTGCCTCAGCTGCGACAGCCGGGAGGAGGTCGACGACCTGACCGGCAGGGCGCTCGCCGCCGGCGGCCGGGAGCCGCGGCCGCCCCAGGACCACGGCTTCATGTACGGCCGCTCCTTCGAGGACCCGGACGGCCACATCTGGGAGCTGGTCTGGATGGATCCGTCGGCGATCCGGGCGGAGTAGGGGAAGCGCCGCCGCCGCTCACACGTTCCCTCTCCGCCCCGGGGGGCGGAGAGGGTCAGGGAGAGGTGGGGCGAGGCGACGGTGACATTGGCGCCGGTGGAGCGGTCGAGCATCCCCACCTCTCCCCGGCCCTCTCCGCCCCAGAGGGGCAGAGAGGGAGTCTGTCGCGGCTGCGTTGTCGGCGCGACCGTTCACCTCGGCGGCGTTTGGGTGTAGATGACGGCCCAGGACGACGACTGCAGCCAAGGGACGAGAGCGCGATGAGTCTGATCGAGGGCGAGACCGGCAGCTGGGAGATGGTCATCGGGCTGGAGGTCCATGCCCAGGTCATCTCCGAGTCCAAGCTCTTCTCCGGCGCCTCGACGCGCTTCGGCGCGGCGCCGAACAGCCAGGTCTCGCTGGTCGACGCGGCGATGCCCGGCATGCTGCCGGTGCTGAACCGCGCGTGCGTCGCCCAGGCGATCCGCACGGGCCTCGGCCTCAAGGCGCAGATCAACCTGACCTCGGTGTTCGAGCGGAAGAACTACTTCTACCCGGACCTGCCGCAGGGCTACCAGATCAGCCAGTACGAGAAGCCGATCGTCGGCAACGGCACGCTGACCATCGACCTGCCCGACGGCTCGACCAAGGATGTCGGCATCGAGCGGCTGCACCTGGAGCAGGACGCCGGCAAGTCGCTGCACGACCAGGATCCGCTGCATACCTACGTCGATCTCAACCGCTCGGGCGTCGCGCTGATGGAGATCGTCTCGAAGCCGGAGATGGGCTCGGCCGAGGAGGCCGGCGCCTACGTGCGCAAGCTGCGCTCGCTGCTGCGCTACCTCGGCACCTGCGACGGCAACATGGAGGAGGGCAGCCTGCGCTGCGACGTCAACCTGTCGCTGCGCCGGCCCGGCGGGCCGCTCGGCACGCGCACCGAGACCAAGAACGTCAACTCGATCCGCTTCGTCCAGCAGGCCATCGAGGCCGAGGCGCGCCGCCAGCTCGAGATCCTCGAGTCCGGCGGAACGGTCGTCCAGGAGACGCGGCTGTTCGACCCCAAGCGCGGCGAGACCCGCCCGATGCGCTCCAAGGAGGAGGCGCACGACTACCGCTACTTCCCCGATCCCGACCTGCTGCCGCTCGAGCTGGAGCCGGCCTGGGTCGAGGAGCTGGGCGCCGGCCTGCCGGAGCTGCCGGACGACAAGAAGGCGCGCTTCCTGGCCGACTACGGCCTGTCGACCTACGACGCCTCGGTGCTGGTCGCCGAGCAGGAGAACGCCGCCTTCTACGAGGCCCTGGTGAAGGGCGGGAAGAAGCGCGACCCGAAGCTCGCCGCCAACTGGACGATCACCAACTACTTCGGCGCGCTCAACGCCTCGGGCGAGACCCTGGAGACGGCGCCGGTCGACGCCGACAAGCTGGGCGGCCTGCTCGACCTGCTGGCCGACGACACGATCTCCGGCCGCCAGGCCAAGGAGGTCTTCGAGGCGATGTGGGAGAGCGGCAAGGACGCCCTGACCATCGTCGAGGAGAAGGGCCTGAAGCAGGTCTCCGACGCCGGCGAGCTGGGCGCCGCGGTCGACAAGGTGATCGCCGACAACCCGGCCCAGGTCGAGAAGTACCGCGAGAACCCCAACGTCATCGGCTGGTTCGTCGGCCAGGTCATGAAGGCGACCCAGGGCAAGGCCAACCCGGGCATGGTCAACAAGCTGCTCAAGGACAAGCTGGGGTAGGGTCGGGGTCTCGCCCGGCGTCCCCCTCACCCTCCCGCTTCGCGGGCCCCTCCCTCTCCCCGAAGGGGCGAGGGAAATGACGGGGCGCCCATGAATTCCCTCGCTCCGCGGGGGAGAGGGTGCCGAGCGGAGCGAGGCGGGTGAGGGGCGGCACGGGCCTCGCCCCGCTTCGGCCTTCGCCGTAACGCCCGCGCCACGACAGCGCCTTTGATCGCCCGGTCCCGAACCGACGGAGCGATCCCGCCGATGATGCCCCAGCCCAAGCTCGACCCGCGCGAGAGCCACCATCTCGTGCCCAGCCACCATCCCGGCCTCCGGCTGTTCCTGCGGCACCTCGGGCCGGAGCGGCCGGCACCCTCGCCGCGGGTCGTGCTCTACCTCCACGGCGCGACCTTCCCCTCGGCGCTGTCGATCGCGCACCGCTTCGACGGCCGGTCCTGGCGCGACTCCCTGGTCGCCGCCGGCTTCGAGGTCTGGGGCCTCGACCTCCACGGCTTCGGCGGCTCGGACCCGCAGCCGGAGCTGGCCCTGCCGGCCGAGGTAGGCGAGGCGGTCGGGCGCGCCGACGATGCGGTACGCCAGGTCGAGCGGGCGGTCGCGTTCATCGCCGCCCGGCACGGCGTCGGGCGGGTCTCGCTGGTCGCCCATTCCTGGGGCACGATGGCCGCCGGCCGCTTCGCCGGCTGCCGGCCGGAGCGGGTCGAGCGCCTGCTGCTGTTCGGGCCGATCGCGCGACGGAGCGGGGCCGCCGAGGCGCCGCGCCTGCCGGCCTGGCGGCTGGTGACCGTCGAGCAGCAGTGGCAGCGCTTCGTCCAGGACACGCCGGCCGGCCAGGCGCCGGTGCTGCTGCGCCGCCACTTCGAGCCCTGGGCCGAGCGCTGGCTCGACAGCGACCCTCAGAGCCGGGCCCGCACCCCGCCGGCGGTCAGGGTGCCGGCCGGGCCGGCGCAGGACATCGCGGAGGCCTGGGCGGGACGCCTCGCCTGGGATCCCGGCCTGGTCCGGGCTCCGACGGCGATCCTGCGCGGCCGCTGGGATTCGCTCTCGACCGCTGCCGACGCCCGCTCGCTGCTCGAGGCGCTCTCGGCCGTACCCCAGAAGCGGGACCTGGCGATCCCGGACGGCGGCCACCTGCTGCACCTGGAGGAGGGACGGCACGCGCTGCACGCCGCGGCCGAGGCCTTCCTGCTCGGCTAGTCGGCCTCGCCCATCTCGCGGGTCACCTCGACGGTCACCGCCATCGTCGCCTGCGTCGCCTCGGGGCCGCGGAAGCTGCCGCTGATCGGCCGCGCCTGCTCGGGGGTGCGGGTCGTCGCGACCCGGACCAGGTCGCGGCCCGCGACGATCAGGTTGGTCGGGTCGAACTCCAGCCAGCCGGCGCCGGGCACGAAGACCTCGGCCCAGGCGTGGGTGGCGCCGCCGCCGACATGGCCCCCGGCCTGCCCCCCGGCCTGCCCCCCGGCCAGCCCGTCGTCGCCGCTTTCGAGCGTCGCGTCGTGCAGGTAGCCGGTGACGAAGCGCGCGGCGAAGCCGAGGTCGCGCGCCGCCTCCATGAACAGGAAGGCGAAGTCCCGGCAGGTGCCCTCGCCGCGCTCCAGGGTCTGGCGCGGGCTCTGGGTACCCAGCGCCTCGCGCCGGCTGTAGGCGAAGCCGTCGTGGATCGCCTGGCCGAGGGCGTGCAGCAGGTCGAGGCTGGAGCCGGGCAGCTGCGGCAGGGTCCGGGCGCGCCAGCCCGCGACCAGCTCCCGCTCCTCGGGATGCTGCAGGGCGATCAGCGGCGCCAGGTCGACCCGCTCGTCGTCGCGGTAGGCGAAGGGGTAGGGCTCGGCCGCCTCGGCGAAGGTGACCAGCGGGTCGTCGAAGACGTAGCGGCGCACCAGCAGGTCGTTCTCGATGACCAGCTCCTCGGTCTCGCCCTCGAAGAAGGCCCGGGCGATCGAGTTGCCGAAGGTGTCGAAGGACCAGCGCACCAGCGCCGGCGGGGTGATGCGCAGGCCGGCCTCGAGCAGCCGCAGGTCGTGGCCGTCGCGCGGCCGGATCATCAGGCGGTGCTCGCCCAGCGTGACCGGGCGGTCGTAGCGGTAGCGGGTCTCGTGGCGCACGCGGATGACGGTCATCGTCGGGGTCCGGTCGGGGCTGGGCTGCAGGCCTGCGGGACATGGGGACGCGGCACCCGGAAGTCAGCCTTCCGGGGCCGGGCGGCAGGCAGGTCCCGGGCGCAGGGCGCCAGGTGCAGGGCCCCGGGTGCTGGGCGCCGGATCCCGCTGGCTCAGCCGGCGCTGTGGGCCTCGGGGCCGCTCTCGCTGGCCAGCCGGTCGAGCCAGGGATCGCGGGTCTTCTCGACCAGGTTGGCGGCCAGCCGGCCCTGCAGGGCGGCGATGTCGAGCTGGTGCACCGAGCCGCCCCGGACCTGGTGCAGCGCCTCGGCGGCGGCGCGGCCCATGGCGAAGCAGGGCCCCATGACCCGGACCGAGGCCAGGGCCGCCGGCTCGGCGTCGATGCAGCGCCCGGCGACGACCACGTTGTCGAGGCCCTTCGGCGTCATCGCGCCGAACGGCAGGTAGTGCAGGTGCTCGTTGCCGAAGACCTCCCAGTGGGTCGTCTCGACGGTCGTGTGCAGCTCGATCGGCCAGGTGCAGCGCAGCACCCGGTCGGCCGGCGCGGCGCCCTCGCGCACCGCCCGGACGGTCAGGCGGCTGGCGCCGACGATCGTCCGGGTCTGGCGGATGCCGGCCTGGCCGTAGTGCGCGACCCGCGCCCTGCCGTAGGCCTCGGGGAACTCGTCGCGGAACAGCGCCAGCAGGGCGTCGACCTGGCGCTTGCCCTCGATGCCGGCGAGCGCGAGGCCGACCGCGTCGAGCGGCGTCTCGACGTGGGTCAGGTTGAGGTTCACCCGGCCCTCGCCGACCGGGAAGATGAAGCCGTCGAAGCGGACCAGGCCGAACTCGGCGCCGCGCCGCTTCATGGCGTCGTGGTAGGTCGCGCGCGGCCAGTCGGCGCAGAGCCCGGTGTCGACACCCTCGAAGAGCGCCATGACGGTGCCGAGGATCGGCTCGTCGGCGGTGCCCATCTCCAGGTCCGAGAGCCAGGGCACGACGGCGTCGCCCGAGGCGTCGACGACGCCGCGGGCGCGGACCTCGACGTCGCCGAAGCGCGTCGCGAAGGCGAGGGCGGTGACCCGGCCGCCGTCGCGCGCGACGCCGCGCAGCACGGCGCCGAGCAGCGGCGTCACGCCGGCCGCGGCGACCTGCCGCTCGGCCCAGCGCTGCCAGGCGTTGATCGAGTAGTCCAGGATGACGGTGTTGCGCGCCCGCCGCGGCGCCGCCTCGCCGGCCGCCGTCAGCTCCGTCAGCAGGCCATCCATCACGCCGTGGACGACGCGCACCGGCGCCGGCCCGTTGGTGTAGAGCCCGCACAGCGTGCCCAGCGCGGCGCTGATCGCCTGGCCGCCGAGCTGCGGGGCGGCGTCGGCCAGCACCACCGTCTCGCCCAGCCGGCGCGCCTCCAGGGCCGCCGACAGGCCGGCCGCGCCCGAGCCGACGACGCAGAGGTCGCACTCCAGGACGCGGGCGCCGGCGTCGCCGCCGCGCCGGATCGGCTTGATATCGGGAAACCTGACCAACGGGACGCCTCCTCCGCGACATTTTCTTTCCGTGACTGGTTGCACTTTGAGCATAGTGCTGGCCATCTCTCAACGCCGCCGGCCGGCGGCGTCGAGCCAAGAAACCGCCGAATCGGGAATCACTGGGGAGGAGTTCATCATGGAACAGACGGCAGGTCGCCGATGGTCCCGGCGCGCGGCGCTGGCGGCCCTTACCGGAGCGGTCGCGCTCGCCGGCCTCGCCGCGCCGGCGCATGCCGAGGACAAGATCGTCCTGGGCGCGCTGCGCTTCACCTCGCACGCGCCGAGCTTCATCGCCTACGAACGCGGCTACTTCAAGGACGAGGGGCTCGACGTCGAGCTGAAGTTCTTCCAGGCCGCCCAGCCGATCGCCGTGGCCATCGCCTCGGGCGACGTCGACTTCGGCGTCACGGCCCTGACCGGCGGCTTCTACAGCCTGGCCGACAAGGGCGCGGTCAAGGTCGTCGGCGGCCTCTACGCCGAGAAGCCGGGCGTGCCCGGCATGGCGATCATGGCCTCCAACCAGGCCTGGGAGGCCGGCCTCAAGTCGCCGGCCGACCTCAAGGGCCACAGCTGGGCGATGACCCAGCAGGGCTCGTCCTTCCACTACGTCGCCGGGCAGATCGCCGCGAAGTACGGCTTCGATCTCTCGGACATCGCGCTCAAGCCGCTGCAGAAGGTGCCGGCGATGATCGCCGCGGTGAAGTCCGGCCAGGTCGACGCCATGGCCATGGTGCCGCACGTCGCCGTGCCGCTGGAGAAGGCGGGCGCCGCCAGGATCATCGGCTGGGTGCGCGACCTCGGGCCCTGGCAGGTCACCACGATCTTCACCTCGACCGGCAACGTCGAGAAGCACCGCGACCTCGTCGAGCGCTTCCTCAAGGCCTACGAGAAGGGCATCGCCGACTACCGCGCGGCCTTCCTCGACCCCAAGGCCGACCCGGCCAAGAAGCAGGCGATCGTCGAGATCATCCACAAGTACGTCTATGCCGACAAACCGCTGGAGGCGGCGGCGCCCTCGATCGAGGCCGGCGCCGTCTACATGACCGAGGGGGCGGCGCTCGACATCGCCGACATCGCCAAGCAGCTCGCCTGGTTCCAGAAGCACGGCCTGGCGCCCGAGAGCCTGACCCTGGACAAGATGGTCGACACCAGCTTCGTCGCGACGACGAAGTGACCGGGCGGCGGAGGGGCCGGTCGCGGTCCTTCCGCCTCTCCGGCGGCGCGAAGGGGCCGGCGCGATGGACCTGAGGCTGCGCGGCATCACCCACTTCTACGGCGATCTCGAGGTGCTGCGCGACGTCGACTTCGGCGTCGAGGCCGGGCAGATCGTCTGCCTGATCGGCCCCTCGGGCTGCGGCAAGTCGACCCTGCTGCGCCTGCTCGGCGGGCTGGAGCGGCCGGCCCACGGCGAGATCCTGCAGCTCGGCGCGCCGCCGGCCGGCAGCCTCAACCCGCTGACCTACGTGTTCCAGGACTTCGCGCTGCTGCCCTGGCGCACCGCCGCCGGCAACGTCTCCCTGGTCCTCGAGGACCATCCCCTCTCGCGCCGCGAGCGCAGCGAGATCGTCGCCGACGTGCTGGCCCGCACCAAGCTCAGCGAGTTCGCCCAGGTGCTGCCGCGCCAGCTCTCCGGCGGCATGAAGCAGCGCGTCGCGATCGCCCGCGCCCTGGCTGTGCGGCCGGCCTGCCTGCTGATGGACGAGCCGCTCTCGGCGCTCGACAGCCAGACCCGCGAGCTGCTGCTCGACGACCTCGTCGAGCTCTGGCTGCGCGAGCGCTTCACCGCCTGCTACGTGACCCACAACCTCGCCGAGGCGGTGCGCCTCGGCCACAAGGTCGTGGTGCTGTCGCGCCGGCCCGGCCGGATCCGCGAGATCGTCGAGATCGACATGCCGCTGGAGCAGCGCAAGCACGCCCTGGCCGAGCTGCAGGAGCAGCAGAGCCGGCTCTGGGAGCTGATGCGCGAGGAGGCGATGGCCGCCGACCGGGAGCTCGCCGATGTCTGACGAGGCGCTCGCCGAGCGCGGCGCCGCCGGGGCCGCGGCTCCGGTCGCGCGCCCGGTGCCGTTCCGCGGCGGCGGCTTCGCGCCGCGGCCGATGCGCCTGGTCGGCCTGGTGCTGTTCCTGGTGCTGCTCGGGCTCTGGGAGCTCGGCTCGCGCACCGGCTGGATCGGCCCGCTGGTGCTGCCGGCGCCGACCGCGGTCTTCGAGGCCTTCCGGCAGCTCGTGGTCAGCGGCCAGATCTGGCTGCACCTCGGCGCCTCGCTGCAGCGCCTGCTGCTCGGCTGGTTCGGCGGCACGCTGCTCGGCCTGCTGGTCGGCCTTGCCGCCGGCCTGTTCTCGATGGCCCGCGCCGGCGTCGTGCCGCTGGTCGCCGCGCTCTTCCCGATCCCCAAGATCGCCCTGCTGCCGCTGTTCATCATCTGGTTCGGCATCGGCGAGGAGTCGAAGGTCGCGACGATCCTGTTCGGCACCTTCTTCCCGACGGTCATCGCGGTCTACGGCGGCGTCGACAACGTCGACCGGAATCTCATCCGCATGGGCCAGTCCTTCGGCCTGTCGTGGCTCTCGATCGTGCGCAAGATCGTGCTGCCCGGCGCCCTGCCGGCGATCCTCTCCGGCTTCCGGATCTCGGCGGCGATCGCCATCATCCTCTTGGTCGCCGCCGAGATGATCGGCGCCGAGTACGGCATCGGCGCCTACATCCTGCTCGCCGGCAACCTGATGGCGACCGACCAGCTGATCGCCGGCGTCGCCATCCTCTCGATGCTGGGCCTGGCGGTCAGCTGGCTGCTCGGGCGGGCGGAGCGGTATTTTTTGAGGTGGCGGTGAGGGGGGCTCCCGAACCACGGCGGTCCTTCCCGCATGGCGCGGCCCAGGGCCCCAAGCAGCCTATTCTTCTCCTTAGGGGTGGCGCGTCGAGTGCGTCTTGCCGGCGGGCGGCGGTTGGAATCGGCCAGGCCGTCACAGGTCCGACAACGCTTCGGGCATCCAGTGCCTGGTCTTGCGACTGGCCTTGAAAAAGCAGCGCCCGTATCTCTCGAGGTTTTCGAGATTGATCTCGAACCCCAATCCGGGGCTCTGCGGCATCGCGAACCAGCCGTTTTCATGCAGGAACGGCCGCGTAAAGATGAGATCGCGGGCTTCCGGTATCCATCCGGGAGGGGAGACCGGGTATTCAAACAACGCCTCACCCGCAAATCCGCTGGCGGCAAAGACATGCGCGTTGACGATGAACCCGAAACCGTTCGACCAGCAGTGGGGCGTGAATTTCAGCCCCTCCTGCCGGCACAGAGCCGCGACCTTGAGGCACTGTGCGATCCCACCTGCCCACATGGCGTCAGGCTGATAGATGTTGTAGCAGCCCATCTTCATCATCCGCGCGAGCTCTCTATGGCCCATGACTTGAAGCTCGCCACCGGCAACGGGAACCCGGGAGTAGGTCGTCAGCCTGGCGATTTCCTCGTGCCATTCGCCGAACAGCGGCTCCTCCACCCAGGCGAGCCCGACATCCGCGGCCGCATCCACGAAGCGTTTGGCGCGCTCCAGTGACCAGAGCGGCGCATCGCCGTTCTGCGTCAGGCGGAAGGCCTGATTGCAGTCGACCGAGATCTTCATCCGCCCCTCCATGTGGCTTGCGACATCGGAAATACGTTCGATATCGACAGCCTCATCGAAGTCGTGGACGCGAATCTTCATCGTGTCGAAGCCTTCGGCAAGCCGGGCTTCGGCTTCCTCGCGCCGTGCCTGGGGATCCCGAAGCTCGCCGGACGACGCATAGAGCCTTATGCGATCGTCGGTCCCGCCAAGCATCCTGTAGAGCGGCAGGCCGGCGGTCTTCGCCTTGATGTCCCAGAATGCGGGTTCGAGCCACCAATTGAAGTTGCCACCCGCAGCCATGATCTGGATCCGCTCGGCCAGCTTTTCGATATCGCCGGCGTCCTGACCGAGAAAGAGATCGGCAAGCAGGTCGCCGAGCCCGGCGCGTTCACGCCCGGCCGCAGGAAAGCCGCTCCACCCCTCGACACCGTCATCGGTGATGAACCGGACAATGCACATCGAAACATGGGTCCGGATCGTCCCGGGTATCCACGATGGCGCATGCGGTGCCGGCAACGGTGTCTTCACAAGATGGAGTTCGACGTGGTCAAGCGCTTGCATGTGCGGTCCTCTGACGGGAGATCTATTGCCTGACGAGCGCTCGGATTCTCTCGGGGACGAATGGCCGGCGGCTGGACGCTAGGAAAAATCCGGGCGGGTCGACATAGCCACTCTGGCTAATTTCGGAGACCATTTCGGTGGGAGACAGGCCTGCGCCGCCGATCACGCACAGCGAGCCGAAGGACGAGGCGGCACTTCGCCCGTCCGCTGCCCCTCGCTTCAGTGCAGCCGGCTCGCGATCCTCAGCGTCGGCCCGCCGTCGACCGTCAGGGCCTAACCGGTGATCGAGCGGGCCGCGTGTCCGCTCGGGAAGGCGAAAGCCTCGGCGTCGTCTGCGGGCGCGGCCTAGCACCTGGCTCTTGCGTGTCAGGAGGTCGTGCAGCAGGGCCGTCTCGACATAGCCGGACGCTGCCCGGTCACGCCCGGTCATAGACCTCGCGCTTGCGCCGCTCGACGATGGCCTGGTAGGCGAGGTCGGCCTCGTCGAAGTCGCTGAGGGGCACCGGCTCGCGCGCGAAGTGGCCGAAGCGGTCCTGGCCGCGCACCAGCGTCGCGCTGTCCCAGGCGCCGACGACCTGGCGCAGCTGCGGGGCGGCGTACTGCACGGTCAGGCCGATGCGCCGGCCGGCCGTGCGGTTGGGATTGGAGGCGTGCAGCGTCCAGCCGTGGTGCAGGCTGGCCTCGCCGGCCGCGAGCGGCAGGTCGCGGACGGCAGCCTCCTCCCCGGCGCCCAGCGCGATGGTCTGGCCGCGGTGCAGGATGTTGTCGGCGGCGCGGCCGTCGTGGTGGGCGCGCCGGCCGGCGCGATGGCTGCCCGGCAGCATGCGCATGCAGCCGTTCTCCGGCGTCGCGTCGGTCAGCGCGACCCAGGCCGTGACCAGCCGGTCCCCGTCGAGGCCCCAGTAGGTCAGGTCCTGGTGCCAGGAGACGAAGCGCCGCTTGTCGGGCTCCTTGATCACGTAGCTCGAGTCCCAGACCAGGATGTCGGGGCCGAGCAGCGCCTCGACGGCATCGAGCAGCGCCGGGTGGCGCGCGATCTCGGCCGCCGAGGTGAAGACCAGGTGCGGCTTGACCCGGTAGTGCATCGGGCCGCGCTCCCGCTCCGCCGCCTCCAGGCGCGCGCGGTGCGCCGCCGCCTCGGCGCGTGCCATCACCGGAACCGGCCCGTAGAAGCCGTCGCGCTCGTAGGCGCTGCGCAGCGCCGCCGCGTCGATCGCTCCGCCCATCGCTGCCGTTCCTCGCCACGCCGTGCCGGTTGCGCAGCCAGGATCGCGCGAGGCCCGCCGTGCGTCTCGCCATTCCGCGGCGCGCCCTTGCCGCCGAATGGCGAGGTCGCCGCCGGCCCCGGCCCCGGCCCCCAGGGCCCGCGGTGGCGCCGGGAGCCGGTTCGCGAGACCGGCGCGGCCCTGTCGCCCGGCCGCCGTCATGACGGCCATGAGCGGCCTCCGGCTGGGAGTCGGCGGCCGGCCGTGCTAGCAGGCGGGGCATGGCCGCCGCCTCGTCCCTGAAGTCGCTGCTCGCCGCGCTCGCGCCGGCGGTCTTCGTCGTGCTCTGGGCGACCGGCTTCATCGGCGCCAAGCTCGGTCTGCCCTATGCCGAGCCGGGCACCTTCCTGACGCTGCGCTTCCTGGTCGTCGTGCTGCTGATGGCGCCGCTGCTGCTGGTGCTGCCCGACCAGCGGCTCGCCGGCTGGCGTTCGGCCGGGCACGTCGCGGTGGTCGGGGCGCTGATGCACGGCGTCTATCTCGGCGGGGTCTTCGCCGCGATCGGCCGCGGCATGCCGGCCGGCCTCGCCTCGCTGATCGTCGCGCTGCAGCCGCTGCTGACCGCCGCCGTGGTCGGGCCGCTGCTCGGCGAGCGGGTGCGGCCGCGTCAGGTTCTCGGCCTGCTGCTCGGGCTGCTCGGCGTCGGCCTGGTGCTGTCCGGCAAGCTGGCGCCGGGCGGCGAGGGGCATCTGTTCCGCGGCTTCGGCCTCGACGCCCTGGCCTTCATCGTCGCCGCGCTGCTCGGCATCACGACGGCGACGGTCTACCAGAAGCGCTTCGCCCAGCACGCGCCGCTGATCGGCGGGGCCGTCGTGCAGTACCTGGCCGCGGCGCTCGTCGTCGGCCTGCCGGCGCTGCTCTTCGAGAGCAACCGGGTAGTCTGGAGCGGCGAGTTCGTCTTCGCCATCGGCTGGCTGGTGCTGGTGCTGTCGATCGGCGCAGTCAGCCTGCTGATGCTGCTGATCCGCTGGGGCGAGGCGGCCAAGACCGCCAGCCTGTTCTACCTGGTGCCGCCGGTCACCGCGGTGATCGCCTTCCTGCTGTTCGACGAGCGGCTCGGGCCGCTCGCCCTGGCCGGAATGGCAGTGACCGTGCTCGGCGTCGCCCTGGTCGTGATCCGGCCGCACCGGCTCTGACTCCTCGCAGGGGGCTCTCCCGCCAGCCTTCCGTCCCGCCACCCTTCTGTGCAGAGCGGTCCTGCTTCCTACCCGTCGATGTTCCTGATATGTTCTTATCACGGCTCAGGTGTGGAGCCGGGATCCGGAGGACGGGCAGGGTGGCCGGTTTCAAGCGACGGGCGCTGGACGACGAGGATCGCGGCCGCAAGGCCGTCGGGCTCGGCGAGCTGGCGGCCGAAGGGCTCGGCGTGTTCTGCTGGTGCAACCGTTGCGGCCACAACGCGACGCTCTCGAGCGAGCGGCTGGTCAGGGAGCTCGGCCCGGCCTTCCCGGTGCCCGAGCTCGGCGTGCGCCTGCGCTGCTCGGGCTGCGGCTCCAAGGACGTCGCGACGCGGCCCGGCTGGCCGGCCGTCGGCCCGGTCGCGCGCCACGGCCCGGACCGCGGCTGAGCGGCCATGAGCAGCGGGCATTGGACCGGCGCGGCCTCGGCCCTCACCCTGGCGGCATGGCCGAGCAGCCGAAACCCGACTGGTGGTATGACGATCTGCGTCAGGTCGGGCTCGACTTCGACGATCCCGGCGCGGTCGCGGTCTATGACCGCAACCAGGGCGACCGCACCGCCGAGAATGAGGCGCTGGCGGCGCGGCTCGGCCTCGGTCCCGGCCGGCTCGTCGTCGAGTTCGGCTGCGGCACCGGTTCCTTCGCCCGGGCCGCCGCGCGGGCCGGCGCCGGGGTCCGTGCCGTCGACGTTTCCGCGGCCATGCTGGCCTTCGCCGAAGAGCGGACGCGGCGGGAGGGGCTGGCCGTCGCCTTCCACCGCGCCGGCTTCCTGAGCTACCGCCACGACGGCGGTCCCGCGGACGCCGTGGTCAGCCAGTTCGCCCTGCACCACCTGCCGGACTTCTGGAAGGGCCAGGCGCTGGCACGCATCGCGGCGCTGCTGCGGCCCGGCGGCCTGTTCTACCTGCGCGACGTCGTCTTCGGCTTCGCGCCGGCCGCGGCGAGGGAGGGAGTCGAGGCCTGGATCGGAGCCGTCGCCGAACCCGAGGGCGCGGGCTTCACCCGTGCCGACTTCGCCGGCCACGTCCGCGACGAGCACAGCACCTACGACTTCCTGCTCGAGGCCCTGCTGCAGCGCTGCGGCTTCGAGATCGAGGAGCGCTGGCAGTCGCTCGGCGCCTACGCCGCCTACCTCTGTCGGCGCCGCTGAGTCGGCGGCGCCTTGCGCGCCCGCGGCTCGGGTGCGGCGGACTCGGGCGAGGCGGACTCGGGCGCTGCCGGCTTGGCGGCGCCGGGCCGAGGCTTCGCGGTTCCGGGCTTCGAGGTTCCGGGCCTCGCGGTTCCGGGCTTCGCGCCTTCCGTCTTCGCCCCCCCGGCCTTTGCGGGCGCAGCCTTCCCGGCCGGCTTCCGGGTCCCCGGCTTTCGTGTCGCCGGCTTCCGGGCCGCGGCCTTGCGTGCCGTCCGCTGCCGCGCCGCCGCCCGGCCGGCGGCGGCCTCGCGGGGCGTCGAAACCGGGTCGGCCAGCGGTTCGGGATCCAGCGCCTCGACCGCCGCGACCTCCGCCTCGGCGGCTTCGGCGGCTTCGGCGTCGGCCTCGGGGGCCGCGCTCAGCGCCTTCGAGCCCTTCATCTCCTTCGCCGAGGCCTTGGCCGCCTTGCGCGCCGGCTTGGCGGCCTTGCCCGCCTCCTCGGCAGGCCCTTCGTAGTCGGTGACGCCCCGGGTCAGCGCGAAGCAGGCGAGGCGGATGTAGAGCGGGATCTCCAGCCTGCCGCCGTCGCGCTCGCCCTTCTCGTAGTACTGGATGACCCGGCGCTTCAGGCCGAGCGCGTGGGCCGCCTCCTTCTGCGAGAGCTTGAGGCTCTTGCGCCAGCGCTTGAAGTCCTTGGGCGTCATGGGGTCCTCGTCCGGCAGGTCATCGACGATTCTTGACGGTCATCCACTACACCATCGGGGCAGGGCGCACAAGGTGCGCATCTTTCGCTGCCCCGATCTCGGCACGCGGCGCACCTGGTGCGCATTCCGGTCTTGTCACGAGCGCACAGTGTGCGCATCTTATGGGGCGAGTGCAACCCATGCCGCCGGCAGGACGCCGGCAGGAGGAGCCGATGTTCGTCCGATCGGTCTGGGTCTACGGGGCCAAGGCCTTCACCAGCCGGCAGAGCTTTCCCGAGGGCGTCGTGCCGCTGCGCGAGCCCGAGGAGGTGCCGGTCTTCGATCTCGAGCCGAAGCTGGTCTTCCAGGTCGACTACCCGGGCTGCCGCAAGCTGACCGTCGAGCCCGTCGAGGTGCAGCTGATCACCCGCCGCCATCCGGAGGCGCAGGTCCGGCTGATCCCGGTCGTCCACTGATCGCCCGCTGCCGCCCGCCGTCGCCCGGGCGGCACAGGCGCTTTGCCGGCTGCGGGCTTGCCGCATCCGGCCCGGGACCTCACCTTGTTGCAGAACCGGCGCCGCCGCAGACGGCGCCCCGTTGTTGCGGGCAATGCCGGAGCAGGCGGCCCGCGGGACCACTGCCAAGGGGAGCGCCATGGCGATCGAACTCTATTCCTGGGCCACGCCGAACGGCCACAAGGTCCATATTCTGCTCGAGGAGCTGGGCCTGGAGTACAGGGTCCATCCGATCGACATCGGCAACGGCGACCAGTTCGATCCCGACTTCCTGAAGATCAGCCCGAACAACCGGATCCCGGCGATCGTCGACCCGGACGGCCCGGGCGGCGAACCCCTGGCGCTCATGGAGTCGGGCGCGATCCTGTTCTATCTCGCCGAGAAGCACGGCCGCTTCCTGCCGGCCGACGGCGCCGGCCGCTACACGACCATGCAGTGGCTGATGTGGCAGATGGGCGGCCTGGGGCCGATGCTCGGCCAGGCGCACCACTTCCTGCAGTACGCGCCCGAGAAGATCGACTACGCCATGAAGCGCTATTCGAACGAGGCCAACCGCCTCTACGGCGTGCTCGACAAGCGCCTCGGCGAGAGCCGCTACCTGGCCGGCGACGACTACTCGATCGCCGACATGGCGGCCTGGCCCTGGACCCGCTATCCGGAGCGCCAGAACGTCGAGCGCGCGAACTATCCGAACTTCCAGCGCTGGTTCGACGAGATCGCCGAGCGCCCGGCGGTCAAGCGCGGCGTCGAGGTGCTGACCAGCCTGCGCCGCGAGGGCGGCTTCGACGACAAGGCGCGCGAGGTCCTGTTCGGCGCGACCCAGTTCCAGCGCCGCTGAGCCTCGATCCTTCGATCAATCCTGTCCGGCGGCGCGGGTGGCCAACGGCCGCCCGCCGCGGCAGGATCGCGCCCGACAAGACGAGACCCGACACGACAAGAGCAGAAGCCAAGAGGGAGGTTAGGAATGACGATCCAGCTCTATACCTGGGGCACGCCCAACGGCCGCAAGGTCTCGATCGCCCTGGAGGAGCTCGGCCTTCCCTACGAGGTCCATCCGGTCGACATCACCAAGGACCAGCAATTCGACCCGGCCTTCCTGAAGATCAGCCCGAACAACAAGATCCCGGCGATCATCGATCCCGAGGGGCCGGGCGGGCAGCCGATCGCGCTGTTCGAATCGGGGGCGATCCTGGTCTGGCTGGCCGACAAGACCGGCCGGCTGCTGGCGAAGGAGGGCGTGGCGCGCTACCAGGCGCTGCAGTGGCTGATGTGGCAGATGGGCGGCTTCGGCCCGATGCTCGGCCAGGCCCACCACTTCCTGCGCTTCGCCAAGGAGGAGGTGCCCTACGCCCGCGACCGCTATTCCAACGAGACCCGGCGGCTCTACGGCGTGCTGGACCGGCGCCTGGCCGAGGCCGACTTCCTGGGCGGCGCCGACTACTCGATCGCCGACATCGCGACCTATCCCTGGGCGGCGCGCCACGAGTGGCAGCGCGTCGAGCTGGCCGAGTTCCCCAACGTCAAGCGCTGGTACGACGGCCTGACGGCCCGCCCGGCCGTCGCCAAGGGCATGCAGGTGCCCTGAGCCCGAAGCGCCCCGCCGCTTCACTCGGCCGGGTCGACGGGCTGGCGGCAGAGCCCCCTAGAAGGAGGCCGCGTGGTGCATCGGCGCCGGGTTGCTGCGCGGCCGGCCGCGGCGGCGCGGCATGGCGACGACCTCGCCGCCGCCGGGTTCGCCGAGCGAGCGCAGCTCGGTGCGGGCGGCCTCGAGGCTCTGCAGCTCGCGACGATCGTCGCGATCCCAGACCTCCATGCAGCTGAGCTTGATCTCGACCAGGTCGAGCAGGGTTTCCAGGCTACGCTTCGACAGGGACATGATGCCTTCTCCGTCCTCTCTCGCCGGTGGAGCGCCAGGCTGGCGACTCTCACCTCAGGGCCTTTTGTCTCGAATACCCTGCGTCGGTAATATTAACGAACTGTAACTGAGCCTCGCGTTTTTGTGGATAAGTCGGCGGGTTGGGCACCGCATCCGTGCATTGGTTGCACAATCGAAACAAACACCTCGCGCATCGCGCGTCAGGCAGTGCCGAAGAGCCCGCCGGGATCGCCCGGAGCGCGGGTCTTCCGGCGCCGCGGCGGCCGCGATCAGCACCGTCGTTGACAGGCTGCTGGGCGCCCGTCTAGAACGGCGAGCCGCAAACGTCGTGGTACTAGGCCACTCGTATTGCGGAGGGGTGGCCGAGTGGCTGAAGGCGACGGTTTGCTAAACCGTTATAGGTGTTAAAGCCTATCGAGGGTTCGAATCCCTTCCCCTCCGCCACCTGCCTGCTGTGTCCGACCCGGACACATAGGTGACGTTTCGTCCCTAAGACATGGGTGACATCCCCGGGCCGAAGGGGTTGTCGAGGGGTTGCAGGGTTCTCTGCTCCAGGTCGATGTAGCCGAGATCGTAGTGCATGAAGCTTACGATCCAAATTCCGTCGTCGACCTCCTTGATGCCGAGGCGCTGTCCGGCGAGGACGGTCGAGACGTTGATCCTCTTGCGATGCATGCAGATGCGCCCGCAGGCGGTGACCAGCACCTCTCGCTCGTGCAGCGGGTAGCTGAGCTCGGGCAGGCCGTCATAGGGCCTGGGCGAGGCTGAGTAGAGCTCTGCGGGGGCACTTCATTTCCAGCGCCTCGTGGGGCCGCTCTGCGTTGAACTCGGCGACGAAGTCGTCGAAGCGGGCCTGTTGCTGCAGGGCGTTCATGCCGGGCGGGCGGGTGGTTTCCTTCTTGAGGGTCAGGTGCATGCGCTCGTGGCGGCCGTTCTGCTGCGGGTGGCCGGGCTTGATGCGCTCGATGGCGATGCCGAGCCGGAGCCACCAGACCGAGAGCCTGGAGAGGTTGAACAGGGCATTCGGGCTGGCGAAGGGCACTCCGTTGTCGGAGCGGATGCCGATCGGCAGGCCGCGCTCCCGGAACAGCTGCTCGAAGGCGGTGATCGCCAGGTCCTCGCGGGTCGATTCCAGGGCCTCGCAGAGCAGCAGGAAGCGCGAGGCCTGGTCGGTGACGGTCAGCGGGTAGCAGTAGCGCCCGTTGCCGAGCTTGAACTCCCCTTTGAAGTCGGCGCACCAGAGGTCGTTCGGCGCCGCGCCGGCGGACAGTGGCGTGCCCGTCGCCCGCCGCCGCGGCCGCCCGAGCGGCTTGACCAGGCCGTGGCGGTGCAGCACGGCGTGGATCGTGCTCGTGGCCGGGATCCGCACATCGCCGTCGAGGCGACGGACCAGCAGCTCGCGGATCTTGCGCGCACCCCAGTGCGGCTTAGTGCGCTTGAGCTCGACGATCAGGCTCTCGATCTGCTGCGGCAGCTGGTTGGCGTAGCGCACCGGCCGCCGAGAGCGGTCGCTCAGCGCCTCGAGCCCGTGCTCCTTGTAACGGTTGAAGATCTTGTAGCCGGTCTTGCGCGAGATCCCGAACTCGCGGCAGGCCTCCGTCATCGCCTCGCCGTCGAGCAGGCGCGACACGAACCGCAGGCGCTCGTCCATAACCGAACACTCCTTCCACGGCATCTCGACCTCCTGGCAGGCATGCCTGCCAGGAGGTGTTACCCATGTGTCCGGTACGATCTGTCACCTATGTCTCGGGCCGCTCAGGGCGAGGGAGTTGGACGGGATCAGGCTGAATCGCCACTGGATGACATAGCCCGCGTCGTCGTAGTGCGACGGCTTGATCAGCGCGACCCGGAACCGGCGAGACATGGCGGCCGCCCCTATCGGGACCCGGGCGCCGCGACGGAGACGCCGCCCGCTGCGACCTGCGCCGAAGGACCAATACGCATCGGCTTCCCCGCCTCCCTGCCAAGGTGCGCCACGTCACCTGCGAGCCCGCCCGGGCGGCAAACCTGCTGCCTATGCGGGCATCTTGACCGCGTGGCGTGTACCTCGATGCTCGCCTTCTCTCAGGGAGGATGCCCGCAAACCCCGGGGGAGACAACAGACAATAGAATTAAATCATGGTCATGGGCGCCCGCTCCGGCTGATGGAGCAGCGGGTCTGCCGCGAGGCGGCGGTTGCGGCAAGTAATCGCTATCATTGTCTTTGTCTATATTGATGAATTCCGGAGCCTTTGTTGAAGATCCGGGCGTTCCTCCTGGGGTGGAGCCGCGGGAATTGTGACAGTCTGGCAAGGCGCGGCGGCTCCGGACCGCTCGGCTTCCGGCGGCCCCCGCTGCCGGGCCAGCGTGTCCCCCGCGTGTCCCCCGCGTGTCCCCCGCGTGTCCGTTGTTCGCCGAAGCGCCCGGCATGGCCGCCGGGCCAATCGATCCGGCCGCAGGCGTCCCGGGCGTTCCCGCCTCGCAGGGCGGCCGGGAACGGATGGTCGGCTCTTGCGCTTGATCAAGGCAGCAAGGGCGAGGCGAGTGCCAGGGTGAGGCCGTCGGGCGCCGTGGCGACCGGGCGCCCTGCCGGGCGGGAGCTGGAGCGTGCAGCGCGAGAGACGCAGCGAGAGCGCAGACTGGCAGGCACGCGAAGGCGCGCCGGCGCCGCTCGGCGTGTCGGTCGACGACGCGAGCGGCGCGCTCAACTTCGCTCTCTACTCGAAGCACGCCACCGCCGTGCGCCTGCTGCTCTTCCAGGCCGGCGACTGCACGACGCCGCTCCACGGCGAGGATCTCCTCTGGCGCCGCAACAAGTCCGGGCGCATCTGGCACTGCAGGATCCCGGCGGCGCTCGCCGAGCAGGCCCGCTATTACGCCTACCAGGTCGACGGCCCGCGCGACGCCGCCAGCGGTCACCGCTTCGATCCCGACAAGCTGCTGCTCGATCCCTATGCCCGGGCCGTGCACTTCCCGCCGGGCTTCAGCCGCTCGGCGGCCGCGCATCCCGGCGCCAACCCCGGCCGTGCGCCCCTCGGCGTCATCCGGCCGGAGGGGGCGCCCGTCCGGGCCTCCGGCCCGGCGCCGCGGCACACCCACGACGCTGTCATCTACGAGCTGCACGTGCGGGGCTTCACCAGGCGCGCGAACTCCGGCGTCGCGCCCGAGCGGCGCGGCACCTTCGCGGGCCTCGTCGAGAAGATCCCCTACCTCAAGGAGCTCGGGGTCACGATCGTCGAGCTGCTGCCGGTCTTCCAGTTCGATCCGCAGGAGGGCAACTACTGGGGCTACATGCCGCTCGGCTTCTTCGCCCTGCACGGCGCCTACGGCTGCCGTTGCGGCTGCGGCGAGCAGCTCGCCGAGTTCAGGGCGATGGTCGAGGCGCTGCACGCGGCCGGCATCGAGGTGATCCTCGACGTCGTCTACAACCACACGGCCGAAGGCGACGAGACCGGACCGACCTACAGCCTGCGCGGCATCGACAACACGACCTACTACCTGCTGGAGCAGGACCGCTCCCGCTATCGCAACGACAGCGGCGCCGGCAACGTCGTGCACACGGCGAACCGCTACGTCGGCGCCCTGATTCTCGACAGCCTGCGCTACTGGGCCGGCGAGATGGGGGTCGACGGCTTCCGCTTCGACCTGGCGTCGCTCTTCACCCGACGGGCCGACGGCTCGATCGACCTCGAGCAGCCGCCGATCATCGCGGCGATCCAGTCCGATCCCCTGCTCGCCGGCCGCCGCCTGATCGCCGAGGCCTGGGACCTGTCCAGCTACCAGCTCGGCCGCACCTTCCCCGGCATCAGCTGGCTGCAGTGGAACGGCCAGTTCCGCGACCAGCTGCGCCGCTTCGTGCGCGGCGACCCGGGGCAGCTGGGCGAGCTGATGACCCGGCTCTACGGCAGCAGCGACCTCTTCCCCGACACGCTGGAGGACGCCTTCCACGCCTTCCAGAGCGTCAACTTCGTGACCTCGCACGACGGCTTCTGCCTCTGCGACCTGCTGTCCTACGACGCCAAGCACAACGAGGCGAACGGCCAGGGGAACCGCGACGGCAGCGACGCCAACTATTCCTGGAACCACGGCTGGGAGGGCGAGGAGGGCGCGCCGGCCGAGGTGCTCGCGCTGCGGCGCCGGCAGGCCAAGAACCTGATCGCGCTGCTCATGCTCGCCAACGGCACGCCGATGCTGGTCGCCGGCGACGAGTTCCTGCAGACCCAGGGCGGCAACAACAACCCCTACAACCAGGACAACGAGACGACCTGGCTCGACTGGGACCGCCTGGAGCCGAATCGGGAGATCTTCCGCTTCGCCAAGGCGATGATCGCCTTCCGCAAGGCGCATCCGGGCATCGCCCGCAGCCGCTTCTGGCGCGACGACGTCAGCTGGTTCGGCCCGTCGGGGCCGGTCGACCTGGGCTCGCAGGAGCTGGCCTATCGCCTGGCTGGCGCCAGCGAGGGCGACTGCGATCTCTACGTCATGATCAACGGCGGCCCGCACGACGTCCCGTTCGAGCTGCAGGCGCCGGGGATCGCCTGGCGGGTCGCGGTGGACACCGCGGCGCCGCCGCCGGACGATGTCGTCGATCCGGGCGCGGAGCCGCCTGTCGAAGGGAGCCGGCGCCTCGTCGCCGGGCGCTCGCTCGTCGTCCTGGTCGGGAGCGCGCCGGCGGCCGACCCGGCGGGACCAGTCCGGGAAGGCGACGCGGGCCGGCGCCGCGCCGCCTCCGACGCGCCAGAGGAGGAGCAGCCGTGACCAGCGACAAGCGCTACCGGGTAACCTTCTACAAGACGATCACGACCGACTACGGCCGCGACAGGGAGATCGAGCAGCGCGTGGTCGAGGTGGCGGCTCCGGACGAGGAGCATGCCCTCGATCTAGCCAAGCGCGAGTTCTGCCGCCTCAAGCGGCTGTCCGACTGGACGATCCATGCCGACCGCTGCGCGATCGAGCAGCGGGACGGCTGTCCCTGAGGTCACGGCCGGAAGGTCGCCGACCTCACTCCTCGAAGACGGGCGGCGTCCGCTCGTCCGGCGGCGGGCTCTCGACCGACTGCCGCTCCTCGGCCGGGGTGCTCTCCTCGACGTCGACCGGCTCGGTCTCCAGCAGCTTCGGCGACTCGTCGAGCTGCTCGCTGTAGCTGGACGGACGCTTCGGCCGCCTGCCGCGGGGCGCTGCCGCCCGGTCGCTCTGGCTGGTCATCGCGCTGCTTCCTTCGGGTCGGGCCGGCTCCGCCGATGGCGGCGCGGCCAAGCTTCGAGCAGAGGCCGGCGCGCCCTCGGGCGCATTGAGTTGCATCAAGGATGCCGGGACGGAAGGGTGGATGCCTTGCTGCAGGTCAAGGCGGCGGGGCGCGGCACGGGCTTAGCTGCACCGGTTCGGGGCCCGGACGGTGGCCGGCGCCCGACGGAGATCAGCCGGAGGCGCACCATGCTCACCATTCCGCTCCAGAAGCTCTGCTACATCATCGTCAAGGCTCGGGAGTTCGACGAGAAGGAGGAGGTCGTCGAGCCCGATCCCGGCTCCAACGTCAGCGACGACAAGGACGTCGAGATCCTCGAGGACTATCCCGACGACCCGACCTGGGAGGAGTTGACCGGCGCGATCGACGGGCTGAACGAGGACGAGCAGCTCGACCTGGTGGCGCTGGCCTGGATCGGGCGCGGCGACTACTCGGGCGAGGAATGGGAGCAGGCGCGCACCGCCGCCGACGAGGCCAGCGACAAGCACTTTCCCGACTACCTGGTCGGCATGCCACAGCTCGGCGACCTGCTCGAGGAGGGCATGGCCGCGCTCGGCCTGTCCTGCACGGACTACGAGATCGGCCGGCTCTGAGCCGGCGGGAAGTGACCTGCATCAATGGGCGCGCCGCGCGGCGGCGGCAGACTGCTGTGCCTGAAGGGGAGGGACCATGGCGCGGCAGCCAGGGCACAGCATCGTCGCCCGCTTCTCGATCGAGGCGGTCCGCTGCATCGACGCCGCCGGCCGGGCGGTCGGGCCGCTGCCCGGCTTCGCCGCGGACAAGCGGGAGCTGGCGGCGCTCTATCGTGGCATGGTGCTGACCCGGACCTTCGACCAGAAGGCCGTCGCCCTGCAGCGCACCGGCCAGCTCGGCACCTATGCCTCCTCGCTCGGCCAGGAGGCGGTGGCGGTCGGGCTGGCCAGCGCGATGCGGCCGGAGGACGTGCTGCTGCCCTCGTTCCGCGAGCACGGCGCGCAGCTCTGGCGCGGCGTCGCCGCCGAGGAGCTGTTCCGCTACTGGGGCGGCGACGAGCGCGGCAGCGATTTCGCGGCGGCCCGCGCGGACTGGCCGGTCTCGATCCCGGTCGCCAGCCACGTCCCGCACGCCGTCGGCGTCGCCTGGGCGCTGCAGCTGGGCGGCGCGCCGCGGGTCGCGGTCTGCGTGCTCGGCGACGCGGCGACCTCCAAGGGCGACTTCTACGAGGCGCTCAACCTCGCCGGGGCCTGGGCGCTGCCGGTCGTCTTCCTGGTCTGCAACAACCGCTGGGGCATCTCCGTGCCGGTCGAGCGGCAGACCGCGGCCGGGACCCTGGCGCAGAAGGCGCTGGCGGCCGGCATCGAGGGCATCCAGGTCGACGGCAACGACGTCGTCGCGGTCCGCGAGGTCGTCGCCGGGGCGCTCGACAAGGCGCGGCGGGGCGGCGGCGCGACGCTGGTCGAGGCGCTGACCTATCGCCTCGGCGACCACACCACGGCCGACGACGCCTCGCGCTACCGCGATTCCGCCGAGGTCAGCGCCCGCTGGCACGAGGAGCCGGTCGCCCGCCTGCGCGCCTTCCTGACCGCGCAGGGCCTCTGGAGCAAGGACGAGGAGGAGGCGCTGCTGGGCGAGTGCCATGCGGCGATCGAGGCCGCCGCCGAGGCCTACCGGGCGACGCCGCCGGCACCGCCGACGGCGATCTTCGACAGCCTCTTCGCGACTCTGCCCGCCGCCCTCGAGGCCCAGCGCCGGGAGGTCGCGCGCCGTGGCGGAGACTGAGACGAGCCTGGTCGAGGCGGTCCGCCTGGCGCTGCGTCGCGCCCTCGCGGAGGACGAGACCGTCCTGGTCTTCGGCGAGGACGTCGCGCGCAACGGCGGCGTGTTCCGGGCGACCGAGGGCCTGTTCGCCGAGTTCGGCGAGCGCCGGGTGCGCGACACCCCGCTGTCCGAGGCGCTGATCGCCGGCATGAGCGTCGGCGTCGCTGCGGCCGGCTTCCGGCCGGTCGCCGAGATCCAGTTCATGGGCTTCCTCTATCCGGCGATCGACCAGCTGGCCAACCACGCCGGCCGGCTGCGCAACCGCACGCGCGGGCGCCTCAGCTGCCCGATGGTGCTGCGCGCGCCTTACGGCGGCGGCGTGCACGCGCCGGAGCACCACTCCGAGAGCTTCGAAGCGATGCTGGCCCAGATCCCGGGCATCCGCGTCGTCGTGCCCTCCTCGCCGGCCAGGGCCTACGGCCTGCTGCTGGCGGCGATCCGCGATCCCGATCCCGTGGTCTTCCTGGAGCCGAAGCGGATCTACAGGGCGCTGCGCGAGCCGGTCGTCGACGACGGCGCCGCGCTGCCGCTCGACCGTGCCTTCGTCCTGCGCGAGGGCGACGACGCGACCCTCGTCGCCTGGGGTGCGATGGTCCGCGACTGCCTCGCCGCCGCCGCGGCGCTGGCCGCCGAGGGCCTGTCCTGCGAGGTCATCGACCTCGCGAGCCTGTCCCAGCTCGACGAGGCGACGCTGCTGGCCTCGGTCGAGAAGACCGGGCGCTGCGTCGTCGTGCAGGAGGCGCCGCGCCACTGCGGCTTCGCCGCCGAGGTCGCCGCGCGCATCGCCGAGCGCGCGCTGCTGTCGCTGCAGGCGCCGGTCGCCCGGGTCACCGGCTACGACACGGTGATGCCGCTGCCGAAGCTGGAGCACCTCCAGCTGCCGGACGCCGGCCGCATCGCGGCGGCGGTCCGCGAGACCATGAGCTATCGATGAGCACCTTCCGGCTTCCCGACCTGGGCGAGGGCCTGACTGAGGCCGAGCTGGTCGCCTGGCACGTCGGCCCCGGCGACCACGTCGCGGCGGACCAGCCGCTGGTCTCGGTCGAGACCGAGAAGGCGGTGGTCGAGATCCCCTCGCCGCAGGCCGGGACCGTGGCGCGACTGCTCGCCGAGGTCGGCCAGCGGGTGGCGGTCGGCGCGCCGCTGCTGGCCTTCGCCGAAGGGCCCGTCCCCGCCGCCGGCGTGCTGGTCGGCACGCTGGACGAGGCTCCCGCGCAGGCGGTGCCCCCGCCGGCGGCCGCCGCCGGCTCTGCGGTCAAGGCGACCCCCGCGGTCCGCCGGCTGGCGCGCGAGCGCGGCGTCGATCTCGCCGCTCTGCGGCCGAGCGGCGCCCACGGCGAGGTCACCCGCGACGACGTGCTCGCCGCCCTCTCCGGCTCGGCCGCTGCCGACACGGCGGCCTGGCAGCCGCTGCGCGGCGCGCGCCGCACGATGGCCGAGGTCATGGCGCGGGCCGGGGCCAGCGTCGTGCCGGCGACCGTGATGGACGAGGTCGAGGTGACGCCCTGGCCGGCCGACGCGCCGGTCACCCTGCGCCTGGTCGCGGCGCTGGCCGCGGCCTGCCGGGCCGAGCCGGCGCTCAACGCCTGGTTCGAAGCCGACCCGCCGCGCCGCCTGCTGCATCCGGGCCTCGACCTCGGCCTCGCCGTCGACACGCCGGACGGCCTGCTGGTGCCGGTGGTGCGCGGCGCCGAGTCGCGCCCGCCGGAGGCGCTGGGGGCCGAGATCGAGCGGGTCGTCGGCCTGGCGCGCAGCCGCAAGGCCGGCCCCGAGCTCTACCGCGCGCCGACCCTGACGTTGTCGAACTTCGGCAGCCTCGGCGGCCGCCATGCGGTGCTCGTCGTGGTGCCGCCCCAGGTCGCGATCCTCGGCGCGGGCCGGATCTTCGGGCGCGACGGGGCCCGCTTCCTGCCGCTGTCCCTGACCTTCGATCACCGGGCCGCGACCGGCGGCGAGGCGGCCCGCTTCCTGGGCGCCCTGTCGGCGGCGCTGCGCGAGGCAGGGCAATAGAGGGAAGGGGAGGAGGCGGTCATGGGCGCAGGAGCCTTCAGTCATTGCGACGACCTCGGACCGGCCAAGGTCGTCGAGCTGCACCAGCCGGCGGTCGGTCTGCGCGCGCTGCTGGTGATCGACAACGTGGCCGCGGGCCCCTCGATCGGCGGCGTCCGCATGGCGCCCGAGATCTCGGTCGAGGAATGCTTCCGCCTGGCGCGCGCCATGACCCTGAAGAACGCCATGGCCGGCCTCGCGCACGGCGGCGGCAAGGCGATGATCGCCGGCGACCCGCACGGCGAGCCCGGCCGCAAGCGGCAACTGGTCCGCGCCTTCGCCCAGGCCATCGCCGAGCTCGGCGACTACATCCCCGGCCCCGACATGGGCACCGACGAGACCTGCATGGGCTGGGTCCGGGACGAGATCGGCCGCGCCGTCGGCCTGCCCCCCGAGCTCGGCGGCATCCCGCTCGACGAGCTGGGTGCGACCGGCTGGGGCCTCGCGGCGTCGGCCAGGGTCGCCGCGCCGCTCTGCGGCCTCGAGCTCGCCGGTGCGCGGGTCGCGATCCAGGGCTTCGGCGCGGTCGGCCGCCACGCCGCCCGCTTCCTCGCCGAGGCCGGCGCCCGCCTCGTCGCGGTCTCGGATTCCCGCGGCGCCGTGCGGGACGAATCCGGGCTCGATCTCGAGGCGCTCGGCCGGCTCAAGGCCGAGGGGCGCAGCGTCAGCGAGCTCGATCCCGCTCGGGCGATCGAGCGGGACTCGCTGGTCGCCGTGCCCTGCGAGATCTGGATCCCGGCGGCCGGGCCCGACGTGATCCGCAGCGACAACGTCGAGCAGCTGCAGGCTCGGCTGGTGCTGCAGGGCGCCAACATCCCGGCGACCGAGACCGCCGAGCAGCGCCTGCACGAGCGCGGCGTGCTCGTCGTGCCGGACTTCGTCGCCAACGCCGGCGGCGTCATCTGCGCCGCCGTCGAGCACCGCGGCCTCGGCCGGGCCCAGGCCTTCCAGGAGATCTCGGAGCGGGTCGGCGCCAACACCGCGGCCGTGCTCGCCGCCGCCCGCGACGCGGCCGTGCCGCCGCGGCAGGCCGCCCGGCAGCTCGCCGAGGCGCGGGTCCGCCGGGCGATGGCCCTGGGGCGCTGGTCCGGGGCTGCCTAGGGCGCGGTCTCGCCGACGACCAGGGCCGGGACCCGGCGCTCGGTCGCCAGCTCGGCGAACAGCAGGGGGCCCATGGCGGCGAGCGAGGGGCGGTCGAACACCAGCAGGTGCTCGTGCAGCGGCTGCAGCAGCCGGCTCATGGCCTCGTGGCCGAGCGGCAGGGACTGCTCCGGCCCGGCGAGCGAGACCAGCGGCTCGCCGAGCGCGGCGGCGAGGCTGCGGGCGGGGCGGTCCGAGCCGCGGGTCACCGCGACCACAGGGCCGTGGCGCAGGGAGACGGCGCGGGGCATGAAGAGGACCGGCGCCGAGGTTCCGGCGATCGACCGCAGCAGCTCGGCGAAGGGATAGCTGAGCCGCGCCATGGGGTCCGTCGGCTCGACCACGACCAGCAGGTCCCCCGGCTCGGCCGCTGCGACCTGGAGCGTGACCGCGCTCGCCCGCTCGATCCGGAAGCGCACGGTCAGGCCGAGCCGGGCCGCGGCGCGCGACAGCCGCTGCCGGCTGACCGTCGCCGCCCGGGCGAACTCCTCGGCGAGGCGGTCGGGCGTGAAGGGGGCGGCGGCGCTGGTCGTGCGCGCGACCTGCCCGGTCAGCGGCGAGGCCGACCACTCCAGGAGCGCGAGGTCCTCGACGAAGATGCCGAGCAGCTCGGCCCGCAGGCCCTGGGCCAGCCGGGCCGTCGCCTCCAGGGCGGCCGCCGAGCCCGAGGCGTCGCGGAAGCCGACGACGACGCGCCGGAAGACCGGGGCCTCTGCGCTGCCGTCGCTCATTCCTCCGCCTCCTCCTCGTGGCCCCGGGCGAAGGGCCGGCGGGCGCGCGCGAAGCGCTTCAGGCGGTCCTCGACGCGGCGGTTGACCGTGTCCGGCGGGAAGCGGCCGTCGCGGCCGCGCTCGCCGGCCGGCACGCCGGTCAGGAGGGTGATGCCCTCGTCGATCGTCGCGACGGGATAGATCGCGAAGCGGCCGGCTCCGCAGGCCTCGACGACCTCGTCGCGCAGCATCAGGTGCTGGACGTTCGACGCCGGGATCAGCACGCCCTGCGTCCCGGTCAGCCCGCGCGCCTGGCAGAGCTCGAAGAAGCCCTCGATCTTCTCGTTGACCCCGCCGATCGCCTGGACCGCGCCGTGCTGGTTCACCGAGCCGGTGATCGCCAGGTCCTGCCGGAGCGGCAGGTCGGCGATCGCCGAGAGCAGGGCGTAGAGCTCGGCGGAGGAGGCGCTGTCGCCCTCGACGCCGCCGTAGGACTGCTCGAAGACCAGGCTGGCGAGCAGCGAGATCGGCGCCTCCAGGGCATAGCGTCCGCCGAGGAAGCCGGAGAGGATCAGCACGCCCTTGGAGTGGAGCGGGCCGCCGAGCTCGACCTCGCGCTCGATGTCGACGACCCGGCCCGAGCCGGGGCCGACCCGGGCGGTGATGCGCGACGGCCGGCCGAAGGCGAAGCCGCCGAGCTCGATGACGCTGAGACCGTTGGCCTGGCCGACGACCGCGCCGCTGGTGTCGATCAGCGCGATGTCGCGCAGCACCGATTCCTGCATGCGCTGCCGCAGCCGGCTGGCCCGGTCGATCTGCTGGGCGATCGCGCGCGAGACGTCGGCGGCGGCGATCGTCGAGGCGCCGCGCTGCTTCGCGCAGAAGTCGGCCTCGACCAGCAGGTCGCCGACAGGCTCGACGAGCAGCGTCAGCTTGGCGGCGTCGCCGGCCAGGCGGCTCGCCCGCTCGATCACCCGGGCGACGGCCTCGCGCTCGAGCGGCCGGAGCTGCCGGCGCCGGGCCAGGGAGGCGACCAGGCGGGCATAGGTCGGCTCCGCCTCGACGCTGCGGTCGAGGGCGTCGTCGAGATCCGCCAGCACCTTGAAGTGCTCGCTGAACTCCGGGTCGAGCTCGGCGAGCAGGTAGTAGAGCAGGCGGGCGCCGAACAGCACGACCTTGACGTCGAGCGGGATCGGGTCGGGCTCCAGCGAGACGGTGGTGGTCAGGCTGAGCAGGTCGACCGCGCTCTCGATGCGGATCTCGCCGGCCTTGAGTGCCCGCTTCAGCGCGGTCCAGGCGAAGGGCTCGCTGAGCAGGGCGCGCGCGTCGAGCAGCAGGAAGCCGCCGTTGGCACGGTGCAGCGCGCCCGGCTTGATGAGCTTGAAGTCGGTGACCAGCACGCCCTGGCGCGCCGTGTGCTCGACCCGGCCGAGCAGGTTCGCCAGCGTCGGGTGCAGCTCCTCGACGACCGGGGCGCCGTCGCCGCCAGACCGGCTGACCAGCAGGTTCACCTCGTAGCGGTCCAGGGGCCCGATGGCGGCGCCCTCGCCTTCGCCCTCGTGGTCCTGCTGGGCGAGCTGGGGCGCGATGAACAGGCCGACGTTCTCGACCAAGTCGGCGCGGACCTGGTCGAGATGCTCCAGGATCTTCGGCAGGTCCTCGAAGAGGCCGCGCAGCTCGTCGATGAGATGGCCGACGGCGTTCTGCGCGGTCTCGCGGTTGAGCGCGCGCAGGTCGGTGCGGCGCTCCTTGTCCCATGCCGGGATCGAGCGGAGCACGCCCTCGAGCTTGCCCTGCAGCTCGTGCATCGCCGCTTCGAAGGCGGTCCGTTCGGCGTCGGGCAGGGCGGAGAAGGCATCGGGCCGCAGCATCTTGCCCTCCTTGGCCGGCGCCAGGGTGAAGCCGAAGGGCGTGCGGATGATTGCGACGTTGGCCGCGGCGGCCTCGTCCTGCAGCGCCTTGAAGGCGGTCTCCTGCTTGTCGTTGAAGGCCTGCTCGATGGCCGCGCGACGGGCCTGGTAGTCGTCGCTCTCGAAGGCCGCCGGGATCGCGACCTTGAGGTCCTCGACGAGGCCGCGCATGGCGTCGCGGAACGCCGGCCCGCGGCCGGGCGGCAGCGCGATGGCGACCGGCCGGTCCGGGGCCGCGAAGTTGTTGACGTAGACCCAGTCGCTCGGCAGCGCGGCCGAGGCGGCGCGCTGCTCGAGCAGCGCCCTGACCGCCTCGTCGGTGCTGTCGGCGGCGGCGCTGACGACGAAGAGGTTGAAGCCCGGGGCCTCGACCTCCGCGCCGAAGGCGATGGCCTCGCCGGCGCGCTTCTGCGCGACCATCAGGTCGAGGTCCGCCAGCTCGTCGGTGGTCTCGAAGGCCAGGGCCGAGAGGTCGCAGCGCCGCACCAGGCGGTCCCGGGGCAGCGGCCGGGGCGAGGGCTCGGACGGCTGGTCGCTCATGGTCTCCACGCTCCGCTGCGGCTTCTGTCGGCGCGACGATCAGACAGGGCGCCGGCGCCGCGCGCCTTGAGCGAGGTCAAGCGGGGCTGCGCGGCCTGCGCCAGATCAAGGAGCGGGGGCGGGGTGGTCGCTAGGCTCGAGGCAAGATCCGCTCGATCGGCCGGGCAGCCGACAGGAGGAGGGACGACCGCCATGGACATGCAGCTCATCATGATCGCCACCGACGGCTCGGCAGCCGCCCGCAAGGCGCTCCATTTCGCGGCCGACCTGGCCCGTCTGAAGCGGGCGCGGCTGCTGGTCCTGCACGTCCAGCGGCTTCGCGGCAGCGAGGCCGTGCCGCCGGAGCTCGAGGAGCTCCGGCGCGTCGAGCACGTTCGGATCAGCGAGCGCGACCTGCTCGCCAAGGTCGCGCGGCAGCTCGTCGCCGACGCCGAAGCGGAGGCGCGCGCCGAGGGCGTCGGGGAGGTCGAGGGCCTGGTCGTCGAGGGCGACCCGACCCGCTGCATCGTCGAGACCGCCCGGGCCCGCAAGCCGGAGATGCTTGTGCTGGGAACCCGCGGGCTCGGCGATGCCCAGAGCCTGCTGCTCGGCAGCGTCTCGCACAAGGTCGCCCACCTGGCGCCCTGCTCCTGCATCCTGGTGCGCTGACCCGGGCCGAGGGCGCCGGGAAGCGTCGCGGCGCTACCGCTCGACGATCCGCGCGCCGTCGCTGATCTGCCGGCTCGGATAGAGCACGACCCGCTGTCCGGCCGACAGGCCGCTGCGGATCTCGACGGCGAGGTCGTTGCGCGCGCCGACCTCGACCCGGCGCAGGCGGGCCCGGCCGTTCTCGGCCAGGAAGACGGCCCAGTGGTCGCCGTCGCGGAACAGCGCGCCGAGCGGCAGCTGCAGGGCCTCGGTCTCGGACAGCACGATCCGCACCCTGACGCGATAGCCGTGGGCCAGCCGCTTCCAGCGGTCGGGCGGGTCGACGAGATCGAGCACCACGTCGACCCGCTGCTCCTCGATGCCGAGCGCCGAGACCTCGGTGCGGCCGAAGGGCTCGACGCGGTCCACCGTGGCCGTCAGGTCCGGGCCGCCCCAGCCGGCGATGATGGCCCGCTGGCCGGGCTCGACCCGCACCGCATCCTCGGACAGCAGGTCGACGACGATCTCGAGGTCCCGCGGGTCGCCGATATCGAGCAGCGGCGCCCCGGCCGCCACGATGCCCTCGCTCTCGCGGTAGACCCGCAGCACGACGCCGCCGACCGGCGAGGTCACCGGCACGCAGTCGCAGGAGGCGCTGCGCGCGTCGATGTCCGGGCGGGAGAGCAGCCGGGACTGGGCCTGCGTCAGCTCGTGCTCGCGCACGGTCAGGGCCGCCTTCGCGGTCGCGAGCCCGGCATGGGCGACCTTCTCCGCGCGCTCGGCCTCGTCGAGCGCGCGCTCGGAGATCGTCTCCCGCCGGACCAGGCGGCGGGCGCGGTCGAGCTCGCTCGTGGCGAAGGTGAGCTCGGCCTCGGCGCGTTCGACCTCGGCCTCGGCGAGTGCGCGCGCCGCGCGCGCTGCCTCCACCACCTCCTCCTGCTCGGCGGCGGCGCGGACGTCGAGGAACTCGGGCGGGGCCGGCTCGATCCGCGCCAGCTCGGTCGTGTCGGCCTGGACCCGGTCGCCGGCTTCGGCCTCGATCCGCCGCAGGTAGCCGCCGAGCGGCGCGTTCAGGGTGTAGACGTCGCGCTCGCGCGCCTCGCCGTCCTCGTCGACCGTCACCTGGAGCCTGCCGACCTCCGCCCGGGCGAGGTCGACCGGCACCGGCCGGGGGCGGAAGGCGTAGGCGATGCCCGCCGCGAGCGATGCCAGCAACAGGCCCCAGATCAGGATTCTGCGGGTCTTGACGCTCACCGGGCCCTACTCCCTCGTCTTGAGGACCGCGATCAGGTCCAGGTGGTCGAGCCGCCTGCGCACGACGGCGGCGCAGGCGACGGTGCTGGCCAGCGCGATCAGGGCGGCCTTGCCGTAGGTCGCGTCCAGGATCACCAGCGGCACCCTGAACAGCTCGGAGCCGAAGGCGCTCGTCAGATACCACGCCAGTGCGAAGCCCAGGAGGCAGCCGAGCGGAATCGCGAGCCAGGTCAGCAGGCCGATCTCGCCGAGCAGGATGTAGGAGATCTCCCAGCGGCTGAAGCCGAGCACCCGCAGGGTCGCCAGCTCGCGCGCCCGCTCGGAGAGGGCGATGCGGATCGAGTTGTAGGTCACGCCGACCGACAGCGTCGCGGCGAAGGCGACGAAGAAGCCGACGAAGATGAACATCGTCTCGCCCATGGTCTCGTAGAACTTGGCGATGCCGGCCTGGCGGAACAGGATGCCGGCGACGTCGGGGATCTCCTTGAGCCGCTTGAGGAAGACGGCCTGGGCGGCTCCGTCGAGCGCGACCTGCAGGCCGCTGACCACGCGGCCGTCCCGCATCGCGCGGTTGAGCGCGCCGAACTCCATGTAGGCCGGCTTGCCGATGTAGGTGTCGAAGATCCGGACGACCGGCAGCCGCAGGCGCGGCCGGCGCCCCTCCAGCACCTCGACGGACAGCTGGTCGCCGACCTTCGCCTGCAGCAGGTCGGCCAGGGTGCGCGACAGCAGCAGGCCGTCCGGCGGCATCTCGATGCGCCCGCGCCGGGCGTCGTGGACCGGGCTCAGGATCGCGCCGGCCGGCACGCCGGTGATCGCTTCCCGGGCGCTCAGATGACCATGGACGAGACGCGCCGGCACGCTGCGATAGGGTTCCGCCGACAGCACGCCCGGCAGGCGCTCGAAGCTGCCGACGGCGGCGATCGGCTGCAGGTCGGTGAAGGCGACCGTCGCGTCCTGGTGCTGGCCCTCGACGAAGTAGCTGTCGACCAGGGCGTCGACGGCGTCCAGCCACTGCAGCGCCATGATCAGCACGGCGACCGAGAGGGCGAGCCCGGCGCTCGCCAGGAAGGAGCGCAGCGGCCAGCGCAGCAGGCGCCGGAGGATCATCCGCGTCGGCTCGTCCAGGGCCCGCGCGAAGACGGTGTCGGACAGCCGGCTCCGGCGATAGCTCGGCGGCGACGGCGGCAGCATGGCCTCGGCCGGCGGCAGGACCACGGCCCGGCGCACGGCAAGGAGGCTGCCGGCCAGCGCCGAGCCCAGGCTGACCAGGGCGGCGGCGACGAAGCTGGTCGGCCCGGGCCGGTAGAGCAGGAAGGGAAAGCGGTAGAACTCGGCGTAGAGCCGGGTGTTCCAGTGGCCCAGCCAGGCGCCGACCAGCGCCCCGAGCAGCACGCCGATGCCGCCGATCAGCAGCACCATCTTCGCGTAGTGCCAGGCGATCGTCCCGTCGCCGTAGCCGAAGGCCTTGAGCAGGCCGATCTCGCGGCGTCCGGTCGCGATCAGGCGCGTCATCACCATGTTGGTCAGGAAGGCCGCGACGGCCAGGAAGATCGTCGGCATCAGCCGGGACAGGTTCTTCTGCTGCACGATCTCGTTCTGCAGGAACCAGTTGGAGATCTGGTCGCTGCGGTCGTAGGCGCCGGTGCCGCCGTAGGGTGCGAGCAGGACGTCGAGGCGCGCGATGACGTCCCGGGCGTCGGCGCCGCGCAGCAGGGCGAGCGTCACGCTGTCGAAGGACTCCTTCAGGTCGAAGGCGGCGGCCAGGGCGTCGCGGCCCATCCAGAGGACGCCGAAGCGCTGGTCGTCGGGCATCAGGCCGCCCGGCGCGATCGCATAGACGAACTCGGGGCTGAGCGCCGTGCCGACGACGTGCAGGGTGCGCCGGCGCCCGCGCAGCACTGCGCCGAAGGAATCGCCGGGCCCGAGGCGGTGCGCCTCGGCGAAGGGCTCGCTGACCACCACCTCGTCCGGCCGGTTCGGCGCGGCCAGGCGCCCGGAGCGCAGGACCAGGGTGTTCAGCAGCTGCGGCCCCTGCTCGGGCAGCGAGATCAGCCGGCCGACCACCGGCTCGTCGAAGTCGGGCAGGTCGAGGATCGCACCCTCGACGATGCGCGTCTCGACCAGGCGCACGCCGGGGATTGCCGCGATCTCGCGGGCCAGGCGCTCCGGCGCCCGCTTGACCTCGGCGAAGACGTCGGCAAAGCGCGTGCGCTCGTAGTAGGCGGTCGTCGTCTGCTCGAGCGCCTCGATGGTGGTCAGCGCCATGATCAGCAGCGCGGCCCCCGAGGCGATGACCAGCGCGATCGCCAGGACCTGCGCCTTCAGCTGCCAGAGCTCGCGCAGCAGCTTGCGGTTCAGGCTGGTCATTCCGCTCACCAGGCCAGCTCCGCGGCCGTGCGACGGGTCTCGTTGAGCTGCGTCTCGACGATCCGGCCGTCGGCGAAGCGCAGCACGCGGTCGGCGACCTCGGCGATGACGGCGTTGTGGGTGATCAGGGCCGTGGTCGTGCCCAGCTCGCGATTGACCCGCAGGATCGCGTCCAGCACCAGGATGCCGGTCGCGCTGTCGAGCGCCCCGGTCGGCTCGTCGCAGAGCAGCAGGTCGGGCCGCTTGGCGATGGCGCGCGCGATCGCCACCCGTTGCTGCTCGCCGCCCGACAGCTGCGCCGGGAAATGGTCGAGCCGGGCAGCGAGGCCGACCAGGGCCAGGGCCTCCTCGGGCGGCATCGGGTCGCGCGCGATCTCGGTCACCAGCGCCACGTTCTCGCGCGCCGTCAGGCTCGGGATCAGGTTGTAGAACTGGAAGACGAAGCCGACGTGGTGGCGCCGGTAGCGGTTGAGCGCGCGCTCGCTGGCGCCGGTGATCTCCCGGCCGTCGAACAGCACCCGGCCGCCGGTCGGCACGTCCAGCCCGCCGAGGATGTTGAGCAGCGTCGACTTGCCGCTGCCCGAAGGGCCGAGCAGGACCGCGAGCTCGCCCGCGTAGAGCGCGACGTCGACGCCGCGCAGCGCGGCGACCTCGACCGCGCCCATCCGGTAGAGCTTGGTCAGGCCGCGGGCCTCCAGCGCGACGCGGCGCTCTCCGGGATGGCGCTCTCCGGGATGCGGGGGCAGATCGGTCAAGAGCGCCGGTTCCTTCTCGGCCGGTGGGATTGCCGGTGGGATTGCGCAGGATCGCCGGCCAGCGTAACCCGTCCCGTCATTGCCGCAGCCGGCGTTCCGGGGCCTTGAGGCAGGTCAAGGCACCCTGCCTGTCGGCGCGCCACCCTGGTGACCCGGAGCAGAGGGCGCGACATGGACCAGGCCTTCCCGTCGGACTTCGATCCGCGCGTCGCGCGACGGCAGTTTCCCGGCCTCGCCGAGCCCGGCCTCCACTATCTCGACAACGCCGCCACGGCCCAGGTGCCCGAGGCCGTGCTGGACGCCCTGCGCCGCTTCGAGGTCGAGGCGCGCGGCAATGTCCACGGCACGCCGCACCGCCGGTCGCTCGCCGCCCAGGCGGCCTACGACGCCGCCCGGGCCGCAGTCGCCGCCTACCTGAACGTGGCGCCCCGGGAGGTGGTCTTCACCTACGGCGCGACCTCGGCGATCAACCTGGTCGCAGACAGCCTGGCCGACCGGCTCGGCCCGGCGGACCGCGTCGTGGTCTCCTGGCTCGAGCATCACAGCAACCTGCTGCCCTGGCAGAAGCTGGCGCGTCGCCGGGGCGTCCGGCTCGGCGCCCTGCCGGTGACCGCGGAAGGGCGCCTGGACCTGGCCCGCCTCGGGGAGGTCGTGCGGCCGGACACGCGCCTCGTCGCGGTCACCCACTGCTCCAACGTCACCGGTGCCGAGACCGACGTCGCCGCCGTCGTCGAGGCGGCCCGGGCGGTCGGCGCGCTCGTGCTGCTCGACGGCGCCCAGCGGGCGCCGCACGGGCCGCTCGACCTGCCCGGCCTCGGCGCCGACCTCTACGCCTTCTCCGGCCACAAGACCTACGGGCCGACCGGCATCGGCGTGCTCTGGGGCCGGAGCGAGGTCCTGGACTGGCTGCCGCCCTTCATGGTCGGCGGCCAGATGATCCGCAGCGTGACGATGGACGAGGCCAGCTTCGCCGATCCGCCGCGCCGCTTCGAGGCCGGCACGCCGCCGATCGCCGGCGCGGTCGGGCTGGGGGCCGCCGCCGACTGGGCGCTCGGCCTCGACTGGCCGGCGATCCGGGCTCACGAGCGCCGGCTGACCGCCCGCGCCATTGCCGGCCTCCGGGCGCTGCCCGGCGTGCGCCTGCTGGGGCCGCTCGATCTCGAGCGGCGCGGTCCGGTGGTCAGCTTCGTCGCCGAGGGCGTCGACAGCCTCGGCCTCTGCCGGCGGCTCGACCGGGACGGCTTCGCGCTGCGCTCGGGCCATCACTGCGCGCAGCCACTGCACGCGGTGCTCGGAGCGAGCAGCAGCGCACGGGCCAGCTTCGCGCTCTACAACGAGGAGTCGGAGGTCGACGGCCTGCTGCTCGCGGTCGAGCGGGCCCTCGTCGAGCTGCGGGCCTGAGCTTCTCCTGTCAGCCGGCCGCCTGCCGGTGCCGCCCGGTCGGCTCGACCGTCGTCGCCTGCGGGCCGGCGGCGCTCTCGCCGTGGGCGACGACAAGGCGCACCTCGTCGCCGGCCGTCAGCTTCTCGAAACTGCCGACCACGGCGTTGCGGTGGAAGTAGACTTCGTTGCCGTCGCCGTCGACGGCGAAGCCGTGATCCTCGAACAGCCGGGCGACGTGGGCGAGCGGCGGCGCCTCGTGGTGCTTGATGTCGCCCCGCTGCCGGCGCACGTGGTCCTGCAGGCGCCGGTCGGCGGCATCGAAGGCGTCGCGCAGGGCGACGTAGGGATCCTCGTGCGCATGGTCCTTCGGCCTGTTCCGGTCGACCTCGAGGTCGACGCCGCCGGGCAGGCCGATCAGCACCTTGATCCGGTAGAGCTTGCCCTGGTGGCCGTGGCGGTGCGGCGCCTCGACGATGACGCGACAGCTGACGATCCGGTCGAAGTAGCGTTCGAGCCTGTCGGTGCGCTCGCGGATCCGCGCCTCGAGCGCCGGCGAGGGATCCATGCCGTGGAAGGTGATCTGTAGCGGGGTCTGCATCGTCGGCCTCCCGGTCTGCTGTGGCAGCTGCGATCGAGCGCCGCCGGACCCGACCATTGAAGGCAGGCGCGCCGACCGTTGCCTTGACGCACGTCAACCCCCTCGCGCATCCGGCGGGGCGTTCCGGCGGTGCCGGGCCGGGATCGCGCTCAGGGCCTCGCGGCCGTGGCCGGGCATCCGCCTGCGGCCTGCTGCTGTCCCGGCGCATCGGTCTGGGCGATCAGCGCGTCGCGCCCGTAGACGTCGTCGCGCAAGTTGACCACGCCGGCGGCGTCGACCCAGGCGGTGTCGTAGACGATGTGCAGCGGCATCGGCGACCGCAGCTCGACGCGCACGGTCTTGCCGCTCTCGACCACCTCGTCGATCCGCTCCGGCGGCCAGGCCGGGTCGTCCCGGAGCAGCAGCCGAGCGAGATCGAGGGCACCGGCGACGCGCACGCAGCCGTGGCTGAGGAAACGGGCCGCGCGCTTGAAGAGCTGCCGGTTGTTGGTGTCGTGCAGGTAGACGGAATAGGGGTTGGCGAACAGGAACTTCACCTTGCCGAGGGGGTTCTTCGGCCCCGGCGCCTGGACCAGCTGCCCCTTGACCCAGTGCATGTCGTTGCGCGCCAGGTAGCCGGGATCGCGGCGGATCTTGGGCTGCACCTCGAGCCGCAGGATGCGGGCCGGCACCGTCCAGGTAGGATTGAACTCCAGGCGGTCGACCAGGCTCTCCAGCTCGGGGGTCGGCCAGCCGGGACGCCCGACGATCGCCGGCTTCTCGACCTCGACCCGACCGCCTTCGACGACCTGGTAGGTCGGCGCCGCGGTGTTGACCGCGATGTAGCGCTCGCCCCAGTCCCGCTGCTCGGCACCCAGGCGCCAGATGTTGAGCTCGATGGTGTCGATGCGCTGCTCGACCGGGACGTTCAGGGCCGCGAGCGTGTTCCTGCCGACGATCCCGTCGACCTCCAGGCCGTGGCGCGCCTGGAAGCGGCGCACGGCGGCATCGAGCTCGGCGTCGAAGATCGCCGTCTGCGACCCGGCCGAGGCCAGGTCGCCGGTCGCCCGCAGCCGCCGGGCCAGCAGCTCGACGCGCGGCCCGCTCGCGCCGAGCTCGAGCTTCGGGCCTTCGGGAACCTGCGGCCAGCCGCCGGCGGCGGCGATGCTCCGGTAGCTCTGCAGGGCCGCGCGCAGGCGCTCGACGGCGCGCTCCGCGGGGCGGGACTCGTCCGGCGCGGCGGGCGACGGCCGTGCGACGGCGGAACCGAAGCCGGCCGACTCCGCCTGGGCGGCGGTACCCGATGCCTGGCAGGCAGCGGCGACGATCGACAGCGAGAATGCGAGGCAAAGCCCGGGCCATCGGCGGGCGGCGGGCGCTTCTTCGATCTGGAGATGGGAACTCATCCGACCTTCGTCCGAGTGTGCGATTGCTCCCTTCTATCGCGGTTGCGCTCGGACTTGGCCCTGATCTCGATCAGTCGGACAGGGCCGACGGCCGATCAGCCGCTCCGCAGGTGGGCGAGTACCGGCAGCCCGAGCAGCTCGTCCAGGCTGGCGATCCGGAAGCTCGGCTCCTCGATCACCGCCATGCCGTGGCGGCCGGGCAGCAGCGCGGTCGTGCAGCCCAGGCGGGCCGGGCCGACGACGTCGGCCAGCGGCTCGTCACCGACGAAGAGGCAGTCCTCCGGCGCGACGCCGAGCTTCGCCGCCGCGGTCCGGTAGATCTCCGGATGCGGCTTGGCGAGGCCGAGGTCGGCCGAGACGACCAGCGCGTCGAGATGCCGCTCGAAACCGGCCTCGGCCAGCGTGCCTTCGACGACCGGCCGGTGCGGGAAGTTCGAGACCACGGCGACCGGCAGGCGGCCGGCGAGCGCGTTCAGCAGCGCCTCGGCGCCGGGCATCGGCCGGCAGTGCGCGATCAGCGCGTCGCTCAGGACCTCGACGACCGGCCCGAAGCGGTCGTCGCCGGGATGGGCGAGGCCGAGCCGGGCGAAGGTGTTGCCGAAGCGCTCCAGGAAGCTGTGCTCCTCGTGGGTCTCGGCGGCGCGGCGGATCAGCGACAGCGTCTCGGCCATGTAGACCGGCTGGAAGCGCTCCCAGGGCGTCGCCGCGTCGAGCAGGCCATCGCCGACCAGGCAGTCGTAGGCGCTGCGCACGCAGAGCGCATGGTCGTCCGGCCGCGCGTTCGAGGCCGGATAGTCGACCAGCGTGCCGCCCCAGTCGAAGAGGACCGCCCGGGCCGGGCGGGCGGGAACACCGCCCTGTCTGCTGCTGCCTTGCGCCATCGCGGGGCAGGACAGCGCGGCCGCGCGCCCGCGCCTAGGGCCGCCTGCCGATTAACGTCTGGTGCCAAGGCGGGGCGCCGCGTAGCTTGCCGCCGACGCAAACAGAAGGACGCTCTCGCGACACCCCGTGCTGCTGCTCAGGCTCGATAGCGCCGCCGGCCGTCCGCTGCAGGAGCAGGTGGCGGCCCAGCTCTCGGAGCAGATCGCCTCCGGGCGGCTGCGCCCCGGCGAGCGGCTGCCGCCGACGCGGGTCCTGGCCCGCGAGCTCGGCCTGTCGCGCAACACCGTGGCGCTGGCCTACGACCGGCTGATGGCCGAGGGCTACATCGAGGGCCGGCGCGGCGCCGGCACCTTCGTCTGCGACAGCCTGCCCGAGCAGAGCCTGCGCGCCGAGGATCCCCAGGGCAGCCCCGCGGAGGCCGCGCGCGTGCCGCCGCCGCGCTTCCACGGCCGCCAGCACGTGCTGGTCCACCGCCAGGAGGCGCCGATCGACTTCTGGGTCCAGCGCGCCGACCCGCGGCTCTTCCCGCTCAAGACCTGGCGCCGCCTGGTCGCCGAGTGCCTGGCCCGGCCCGGCGCCGGCGCCAACCTGACCGAGTACAGCGAGCCGGCCGGCCTGCTGACCCTGCGCCAGGCGATCGCCGACGAGGTCGCGGCCTCGCGCGGCATCGCCGTCGAGCCCGAGCAGGTCTTCGTCGTCGCCGGCGCCCAGCTGGCGCTCAACCTGGTGACCCGGCTCTACCTGCGCGGCGGCGAGACGGTGGTCGTCGAGGACCCCTGCAACCAGGGCGCCGGCTACCTCTTCGAGGCGCTGGACTGCCGGCTGCTGCCGGTGCCGCTCGACGCCGAGGGGCTGCGCACCGACCTGCTGCCCGAGGCGGCAGGCGCGCTGCTCTACACCACGCCCTCGCACCAGTATCCGCTCGGCACGACCCTGTCGCTCGACCGGCGCCGGGTGCTGCTCGACTGGGCCGAGCGCAACGGCGCGCTGATCATCGAGGACGACTACGACAGCCACTTCGTCTACGAGGGGCCGCCCGAGCCCTCGCTGAAGGCGCTGCGCGGCGACCTGGTCGTCCATCTCGGCACCTTCTCGAAGTCGCTCGGCGCCGGCATCCGCATGGGCTACGCCATCGTGCCGCCGGCCCTGGTCGACAAGACCACGGCGGCCAAGGCCCTGCTCGACAACGGGCCGCCCTGGCTGGAGCAGGCGGCCCTGGCCCGCTTCCTGGCCGAGGGCGGCTACCGGCGCCACGTCCGGCGGCTGCGCCAGACCTGCCTGGACCGCCGCGACGCCCTGCTGGCGGCGCTCGAGCGGCACTTCGGTCGGGTCGCGCTGACCGGGACGCGCTGCGGCACCCACGTCGTCTGGCACCTGCCGGAGGACTTTCCCGAGGCGACCGCGGTGGCGCGCGCCGCCCGCGCCCGGCAGGTCGGCGTCTACACCCTGGAAAGCGGCGGCGGCCACGAGTACGGCACGGCCGGCATCGGCCGCCGGGCCCTGATGATCGGCTTCGCCGCCGTCGACGAGCGGCAGATCGACCGCGGCATCGCGCTGCTCGCCGCGGCGATCGACGGGCTGCACCGCCCGGGCGGCTGATCCGGGCGCCCGCAGGCCGAGGGACGGGGACTGCCGACCTGAAAGGATTGCGTGCAGAGAGCCCGATTTTTGTTCGTATGGCGGGCAATTCGACCGTCACGAAACGTGGAGTAGTCGTGGCGTATGTTTTAAAATAGCGTGAATGCGTGGCGTCATTCTTCCGAATCTTCCGAAGATATAAAAATTTCACAAGCGCTTCTTTCGATTTTCATCTTCCGAAGACATCGGTTGCCGCGCCACGGCGGCATCACGCTTGCGCGGAAGCCCCTCTCTCGACAACTGACGACCGGACGCCGCGATGACTGCGCTAGTGATGTCGATGCCACAGGGGAGCATCGAGCGGCCGCGCCGCCGCGCCGGGATCAAGCTGAAGCTCTTCGTGGCCTTCGCGCTGGTCGTCGCGGTGCCCAGCGTCGGCGCGGCGATCTCCTGGATGGCCTCGGAGTCGGTGCGCGATCGCGTCGAATCGGTGACCGACATGCAGCTTCCCGCCCTGGTTGGCGCCCTCTCGCTCTCGGCCGAGGCGGCGCGGCTGTCGGCGCTCGGCCCGCTGATCGACGCGGCAGGCGGGTCCGGCCAGCTCGACGCCCTGGCTCTGGAGGCGACGGCGCGCGGCAAGACGCTGGGTGACCTGGTCGGCGGCCTCTCGCCGAGCGGCGACCGCCCGGCGATCGCCGATCTCGGCAAGGACATCGACCAAGTGCTGACGAACATCGGCGCGCTGTCCGAGGCGTCGGCCTCGCGACTGCGCTCGAAGGACAGCCGGCTTGCCCGGCTCGCGGAGCTGCGCCGCGTCCACGACGGTCTCAATGCCGCGCTCGAGCCGGCGATGGACAGGGCCCGCGCGGCGCTAGGCTCGGCGGTCGAGGGGGCGTCGGCCGAGGGCGCCGGCTCGGCGGAGCAGATCGCCAGGCTGATCAGCGACCGCGTCGTGCCGCTGTTCCGGCTGCGCGGCGCCGTGGCCCAGCTGACCCGCGGCCTGATCCAGGGCGCGACGACCGCCGACCGCTCGCGGATCATGACCTTCTCGACCGACTTCGACAGCGCCGCCTCGGAGCTGACCGGCGCCCTGCGCTCGCTGCGGAAGGTCGACGGCATCGCGCCGATCGAGGCTCAGACCCGGGTGCTGCTCGCCGCCGGCGGCGGCGACACCAACGTCTACACCCTGCACCTCACGCAGACCGACCCCTCCGCCTCGCCGGAGGCGCGGGCGGCAGCCGGAGCGAAGATCAACAGGATGCTGGACGAGATCGCCCAGGCCGACACCCGGGTGCAGGAGACGATGCAGGCACTGATCCTCAACGCGCGCACCGAGGCGGTCGACTCAGGCCAGCGGCTCGCGGCGCGCATGGGCGAGCTGTCGGAGAAGGCGCTGCCGGTCGCGCTCGAGAACAATCGTGTCGCCAGCGGGCTGCTGGCCGACGCCAACCTCCTCGTCGGCCTGCTGTCCTGGGCCGGCGAGGCGGAGAATCCGGAGGGCCTAGACCGCGTCACCGCGGAAGCCCGGGCGACCGCGGACCGGCTGCGCCGCCTGGCGGCGACCCTGCCGCCGGCCATGGATCCGGCGATCGCCGACAAGGTCGGCCGGCTCGTCGCGCTCGGACTGGGCAAGGACGGCATCGTCGAGCTGCGCCGCGACGAACTCGGGCTGTCGGCGACCAGTGCCGAGCTGATCGCGCGCAACCGCTCGGCGACCGAGGAACTGGGCGCCGCCGTCGGGCGCCTGGTCGACTCGACCCAGGCCTCGGCCCGTGCGGCCGGCGCGGCGACGGCCGCGACGCTCGACACCGCCAGCCGGACGCTGATCGCCTCCCTGCTCGCCAGCGTGCTTCTGGCCGGCGCGATCGCCTGGTTCTACGTCGGCCGCCGTGTCGTCGGCCGCATCGAGACCCTGGCCGCGGCGATGCACCGGGTCGCCGGCGGCGACCTCGAGGTCGAGGTGCCGCGGCGCGGCCACGACGAGGTCTCCGAGATGGCCGAGGCGCTCGACGTCTTCATCGACACGGCGCGCGCCGCCGAGACGGCCCGGCACCGCCTCGACGAGGAGCGCGATCGAGCCGCGCGGCTGCGCCGTGAGAGCCTCGCCGAGGTCGCGCATTCCTTCGAGCGCCGGGTGCTCAGCAGCGTCGACAAGGTCGCCACGATCGCCGGCGACCTGCATCGTCGCTCGCAGGCGCTCAGCGACATCGCCGCCGAGGGTGCGCGCGAGGCCTCGGCGGTGCGCGAGGCGGCCGACGTCACCTCCGGCAGCGTGCAGGCGGTGGCCGGCGCCGCGGAGGCGATCAGCAGTGCGATCCGCGAGGTCAGCGCCCGCATGGCCGACTCGGCCGGCTTGGCGCGCGAGACCGCCGCCGGCGCCGACCGGGTCGAACGCGCCGTCGTGGTGCTGACCGACGCGATCGCCCAGATCGGCTCGATCGCCGAGGTGATCGAGGATATCGCCTCCCAGACCAATCTGCTGGCGCTCAACGCGACCATCGAGGCGGCCCGCGCCGGCCGGCATGGCGACGGCTTCGCGGTGGTTGCCGGCGAGGTGCGTACGCTGGCGACCGAGACCGGCGACGCCACCGGTCAGATCTCGCAGCAGCTCGGCGCCACCACGGCGGCGAGCCGCGAGACCGCCGGCGTGATCGCCGAGGTGCTGGACGGCATCCGCCGCATCGAGAGCATCGCGGGCGCGCTTGCCGCGACCATCGGCGAGCAGTCCGAGGCCCTCGGCGGCATCGTCGCCAACGCCCGGCACGCGGCCTTGGGCACCGAGTCGGCGGCCCGCCACCTGGGGTCCCTTTCCGGCGGCGCGGCGACGCTCGGCAGCGAGGCCGAGGGTGTCCTCGCGGCCTCTTCCGAGATGGCCGACGAGGCCGACCGGCTGCGCCGCTCGATCGCCGGCTTCCTCGCCGACGTTCGGGCCCAGGCCTAGCTGCCCCGCCCGATTGGACTCACGGGCCGCGCGTCAGGCGGCCCTTGGCCGGACGCGCCGCCGACAGGACCCTGGCAGCGTGCCCTGCCGCCTGCAGGGCGGCGGCAGGGGAGACGGTCGGAGCATGAGCGAGGTGTTTCGCGGGCGCAGCGGTCTGGTGCCGGCGCTCGACATGGCGACGCTCGAGGCGCTCGAGCGGGTGGTCAGGGCGACCTGCGGGGTCGAGGGCGTGACCGGCTACAAGCTCGGGCTGACCGCCGTGCTGCGCCTGGGGCTCGCCCCGGCCATGGCGCGCCTGCGCGAGCTGACCGACCTGCCGGTGCTCTACGATCACCAGAAGGCCGGGCCGGACATGCCGGACATGGCCGCGAAGTTCACGGCGATCTGCGCCGAGGCGAAGGTCACCGGCCTGATCCTCTTCCCGGTCGCCGGGCCGACGGCGGTGCGCCAGTTCGGCGGCGAGGCGCTGAAGCAGGGCCTGGTGCCGGTGGTCGGCGGCGAGATCCCGGTGGCCGACTACACGATCTCCGGCGGCGGCTACCTGGCCGACGACGCGCTCGACCGGATCATGGCCGACGCCGCAGCGGTCGGCGTCGACCACTTCGTCCTCCCGGCGCGCGATCCCGAGGCGATCGAGCGCCGCTGCCGCTGGATGCGCGAGCACCTCCCGCAGCCCGTCGTCTTCCTGACCGGCTTCGGGCCGCTCGGCGGCTCGATCGCCGAGGGCTTCGCGCGGGCCGGCGCGATGAGCGGGCGCCACGCCATCGTCGGCCGCCTGGTCTTCGCCGCCGACGATCCAGGCGAGGCGGCCCGGCGCCTCGCCGGCGAGATCCTGGAGGCCGCCTGACGGCCATGGCCCTCGCCGCGCTCGCCGCCGCCTTCGGGTCCGCCTGGCCGGAGGCCCTCGGCCCCTTCGTCGAGGGTGCCTTCCGGGCCGGCGGCGCGCCGCTGGGCGTCGAGGATCCCTCGACGGGGACGCCGCTCGCCGAGGTCGCGGCCTGCGACGCGGCAACCCTGGAGCGTGCCGCCGCCGCGGCGCGCCGGGCCTTCGACAGCGGCCCCTGGCCGCGCACGCCGGCCTACGACCGCGGCCGCCTGCTGGAACGCATCGCCCTGGCGATCGAGGCGCAGGCCGAGCCGCTGTCGAGGCTCGAGGCGCTCGACGCCGGCAAGCCGCTGGCCGCGGTCCGGCGGGAGGTCGCCGGCGCGGCCAAGGTCTTCCACTACTACGCCGGCGCCATGGACAAGCTCTATGGCGAGACGATCCCGGTGGCGCCCTCGCTGCTCGACTTCACGCTGCGCGAACCGATCGGCGTCGCGGCGCAGATCGTGCCCTGGAACTTCCCGCTGCTGGCCTGCGCCTGGAAGCTGGCACCGGCGCTCGCCGCCGGCTGCTGCTGTCTGCTCAAGCCCTCGCCGCTGACGCCGCTTTCGGCCCTGGTACTGGCGGCGCTCTGCCGCGAGGCCGGCCTGCCGGAGGGCGTGCTGGCGGTGCTGCCCGGCGGCGCCGAGCTGGGCGCGGCGCTGGTCGCCCGAGCCGAGGTCGACGCCGTCGCTTTCACCGGCTCGACCGCGGTCGGCACCAGGGTCATGCAGGCGGCCGCGGTCGGTGTGCGCCCGGTCGCCCTGGAACTCGGCGGCAAGAACCCCTTCCTCGTCTTCGACGACGCCGACGTCGAGGCGGCGGCCGCCTCGGCGGTCTCCGCCGCCTTCGGCAATGCCGGCCAGTCCTGCTCGGCGCGCTCGGTCGTGCTGGTCGCCGAGACCCTGCACGACGCTTTCGTCGAGGCCTTCGTGGTGGCGGCCGGGCGCCTGCGTGCGGGGCCGGTGCTCGACGAGGCGACGACCCTCGGCCCGCTGATCTCGGAGGCGCATCGGGCGCGGGTGCGCGGCTTCCTGGAGGCCGACGGATCTGCGGCCCGGCGGCCGGTCGCGCTGCCGCTGCCCGAGGTCGGCTGGTACGAGGCGCCGACGGTCTTCGCCGGCGTCGAGCCCGGCTCGCCGCTGCTGCGCGAGGAGATCTTCGGGCCGGTCGCCGCGGTCGCCCGCTTCGCCGACCCGCGCGAGGCGGTGGCCCTGGCGAACGCCGGCGACTACGGGCTGAACGCGACGATCTGGACCCGCGACCTGGAGCGCGCGCTCTCTACGGCCCGCGACCTGCGCTGCGGCATGGTCTCGATCAACGGCCAGACCAGCGCCAGTTCGCAGGCCCTCTTCGCGCCCTTCGGCGGCTATCGCCAGTCGGGCATCGGCCGCGAGCTCGGGCGCTATGGCCTGGAGTTCTACACGGAGGTCAAGAACATCGCCGTCCTGCTGCCGGCCTAGCCGGCCGGGTCGAGCCAGGAGATATGATGGTATGCATCGGACATGCTGCGATGCAGCATGATTGAAGGCGTGGCTCGTGCCGGCGGGCGACCTGGAGCGTTTTTCGAAACGAGGGTGCAATCCTGCAGTATATCAATGCCTTATTGTCTCTATGGTCTTTTGAATTCTGATGGAAGCGACCGGTAGAGGCGCCGGGTACTTTCGGAATAGGACGGGTCGGTGCTCTGGTCACGATCATATTCGGACAAGTGGGCTCGTGTACTGGTTGGACTTCTTTTTGGGCCGGGTGGAGCAGGGAGAATCCTGTTGACAGCCTCCCGGATAGACACTCAGCATACCGCGTAATTAAGGCGAGGGCGCACGAACGCTCCGCCGTGGCGGACGGTCCGGAGAGCTTCATCGGGGTTGGGGGAGAGCATGCGGAATCCGCCTTGCCGTTCCTGCGTCTTCGGTCCGGGGATCCCGGCGCGCGGGGCCCGGCGATGAGCGTCCTGCTGGCGTTTGCCGGGCTGATCGACCGCCTGACGAAGGCCTGCGGCCTGGCCGCCATGTGGCTGGTGCCGCTGGTCGTGCTGGTCGCCGCCGCGGTGATGGTGCTGCGCTACCTCTTCCTGGTCGGCTACCCCTGGCTCAGCGAGAGCTACGTCTGGCTGAACGGCGTGATCTTCATGGTCTCGGCGGCCTACGTGCTGCAGATCGAGGGCCACGTCCGGGTCGACGTGCTCTACCGGAAGTTCGGCACGCGCGCCCGCGCCCTGGTCAATGTCCTGGGCGTGCTGCTGCTGCTCTGGCCGGCGATGTATGTGATCGGCACGGACTCGATCCCGATCGTCGAGCGCTCCTGGCGCACCCACGAGGCCTCGCCGACGCCCGACGGCCTGCCGGTCATGTACCTCTTCAAGACCTTCATCCTGGTGTTCTGCGCCCTGCTCGTGCTGCAGGGCCTGTCGCTGCTGCTGAAGAGCCTGGCGTCCCTCGTCGACCCGGATCGCTGGGGCCACCTGATGGAGCGCCGCAGCGAAGGCGGGCAGGACCAGGCCCATGCTTGACCTGCTGCTGTCGAGCCACGGCATCTGCCTCTTCATGTTCGTCTCGGCCTTCGGGCTGATGATCTTCGGCTTTCCGGTCGCCTTCACCCTGGCCGGCACCGGCATCGCCTTCGCCGCCCTCGGCTCGGCGCTCGGCGTCTTCCCCTGGCCGATGCTGGCGACGACCAACGGCCGGATCGTCGCGCTGCTGCTCAACGAGACGCTGCTCGCCGTGCCGCTCTTCGTCTTCATGGGCGTGGTGCTGGAGCGCTCGAAGATTGCCGAGAACCTGCTGCTCACCATGGGGCAGCTGTTCGGCGGCCTGCGCGGCGGCCTCGGCATCTCGGTGGTGCTGGTCGGCGCGCTGCTCGCCGCCTCGACCGGCATCGTCGGCGCGACCGTCGTCACCATGGGGCTGATCAGCCTGCCGGCGATGCTGAAGGCGAACTACGACAAGCCGCTCGCCGCCGGCGTCATCTGCGCCTCCGGCACGCTGGCCCAGCTGATCCCGCCCTCGACCGTGCTGATCCTGCTCGGCATGACGCTGCAGAACGCCGACACCCAGGCGAACCTGCGGCTCGGCAGGTTCGGCGGCGCCACGATCTCGATCACCGACCTGTTCAGCGCCGCGCTGCTGCCGGGCCTTGTCATGGTGCTGCTCTACATCGGCTGGCTGCTGTTCAAGGCGGCGACCGACCCGGCCTCCTGCCCGGCGCTGGTCATGTCGGCCGAGGAGCGGCGCACCCTCGGCACCCGCGTGCTCAAGGCGATGCTGCCGCCGCTGCTGCTGATCGTCGTGGTGCTCGGCTCGATCCTGGGCGGCCTCGCCACGGCGACCGAGTCGGCGGCCCTCGGCGCCCTGGGCGCCGTGCTGCTGGCGGTCGCCATGGGCCAGTTCTCCTTCGCCATGCTGCGCCAGGTCGCCCACTCGACCCTGGTCATCAGCACGATGATCTTCGCCATCCTGCTCGGCGCCACGGTCTTCACCCTGGTGTTCCGGGGCCTGGGCGGCGAGGACGTGGTGATCGACCTGATCACCCTGCTGCCGGGCGGTCAGGTGACGGCGGTGATCTTCGTGCTGTCGCTGATCTTCCTGCTCGGCTTCATCATCGACACCTTCGAGATCATCTTCATCGTCGTGCCGATCTTCGGCCCGGTGCTGATCATGCTCGGCACCGATCCGATCTGGCTCGGCGTCGCCATGGCGATCGTGCTGCAGACCAGCTACCTGACGCCGCCCTTCGGCTTCGCGATCTTCTACCTGCAGGGCGTCGGCCGCGGCATCGAGATCGAGACGATCTACCGGGGCGTCATTCCCTTCACCCTGATCCAGCTCACGGCCGTCGCGGTCATCTGGGCCTTCCCGGAGCTCGCGACCTGGCTGCCGAAAGTCCTGTTCTGAAGGCAGGCACCGGCCGACCGCCGGGCCCTGGGTCGAGCCGACCCGAACAAAGCAAGGAGGCTGACATGAATCGTCGTGGGTTTCTGAGGTCCGCCGGCGTCGCCGGCACGGGGGCGGTCGCGGCCGCGGTGTCGAGCTTCCCCAAGCCGGCGATCTCGGCCGGCAAGATCGAGTGGCGCATGGAGATGACCTGGGCCAAGAACTCGCCCCTGCTCTCGACCGGGCCGCAGGTCTTCGCCGACTTCGTCTCCAAGGCCTCGGGCGGCCGCCTGACCGTCAAGGTCTACGCGGCCGGCGAGATCGCGCCGCCCTTCGGGGTGATGGACGCGGTCGCCGACGGCGCGCTCGACGTCGGCCACGGCTACCCGCCGTTCTGGGCCGGCAAGCTGCCGGCCATGACCATGCTCTGCCCGGTGCCCTTCGGCCTGACGACCCAGGAGCAGAACGCCTGGTTCGAGTACGGCGGCGGCCTGGCCCTGGCCGACAAGGTCTACTCGCAGCTCGGCGTCAAGTTCTTCCCGAGCGGCAACACCTCGGTGCAGGGCGCGGCCTGGACCAACAAGCTGCTCGACTCGATGGCCGCCTTCAACGGCCTGAAGATCCGCATCGGCGGCCTGGGCGCCAAGGTCATCCAGGCGGTCGGCGGCACCCCGGTGCAGCTGCCGCTCGGCCAGGTGCCGCAGGCGCTGCAGACCGGCACGCTGGACGGCGCCGACTTCGTCGGCCCCTTCAACGACGTCGCCTTCGGCCTGCACAAGGTCGCCAAGTACTACTACTGGCCGGGCATCTTCGAGCCCTGCGGCGTGCTCGACTGCTTCATCAACCTCAACTCCTGGAACAAGCTCGACGACGACCTCAAGGAGATCGTGCGCGGCGGCAACTACGTCGCCAACCAGGTCGTGATCTCCGAGTTCGTCGCCAAGAACGCCGAGGGCCTGAAGACCATCGAGGCCTCCGATGCCGAGATCAAGATCTTCCCCGAGGAGGTGCTGAAGGGCCTGGGCGCCGCGACCAAGGACGTGCTGGCCACCGCCGCCTCGGCCGATGCCCTGTCGAAGGAGATCTACGATTCGATCATGGCCTTCCGGAAGACGGTCATGCCCTACACCAAGATCAGCGAGTTCGACTTCATGCGCGCGCGCATGCTGGCGCCCGACTTCGCCTGATCCTAGGGTGCTTCTCCGCGGCCCCGCCGGACCGTCCGGCGGGGCCGCAGCCGTTTCGGGAAGGAAGGCCTCGACGTGGTTCCCCTGACGCTGCTGACCGGCTTCCTGGGCAGCGGCAAGACGACCCTGCTGAACGCCCTGCTGCGCGATCCCGCCTTCGCCGACTGCGGCGTCGTGGTCAACGAGATCGGTGCGGTCGGGGTCGACCAGCTGTTGGTCGAGGCCAGCGACGACACCACCCTGGTGCTCGACGGCGGCTGCTTCTGCTGCAGCCTGCAGGACGGCCTGGCCGAGGCGGTCGGCCGGCTCACCCGGGCGCGCCGCGACGCCGGCCTGCCGCCGTTCCGGCGCTTCCTGGTCGAGACCTCGGGGGCCGCCAATCCCCTGCCGCTGCTGCAGCAGCTGATCGGCGACCCGAGACTCAACCGCCGGGTCCTGCTCGACGGCGTCGTCACGCTGGTCGACGGCATCCTCGGCGAGGCCAGCCTGCGGGACCAGCCGGAAGCGCCGCTCCAGGCCGCGGTCGCCGACCTGCTGGTCCTGACCAAGAGCGACCTCGCGGACGCCGCCGGCCTGGACCGGCTGGAGCGGTCGCTCGCCGGGCTCAATCCCTCCGCGGCCCGCCTCAGCGCCGTCAGCGGCGACCTGCCGGCAGAGCGGCTGCTCGGCCTCGGGCCCGACGCGGCGGGCCGGCGCGCCGGGCGCTGGCTCGAGCCGCCCGCCGGGCATCCCCACGGCCATGACCATGATCACCGCCACGGCGGCGAGGACGCGATCGTCACGGCCTCGGTCGAGCTGCCGGGGCCGCTCGACCCGGCGCTGCTGGAGGGCTGGCTCGAGGAGCTGATGGTGGTCGGCGGTGCCCATCTGCTGCGGCTGAAGGGCGTCCTGGCCCTGAGCGACGACCCCGGGCGGCCGGTCGCGGTCCACGCCGTGCAGCACCTGGTGCACGCGCCGGTCCGGCTGGAGCGCTGGCCCGACGGCTTGGCGCGGGGGCGGGTCACCGCGATCGCGCGCGGCCTTGACCGGGCGACCCTGGAGCGGGCGCTCGGCTGGCTGGCGGCGCAGGCCGGGGGCGCCTGAGCCGCTTGGCATCACGACTCGCCAGCGGACTGGCCCTATCGCCGGCCGGTGCCGCTCCGCACCATGGCGCCAGGCAGAGGAATGCAGGGAGGCGAGGGCAGGCGGCATGACGATCGCGGTGGTCGGCGGGACGGTGATCGACGGGGCGGGCGGCGAGCCGCTCCCCGACGGCGTGGTGCTGATCGAGGGCGAGCGCATCGCCGCCGTCGGTCCGGCCTCGCAGGTCGCCCTGCCGAAGGGCGCCGAGGTGCTCGACGCCGGCGGCCGCTGGGTCATGCCCGGCATCGTCGACAGCCACGTGCACACGACCTACCGGGCGCGCGACATGCGCCAGCACCTGCTGAACACGCCGACCTACAACGTGCTGCGCTCGACCACGATCCTGGAGGAGACGCTGGCCTGCGGCGTGACCTCGGTGCGCGACATGGGCGGCGCCGACGCCGGCTTCCGGGCCGCGGTCGAGGAGGGCATCGTGCCCGGCCCGCGCATGATGATCTCCCTGGTCATGATCTCCCAGACCGGCGGCCACGGCGACTACTGGCTGCCGGCCGGGCACCGCATCGCCAAGCGCTCCTGGCTGCCCGACCCGGTCGCCGACGGCGTCGACGGCGTGCGCCGCCTGGTCCGCCAGGTCCTGGCGGCCGGCGCCGACTTCATCAAGATCTGCGCGACCGGCGGCATCACCTCGGTGACCGACAGCTGGGACGAGCCGCAGTTCACCGTCGAGGAGCTCTCGGTCGCGGTCGCCGAAGCGGCGGCCAAGCGCAAGCGCGTCGCGGTCCATGCCGAGGGCATCGACGGCATCCGCAGCACCCTCGACGCCGGCGCCTGGTCGCTGGAGCACGGCTGGTTCATCGACGAGGAGAGCGTCGACCGCATGATCGCCCAGGGCACCTGGTGGGTGCCGACCCTGGCGCTGGTGCCGATGTCGGTGCGCAAGCGCGAGACCGACAAGGCCTGGAGCGCCCAGCAGCTGGCCAAGGAAGACGCCAAGGACAGCGAGATCTTCGGCCTGATGCAGAAGCAGATCCCGCTCTACAGGGAGGCCGTGAAGCGCGGCGTCAAGGTCGCCTTCGGCACCGACCAGTCGCACCGCCTGCTGGTCGGCGACAACCTGGTCGAGCTCGAGTTCATGGTCGACTGGCTCGGCATGACGCCGCTCGAGGCGCTGACCGCCGCGACGGCGCGCGCCGCCGAGTGCCTGGAGCGCGACGACATCGGCCTGCTGGCGCCCGGCCGCTACGCCGACCTGCTGGTCGTCGAGGGCGCGCCGCTCGACGACATCACCTGCCTGCAGAAGCGCGGGAACCTGCGCCTCGTGATGAAGGGCGGGCAGGCCTACAGCAACAGCCTGACGGCGTGACGCCGCGGACGTCCGAGGAGAGACGAGGAATGCAGCTGAACCGCTTCATGATCCGCCCGCTGGTCGAGCAGGGTCTGCGCGAAGAGCTCGGCATGGGCGATACCACCGGCGGCTTCCTGGTCGGTGACGACCCGGTCCAGACCGGCCAGATCTACGTCAAGGGCCACGGCGTCGTCTGCGGCCTGCTGTTCGCCGACGAGACGATCAAGCAGGTCGATCCCGAGGCCGAGGTCGAGCACCTGGTCAAGGACGGCGACACGGTCGAGCCGGGCACGGTGCTGCTGCGCATCAAGGCGCGCGCCTCCTGCTTCTTCATGATCGAGCGGGCCGCGCTGGACTGGATCCAGCAGCTCTCGGGCATCGCCACGCGCACCCGCCGCTACGTCGAGCTGGTCCAGCACACCAAGGTGCGGCTGACCGACACCCGCAAGGGCTGGCCGGGCCTGCGCATGGTGCAGAAGTACGCGGTCCGGGTCGGCGGGGCGAACAACCACATCTTCAACCTGACCAACTGCATCCTGGTCAAGGACAACCACCTGAAGATCGCCGGCGGCATCAGGCCGGCCATCGAGATCCTGCGCGCCCGCGCCCAGCACACCTTCAAGATCGAGGTCGAGTGCGAGACGCTGGAGATGGTCCAGGAGGCATTGGACTGCGGCGTCGAGATCATCATGTTCGACAACATGGACCTCGAGGAGATGCGCGAGGGCCTGAAGCTGGTCGGCGGCCGCGCCATGACCGAGGCCTCGGGCGGCATCAACGAGAGCAGCATCGTGCCGATCGCCGAGCTCGGTGTCGACGTCATCTCGATCGGCGAGATCACCCACACGGTGCGGGCGCTCGACGTCAGCCTCGACGTCCAGGACATCAAGCCGAGCGCGCTGCGCACCATCGGCCGGCTGAAGGCGGCGCAATGACGGCCGCCGGGAGCGCCGCGGCCGCGGACCTGCCGGAGCCGATCTTCCCGCCGGCGCTGACCGACCTGGCCGGCCGCGTGCTGGCCGTGGCCGGTGCCGCCGGCCTGCGCCTCGCCAGCGCGGAGACGGTGACCGCCGGGCTGGTCAGCGCCTGCCTGACCTCGGTGTCCGGCGCCTCCAGCATCTTCGAGCGCGGCTTCGTGCTCTACCACGGCTCGGCCAAGGCCAGCGGCCTTGGCGTCTCGGCAGCGATCTCCGAGGCCCACGGCGCGGTCAGCGCGGAGGTGACACGGGCTTTGGCCGAGGGGGCCCTGTCGCACTCGACGGCCGGTGCCGTCGTCGCCGTCACCGGCTATGCCGGGCCCGGCGGCGGCAACGAGCGGGATCCCGTCGGCACGATTTACCTGGCCGCGGTCCGGCGCGGCCGCCCGCCGCTGGAGCGGCGCTGTGTCTTCGCCGGCTCGCGCGACGCCGTGCGCCTGCAGGCGGTGCAGGCGGCGATGGCGCTGCTGCTGGAGCGGCTGGAAAGCTAGGGGCGCCTTCCGGCATTCTTGCCCGCACGGGGCGGGGTCGGGGGCGGGAGGGCATCTCACGATGGCGAGCGGAGTGGGCCAGCCGGCCTATCGCTGGGTGGTCGTCGCAGCGGTCGCGGTGATCTTCGCCCTGGCGCTCGGCCAGCTGGTCAACGGCCTGTCGGTCTTCTTCCTGCCGCTCGAGCGGGAGTTCGGCTGGCAGCGCGGCGACATCGCGCTGATCAACACGGCCGGCGTGGTCGGCGTCGCCCTGGGCGGCATCGTCATGGGCCGTCTCGCCGAGCGGCTCGGCACGCGGCCGGTCGCGCTCTTCGGCGCCGCGGTGCTGGGCCTCTGCGTGCTCGGGGCCTCGCTCGCCGATTCGCTCTGGCAGTTCTACCTGCTGTTCTTCGCCGCCGGCGCGCTGGGCGGCGCGGCCTTCTTCGCGCCGCTGATCGCGCTGGTCAGCAACTGGTTCGCGGTCGGCGCCGGCCTGGCGATCGGCATCGCCTCGGCCGGCCAGGCCATGGGGCAGGGCGGCGTGCCCTTCGTCGCGGCGCTGCTGATCGAGCAGCTCGGCTGGCGCGGCGCCTTCGTCGCGCTCGGCGCCGCCTCGCTGGCGGTCCTGTTGCCGCTCGCCCTGCTCATGCGCGATCCGCCGCGCCCTGCGGCCGGCGCCCGGGCCGGCGAGGTCGACGAGTCGCCCACGGCCCTGCCGCACCGGGCCGTGGTCGTGACGCTCAGCATCGCGGTCGTCGGCTGCTGCACGCTGATGTCGGTGCCGCTGATGCACCTCGTGCCGCTGATGCAGGGCTGCGGCATCCCGGGGCCGGAAGCCGGCGGGGTCATGGTCGCGATGCTGGCGGCGGGCATCGCGGGGCGGATCTGCTTCGGGCGGCTCGCCGACATGATCGGCGCGATCCCGGCCTACATGACCGCCTCGCTCTGGCAGACCCTGATGGTCTTCGGCTTTACGCGGATCGACAGCCTGGAGGGCTTCTATCTCTACGCGCCGCTCTACGGCTTTGGCTATGCCGGCGTGATGACCGGCCTGCTGACCACGACCCGGGCACTGACCCGGCCGTCGCGGCGCGCCGGCGCGATGGGCATCGTCGGCGCCTTCGCCTGGCTCGGCCACGGCCTGGGCGGCTGGCAGGGCGGCCTGCTCTTCGACCTGACCGGCACCTATGCGGCGAGCTTCGCCGTCGCCACGGCCGCCGGCGTCTTCAACCTCGCGGTCATGACCGGCCTCGCGCTCGCCGTCCGCCGCGGCCGGATCGCCCAGCCGGCCTGAGACGTCCAGGCTAGAAGGCGTCCGGCTGGTACTTCGGCTGGGTCGTCTCGAAGGCTTCGAGCTCCAGGCAGCGCCCGAAGATCGCCAGGGTCGCGGGATAGGCCTCGAGCGGGCAGTCGAAGCGCTTCGCGTTGAAGATCTGCGGCACCAGGCAGATGTCGGCGAGGCCCGGCCGGTCGCCGAAGCAGAAGCGTCCGGCGCAGCCCTCGTGGGCCAGCGTCGCCTCGAACTTCTGCAGGCCCTCGGCCATCCAGTGCCGGTACCAGGCGTCGCGGTCCGCATCGCTGAAATTCCAGGTCGCCTGGAGGTACTTCAGCACCCGGACGTTGTTCAGCGGATGGATCTCGCAGGCGACGACCTGGGCGAGCGAGCGCACGACCGCCCGGCCGGCCGCGTCGTCCGGCAGGAAGGGCGGCTCGGGATAGCGCTCGTCGAGATACTCCAGGATCGCCAGCGACTGGGCGTAGGCGCGCCCCTCGTCGACCAGGGTCGGCAGCAGCCCCTGCGGGTTGACCGCCAGGTACTCGGGGCTGCGGTGCTCCATCCTCGGCAGGCTGACGGCGTGCGCCTCGTACTCGATGCCCTTCAGCGCCAGCGCGATGCGCAGGCGGTAGGAGGTCGAGGAGCGGAAGAAGCCGTAGAGCTCCATCGGCCGGGCCCTCCGCTCAGGCCTTGTCGAGCAGGTGCTGCGGCGTGCTGGAGACGACCTGGACGTATTTCGGCACGAACTTGCCGCCCTCGATGTACTTGATGAAGGCCGGCTTGATCTCCTCGGCCAGGATCTTGCGGATCCGGGCGTGCTCCTCGATGTCGGCCCACTCGGCGATCAGGAAGAAGCGGCCGGGATCCTCGGTGTCGCGGCACAGCACGCCGTCCTTCACCTGGGCCGGCGACTTGTGCATCGGGTTGCCGTCGGAATAGTCGAACTCCTCGAAGAGGCGGATGAACTCCTCCTCGTGGCCGGGCAGCACCCGGAAATCGTAGATGTGCAGGTAGTTGCCGCTCTTCGCGAGGGGAACCATTGCCATGCCCGCTCTCCCTGTCAGCAGGTTCTTCCGGCCGAGGGACGGGGCGCTGCGGCCCGGCGCGGCTCGGCGATAAATGAGGCTATACTGATTAATAACGGCTCGCAACGGCAGAAAGCGGCATGCCGCCCCCGCCCGCGGGAGGGCAGCGGCTCGCTGCCGCCCGGTCCCTTGACGGCTGATCTGCGGGCGCCGGTCCGCCGCCGTGCCCGGGGCTCTCGGTTGCCAGTCCGAAAAAATGATGCATACTGAGTAAAAATCACGAACCGCTTCCCGGGGACCTGCATGGAGTGGATCGACGTTGCCGCCTTCGACACGCTGCCCGACGGCGGCGTGCGCGGTTTCGAGGTCGCCGGCAGGCCGGTCGCGCTGGTCCGCCAGGGGGCCGTGGTCCATGCGCTCCACGACATCTGCAGCCACCAGTTCGCCTTCCTGTCCGACGGCGTCGTCGAGGACGGCTGCCTGGAATGCCCGCTGCACCAGGGCCGCTTCTGCCTGAAGACCGGCAAGGCGATGGGCGGTCCGGTCGACGCGCCGGTCGCGACCTACGCGGCGAAGGTCGAGGGCGGGCGCGTGCTGGTCTGCCTAGACCGGCCGGCCGAGGCGGAGCCCGACCCCGGGGCGGAGCCCGCGCCGGCGCGGCGCGCCGCCGACGAGACCTTCGTCGTCGTCGGCGGCGGCCAGGCCGCGGGCGAGGCGATCCGCACCCTGCGGCAGCGCGGCTTCGCCGGCCGCCTGGTGCTGGTCGCCGAGGAGCCGCAGCTGCCCTACGAGCGGCCGCCCCTGTCCAAGGAGATCCTGACGGGCACCGCCGATGCGGCGCTCTGCCGGCTGATCGACGAGGCGGCGGCACGCGGCCTCGATCTCGACGCGCGGCTCGGCCGGCGCGCGGTCCGCCTGGACGCCGCGGCCCGCCGCCTCGCGCTCGACGACGGCGCCACGCTCGCCTACGACCGGCTGCTGCTGGCGACCGGATCGCGGCTGCGCCGCCTGGACCTGCCGGGCAGCGACCTGCCGGGCATCCACTACCTGCGCACCCTCGACGAGGCGCTGGCCCTGCGCCGCGCCTTCGGAAGTGCGAAGCGGCTGGCCGTGGTCGGCGGCGGCTTCATCGGCCTGGAGGTCGCCTCGGCCGCCCGCGCCGCCGGCCTCGAGGTCGTGGTGCTGGAGCGCGAGGCGGCGCTGATGAGCCGGCTGCTGCCGGCCCCGGCGGCGGCCCTGCTGGAGGCGCGGCTGCGCGCGGCCGGCGTGACGCTGGAGCTCGGCGCCGCGGTCTCCGGCTTCGCCGGCGAGGGCGTGGTGAGCGGCGTCGTGCTGGCCGACGGCCGGACGCTCGAGGCCGACCTCGTGGTGGTCGGCGTCGGCGTGCTGCCGAACCTGGAGCTGGCGCGGGACGCCGGCCTGGAGGTCGCCGACGGCATCCTGGTCGACGCCGCCGGCCGGACCAGCGACCCGGCGATCTTCGCGGCCGGCGACTGCGCGGTCTTCCCGAGCCCGCTGCGCGGCCGCCTGCGCCGCCTCGAATCCTGGCAGCATGCTCGCGAGCAGGCGCGCGCCGCCGCCGCGGCGATGCTCGGCGAGCCGGCCGGCTATGCTAGCCTGCCGTGGTTCTGGTCGGACCTCTTCGGCGGCAGCCTGCAGCTGCTCGGCCTGCCGCTGGCCGGCGACGAGACGGTGCTGCGCGAGGCGCCGGACGGCGGCGCGCTGGTCTTCGCCCTCGAGGAGGGGCGGCTGGTCGGCGCCATCGCCTTCGACGCCGGCGCCCGGCTGCGCCGCCTCGCCGGCGCGATCGAGCGGGCCGCGCGGGTCGACGCCGAGGCCCTGGCCGATCCGACCCGGCCGCTCGACGAGCTGATCGCCAGCCTCGCTGCCGGCGGTTCGCTGATCGCCTCGCCGAAGCGGGGCGGCCCGAAGGACAGTGAGCAGGGACAGCATGCCATGATCGACCGGACCCCGACCGCCTCGCCGCTGCGCAACGACCCCGACGGCTTCGAGTGGCCGGCCGAGGGGCTGAGCCGCATCCCCGACTGGGTCTACACCGACGAGACGATCTACCGCCGCGAGGTCGAGCGGATCTTCCACGGCCGGACCTGGAACTACGTCGCCCTGGAGGCCGAGCTGCCCGAGCCCGGCCACTTCGTGCGCTCCAACGTCGGCCCGACGCCGGTCGTGGTGACCCGCGCCGAGGACGGCGCGATCCACGTCTTCGAGAACCGCTGCGCGCACCGCGCCGCCGAGTTCTGCCGCAGCCTGCGCGGCAAGGCGAAGGAGTTCGTCTGCCCCTACCACCAGTGGTCCTACGACCTGACCGGCAAGCTGGTCGGCGTGCCCTTCCGGCGCGGCGTCAACAAGCAGGGCGGCATGCCGGCCGACTTCGATCCGAAGCAGCACAGCCTGCGGCGCCTGGCGGTGACCACGCGGCGCGGCGTCGTCTTCGCCTCCTATTGCGACGACATGGAGCCGCTCGAGGACTACCTCGGCCCCGAGATCCTGCGCGAGTTCGACGCCACCTTCGACGGCCGCGGGCTCAGGATCCTCGGCTACTACCGCAACACCCTGCCGGGGAACTGGAAGCTCTATCACGAGAACCTCAAGGACCCCTACCACGCGACCCTGCTGCACACCTTCCTGGTGACCTTCGGGCTGCTGGTCGCGGGCAACAAGTCGGCGATGCTCTGCGACGCGACCGGCCGGCACGGCGTCATGGCCTCGGCCAAGTCCGAGGGCAAGGCGGTCTCGGCCGAGAACCGGCAGGAGATGCGCGCCTACCGCGAGGGCATGGAGCTCAAGGAGCCCCGCTTCATGAACTTCGTCCAGGAGTTCGATTCGCCCTGGTCGGTGACCATGACGACGATCTGGCCGAACCTGGTCGTGCAGCGCGAGATGAACACCCTCGGCGTGCGCCAGATCGTGCCGGAGGGGCCGAACCAGTTCACCATGGTCTGGACCATGTTCGGCTTCGAGGGCGACGACGAGGAGATGACCCGGCACCGCCTGCGCCAGGGCAACCTGATGGGGCCGGCCGGCTTCCTCGGCCTGGAGGACAACGAGGCCATGAAGTTCGTCCAGGACGGCATGCTGTCGGGGGCCGCGGGCGAGCACCTGGTGGCGCTCGATCCCGCGACGCCGGTCGGCACCTCGGAGACGCTGATCTCGGAATCGGCGATCCGGGCGATGTACCAGCACTGGCGCGGCGTGATCGGCGTCTGAGCGAGGGGGGAGCGAGCGATGAGCAGTCTAGCCGCCGGGCCGACGGCCGCGGCCCACAGCGGGACGGCCTCACCGGACGACTGGAGCGAGAGGCTGCGCCTCCGGCTCGAGATCGAGGAGTTCAACGTCGCCTACTGCCGGGCGCTCGACGAGGGCCGGCTGATGGACTGGGTCGAGTTCTTCGCCGAGGACGCGCTCTATGTCGTCACGGCGCGCGAGAACCACGACGCCGGCCTGCCGGTCGGCCTCGTCTACTGCGAGGGCAAGGGCATGGCCCACGACCGCGCCTTCGCGATCCTGGAGACGGCGATGTACGCGCCACGCTACCTGCGCCACTACGTCTCCAACCTGCACCTGGCGGGCGTCGCGGCGGACGGGACGATCGAGGCCGAGAGCAGCTACCTGCTGCTGCAGACCCTGATGGACCGCCCCGAGCCGACCCTGCAGCAGGTCGGCCGCTACCTCGACCGCTTCGTGCGCGGCGCCGACGGCCGCCTGCTGCTGGCGAAGCGGATCTGCGTCTACGACAACCTGCTGGTCGACAACTCGCTGGTCTATCCGGTGTAGGGGGCGGGCCGGCGCTCTCACGTCCCTCGACAGGCTCGGGACGAAGCGAACGTGAGAGCCTTCACCGTCCTTCGCTTCGTCCCGAGCCTGTCGAGGGACGTGGCGGCCGGAACGACGAAGCAGCCGGTCAGCTCGGCCGGAAGATCGTGCGGCCGAGGTGGTTGTTGCCGTCGATCAGGCGGATCAGCATGGTCAGGAAGGCGTTGCGCTCCTCCGGCAGCAGCGGCTGCAGCAGGCGGTCCTGGGCGCGCTGCATGGCGGCGTGCATCTCGCTGGTGATGCGCTCGCCCTCGGGCGTCAGGCGCGCCAGCACCATGCGCCGGTCCTCGCTGCTGCGCTTGCGCTCGACCAGGCCGCGCTTGCTCAGGCGGTTGAGCACGTCGGCGACGTTGGTGCGGTCGATGCCGAGCTCGCGGCCGAGCGAGTTCTGGTCGATGTCGGCCTGCAGCAGCAGGGTGGTCAGCACGCCGTATTGCACCGGCGTGATCTCGAAGGCGCCGCACTCCTCGAAGAACAGCGCGTAGTGGATCTGGTGCAGGCGCCGGACCAGATAGCCGGGCCGCGCCCAGAGCGGCATGCGCGAAACCAGAAGATTGGGCTCCAGGCTCTCGGGGGCTGCGTCGCGCTTCCTGCGCTTGGCCGGCGTCGTCATTCTGGTTCTTTCTGGCTGCGAGCGGGCGGAGCGTGCGCCCTGCTTAGGACGTGGCAAATTTACTGTCAATGGCGGTCGACTCTACAGTCAGTATATCGCGTGATTCGACCGCAGGGATATTTGGCCGCAGGCTCTCGTCTGCTGCGGCGACCGACATCAAGGCATTCAATGGACTGGAAATTCCTGTGCGCTCGCCGCCGGATCGAGGATGCGAACGAATTTCAGTATGCTGCCGAGTCACCTTGACGCTCGGTCGGGAAAAAACTCAGTATACCGCATAAGTCGGGGTGCCGGCAGGGCACCCCCCGGGGGCGGACAGGGGGGCGGTTCGGTGCAGCAGCAGACGGTTCACTGGCGGTCCGGCGCGCTGGCCCTGGCGCGCGAGACGAGCGCCGGCCGGCTGTCGTCGCGGGCGCTGGTCGCCGGCTTCCTGCAGCGCGCCCGCGGCAGCCAGGCGAGCCTCAACGCCTTCGCCGCGCTGCGCGAGGCCGACGCCCTGGCCGAGGCCGAGGCGGCCGACCGCGCCGCCGCCGAGGGGCGCAGCCTCGGCCCGCTCCACGGCGTGCCGGTCTCGGTGAAGGACATCCTCAACGTCGCCGGCCTGCCGACCCGCTGGGGCTCGCGCACCCTGGCCGAGGCCGCCCCGGCGCCGGCCGACAGCCTCGGCGTCGCGCGGCTGCGTGCCGCCGGCGCGATCGTCCTCGGCAAGACCACGACCAGCGAGTTCGCCCACTCGATGATGGGCCGCTCGCCGCTGACCGGCACGACGCGCAATCCCTGGGACGCCGCGGTCACCTGCGGCGGCTCCAGCGCCGGCGCTGGCGTCTCGGTCGCGGCCGGCCTGTCGACCCTGGCGCTGGCGACCGACGCCGGCTGCTCGGTGCGCCTGCCGGCCGCCTGCACCGGCGTCGTCGGCCTGAAGCCGACCCTCGGCCTGGTGCCGCACAACGGCGTGCCCGAGGGCTTCGCCAACTTCATCCACCTGGGCCTGATGGCGCGCAGCGTCGCCGAGGTCGCCCTGTTCCTCGACGTCGTCGCCGGGCCGCAGCGCGACGACCCGCACTCGCTCGCCGTGCCGGCGCCGCGGGCCCTGGCGGCGGTCGAGGCCGGCGGCGACCTCGCCGGCCGGCGCCTCCTCTGCCGGCCGAGGATGGGCAACAGGCGGCTCTCGGCCGAGATGACGGCGGTGCTGGACGAGGCCGTGGAGCGCTTCCGCGCACTCGGCGCCGAGGTGGTCGTCGACGAGAGCGAGATCGACAATCCCGAGCCGGTCTGGCGCATCCTGCAGCAGTCGAACTGGGCCCAGCGCCTGGGCGCCCGGATCGGCGAGCTGGAGGGCCGGATCGATGACAGCCTGGTCGCCGGCGTGCGCGAGGGGCTCGGCTACTCGGGACCGGAGCTGCAGCGCGCGCTCTATGCCCGTACCGCGATCTTCCGGGCCTACCAGGCCTGGTTCGACGACTTCGACCTGCTGCTGACGCCGGTCATGGCGCGGCGCAGCCTGGATGCCGATCACCCGGTCCTGGCGCCGGTCGAGATCGACGGCGAGGCGGTCGGCGACATGCGCCGCGAGTGGACGCCCTACCTCAACGCCTTCGACCTGAGCGGCCATCCGGCGATCAGCCTGCCTGCCGGCCGGCTCGACGGCCGGCTGCCGGTCGGCATCCAGCTGGTCGGCCGCTGGTACGCCGACGGCGAGCTGCTGAGGGCTGCCGCGGCCTACGAAGGCCTTCTAGACTGGACGCGCGACTGGCCGCCGGTCGCCGACGCTGCGGCCTGATCCGGCGAGGCGAGAGGAGGGGAGCGATGAGCGAGAAGCCCGAGCCGTCCGGCACTGGCATCGGCGTCCGGGTCCGCCGCAAGGAGGACCGGCGGCACCTGCAGGGCCGCGGCCGCTTCGTCGCCGACCTCGCCATGCCCGGCCTGCTGGAGGTCGCCTTCCTGCGCTCGCCGGTCGCCCACGCCCGCCTGACGGGGTGGCGCAAGGCGCCGGGCGCCGAGGCGCGCTGCTTCTTCCTCGAGGACCTGGAGGGCCTGCAGCCGATCGTCGCCCGCTCCTCGCTCAAGGGCTACAAGGTCTCGGAATGGCCGGCCCTGGCGCGGGACAAGCTGCGCTACGTCGGCGAGTGCGTCGCCGCCTGCGTCGCGCCGACCCGCGCCGAGGCCGAGGACCTGGCCGAGGCCTGCGGCCTGGACTACGAGGAGCTGCCGGCGGTCATCGATCCCCTGGCGGCGCGCCGGGCGGGCAGCCCGCTGGTCCACGAGTCCTGGGGCGACAACCTGTTCCTCGAGACCTTCGTCGACGGCGACATCGACGCGATCGCCAGGACCGCGGCGGTCAAGGTCGAGCGCGAGTACGCGACGGCGCGCCAGTGCATGCACCCGATGGAAGGCAAGGGGCTGCTGGCCTGGTGGGACGACCGCGCCGACCAGCTGGTCGTGCACACCTCGACCCAGGTGCCGCACGTCATCCGCACCGGCCTCGCCGAGTGCCTGGGCCTGGAGCAGCGTCGGGTGCGGATCGCGCCGCCCGACGTCGGCGGCGGCTTCGGCTACAAGTGCATCCTGCAGCCCGAGGAGCTGGTCGTGGCCTGGCTGGCCATGACCTACCGGCGGCCCTTCCGCTGGGTCGAGGACCGGCGCGAGCACCTGGTTGCCGGCGCCAACGCCCGCGAGCACCACTACAAGGTCACGGCCTATGCCGACGCGCGCGGCCGGCTGCTGGCGCTCGACGCCGAGGTCACGGTCAACGTCGGCGCCTATTCGGTCTATCCCTTCACCGCCTGCCTGGAGGCGGCGCAGGCCGGCGGCAACCTGCCGGGTCCCTACGACTTCCGGAACTACCGCTGCCGGACCTACTCGGTCGCCAGCAACAAGCCGCCCTTCACGCCCTACCGCGGCGTCGCCCGGCCCGGCGTCTGCTTCGCCATCGAGCTGACCATCGACGCGATCGCCCGGGCGGTCGGCCGCGAGCCCGCCGAGGTGCGCGCCGAGAACCTGGTACCCGGCTCGGCCATGCCCTACGACAACGTCACCAACAAGCACTACGACAGCGGCGACTACCCGGAATCCCTGCGCCGGGCGATGGCGCGCATCGACCTGCCGGCCGTGCGCACGCGCCAGGCGCAGGGCGAGCCCGACGGCCGGCTGATCGGCGTCGGCTTCTCGACCTTCACCGAGCAGTCGGCCCACGGCACCAAGGTCTTCGCCTCCTGGGGCATTCCCATGGTCCCGGGCTACGAGCAGGCGACGGTGCGCCTGACGCCGGAGGGCGGCGTCGAGGTGCGCGCCGGCATCCACACCATCGGCCAGGGCCTGGAGACGACGCTCGCCCAGGTCGCCAGCGAGATCCTGACGATCCCGGTCGAGCGCATCGGCGTGGTGCTGGGCGACACCGCCGAGACGCCCTATTCGACCGGCGCCTACGCCTCGCGCGGCGCGGTCATGGCCGGCGGCGCGGTCTCGCGCTCGGCCACGGCCCTGGCCGGGCAGATCAAGGCGATCGCCGCGCACCTGCTGCAGTGCGAGCCGGCCGAGGTGAGCTTCGAGGGAGGCCGGATCCGCGGCGGCAATGCCAGCCTGGACTTCGCCGACGTCGGCCGCGCCTGGTATCTCAATCCCGAGCAGCTGCCGGACGGCGTCGACGCACGCGGGCTGGAGGCGACCGAGGGCTTCAAGCCGAAGGTCGACAGCGGCGCCTTCACCTACGCGACCCACGCCGCGGTCGTCGCCGTCGATCCCGAGACCGGGAAGGTCGAGATCCTGGACTACGTGGTGATCGAGGACTGCGGCACGATGATCAACCCGATGATCGTCGAGGGCCAGGCCTTCGGTGGCAGCGCCCAGGGCATCGGCACGGCGCTGTTCGAGGAGAGCCCCTACGACGCCGCCGGCCAGCCGCTGCATTCGACCCTGGCCGACTACCTGCTGCCGGGGCCGAGCGAGCTGCCGTCCTTCCGCATCGAGCACATGGAGACGCCGAGCCCCTATACCGCCCACGGCATCAAGGGCGTCGGCGAGGGCGGGGCGATCGCGCCGCCGGGCGCCATCGTCAACGCGATCAACGACGCGGTGAAGGGCCTCGGCGTCGAGATGACCGAGATCCCGGTCTCGCCGCGCCGCCTGCTCGGCAAGATCCTGGCGGCCCGGTCCGGCACCCCCTCCGGCCTGGAGGCGGCGGAATGAAGGCGGCCGCCTTCGACTACGCCCGCGCCGGCGACCTCGCGGAAGCCGTCCGGCTGCTCGGCGAGGGCGAGGGCTCGGCCAAGCTGATCGCCGGCGGCCAGTCGCTCGGGCCGATGCTGAACCTGCGCCTGGTGCGGGTCGGCCTGCTGGTCGACATCCGCCGGCTCGAGGCGCTGCGTACGGTCGAGGAGGGCGAGGGGACCCTGCGCTACGGCGCGCTGATCACCCACAGCGAGTTCGAGGACGGCCGGGTGCCCGACGCCGGCAACGGCCTGCTGCGCCAGGTCGGCGGCGGCATCGCCTATCGGGCCGTGCGCAACCGCGGCACCCTGGGCGGCAGCCTGGCCCACGCCGACCCGGCGGCCGACTGGATCTCGGCCTTCACGGCGCTCGACGCGACCCTGCAGATCGAGGGGCCGGCGGGGCGGCGGAGCCTGCCGCTGGCCGGCGGCCTGCTCGGCGCCTTCACCCTCGATCTCGGCGAGACGGAGATCCTGACCGCGGTCGAGGTGCCGAGGCTCGGCGCCGGCGCGCGCTGGGGCTGGCACAAGATCAACCGCAAGACCGGCGAGTTCGCCGACGCCATCGGCGTCGCCCTGCTGGATGAGGAGCGCGGCTTCTGCCGGGTCGTCTGCGGCGCCGTCGAGGGGCCGCCGGTCGTGCTGGCGGCGGTCGCCGAGGCGCTGCGGGCGGAGGGCCGGCAGGCCGGCCGCGCGCTGGTGCCGGCGGCGGTCGCCGAGGCACTGCCGGCGCTCGACCCGGTCGGCCGCCATCTCCACGTCGTCGCGGTCCAGCGCGCGATCGATCAGGTGTTCGGGCGATGAAGGTGCGGGCGGTGAAGGTTGGGGCGATGAAGGTGTTCGGGCGATGAAGCGGACGGTCCCCCTCGCGCTCACGGTCAACGGCGATCCGGTCGAGGCCCAGGTCGAGCCGCGCACCCACCTCGCCGACTTCCTGCGCGGCGCCCTCGGCCTGACCGGCACGCACCTGGGCTGCGAGCACGGCGTCTGCGGCGCCTGCACGGTGATGATCGACGGCCAGCCGGCGCGCAGCTGCATCACCTTCGCCGCCGCCTGCGACGGCGCCGAGGTGCGCACCGTCGAGGGCTTCAGCGACGACCCGACCATGGCGGCATTGCGCGAGGCCTTCTCCCAGCATCACGGCCTGCAGTGCGGCTACTGCACGCCGGGCATGCTGATCAGCGCCCGCGACGTCGTCGCCCGACTGCCCGGCGCCGACGAGCAGCGGGTGCGCCTGGAGATGAGCGGCAACCTCTGCCGCTGCACCGGCTACATGGGCATCGTCGCCGCCGTGAAGCAGGTCGCCGGCCAGGTCGCCGAGGGGGTGCTGCCGCCCGGGCTGCCGACCGGCGCCAGCCTCGCCGGCCTGCCGCGCGTCGTCGCCGGCGGCGTGTCGGCCCCGCCGGCCGCTCCAGCGCCCGAGCGGTTGGCCGAGACGCCCGCCGAGAGCCTGCTGTCGGAGGCCGACGCCTCCTGGCAGGCGCTGGCGGAGAGCTTCACGGTCGGCCATCCGCCGGCCGAGGTCTGGCGGCTCTTCGAGGACGTCGCGGCGGTCGCCGGCTGCCTGCCGGGCGCCGAGCTGAGCGAGGTCGCGGGCGAGCGCCTGACGGGTCGCCTGCGGGTCAAGTTCGGGCCGATCCGCGGCGCCTTCGAGGGCGAGGGCCGGCATCGTCCCGACCCGGCGGCGCAGAGCGGCCTGCTGCAGGGCAGCGGGCTCGACCGCAACAGCGGCTCGCGGGCCCGCGGCGAGGCGCGCTACCGGCTGGAGCCGGCCGGCGCCGGCACCCGGGTCTCGGTCGAGGTGCGCTACCAGCTGACCGGCCCGCTGGCGCAGTTCGGGCGCAGCGGCCTGGTGCGCGACTTCGCCGGACGTCTCACCGCCGAGTTCGCGCGCAACCTTTCGGCACGCCTGGAGGGCGGTGCCGGGGCCGCCCGGCCGGCGCGGGAGCTCGATGCCGTGTCCCTGACCCTCTCGGTGATCTGGAGCCGGATCAGGCGCCTGTTCGGCGGGTGAGCGGGAGGCTCGGGGAGCGGCTGCCGGCTCAGCCGGCCGCCGGCTCGACCTCGTCCAGCGCGAAGTAGCCGTTGTAGCCCTGCAGGTAGACCGCCGCGCGGTGGCCGAACAGCACGACCGCCTGGCTCTTGGTGGTCAGGGGCTCGCGATGGCCGGGGACCCGGACCCGGGTGCCGACCGGGTATGCGCGGTTCCAGTCGGCGACCTTCTGCTGGGGATCCCCAGGGTCCCGGGCGGGGGCGGGCTCCGCGTCAGGCGGTGCCGCCGGGGCCGGTGCGGCGCCGGGCCTGAAGCTGGCCTTGATCGTCCTGGCGAGCTTGGTCAGGACGTCGCCGGGGCCGAGCTCGATGAAGTCGGTCACGCCCTGGCGCAGCATGTAGGTCATGCCGTCGAGCCAGCGCACCGAGTGGGTCAGCTGCTCGCTCAGGGTCCTGGCGGCCTCGCCGGGCCGGTAGGGCAGGGCGTCGACGTTGGCGATCACGGGGATCTGCGGCTCGGCGAAGGCGAAGCCCTCGACGAAGGCGGAGAAGTCCTCCAGCACCGGCCGCATGTAGCGCGAATGGAAGGCACCGCCGACGTTGAGCGGAATGTAGGTCGCCTCGGCCCGCTCGAAGCTGGCCTGGGCCCGCTCGATGTCGGCGTCGAGGCCGGAGATGATGATCTGTTCGGCGGCGTTGTAGTTGGCGACGTCGATCGCCTCGAGGCCGTTCTCGGCCAGGACCTCGGCGACCTTGCCGGCCTCGAGGCCGATGACGGCGGCCATCCTGCCCTTGGGCGCGGTGCTCATCAGCTCGCCGCGCTTCCTGACCAGCCTCAAGCCGTCCTCGAAGCCCAGGACCCCGGCGCATTCCAGGGCGTCGTACTCGCCGAGGCTGTGGCCGGCGACGAAGTCCGGCCGCTCGCCGGTCTCCTGCTGGTGCCGGCGGCGGGTCAGGGCGTTGACGACGTAGAGCGCGGGCTGGGTGTACTGCGTCCTTCCGAGGCGGCGCTGCGGATCCTCCAGGCAGAGCTGGCGGATCGACAGGCCGAGAATCTCGTCGGCCGCGGCGGTCAGCTCGGGGAAGGCCTCGAACAGGCCCTCGCCCATGCCGACCCGCTGCGATCCCTGCCCGGGAAAGAGATAGGCCTTCATGTCTTCGTCCGCGTTCTGCCGTGGTGAGGAGGCGGCGGCAATGCCTTCCGTCCAGAATAGCGAGGCGGGACGGAGGGCACTACCGCGTTGGTGCCGCGGCGAACCGCCGACGGGCCGCACTGGCGCGAGGACCGCCCGGTCGTCTTTTCCGGCGCTGCGCTCGTCGCGGTGAGGTGCGCCGGCCCCGGATCAAATGCGGAGAAATAGACCTGGCTCCACGCAACCTGAAATCGACCGGGCGGAGGCGATGGTTTTCCGGCCGTCGAAAGGTCGCGCGCCGTTGTCCGCCTTTCTCGTCGCAGGGCCGCAGACCCGATCGGAGACGTGAAACGCGCGTTGGCGAAGACGCAGCCGGGCCAGATGATTCCGGCGCTTCTCGGGCCGCTGTCTCGACTGCCTTTGACGGCCGGCGGCAAGGTCGACCGCGGCTTCTCGATGGATCGCGAGCCGGAGGAATTGTCCGATCCGGAAGCGGGCGCCTTTGCCGGGCCGAACTCGGAAGGCCTCGCCGCCGCCGAAGGATACCGGCTCGGCCCGGCGGCATCGGCGCGTCGGGCCGTTCGGGGGCGTTCCGGGCCTATGTCGAGGCGATGGATCGCCGCACGCCGGACAGTTGCGCCGAGAGGGCGGGCCTGTTTGCCGTCGGACGTGAAATCCGCATGCCGGCCGGCGGCAAGACCGCCCGCCGGTCGAAGGCGTTCGCCGGCCGCCGGGACGCGGAAACCCTGGCCGGCGGTCCTTTCGGCCCGCTCTGGCAGCCCCCCGCGACGCACGCTGCCGGCCAAGTTGCGAAACTACCTCGACGAGAAGTCCTGAAGGTCGAAAACGGAAGCCGAGAAAACCGACGGGAAACCGGATGGGGAACGAAGAAGATCACTTGCGGTTTATGGAATTGTCGCTAGGTTCTCCGCAACCGAACCGAATTTCTATTGAAAGGGGCTTTCCATGGCGGCCGTCAATCTCGAAAAGATGAGCACGAAGGAGCTCAAGGACCTGATCGCGAGCGCCGAGGCGATGATCGCGAAAAAGGAAAAGGCCGAGCGCCAGAGCGCCCTCAAGGATGCGCAGGCCGCGGCGGCGAAATGGGGCTTCGATCTGAAGGAGCTGATCGACGCCGGCGCCAAGCCCGCCGGCCGCAAGGCCGGCAAGCGCCAGCTCAAGCCGAAGTTCCGCCATCCGGAGAATCCCGACCTGACCTGGAGCGGCGTCGGCCGCAAGCCGAAGTGGGTGCTGGAGGCGGAGAGCGCCGGCAAGATCGACGCGATGCGCATTTCCGACTGAGCCGGGGGCGGACGGCGTCGCGTCCGTCCGTGCCGATCGCCCTGTCGCGCTCCGGCGCATCGACCCGACGGATGACGAGATGAGCGACCTGGAGCTGGCCTATGCGAGCGCGAGCGAGCTCGCAGCCAGGATCCGGGGGCGCAGCGTCTCGGCCGAGGAGGTCGTGCGCAACGCCCTGGCCCGCATCGAGCAGGTCAACGGCGCGCTCAACTGCTTCTGCTTCGTCTATCCGGACGAGGCGCTCGCGCTGGCGCGCGAGGCCGACCGTCGGCTGGCCCATGGCGAGGCGGTCGGGCCGCTGCACGGCGTGCCGGTGGCGATCAAGGATTTCACGCCGACGAAGGGCAAGCGCACGACGCGCGGCTCGATGGCGCTGAAGGACTGGGTGCCGGACGACGACCCGGTCATCGTCGAGCGGTTGCGCGGCGCCGGCGCGATCGTCGTCGGCAAGACCACGACGCCGGAATTCGCCTACGCCGGCGTCACCCACAGCCGCCTCTGGGGCATCACGCGCAATCCCTGGGACCTCGCCCGCACGCCCGGCGGCTCCTCCGGCGGCTCGGGTGCGGCCGTCGCCGCCGGCTGCGTGCCGCTGGCCGAGGGCACCGACATGGGCGGCTCGGTGCGCATTCCGGCTTCCTGCTGCGGCATCGTCGGCCTGAAGCCGAGCCTCGGGCGCATCCCGATGGACATCCTGCCCAGCGTCTTCGACGACATCTCGCACTTCGGCCCGCTCGCGCGCACCGTCGACGATGCCGCGCTGTTCCTCGAGGTCACCCACGGGCCCGACGAGCGCGACATCAACTCGCTGCCTTCGCGCATCGCCGACTTCGGGCCGGTCCGCCGGGGCGTCGAGGGCCTGCGCCTCGCCTTCAGCCCGGATCTCGGGTTCTACGGCATCGACCCCGAGGTCGAGGCGGTGACGCGCCGTGCGGTCGGCCTGCTGCGCGAGCGCGGCGCCCTGGTCGAGGAGATCGAGCTCGGCTGGACCCGGGTCCTCCACGACGCCTGGAACGACCTCTGGGACGTCTACCTCGCCGCCTTCGCCGGGCAGCACCTGGCCGGTCACCGCGACGAGATGGATCCCGAGCTGGTGCGCTGCATGGACGCCGGCTTCGCGCGCGACGCCGTCTCGATCAAGCGCATCGAGATCCTGCGCAGCGAGCAGTGGCAGAGCCTGCGCCGCCTGTTCGAGCGCTGCGACGCGCTGCTCTGCCCGACCAGCGCGCTGCCGCCGCCGCCGGTCGAGGCGAAGGAGAGCGACGTCGAAGGCCTCGACGAAGCCGGCCGGCTGAGGGCCGTCAACCTGACCACGGTCTTCAACCTCGTCGCGCCCTGCCCGGTGGCTGCCGTGCCCTCGGGCCTGACGCCGGCGGGACTGCCGGCCTCGCTGCAGATCGTCGGCCGCCGCCACGACGACGTCGGCGTCCTGCGCATCGCGCGCGCCCTCGAGGAGGCCGTCGGCTGGCCCGACTGGCGGCCGACCGCCGTCACCTGAAGCGCGGTCAGGCCGCGGGTGCCAGGGCAGCGCAGAGCGCCGCGCTGCGCGCGACCGCACCGAAGATGCCGCCCTCGGTGGTGATCGTGGCGATGGCGGCGCGGTGGTTCTCCGGCAGGGTCGCCGCGCAGGCGTCCTCGATCAGCAGGCACTCGTAGCCGCGGTCGACGGCGCTGCGCAGGGTCGAGTGCACGCAGACGTCGGTCGTGACCCCCGTGAAGATCAGCCGCCGCACGCCGCGCGCGCTCAGCACGCGCTCCAGGTCGGTCGCGTGGAAGGCGCAGTAGCCCGGCTTTTCGACCACCACCTCGCCGTCGCGCGGCGCCAGCTCCGGCACGATCTGCCAGCCTTCCTCGTCGCGCACCAGCAGACGGCCGAGCGGCCCCGTCGAGCCGATCGCGGCGCCGGCCCGCCGCGCCCGGGCGGCCTTCAACGCCGGCAGGTCGGAGAGATCCGGCCTGTGGCCCTCGCGGGTCTGGACGACCAGCCCGCCCCAGGCCGCGACGGCGTCGCGCACCGCCTGGATGCGCGGGATCACCGCCCGGATCGGCGAGAGGTCGTAGCCCATCGAGGCGATGTAGCCGCCGGGGTCGCAGAAGTCGCGCTGCATGTCGATGATCAGCAGCGCCGTCTCGGCCGGCTTCAGGCGGCCGTCGTCGGGCCAGGCGGCCGGGCGGGCCTCGATCTTGGACGGGGGCATCGTGTCTCCTCACTCGCCGGCGGAGCATCGGTCGGCGAGGCGGAGGGAAACAGTGCCGTGTTTCGATTCCCGCATCGAGAGCATCGATGCATCGCCGGCGGCCTGCCGGCGCAGCAGGGCCGCGAGGCGCCGGACTGCCGGGGATGGCGTGCGGTCGAGCGGCTCGATCAGCGTCACCTCGGAGACCCGCGAGTAGTCGCCCGGCAACAGCGCCCGCATCGCACCGCCCGTCGTCCACTGGGCGGCGTAGTGGTCTGGCAGGAAGCCGATGTGCGTGCCGGCCAGGATCAGGAAGGCGGCCGCCTCGACGTTGGTCACCGTTGCGGCGATCGAGTCTTCGCGGTCGCTCATCAGAAAGAAGTCGTGATGGTTGAGGAACGAGCGGATGACCTTGGGCGCCGCCTGGATCTCCCGCTTCAGCACGGCCTTGTCGGCGACGGCGAAGAGCGGATGCGTGGTGCCGCAGAGCAGCAGGTCGGTCTCCCGGTAGAGCGTCGTGTAGCCGAGCGAGGGCAGGCGCTTCTCGGCGATCGACACGCCGAGGTCGAGACGGCCGGCCGCGATCGCATACTCGATCTCCGAGGGCGGCAGGACCTCGATCGTGATGCGCGGCCCCTGGCCGAGCCCGGCGAGGCCCGCGAGGGCGGCGGCCAGCGGACAGGTCGGATCGCTTATCAGGTTGTCGATCAGGCCGAGCCTGAGCCGGCCGGCCAGCACCCCCTTCAGGGTTTCGGCGCGGTCCTCGAAGTCGGCGAAGGCGTCGACCAGGCGCAGCGCCGCGGCATAGAGCTCGCTGCCCCGGTCGGTCAGCGCAAAGCCCGAGCGGCCGCGATCGCAGATCCGGAAGCCGACGCGGCGCTCCAGCTCGGCGATGTGGGTGCTGATCGTCGATTGGCTGATGCCGAGCACCGTCTCGGCGGCCGTGAAGCCGCCGCACTCGACGGCGGCCAGGAAGATCCGCAAATGCCGGACGTCGATGTTGGACAGGCGCATCCTCGATGCTCTCCGCCAGATCTCAGGCGACCGCGACCGGTGCGATCCTCAACCTGCCCTCTTCGTCCCGGGCGGCCAGGTGCTGGTGCTCCCGGCGCGCCGCGGCCTCGACCAGAATGCGGGCCTCGAGCTCGGCCACGCCGGCCTCGTCGAGCAGGCCCCGGGCGCGCAGCAGCGCCGACAGGGCCTCGACCCAGCGGGTGTAGTAGTCGGTCTCGTCGGCGATGCAGCCGGCCTTCTCGTGCCGGCCGACGGCCTCGATCAGCGCTGCCTGGAAGTCCTTGAGGTTGAACAGGCCGCGCTCCGAGAGCGCCAGGGTCAGCGCGAAGGCGCGGGCCATCCAGGGCTCGGCGAAGGACGAGCCCGAGGCGGCGTCGACGGTCGGCAGGAGCGCCCGGAAATCGCTCATCGCCCGGCCTCCGACGGCACGGCGACCCTGGCGACGCCGATCATCGCGTCGCGGGTGACCAGCGCGGCCAGCTCGGCCTCGTCCAGCCCCTCGGTGCCGGCCGGGCGTTCGGGCAGCACCAGGTAGCGGATCTCCGAGACGCTGTCCCAGACCCGGATCTCGACCTCCGGCGGCAGCTCCAGCCCCATCTCGGCCAGCAGCGCCCGCGGCTCGCGTACCAGGCGCGAGCGGTAGGCGCTCGACTTGTACCAGGCCGGCGGCAGGCCCAGCACGGTCCAGGGGTAGCAGGAGCAGAGCGTGCAGACGACGACGTTGTGGACGGACGGCCCGTTCTCGACGACGTGCAGGTACTCGGTCTCCGGGCCGCCGATTCCGAGCTCCGCGCAGGCGGCCAGGCCGTCGGCCAGCAGGCGTGCCTTGAAGGCCGGGTCGGTCCAGGCCTTGGCGACCACCGCAGCGCCGGTCTTCGGGCCGATCTTCTCCTCGTAGTGGGCGACGATCTCGTCGACGCGGCGCGAGTCGACGATGCCGAGCTCGTGGAGCAGGCTCTCGACCGCCTCGGTGCGCACCGCCTGCCAGGGCTTGGCCGGCGGCTCGTGGTGATCGTGCCCGAGCCCGTGCCCGTGATCGTGCCCGTGATGGTCGTGTCCGCTGCCGCTCATCGCGCGGTCTCCAGGGCTTCGAGGTAGTCCTCGCTGAGGTCGACCCGGACGACGGCGTTCGGCTCGGCGGCGTCGCCCCACAGCTCGTCGGCCGCGAAGGTCACGTTGTAGACCGGCTGCAGGTTCTCGCCGGCATTGTGGGCCCGCGTGTCGGGCAGCACCCAGGCCTGGGCGTTGACGATCGAGACGACGCCGGTCTTGCCGCGCACGTAGGCGGTCAGGCGCGTGTGGCCTTGCGGCTGATGGTTGCGCACCCGGACACGCTCGCCGACGGCGAAGCGCGGCGCGACCTCGACCTCGTGCCGCCAGGCGCCCCAGCGGATCTTCCGCTCCGGCGGCAACGGCCAGGCGCGGCCGGACAGCTCCGCCGGCGTGGTCCGGCCGGCGTCGGCGGCATGCTCGGCGATCCGGCGCTCGACCTCCGCGCGGGCCAGGACGCCCTTGCGGCCGAGGATGCTCTCCATCGCGAACAGCCAGCGGCCGTAGTAGCCGTCGGCCAGGTAGTCCTGCGCCGGCATCAGCTCGATCTCGTGACGGTGCTCGTCGAGATTATAGATGCCGGTCGTATCCAGGACCTGGGTCATGGCGTAGACGCGACCTTCCCAGCGGGCGTGGAACACCGGCTCGTCGGCCTCGACCTCGACGTTTCCGAATCCGTGCAGGCCGCCCATGTCGTGGATGCCGTTCATGGCGTGCTCCTTCTCGGAATCATTCGATCAGACTCTCGATACGCTTCTGCAGCTCCAGGAAGGCCGGGTCGTAGCGGTCACGGTAGGCCGCGCCCTCGGTCGGCACGTCGAGCAGGACCGAGGCCGGGCGGCCGCCCAGCACCACGACCCGATGGCCGACGACGATCGCCTCCTCGACGCTGTGGGTGACCATCACCATGGTCGTGCGCGTCTCGGTCCAGACCGCGCGCAGCAGGGCATGCATGCGCCGCCGCAGGGTGACGTCGAGCGCGCTGAAGGGCTCGTCGAGCAGCAGCACCTTCGGCTCGGTGACCAGGGCGCGGGCGATCGCCGCGCGCTGGCGCATGCCGCCGGACAGCTGGTGCGGATAGCGCCCGGCCGCCTCGGCGAGGCCGACGGTCCCGAGCATGCGCTCCAGCCTGGCGCGGCGCGCCGCCGGCTCGCCCGGGCTGTGGCGCAGGCCGAAGCCGACGTTGCCGCGCACGCTCAGCCAGGGGAAGAGGTTGTGCTCCTGGAAGATCATCACGATGTCGGGCGTCGGCTCGGTCAGGTAGCGGCCGCGGTAGACCACCCCACCGGTGTCGCGGCCGACGACGAAGCCGCCCAGCGCCTTGAGCAGAGTGGTCTTTCCGCAGCCCGACGGGCCGAGCAGACAGGTGATCCGGCCCGCCTCGACGACGAGATCGAAGTCGACGATCGGCGCGACCTCGGTGCCGCCGCGCTCCGGGAAGGCGACGGTGAGGCGGTCGACCTTGAAGATCGGCGGCGCGGGGACCGGGGCAGGGGCTGCCGGGGCGGTGGCGAGGGGCGCGCTCATCACACCCGCCACCAGATCAGCCGCGTGCCGATCAGCATCAGCAGCCGGTCGACCAGGAAGCCGGCGATGCCGATGACCGCCATGCCCAGCATGATCAGGTCGCTGTTGAACAGGTTGCGGCCCATCATGATGATCGCGCCCAGGCCGTCGCGCAGCCCGACCATCTCGGCGACCAGCACGGCCATCCAGGCGGCGATGAAGTTGGTGCGCAGCAGGGTGAAGACGCCCGGCAGGATCGCCGGCAGCACCACCCTGAGCCAGCGCTCGCCGGGGCGCGCTCCGAGGTTGGCGGCGACCGTCAGGTACTCCTCGGGGATGCGCCGGATCTCCGCCAGCGTCGCGATGGTCAGGATGAAGTAGACGCCCATGAAGACGATGAAGACGGCGGTGACGTTGGAGATGCCGAACACCACGATCGCCGTCGGGATCCAGGCGATCGGCGCGATCGGCGCCAGGATGTAGAGCAGCGGGCTGAAGCACCAGGTGGCGAAGCGCGACAGGCTGAGCAGGGCGCCGGTCGCGACCGCCGCGACGAAGGCGATGGCCATGCCGCCGAAGACGCGGAGAAGGGTAGAGAGGATGCTCTGGGCGAGCGGCACGGCCTGCGAGCCGAGGCCGATGCGGAAGCCGCTGTCGAGCAGCACCGAGAGGAACTGGCTGGGCGGCGGCAGCACGGCGGCGAGGGCGCTGTCGGCCGAGCGGCCCGCGATCTCCCAGGCCGCGACGAGGGACGCCAGGAAGGCGCCCCCCACCAGGTAGGGTGCCGCGTGCCGCCCCGGGGTCATTGCTCGATCGACTTGATCGTCTCGAGGCGGAAGATGTCGGTCGCCTTGACCCCGCCCTTGATGTAGCCGAGCGCGGTCAGGTCGTCGACGACGCTCTGGATCGAGTCGAGGTCCGGCACGAAGCTGATCGGCGCCGGCGCCGACTTGAAGGAGGCCAGCAGCACCTCCGGCCCGACGCGGAAGTAGGTGCCCTTCGACAGCAGCTCGACCGCCTTCTCGGGCGTCTCGTTGATGATCTTGGCGCCGCAGACCAGGCCCTCGAGGTAGGCCTTCACGACCTCCGGACGCTGGTCGAGCGTCTTCTGCAGGACGCTGACCACGGTGTTCGGGGTGAAGGGCGTCCAGGTCGCGGCGTTGGTCGTCAGCACCTTGGCGCCCTTGTTCACCACCATGTCCGACGTGTAGGGCTTGATGTGGCTGAGGATGTCGACCTGGCCGGAGCGGAAGGCCTCGACCATCGCCAGCAGGTCGTTGAAGTAGACGAACTCGGTGTCGGCTGGGTCGATGCCGGCCTGCTTGAAGGCCCGCGTCAGGATCAGCTCCAGAGTGTCGCCCTGCAGCGTCGCGATCTTCAGCTTCGGCTTGCCGGCCGCGATGTAGGCCTTGATGTCGGCGATCGAGGTCAGGCCGGTCTTCGCCTGGGCCACCACCTCCATCACGCCCCAGCCGCCGGCGGCGGCGATCACGCGGATCGGCACGCCGCTGTTGGCGGCGAAGAACGGCAGGGTGAAGGGGTTGGTGCTGAAGTCGATGGCGCCGCCGGCCAGCGCGGCATTGTTGTCGCCCGGATTGGCAAAGAACACCGTCTCGACGTCCAGCCCGGCCTTCTCGAAGCAGCCGCTCTCCTTGGCGACGAACAGTGGCGCCATGTCGAGCGCCACCAGGTGGCCGGCCCTGACCTTGGTCAGACCGGCGGCGCCGGCCGGCGAGGCGAGCAGGCCGGCGGCGAGCGCCGCCGCCGTCAGAAGCTGCAGCGAGGCGCTGCGCGACAGGCGCCCGAGCAGGGCCCCATCCAGCACGCGAAGCAAGGTCATCGTCACCTCCGTTCTGATCGTGAAGCCGGATACATCGCCTTTTCGGGCGGAACGGAGCCTGCCGAAGAGTCACGGACGGCAGGCGCTGATGACCGATTTTTCGCACTGCACACAAAAGGAACAGGGGCAACATTCAATCCTTGCATCGGGTTCTTCGATGCGGCGCCGCGATCGGCGGTCACCGGGCCGCGTCCCCGGCGGCTCGCATCGCCTGCCAGACCCGCAGCGGGGTCAGAGGCATGTCGAGACGGGTGACGCCGAGCGGCGCCAGGGCGTCGAGCGCGGCGTTGACCAGGGCGGGCGGCGCGCCGATCGCGCCGGCCTCGCCCGCGCCCTTGACGCCCAGGGCGTTGGTCGCGCAGGGCACGTCCTGGGTCGCGATCTCGAAGTCGGGCAGGTCGTCGGCGCGCGGCATCGCGTAGTCGAGGAAGCTGCCGCTCAGCAGCTGGCCGGACTCCGGATCGTAGGCCGTGTGCTCCAGCATCGCCTGGCCGATGCCCTGGGCGATGCCGCCGTGGATCTGGCCGGCGAGCAGCGCCGGGTTGAGCACCCGGCCGAAGTCGTCGACCACGGTGTAGCGCAGGATCTCGATCGTGCCGGTCTCCGGGTCGACCTCCAGCTCGCAGACGTGGGCGCCGTTCGGGAAGGTGCCGGGCTCGTGGACGAAGGTCTCGGTCGCCGCCAGGCCGCCGGCCTTCGCCGCGACCTCGACCAGCGTGACGACCCGGTCGGTGCCGACGACGGTGAAGGCCCCCGCGGCGAACTCCAGGTCGGCTTCGGCGGCCTCCAGCAGGTCGGCGGCGGCGACCCGCGCCTTCGCGATCAGGCTGTCGCTCGCCTGGTTGAGCGCGCCGCCGCCGTGCACCATCGAGCGCGAGCCGACCGTGCCACCGCCCATCGGCAGGGGGTGCTCGGTGTCGCCGCTCCGGACCCGGATCCGCTCCGGGGCGAGGCCGAGACGCTCGGCGAGCAGCTGGGTGAAGACCGTCTCGTGGCCCTGGCCGCTCGACTGGGTGCCGACGAAGACCTCGAGGCTGCCGTCGGCCCCGAGCGCCAGGTGCGCCGCCTCCTCGGGTCCGGCGCCGGTCCGCTCGATGTAGTAGGCGAGGCCGATGCCGCGCAGCCGCCCGGCCGCGGCGGCAGCCCGCTTGCGGGCCGCGGCGCCGGCCCAGTCGGCCCTGGCCAGGGCCGTCTCCATGACCGCGACGAAGTCGCCGCTGTCGTAGACGATGCCGGTCGCCGTGGTGAAGGGCATGGCCGCCTTCGGCACGAAGTTGCGCCGGCGCAGCTCCGCGGCGTCGAAGCCGAGGCTGCGGGCCGCCTCGTCGACCAGCCGTTCGATCAGGTAGGCGGCCTCGGGCCGGCCGGCGCCGCGGTAGGCGTCGATCGGCGTCTGGTTGGTGAAGGCCAGCTCGACCCGGCTGTGCACCGCCGGGATCGCGTAGACGCCGGGCGCCATCGGCGGGGCGCTGAGCGTCGGGCAGTAGGCGCCGAAGGCCGAGAGCGCGCCGCCGACCGCGGCCCGGGTGTGGACCTTCAGCGCCAGGAAGCGGCCCTCGGCGTCGAGCGCCAGCTCGGCGCTGGAGAGGTTGTCGCGGCCCTGGGTGTCGGCCAGGAAGGCCTCGCTGCGGCTTTCCTGCCAGCGCACCGGCCGGCCGGTCAGCTTCGCCGCGACCAGTACCAGGCCCTGCTCGGGGTAGGGCACGGCCTTCATGCCGAAGCCGCCGCCGACGTCGGGCGTGACGATGCGGACCTGCTCCTTCGGCACGCCGAGCACGGCCTCGACGAAGGAATCGCGCAGCATCTGCGCGCCCTGGCTGGTCGTCGTCAGGGTGTAGCGGCCGGTCTCGGCATCGTATTCGCCGATCGCGTTGCGCGGCTCCATCGAGGCGACGACGACGCGGTTGTTGACCACCTCCAGGGCGACGCGGTGCGCAGCCCCGTCGAAGGCGGCTTCGACGGCGGCCGCGTCGCCGTCCTCGAAGCGCAGCATGCAGTTGTCCGGCAGGGCGTCGTAGAGCGCGGGCGCGCCGGGCGCCATGGCCGCGTCGGCGTCGACGACGGCCGGCAGCTCCTCGATCTCCGGCTCGATCGTCTCGGCGGCGTCGAGCGCCTGGGCCAGGGTCTCGGCGACGATGAGAGCGAGGGGCTCGCCGACGTAGCGCACCTTGCCCTCGGCGAGCAGCGGCCGGGGCGGCGCGAAGCAGGGCGTGCCGTCGGCGTTCGGCGGCTGGATGTCGATCGGCAGGCAGCCGACGCCGAGGCGCTCCAGGTCGGCGCAGGTCAGCACGGCGGCGACCCCCGGCATCGAGCGGGCGCGACCGACCTCGAGCCCCAGCAGCCGGCCGTGCGCGACCGGCGAGCGCACCAGCGTCGCGACCAGCGCGCCGGGCAGGACCAGGTCGTCGGTGTAGCAGCCATGCCCCGTCAGGAAGCGCTGGTCCTCGACACGGCGGATCGACTGCCCCAGGCCGAACTTCATGCGGTTGGAACCCCCTCGTCGCGATGCATTGCCTATAAATTGAGCACCGAATTTTGTTGACAACATATTAGGCAACAAAGAGCCTGACCAAAATATTGCATCGCAGCAAGAGGCATCTTCGATCGGGCTGGGGAGCAGAACGGCGAAATGGTTGTTACACGGACAGTAGGTGCCTACAAAGATCCGGCCCTGCCCGCGCCGCTGGAGGTGCCCGAGGGCGAGGCCTGGCTGTCGCGCCTGACGGCCCTGGAGCCCGGCTGCGCCCTGACGCTCGAGGCCGCCGCGCGGACCCTCTGCCCGCACGACGCCGTGCCCGACCGCTGCTACCGGCGGGTCGTGCTGCAGCTCGACCGCGGCGCCGCGGCGAACCCCGACTTGGCCGGCCTGCTGGCGCAGGGCGCCGCCCAGCTCGACGGCCTGCAGCCCCTGGCCTTCGCCGAGCTCTCGGAGGGCGGCCGCGTCGCCGCGCTGCGCCAGGTCGAGGGCGGGCCCTTCTTCCGCGCCATCCAGCGCGGCACGGTGCGCCATCTCTACGACGACCGCGAGGTCTGGGCGCTGTTCGGCTACGAGGGCTCGGCGCACCAGCTGGGCGGCTACCGCGAGCGCGGCTTCGCCGACCTCGCCTGGCTGGCCGACCCGCCGAAGGCGATCTGCGAAGGCGAGGGGGACCTGACATGACCGCCGCGGGCAAGACCTTCGCCAAGGACGACGAGGGCGTCGTCGTGATCGTCGGCTCCGGCGCCGGCGGCGGCACCCTGGCGCACGAGCTGACCCGGCGCGGCGTCGCGGTCGTGCTGCTCGAGGCCGGGCCGCACCTGACGCCCGACGACTTCGTCAACGACGACTGGGCCGGCTACGAGCAGCTGTCCTGGCTCGACCGCCGCACCGCCTCGGGCGGCTGGCGGGTGGCGAAGGACCATCCGGACGAGCCGGTCTGGCACTGCTCCGTGGTCGGCGGCACGACGGTCCACTGGTCGGGCTGCTGCCTGCGCCTGCAGCCGCACGAGCTGAAGGCCCGCACGATCTACGGCGAGGTGCCGGGCGCCAGCCTGATCGACTGGCCGATCGCCTTCGCCGAGCTCGAGCCCTGGTACGACTGGGCCGAGGAGAAGATGGGCGTGACCCGCAGCGGCGGGCGGCCCGGCCTGCCGGCCAACAACAACTTCAAGGTCATGTACCACGGCGCCAAGGCGCTGGGCTTCGACAGCGTCACGACCGGCCGCCACGCGATCAACGCGGCGCCCTTCGACGGGCGGCCGGCGACCGACCTGGGCGGCTTCACCGTGCAGGGCGACAAGACCATGTCGAAGTGGTCGACGCTCTATGTCGAGATCCCCCGGGCCCTGGCGACCGGCCGGCTGGAGCTGCGCGCCGGCTGCCGAGCCGTCTCGATCGAGCACGACGCCGCCGGACGGGCGAACGCGGTGGTCTATGCCGACGCGGCGGGCGTGCAGCATCGCCAGAGGGCGCGCGCCGTCGTGCTGGCGGCGAACTGCGTCGAGAGCGCCCGCCTGCTGCTCAACTCGACCAGCGCCCGCTTCCCGAGCGGCCTGGCCAACGGCTGGGGGCATGTCGGCCGCCACTACCTGAGGCACGTCATCGCCACGGTCTGGTCGGTCTTCCCGGAGCCGGTGCGCATGTACCGCGGCGAGACCATGGGCGGCCTGGTCACCGAGATGTCCGCGCACGAGCCGGAGCGCGGCTTCGTCGGCGGCTACTACATCGAGCTCAACGCCATGGGCCTGCCGGCGACGGCGGCCTTCGTCGACCCCGGCTGGTGGGGCCGCGACTTCGCCTGGTTCATGGAGCACTACGCCAACGTCGCCGGGCTGTTCATGACCGGCGAGGACATGCCGCAGCCCGGCAACCGGGTGACGCTCGGCAGCGAGGTCGACCGCTTCGGCGTGCCGCTCGCCAACCTGCACTACGACGACCATCCGAACGACGTCCGGCTGCGCAACCACGGCTACAAGACCCTGACCGCGATGCACAGGGCGGTCGGCGCGATCCGCACGGTCGAGGCGCCGCCCTATCCGGCCAGCCACAACCTCGGCTGCAACCGCATGAGCGCGAAGCCCGCGGACGGCGTGCTGGACGGCAACGGCCGGGCCCACGAGGTGCCGAACCTCTTCGTCGCCGACGGCAGCCAGTTCGCCAGCGGCGGCGCCTGCAACCCGACCCTGACGATCGTCGCGCTGGCGATGCGCCAGGCCGAGTTCATGGCCGGCCAGATGGCGGCAGGGACGCTCTGAGCGGCAGCCGCTTTTTCGGGCAGCGGCCCCGGCAGCTGCCGCCGGGCTAGGCAGGCGGCCAAAGCGGAGGCCCGAACGGCAACAAGGTAGTAACTGCAACTGTCAGGGTTACGGATGTTGGCATGAGCCTTGCGAATGCGACTTCCTTGCGCCGCCGGCCTCGCCGTCGGCGGCGTGGGGGCGGGGCGGTGGCCGGGGAGCGCTAGGAGCCTGTCCGGCTAAAGGCGCGGCGGTTTGGGCGGCTGGGGGTGGTGGCTTGTCGAGCGGTGCATGTCTGGTGGTCAGGCGGTGCGTGCGATGAGGAGCTTTGCGAGGTTGTGGACGGTGCAGACGAGGGCCCACTCGTGACGGACCTTGGCGTATCCGCGCAACAGGAACTGGCGGAAGCCCCTGGCCGCCTTGATCTGGCCGAACACCGGCTCGACGACCTGCTTCCTGAGGCGGTAGCGGCTGCGCCGGCCGGCGCGTCTGAGCTTGGCGTCCATGGCGGCCATGCGGCTGCCCGGGGCGATGCGTCTGGCGCCGGTGTCGCCGGCGCGGCCGTGGCGGGCGCGGCCGGGCATCAGGTAGCCCTGGATGCCGCGTTCGGCGAGAGCGGCCAGATTGTCTTCGTTGCAGAAGCCGGCGTCGGCCGAGATCGCGCGCGGCTTGCGCCGGCACAGCCGCTGGGCCTGGTCGACCAGCGGCACCAGGCCGGCGTAGTCGGCGGCGTTGGTCGTCAGGCGCTGGGCGACGATCACCTGGCGGTGGCCGTCGACCGCGATCTGGCCGTTGTAGCCCTGCACGAAGCCCTCGCGGGTCTTCAGGATGCGGCTGTCCGGGTCGGTG
>NZ_FWZX01000015.1:0-142500 GCF_900177295.1 Tistlia consotensis USBA 355
GAAGAACGATGGCGAAGGCGAAGTTTGAGCGTACGAAGCCGCACTGCAACATCGGGACGATCGGCCATGTTGACCATGGCAAGACGTCTTTGACGGCTGCGATCACGAAGGTTCTTGCCGAGACGGGCGGGGCGACGTTTACGGCCTACGACCAGATCGACAAGGCGCCTGAGGAGAAGGCTCGCGGCATCACGATCTCGACGGCGCACGTCGAGTACGAGACGCAGAACCGGCACTACGCGCACGTCGACTGCCCCGGCCACGCGGACTACGTGAAGAACATGATCACGGGCGCGGCGCAGATGGACGGCGCGATCCTGGTGGTCTCTGCGGCTGACGGGCCGATGCCGCAGACTCGCGAGCACATCCTTCTGGCGCGCCAGGTCGGCGTTCCGGCGCTGGTGGTGTTCCTGAACAAGTGCGACATGGTGGACGACGAGGAGCTTCTGGAGCTTGTCGAGCTGGAGGTTCGCGAGCTTCTGTCGAGCTACGAGTTCCCGGGCGACGACATTCCGATCGTCAAGGGCTCTGCGCTGGTGGCGCTGGAGAACGGCGACCCGAAGCTGGGCCACGACGCGATCCTCGAGCTGATGAAGGCGGTGGACGAGTACATCCCGACGCCGGAGCGTCCGAAGGACCGTCCGTTCCTGATGCCGATCGAGGACGTGTTCTCGATCTCCGGGCGCGGCACGGTGGTGACGGGCCGGGTCGAGCGGGGCATCGTGAAGGTCGGCGAGGAGGTCGAGATCGTCGGCCTGACGGACACGAAGAAGTCTGTCGTGACGGGCGTCGAGATGTTCCGCAAGCTGCTGGACCAGGGCGAGGCGGGCGACAACATCGGCGCGCTGCTGCGCGGCGTGGGCCGCGACGACGTGGAGCGCGGCCAGGTTCTGGCGAAGCCGGGCTCGATCACGCCGCACACGAAGTTCAAGGCCGAGGCCTACATCCTGACGAAGGAGGAGGGCGGGCGTCACACGCCGTTCTTCACGAACTACCGTCCGCAGTTCTACTTCCGGACGACCGACGTCACGGGCGTGATCTCGCTGCCGGAAGGCACGGAGATGGTGATGCCGGGCGACAACGTGTCGATGGAGGTCGAGCTGATCGCGCCGATCGCCATGGACGAGGGCCTGCGCTTCGCGATCCGCGAGGGCGGCCGCACCGTCGGTGCCGGCGTCGTCGCCAGCATCATCGAGTAGGAAAGGACCGGTCGCTGAGCACGGGGGCGGGCTTCGGCCAGCCCCCCGTTCTGTCAGACGGAAACGGCGAGCCATGGACAGTCAGAATATTCGAATCCGCCTCAAGGCGTTCGATCACCGGGTCCTCGACCAGTCGACCGGCGAGATCGTCAACACCGCCAAGCGCACCGGTGCGCAGGTGCGTGGGCCGATCCCGCTGCCGACGCGCATCGAGAAATTCACGGTCAACCGCTCGCCGCACATCGACAAGAAGAGCCGCGAGCAGTTCGAGATCCGCACCCACAAGCGGCTGCTCGACATCGTCGATCCGACGCCGCAGACCGTGGACGCGCTGATGAAGCTCGACCTCGCCTCGGGCGTCGACGTCGAGATCAAGTTGAAGGGCTGAGGACCATGCGTACCGGTCTCATTGCCAAGAAGCTGGGCATGACCCGCGTGTTCGACGCGGAAGGCGGCCACGTTCCGGTCACCGTCCTGCACGTCGACGCCTGCCAGGTCGTCGCCCAGCGGACCGCTGACAAGGACGGCTACACCGCGCTGCAGCTCGGCGCGGGCAACGCCAAGGTCAAGCGCGTCTCCAAGCCGGAGCGCGAGCGCTTCGCCAAGGCCAAGGTCAAGCCGAAGCAGAAGATCGTCGAGTTCCGCGTCTCCGACGACGCCCTGGTCGAGGTCGGCGCCGAGCTGTCGGCCGAGCACTTCCTCGCCGGCCAGCGCATCGACGTCACCGCGACGACGATCGGCAAGGGCTTCGCCGGCGTCATGAAGCGGCACAACTTCGGCGGCCTGCGGGCGACCCACGGCGTGTCGATCTCGCACCGCAGCCACGGTTCGACCGGCAACCGCCAGGATCCCGGCAAGGTCTTCAAGAACAAGAAGATGGCCGGCCACATGGGTGCCACCCGCGTGACCACCCAGAACCTGACGGTGCATGCGACCGACGCCGGCCGCGGCCTGATCCTGGTGCGCGGCGCGGTGCCGGGCGCCGAGGGCAGCTGGGTGCTGGTGCGCGACGCGGTCAAGGGCAAGCTGCCCGAGGACCTGCCGTTCCCGGCCGCCCTGGTCGAGGCCGCGCAGGCGGCGGCTGTGGCCGAGACCGCGGCGCCCGAGGCGACCGCTTCCGAGGCGCCGGCGGCGCCCGAGCAGAACGAGGAGCAGTGACCATGAAGCATCCGGTCACCACGCTCGACAACACCGCGGCCGGCGAGATCGATCTCGCCGACGAGGTCTTCGGCCTGGAGGCGCGCGGCGACCTGCTGGCGCGGGTCGTGCATTGGCAGCTCGCCAAGCGGCGCGCCGGCACGCACAAGGCGAAGACCCGCGGCGAGGTGTCGGGCACGTCGAAGAAGGCCTTCCGCCAGAAGGGCGGCGGCCGGGCCCGGCGCGGCAACCTGAAGACCAACATCATGCGCGGCGGCGGTGTCGTGCACGGCCCCGTGCCGCGCTCCTACGCCTACGACCTGCCGCGCAAGGTGCGTCAGCTGGCGCTGAAGACGGCGCTGTCGGCGAAGCTGGCCGAGGGCAAGCTGGTCGTGCTCGAGACCGCGAAGGTCGACAGCCACAAGACCAAGGCGCTGGCCGCCAAGCTGGCGGCCCTGGGCTGGGCGAACACGCTGATCATCGACGGCGCCGAGGTCGAGGAGAGCTTCTCCCGCGCGGCACGCAACATTCCGCTGGTGGACGTGCTCCCGCAGCAGGGCGCCAACGTCTACGACATCCTGCGGCGCGATCAGCTGGTGCTGACCAAGGCCGCGGTCGAAGCGCTGGAGGCACGACTGAAATGAGCCGGGGACGTCCGCGCAAGGCGGTTGAGACCAAGGTGTCGGCGGAGCGCATCTACGAGGTGATCCGCCGCCCGATCATCACCGAGAAGTCGACCCGCGGCTCCGAGCACAGCCAGGTCACCTTCGAGGTCGCGCTGAATGCCAGCAAGCCGGAGATCAAGGCCGCGGTCGAGAGCCTGTTCAAGGTCAAGGTCACGGCGGTGAACACGCTGCGCCAGAAGGGCAAGTTCAAGCGCTTCAAGGGCCGTCCGGGCACGCGCAGCGACTACAAGAAGGCGATGGTGACGCTCGAAGAGGGTCACTCGATCGACGTGACCACGGGGGTCTGATGCCATGGCGTTGAAGCAGTACAATCCGACGACGCCGGGCCAGCGCCAGCTGGTGACGGTCGATCGCTCGGGCCTCTGGAAGGGCAAGCCGGTCAAGAAGCTGACCGAAGGCCTGACCAAGTCCGGCGGCCGCAACAACCAGGGTCACGTGACCGCCCGCCGTCGCGGCGGCGGCCACAAGCGGACCTATCGCCTGGTCGACTTCAAGCGGCGCAAGTTCGACGTGCCGGCGACGGTCGAGCGGCTCGAGTACGACCCGAACCGCACCGCCTTCATTGCCCTCGTCAAGTACGAGGACGGCGAGCTCGCCTACATCCTGGCGCCCCAGCGCCTGGGCGTCGGCGACCAGGTGATCGCGGGCGAGAAGGCCGACATCAAGCCGGGCAACGCGATGCCGCTGCGCTCGATCCCGGTCGGCACGATCGTCCACAACGTCGAGATGAAGCCGGGCAAGGGCGGCCAGCTGGCCCGCTCGGCCGGGACCTACGTGCAGATCGTCGGCCGCGACGCCGGCTACGCGCTGCTGCGCCTCTCGTCCGGCGAGGTGCGCATGGTGCGCGCCGAGTGCATGGCGACGGTCGGCGCGGTCTCGAACCCCGACGAGCAGAACATCAACTCCGGCAAGGCCGGCCGCTCGCGCTGGCTGGGCAAGCGCCCCTCGGTGCGCGGCGTCGCCATGAACCCGGTCGACCACCCGCACGGCGGTGGCGAGGGCCGGACCTCCGGCGGCCGCCATCCGGTGACGCCGTGGGGCAAGCCGACCAAGGGTGCGCGCACGCGCAAGAACAAGAAGACCGACAGGCTGATCGTCCGCCGTCGGCACGCGAAGAAGTAGGGACTGAACCATGTCGCGTTCCGTATGGAAGGGCCCGTTCGTCGACGGCTTTCTGCTCAAGAAGGCCGAGAAGGCGCGCGAGTCCGGTCGCAACGAGATCATCCGCACCTGGTCGCGCCGCTCGACCATCATGCCGCAGTTCATCGGCCTGACCTTCGGCGTGCACAACGGGCAGAAGTTCATCCCGGTGCTCGTGAACGAGAACATGATCGGCCACAAGTTCGGCGAGTTCGCGCCGACGCGGACCTTCCACGGTCATGCGGCCGACAAGAAGGCGAAGCGAGGGTAAGGCAGATGGGCAAGCCTAAGGCCGAACGGTCCCTGGCGGACAACGAAGCGATGGCCGTGGCGACGCAGCTGCGTACCAGCCCGCGCAAGCTGAATCTGGTCGCCGGCCTGATCCGCGGCCTCGCCGCGGACCGCGCGCTGGCCGAGCTGGAGTTCAGCAAGCGCCGCATCGCGCAGGACGTGCGCAAGGTGCTGCAGGCCGCGATCGCCAACGCCGAGAACAACCATCAGCTCGACGTCGACCGGCTCTACGTGGCCGAGGCGAGCGTCGGCAAGTCGCTCGTCATGCGCCGCTTCCGCCCCCGGGCGCGCGGCCGCGTCGGGCGCATCGAGAAACCGTGGGCGCGCTTGCGGGTGGTCGTTCGCGAGCGTGAGGAGAACGTCTGATCATGGGCCAGAAAGTCAATCCGATCGGCCTGCGCCTCGGCATCAACCGGACCTGGGACAGCCGCTGGTTCGCCGACAAGGGCTACGGCAAGCTGCTGCACGAGGACATCAAGCTGCGCAAGTTCCTGCAGGACCGCCTGAAGCAGGCCGGGGTCTCGCGCATCGTCATCGAGCGGCCGGCCAAGCGGGCCCGCGTGACCATCCACACGGCACGGCCGGGCGTGGTCATCGGCAAGAAGGGCGCCGACATCGAGAAGCTGCGCGGCGACCTGCAGAAGATGACTGGCGGCGAGGTGCATCTGAACATCGTCGAGATCCGCAAGCCGGAGATCGACGCCAAGCTGATCGCCGACAACATCGCGCAGCAGCTGGAGCGCCGCGTCGCCTTCCGTCGGGCCATGAAGCGCGCCGTGCAGTCGGCCATGCGCCTGGGCGCCCAGGGCATCCGGATCAACTGCTCCGGCCGCCTGGGCGGCGCCGAGATCGCGCGCATGGAGTGGTACCGCGAGGGCCGCGTGCCTCTGCACACGCTGCGCGCCGACATCGACTACGGCGAGACGACCGCGGTGACGACCTACGGCACCTGCGGGGTCAAGGTCTGGGTGTTCAAGGGCGAGATTCTCGCCCACGACCCGATGGCGCAGGAACGCCGCGCCAGCGAGATGCAGACCGGCCCGGCGCCGCGCGCCTGATCGGTCGGAAGGAACGGTAAGGAAACGGAACGATGCTGCAGCCGAAGCGCACGAAATACCGCAAGCAGCACAAGGGGCGCATCCATGGCCAGGCCAAGGGTGGCACCCAGCTGAACTTCGGGGCCTTTGGCCTGAAGGCGGTCGAGCCCGGGCGTATCTCGTCGCGTCAGATCGAGGCGGCGCGCCGCGCGATCACGCGCCGCATGAAGCGTGTCGGCAAGCTGTGGATCCGCATCTTCCCCGATGTGCCGGTCTCCTCCAAGCCGGCCGAAGTCCGCCAGGGCAAGGGCAAGGGCAATCCGGAATGGTGGGCCGCGCGCGTCAAGCCGGGCCGCGTCATGTTCGAGCTGGACGGCGTGAATCACGAGGTGGCCGAGGACGCGTTCCGTCTGGCCGCCGCGAAGCTGCCGATCCAGACCAAATTCATCGCCCGCCTGGGCGAGGAGGGCTGATCCGATGAAGGCCGCAGACGTTCGGGCCAAGTCCGAGGACGAACTGAAGGAGCAGCTGCTGTCGCTGCGCAAGGAGGCGTTCAACCTGCGCTTCCAGAAGGCCAGCGGGCAGCTCGAGAACACCGCGCGCGCCCGCCAGGTCCGGCGGGACATCGCGCGCATCAAGACCGTGCTGCGCCAGAAGGTGCAGCCCGCCGTTCGGGAGTCGTGAGCCGATGCCGCGTCGTATTCTCCAGGGGGTCGTGGTCAGCGACAAGACCGACAAGACCGTCACCGTCCAGGTGACGCGTCGCGTCATGCATCCCCTCTACAAGAAGTTCCTCCGCCGCTCGAAGAAGTACCACGCGCACGACGAGGCCAACGCCTGCAAGGTCGGCGACGTGGTCCGCATCCGCGAGTGCCGGCCGATCTCCAAGACGAAGTGCTGGGAGGTGGTGACCGACGAGGCCGCCGCCGGCGCCCAGACCACGGCCGGCTGAGGAGACCCGCGTCATGATCCAGATGCAGTCGAACCTCGATGTCGCCGACAACTCCGGCGCCCGCCGCGTCCAGTGCATCAAGGTGCTGGGCGGCTCGAAGCGGCGCTTCGCCGGCATCGGCGACGTCATCGTGGTCTCCGTCAAGGAGGCGATCCCGCGCGGCCGCGTGAAGAAGGGCGACGTGCTGCGCGCCGTGATCGTGCGCACCGCCAAGGACATCCGGCGGACCGACGGCACGTCGATCCGCTTCGACGGCAACGCGGCCGTGCTGATCAACAAGCAGGGCGAGCCGATCGGCACCCGCATCTTCGGCCCGGTGACCCGCGAGCTGCGCGCCAAGCGCTTCATGAAGATCATCTCCTTGGCGCCCGAGGTGCTGTGATGAAGAAGTTCAAGATCCGCAAGGGCGACCGCGTGGTCGTCACGACCGGCAAGGACCGGGGCAAGAGCGGCGAGGTCCTGCGCGTGCTGCGCAAGGACGACCGCGTGCTGGTCCAGGGTGTCAACCTGGTCAAGAAGCACCAGCGCCAGACCGCCCGACAGGAGGGCGGCATCGTCGAGGTCGAGGCGCCGGTGCACATTTCCAACGTGGCCCACGCCGATCCGAACGACGGCAAGGCGGCGCGCGTCGGCTGGAAGGTGCTGGAGGACGGCCGCAAGGTCCGCTTCTCGCGCCGCTCCGGCGAGATGATCGACCGCTAAGGGCTAGGACGAGGACGAGAACGATGGCGGCCCGTTTGAAGGAACACTACGAGACGGTCGTGAAGCCCAAGCTCAAGAAGGAGCAGGGCTACACGAACGACCTGCAGGTGCCGCGCCTGGAGAAGATCGTCATCAACATGGGCGTCGGCGAGGCCGTCGGCGATTCCAAGAAGCTGACGGCGGCCGTCTCCGAGCTGACCCTGATCGCCGGCCAGAAGCCGGTGACCAACCGCGCCAAGAAGTCGATCGCCGGCTTCAAGCTGCGCGAGGGCATGGCGATCGGCACCAAGGTGACGCTGCGGCGCGACCGCATGTACGAGTTCCTGGACCGCCTGGTGAACATCGCGCTGCCTCGGGTCCGCGACTTCCGCGGCCTCAACGGCAAGTCCTTCGACGGGCGCGGTAACTACGCGATGGGTCTCAAGGAGCAGATCGTCTTCCCCGAGATCGAGTACGACAAGATCGAGGACGTCCGGGGCATGGACATCATCATCTGCACCACGGCCAAGACCGACGCCGAGGCGAAGGCGCTGCTGGCCGAGTTCGAGCTGCCGTTCCGGAACTGAGCGGCGAAGGGAAAGAAAGCCGATGGCGAAGAAGTCTTCAGTCGAGCGCAACAACAAGCGCATGAGGCTGGCCAAGCGCGACACCGCGAAGCGGGCGCAGCTGAAGGAGATCGTGCGCGACCGCTCGCTGTCTCCCGAGGAGCGCTTCCAGGCGGTGCTGAAGCTGGCCGAGTTGCCGCGCAACGGTGCGGCCAACCGGGTGCGCAACCGTTGCGAAGTCACCGGTCGGCCGCGGGGCTACTATCGGAAACTCAAGTTGTCTCGCATCTCGCTGCGCGATCTGGCGTCTAAGGGCCAGATCCCCGGGATGACGAAGTCGAGCTGGTAAGAGGAGCGGCCCCATGGCGCTGACCGATCCCTTGGGCGACATGCTGACCCGTATTCGCAACGGGCAGCAGGCACGCAAGTCCAAGATCCAGGCTCCCTTCTCGAAGCTGCGTTGCAACGTGCTCGAGGTGCTGCAGCGCGAGGGCTACATCCGTGCCTATCGCGAGGCGAGCAACGAGCGCGGCCATCCGGTGATCGAGATCGAGCTCAAGTATCACGAGGGCGAGCCCGTCATCCGTGAGATCGCGCGTGTGTCCAAGCCGGGCCGCCGCGTCTACTCCCGGATCAAGGAGCTGCCCCGCGTCTACAACGGCCTGGGCATCACCATCCTGTCGACTCCGCAGGGCGTGATGGCCGACCACGAGGCCCGCGCCGCCAACGTCGGCGGCGAGATCCTCTGCCAGGTGTTCTAAGGAGCTTCAGGTATGTCGCGCGTAGGTAAGAACCCCGTGGTGGTGCCGGGCGGCGTCGACGTCCAGGTCGCCGCCAACCTGGTCACGGCCAAGGGCAAGCTGGGCGAGCTGACGTACCAGGCCACCGACGACGTCTCGATCGAGATGAAGGACGGCAAGGTCTGGGTCACCCCCAAGGACGAGGGCAAGCGGGCTCGGGCCATGTGGGGCACGGCGCGCGCGCGGATCCAGAATCTGGTCAAGGGCGTCTCCGAGGGCTTCACCCGGCAGCTCGAGATCACCGGCGTCGGCTACCGCGCCTCGGTCCAGGGACAGAGCCTGAACCTGCAGCTCGGCTTCAGCCACGACGTCAACTATCCGATCCCCGCGGGGATCAAGGTGGTCTGCGAGAAGCCGACCTCGATCGCCATCTCGGGCGCCGACAAGCAGGTCGTCGGCCAGATGGCCGCCGAGATCCGCGGCTACCGGCCGCCGGAGCCCTACAAGGGCAAGGGCATCCGGTACTCGGACGAGCAGATCCTGCGCAAGGAAGGTAAGAAGAAGTAATGGCTACGTCTCATCGCGATCTGCGGCTGAAGCGCGCCTTCCGGACTCGCGCCAGCCTGCGCAAGAAGGCGAACGGCCGGCCGCGGCTGAGCGTCTTCCGCTCGTCGAAGCACATCTATGCCCAGCTGATCGACGACGCGCGGGGCGTCACGCTCGCCACCGCCTCGTCGGTCGACAAGGAGCTCAAGGGCAAGCTGAAGACCGGCGCGGACATCGCCGCCGCCTCCGAGGTCGGCAAGCTGATCGCCGAGCGCGCCAAGCAGCAGGGCGTCGAGGCGGTCTTCTTCGACCGCGGCGGCTACCTCTACCATGGCCGGGTGCGAGCCCTCGCCGACGCCGCCCGCGAAGGCGGCCTGCAGTTCTGATCGGAAGGTAAGAGACATGGCACGAGGCCAGAGGGACGATCGCGGCGGTGGCCGGGATCGCGATCGCGAAGACAGCGAGTTCGTCGACAAGCTGGTCGGCATCAACCGCGTCGCCAAGGTGGTGAAGGGCGGCCGGCGCTTCGGCTTCGCCGCCCTCGTCGTCGTCGGCGACCAGCGGGGCCGCGTCGGCTTCGGCCACGGCAAGGCCCGCGAGGTGCCGGAGGCGATCCGCAAGGCGACCGAGGACGCCAAGAAGAAGATGGTGCGCATCCCGCTGCGCGAGGGCCGGACGCTGCACCACGACGTCCGCGGCCACTTCGGCGCCGGCCTGGTCTACCTGCGCGCCGCGCCGGTCGGCACCGGCATCATCGCCGGCGGCCCGATGCGCGCGATCTTCGAGTGCCTGGGCATCCACGACGTGGTCGCCAAGTCGGTCGGAACCCAGAACCCCTACAACATGATCCGGGCGACCTTCGACGCGCTCAACAACATGCAGAGCCCGCGTTCGGTCGCCCAGCGCCGCGGCAAGAAGGTCTCGGACATCGTCGGCAAGCGCGAAGAAGCGCAGCCGGCGACGATGTGATCGGCTGAGGCGAGGGAGCAGACGGCATGGCCGCCAAGAAGCAGGACGCCCAGGTCGCGACTGGGACCGTGACGGTTCGGCAGATCGCCAGCCCGATCGGCCGGCACCAGGACCAGCACCAGACCCTGAAGGGCCTGGGCCTCGGCAAGCTGAACCGCACCCGCACGCTCGAGGACACCCCCTCGGTGCGCGGCATGATCAACAAGATCCCGCACCTCGTTCGGGTCGTCGAGGGCTGACGGCCCCCGGCGCGATCCGGGCGGCAGTCGGGACAGCAGCTTTTCAAGGACACGTGGGACGATGAAGCTCAACGAGATTCGCGACAACGCAGGTGCCCGCAAGGTCGGCAAGCGCCTGGGCCGCGGCATCGGCTCGGGGCTCGGCAAGACCTCCGGCCACGGCCACAAGGGTCAGAAGGCGCGTTCGGGCGTCGCGATCAAGGGCTTCGAGGGCGGCCAGATGCCGCTGCACCGGCGCCTGCCGAAGCGCGGCTTCAAGAACATCTTCCGCCTGGACTACGTCGAGGTGAACCTCGGCCGCCTGCAGCAGGCGATCGACGCCGGCAAGCTCGACACCGCCAAGCCGGTCGATGCCGAGGCGCTGAAGGCCGCCGGTCTGTTCAAATCGTCGCGCGACGGCGTGCGCCTGCTTGCGCAGGGTGAGCTCAAGGCCAAGATTGAGATCACCGTGGCCGGCGCGTCGAAGGCGGCGATCGCCGCGGTCGAGAAGGCAGGCGGCAGCGTCACCGTGACCGCGCCGGCTGCCGCGAAGCAGGACAAGAACGAGACGACCGCCGAGGCCTGATCGGGCAAAGCCTGATCGGGGCCAGCCGGGAAACGGAGAGCAATGGCCTCAGCCGCCGAGCAGCTTGCCGCGAACTTCAACTTCGGCGCCATCGCCAAGGCGACCGAGCTCAAGCAGCGGATCTGGTTCACCCTGGGCGCCCTGATCGTCTATCGCCTGGGCAGCTACATCCCGGTCCCGGGCATCGACGCCCAGGTCCTGCAGGACATCTTCCACAGCCAGGCCGGCGGCATCCTGGACGTGTTCGACATGTTCTCGGGCGGCAGCCTGCGGCGCATGACGATCTTCGCCCTGTCGATCATGCCGTACATCTCGGCCGCCATCATCATGCAGCTGCTGACGGCGGTCTCGCCGTCCCTGGAGCAGCTCAAGAAGGAAGGCGAGTCCGGCCGCAAGAAGATCAACCAGTACACCCGCTACGGCACGGTCGTGCTGGCGCTGTTCCAGGCCTACGGCATCGCCATCGGCCTGGAGGGCATGAACACCTCGGGCGGCCTGTCGGCGGTCATCGACCCGGGCCTGTTCTTCCGGGTCGAGACGGTCATCACCCTGACCGGCGGCACGATCTTCCTGATGTGGCTGGGCGAGCAGATCACCCAGCGCGGCGTCGGCAACGGCATCTCGCTGATCATCTTCGCCGGCATCGTCGCGCGCCTGCCGATCGCCATCGCCCAGCTGTTCGAGCTCAGCCGGGTCGGCGAGATCTCCTGGCCGGTGCTGATCCTGTTCCTGGTCATGGCGGTCGGCGTCATCGCCTTCATCGTGTTCATGGAGCGCGCGCAGCGGCGCCTGATCGTCCAGTACCCGAAGCGCCAGGTCGGCAACCGCATGTTCGGCGGCGAGTCGACCCACCTGCCGCTCAAGCTCAATCCGTCGGGCGTGATCCCGCCGATCTTCGCCTCGTCGCTGCTGCTGATGCCGCTGACCGTGGTCGGCTTCGCCGGCTCGACCGGCGCGCAGCCGGCCTGGCTGACCTGGATCACCACCAACATCGGCCACGGCCAGCCGCTCTACATGGTGCTCTATGTGGCGCTAATCGTGTTCTTCGCCTTCTTCTACACGGCGATCGTGTTCAACCCGGTCGACACGGCCGACAACCTGAAGAAGCACGGCGGCTTCATCCCGGGCATCCGGCCCGGCAAGAACACGGCCGACTACATCAACTACGTGCTGATGCGCCTGGTCACGCTGGGCGCGCTCTATCTGGCGCTGGTCTGCCTGCTGCCGGAGTTCCTGATCTCTCACTTCTCCGTGCCGTTCTACTTCGGCGGCACCAGCCTGCTGATCGTCGTCTCGGTGACCGTGGACACGGTCGCGCAGATCCATAGCCACCTGCTGGCGCACCAGTACGAAGGCCTCATCAAGAAGGCGAAGCTGAGGGGGAGACGGGGATGAACATAATTCTGCTTGGGCCGCCGGGGGCGGGCAAGGGGACCCAGGCCAAGATTCTCGAGGAGAAGGACGGGCTGAAGCAGCTGTCGACCGGCGACATGCTGCGCGCCGCCGTCGCCTCGGGAAGCGAGCTCGGGCGTCATGCCAAGGAGATCATGGATGCCGGCCATCTGATGCCGGACTCCCTGATGATCGAGATGATCTCGGAGCGCGTCGACCAGCCGGACTGCCGCAAGGGCTTCATCCTCGACGGCTTTCCGCGCACCGTGCCGCAGGCCGAGGCGCTCGACCAGCTGCTCGCGCACAAGGGCCTGTCGCTCAACGCGGTCATCGAGATCGCGGTGCCGGACGAGGTGCTGGTCCAGCGCATCGAGACGCGCAGCCGCCAGACCGCCCAGAGCGGCGGCGCGGCGCGCAGCGACGACAACGTCGAGACGCTGAAGCGTCGCCTCGAGGTCTATCACGGCCAGACCGCGCCGATCCTGCCCTACTACGAGCGGAGCGGCCGGCTCAAGCGGGTCGACGGCCTGAAGTCGATCGACCAGGTGACGGCGCAGATCGAGGAGATCCTCGGCGCGACGGTGAGGGGCTGAGGGAAAAGCCGGTCGCGGGGCTTGACGCGTTCGCGCGCAACCCTATAATCCGCGCTCCCTGGCGCGCGGCTGCGGCCGGGTGATTGCTGTTGCCTCCAGAGCGAGGTCTTTTCGGATCGACGATGTCCGAAAGGGTGAAGCGCTCTCTGGGATCGTGAAGAGCCTCCGGGCAGATCTGGTAAGCGGATAGGAGACCACGGACGTGGCGCGTATCGCTGGTGTGAACATTCCGACGGGCAAGCGCGTGCCGATCGCGCTGACCTACATTCACGGCATCGGCCCGGCGAAGGCCAAGGAGCTCTGCGGCAAGGTCGGGATCCCCGAGAACCGCCGCGTGCATGAGCTGACCGACGACGAGGTGGTGCGCATCCGCGAGGCGATCGACCGCGACTACACCGTCGAGGGCGACCTGCGCCGCGAGGTCGCGATGAACATCAAGCGCCTGATGGACCTGGGCTGCTACCGCGGCCTGCGTCACCGCAAGGGCCTGCCGGTGCGCGGCCAGCGCACCCACACCAACGCCCGCACCCGCAAGGGCAAGGCCGTGCCGATCGCCGGCAAGAAGAAGGCGACGCGCTGACCGCCGTCCCGTCCCGCTGGAACGTATAGAACGAGAACGCAAAGATCATGGCCAAGCCGCAGACGCGCATGCGCCGCCGCGAGCGCAAGAACATCACGAGCGGCATCGCGCACGTGAACTCCTCCTTCAACAACACGGTGATCACCATCACCGACGTGCAGGGCAACGCGATCTCCTGGTCGTCGGCCGGCAGCCAGGGCTTCAAGGGCTCGCGCAAGTCGACCCCCTACGCCGCGCAGCTCGCCGCCGAGTCGGCCGGCCGCAAGGCCCAGGAGCACGGCATGCGGACCCTCGAGGTCGAGGTCAAGGGCCCCGGCTCGGGCCGCGAGTCGGCGCTGCGTGCGCTGCAGTCGGTGGGCTTCCAGATCACCGCGATCCGCGACGTGACGCCGATCCCGCACAACGGCTGCCGTCCGCCGAAGCGCCGCCGCGTCTGATTAGAAGTCACTCGCGCCCCGGCCGATGCATGGGGACCGGCGCCTGAGCAACGCCGGTTCCGGGACAGGACGGGGCGTTTGAAGCCGACGGGGGCGGCAGCCGCGAGAGGTTGCCGGCCCATCGTCGTTTCATGAACCCGCTCGACAAGCGTGAGGCCACTCCCGTGCTACAGAAGAACTGGACCGACCTGATCAAGCCGAACAAGCTCGACGTTCAGGAGGGCGACGATCCGAAGCGCTTCGCCAAGGTCGTCGCCGAGCCGCTCGAGCGCGGCTTCGGCCTGACCCTCGGCAACGCTCTGCGCCGCGTGCTGCTGTCGTCTCTGCAGGGGGCGGCGATCACCGCCATCCAGATCGACGGCGTGCTCCACGAGTTCTCCTCGATCCCCGGCGTGCGCGAGGACGTCACCGACATCGTCCTCAACGTCAAGACGATCGCCCTCAGGATGCACGGCGACGGCCCGAAGCGCATGCGCCTGCGCGCCTTCGGCCCGGGCGAGGTGACCGCCGGCCAGATCGAGACCGGCCCCGACATCGAGGTGATGAACCCCGAGCTGGTGATCTGCACGCTGGACGACGGCGCGCGGATCGACATGGAGATGACCGTCGCGACCGGCAAGGGCTACGTGCCCGGCTCGCAGAACCGCCCGGAGGACGCGCCGATCGGCCTGATCCCGGTCGACTCGCTGTTCAGCCCGGTGCGCCGCGTCGCCTACAAGGTCGAGAACACCCGCGTCGGCCAGGTCACTGACTACGACAAGCTGACCATGGAGATCGAGACCAACGGCGCGATCACGCCGGACGACTCGGTCGCTCTCGCCGCGCGCATCCTGCAGGACCAGCTGCAGCTCTTCATCAACTTCGAGGAGCCGACGGTCCGCGAGGCCGCCGAGGAGCGCGCCGAGCCGCCGTTCAACAAGAACCTGCTGCGCAAGGTCGACGAGCTCGAGCTGTCGGTGCGCTCGGCCAACTGCCTGAAGAACGACAACATCGTCTACATCGGCGATCTCGTTCAGAAGACCGAGGCCGAGATGCTGCGGACGCCGAACTTCGGCCGCAAGTCCCTGAACGAGATCAAGGACGTGCTGCAGCAGATGGGCCTGCACCTGGGCATGGAGATCAGCAACTGGCCGCCCGAGAACATCGAGGAGCTGGCCAAGAAGCTGGAAGAGCCCTACTGAGGGCGGTCGGGAGCGCTTGGCAGTGCTCCCGTCGGTTCCGGGCCGTTCGGGCCCACTCCCGGCCGCACCGGCTTGAAGGGCGGCGGGCTGCGCAATCGGTCTCGGGCTCCGAGGCCAGGATGATGAGGAGACAGACGCGATGCGTCACGGCAGTGGATATCGCAAGCTCAACCGCACGGCGGCTCACCGCAAGTCGATGCTGGCCAACATGGCGACCTCGCTGATCGAGCACGAGCAGATCGTCACGACGCTGCCCAAGGCCAAGGAGCTGCGCCGGGTCGTCGACCGCCTCATCACCCTGGGCAAGTCGGGCTCGCTGCACAATCGCCGGCAGGCCGCCATCTCGGTGCGCAACAACGCCATGGTGCAGAAGCTGTTCGGCGAGCTGGCCGAGCGCTACAAGGCGCGCAACGGCGGCTACACCCGCGTGCTGAAGGCCGGCTTCCGCCACGGCGACATGGCGCCGCTCGCGGTCATCGAGCTGGTCGACCGCAATCCGGAGGCCAAGGGCGCCGCCGACAAGGCGCGCCACCAGGCCGAGCTGGAGGCCGCCGGCGAGACCGAGGAATAGGCTGCAGCCGCCTCGACGGACTGACGGAAGGCCCCGCTTCGGCGGGGCCTTCCGCGTTTCGGGCCGCGGCGATCCGGCCGTCTCCCGTCGTGCCCGGCCGCGGCGCGATGGCCATGCAACGGCCCAATCCTCTCCCTCGCGAAGCCGTGCTGCGGGGCCAGGTCTGACAGGACGCCCTGCGGACGCCTCCGGCCGGGGAAGACGGCCCGGTGCCGGCGGGGACGGAATCCTCACGAGGGGAGGGACGGCGCCATGGAGGGCGGGGCGGAGAGGCGGCAGCTGGCGAGCCTGACGTCCCTGCGCGGGATCGCGGCGCTGCTCGTCGCGCTCTATCACTTCTCGGGCGGCTTCCTGCCGAACCTGCACCTCGATCGCGGCTCGGAGCTGATCGCGAAGTCGTATCTCTGGGTCGACTTCTTCTTCATCCTGAGCGGCTTCATCATGATGCACGCCTACGGCCGCGAGTTCCGCGATGCCGTCGACTGGGGGCGCTTCCGGCTTTTCCTGGCTGCCCGTTTCGCCCGCGTCTACCCGCTGCACCTGGTGCTGCTGGCCGCCTTCGTGCTGCTCGAGCTGGGCAAGTGGCTGCTCGGGCGCGCCGACCTGCTCGCGCTCTACAGTCCGGCCTTCTCGACGGCCGACGCCAAGAGCCCCTTCGCGCTGCTGCTGAACCTGCTGATGCTGCAGAGCAGCGGCCTGCTGGATCGCCTGACCTGGAACGGTCCGGCCTGGTCGGTCGGTGCGGAGTGGTACGCCTATCTCGCCTTTCCGCTGCTGGGGCTGGTCCTGCAGCGCCAGTCCTGGCGCGGCCGGATCGGGCTGCTCGGGGCGGCCTGGGCCGGGCTGGTGCTGCTCGACCTCGCCGGTGGCGGCCTCGACCTGACCTACGACTACGGGATGCTGCGCTGCCTCTTCGAGTTCGCCTTCGGAACGGCGCTCTACCTCGTCTACGAACGGGCGCGCGGGGAGCCGTGGCCCTGCGGCAGGAGCTTTGCGCCGGCCTGCTTTGCCGCGACCTTGCTGCTGCTGCACCTCGGCGCGCCGGACCTGCTGCTGCCGCCGGTCTTCTGCCTGCTCATCCTGGCCGTGGCGCTCGACGGTGCAGGGGGCGGCCGGCTGCTGGCGTCGCGGCCGCTGGTCTTCCTGGGAGAGATCTCCTACGCCGTCTACCTGTCGCAGCTCTTCGTGCTGCAGCTGACCGACATGGGCTGGCGTGCGGTCTCGGGCCAGCCTTTCGGAGCCAGCCTGAGCGCCGGCCAGTCGCTGCTGGCCCTCGCGGTTCTGCTCGGCCTGCTCCTCGGCCTGTCGACGCTGCTGCATCGCTGGGTCGAGACGCCGGCGCGCAGAGCCCTGCGCCGGCTCGGCGGCAGCCGGCGCCTCGCGGGCGGAGCGGAGGACGCACTTCCGGCCGCCGGATCCTGACCTCCACGGGCGCGCTGCCTTCCCGCCGCCCCGGCGGCGGCTCAGCGCTCGTCCTGGCGGGGCGCACGCTCCATGCCGATCAGCAGGCGCACGACCTTGCCGTCGCGCATCAGCGGCAGGCCGATGCGCCACCAGGCCGAGAGGAAGTACTGCATCGCAGGCGTGTAGCGCAGCAGCAGCGGCTCCGGCCGGAGCAGCTGTGCCCGGTAGGTCACGATGAGGAAGGCCATGAAGGGCACGGCCATCTCGCCGAGCCGCATTCCGGTCATGTCCATGCCCAGGGTCTGGCTGATCTGCGAGCCGTGCAGCCGCATCTCGAAGTCGCGGCCGTCGTCGATCACGTGCAGCAGCGAGATCGCGCCCAGGGCGGGGCGCAGCACCAGGGGGGCGACGGCCTCCGGCGGCGGTGGTCCGCCGGCGGTCGCCCCGTGCCACCAGCGGACGAGATGGCCGAGCACTTCGGACTCGAGGTCTTCCGGTTGCGGGTTCCAGACCATCAGCGGCGGCGGGCTGCCGAGCCTGGCCATCAGCGCGTCGCAGCAGCCCGGCTCGCCCTCGGCCAGGCGCCGGGCGAGCGCCCAGGATTCCGCCTCCGGCAGCGTGCCAAGAGCGCGCCGGGCCTCGAACTTTCCGGATGCGTCGGCAGGAGCCAAGGCGGGCGTCCTTCGTCGGTGACCTGATCGGGCCAGCGCATCGTACGTCAGCCTACGACCGAAGTTTAGGCCTCTTGTCCGGCCGGGCCCGGACTGCGGGCCCGAAACGCGAAGAGGGCCGCCGGTGCGCTGCTCCGGCGGCCCTCGGGCACGGCGTTCGTCGTGCGGAGCGAGCTACCCGACCTTGACCTCGATCTCGCCGACGCCCTCGATCCCGGCGGTCATGATGTCGCCGGGCACGACCGGGCCGACGCCGGCCGGGGTGCCGGTGAAGATCAGGTCGCCGGGCTTGAGCTCGAACAGGCTCGAGAGGTGCTCGATGGTCTCGGGCACCGACCAGATCAGCTCGGAGAGGTCGCCGGTCTGGCGCGTCTCGCCGTTGACCTTCAGCCAGATCGCGCCCTTGGCCGGGTGGCCGATCTCCGCGGCGGGGCGAAGGTCGCCGCAGGGCGCGGAGGCGTCGAAGGCCTTGCCGGCCTCCCAGGGGCGGCCGGCCTTCTTCATCTCGCCCTGCAGGTCCCGGCGGGTCATGTCGAGGCCGACGCCGTAGCCCCAGATCAGGTCCAGGGCCTGCTCCTTGGCGACGTCCTTGCCGCCCTTGCCGAGCGCCACGACCAGCTCGACCTCGTGGTGCACGTTCTCGGACTGGCTCGGGTAGGGGAAGCCGTCGCGGTCGCTGCGGATCGCGTCGGCCGGCTTCATGAAGAAGAAGGGCGGCTCGCGGTCCGGATCGAAGCCCATCTCGCGGGCGTGCTCGGCGTAGTTCCGGCCGACGCAGAAGATCCGCCGGACCGGAAAGCGTTCCTGGCTGTCGGCGACGGCGAGCGACGGCTGTTCCCAGCCGGCGATGACGTAACCCATGGTTCTGTTCCCTCCGCATGCTGTCGAGGCGGCGCCCTTGGTATCGACTGGGCCGGGCCACGACAAGCGCGGCCTTGCGATCCCTGGCTCCCGGATCCGTCCCGCGCCGCGGCCCCCTCGCCCGAGGGCCGTCCTCGTGCCGCTCCGCCCGCGGTTTTCGGCATAAAGATCAAATTGCACCGTCTCGTTTCGTTCCATCAAGAATAGGTATTTGGTGAATACTGTAATATTCTGTGATTTATTTGTTTCCTTAACGTTTGCTCAAGTACTGACCGGCTGATGTAGCCGCGTGGGCCGCCCGATCGGGGAGGCGGCCGCTAGGTCAGGACGACCATGACGGCAGACAAGAGCAAGGTCTTCTCCAAGGTCCGGATCACCCAGCCGGTGCTCGCCCGGCTCGCCGAGCTGCACGGGCGCTTCCTCCGGGGCCAGCGCCAGGGGATCCGCTGCATGCTCAACCAGTGCGACCTGTCCGGCCTCAACTTCGCCGGCCTCAACCTGTCGGACAGCGAGCTCGCGGGCTGCAACTTCACCCGGGCCAGCCTGGTCGACGCCAAGTTCCGGCAGGCGCGGCTGCACGGCGCCTGCTTCGACGAGGCCGACATGACGCGCGCCGACTTCGAGCGCGCGGACCTGCGCGGCGCGACCTTCGACAAGGCCGACCTGTCGGGCGCGCTGCTGACCGGCGCCGACCTGCGCGACAGCTCGGTCCTGGAGGAGGGCGGCACCGCGACCCGCGAGCAGGCCACGACCTTCAAGCGCGCCGTGCTGCGCGGCACCAACCTCAAGCAGGCACGCCTGAAGAACGCGAACTTCTCGAGCGCGGTGCTCGACCGCGTCGACCTGACTGGCGCCGACCTGCGCGAGGCCGCCTTCAACGGCGCCGAGTTCAGGGACTCCCGGCTGGACGGCGCGCGCCTCGACGCCGCCGACCTGCGCGGCGCCGTCTTCGAGGGCATGGACAAGACGATGATCGAGAACTCCCTGGCGATCACCTCGAACGCCCGGCGGGCGACGCCGGAGTTCCTGGCCAAGGCGCTCGGGGAGCATCGGCGCTGGGTCGCGAGCGGCGGGCGCGAGGGGCGCAAGGCCGACCTCAAGGGCCTCGACCTCGCCGGCCGGGACCTGTCGGGCAGCTTCCTGGCGGCGGCCGATCTCTCCTTCTGCCTGCTGACCGAGGCCAGGCTGCGCGACGCCGTGCTGGCGGCGGCCGACCTGCGCAACGCCAACCTGCTGCGCGCCGACCTCTCCGGGGCCGACCTCAGGGGCGCCGACCTGCGCGACACCAACCTGCGCGACGCCGACCTCACGGGCACCCGGATCGGCCAGCTCGACAACGTCAACCTCTTCACCAGGATGGCCGAGGAGGACCGGGTCCCGGCCTGACCGGGCGGCGGCCTTTCATCGCGGCGCGGCGACGCCGCTTGATCCTGGCGGCGGCGGCGGTCATCTTGCCGCGATGGCCGCCATCGACCGTCTTTTCGCCTCCGTCTTCCTGTCGCTCGTCCTCGTCGCCGTGCCGGCGGCGGCGGCCCAGCGCGTCGTCCCGCAGAGCCAGGCCCAGATCAAGCTGTCCTTCGCCCCGGTGGTGCGCGAGACGGCGCCGGCCGTGGTCAACATCTACGCCCAGCGCACCGTGCAGCAGCCGGTGTCGCCGATGTTCGACGATCCCTTCTTCAAGCGCTTCTTCGGCGACGCCTTCGGTGGCGGCATCACCCGCGAGCGCCGGCAGCAGTCGCTCGGCTCGGGCGTCATCGTCGATCCGCACGGCCTGATCGTCACCAACCGCCACGTCATCAACGGCGCCGACGCGATCCGCGTCGTGCTCGGCGATCGGCGCGAGCTCGACGCCAAGGTGATGCTGAGCGACGAGCGCACCGACCTCGCGGTGCTCAAGGTCGACGACGGCGGCAAGCCGCTGCCGTACCTGCAGACCAGCCCCTCCGACGAGCTGCAGGTCGGCGACCTGGTGCTGGCCATCGGCAACCCCTTCGGCGTCGGCCAGACCGTGACCAGCGGCATCGTCTCGGCGCTGGCGCGCACCGGCATCGGCGCGTCCGACTACCGCTCCTTCATCCAGACCGACGCGGCGATCAATCCGGGCAACTCCGGTGGCGCCCTGGTCTCGCTGGACGGCAAGCTGGTCGGCATCAACTCGGCGATCTACACCAAGACCGGCGGCTCGGTCGGCATCGGCTTCGCGATTCCCTCCGAGATGGTCGACACGGTGATCCAGGCGGCGCTGCACGGCGGCCAGATCGAGCGGCCCTGGATCGGCTTCCACAGCCAGGAGGTCACGTCCGAGCTGGCGCGCGGCTTCGGCCTCGACGCGCCGCGCGGCGTGCTGGTCACCGACGTCTACCCGGGCAGCCCGCCGGCCAACGCCGGCCTGAAGCGCGGCGACGTCATCGAGGCGATGGACGGCCGCGAGGTCGACGATCCCGAGGCCCTGGCCTTCCGCGTCGCGACCCGGCCGATCGGCAGCCGCGCCGAGTTCGAGATCCTGCGCGACGGCCACCAGCTGACCCTGCGCTGGCCGATGGAGAAGGCGCCGGAGAACCCGCCGCGCCACGAGACGGTGCTGAGCGGCCGCCATCCGCTGGCCGGCACCAAGGTCGTCAACCTGTCGCCGGCGGTCGCCGAGGAGCTCGGCATCCGCAAGTGGCACGGCGTCGCCCTGATCGCGATCGCCCGCAACTCGCCGGCCCGCCGCTACGGCTTCGAGCCGGGCGACGTGCTGATCTCGGTCAACGGCCAGAGGATCGAGAGCGTCGACGGCCTCGACCGGCTGCTGTCGAACCAGGACCGCTGGTCGCTGGTGATCAGTCGCAACGGCGAGCAGAGGCGCCTTGAGATCGTCGGCTAGGAAGGCGCTGTCCCTCCACGGGAGTCGTTCCCATGTCGAGCGGTGAGCTGTTCGAGACCCAGGCGCCGCGGCCCCTGGCCGACCGCCTGCGGCCGCGCGCGCTCGACGAGGTGCTCGGCCAGGACCACCTGATCGGCCCCGACGGCCCGATCGGCCGCATGGCCGCCCATCGGCGTGTCAGCTCGACCATCCTCTGGGGGCCGCCGGGCACCGGCAAGACCACGATCGCCCGCCTGCTGGCCGAGATCAGCGATCTCGCCTTCGAGCCGCTGTCGGCCGTCTTCTCCGGCGTCGCCGACCTGCGCAAGGTCTTCGAGCGGGCCAGGGAGCGGCGCCGGAGCGGCCGCGGCACCCTGCTGTTCGTCGACGAGATCCACCGCTTCAACCGCGCCCAGCAGGACGGCTTCCTGCCCTACGTCGAGGACGGCACGGTGGTGCTGGTCGGGGCAACCACCGAGAACCCCTCGTTCGAGCTCAACGCCGCCCTGCTGTCGCGCTGCCAGGTGCTGGTGCTGAAGCGCCTCGACGACGCCGCCCTGGAGAAGCTGCTGGCGCGCGCCGAGGCCGAGGCCGGCCGGCCGCTGCCGCTGACCGCCGAGGCGCGGGCCTCGCTCGCCGCCCTGGCCGACGGCGACGGCCGCTACCTGCTGAACCTGGCCGAGGAGCTCTTCAGCCTGCCGTCGGCGAGCGACGGCGGGCCGGTGCTCGACACCGCCGGCCTGGCCGAGGTCGTGCAGCGGCGCATGCCGCTCTACGACAAGAGCCAGGAGGGCCACTACAACCTGATCTCGGCTCTGCACAAGTCGCTGCGCGGCTCGGACACCGACGCCGCGCTCTACTGGTTCGCGCGCATGCTGGCCGGCGGCGAGGACCCGGAGTACATCGCCCGGCGCCTGCTGCGCTTCGCCGTCGAGGACGTCGGCCTCGCCGACCCGCAGGCGCTGACCCAGGCGATCGCGGCCTGGAACGCCTATGAGCGGCTCGGCAGCCCGGAGGGCGAGCTGGCCCTGGCGCAGCTGGTCATCTATCTGGGCACCGCGCCCAAGTCGAACGCTGCCTACAAGGCCTACGGCGCGGCCTCCCGCTCGGCCAGGGAGACCGGTTCGCTGATGCCGCCGATGCACATCCTGAACGCGCCGACCAAGCTGATGAAGCAGCTCGGCTACAGCAAGGGCTACGCCTACGACCACGACGCGCCGGAGGCCTTCTCGGGCCAGAACTACTTTCCCGAGACGATGGAGCGGCAGCGTTTCTACCGCCCGGTCGAACGCGGCTTCGAGCGGGAAATCGCCAAGCGATTGGAATACTGGGAGCGGTTGCGCCGGGAGCGCTCAGAGGGGGGATGAGTCATGCCGATTGAAACGCGGACAGCGTTGCACGCCTCGCGACGCGGTCATGCAGGAGCGCCTGTTGTGCGCGCCCGGGGCGGTCGTATTGTCTTGGTAACAAAGTCGGGCGAAGCCCCCGCCGGCCCTCTCCACAGAGCGAGAAGCTAACCCCCATGGTCGAGCAAAACGTCCCCCAGAGGGATTCGGCCGCGCTCATCACCGTGGACATGCAGAACGACTTCCTGCGCAGCGACTCGCCGGTCAAGGCGAGCGGCGTCAAGTCGGCGCTGCCCAACATCGAGCGTCTGGTCCGCGGCTTCCGGGAGCACCGGAAGCCGATCTTCCATTCGGTGCGCCTCTACCGGCCCGACGGCACCAACGTCGACCTGTTCCGGCGCACGGCTGTCGAGGAGGGCATGCGCGTCCTGATGCCCGGCACGCGCGGCGCCGACCTGGTCGCCGAGATCTCGCCCTGCAAGGCGCGGCTGATGCCCGACGCCCTGCTCGCCGGCGAGTTCCAGGAGCTGGCGCGCAACGAATACGCCTTCTACAAGCCGCGCTGGGGCGCCTTCTTCAGTACCGGGCTCGATGCCCAGCTGCGCGAGCTCGGGATCACGACGATCGTGATCTGCGGCGTCAACTTCCCGACCGGCGGCCGCGCCACGGTCTACGAGGGCGCGGCGCGCGACTACCGGGTGATCGTCGTCGGCGACGCCCTGGGCGATGCCAGCGAGGACAGCCTGCGCGAGCTCGGCCGTCTCGGCGCCTATCAGAAGACCACCTCGGCCTGCCTGGAATGGCTGGCCGGCGGGCAGCGCTCCAGCGCCGCCTGAGGTGCGGCGCCCGTACCCTTACCTCACGCGCGGGTTTCCGCTAAAAGCGCAGCCATGAAGCTGCCGCTCCTCCTCGCCATCGCTGCCGGCGGCGCCGTCGGCGCCCTCGGCCGCCATTTCGCCGCCGGGCAGGCGATGAAGCTGCTCGGCACCGGCTTCCCCTGGGGCACGCTGCTCGTCAACGTGCTCGGCTCCTTCATCATGGGGGTGCTGATCGAGGTCTTCGCCCGCTTCTTCCACCCGAGCCAGGAGCTGCGGGCCTTCCTGGTGGTCGGCCTGCTCGGCGCCTTCACCACCTTCTCGACCTTCTCGCTCGACGTCGGCCTGCTGCACGGCCGCGGCGAGCTGGGCCTGGCCGCGCTCTACGTGATCGTCAGCGTGTCGCTCTCGATCGCCGCCCTCTTCTTCGGCTTCTGGCTGATCCGGAACGTGCCCGCATGAGCGGCGTCGAGACCCGTCTGGTCGAGGCCGGGGAGGGCGAGCAGCGGCTCGACCGCTGGTTCCGGAAGCACTATCCGGCGGTGACCTTCGGCCACCTCGCCAAGCTGCTGCGTACCGGCCAGGTCCGGGTCGACGGCAAGCGCGCGCAGCCCTCGACCCGCCTGGCCGAGGGCCAGGCGGTGCGGGTGCCGCCGCTCGGCGGGCCGTCCGGCGGCCCGGGCGCGGCGGTGCCGGCCGCCCCGCAGCGTGCCGAGACGCCGCTGAGCGAGGCGGAGGCCGAGGCGCTGCGCGCCCGGGTGCTCTATCGTGACGACTGGATCATCGCCCTCGACAAGCCGGCCGGCCTGGCCGTCCAGGGCGGCAGCGGCCAGACCCGCCATCTCGACGCCATGCTCGACGCCCTGATGTTCGAGGCGGTCGAGCGGCCGCGCCTGGTCCATCGCCTCGACCGCGACACCGCCGGCGTGCTGCTGCTGGCGCGCACCGCCGAAGCCGCCCGGCGCCTCGGCGAGGCCTTCCGCCAGGAAGGCGGCGGCGAGGGCGCGCGCAAGATCTACTGGGCGCTGGTCGCCGGCGTGCCGCCGAAGAAGCGCAGCCAGCTCGACCTGCCGCTCGGCAAGGAGGGCGGGCCCGGCAAGGAGAAGGTGCGCACCGGCGCCGCCGACGCCAAGCCGGCGCGCACGCGCTACCACCTGATCGACAGCCACGCCCGCAAGGCCAGCTTCGTCGCCCTGCGGCCGCTGACCGGCCGCACGCACCAGCTGCGCGTCCACATGGCGGCGCTCGGCTGTCCGATCCTCGGCGACGGCAAGTACGGCGGCAGGCAGGCCTTCCTCGACCGGCCGGCGCTGCCCAAGCAGCTGATGCTGCTGGCCCGCGAGCTCGCCGTGCCGCATCCCGAGGACGGCACCACCGTGCGCTTCACCGCGCCGATCCCGCCGCACTTCGCCGAGGCTCTGGCGGCGCTGCGCTTCGATCCCGAAGGGCCGGCGGTCGAGCGGGCCGCGCTCTGGCTGGAAGGCTGACGGGTGGCGGCCGGCGCCCCGTCGCATCCCTACAGGCTGATCGTCTTCGACTTCGACGGCACCCTGGTCGACAGCCAGGCCGGCATCGTGCACTGCATGGCCGCGGGCTTCGCCGCCGTCGGCCTGCCGGCGCCCGAGGCCGGGGCGGTGCGCCGGGTCGTCGGCCTGTCCCTCGAGCTGGCGATCGCGCGCCTGCTGCCGGACGCGGCCGGGGACGCCGTGGCGCCGGCCGCCGCCGCCTATCGCGAGGCCTTCCTGGCGTGGCGGGCCGATCCGGCGTTCCACGAGCCGCTGTTCGAGGGCGTGGCCGAGACCCTGGAGCGGCTCGACCGCCCCGAGGTGCTGCTCGGCATCGCGACCGGCAAGAATCTGCGCGGCCTCTCGGCCTCGCTGGAGCGCCACGGCCTGAGGCATCGCTTCACGACGCTGCAGACTCCCGACCACTCGCCATCGAAGCCGCATCCGGGCATGCTGCAACGGGCAATGAACGAGGTCGGGTGCTACCCTGACGAGACGGTGCTGATCGGAGATACGACTTTCGACATCGAAATGGCACAAAACGCCGGCACGGTTTCGCTCGGCGTGTCCTGGGGGTATCACGATCCCGAGGAGCTGCGTGCAGCCGGTGCGCGCGGTGTGCTGGCCGAGATGGCCGAGCTGCCCGAGCGCCTGGCGACCCTGGCTGGAGAGCTGTCATGAAAGTGGTGAAGTGGATCCTGATCGGCCTCGTCGTGCTGGTCGTCGCCGTCGGCGCCACCTTCTATGCGATCCTGCGCAGCCTCAACACCGACGAGCTGCGCGGCTTCATCGAGGCCCAGGCCGAGCAGGCGACCGGCCGCAAGCTGCGCCTCAAGGGTCCGATCGACCTGTCGGTCTCGCTGACCCCGGCGATCGTGCTGAAGGACGTCAGCTTCGACAACGCCGACTGGGGCAGCCGGCCCGAGCTGCTCGACGTCGGGCAGGTCGAGGCCCAGGTCGCCCTGATGCCGCTGCTCCAGGGCCGCTACGTCATCCAGCGGGTCGTCATCGAGAATGCCGACATCCTGCTGGAGACCGACAAGAAGGGCGAGGGCAACTGGGCGCTCTCGACCGGCGGCGCCAAGGGCGGTGCGGCGGGCGCCGGATCGGCCGGCGGCTCGACGGCGTCGGGCACGCCGGTGGTGCCGGAGGTCGGCTCGGTTGAGATCCGCGACAGCCGGCTGGTCTACCGCGACGGCGCGACCGGCGAGAGCCTGCTGCTCAATCTCGATTCCCTGGAGGTCAAGCCGGACGGCGACCAGCTGAAGGTCTCGGCCGAGGGCAGCTATCAGGAAGCGCCCTTCGAGCTGTCGGGCCGCCTCGGCGGCCTGCCGATCCTGATGAAAGGCGGTGACCTGCCGGTCCAGCTGTCGGGCAAGATCGCCGGTGCCGAGGTCTCGGCCGACGGCCGGATCACCGACCTCAAGGGCGCGGCGACCCCGGACATCAAGGTCCAGCTGCAGGCCGAGTCCCTGGACCAGTTCGACAAGCTGGCCGGCTCCAGCCTGCCGCCGCTCGGGCCGCTCGCCTTCAGCGGCCGGATCGGCCTGGACGCCGGCCTGATCACGGTCGACGGCATGGCCCTGTCGCTCGGCGGCTCGGATCTCGCCGGCACGCTGACCGCCAGCCTGAAAGGCGCGCGGCCGGCCGTGCTGGCCGACCTGACCGGCGCCAAGCTCGACCTCTCCGATTTCGCCAAGGCGGGGGCGGGCGAGAAGGCCGTCTCGACCGCCCCGGTCGACCAGGCGGAGCAGAAGGCGGCCGACCAGCAGGCCAAGGAGGCCCGGCAGACCGAGACCGCGGGCGGCCAGCCCTACGTCATCCCCGACACGCCGCTGCCGCTCGCCGCGCTCAAGCTCGCCGACGCCCAGGTCAAGCTGAAGCTCGGCCAGCTGATCGTCGACCCGGAGCTGACGCTCGGCGACGTCGAGCTGGCGCTGCGCCTGGAGAACGGCAAGCTCGACATCTCGAAGCTGCGCGCCAAGGCCTTCGAGGGCCAGCTCGACGGCACGCTCAGCCTGGACGCCGGCAAGTCGCCGGCGCCGCTCGCGACCAAGGTCGACGTCAAGGGCCTGTCGGTCGGCGAGCTGCTGAAGACCTACGCCGGGTCGCAGGACCTGGAGACCTCGCTCGACGTCGCGCTGGACCTGAAGGGCCGCGGCGACTCGCCGCGCGCCATCGCCTCCAGCCTCAACGGCAGCAGCGAGATCGTCGGCGGCGAGGGCGTCATCAACAACCGGATCCTGGCGATCGTCGCGACCGGCCTGGACCAGATCCTCGGCCCGCTGTTCGGCGGCGAGAAGGAGACCAAGCTGAACTGCCTGGTCAGCCGCTTCCGCTTCGAGAACGGCCTGGCGGTCAGCCAGGCCCAGCTGCTCGACAGCAGCACCTTCTCCCTGGCCGGCGCCGGCACGGTGAACCTCAAGAACGAGAACCTGGACCTGAAGTTCGACACGCGCACCCGCGAGGCGGCGCTGGTCAGCCTGGCCATCCCCTTCGTGGTCAGGGGCACCCTGGCCGATCCGAAGCCGGCGCCGGACGCGCTGGGCGCGGCGATGAAGGCGAGCGAGTTCGTCGGCGGCGGCAGCAACCCGCTGGCCGCGCTCGGCGAGATGGTCTCGGGCCAGGGCGGCCAGGCCGGTGGCGGCACCGCCGCCCCAGCCGCCACCGAGAACAGCTGCGTGACGGCTCTCGAGCAGACCGCCGACGTGCCGGCCAGCAAGACGCCGATCGGCTCGGTCAAGGAGAGCCTGGACAAGGTGCTGAAGGGCGACGATGCCCAGAAGGCGCTCGACAGCGCCAAGGACACGCTCGGAAAGGGCGACGTCAAGAAGGGGCTGGACGACGTCAAGAAGGGCCTCGAGGGCCTGTTCAAGAACTGACGCCTGCCCCGATGGCCGAGCCCAGGAAGCGCATCTACAAGACGGTGACGGTCGCCCGCGACGCGGGCGGCCATCTGGTCCAGCTCGACGGCCGGCCGCTGCGCACGCCCGCCAGGGTGCCGCTGGCGGTGCCGGCCGCCGGGCTCGCCGAGGCGATCGCCGAGGAATGGCGGGCCCAGGGCGCCACGCTCGATCCCTCGACCATGCCGCTCACCGCACTCGCCTGCAGCACCATCGACCTGGTGAGCGCCAAGCGCGCCGAGACGGTCGAGGAGCTGGCCGGCTTCGCCGAGCACGAGCTGCTCTGCTACCGCGCGCCCAATCCGGCCGAGCTGGCCGAGCGCCAGAAGGCGGTCTGGCAGCCGCTGCTCGACTGGGCGGCGCTCGGCCTCGACGCGCCGCTGGTCGCGACCGAAGGCCTGGCCAGTGTCCCGCAGCCGCCGGATGCGCTGGCCGCGCTGCGGCGCGCCGTCGAGCGCCAGGACGACTGGCGCCTCGCCGCCCTGGCGCTGGCCGTGCGCGTCTCCGGCTCGCTGGTCGTCGGCCTGGCGCTGGCCGAGGGGCGGCTCGACGCAACGGGCGCCTTCGAGGCCGCCGAGCTCGACGAGTCCTTCACCATCGAGCGCTGGGGCGAGGACCCGGAGGCGGCGAAGCGCCGCCGGGGCCTGCTCGCCGAGCTCGCCGCCGCCGAGCGCTTCCTGCGCCTGCTCGACGAGGCTGCCGGCCCCGATGAGGGCGACGGATGAGCGGGCCGTGGGACCATCAGCTCCGGCTCACGCTCGCCGCGGAGGCGGCGGCCGCCGCCCGCCGCGATCCCGGCGACCCGGCCCTGGCGCCGCTGCCGGAGATCCTGGCCCGGCACCGGGCCAGCCTGACGTGCCAGTACGACGCCTTCGCCGACTACGTCGCCGAGGCGGAGCGGCGCGGCGTCGAGGACTTCCCGCTCTACGCCTGGACCAGGGCGACGATCGAGGACCCGGCCAAGCAGGCGAAGTACCTGAAGTCCTTCACGCTCTATGTCGAGGGCAGGGAGGTCTATGCCACGGAGGTGGCCGATGCGCTCCAGGCCGAGCTGGAGCCGCTGGTCGGCGGCGGCCTGGTCGTCGGCCTCGACCGCTACGACACCAACCCGGCCAACAACCCCCAGCCGCCGGCGCAGCTGCGCGACAGCGGGACGTCGCGGTAGCCGTCTCGCTGCTGCGGCCGGCCGAAGCGCCGCGCAGCCCTCGCCTTGCCCGCCCGACGCCCCCATGCTATCGCCGGGGCGGCCGGCCGCGAGGCCTGGACGGCCGCAGAAGCCGGAAAACAGGGGAAGAGGCGCGCATGAAGGAGATCCTGCAGGAACTGGAGCGGCGGCGCGCCCAGGCCCGGCTCGGCGGCGGCGGCAAGCGGATCGCGGCGCAGCACGGCAAGGGCAAGCTGACCGCGCGCGAGCGCATCGAGGTGCTGCTCGATCCCGGCTCGTTCGAGGAGTGGGACATGTTCGTCGAGCACCGCGCGGTCGACTTCGGCATGGCCGAGCAGCGCGTGCCGGGCGACGGCGTGGTCACCGGCCACGGCCTGGTCGACGGCCGGCCGGTCATGGTCTTCAGTCAGGATTTCACGGTGTTCGGCGGCTCGCTGTCGGAGACCCACGCCAGGAAGATCTGCAAGGTCATGGACCAGGCCCTGCAGCTCGGCGTGCCGGTCGTCGGCCTCAACGATTCCGGCGGCGCGCGCATCCAGGAGGGCGTCGATTCCCTGGCCGGCTACGCCGACGTCTTTCTGCGCAACGTCGTCGCCTCGGGCGTCGTGCCGCAGATCTCGATGATCATGGGGCCCTGCGCCGGCGGCGCCGTCTACTCGCCGGCCATGACCGACTTCATCTTCATGGTGAAGGACAGCTCCTACATGTTCGTGACCGGTCCGGACGTGGTGAAGACCGTGACCCACGAGACGGTGACTCACGAGGAGCTCGGCGGCGCGCTGACCCACACCACCAAGTCCGGCGTCGCCGACCTCGCCTTCGAGAACGACGTCGAGGCCCTGCTCGAGCTGCGCCGCTTCCTGTCGTTCCTGCCGCTCAACAACCGCGAGGCGCCGCCGGTCCGGCCGACCGACGACCCGGCCGAGCGCGAGGACCTCTCCCTCGACACCCTGGTGCCGCCGAGCCCGAACAAGCCCTACGACATGAAGGAGCTGATCGAGAAGGTCGTCGACGAGGGCGAGTTCTTCGAGCTGCAGCCAGCCTATGCCGGCAACATCGTGATCGGCCTCGCGCGCATGGACGGCAGGACCGTCGGCATCGTCGCCAACCAGCCGATGGTGCTGGCCGGCTGCCTGGACATCGACAGCGCGATCAAGGGCGCGCGCTTCGTGCGCTTCTGCGACTGCTTCAACATCCCGATCGTGACCTTCGTCGACGTGCCCGGCTTCCTGCCCGGCACCGCCCAGGAATACAACGGCATCATCAAGCACGGCGCCAAGCTGCTGTTCGCCTATGCCCAGGCGACGGTGCCGAAGGTCACGGTGATCACCCGCAAGGCCTACGGCGGCGCCTACGACGTCATGAGCTCCAAGCACCTGCGCGGCGACGTCAACTACGCCTGGCCCTCGGCCGAGATCGCCGTGATGGGCCCGAAGGGCGCGGTCGAGATCATCTTCCGCGCCGACGCCGGCGATCCCGGGAAGATCGAGCAGCGCACCGAGGAGTACCGCAAGCTCTTCGCCAACCCCTTCGTCGCCGCCAGCCGCGGCTTCATCGACGACGTGATCATGCCGCACGGCACCCGCCGGCGGATCTGCCAGGCCCTCAAGCTGCTCGAGAAGAAGCGGCTCGAGGACCCCTGGCGCAAGCACGACAACATGCCGCTGTGAGGACCAGGATGCCCGGAGCGCCGGTCTTCCGGCCCCTCAGCCCGTCATCCCTTCGCGGGGATGACGGAATCGAAAAGCCGGCGAACGGGCGGCGAAGGGGAGACGCATGTTCAAGAAGATCCTGATCGCCAACCGCGGCGAGATCGCCGTGCGGGTGATCAAGAGCTGCAAGCGGATGGGCATCGCCACGGTCGCGGTCTATTCCGAGGCCGACCGGGACTCGCTGCACGTCGAGCTGGCCGACGAGGCCGTCGCGATCGGGCCGGCCGCCTCGGCCGAGAGCTACCTCAGGGCCGACAGGATCATCGAGGCCGCCAAGGCGACCGGCGCCGAGGCGATCCATCCCGGCTTCGGCTTCCTGTCTGAGAAGGCGGGCTTCGTCGAGGCGCTGGCCGAGGCGGGCCTGGTGTTCATCGGCCCGCCGGCGCCGGCGATCGCCGCGATGGGCGACAAGATCGAGTCGAAGAAGCTGGCCGCCAAGGCCGGCGTCAGCACCGTGCCCGGCCACATCGGCGAGATCGCCGACGCCGAGGAGGCGGTCGAGATCGCCCGCGGCGTCGGCTACCCGGTGATGATCAAGGCCTCGGCCGGCGGCGGCGGCAAGGGCATGCGCATCGCGCGCAGCGACAAGGAGGTCGCCGAGGGCTTCCGCTCGGCGCGCAGCGAGGCCAAGTCGTCGTTCGGCGACGACCGCGTGTTCATCGAGCGCTACGTCGAGGAGCCGCGGCACATCGAGATCCAGGTGCTGGCCGACGCCGAGAAGTGCCTCTACCTCTGGGAGCGCGAGTGCTCGATCCAGCGCCGCCACCAGAAGGTCGTCGAGGAGGCGCCGTCGCCGTTCCTCGACGAGGCGACCCGCAGGGCCATGGGCGAGCAGGCCGTGGCGCTGGCGCAGGCGGTCGGCTACCGCTCGGCCGGCACCGTCGAGTTCATCGTCGACAGAGACCGCAACTTCTTCTTCCTGGAGATGAACACCCGCCTGCAGGTCGAGCATCCGGTGACCGAGATGATCACCGGCCTGGACCTGGTCGAGTGGATGATCCGCATCGCCGCCGGCGAGACGCTGCCGTTCTCCCAGAAGGAGGTGAAGCGCCAGGGCTGGGCGATCGAGACGCGCGTCTATGCCGAGGACCCGACGCGCGGCTTCCTGCCCTCGATCGGCAGGCTGGTGCACTACGCCGAGCCCAAGGCGGTCGAGGGCGTGCGCGTCGATTCGGGGGTGCGGGCCGGCGCCGAGATCTCGATGTACTACGACCCGATGATCGCCAAGCTGGTGACCCACGGGCCGGACCGCGAGACCGCGATCCAGCGCATGCGCGCGGCGCTCGACGCCTTCCACATCCGCGGCATCCAGCACAACGTCGCCTTCCTCTCGGCGGTCGTCGGCCATCCGCGCTTCCGCGAAGGGCGCCTCTCGACCAACTTCATCGCCGAGGAGTTCCCCGACGGCTTCGTCGGCAGCGCGCTGCAGCCCGACGACCTGCACCGCCTGGTCGCGGTCGCCGCCTTCGTCGGCTGGCGCCGGGAGTTCCGCGCCGCGCCGCCGGGGCAGGCAGTCGAGCGCGTGGTCTTCCTGGACCGCACGTCGCACCGGGTGACGATCGAAGGCACGACCGGCGACGTCGTGGTGCGCGGCGAGGGCTTCGAGCGCGAGGTCCGGGGCAGCTGGGCGCCCGGCGTGCCGCTGTTCCGCGGCGCCGTCGGCAGCCGCGCCCTGATCGTCCAGGTCGACGGCGACGAGCCGGGCTTCCGCCTGACCTTCGAGGGCGCCAGCCTGCGCGCCCTGGTCGTGGCGCCGCGGATCGGCAGCCTGCTCGAGCTGATGCCGGTCAAGCAGCCCCCGGATCTCTCAAGGTTCCTGCTCTCGCCGATGCCCGGCCTGCTCGTCTCGCTGGCGGTCAGCGAGGGCCAGGAGGTCAAGGCGGGCGAGGAGCTGGCGGTCGTCGAGGCCATGAAGATGGAGAACGTCCTGCGGGCCGCAGCCGACGGCAGGATCGCGGCGATCAAGGCGAGTCCCGGCGATTCGCTGGCCGTCGATCAGGCGATTCTGGAGTTCGAGTAGGGAGGCCCCCGGGGAGGCCCTTCAAAAAAAGTTCTTGGCGTCGAGGCCCGGTCGAGCCAATTATTGGCGGTCAATCTGTCGGACGGCCGACCTCTCGTGCCTTCGTGGCTACGGAAACGCTGCCAATCCACGCCACAGTTTGACGCGCTGCACCGGCTCAGGTCCGAGGCGGGGGCGCGACCGACGCACAGAGGAGACTGCAATGCCCGTCGGCACAGTGAAATGGTTCAACGCCACCAAGGGTTACGGCTTCATCCAGCCCGACTCCGGTGGTCCGGATGTCTTCGTCCACATCTCGGCCGTCGAGCGCGCCGGCATGGGTGCCCTCAACGAGGGTCAGAAGGTCTCGTACGAGGTCGTCACCGACCCGCGGCGCGGCAAGAGCTCTGCGGAGAACCTGAAGGCGGTCTGACGCCTCGGTTTTCTCCGGGTTCGCGAGGAGGGCACCGGCTTCCGGTGCCCTTTTCGTTTCTGCGGGACGTCCCTGGGCGAGAGAGAGGAGGAGAGGCGATGGCTTTCAAGCCGAACTACAACCAGCAGCGCGCCGAGCGCAATCGCGCCAAGCAGCAGAAGAAGCAGGAGAAGCTGCAGAAGAAGGAGGACGAGGTCGCCCGCCGCAAGGCCGAGCGCGGCGACGAACTGCCGGGCGCCGACGAGGGCGCTCCCCAGGGCTGACGTCGCGGCGTCGCTCCGCGAGGCCCCGGCCTAGCCGCGGCCCCGCTTCAGCCGCACGATCGTCTCGTGCAGCGCTTCCAGGAAGCGCGAGCGGTCGCGCGGCGAGAAGGGCTTCGGGCCGCCGGTGACCGTGCCGGCCTCGCGCAGCTCCTGCATCAGGTTGCGGGTCGCCAGCGCCATGCCGACCGAGGCCTCGGTGAAGGCGCGGCCGGTCGGCCCGATGGCCGCGGCCCCCGCCTTGACCGCGCGCGAGGCCAGCGGCACGTCGGCGGTCACCACGATATCGCCCGGCCCGACGCGCTCGGCGATCCAGTCGTCGGCGGCGTCGAAGGCCGGGCCGGCGACGACCGGCCGGATCCAGGGCTGGCGCGGCACTCCCATGACATCGGCCGAGACCACGAAGACCGTCAGGCCGTGGCGCTCGGCGACCTTGTAGATCTCCGCCTTGACCGGACAGGCGTCGGCGTCGACGTAGATGCTGCCCCCGCTCACGAGCGCATGCGCGCGCCGCTCGGGTCGTAGGGCGGCTCGGCCAGCACGGTCGCGCCCAGGGCGTTGCCGAGGCTGTCGGTGACGAAGCGCCGGCCCGGCTCGGCCAGAGCCGCCGGCAGGTAGCCGAGCGCCAGCGACTTGCCGACCGTGTGGCCGTAGGCGCCCGAGGTCACGAAGCCGACGCAGCGATCGCCGTCGAGCAGCGGCTCGTCGCCCCAGAGGTCGGCATCCCTGGCCTCGATCTCCAGCATGACCAGCTTGCGGGCCGGCCCGGCCTGCTTCTCCGCGGCGGCGGCGGCGCGGCCGATGAACTCGCCCTTGTCCAGCTTGACGAAGCGGCCGAGGCCGGCCTCGAACGGCAGGTTCGCCGGCGTGTACTCCCGGGTCCAGCCGCCGAAGCCCTTCTCGACCCGCAGCGACTGCAGCGCGCGGCTGCCGATCAGCCGGGCGTCGACCTCCTTGCCGGCCTCGAGCAGCAGCTCGAGCAGCGTGTTCTGGTATTCCGGCGTGCAATAGATCTCGTAGCCGAGCTCGCCGGTGAAGGAGATCCGGCCGACCCGCGCGGGCACCAGGCCGAGCGCCATCTCCCGCATCGCCAGGAAGGGGAAGGCGTTGCCGCCGAGGTCCTCGTCGGTCAGCTTCTGCAGGACCTGCCGGGCCTGCGGGCCGGCCAGGTTGAAGCCGACCCACTGGCGGGTGACGGCCCGGCTGGTCACGCCCGCGGGCGGCAGGTGCCTGTGGAACCAGCGCTGGTGGTAGAGCTCGGCCGAGCCGGAGCCGATCACGAAGAAGCGGTCCTCGGCCAGGCGCGCGACCGTCAGGTCGCCGACGATGCGGCCCTTCTCGCTCAGCATCGGGGTCAGCGCGATGCGCCCGACGGCGGGCAGGCGGTTGGCGAAGATCCGGTCCAGGAAGGCCGCGGCGTCCGGCCCCTCGATCTCGTGCTTGCCGTAGACCGAGATCTCCATGATGCCGGCGCGCTCGCGCACCGCCTTGCACTCCTCGGCGACCGGCTTGAAGGCGTTGGAGCGGCGGAAGGTCGTGGTCTCGACCGGGGCCATGCCCTCCGGCGCGAACCACAGCGCGTACTCGGTGCCGTACTGCGCGCCCATGACGGCGCCGAGCTGCTTCAGGCGCGGATAGACCGGCGTCGTCTTGACCGGCCGCGCCGCGGTCAGCTCCTCGTTCGGGAAGGTGATCGAGAAACGGCGGCCGTAGTTCTCCTTCACCTTCAGCATGGTGAAGCGCCTGTTGGCGAAGTCGCCGTAGCGCGCGACGTCCATCGCCAGGACGCTGGTCTCCGGCTCGCCGTCGATCATCCACTGGGCCAGCGACAGGCCGACGCCGCCGCCCTGGCTGAAGCCGGCCATGACGCCGGCGGCGATCCAGTAGTTGCGGTAGCCGGGCACCGGGCCGAGCAGCGGGTTGCCGTCGCCGGCGAAGGAGAAGGGGCCGTTGACGATCTTCTTGATGCCGGCCTCGGCCAGGCAGGGGTAGCGCCTGTAGGCGGCTTCCATGCGGTCGATGATCCGGTCGAGGTCGCTCGGCAGCAGCTCGTGGCCGAAGTCCTTCGGCGTGCCGTTGAGCGACCAGGGCGTGCCGTGCGCCTCGTAGGTACCGAGCAGCAGACCCTTGCCCTCCTGGCGCAGGTAGCTCTCGCCCTTGAAGTCGACGCAGTGGATGACCTCGCTGGGCGAGCCCGCGACCTCGGGGATCTCGTCGGTCAGGATGTACTGGTGCTCCATCGGCAGGATCGGCACGGAGTGGCCGACCAGGGCGCCGACCTCGCGCGCCCAGAGGCCGCCGCAGTTGACGACGTGCTCGGCGACCACCGTGCCGTTCGGGGTCACCACGTTCCACGAGCCGTCGCCGTTCTGGGTCAGCTCCTCGACCGGCGTGTGACGGTAGACCTCGGCGCCGAAGGAGCGGGCCGCCTTGGCGTAGGCGTTGGTCACGCCCGAGGGGTCGACGTGGCCGTCGAGCGGGTCGTAGAGCGCGCCCAGCACGTCGCTGACGTCGGCGATCGGCAGGCGGCGCTTGGCCTCGGCGGCGTCGACCAGCTCCAGCTCCAGGCCCAGCACCTTGCCCTTGGCATGCACGGCGCGGATGTAGTCCAGGCGCGAGGGGTCGCTGGCCAGCAGCAGGCCGCCGGTCTGGTGGATGCCGCAGGACTGGCCGCTCTCCTGCTCCAGCGTCTTGTAGAGGCCGATCGTGTAGGCCTGCAGCTTGGCGACGTAGGGGTCGGCGTTCATGGTGTGCATGCCGCCCGCCGCATGCCAGGTCGAGCCTGCGGTCAGCTCCGAGCGCTCGAACAGCCCGACCTCTGGCCAGCCCAGCTTGGCCAGGTGATAGAGCACGCTGGCGCCGACCACGCCGCCGCCGATCACGGCGACCTGCAGATGCGACTTCATCGAAAGGCTTCCTCCGGGTTGACGGACAGGATCGCGGACGCTGGGTCAGGAAGACAGCACGGGTGCGCCGGCCAATCTAGCGCAAAGCCGACAGGGCGCGACGCAAACGTTTCAAAGGGCCGGTATCTCTGGCGCGAATGTCGCAGAGGCGGGCCCTGGCCCCGGCGTCGTCGCTACCGCAGGGCGATCTGGTTTGACCTTAAACGGGTAAACGGGGGCAACTACTGAACAACTCCGGATTGTTACAATCCATTATGAATTTAGCCTTTTTTAAGATCGCGGGACAACACTGCCTCCCCAGTCGCCAGTCGTTCCGAAAGCAACGACTCGAATATCAAGAGACAAACGCCCCTGGAGGAATAGATGCTCGGGAGAATTATTGTCGCCTCGCTGGTCGGTTTCGCGGCCCTGGTCGCCGTCCAGGCCACGGTACTTGCCGCCGATGCGCCCCATGTGGCGCCGATGAAGGAATTCGCCGCCAAGACCGTGAAGGGCTGGACCGCCGAGCCGGTCCTGGTCGATGCCATCAAGGCCCAGAACGCCAAGACCGCCGGATACGACCAGGCGAAGATCGATGCCCTCGACAAGCAGTGGCGTGCCGAGACCTCGGCGGCTGCCAAGCCGCTGATCGATTCGGTGATGGGCAACGCGCTGTCGAAGTGGCTGTCCGGCGTCAAGGAGCAGCAGGGCGGCCTGGTCACCGAGATCTTCGTGATGGACGACAAGGGCCTGAACGTCGGCCAGTCCGACGTCACCTCGGACTACTGGCAGGGCGACGAGGCGAAGTACCAGAAGACCTTCGCGGTCGGGCCGGATGCCGTCTTCGTCGACGACGTCGAGAAGGACGAGTCGACCCAGATGTTCCAGTCGCAGGTCTCGATGACCGTGGTCGACCCGGCGAGCGGCAAGCCGATCGGCGCCATCACGGTCGGCGTCAACGTCGACGCCCTCTGACGAAAGGGCCCGGCCGGGCGGGGCGCCCGCCCGGCCGGAATCTCGGACAGGGAGTATCGAGATGACCGAAGCATCTTCCCCCGGCATTCGCCGGCCCCGCTTCACCGTCGCGCGCAAGCTGACGCTGGCCGTCGCCGTCGCCGTGGTGATCGGTTTCGCCGCCGTCGCGGCGGTCAGCCTGCTGCGCGCCCAGCAGACGCTGCTCCAGCAGGGCGAGGACAAGTTCCTGACCGTGACGCAGCTGGTCGCGGGCAACGTCTCCGGCGGCATCCGCTGGAACAAGCCCGAGGCGATCGAGGAGGTCTACCGGCCGCTCACCGACCGGCCCGATTCGGCGATCGCCTCGCTGTGGACCTTCAACGCCGCCGGCGAGGTCGTGACGCACTACGACTCCGACCGCCTGCCGCCGATGGACCTCGGCCAGGCCGCGAAGCAGTCGGCCGACGCCAAGGACGGCGTCTGGAAGGCGCAGGACGGCGAGCACATCGCGATCGCCGTGCCCGCCGGGACCGACAAGCAGGGCAAGCGCCTGGGCACTCTGGCAATCGCCTGGAGCACCTCGGCGCTCGATCAGGCCGTCACCGACGCCGCCTGGCAGAGCGTGCTGGTATCGCTGGCCGGCGTCGGCCTGCTGCTGATCCTGCTGACCGTGACGGCCGGCCGCCTGATCGGCCGGCCGCTGGCGGTGATTACCGGGGCGATGTCGCGCCTGGCCGCCGGCGAGCTGGAGACCGAGGTGCCGGAGCGCGAGCGCGGCGACGACGTCGGCGAGATGGCCCGGGCGGTCCAGGTGTTCAAGGACAACGCCCTCGAGGTGCAGGCCCTGCGCCAGCGCCAGCAGGAGGATGAGGCCCGCAACGCCGAGGCGCGGCGCGCCGACCTGCTCGCCATGGCCGAGGAGCTGGAAGGCAGCATCAAGGCGGTCGTCGACGGCCTGAAGGGGGCGACCGAGACGATGCAGCGCCACGTCAACGCGATCGCCGAGGCGATCGAGGGCAGTGCCCGCCAGATCTCCGCGGCGGGCTCGGCGTCCGAGGAGGCCTCGGCGAACGTCCAGGCGGTCGCCGGCGCGGCCGAGGAGCTGACGGCCTCGATCGCCGAGATCGGGCGCCAGGCGCAGGAATCGCTCCGGATGACCGAGGAGGCCGTGACCACGACCAACGGCACCAACGAGCAGATCCAGTCGCTGGCGCGTGCCGCCGAGCGGATCGGCGAGGTCGTCAACCTGATCAGCGAGATCGCCGAGCAGACCAACCTGCTCGCCCTGAACGCGACGATCGAGGCAGCCCGCGCCGGCGAGGCCGGCAAGGGCTTCGCCGTGGTCGCCTCGGAGGTCAAGAACCTGGCGACCCAGACCGCCAAGGCGACCGACGAGATCTCCCAGCAGATCGGCGCGATCCAGTCGGAGACCAGCCAGTCGGTCGCGGCGATCGAGACGGTCACCGGCATCGTCGGCAAGGTCAGCGAGATCGCCGGCCACATCTCCGGCTCGGTCAGCGAGCAGAGCTCGGCGACCGACGAGATCGTGCGCAACATCAGCGAGGCCGCCGTCGGCACCGAGGAGGTCTCGCGCAACGTCGTCGGCGCCAGCCAGGTCGCGGCCGAGACCGGCAGCGCGGCCAGGGAGATGCGCCTCGCCTCCGAGCGGGTCGCCGAGCAGTCGGTGGCGCTCGACCAGGCGCTCGGCCGCTTCCTCTCCAAGCTCCGGGCGGCCTGAGCCGCGCGCTCCCGCCGGCCGGCGACCGGCAGACCCTCACCGTGCTAGGCTCGGCCTCCTGTGATCCAGGAGGCCGAGCCATGTCCGCCGAACCGGGTCCCGACCCCGCGCCCGACCGGACACCGGACCGGGTCGGGCGTGCGCGCCGCCTGACCGGCCCCGAGGACACGCGCGCGCTCTACGACGACTGGGCGGCGGACTACGACGCCGAGCTGCTCGGCGCGAAAGGCTACGTCGGGCCGGTCGAGACCGCGAAGGTCGTCGCGGAGGCCCTGCCGGACCGGACGGCGGCCCTGCTCGACATTGGCTGCGGCACCGGCCTGGTCGGCGCGGCGCTGGCCGGGCACGGCTTCTCGGCGATCGACGGCGTCGACCTCTCGCCGGCCATGCTGGAGCGTGCGCGGGCCAAGGGCGTCTACCGCCGGCTGTTCGCCGGGGACCTGCTGGCCGGGCTGGACCTGCCGGATCACGCCTACGACGCGGCCGTCGGCGTCGGCGTCTTCTCGGTCAGCCATATCGCCGTTCCGGCCCTCGACGAGCTGCTGCGCCTGGTCCGCCCGGGCGGCCGCATCGTGCCCTGCATCCGCCTCGGCCCCGGGAGCGGCCCCGGCGGTGGCCGCGACGACGGTGGCGGCTTCCTGCGGCGCTTCGAGGTGCTGGAGTCGGCGGGGCGCCTGCGCATCCTGGCGCGCCGCCGCGCGCCCTACATGCGGCCCCCGTCGGAGCAGGCCGCCGGCGACGACTGCGAGATCCTGGTGCTGGAGCCGCTCTGAGCGGCCCGATCGGCGGCAACCGCCGGGCGATCGGGAGGCGGGCGATCGGGAGGCGGGGCGCGATGGGGGCCACGCCCCGCCGTTCCGGTTGAGCCCAGGCCGGCGTCGCCGGCGCATAGGATGCTGCCGTAACGCCCGAGTCGCGGCCGGGTTCCGGCCCGTCGGGCAGCCTTCGGCGGGCGCGTTGCGCGGCTCGGTGCGCGAGAGTCCTTGAGTCGTCGCCGGCCGATTGGCATTCTCCCCTAAAGGTAGAAGCGCATTGCATCTCGGGGGGCGAGGTGATGGCGATTCTCGAAAAGCTCCGCGGCGAATTGCATCTGCGGCGAAAGGAAGCGCGCAGGCAGGCCGGGAAGGCTGCCCGACTGGCCGAAAAGCAGCGCCTGCGGGAAGAGGCCGAAGCCCGGGCACGGTCCGGGAAGGCGGCCAGGCAGGCCGAGAGGGCCGCCCGGCAGGCGGAGAAGGAACGCCTGAAGGCCGAGGAGCTGCTGCTGCCGGCCAACAGCACCCGCAACCTCGCGCTGTACCTGGAGGGACCGGACGTCCGCCTGGACCTGGCCGGCGCGCCGGTCAACCGGGCCGAGGTGCGCAAGCGCGGGACGCGCGGCGATCGGGTCTTCTACCACCACCTGGCCCGCCAGACCCGCCGCGACCTGATGGCCGCCCGCGCCGAGATGGGACGGGCCTACCTCGAGCGCCACCGGCCGGCGCTGGCGGGAGAGGCGATCCGCATCGATCCGGTCACGGGCTGCGCGGCCGGCCGGCTGCCGGCAACGCCGGTGCTGGAGGCCGGTCTCGACGAGGCCGCCGCCTTCGTCGCGGCCCTGCCGCCCTACGAGGGACTGCCGCTGAAGAACGCGATGATCTTCACCGTCTCGGCGGAGGAGACCCTGAATGTCGGCGACAACCGCATCGGCTACGATTCGGCGATCCGCAAGCTGGCCTGCGACCCGCACATCCTGGTTCCGGTGATCGACTACCTGGGCGCCATGCCGATCCTCTTCTCGGCGACGGTCAACGTCTCGCCGAACGAGCGGATGGAGAAGAACTCCAGCCAGTACTGGCACGTCGATCCGGAGGACATCACCCAGGTCAAGGTCTTCATCTACCTGAACGAGGTCGGCGAGCGCAGCGGCCCCTTCACGGCGCTGCCGGCCGACCGGACCGAGCGGCTGTTCCACGCCCGGCCGGACTACGGCATCGGCCGCGTGCCGGACGAGGAACTGGCCCAGGCGACGGGGCCGGAGCCGCCGCTGGTCTTCACCGGCGGGCGCGGGACGGCGGTGTTCTGCGACACGACCCGCTGCCTGCACTTCGGCTCGCGGCCGGGCGACGGCCCGCGCCACCTGCTGTTCCTGATGTACTCCCTGCCGACCTCGACCTGGTTCCCGCTGTTCCCCGGCGACGGCGAGGCCTTCCACTACATCGAGCGCTTCCAGGATCTGCGCGCGACGGCGGAGGAGCGGGCGCTGCTGGCAATGGACCTGATGCCGGCCTGAGCATCGTCCGCCCCCGCCGCATCGCCCCCGCCGCATCGCCGGCGATGTCCCGCGAGAGCGGGAGACGCTCAGACCAGGGCGTCGGGCGGCTCCTTGCCGGCGAAGAAGGCGTCGAGGTTGTCCAGGCACTTGAGGCCCATGGCGTCGCGTGTCTCGATCGTGGCGCTGCCCATGTGCGGCAGCAGGAAGGCGTTGGGCAGCTCCCGGTAGCGCGGATCGAGCTTCGGCTCGCCGCGGAACACGTCGAGGCCGGCGGCGGCGAGCTTGCCCGACTGCAGGGCGGCGATCAGCGCGTCGTCGTCGACCACCGTGCCGCGCGCCGTGTTGACCACGACCGCGCCGTCGGGCAGCCGGGCGATGCGTTCGGCGTTGAGGAAGTTCTCGGTCTCGGCGCTGGCCGGGAAGTTCAGCGAGACGAAGTCGCAGAGGCCGAGCAGCTCGTCGGGATCGGCGTGATAGGTCGCGCCCTCCTCCTGCTCGGCCGGCAGCCGGCGCCGGTTGTGGTAGTGCACCTGCATGTCGAAGCCGCGGGCGCGCCGGGCGACGGCGCGGCCGATGCGCCCCATGCCGAAGATGCCGAGCCGCTTGCCGGTGACGTGGACGCCGAGCAGCTGGGTCGTCGACCAGCCGACCCACTCGCCGTTGCGCAGCATGGCCTCGCCCTCCCAGGCGCGCCGGGCCGCGCCGAGCAGGCAGAGCAGGGTGATGTCGGCCGTCGCGTCGGTCAGCACGTCGGGCGTGTTGGTGACCCGGATGCCGCGCGCCTGCGCCGCGGCCGTGTCGATGTGCTCGTAGCCGACCGAGAAGGTGGCGATCGCCCGGACCGAGGCGGGCAGGCGGCCGATCAGCCCGGCGGTGAACTTCTCCGAGCTGCAGCAGAGGATCGCGTCGCAGCCCTCGGCGAGGGCGACCAGGCGGTCCGGGCTGTGGACCTCGTCCGACTCGTTGAGCGTCGCCCGGTAGTCGCGCTGCAGGCGGGCGGTCACGGCGGGCGGCAGGCGCCGCGTCGCGAGCACGAGGGGACGGTCGGTCATGGTCTTCTCCCTGGTCGGTCTGCCCTGCGGGCTGGGGTCGGTCTGCCCTGCGGGCCGCGGGCGGCGGAGGGCCTCGGGTTCCTGGCCGCGTGCCTTGTCACGGCGCGGCGGCAAGCCTAGTAGTTGTCGAAGGGGGTGTGGAGCCCAATGAAGGACGGATGCGATGCGATGCCTCTTCCCGGCGGTCTTCATCGTGCTGGTCACGACCGGAGTCGCCAATCCGGCGGCGGCCGGTCCGCAGGAGGCGGCGCTGAAGCATGCCATCGAGCGGTTCCAGCCCCATCGCGCCTCCTACGAGCTGACCCTGGAGCGGGCGCGTAGCAGCGACGTCTCGGCGGCCAGCGGCCAGCTCAGCTTCGAGTGGGCCGACGCCTGCGACGGCTGGACCGTGCGCCAGCTGACCCGCATGGAGGTCTCGCGCGGCCAGGAGCCGAGCCTGGACTTCGGCTGGCGCTTCGATTCCTGGGAGGCCAAGGACGGCACGTCCTACCGCTTCTTCATCGACCGCTTCGACCACGGCCGCAAGAGCGAGACGATCTCGGGCCGGGCCAGCCTGCAGGCGGTCGGCAAGGCCGGCACGGCGCATTTCGACGAGCCGGTCGAGCGCGACGTGCCGCTGCCGGCCGGCACGATCTTCCCGACTTGGCATTCCTACGAGATGATCGCCATGGCCGAGGCGGGCCAGCAGCAGATCTGGCGCACGGTCTTCGACGGCTCGGCCGACGACGACGGCCTGTCGGAGGTCTCGGCGGTGCGGTCGGACGGCAAGAAGCCCGTCGCGGCGCCGAAGGTCGGCGCCGACCTGCTGGCCGGCCTCGAGGCGCACCGCATCTTTCTCGCCTACTACAGCACCGATCCGAGCCGCTCCGAGCCGGTCCACGAGCAGGAGGTGCTGATCTACGGCAACGGCGTCGCCGACGACTTCGTGTTCGACTACGGCGACTTCGCGCTGCGCGCCCGGCTGGTCGAGCTAGAGGCCCTGCCGAAGCCGAAGTGCTGATCGTCCGCACGGGTCGGCGACCGCCCCGGCCGCTCGATGTTCCCCGCCCAACGGCTTGATCCTCTTCGCGTTGTGCGCTGCGGCGGGTGCCGGTTGCGCGGACCGGCCGATTCTGCCATGTTCCGCGCGCCTCAATCCGGGGATTCCAGCCTTTTGGAGACGCTTTAGGTTCCCTTCGTCGCCGCGGAAAAGCGCGGCGCTGAGGCGAGGGAACGGGGGAAGGAACGAATGTCTTCTAGCCTACTGCTGATCATCGCCATCGCCTGCGGGCTGCTGGCCGTGCTCTATGGTGCGATCACCGCCAAGTCGGTGCTGTCGGCGGACGCCGGCAGCCAGCGGATGCAGGAGATCGCAGCCGCCATCCAGGAGGGCGCGCGCGCCTACCTGAACCGCCAGTACATGACCATCGGGATGGTCGGCGTGGTCATCCTGATCCTGGTCGCCGTCTTTCTCGGCCTCGTCGAAGCCGGTGGCTTCCTGGTCGGCTCGGTGCTGTCCGGCCTGGCCGGCTACATCGGCATGCACGTCTCGGTCCGCGCCAACGTGCGCACGACCCAGGCCTCTGCGACCAAGGGGCTGGCGGGCGGCCTGGACGTCGCCTTCAAGTCGGGCGCGGTCACCGGCATGCTGGTCGCCGGCCTCGCGCTGCTCGGCCTCGCCGGCTACTACGGCTTCATGCAGCTGATCGGCTTCGGCATCGAGGACCGCCAGACGGTGGTCGCGCTGGTCGCCCTCGCCTTCGGCGCCTCGCTGATCTCGATCTTCGCGCGTCTCGGCGGCGGCATCTTCACCAAGGGCGCCGACGTCGGTGCCGACCTGGTCGGCAAGGTCGAGGCAGGCATTCCCGAGGACGATCCCCGCAACCCGGGCGTCATCGCGGACAACGTCGGCGACAACGTCGGCGACTGCGCCGGCATGGCCGCGGACCTCTTCGAGACCTACGTCGTCACGGTCGGCGCGACCATGGTGCTGGCCTCGATCCTGTTCGCCGGCCAGGCCTTCCTGTCGCACCTGATGGTCTATCCGCTGCTGATCGGCGGCTCCTGCATCATCACCTCGATCATCGGCACCTACTTCGTGAAGCTGGGCGCCAGCAAGAAGATCATGGCGGCGCTCTACAAGGGCCTGATCGCGGCGGTGCTGCTGTCGGTCCTGGCGCTGATCCCGGTCACCGCGGTCTGCGTCGGCTTCGGCACCTCCTATACCTACGGCACGACGACCTTCACCGGCACGGACCTGTTCCTCTGCGCCCTGGTCGGCCTGGCCGTGACCGGCCTGATCGTCGTCATCACCGAGTACTACACCGGCACCAACTTCCGCCCGGTCAAGTCGATCGCCTCGGCCTCGGTGACCGGCCACGGCACCAACGTCATCCAGGGCCTCGCGGTCTCCATGGAGGCGACCGCGCTGCCGGCGCTGGTGATCGTCGCGGCGATCTACGTGACCTACGTCCTGGCCGGCCTGTTCGGCATCGCCATCGCGGTCACCGCGATGCTGGCCCTGGCCGGCATGGTGGTCGCGCTCGACGCCTTCGGCCCGGTCACCGACAACGCCGGCGGCATCGCCGAGATGGCCGAGCTGGAGGGTGACGTGCGCGACACGACCGACGCGCTCGACGCCGTCGGCAACACGACCAAGGCGGTGACCAAGGGCTACGCGATCGGCTCGGCGGGCCTCGGCGCGCTGGTGCTCTTCGCCGCCTACACCGAGGACCTGAAGTACTTCATCGCCCAGGGCACGGAGGCCTTCAAGGGCGTCTCCATCGACTTCTCGCTGTCCAACCCCTTCGTGGTCATCGGCCTGTTCGTCGGCGGCCTGCTGCCCTACCTGTTCGGCGCGATGGGCATGATGGCCGTCGGCCGTGCCGGCGGCGCGGTGGTCGAGGAGGTGCGGCGCCAGTTCCGCGAGATCCCGGGCATCATGGCGGGCAAGGCCAAGCCGGACTACGGCCGCTGCGTCGACATGCTGACCAAGGCCGCGATCAAGGAGATGGTCGTCCCCTCGATGCTGCCGGTGCTCTCGCCGATCGTGCTGTACTTCGTCGTCTGGGGGCTGGCCGGCAAGTCGGCGGCCTTCTCGGCGCTCGGCGCGATGCTGCTCGGCGTCATCGTCACCGGCCTGTTCGTCGCGATCTCGATGACCGCGGGCGGCGGCGCCTGGGACAACGCCAAGAAGTACATCGAGGACGGCCACCACGGCGGCAAGGGCTCCGACGCCCACAAGGCCGCGGTGACCGGCGACACGGTCGGCGATCCCTACAAGGACACCGCCGGCCCGGCCGTCAACCCGATGATCAAGATCACCAACATCGTCGCCCTGCTGCTGCTCGCCGCCCTGGCGCGGTAGCCGCACGACAGCCTTCCGGTCCGGCGAAGGGCCCCGGGGCGACCCGGGGCCCTTCGTCTTTCCGGGGCAGCCCGAAGCGCGGGGGTGCGGCCTCGGCCGGGCCCGGGCGCCGCCGAGGCGCGAGGCAACGAAGAAGGGCCCCGGATCGCGCCGGGGCCCTTCTTCGTCGGAGTCGTTCGCCGAGGGGAGAAGCCGGCCGGCTCAGGTGCTGCCGGGCTTCTTGATGCCGCTGTCGCTGCCGAAGCGTCCGATGTTGCCGATCAGCTGCTGCCAGATCGTCAGCTCGTTGCCCTCGGTCGGGGTCGTGCGGTCGACCATCGCGATCTCCTGGCCGTCCTCGACCGTGTAGAGCTTGGTGTCGTCGACGGTGCCGTCGTCCTTGAAGGTGATGACCAGCACGCTGCGGTCGATGACGTCGGGCCGGAAGAAGGCGATCTGCTCGGTCCGCTCGCCGATGTAGTACCAGGTGTTCGCCTGGAAGGTCGACAGCGTCGAGGGCGAGCCGAGGATCCGCTGGACGTCCTGCCGGCTGCTCTGGCCGGGCAGGACCGCGGCGACCTGCTCGGGATCCGGCAGGTTGCCGCGCACCGCGACCCGCGCCGCGCAGCCGGCGAGGCTCCCGGCGACGAGCGGCGTGATCAGCAGAAGAGCGGTCAGATGGCGGGCCGTCGTGTTCATGATGCTTGATTACCGCCGCCGACCCAGCCATTTCAAGCGCGCCATGACTCTGCTCGACCGCCTGAAGGCGCGCTATTTCGCCCCGATCTTCCCCGGCAACCCCCACGAGGCTGCTGCGCGGGGCCTCTACGAGGCCGTCGTCGCCCAGGCGCGGCAGCCGGTCTTCTACCGGGATTGTGCGGTTGCCGACAGCGTCGACGGCCGATTCGACCTGCTGGTGCTGCATGCCTGGCTGGTCATGCGCCGGCTCCGCGAGGCGCCGGCGCCGGCCGCCGCGGTCAGCCAGACGCTGTTCGACCTGCTGTTCTTCGACATGGACCAGTCGGTGCGGGTCAGCGGAGTCGGCGACCTGAAGGTCGGGCCGAAGGTCACGGCCATGGGCCGTGCCTTCTACGGCCGGGTCGAGGCCTACGACCGGGCGCTGGCAGGCGAGGCGGCCGGGGGCGGCAGCGCGGGCGAGGACGCCCTGGCCGAGGCCCTGCGCCGCAACCTCTACCGGGGGGCGCCGGTGCCGGCAGCGGCGGTCGAGGCGGTGGCGGCCTACCTGCGCAGGCAGATCGAGGCGCTGGCCGGGCAGCCGGACGCGGCGCTGCTCGCCGGGCGCCCGGCCTTCGCGGCCGCGCCGGAACCCGCCGGGAACGGCTGAGCGCCGGCCCGCATCGCCGCTTGACCAGAGCGGGTGCTTTCTCTACTTTCCGCGCCTCTCCGGCGCGCGAGGGTAGGTTGCAATGAGTCAGGGCGACCCGGCTTCCGGGGCGGCCGGCGAGTTCTCCCGCCCCTTCAATCTGAGAGAGCTCGGCGAGCGCCCGGTGCGGCGCGAGGTCGAGGCCGATGCGCACGAGCGCGCGGCCCTGGCCGAGCGCTTCGGCCTGATCGGCCTCGAGCGCCTGGTCGGGGAGCTGACGCTCCGGCGTCTGCGTGGCGGCAGCGTGGTGCGGGTGACCGGCCGGCTGTCCGCGGCGGCGACGCAGCGTTGCGTGGTCACCCTGGGCCCGGTGCCGGCGGTGCTGGACGAGGGCTTCGAGCTGGACTTCCAGCCGGCCGGGGGACAGGACGCCGCCGAGGTGGTTCTGGATGCCGAGGTCGACGAGCCGGAGCCGCTGGAGGGCGACCGGCTGGATCTCGGGGAGCTGGTTGCCCAGCAGTTCGCGCTGGCGCTCGATCCCTATCCCAGGGCGCCGGGCGCGGAGCTGGTGCAGAGGGACTGGGGCGCCTCCGACGAAGAGGAGGTGCCGAGCGACAATCCTTTCGCGGCGCTGGCCAGCCTGAAGGACCGCGGGCAGCGCTGAGGGAGGCGAGGGACGGCCCGGGCAGGGCCGGTTCCAGGTCGGCCGGACGGCGAGTTCGGCGGCGGCCTGGGGTCGGGCTTGCCCGGCTGTAGCAATTTGGCTAAGTAACAGGCGTCCGGCAGCCCGTCGGCGCGGACCGATAGAGAGAGAAGACGATGGCGGTTCCCAAGAAGAAGGTTTCGAAGTCCCGGCGCAACATGCGCCGCTCGCACCATGCCCTGGCGTCGGCGGCCTTTGTCGAGGACAAGGACAGCGGCGAGCTGCGCCGTCCGCACCACATCGACCTGAAGAGCGGCATGTACCGCGGCAAGCAGATTCTGCAGCCGAAGGACGAGTTCTGAGCCGAGCCTGCTAGCTCGGCCGGCCCTTTCTCAGCAGTGGACGGAGTGCGGTGACCGGGCGCCTGACCATAGCGCTGGATGCCATGGGCGGTGACCACGCGCCGGGTGCCGTGCTGCGCGGTGCCAGCATTGCGCGGCGACGTCATCCGAACGTGGACTTCCTGATCTTCGGCCGTTCCGCCGAGGTCGAGCCGATGCTCAATCGGCTGAAGCGCCTGCGCGAGCACAGCCAGTTCGTCCATACCGACGACGCGGTCGGCAGCGACGTCAAGCCGTCGATCGCGTTGCGCACCGGACGCAAGTCCTCGATGCGCCTCGCCATCGACGCGGTGCGCGACGGGCTCGCCAAGGCCGTGGTCTCTTCGGGCAACACCGGCGCGCTGATGGCCATGGCCAAGCTCGCGCTGCGCACCGTGCCGGGCGTCGACCGGCCGGCGATCGCCTCGTTCTTCCCGACCCAGCGCGGCGAGTCGGTGATGCTCGACCTCGGCGCCAACATCACCTGCGATGCCGACAACCTCGTGCAGTTCGCGGTGATGGGCAACGCCTTCGCCCGCTCGGTGCTCGGCCTGCAGGCGCCGACCTACGGCCTGCTCAACGTCGGCTCCGAGGAGATGAAGGGCCACGACGCGATCCAGGAGGCCGCGGCCCAGCTGCGCGCCATCCAGCTGCCGGGGCAGTTCCACGGCTTCGTCGAGGGCGACGACATCGCCAAGGGGACGGTCGACGTGGTGGTCACCGACGGCTTCACCGGCAACATCGCGCTGAAGACGGCCGAGGGCACGGTCAAGCTCTACACCGAGTTCCTGCGCGCCACCTTCCGCCACTCGCTGCTGGCCAGCCTGGGCTACCTGCTGGCCAGGCCGGCGATGCGCAAGCTGCGCGCCCGCGTCGACCCGCGGCGCTACAACGGCGCGGTCTTCCTCGGCCTCAACGGCATCGCGGTCAAGAGCCACGGCGGCAGCGACGCGCTCGGCTTCGCCCACGCGGTCGGCCTGGCGGTCGACTTGGCGCGGCACGGCTTCATCGACACCATGCGCGACGACTTCGCCGCGCTGGCGGCCGCCCGCAGCGGTACGGCGCCTCGCGCGGCAGTGTCCTGAACCGGTCGTGGGCATGGCTCTGACCCGTTCCCAGGTGGTCGGCCAAGGCGCCTACCTGCCCGAGAGGATCCTGACCAACGCCGATCTCGCGAAGATCGTCGACACCGACGACGCCTGGATCCGCCAGCGCACCGGCATCACCCAGCGCCACATCGCGGCCGAGGGCGAGACGACCTCGGACCTCGGCCTGGCGGCCAGCCAGCGCGCCCTCGAGGTCGCGGGCATGCGGCCCGACGAGCTCGACCTGATCGTCTGCGCGACCTCGACTCCGGACGAGACCTTCCCGGCGACCGCGACGATGATCCAGGCCCGGCTTGGCATGACCCGGGGCGCGGCCTTCGACGTCCAGGCGGTCTGCTCGGGCTTCGTCTACGGCCTGGCGGTCGCCGACAACTTCATCCGCGCCGGGCAGGCGAAGAGCGCCCTGGTCGTCGGCGCCGAGACCTTCAGCCGGATCCTCGACTGGACCGACCGCACGACCTGCGTGCTGTTCGGCGACGGCGCCGGCGCGGTGGTGCTGCGCGCCGCCCCGGGCGAGGGCCATGCCGGCGACCGCGGCGTGCTCTCGACCCACCTCTATTCCGACGGCACCCACCACGACGCGCTCTACGTCGACGGCGGACCCTCCTCGACCCGTACCGTCGGCCACCTGCGCATGCAGGGCCGCGAGGTGTTCCGCCACGCCGTCGTGCGCATGGCCGAGGCGATCGACACGGCGCTCGAGAGCAACGGCCTGACCCCCGGCGACATCGACTGGATGGTGCCGCACCAGGCCAACGCCCGGATCATCGAGGCCATGGCCAAGCGGCTGAACCTGCCGCACGACCGCGTCGTGCTGACCGTCGACCGCCATGCCAACACCTCGGCGGCCTCGATCCCGCTGGCCCTGGCCGAGGCCGCCGGCGACGGGCGGATCGGCACCGGCGACCTGGTGCTGCTCGAGGCGATGGGCGGCGGCTTCACCTGGGGCTCGGCCCTGGTCCGCTGGTAGGTCGCCCGCGCCGCACCGAGCCTGCAGCCTCGTTACCCGATCCTTACATTCCCGACCCTCCGGCGCGGTCTTGGGTGATTGACCGCGTGAAGGCCCTGCCTTAAGGTCTTGATAAATCGCGAGGAGACGGGAAATGTCTGGTCAGACCCTCACGCGCGCTGATCTCAGTGAGGCCGTCTATCAGGAGGTTGGCCTGTCCCGTAACGAATCGGCCGAGCTGGTCGAAGCGGTGCTCGACGAAATGGCCGACGCGCTGGTCAAGGGCGAGATGGTCAAGATCTCCTCTTTCGGCACCTTCTCGGTGCGCGAAAAGGGTCAGCGAATCGGCCGCAACCCCAAGACCGGCGAGGAGGTGCCGATCCTGCCGAGGCGGGTGCTGGTGTTCCGTGCCTCCCACGTGCTCAAGAAGCGCATCAACGGGGAGTAGCCGGTGAGCCAGTCTGTGCGCGCAGCCGCTGCATCCCGGCAGAACGGCAAGTCGGCTGGCGCTTTCCGGACGATCAGCGAGGTCTCGGAGGAGCTCGACGTGCCGCAGCACGTCCTGCGCTTCTGGGAGACCAAGTTCGCCCAGGTCCGCCCGCTCAAGCGCGGCGGCGGGCGCCGCTACTATCGTCCCGAGGACATCGAGCTGCTGCGCCGCATCCGGCAGCTGCTCTACGGCGAGGGCTATACCATCAAGGGAGTGCAGAAGCTGCTGCGCGAAGGTGGCGCACGGCCCCAGGAAACGGCCGAGGTGGAGCCGGAGATCGTCAAGGATACCAATAAGTTGCAGTCCATTCTTGACGATCTGATAGAGATTCGGAACCTGCTCCGCAACGGCTGAGGCCTCGCGGTCGCCGTTGGGTCATTGCCCCCGGCGATGGGGATCGCTATAGAGGGGCCTCGCCGGCCGGCCAGCCGCCCGGCGACCCGACGGAGCGTAGCGCAGCCTGGTAGCGCACTTGACTGGGGGTCAAGGGGTCGTGGGTTCAAATCCCGCCGCTCCGACCAAAGACGGCACGGCCGGCCGGAGGCAGCTCCGGCCGGCCGTCGCTTTGTCGGAGGGCCGGCGGCGGTGCGACACCCTAGGGCCCTTGTGCCGCCTGCGCGATGGGCCAAGATGAGCCTCGACGGCGCGGCCCTGTGCTGGCCGCGGGCCGTCGCTTGCCGAGGAGCAGTCCGATGCCGAGCTACAGCAAGATCGCCGAGGGCTTCTACGCGTCCGGGCAGATCGCGCCCGAGGACCTGGCGGAGATCGCGGGCCTGGGCGTTCGCACCATCGTCAACAACCGTCCGGACGGCGAGGGCGGGCCCGAGCAGCCGACCTCCGAGGAGATGGGCGCTGCGGCCGTCGCGGCCGGCCTGGCCTACCATTACCTGCCGATGACTCCGCAGAGCCTGAGCCCGGAGCTGCTGGAGCGCTTCCGCGCCGTCGTCGAAGGCAGCCCGGGGCCGGTGCTGGCGCACTGCAAGTCGGGCGCGCGCTCGACGGCGCTCTGGGCCCTGAGCGAGACCTGCCACAACGCGGCCGACATCGACGCCACCCTGGAGAAGGCCCGGGCCGGCGGCTACGACCTCGGCGGCATGCGGCCGATGATCGAGCAGTACATCGCCTGGCACGAGGTGCAGCGCGGCGCGTAGGCGCCGCCGGCCGCGGGCGCTATCCTGCCGGGGCGCGGTGCTGGAACGGCGAAGCGGGGCGGAGCGCTGCCCGGATGGTCGAGAGCGACGGGCTGGTCGGCGGGGAGCCGCTCGTGCGGGCCCGGCCGCGCGCCGGCCGCCGGCCTCGTCGCCTCCGTGCTGCTGCACCTCGTGGTCGGGCTGCTCGCGCTGTTCGGACCGCCGTTGCTGGCCGGCAGCCCGGCCCCGCCGAGGCTGGTGACGGTCGACCTGGTCCGGCTCGGCGAGGTCACGGCCGCGCCCCCGGCCCCGCTGCCGGCGCCGCTGCCGCAGGTGCGGGCGCCGGAGCTCGCCGAACCGGTCCCGGCGACCGCCGTGCCGGTCACCGAGCTGCCCCAGGGCCGGGTCTCGGGCCGTCCGATCCGCGCCCGGCCGGCTCCCGATCTCTCGACCGTGGCCGAGGCGGACAGCCGGGCGGCGCTGCCGCGGGCCGAGCCGCAGGCGCGCGCCGAGCCGCGGCCCGCCGCCCGGACGCAGCATCGCACCTCCACTGCCGAGGACCTCAGCGCCAAGCTGAGGCGCCTCGCGAAGCTGCACCAGCCGGCGCCGCCGCGCCCGGCCCAGCCGAGCCGCCAGCAGGGCGAGGGGGCCTCGAATGCCACGGCGAGCAGCGCGCAGCCCGCGCGGGACGCGACCTATGCCGTCAAGGACCTGATCCGGGCCCAGGTCGAGCGCCGCTGGAACCTGAAGAGCGCGCCGGCGAGCGGCTCCGGCTGGGTCGTCTCGATCCGCATCCTGCTGGCCCCCGACGGCAGCGTCCGGGAGGCCTCCGTGGTCGAGACCCTGCGCTACCGCTCCGACCCCGCCTATCGCGACTTCGCGCTCAGCGCGCGCAACGCCGTGCTGCTGTCCTCGCCGCTGGCCCTGCCGGACGGCGCCTATGACGTTGCGCGCGACCTGGTCGTGGAGTTCGACGCCCGGCAGGTGCTGAGGTGACGGATCGCACTCTACGGCAGGTTGCGCGCGACCCGGAAACCGGCATAGCTGGAGTAGTCGAACTCGGCGCCGGTGGCGTCGGCGCGGCTGCGCGCCGCCGAGCGCACGAAGGCCGGCGCGTTGCTCCAGGAGCCGCCGCGCAGGACGCGGCGCCGGCAGTCGCCGCTCGTCCAGGCGCTGCCGTCTGTCGGCGCGCCGACATAGCTGTCGTGCCAGCAGTCCTCGACCCACTGCCAGACGTTGCCGAGCATGTCCTCGAGGCCGAAGGGGTTGGCGGCGAAGCTGCCGGCCGGCGCGATCAGGCGATCGTCCCAGCGGCTGCCGCAGCCGTTGCAGTTGGCCCTGCCGACGCCGACCGCGTTGCCCCACCAGCGGGCCGTCGTCGTTCCGGCCCGGGCCGCATACTCCCATTCCGCCTCGCTCGGCAGCCGGTAGGGGCCGTCGCGCGCGCCGCGGGCCGGAGCGAGCTTGCGCACCTTCGCATTGAGCCAGGCGATGTAGGCCCGGGCATCGTGCCAGCTGAGGCAGACCGCCGGCTGCCGCGGCGAGTCGGCCTGGCCGGGCGGGTAGGCCCGGCCGTGGCCCGGCGAGCGCCAGGCGAGGCCCTGCTGCGGGTCGCAGGGGGCCGGTCGGTAGCCGGTCTGGCGCAGGAAGGTCAGGAACTCGGCGTTGGTCACCTCGTTCTTGCCGAGCGCAAAGGCCCGGATCGTGACCTCGTGCTGCGGGCCCTCCGAGTCGAAACGGCCGGGCTCGTGCTTCGGGCTGCCCATGACGAAGCGGCCGGCCGGGATCCCGACCATCAGCGGGCAGTCGGCGCACTCGCGGAACTCGCGGTCGCCCTGGTCGGCGGCCTGCAGGCTTCGCGGCAGCGCCGGAACCGAAGCGGCGCCGGCCAGCAGCGCCGCCAGGAGAGCGAGCCCGAACCACCTCATGTCGTCGCCGCCTTTCTCGCGCAGGTCCGACGGGGCGCGGCCCCGCTCAGTCGAACAGGCCGCGGCCGCGGTCGGTCAGGCGGCAGACCAGCCAGTCGGGCTTCAGGGGGTTGTCGAACCAGGGTTCGGCCCAGCCCTTGTCGAGGCAGGCGCGGATGGTCCGCTCGCTGACCCGCTGGCCCTGCTCGTCGAACAGCGGCAGCTTGCCGCCGGGCTGTCCGAGCCCGCGCGCCAGCCACGCCTTCTGCGCCCCACTCGGCCGATCCGCCACCGCCCCGCCCCCATTGCGGTCCAGGATCGCTCTACGATACCCCGGGACCGCGCCGAGACAAGCCGGGGCGGCGATCCGGACTTTCTGGCCTGGAAGCGCCGCGGAGACCGGGGGGAAGGGTGGAGCCGGCGGAGAGGGGGCGTCGGTCAAAAAAGAACGGCCCCGGAAGGGGGCCGTCGTCATGGCATCCGGCCGCGGCATCCGGCGCGCGACGGAGGACGTCGCGGCGGCGGCAGCCGTGCCGACGCGGTCAGGGCAGGCGCGGCGGGTTGCCGAGCCGGCGCTTGACCTCGCTGCGATACTCCGCGTCCCAGACGACCCGCTCGAGGTCGATGTCGTCCTCGCCGACCGAGGAACTCCCGGGCGCGTCGACGAAGGAGGCCGGAAAGACCTGGATCGTCGCATCGCGTGTGAACAGGGCGTAGGGTTCGATCATGCTCATGCTGCGATGCTCGACGGGAATCTGGGCGAGATCGTGACACGACTGAGGCGTGCATCGGGTGTTTTCCGCCCCACGAACGGCGGCTTTCCGTAACTTCTTTCCGTAAACCCGCGGGGCAGGGCTGCGTTCCCCCGGCTTGTCGCTCCCGGGGCGCGAAACTAGGATTCCGCGCAGCAACGACAGGCTGGAGGAAGGGATGTCCAAGCGCTCGGCCGGACTGGCGACCGCCTTCTCGGCCGTCGGCCATCTCTACGTCCACCTCTTCACCGCGATCTACGCGGTCATCTTCCTCTCGCTCGAGAAGTCCTGGTCGATCCCCTACCACGAGCTGCTCAAGCTCTGGACGCTCGGCGCTCTGCTGGTCGGGCTCGCCGCCCTGCCGGCCGGCTGGCTCGGCGACCGCTGGTCCAAGACCGGCATGATGGTCGTCTACTTCCTCGGCCTCGGCGCCTCGTCGATCGTCTGCGGCCTGGTCGACGGGCCGACGGCCCTGCTGGTCGGGCTCGGGGCGATCGGCCTGTTCGCCTCGATCTACCATCCGGTCGGCATCGCCTGGCTGGTGCGCAACGCCAGGCGGCGCGGCAAGGCGCTCGGCTTCAACGGCGTGTTCGGCGGCGCCGGCGTCGCCAGCGCCGGCCTGGTCGCCGGCTCGCTGATCGATCTCTGGTCCTGGCGCGCCGCCTTCATCCTGCCCGGCGTGCTCTGCGTCGCGACCGGCCTGCTGCTGCTCTGGTTCGTGCTGCGCGGCGAGGTCACCGAGGGCGACGCGGCGGCGGAGGCCGGCACGCCCTCGTCGCCCGGATCGATGCTGCGCGGCTTCCTGATCCTGCTCTGGACCATGCTGGTCGTCGGCCTGGTGTTCCAGGCGACCCAGGCGGCCCTGCCCAAGGTCTTCGACCTGCGCCTGCGCGACCTCGCCGGCGACGGCGCCTTCGGCATCGGCGCCATCGTCTCGGTGGTCTACGGCGTCGGCTCGCTGGTCCAGATCCTCGGCGGCCACCTGGCCGACCGCTATCCGCTGAAGCGCGTCTACCTCGGCTGCTTCCTGCTGCAGGTGCCGGTGCTGGTCGGCGTCGCCGCCTTCGCCGGCCTGCCGCTGATCGCCGTCGCGACCCTGACCGTGCTGCTCTCCACCGGCGCGCTGCCGGCCGAGAACATGCTGCTCGCCCGCTTCACGCCGGAGCGGCACCGCAGCCTCGCCTACGGCATCAAGTTCGTGCTCGCCTTCGGCTCGGCGCCGCTGGCGATCTGGCTGGCCGCCGAGATCCAGGAGCGGACCGGCGAGTTCCTCTGGCTGTTCGTCGCGATGGGCGTGCTGACCGCGACGGCCTTCGTCGCCGCCCTGTTCCTGCCGGGCGACGGCAGCGCCGCCGTCGCCCGGCAGGAACAGGGCGGCGAGGCCGCGCCGGCGCCGCAGCCGGCCGAATAGCGGCGCCGGCCCCGGTCATGGCGATCCGCGTCGAGCGTCTCGACCACCTGGTCCTGACCGCCCGCGACCTGGAGGCGACCTGCGCCTGGTACCGGCGGGTCCTGGGCATGACCCGGGAGAGCTTCGGCGACGGCCGGGTGGCGCTGACCTACGGCCGCCAGAAGATCAACGTCCATCCCTACCCCAGCCCGGTCTGGCCGCTGGTCGCCGACATCGCGATCCCCGGCAGCCTGGACCTCTGCTTCGTCGTCGCGGGGCCGATCGAGGCGGTGGCCGCCGAGCTGGCGGCGCTCGGCGTCGAGATCGAGCTCGGGCCGGTGGCGCGCAGCGGCGCCCTCGGCCCGATCACCTCGCTCTATCTCCGCGACCCCGACCGCAACCTCGTCGAGCTCGCGGTCTACGAGAGCTGACGGCGGCCCCCGGGGGCGGGGACCGCCGCCGAGCCGCCTACCAGCGCAGCGCCACGCTGCCGATCACCGTCCGGCCCTCGCCGTAGAAGCAGCCGTAGGTGCAGGCGGCGATGTACTCCTTGTCGAAGAGGTTGGTGGCGTTGATGCCCAGCCTCCACGGCCCGGTCTCGTAGCTGACCATGGCGTCGGCCACGGTGTAAGCCGGTACCGTCGTGGTGGCGGAGAGGTCGACGGTGTCGCCGACGTAGCGTACGCCGCCGCCGAGCCGCAGCCCCTGGAGCGGGCCGTCCTGGAAGGCGTAGTCGGCCCACAGCGAGGCCATGTGCTCCGGCGTGTTCTCCGGACGGGTGCCGAGGTCGCCGCTGTTGCTCTCGGTCACCTCGGCGTCGGTGTAGGCGTAGCCGGCCAGCAGGTTCAGCCCCTCGGCCAGCGCCAGCTTCGCCTCCAGCTCGACGCCGCGCGAGCGGATCTCGCCGGTCTGCACGCTGAAGCCGGCGTTGTCCGGGTCGCTGGTCAGCACGTTCTGCCGGGTCAGGTGGTAGAAGGAGAGGGTGACCGAGGAGTCGGCGCCCTTCGGCTGGAACTTCAGGCCGGCCTCGACCTGCTGGCCGGTCGTCGGGTCGAAGGCGCCGCCGCCGGCGTCGGTGCCGCTCTGCGGCTCGAAGGACTCGGCGTAGCTGACGTAGGGCGCGAGCCCGAAGTCGAAGAGGTAGACCAGGCCGACGCGGCCGGTGAAGGCGCTCTGGTCGGTCTCCGCGGAGCTGCCGGTGACGTGGTTGTCGGTGCGGTCGTTCGCCCAGTCCTGGCGGCCGCCCAGCAGCAGGCGCCAGGAGCCCAGCGCGATCTGGTCCTGGGCGTAGAGGCCGACCTGGTCGCCCTGCTGGTAGCTGTCGGTGCCCGGCGCCGAGGCCAGCGTGACCGAGGCGCCGTAGACCGGGTCGTAGAGGTCGAGCGGCGCGACGGTGCCGTTGTACTGGACGCGCTGGAAGGTCGTGCGGTTGTAGTCGATGCCGAGCAGGGCGGTGTGCTCCAGCGGTCCCGTCGTCAGCTCGGCCTGGAGCTGGGTGTCGAGGGCGAAGAGGCTGGACTGGTCGTTGCGCGAGTAGGCGCCGCGCGTGACGCTGCGCTCGTCGGCGAGCCAGCTGCCGAAGTAGATGTCGTTGTAGTTGTTCTCGAACTCTGCGTAGCGCAGGTTCTGGCGCAGCTCGAAGCGCTCGTCGAAGCGGTGCTCGAAGCGGTAGCCGGCGCTGTAGCTGCTGCGCTCCCACTTGTTGAAGTCCGGCTCGCCCAGGAAGCGGTTGCGCGCGATGCGGCCGTTGGGGTTGTCGACCACCGTGCCCTCGGCCGGGAAGCCGTAGTAGTAGTCGGTCGAGCTCTGGCTGTAGGTCGCCAGCAGGGTCAGGGCGGTGTCTTCGTCCGGCCGCCAGGTGAAGGCCGGCGCGACGAAGGCCTTGTCGTCGTCGATGTAGTCGACCATCGTGCCGCTGTCCCGCACCAGCGCGGTCAGGCGGTAGGAGAACTGCCCCGCCTCGTCGAGCGCGCCGCCGTGGTCCGTGGCGACCTGCTTGCGGTCGTCGTTGCCGAGCTGGGCCTCGATCTCGTGCAGCGGGTCGATCGTCGGCAGCTTGGTCACCATGTTGACGACGCCGCCGGGCGAGGACTGGCCGTAAAGCACCGAGGCCGGGCCGTGCAGCACCTCGATGCGCTCGAGCTGGTAGGGGTCCGTCGTGCCGTCGTAGATGTTCGAGAGGCTGCGCAGGCCGTTCACGTAGAGCGAGCTGTCGTTGATCTGGAAGCCGCGCATGTAGAGCCCGTCGTCGGTGCGGTTGAAGCCCTGGGATGCGAGGATGCCCGGCGTGAAGCGCAGCGCCTCGCCGATGGTCTGCGACTGCTGGCGGCGGATCTGCTCGCTGCCGACCACGCTGACGCTCTGCGGCGTCTCGATCAGCGGGGTGTCGGTCTTGGTGCCGGTCGCGCTGCGCCTCGCCACATAGCCCGCGACGGGGCCGTCGGCGGTCTCGCCGCTGCCCTCGACCACCACCGGCCCGAGCGTCACGGCGGCGTCGGAGGCGGCGCGGGCGAGCACGACGGTGTGCGGATCGGTGAAGCGCCAGGTGACGCCGCTGCCGGCGAGCAGCCGCCGCAGCGCCTCGGCCGCGTCCAGGCGGCCCGAGACCGCCGGCCCCGACAGGCCCGCGAGATCCTCGGTGCCGTAGGCTACCTGGATGCCCGACTGCTCGGAGAAGGCGCGTAGCGCGCTCGCCAGCGGCTGGGCCGCGATCGAGAAGCCGTAGGTCTCACCGCTCTGCGCGAGCGTCGGCGCCTGGCCGCCCGGCACCGGCTGCGCGGCCATCGCCGGCGTTCCGGCCAGCAGTCCGAGCAGGGCGCTGCCGAGCAGCAGCGCGCCGCGCCGCTGCGCCTTGCGGATTCCCTCGTGCCGCGCCGGGCGCGCTCGCGTCATGATTCTGTCCCCCATCTGGTCCTGTCCCCTCGCTGTGGCGCGCTGCGCCGGCAGGTGCAATATGCGACTGCTAATCATTCGCATCTAAGACCATGACGACTGGGCCGGGAGGAAACCCAAGGGGTCGGGCGAGAAATCAGTGCAGGACCAGCAGGTAGTCGCCGAGCTGCAGGCTGCTCAGGCCCTGGGTCTCGCCGACGGCCGCGATGGCCCGGCCGATCGAGCGGGGCGAGAAGACGCCGCTGACCGCCCGCGGGACCGCCGGCGCTCCGGCGACCAGGACACGGCCGGGGAAGTAGCGGGCGAGCTCCGCGACCGCGGCGCGGAAGGGCAGGCCGTCGAGGACGATGCGGCCGTCGCGCCAGGCCGCGACCTGCTCGGGCGGCCGGTGCCGGCCGGCTCGCGGCGGGCGGTCGGGACGATAGCTGGCGCTGTCCCCGGGGGCGAGCAGCAGCGTCGCGTCGCCGGCCTCCGGCGAGGCGACCCGGACCCGCCCCTCGACGACGGCGACCGAGACGCGCTCCGCCTCCTGGCGCACGGCGAAGGCCGTCCCGACGGCCTCGGCGGTGCCGCCGAGCGCCGAGACCACGAAGGGCCGCGCGCTGTCGTGGGCGACGCGGAAGAAGGCCTCGCCGTGCAGCAGCACGACGCGCCGCTGCTCGGGCGTGTAGCGCAGCGCCAGGGCGCTGTCGGTGTTCAGCGTCACGCTCGAGCCGTCGGCCAGGGTGACGACCCGCTGCTCGCCGGCGGCCGTGCTGATGTCGGCCCGCTGGCCGGGCAGCAGCACTGCGAGCACGACCGCCGCGGCCAGCAGCGCGGCAGCGAGGGCGAGGGGACGGGCCGACAGGCCGTGGGCTCGGCGGGGTGCCTTCGCAGGCGCCGCGGGGCGGCCGGGGGCGGCGAAGGCCTCTTCGAGGGCGCCGGCGGCGCGCCAGGTCGCTCGCGCCTGCTCGAAGGCGTGCCGGTGGCCCGGCGCGGCCGCCAGCCAGCGCTCCAGCGCGTCGAGCTCGTCGGCTGCGACGTCGCCGGAAGCCAGGCGGACGATCCAGCGGTGGGCGGCCTCGCCCGGCGCTTCGCGGCGGGCGGGGTGCTGGTCGGTCATGGCGCGGGCCTTCCCCTCCGGTCGATGGCGGAGCCTCCACTGGGAGACGTCCGGCGCGGCATCTCACCCCAGGCCCGGATCGCGGTCATGCGCCGTCTCCGCCGGAGTCGGCGGCGGTGCGCGCTTCCGTCAGCCGGGACAGCACCTTGCGCATGTGGTTCTCCACGGTCGTCTGGGAGACGCCGAGGAGCGCGGCGATCTCTCTCTGGGAGCGGCCCTCGAAGCGGTTGAGACGGAAGATCCGCCGGCTCAGCTCCGGCAGCCCCTCGACGACCCGGCGCATCGCCTCGACCTCCTGGCGGGCGGCGACGATCTGCTCGGGCGTCCGCCGCTCGGGAGAGTCGGCGAGAAACGACTGCACCTCGGCGAGCAGCGCGCCGCGGCGCGCGGTGCTGCGCTGGTGGTCGGCGGCCAGGTTGGCGGCCATGCGGAAGAGATAGGCCTTCTCGTGGCGCAGCTCGGCCGGAGGCTCGAGGTCGTGCAGCTTGACATAGAGGTCGTGGGCGAGGTCCCGAGCGGTGGTCATGCAGCTGAGCCGCCGCGCGAGGAAGCGGATCAGGTCCCGCTCGTGCGCGCGGTAGGCCTGCAGCAGGAGCGCCCTCATGGCGGCGACGATCCGGGTCGGGTGGACGGAGGCGCCGGCTGGAGCCAGCCGGCCGCCGGACGGTATCGCGATTGAGAACAAGTCGCAATCTCATAGGCTGCTTCGGTTGATCCCTGGACAAGCCTGCTCGCATCGCGACAATTGGGCCCGGAGGCTTCCTGCCACGAACGCGCGCAGGAAAGAGAACAGGGAGAATCACCATGCCGATCGAAAGACTGGCCGGCCGCACGGCCGTGGCGGCGCTGGCCTTGGCGGCCGCCCTGGGGCTGGCCGCCTGGGGCGCCGCCGCGCGGGCCGGGACGCCGGCCGACACGCTGGTCATCGCCGACAAGATCGACGACATCGTCTCGCTCGACCCGGCCGAGAGCTTCGAGTTCTCGGGCAACGATCTCCTCAACAACACCTACGACACGCTGGTCGAGCTCGATCCGAGGAAGCTCGGCCCGCTGGTGCCCGGCATCGCCGAGAGCTGGAAGCTCGCCGACGACGGCGTCACCTATACCTTCAAGATCCGCCAGGGCCTGACGTTCGAGTCCGGCAATCCGGTGACCGCGGAGGACGCGGCCTGGTCGCTGCACCGCGCGGTCAAGCTGGACAAGACGCCCTCGTTCATCCTGACGCAGTTCGGCTTCAATGCCGAGAACGTCGACCAGATGATCCGGGCGACCGGCCCCTACGAGCTGACCATCGTCACCGACAAGCCCTACGCGCCCTCGTTCTTCTACAACTGCCTGACCGCGGTGGTCGCCTCGGTGGTCGACAAGAAGGAGGCGCTGTCCCACGAGGTCGATGGCGACTTCGGCTACGGCTGGCTGAAGACCCATACGGCCGGCTCGGGCGCCTACCACCTGCGCAGCTTCAAGCCGATCGACTCCTACGTGCTGGAGGCCAACGAGAGCTACTGGCGTGGCGTCCCGGCGATGAAGCGGGTCTTCGTGCGCCACGTGCCGGAGCCGGCGACCCAGCGCCTGCTGCTCGAGCACGGCGACATCGACGTCGCGCGCAAGCTGACGCCGGTCGACATCCAGGGCATCGAGGGCAACCCGGACCTCAAGGTGCAGGACGAGGTGCGCGGCCAGATCCGCTACATCTCGCTGAACCAGAAGGTGAAGCCGCTCGACAACCCGAAGGTCGTCGAGGCCTTCAAGTACCTGATCGACTACGACGGCATGGTGAACAGCTTCCTGAAGGGCCAGTTCACGGTCCATCAGGCCTTCCTGCCGAAGGGCTTCCTGGGCGCCATCGACGACCGGCCCTACAAGCTCGACATCGACAAGGCCAAGGCGCTGCTCGCCGAGGCCGGGGTCAAGGACCTGCACGTCAGGATCTTCGTGCGCAACGACCAGGACCGGCTGGAGGTCGCCCAGGCGCTGCAGAACACCTGGGCCAAGGCCGGCATCACCGCAGAGCTCAGGGTCGGCACCGGCAAGGAGATCCTGACCGAGTACCGGGCGCGCAAGCACGACATCTATCTCGGCGACTGGGGCCCCGACTATCCCGACCCGAACACCAACGCCGACACCTTCGCGCGCAACCCGGACAACTCGGACGACGCCCAGCTGACCGGCATCCTGGCCTGGCGCAACGCCTGGCCGGCGAGCGAGGTCAACGACATGACCGACGCCGCCGTGCTGGAGAAGGACAGCGACAAGCGCGCGAAGCTCTACGAGGAGATCCAGCGCATCCACCAGAAGGTCTCGCCCTTCGCGGTGATGTTCCAGCGCATCGAGCAGGTCGCCCTGCGCAAGAACGTGCAGGGCTTCTCGGCCGGCGGCTCGATCCACTCGGCCTTCTACTGGGCCACGACCAAGGAGTGACCGCCGCTCGCTGCCTCGCGACCGCCGGCGACCGCGCCCTCCGGCCGGCCCCCGGCCGGGCCCCGGCACGGCTGCCGTCGCCGGCGTCGGCCGGGATCGCGTGACCGACCTCGCCGATCCGGGACGGGAGGGGGCCGGCGTGCCGTCGCGCGGCGGCCTGATTGGCCGCCGCGCGCGCGGCCTCGCCGGACTCGCCGCGACCCTGGCCGCGACCTTCCTCGGCCTGCTCTTCGTCACCTTCGTCATCGGCCGGGTGATCCCGATCGATCCCGTCCTGGCGATCGTCGGCGAGCGGGCGACCGCCGAGCAGTACGCGGCGGCACGCCATGCGCTCGGCCTCGATCGTTCGCTGCTGGTGCAGTTCGGGCTCTATCTCCGCGACGTGCTGAGCGGCGACCTCGGCACCTCGACCCTGACCGCCCATCCGGTGCTCGAGGACATCGGCCGCGTGTTCCCGGCGACCCTGGAGCTCGCGACCATCGCGACGCTGGTCGGCGTGCTGCTCGGCGTGCCGATGGGCGTCTCGGCGGCAGTGCGCCAGGGTCGCCTGGCCGACCAGGCGATCCGCCTGGTCGGGCTGTTCGGCTATTCGATGCCGGTCTTCTGGCTCGGCCTGATGGGCCTGCTGCTGTTCTACGGCGACCTCGGCTGGGTCGGCGGGCCGGGCCGGCTCGACACCTCCTTCCAGTTCGTCTTCGACCTCGACGTGCCGCGGATCACCGGCGCGATCCTGATCGACACCGCCCTGGCCGGTGCCTGGGACGTGTTCCGCAACGCGCTCACCCACATCGTGCTGCCGGCCGGCGTGCTCGGCTACTACTCGCTGGCCTACGTCAGCCGCATGACCCGCTCCTTCATGCTGGAGCAGCTGCACCAGGAGTACGTCACGACGGCCCGGGTCAAGGGCATGCCGGAGTGGCGCGTCGTCTGGGTCCACGCGCTCGGCAACGTCCTGGTGCCGCTGATCACGGTGATCGCGCTGTCCTATGCCCAGCTGCTCGAGGGCTCGGTGCTGACCGAGACGGTCTTCGCCTGGCCCGGCCTCGGCCTCTACATCACCAACGCGCTCTTCTCCGGCGACCTGTCCGCGGTGATGGGCGGCACCATCGTGGTCGGCGCCGCCTTCATCCTGCTCAACCTGCTGTCCGACCTGCTGTACCGGCTGGTCGACCCGCGGGCCCGCTGAGAGGCCTCATGAGAGTCAGGCGATGAGCTCCGCAACCGCGTCCTGGCGTACCTGGCTGACCAGCCGCAGCCCGCGCTCGCGCCGCCAGGCCTGGCTCGGCCAAGCCTATCTCGGCTGGCTGTCGCTGCTGCGCAACCCGGTGGCCCTGCTCGGCCTGGCCATCGTGCTGCTGCTGGTGCTGACGGCGATCTTCGCACCGCTGCTCGCGACCCACGACCCGCTGGCCCAGGATCTCGCGAAGCGCCTCTCGCCGCCGGGCACCGCCGGCCATTGGCTCGGCACCGACGAGTTCGGCCGCGATCTCTGGAGCCGTATGGTCTACGGCGCCCGGGTCACGCTCTACATCGTGCTGCTGGTCGTCGCGACCGCGCCGGTCTTCGGCCTCGCCATCGGCACGGCGGCCGGCTACTTCGGCGGCCTGGTCGACGTCGTGCTGATGCGCCTGACCGACATCTTCCTGGCCTTCCCGCGGCTGATCCTCGCGCTCGCCTTCGTCGCCGCGCTCGGCCCCGGGATCGGCAACGCCGTGCTGGCGATCGCCCTGACCGCCTGGCCGCCCTATGCGCGCGTCGCGCGGGCCGAGACCCTGACCGTACGCAACTCGGACTACATCGCGGCCGAGCAGCTGCAGGGCTTCGGGGCCTGGCGCATCGTCACCGGCCACGTCATGCCGCTCTGCCTCTCCTCGGTGATCGTGCGCATCACCCTCGACATGGCCGGCATCATCCTGGTCGCCGCCGGGCTCGGCTTCCTCGGACTCGGCGCCCAGCCGCCGCTGCCCGAGTGGGGCCTGATGATCTCCTCGGGCCGCAAGTACCTCTTCGACCAGTGGTGGGTCGCGACCGTGCCGGGCCTCGCCATCTTTGTCGTCAGCCTGGGCTTCAACCTGCTCGGCGACGGCCTGCGCGACGTGCTCGACCCCCGGAGCGCCTCGAGATGAGCGCCTCCCGATGAAGCCGCTGCTCGAGGTCGAGGACCTGAAGGTCGCCTTCGACACGCCCGGTGGCCGGGTCGAGGCGGTGCGCGGCGTCTCCTTCACGCTCGGCCGCGAGCGGCTCGGCATCGTCGGCGAGTCCGGCTCCGGCAAGACCATGACCGGCCGGGCGATCCTGCGCCTCGTGCAGCCGCCGGGGCGGGTGACGGCGAAGCGGCTGGCCTTCGACGGCCGGGATCTGCTGAGCCTGCCGGAGCGCGGCATGCGGGCGCTGCGCGGCCGGCGGCTGGCGATGGTCATGCAGGACCCGAAGTACTCCTTGAACCCGGTAATGACCGTCGGCCGGCAGCTCACCGAGGGCCTGCGCCGGCGCGACCGCCTGTCGGCCGGCGCGGCCCGGCGGCGCGCCGTCGCGATGCTGGAGGCCGTGCAGATCCGCGATCCCGAGCGGGTCATGGGCGCCTATCCCCACGAGCTGTCCGGCGGCATGGGCCAGCGGGTGATGATCGCCATGATGCTGATCCCGGAGCCCGACCTGCTGATCGCCGACGAGCCGACCTCGGCGCTCGACGTGACGGTCGAGGCCGAGGTGCTGCGCATCCTCGACGGCCTGGTCCGCGAGCGCGGCCTCGGCCTGATCTTCATCAGCCACGACCTGCCGCTGGTCGCGCGCTTCTGCGACCGGGTGCTGGTCATGTACGCCGGCCGCGTCGTCGAATCGCTCGCGGCCTCGGAGCTGGAGCAGGCGCGCCATCCCTACACCCGGGGGCTGCTGCGCTGCCTGCCGGCGGTCGGCGGGCCGCGCGGGCCGCTGCCGACCCTGCGGCGCGACCCGGGCTGGGCGGAGTAGGGCGCGGCGATGGCCCTGATCGAGATCGCCGGCCTCGAGGTCGTCTTCGCCGCCCGCGGCGAGGCGGTGCGGGCGGTGCGCGGCATCGACCTGTCGGTCGAGCCTCGGGAATCCTTCGGCCTGGTCGGCGAGTCGGGCTCCGGCAAGTCGACGGTGCTGCGCGCGCTCTGCGGTCTCGCGCCGGTCTCGGCCGGGCGCGCCCTGATCGACGGCCGGGCCCCGCCGGCCCTGGGCCGTATCGGCAGCCGCGACAGGGCCTTCGCGCGCCGGGTCCAGATGGTCTTCCAGGACCCCTACGGCTCGCTGCACCCGCGCCACACGGTCGACCGCGTGCTCTCGGAGCCGCTGCTCGTCCATGGCCTCGGCGGGCGGCGCGAGCGCGACCGGCGGGTCGAGGCGGCGCTCCAGGACGTCGGCCTCGATGCCTCCTTCCGCTTCCGCTATCCGCACCAGCTCTCCGGCGGCCAGCGCCAGCGCGTCGCCGTGGCGCGCGCCCTGATGCTGGAGCCCTCGGTGCTGCTGCTCGACGAGCCGACCTCGGCGCTCGACGCCTCGGTGCAGGCCGAGGTGCTGAACCTGCTGAGCCGGCTGCGCGAGGAGCGCGGCCTGACCTTCCTGATGGTCAGCCACGACTTCGCGGTGATCGACCACATGTGCGACCGCCTGGCGGTCATGCAGCAGGGCCGCATCGTCGAGGTCCTCGACCGCGAGGCCCTGGCCCGCGGGGCGGTGCGGGAGGACTACACGCGCGCGCTGCTGGCGGCGAGCCAGGCGCACGCGCCGGTACAGTGAAGGGGATCGACATGCGCCTTCGGACGTTTCTCGCTGCGACCCTCGCCTTGCTTGCGGCCGCTGCGGCCGGGGCCGGGGCGGCGTGGGCCGAGACGGTTCGGTTCGATTCGGGCTCGGCCCTGGCCGAGCACGACGCCACGCTGACGGCGGAGTTCGACCTGCCGGCGGGCGAGGGGCCCTTTCCGGCGGTTGTGCTGCTGCATGGCTGCGCTGGCCTCAGCGATACCGTGGAGGCCGGGCTGCGCGCCCACGCGGCCTTTCTCGAAGCCCATGGTTTCGCCACCCTGATCGTCGATTCCTTCGGCCCGCGGGGCCTCGGTGACGGTCGCGTCTGCAGCGACCTCAACGCCCTCGCGCAGGCGCGTTGGTACCGTGTCGCCGACGCCTTCGCGGCGCGGGCTTGGCTGGCTGCGCGCCCCGAGATCGACGGCCGGGCCATCTTCCTGATCGGCCAGAGCAACGGCGGCAGCGTCGCCGTGCTCGCTGCCAAGCCGCGGGCGCTGCGGGACCATCCGGGTGCCGAGCCCTTCGCCGGCGTGGTCGCCTACTATCCCTGGTGTGGCGTGATCGGTAACGACCTCGACTTCGCGAGCCCGCTTCTGCTGCTGCTCGGCGGCGCCGACGACTGGGTACCTTCGTCCGCTTGCGCCGAGAAGGCGGCGCGTGCCGACGACGATCGCCTGAGTGCCATCGTCTACCAGGGCGCCCATCACTCCTTCGATCTCGCGGTGCCGGTCCAGTCCTATGCCGGCCATACTGTCGGTGGGGATTTCGCGGCGACCGAGGCGAGTCGCACCGCTTACCTAGCGTTCTTCGAAGGGATTTCGAGGCGCTAGCGACCGGCCGTCCCGGAGGCGAGGCGCCCTGCCTCCTATTCCGCCGCCGCGTGGCGGCCGGCGATGGCCAGGGCCTGGTCGAGGTCGGCGATCAGGTCGGCGACGGTTTCCAGGCCGATCGACAGGCGGATCACCTCGTCGCCGGCGCCGGCCGCGGCGCGCTGTTCGTCGCTGAGCTGGCGGTGGGTCGTCGAGGCGGGGTGCAGGATCAGCGAGCGGGCGTCGCCGATGTTGGCCAGGTGGCTGAACAGGTTGACCGCCTCGACCAGCTTGAGGCCGGCCTTGTAGCCGCCCTTCAGGCCGAAGGTGAAGACCGAGCCCGCCCCGCCCGGCAGGTACTTGCCGGCCAGGGCGTGGTAGCGGCTCGACGGCAGGCCGGCGTAGGAGACCCAGGCGACCGCCGGGTGGCGCTCCAGGAAGGCGGCGACCTCGGCGGCGTTGCGGACGTGGCGCTCCATGCGCAGGGCCAGGGTCTCGCTGCCCAGCAGGGTCAGGAAGGCGTGCATCGGCGCCATGGTCGGGCCGAGGTCGCGCAGGCCGACGGCATGGGCCTGCATGGTGAAGGCCATGTCGCCGAAGGTCTCGTAGAAGGAGAGGCCGTGGTAGGCCGGCTCGGGCGCGTTGAGGCCCCTGAACTTCTCCGAGACGTTCCAGTCGAAGCGGCCTGAATCGACGACCGCGCCGCCCATCGCCGTGCCGTTGCCGGAGAGGAACTTGGTGGTCGAGTGGATCACCAGGTCGGCGCCCCACTCGATCGGCCGGCAGAGGAAGGGCGTCGCCATGGTGTTGTCGACGATGAGGGGAATGCCGGCCTGCTCGGCGATCCGGGCCAGGGCCTCCAGGTCGCTGATCACGCCGCCGGGGTTGGCCAGGCTCTCGCAGAACAGCGCCTTGGTCCTCGGGCCGATCGCCGCCCTGACCGCCTCGAGGTCGTCGAAGTCGGCGAAGTCGCAGTGCCAGTCGAACTTCTTGAAGGTCTTGCCGAACTGGGTGATCGAGCCGCCGTAGAGCCGGGTCGAGGCGACGAAGCGGTCGCCGGGCTCCATGAAGGCGAAGAAGGTCAGGATCTGCGCGGCGTGGCCCGAGGCGCAGCAGGTGGCGCCCCGGCCGCCCTCCAGGCTGGCGATCCGCTCCTCCAGCACGGCGACCGTCGGGTTGGCCAGGCGCGAGTAGATGAAGCCGAAGGTCTGCAGGTTGAACAGGCTGGCCGCGTGATCGGCGTCGTGGAAGACGTAGGAGGTGTTCTGGAAGATCGGCGTCTGGCGCGCGCCGGTGACCGGCTCGGGCTGCGCCCCGGCGTGCAGCATGCGGGTCTCGAAGCCGTAGGCCGGCGGCTGCTTTCGGTCGGTCATCGCTGGTCCTTCCTGCCCCCGCGGGGCCCGTCGAGCCCCGAGCTATAGCGCAGGGCCGGCCGGAAAGCGAAGAGGGGGCGGGATAGGAAAAAAATATAGTTAGATATAAAATTGCATGTGAATCAAAGTTTTTCAGCACGGAGAGAACACCGGCCGGCAACGGCTCTGCTGTAGCGTATCTGATCCCGCAAAGACGTTCGTTGTGCCAAGAGCTTGCGATTCGACATTTGCAGCCGACGCGAATCCCTGCGGTGATCGGCTCCATCCTTCGACAGGCTCAGGATGAAGCCGAAGGGGCAGCATGCGTCCCTCGATTCGCTTCGTCCTGAGCTTGTCGAAGGGCGGAGCGAAGTCGGCCCGGGCCCGTCATCCGCTCCGCCGTGCCCGCCACGCCTCGCGGGTGATCTCCCAGAGCTCGGAGGGCAGGCGGCCGGCGACGTAGTCGCGCTCGTCGCGGGCGATCACGCGCATGCCGCTCCGCTCCGAGATGCGACGAGACGGGCCGTTGGCAACGGCCTTCGGCACGCGCAGCACCGGCCTGCCGAGGACCTCGAACCAGAAGTCGGTGACCGCCTCGGCGGCCTCGGTCATCAGGCCCCGGCCCTGCCAGGCCGGGTCGAGCCAGAAGCCGCGGTTGTCGTCCTCCCGGTCCATCAGCGAGATGACGCCGATCAGCCGCTCCGGCTCCGTCCCGGGCCGGAGCGACCAGTGCCATTCGGTTCCCGCGTCCATCGCCGGCAGCACCTTGTCCCGGATGAAGGTCTCGGCGCCGTCGGCGGGGTAGGGCCAGGGCACGTGGGCGGCCAGATGGCGGACGATCTCCCACTGCGGGAAGGTCCGCTGCACCGCCGCGGCGTCGTCGAGGGCCAGCGGGCGGAGCAGCAGGCGGGCGGTCTCCAGCGTCGGTATGCCGGCAGTCACGGCCTGCGGTCCTCCGGTTGGGCGCCCTGCAGGGCCGGGCTCACCAGGGCCCGGTGGCGCGGGCCCGCGAGCGCGGCGGGCGCGAAGCCGAGGCGCTCGTAGAAGGCCTGGGCAGGCGCGTCGGCGGCGACGGTGCCGACGACGACCCGGCTGCAGTCCAGGACCCGGGCATGGCGCAGCACGGCCTCGACCAGAGCGCGGCCGACGCCGCGGCCGCGCCAGGCTGGCTCGACGAAGAGGCTGCCGAGGTCCAGGCAGCGCCCTGCGGAAGGCGTCCGGTAGTGCCGTCCGAAGACGGCGCAGCCGACCAGCGCGGGCCCGGCCTCCGCGACCAGGGCCGTGGCCCAGGGCTCGTCGCCCAGCACGTCCCACTCGGCGACGGCGCGGCCGAGGGGCGCGCGCTCGCCGTGCGGCACGGCCAGGCGGCGGATCATCCGGACGACGGCGGCGGCGTCCTCGCGCTCCGCGTGGCGGATCTGGAGCTCGGAAGGGGAGGGTAGCGGGTCTCGGGGCATCGCGGCATCTCCAGGCAGCGCCGCCGCCGAGAGGCCCGGAAACGATAATGCCGCCTCGGCGGCGGCATCGTTTCAGACAGGTCGAACGGTGCCGCTCCTATGGAGAAGGCGTAAAATACCAGCGGAAGGTGGCAGCGCGTTCGATCATGGCAGGGACTATCCGCGAGCCGCGCGCCGTCGTCAATCCCACAGACGCGCCCTCTCCTTCTCTCCCTCTCCGCTCCCTTGGGGAGGGGAGAGGGCCGGGGAGAGGTGTGGGGGTCGAAGTGGCGTCCGTCGGCAAGGGGAGGGCGGGCCGGTCTCCCCCACCTCTCCCGGCCTCTCCGCCCCCCGGGGCGGAGAGGAGAAGAGGAGGGAGGGACCATGTCACCCGACCCTGAGGCGCCGGCGCTTCGCGGTGATGACCTTGGAGTCGAAGCCGGCCCAGGAAAGCTCGCTGTGCAGGCGGCCGAACTCGATCTTCGGGCAGCGGTCCATCACGACCTCGAGGCCGGCCGCCTCGGCGCGGGCCGCGGCTTCGTCGTTGCGCACGCCGAGCTGCATCCAGAGCGTCCGGATGCCCTTCTCGTCCTTGAGGCGGATCGCCTCGTCGGCGACCGGGCCGGCGGCCGCCGAGTTGCGGAACACGTCGACCATCTCGTAGCGGCCGGGAATCGAGGCGAGGTCGGCGTAGACCGTCTCGCCCAGGATCTCCTGGCCGGCGACGCCGGGGTTCACCGGGATTACCCGGTAGCCCTTCTCCTGCAGGTACTTCATGGCGAAGAACGAGGGCCGGTTCCACTTCGGGCTGGCGCCGACCATGGCGATGGTCCGGGTGCGCTGCAGGATGCCCAGGATGTAGCCGTCGGGGTAGCTGTCATGGTTCATGGCCGCGAGCCTATCCGGTCTCGCGGCGCCTTCCTAGCCGGAGCTCGGCTGCAGGCGCGGCAGCCCTCGACATCGCTCCCACGCCCCTCGACAGGCTCGGGACGAAGCAGAGGCTGGAGAATTCGGGCAGGTTGCCGTTTGCACCGTTCTTCGCTTCGTCCCGAGCCTGTCGAGGGGCGTGGGAGCAGCGCCGACGCCGCAGCTCCCTACGCGCCGCCGTCGATCGACCTGGTCGAGAGCACGCGGCTGGCGAAGCCGCCCTGCTTCAATCCCTGGATGATCTCCTGGACGTGCTCCTGGTTGCGGGTCTCGACGATGACGTCGATGTCGGCCTGCTTGGCCGGCACGTCGGCGAAGAGACGCTGGTGGACGACCTCGACGATGTTGCCGCCGGTCTCGCCGATGACCTGGGCCAGCTTGGCGAGCTGGCCGGGCTGGTCGATGATCGAGACGCGCAGGCGCACCAGGCGGCCGTCGCGCACCAGGGCGCGGTTGAGCACGCCGGAGAGCAGCCGGACGTCGATGTTGCCGCCGCAGATCACCGTCGCGACCCGGCGGCCCCTGAAACGCTCCGGCTGGGCCAGCAGCGCGGCGACGCCGGCGGCACCCGCGCCCTCGGCGACGACCTTCTGCAGCTCGACCAGCGCCGAGACCGCGGCCTCCAGCTCGGTCTCGCTGACCAGCAGGATGTCGGCGACCAGGGCGCGGACGATCTCCCGGGTGATCCTGCCCGGCGTCTTGACCGCGATGCCGTCGGCCAGCGTGGTGCCGCCGGCGCGCGGCTGCTCGCCGCGCAGCACCTGCTTCATCGAGGGGAAGAGCTCGGCCTCGACGCCGACCATCTCGGTCTCCGGCCGGATCGCCTTGACCGCCGTGGCGATGCCGCCGATCAGGCCGCCGCCGCCGATCGGCACGACGACGCAGTCGAGCTCCGGCCGGTCCTCCATCAGCTCCAGGCCGATCGTGCCCTGGCCGGCGACGATCAGGGGGTCGTCGTAGGGATGCACCCAGACCAGGCCCTCGCGTGCGGCGATCTCGCGGCCGGCCTCGGCCGAGGCGTCCAGCGTGTCGCCGGCCAGCACGACCTTGGCGCCGAGCGCGCGGGTCCGCGAGACCTTGGTGAAGGGCGCGAAGACCGGCATCACGATGGTCGCCGGGATGCCCAGGCGGCCGGCGTGGTAGGCGACGCCCTGGGCATGGTTGCCGGCGGACATGGCGATCACGCCGCGCTTGCGCTCGGCCGCCGTCAGGCTGAGCAGCTTGACCAGCGAGCCGCGGTCCTTGAAGGAGCCGGTGAACTGCAGGTTCTCCAGCTTCAGCCATAGCTCGCAGCCGATCAGCTCGCCGAGCCGCCGCGCCTCGACGGTCGGCGTGCGCACGACCTGGCCGGCGATCTCTCCGGCCGCCCGGCGGATGTCATCGATGGTCACGGTCTGGGTCACCAAATCCTCCTGTGGCTGCGGCGGCCGATCCGCGACCGCGGAGCGTCATTGCCGGGCTGGACGAAGCACCAGGATATCCGCCGACTCTCGCTTCGGCGCGACCAGTTTGACCGAAGCCCCGTCGCGCCAGCGCTCCAGGAAGTCGCCGTAGTGCGGCGACAGCGGGTTGCCGGACTGGCCGGCATCGATGACGAAGCGCGAGGCGTCGAGGTCGGCGAGGTCGAAGACCGCGCGCAGGCCCGGCCCGTGCACGTCGCGGAACAGCCGCTGCTCGTTCAGGTAGACCGGCGTCGCTCGGTCGACCGTGTAGTTGCCGCCGCCGGTCGGAATCTCCAGGGTCGTGAGCGCGCCGAGCAGCGGCAGCGCCTTGAACAGCGGGTGGCCGAGCGTCGCCTTGTGAAAGTCGCCCCACTTCAGGTCCTCGAGCGGGCCGCCGGCGCCGACCCGCCGCAGCAGCGCGATCGCCTCGACCAGGCTCTTGCGCAGAGCCTCGTCGCAGTCGGCCGTCTGGCCCCTGCACCAGCGGGGTGCCGCGGTCAGCACCCGCTCGATCGCCTCGGGGTTCCAGAAGGCGATCTCGCCGAAGGCCGGGCCCAGCTCGTCGGCGAAGAGGATGCGGTTCAGCTCGCGCAGCCAGGCGTAGAAGATCAGCGGCTCCGGCCGGTCGCGGTCCATCGTGCCGTCCCACTTCGCCAGCAGGGCCTGCGCCTCGGCCGCCTCTCCCGCGGCGGGCTTCGCCTTCAGCATCAGGGGCAGCAGCTCGCGGGCGACCGGCGAGAGCCGGTCGAGCTGCAGGGCCGCCGCCTTGGCGGGGCTGAAGGCGGCATCGGCGGCCAGGACCTGGGCGATGCGCCGGTAGCGCGCCGGGTTCTGCCACTCTGTCGCGATCTCGTAGGGGTAGCCCGGCCCGACGATGCGGTTGTTGGCGTTGGCCAGCCAGCCCTGGGCGGGATCGAAGGCATGGGGCAGGGACTCGAAGGGGATGAAGCCGGACCAGAGCGCCTCGCGGTCCCGGGCCTCGACCGGCCGGCTGCCGTCGTAGCCGATGCGCAGCGGCACCTTGCCGGGCGTCCAGAAGCCGATGTGCCCCGCGGTGTCGGCGTAGAAGACGTTCTGCTGGGGCGCCACCCAGAGGCTCATCGCCTTGCGGAAGCCGGCCCAGTCCCTGGCCCGGTTCAGCGCGACCAGGGCATCGGGCGTCGAGTCGTCGGCGCTCAGCGCCGGCCAGGCCAGGGTCGCGACCTGGTTCTTCGCGAGCGGCGCCTCGCCGCCCCGGAAGGTGTCGCTGACCACCGGGCCGAAGCGCGCCCGGCGCAGGGTGACGGTGACCGGGTCCTCGCCGCGGATCGCGATGGTCTCCTGCCGCGTTTCGAAGGCCTTTGGGCCGTCCGGGGTCAGGTAGCGGCCGGGGTCCCCGGGATCGAGCGTCTCGATCGCGAAGTCCTGGGTGTCCGACTCGGTCGAGGTGATGCCCCAGGCGATGTGATCGTTGTGGCCGATCAGCACGACCGGCACGCCCGGCGAGGTCGCGCCGGCGACCGTGCCCTCCGGCGTCTCCAGGCGCGCCAGGTACCAGGTCGAGGGCACCTGCAGCATCAGGTGCGGGTCGTTGGCCAGGACCGGCTTGCCGCTGGCCGTGCGGCTGCCCGAGACGGCCCAGACGTTGCTGGCGCCGTAGCTCTTCAGCTCCTCGGGCAGGGCGGCCAGCACCGTGCGGCCGACGAGGCCGGCGAGGCCGTCGGCCGGGATCGTCGGATAGTCCGCGCCCGGCTGGTCGGGGAACAGGTCCTGCCAGTCGCCCGGCTTCAGCACGGCGTCGAGCCGGGCGTTGCGCAGCTCCGTGCGCCAGTTGCCCGACAGGCGCAGCGCCATCAGCCTGGCCCAGAGCAGGGAATCGGCGGGTGTCCAGGGCTTCGGGTCGCCGAAAGCCAGGAGCTCCGGTGGCAGCGCGCCCGAACGGCTGGCCAGATAGGCGTTGACGCCGCCGGCGTAGGCCTCGAGCAGCGCCCGCGTCTCCGGCGTCAGGTGGGCGACCTGGGCCTCGGCCAGGCGGGCGAAGCCGAGGGTGCGCATCAGCAGGTCGACGCCCAGGGTCGAGCGGCCGGCGACGGCCGAGAGCTCGCCGCGCCCGGCGGCGCGCAGCATGATCATCTGGGCGAGCCGGTCCTGGGCGTGGGCGTAGCCGAGGCCGAAGGCGGCGTCGTTCCAGCTCCCGGCGCGCACCGTCACCAGGCCGTCGCGGTCGCGCCAGAGCTCGACCGGTGCTTCGGCGCCGGCGACCGTGACCTCGCCGTCGATCTTCGGCAGCGAGGTCCTGAGCCACAGCCAGCCGCCGAGCAGGACGATCAGGAGCAGCGCCGCGAGGCCGCCGAGGACACGCAGGCTCCAGCGCAGGACGGATCTCACCAGGGCGACGCTCCGGCAGGGCAGGGGACGGGGGCGCCGACCATAGGCCAGGCGGCCGGCGGAGCCAAATCGCCAGAGCGTCCGGGCGGCTTTGCGGCCGGCTCAGGCGAGCGGCTGGTGCTTCGTCTCGGGCAGCAGGAAGAGCGCGGCGAGCAGCGAGACCGCGCCGGCGGCGGCGACGTACCAGCCGGGCGCGATCGGGTTGCCGGTCGAGGTCACCAGCCAGGCGACGACCATCGGCGTGGTGCCGCCGAACAGGCCGATCGCGGCGTTGTAGGCGAAGGCCAGGCCGGTGCAGCGCACGGCCTTGGGGATCAGCTCGACGTTGGCGATGACCATGCCGCCGCCGAACAGGCCCATGGCGAGCGCCAGCCCGGCCTCGCCGAGCAGCACCAGCCCGTCGTCGCCGCTGTGGATCAGGTGGAACAGCGGCACGGCGCCGAAGGCGAAGGCGGCGGCGCCGGCGACGATCAGCGGCTTGCGGCCGAAGCGGTCGGCGGCCAGGGCAGCGAGCGGGATCAGCAGCAGCAGCAGCGCCATGTTGGCGGTGTTGAGGTCGAAGGCGATGCGCCCCGGCAGCCTGTCGATCTGCTTCATGTAGGTCACGGAGTAGACGAAGGTCGCGTAGAAGCCGACGCCGTTGACCAGGTTCAGCAGGGCGACGCGCAGCACCTGCAGGCGATGGCGCCCGAAGGTGTCGCGCAAGGGGGCCTTGGCCTCCGGCGGCGGCGCCTCGGCGGCGATGCCGCGGCGCAGGAACCAGCCGGAGAGCGCGACCAGCGCGCCGAGCGCGAAGGGCAGGCGCCAGCCCCAGGCCAGAATCGCCGCCTCGTCCAGGACGTTGGTCATGATCGCGCCGACGGCCGAGCCGAGCAGGATGCCGGCGACCGCGCCCCACATCGACCAGGAGGCGTAGAGCGCGCGCCGGCCGTGCGGCGCCTTCTCGGCCAGGAACACGATCGAGCCGGTGTACTCGCCACCGACCGACAGGCCCTGGAGGATGCGCAGCAGCACGATCAGCACCGGTGCTGCGACGCCGATCGTCTGGTAGGTCGGCAGGAAGGCGATGGCGACGGTCGGCAGGGCCATGCAGACCACCGAGAGAGTCAGCGCCCGGCGCCGCCCGACCAGGTCGCCGATCCGCCCGAAGAGCAGGCCGCCGAGCGGCCTGACCAGGAAGCCGGCGGCGAAGGCGCCGAAGGCCGCGATCACCGAGACCGCCGGGTCGGCGTTGGGGAAGAACAGCGCGCCGATCACCGTCGCGAAGTAGCCGTAGACCGCGAAGTCGTACCACTCCATGACGTTGCCGATCAGCCCGGCGAGGATCGTCGCCCGCGGGCTCGGTGCCGCGCCGGGCCCGGCGCTGTCCGGCAACGTCGCCGCGATGCTCGACATGAAGGCCCCCCTTCGGATGCGTACGCGGCTACCTTGCCCGCAAGGCTGCGGGATGGCCAGAAGAAGCATCGGGAAGGGGGGAAGGGGAGACGGCGGCCCCCGTTGCTTCGTCACCCTCGCGAAAGCGAGGGTCCAGAGGAAGACGCCGTGGCACGATCGGCGGTCATGAAGCAGCCCTGCGTCTACATCCTCTCGAACCGGCGGCACGGCACACTCTACGTCGGCGTGACGAGCGACGTGATCCGCCGCGTCTGGGAGCACCGGACCGATGCGGTGGAGGGCTTCAGCAGGCGCTACCAGCTGCACCGTCTCGTCTATTTCGAATTCCATGACACGATGGAGCGGGCGATCCAGCGCGAAAAGCAGCTCAAGCTGTGGCGGCGCGCCTGGAAGATCCAGCTGATCGAGGGGGGCAATCCCGACTGGCGCGACCTCTACGAGACGCTCATGCCCTGACGCCCTTTCTCTGGACCCTCGCTTTCGCGAGGGTGACGGGCTGGAAGGAGCCGCTTCAGCTTCAATCCAGCGCGCGGAACCAGGTGTCGGACAGGGTGTAGCCGGCGGGGAAGGGGTCGCCCGAGTCCAGCAGGTAGCGGTGGTGGCCGGTGATCCAGGCGCGGCCGGAGATCGAGGGCACGACGGCCGGCCGGCCGCCGACCTCGGTCAGGCGCTCGATGCGGCAGTGGAACTCGCTGTCCAGGATCGAGCGGCCGACGAAGGGCTCGCCGACGCCGATCTCGCCGCGCGCCTGCAGCACGGCGAGGCGCGCCGAGCAGCCGGTGCCGGTCGGGCTGCGGTCGAGCTTGCCGGGCGAGATCACCACGGTGTTCCTGCCGACCATGCGGCCCTGTCCGTCGGTCCCCGGCGGCAGGGTGAACTGCACGAAGGAGACGAAGTCGATGGCCGGGTTCTCCGGATGGCGGATCGTCAGCTGCGCGTTGACCGCCGCCTTGACCGCCTCGCCGGCCTCGACCAGCCGCCGCGCCTCGGCCCGCTCCAGGCGGAAGCCGAGGGCGCGGGCGTCGAGCAGGGCGAAGGTGTCGCCGCCGTAGGAGAGGTCGACGTCCAGCTTGCCGAAGCCTGGCACCTCGACGGTGGCGCCGAGCGCGAAGACGAAGGACGGCACGTTGGTGACGGTGATCCGCTCGGCCTTGCCGCCGCGGCACTGGGCGACGACCTCGACCAGGCCGCCCGGCGCCTCCAGGGTCAGCCGCGTCTCCGGCTCGGTCATCGGAACGCGCCCGGTCTCCAGCAGCACGGTCGCGACGCAGATCGAGTTGGAGCCGGACATCGGCGGGTAGTCGGCCGGCTCCATGATGACGAAGGCGGCGTCGGCGCGCGGGTCCTTCGGCGGGACCAGCAGGTTGAGGTGCACGAAGGCGCCGCCGCGCGGCTCGAACAGCAGCAGGCGGCGCAGCGCGTCGCCCTGCTCCTTGAGCCAGCTCCGCTGGTCCCAGAGCGTCTCGCCGGGCGGCGGCGCGACGCCGCCGACGATGACCCGCCCGACCTCGCCCTCGGCATGGCAGCCGACGACCTCGATGCCGCTGGACTCGAAGAGGCTCATCGCGGGGTCCTCGTCAGGCCGGCGGCGTCTGCGCCGCCGAGCGGCCGGTCATCAGCCCGGCGGCGGTGAAGCCGCCGTCGACGTTGATCGTCTGGCCGGTCAGGTAGCCCGACTTGCGCTCGTCGAGCAGGAAGAGGGCGCTCGCCGCGATGTCGGCCGGCGCGCCGTAGCGCCGCTGCGGCACGACCGACAGCCAGGCCGCGCGCGCCTCCGGCGTGTGCGCCTGGCGGGCCAGCGGCGTGTCGATCGGGCCCGGCGCGATGGCGTTGACCCGGATGCCGAGCGGCGCCAGCTCGACCGCCAGCACCTTGGTCATGGTGATGACGCCGCCCTTCGAGGAGCCGTAGGCGACGCGCCCCTCGTTGCCGGCGATGCCCGAGACCGAGGTGATGTTGACGATCGCGCCGCGGCCGCGCGCCCGCATCCGCTTCGCGGCCTCGCGGGCGACCAGGAAGCTGCCGATCAGGTTGACCTCCAGGATCGAGCGGAACAGCGCGGCGCTGGTCTCCAGCGCCGGCACGTCGCGCCCGATCCCGGCCGAGTTGACGACCCCGGTCAAGGGGCCGAAGGCCTCGTCGCAGGCGGCGAGGCAGCGCACCACGGCCCCCTCGTCCGAGACGTCCAGCCGCTCGAAGCGCAGGCTCTCCTTCGCCTGGCCGAGCGTCTCGCGGCAGCGCTCGAGGCTCGCCTCGTTGGCGTCGACGACGACCGCCCGCCAGCCCTCGGCCAGCGCCGCCTCGACGATGGCGAGCCCGATCCCGGACGCGCCGCCGGTCACCAGGACCGTCTGCTGCTCGGTCATGCGTTCCTTCCCTCCTGCCCCCCTAACCGTCATTCCCGCGAAAGCGGGAATCCAGAAGACGCTGCCACCGATGCGGGCCGTCGGCAGTCCGCACCGGCCGCGCCTTTGTCTGGATCCTCGCTTTCGCGAGGATGACGGGCAAGGGGGGCGCGGAGCGCGAGCGGCGCCTCACCCCAGGTTGACGATGATCGTCTTCTTGTGGGTGAAGTGCTCGAGCATGGCCTCCAGCGTCGCCTCCTTGCCCAGGCCCGACTGCTTGATGCCGCCGTAGGAGAGGTTCGGCATGACCACCAGGTTCTGATTGACCTGGACGAAGCCGGCCTCCAGCCGCTGGGCGCCCCGGAGGCCGGTCTGGAGGTCCTTCGTCCAGATCGTCGCGGCCAGGCCGTAGTCGCTGTCGTTGGCCTGCTCCAGGGCGTCCTCGAAGCTCTCGACCTTCACGACGCAGGTCACCGGGCCGAAGATCTCCTCGCGGATCAGGCGGCTGTCGCGCGGCAGGTCGGTGAAGATCACCGGGCGCACGAAGTAGCCTTCCTTCAGCTTGTCGCTGCCCTCGGGCAGGGCGGAGCATTCGTGCGCGTGCCCGCCCTCGGCGCGGCCCTTGTCGACGTAGTTGTTGACCCGGTCGAACTGCTGCAGCGAGACGATCGTGCCGATGTCGGTCTTCTCGTCGAGGGGATCGCCCATGACCAGGGCGTCGACCTTGGCCTTGAGCGCCGCGACGAAGCGGTCGTGCAGGCCGGCCTGGACGTAGATCCGGCTGGCCGCCGTGCAGCTCTGGCCCTGGCGGGTGAAGCGCATGCCCGAGACGGCGCCCATCACCGCCTTGTCGAGGTCGGCGTCGTCCATGACGATCATCGGGCTCTTGCCGCCGAGCTCCAGAGTCACCGGGATCAGCTTCTCGGCGGCCGCCCTGTAGATCAGCTTGCCGGTCTCGACCGAGCCGGTGAAGGAGATCTTGCCGACCTTCGGGTGGGTGACCAGCGGCTGGCCGCACTCCGGCCCGTAGCCCGAAAGGAGGTTGAACAGGCCGGCCGGCAGCACCTGGTTCATCAGCTGGCAGACGCGCAGCACGGCGAAGGGCGCTTCCTCGGCCGACTTGACCACGACCGCGTTGCCGGCGACCAGGGCCGGCGCGATCTTGTAGGCCATCAGCATCATCGGCACGTTCCAGGGAATGATCGCGCCGACCACGCCGATCGGCTCGCGCACCGTCATGGTCATCATGTCGGGGCTGAAGGGCACGGTCTCGCCCTTGAGCTCGCCGGCGAGGCCGCCGAAGAACACGAAGGCGTCGGCCAGCACGCCGGCCTCGACCCGGCTCTCGGTGCGCAGGGCCTTGCCGGTCTCCAGCGCCATCAGGCGGGCCAGCTCCTCCTTGTGCGCCTCCAGCAGGCGGCCGCACTCGACGATCAGCTTGCCGCGCTCGCGCGCCGGCGTCCGGGCCCAGGCCTTCTGGGCGGCGACCGCGGCCTCGACGGCCGCGGCGACGTCGGCCGCCTCGCCGTAGGCGGCGTCGCCGACCTTCTCCAGGGTCGCCGGATAGCGCACCTCGAAGGTGCGGCCGGAGACGGACGGCACCAGCTTGCCGCCGATCAGCTGCCTGCCGGACAGCTCCTTGGCCAGCGCCCAGGGATCGAGGGTCGGGGACAGGGGGGCGTTGCTGGTCATCGGGCGGTCCTCCACATCTGGGCTGGTCGGTTTTGCCCCGGATAGCTAGGCCAGAGGCGCGCGCCGGGCAAGCGCGGCGACCGATCGGCGTGGGGCCAGCGGACCGCGCCGGCCGCCGATCTGGCCTGCGACGCAGCCGCACAACCTTGACGCAGATCAACGCCGCGGCTCGTGCCAGAATGGTCGCTAGGGCCTCGCTTCCGGCGGCCGGTCCGCCGGCCGCGAGCCGGGCGCGATCCCGGCGACGTCGAGTGCAGGTGAGCCGATGGGCGCTATTCTGCAGAGCCTGGGCGACTTCCTGGCCAGCCCCTTCCGGGCCGGCCATCCGCTGGCGCGCCGGGTCGGCGCGGTGCTGCTGTTCAAGCTGATGGTGCTCGTCCTGCTGCGCGTCACCCTGTTCGGCGGCGGCCATGCGGCCGGCACGCTCGACACCGCCCGGCGGCTGACCGACGGCAGTGCCATCGTGAAAGGAGCTTCGTTCGATGATTGACTTCGACCCGGTGGCGCTCTCGCGGCTGCAGTTCGCCATGACGGCGATGTACCACTTCCTCTTCGTGCCGCTGACGCTGGGGCTCGCCTTCCTGCTGGCCGTGATGGAGAGCGTCTACGTCCTGACCGGGCGCGAGATCTGGCGCGACATGACGCGCTTCTGGGGCAAGCTCTTCGGCATCAACTTCGCCATGGGCGTGGCCACCGGCATCACCATGGAGTTCCAGTTCGGCACGAACTGGTCCTACTACTCGCACTACGTCGGCGACATCTTCGGCGCGCCGCTGGCGATCGAGGGCCTGATGGCCTTCTTCCTGGAATCGACCTTCGTCGGCCTGTTCTTCTTCGGCTGGGGGCGCCTCTCGAAGGTCGGCCACCTGGTCGTCACCTGGCTGGTCGCGATCGGCTCCAGCCTCTCGGCGCTGTGGATCCTGGTCGCCAACGGCTGGATGCAGAACCCGGTCGGGGCGACCTTCAACCCCGACACCATGCGCATGGAGCTGACCTCCTTCAAGGAGATCCTGTTCAACCCGGTCGCCCAGGCGAAGTTCGTCCACACGGTCAGCGCCGGCTACGTCGTCGGCGCGATGTTCGTGCTGGCGATCAGCTCCTTCTACCTGCTGCGCGGCCGCCATCTGGACTTCGCGCGCCGCTCCTTCATCGTCGCGGCCAGCTTCGGGCTCGCCTCGGCGCTCTCGGTCGTCGTGCTCGGCGACGAGAGCGGCTACACCGTGACCGAGCACCAGAAGATGAAGCTCGCGGCCATCGAGGGCATGTGGGACAGCGAGCCGGCGCCCGCCGGCTTCGCGCTCTTCGCGCTGCCCAGCCAGGACGGCCACAACCGCTTCGAGATCAAGGTGCCCTACATGCTGGGCCTGATCGCGACGCGCTCCTTCGACACGCCGCTGCCCGGGATCAACGACCTCGTGGTGCGCGCCGAGCAGCGCATCCGCAACGGCATGAAGGCCTACGACGGCCTGGTCCGGCTGCGCCAGGACCGCGGCGACCAGGCGGCGCGGGCCGAGCTGATGGCCAACCAGAAGGACCTGGGCTACGCCCTGCTGCTGAAGCGCTACACGCCCGACCCGCGCACGGCCAGCGACGCGATGATCCACAAGGCCGCGCTCGACACCGTGCCCGCGGTGCCGGCGCTGTTCTGGACCTTCCGCATCATGGTCGGCCTCGGCTTCTTCTTCATCTTCCTCTTCGCGACCGCCTTCTGGTTCGCCAGCCGGCGCGTCTTCGACCGCACCTGGTTCCTGCGCCTCGCCCTGTTCAGCCTGCCGCTGCCCTGGCTCGCGGCCGAGCTCGGCTGGTTCGTCGCGGAGCACGGCCGCCAGCCCTGGTCGATTGAGGGCGTGCTGCCGACCTTCCTGTCGGCCTCCAGCGTCACCGGCGGCCAGGTGCTCTTCTCGCTCGCCGGCTTCGTGCTGTTCTACAGCGTGCTCGCCGTCGTCGACGCCTTCCTGATGGTCAAGTACGTGCGCATGGGGCCGGCCAAGGCCCTGGCCCCGGCGCCCGCGGCCGGCGCGCCGCAGCGTCCCCAGCCGGCCGAGTGAGGAGTCGCCGCCATGCACCTTCCGATCGACTACGAGACCCTGCGGCTGATCTGGTGGCTGTTCCTCGGCGTGCTGCTGATCGGCTTCGCGATCATGGACGGCTTCGACCTGGGGGTCGGCATGCTGCTGCCCGTCGTGGCGCGCAGCGACCTGGAGCGCCGGGTCATGCTGAACGCCATCGGCCCGGTCTGGGACGGCAACCAGGTCTGGCTGATCCTGGGCGGCGGCGCCGTCTTCGCGGCCTTCCCGACGATCTACGCCACGGCCTTCTCGGGCTTCTACCTGGCGATGTTCCTGACCCTGCTGGCGCTGATCCTGCGGCCGGTCGGCTTCGACTTCCGCAACAAGCTCCAGGACCGGCGCTGGCGGGCGGTCTGGGACACCGGGCTGTTCATCGCCGGCTTCGTGCCGGCCCTGGTCTTCGGCGTCGCCTTCGGCAACCTGCTGCAGGGCGTGCCCTTCAGCTTCGACGCCGACCTGCGGGTGACCTACGACGGCGGGCTTCTCGGCCTGCTCAATCCCTTCGGCCTGCTCGCCGGGCTGCTGTCGGTCGCCATGCTGGCGATGCACGGCGCGGCCTACCTGGTGGTCAAGACCGAGGGCGAGATCCAGGCGCGCGCGCGCCGTGCCCTGCGCCTCGCCGCGCCGGCCGCCATCGCGCTCTTCGTCGTGGCCGGGCTCTGGGTCGCCTGGGGGCTCGACGGCTACGTCATCGCCTCGGCGGTCGACGGCGCCGGGCCGTCCAACCCGCTGGCCAAGGAGGTCGCCCGGGTGCCCGGCGCCTGGCTCGACAACTACGGCCGCCACCCCTGGATGCTGGCGGCGCCGCTGCTCGGCCTCGGCGGCGCGGCCCTGGCCTGGCTGCTCGCCGCCGGCCGGCGCGAGCTGCCGGTCTTCCTGGCGACCGCGGCCTCGGTCCTCGGCATCGTCGCGACCGCGGGCGTCAGCCTCTTCCCCTTCCTGATGCCGTCCAGCCTCGAGCCGAAGGCCAGCCTGACGGTCTGGGACGCGAGCTCCTCGCAGTTCACGCTCTTCGTGATGCTGATCGCGACGGTGATCTTCCTGCCGATCGTGCTGCTCTACACCGGCTTCGTGTTCCGCGTGCTGCGCGGCAAGGTGACCGCCGGCTATGTCGAGAAGAACAGCTCCAGCCTCTACTGACCGCCATCGGGCGAACGAAAGAAGGGCTCAGCCATGTGGTACTTCTCCTGGATCCTCGGCGTCGGGCTGGCCTGCTCCTTCGCCATCCTGAACGCGCTCTGGCACGAGGTGCACCTGCCCGATCCCGGCCCGGTCGAGGAGTGAGCGATCCGCCGGCGGCGCCTTGACCCAGGTCATGGGCGCTGCCGCGGCGTGCCGGCATCCTGGCGGCGGGATGAACCGACGCGGGAGCGGAGCGATGGCATCGAGCCTGAAGGCGGCGCTGGCGGGCTTGGCCGCGGCCCTGGTCCTGGGGGCGGCAGCGGTCGCCGCGGCCGACGACGACACGGCCCGACGGGTCGAGCAGAGCCGGGCGGTCGTGGCCGACTTCGCCAAGACCCTCAAGGGCGAGCTCACGAGGGCGATGAGCGAAGGCGGGCCGACCGCCGCGATCGGCGTCTGCCAGCAGGTGGCGCCGGCGATCGCCGCCGACGCCTCGCAGCGCACCGGCTGGACGGTCGGCCGCACGAGCCTGCGCGTCCGCAACCCCGCCAATGCGCCCGACGCCTGGGAGCAGGAGACCCTGCGCGGCTTCGAGGCCCGCAAGGCTGCCGGCGAGAAGCCCTCGGAGCTGGAAACCTACGGCTTCGTCGAGCAGGACGGCCGCAAGGTGTTCCGCTACATGAAGGCGATCCCGACCGGCAAGCTCTGCCTCGCCTGCCACGGCTCCGAGCTGGATCCTGCGGTGAGGGCGGCCCTGGCCGAGGCCTATCCGGGCGACAGGGCCACCGGCTTCGCCCTCGGCGACATCCGGGGCGCCTTCACCATCACGCAGCCGCGCTGATAGTTGAAGTATTTCTGGGGGATTTTCTGCTGGATATGTGCGCTGCGTTCGGCCTAAATCTATACGAACTATGACGTCGTAGGAGTGCGGTGAGAATCTACTTTCTGTATCAGTTCTTCGATCAACTTGGATAGCTCGGCGTGATTGTCCTGGTCATCGTATTTGATGCACTTAAGGTTTCGATTCTTACGTAGGGATTCTTCAAGATCGCTCCCAATTTTCGAAGGCGTTATCATGTAGTGAGGCAGTGAGTTCGGAAATCGGAAGTTTTGGTTTTCTAAGAGTAGATTAACATCTGGATCCGAAACTCCGCATCCAATAAATAAAATTGTATGTGACAGAATGCAAGCATCTAGTATTTGGTAGAATAGAGAATTCTCAACGCGCGCAAGTGCGTAGTCTTTTTGAGAAAAGATGATTTTGTTTGGTGCATCAATTGAGCCGTGTATTTTTATAATATAGTCAGAATGATCTCTCAGAAATGCATGGACGTCTTCGTCATAGAACTGCTTTGATATTGTCTTTCCACTCGTTTGGGATGTTACGAACGTTTCATATATTGTATCTATGTTGAGTGAAAATGTCACTCGTTGATCGAGGCGAAATATCTTATCGTGGAGTTCGCTTTCTTTGTATCCGGGTGTCAGGAATTGCCCTCGCAGAAAATCAATCCAATCGTCATCCATTCGCTTCTGAAGCCATTCGCAGGCGTGAAGGTAGTCCCCGGCCTTGATGGCGGATTTGATATGCTGAGTTCCCCTGGGGCCGCATTGAGCTACCCCAAGCTCTAGGAATTCTTTCCACAGGGGCGGGCGTTTGCGACCATCTCTGGATATCGAGTTCTTAGAAACACCGGCCCCGAGAACTACAACTACCTGCCTCCGGGCAAGATCATTTAGGAACGGTTGGGACCATCGCATGGTGCGGCCCCGTTACAACGAGATATTTTTGTCGAGTTTTCTCGCGACGCGGCCAAATATCTCTTTGGCATCCCTAACTTTGGCGAAATGTGCGCCTCTAATTCCGTCCGCGCTCGCGAGACCAAATATAGGTTTCCGTCGCGTTTGTGACATCGGTATAAGGCTAAACAGGTTCGGTATTGTTCCGATGTTATAGTCAGTGACATTGGGTATCAATTTAATGCTATCAGAAAAATTCTTTTGAACTACTGACCCAACTTGGGAAATAATTCTGTCGTAAGCGTTTACTGCACGTCTCGTCCCTGTCGAATCTTTTTTGGCGAGGTATTGCTGTGTCACGTACCCAGCGAATGTTACGGTCTCTGGAATTTGCACAGGTATATCGCCTGGTTCGGCGTCACTATTTTGTAGGCCAGATTTCCATTTCTTGGTCCACTCGGAAAACCATTCAGCGATGTTTTCGATAGCCTTCAGGCTAAAAATATCTGTTGCCATGGGGCTAATAAAATAGTCGCTGCCCAGTAGCACGGCGCGATTTATCGATCCGAGCGAGGGGCCAACATCAAAAAAAACGACATCATAGTGATGATAACGATTCAGAAGTTCAACGAATAAAACCGAAGTTCGGATCCCTCTAACGTCTCCCGCCGTCGCAGCCCCCCAATCGCGAGCTAGAAGGTCTTCAGTCAAGGCCAAACGTGGGTCGCCAGCAATAACGTCGACATGAAAATGAGGGCTGTGGTGAAGCTTAATATCCTTGGAGTACCCCTTTCCCTGCGCAAGGGGTCGAATGACATTGTATATGGTAAAGGAGCTTGTTTCTTCATATAGGTATTCAAGAAATTTATCATCAAACATGTACTGTGTGGCATTGCATTGGGGGTCGGCATCAATAACTAACACTCTCTTTCCAAGTTCGGTCGCCATATACGAGGCGATATTGCAGAGAAGTGTTGTCTTTCCGACGCCGCCTTTGTTGTTAAAAAAAGCTACCGATTTCATTGTCTGGCGGCCCCCCTTAGGTGCAGGCATTATGCTATACGCACATGACCGCTAACGCAACTTTGGCGGGATTGGAGGGTTTTGCGCCGCCTTTTGCCTCACGCTCCCTTGAAGGTCTCGGCGAAGGCCTTGCGCAGCTCGGCCTTCTGGACCTTGCCCATGGTGTTGCGCGGCAGCGTCTCGACGAAGAAGACGCGCTTCGGGACCTTGAAGTTGGCGAGCTTCTGCTTGCAGACGGCGATGATCTCGGCTTCCTCGACCGCCTGGCCGCCGGTCCTGGTGCAGACCGCGGCCACGGCCTCGCCGAAGTCGGGGTGGGGCAGGCCGATGATCGCCGACTCGCCGACCCCCGGGATCTCGTCGACGACCAGCTCGATCTCCTTGGGATAGACGTTGAAGCCGCCCGAGATCACCAGGTCCTTGGCGCGGCCGACGATGTGGACGTAGCCGTCGGCGTCGATCTTCGAGAGGTCGCCGGAGATGAAGAAGCCGTCCGGGCGGAACTCCTCCTTGGTCTTCTCGGGCATCTGCCAGTAGCCCTTGAAGACGTTGGGGCCGCGCATCTCCAGCACGCCGATCTCGTCGGTGCCGAGCAGCCTGCCCTCGCTGTCGGCGATGCGCACCTCGACGCCGGGCAGCGGAAAGCCGACCGTGCCGGCGCGGCGCTCGCGCCCCGGCTTCTCCTCGTAGGGGTTGGAGCAGGCCATGCCGACCTCGGTCATGCCGTAGCGCTCGAGGATGCGCAGGCCGATGCGCTGCTCGAACTCGTGGAAGGTCTCCTCCAGCAGCGGCGCCGAGCCGGAGATGAAGAGCCGCATGCCGGCCGCGGCCTCTTTCGTGAAGCCCGGGTGCTGCAGCAGGCGCACGTAGAAGGTCGGCACGCCCATCATCACCGTCGCCTGCGGCATCAGGCGCAGGATCTCGTCGGCGTCGAACTTCGGCAGGAAGAAGATCTTCGAGCCGTTGGCGAGGCTGGTGTTGAGCGCCACGAACAGGCCGTGGACGTGGAAGATCGGCAGGGCGTGCAGCAGGGCGTCGCCCTCGCGGAAGCCCCAGAGGTCGCGCAGGGTCAGCGCGTTCGACGAGAGGTTGCCGTGGGTCAGCATGGCGCCCTTGGAGCGCCCGGTCGTCCCCGAGGTGTAGAGGATCGCGGCCAGGTCGTCGTCCGCCGCTTCGTGGACCGCGCCGTCCGGGCTGGCGGCGCGCGCGGCCTCCGCCAGGGTGCCGTCGCCCCCGGCATCGAGGGTCATCAGATGCGCGACGCCGGCGCCCTCGGCGACCGGCTTCAGCTTCGCCTCGGCCTCGGGCCGGCAGACGAAGAGGGCGGGGCCGGCGTCGCCCAGGAAGTAGGCGACCTCGTCGGCGGTGTAGGCGACGTTGAGCGGCAGGTAGACGCAGCCGGCCTGGGCGCAGCCGAGGTAGAGGAAGACCGCCTCGACCGACTTGTCGACCTGCACCGCGACCCGGTCGCCGGGCTTGCAGCCGAGCCGGCGCAGCACGGCCGCGTAGCGCCCGGCGGCGGCCTCGAGCTCGCCGTAGCTGATCTCGGCGCCGCCGGGCTGGACGATGGCCGGGCGGCTGCGGTCGGCGGGGAAGCAGTCGCGGAGGATCGCGAAGAGGTTCTGGTTCATCGGTCGGATCGCTCTTCCAAGGGGTTTCTTATGGTTGGAACGGCAGGATAGCGGGCCGCGGTCAGCCCGTCCGGTGCCGAGTCTTCGGGGGCTGGTCGGGTCGCGCGCTGCCGGGGTGGGCGCGACCGGGGCGGGCGCTGCCGGGGCGCCGGTCCGGCAGGCCGCCGACCGTCGCCAGGAAGTCGACGAAGGTGCCGCTCTGGATCGCGACGTGGTCCTTCAGCAGGCGGCCGGCCAGCTCCTGGTCGCCGGCCAGGATCGCGGCGACGACCCGGCCGTGCTCGGCGTGGCTGTCGGCCAGGCGTCCGGGCCGGTGCAGCTGCATGCGCCGGTAGGGCGAGACGCGCAGGCGGATCTTGCGCGTCTCCTGCTCCAGGAAGGCGTTGTGGCTGCCGGCGTAGATCGCCTCGTGGAAACGCAGGTTCAGCTCGTAGTAGGCGTCGGCGTCGCCGCTCGCGAGGTAGGGCGCGCAGGCCTCGTGCAGGGCGGCCAGGTCGTCGCGCTCGGCCGGGGTCATGCGGCGCGCGGCGAGCCGCGCGCAGAGCGCCTCGAGCTCGCTCATCACCTCGAACATCTCGGCCAGCTGGAAGGTGCCGATCGCGGCGACCAGCGCGCCCTGGCGCGGCCGCATCTCGATCAGCCCGCTGGCGGCGAGCTGCATCAGCGCCTCGCGCACCGGCGTGCGGGAGACCTCGTAGCGCTCGGCCAGGCGCGTCTCGTCGAGCCGCGTGCCGGGCGTCAGGTCGCCGGTCACGATCTCGCGCTCCAGCCCCAGGCGAACCCGGTCGGCGAGCCGCTGCCGGCCGTTCTGCACCGCGTCCTCTGCCATCTTTCCTCCCAGGCCGCCTTGTATACAAGAACGGCGATGCTCCATACAAGACTGGACTCGTGTTTCGCCTGCGGCCTATCGTAACGGCAGTCCGGCAAAGCCGGGTGAGCGAGACGAGACAACAAGCTCGAACGGGAGGAGAAAAGCGATGCGGATACCCAAGATCACGGCCGGCCTGCTGACCGCCGCCGCGGCGATCGGCCTCACCCTGTCGGCCGCGCAGGCGACGACCCTGCGCCTGTCGCACCAGTGGTCGACCTCGGACGTGCGCCACAAGGTGGCGCAGATCGTCGCCGACTATGTCGAGCAGGCGAACGTCGACCTGAAGATCCAGATCTACCCGACCCATTCGCTGTTCAAGGCCAAGGAGCAATGGCAGCCGGTCAGCCGCGGCCAGCTCGACATGACGGTCTTCCCGCTGGCCTACGCCGGCGGCGTCCATCCGGAGTTCAACCTGACCCTGATGCCCGGCCTGGTGAAGAGCCACGACCATGCGGCGCGCCTCGACAACTCCGAGTTCATGAAGGAGATCAAGAAGATCGCCGAGGACGACGGGGTCATGGTGCTGGTCGATGGCTACCTGGCCGGCGGCTTCGCGGGCAAGGACAAGTGCATCACCTCGCCGGCGGACGTCCAGGGCCTGACGACCCGTGCCGCGGGCAAGGCCTTCGAGCAGATGCTGGCCGCGGCCGGCGCGTCGATCGCCTCGATGGCGTCCTCGGAGATCTACAACGCCATGCAGACCGGCGTGCTGCAGGCGGTCAACACCAGCTCCTCCAGCTTCGTGTCCTACCGGATCTACGAGCAGGCGAAGTGCTTCACCCCGGCCGGCGAGTACGCGCTCTGGTTCATGTACCAGCCGCTGCTGATGTCGAAGAAGTCCTTCGAGCGGCTCAACGCGGCGCAGCAGAAGGCCCTGCTCGAGGGCGCCAAGAAGGCCGAGGCCTTCTATCTCGAGGAGGCCAAGAAGGAGGACGCCGAGGCGACCGAGGTGTTCAAGAAGAACGGCGTCGAGATCGCCAACATGACCAAGGAGCAGTTCCTCGCCTGGCGCGAGCTCGCCAAGCAGAGCTCCTACAAGGAGTTCGTCAAGGCCGTGCCGGACGGGCAGAGGCTGCTCGACCTGGCGCTGGCGGTCGACTGAGCGGTTCGGACGGGGCAGGCGGCCGGTCCGTGGCGGGCCGGCCGCCGCCGTTCAAGCAGGGATGCGCCTGATGATCGAGCGCTTCATCCGCTTCGCCGACCGGCTGTCGCTGGCCAGCGGCGTGCTCGCGGCCGCCATGATTGCGGTTTCCATCCTGGTCGTCTGCGAGATGATCGTCGTGCGCTACCTGCTCGACCGCTCGACGATCTGGCAGACCGAGTTCGTGACCTACATGATGCTGAGCGCGACGCTGGTCGGAATGCCCTATGTCCAGCGGCTGCGCGGCCACGTGAACGTCGACCTGCTGCCGCACTATCTGGGCGGCCGGGCGCGTGCGGTCCTGGCGACCGCCGTGCTGCTGCTGTCGCTGGGCGTCGCCGGCCTCTTCGCGGTCTACGGCTACGGCTTCTGGCACGAGGCCTGGGCCGGGGACTGGAAGTCCGACACGGTCTGGGGCGTGCGGCTCTGGCTGCCCTACGCCGCCGTGCCGATCGGATTCGCGCTCTACAGCCTGCAGCTGCTGGCCGACCTGCTCGGCCTGCTGGCCGGGCGCAGCCGGCCCTTCGACCTGCCCGACAAACCCCTCGGCGAGCCGTCCGGCGGCCCGGCCGGTCAGTGAGCGACCAGGAAAGCGGTTCATGGAGCTCGATCCCCTCACGCTCGGTGCCCTGGTCGGCGTCACGACGATCGTCGTGCTGTTCTCCGGCATCTCCGTCGCGATCGGCCTGATCCTCGTTTCGATCGGCTTCCTCGCGCTGTTCGACTTCAACCACTGGCAGGCCATCGCCTGGCTGCCCGAGACGCTGTTCGCCGAGCTCAACGACTTCGCGCTGCTGTCGATCCCGATGTTCATCCTGATGGGCGCCGCGGTCGCCTCGACGCGCGCCGGCAGCGACCTCTACGAGGCGCTGGAGCGCTGGCTGACCCGCGTGCCGGGCGGCCTGGTGGTCTCCAACCTCGGCGCCTGCGCGATCTTCTCGGCGCTGTCCGGCTCGTCGCCGGCGACCTGTGCCGCGATCGGCAAGATGGGCATCCCGGAGATGCGCAAGCGCGGCTACCCGCCGGAGGTCGCGGCCGGCTCGATCGCCGCTGGCGGCACGCTCGGCATCCTGATCCCGCCGAGCGTCACGATGATCGTCTACGGCATCGCCACCGAGACCTCGATCGGCCGGCTGTTCCTGGCCGGTGCGCTGCCCGGCCTGCTGCTGGTCGTGCTGTTCATGGCCTGGGCGATCTTCGACACCTGGCGGCGCGGCGCCGGCGAGGTGCTGACCCCGACGGTCTACAGCTGGGGCCAGAAGTTCGCCTCGCTGATCCGGGTCATCCCCTTCCTGCTGGTCATCCTGGGCGTGCTCTTCGCGCTCTACGGCGGCGTCGCGACGCCGTCCGAGACCGCCGCGGTCGGGGCCCTGCTGGTGCTGCTCTTCGCCGTGGCGATCTACCGGCTGTGGCGGGTGCGCGACCTCTGGGTGGTGCTGCGCGACTCGACCAAGGAGTCGGTGATGATCCTGCTGATCATCGGCGCCGCCGGCCTGTTCAGCCACATGCTGTCCAGCCTGTTCATCACCCAGACGGTGGCGGCCTGGATCGGCGAGCTGCAGGTCAACCGCTGGGTCCTGATGGGCGCGATCAACCTGTTCCTTCTGGTCGCCGGCTTCTTCCTGCCGCCGGTCGCGGTGATCCTGATGGCGGCGCCGGTGCTGCTGCCGATCGTGCTGGCCGCCGGCTTCGATCCCTACTGGTTCGCCGCCGTGCTGACGATCAACATGGAGATCGGCCTGATCACCCCGCCGGTCGGCCTGAACCTCTACGTCATCAACGGCATCGCGCCGGACATCCGCCTGCAGACCATCCTGCGCGGATCCCTGCCATTCGTCGCCTGCATGGTGCTGGCGATCATCATCTTGTGCGTCTTCCCCGAGATCGCCACGTGGTTGCCAGAGGCGGTCATGGGGCCGGTCATCCAATAGCCGTGAAGCAGGAGCAGAGCGTGCCCGAAGCCCAAGCAGGAGAGGTCATGGCCGAAGCCGTCCAGCAGTCCTTCTTCGATCGTGCGCTGACCAATCTGTCGGGCGCGTGGCGCGACGTCGCCGTCTCGGCGGCGCGGTCGGTCGGACTGACCCTGGAGGAGCCCGGCGCCGACCCCGAGGCGCTGCGCACCATGATGCGCGACTGCCTGGAGGCGCGCGGCGGCGAGGTCTCGGCGCGCGCCCGGGCGGCCGAGCTGGGCCAGACCTACCTGCGGCTCGATCCGGCCGGCCGCAATCTCTTCCTGCGCCTGCTGGCCGAGGACTTCGCGGCCGACCGCAGGGCCATCGACCGCGCCGTCGCGGGCCTGGCCGAGGCCGGCGACGAGCCGGCGCGCCGCCGCGCCGAGCAGGGCCTGCGCCGCGCTCTGGTGCCGCCGCGGGTCAAGCTGCTGACCCAGTTCAACGGCCTGCCCGAGGGCGTCAAGTTCCTGGCCGACCTGCGCGCCGACCTGCTGGCGACGCTGGGCGACGACCCGGCCCTGAAGGCGCTCGACGACGACCTCTACGAGCTGCTGTCGAGCTGGTTCGACACCGGCTTCCTGGACCTCGAGCCGATCGACTGGAACTCCAGCGCGGCGCTGCTGGAGAAGCTGATCGCCTACGAGGCGGTGCACGAGATCCGCGACTTCGACGACCTGCGCAACCGGCTCGATTCGGACCGCCGCTGCTACGCCCTGTTCCATCCGCGCATGCCCAACGAGCCGCTGGCCTTCGTCGAGGTGGCGCTGGTCCGGGGGTTGGCCGGCAGCATCCAGGCGCTGCTCGACGAGGAGGCGCCGCAGGACGACCCGGGCAGCGCCGACACGGCGATCTTCTACTCGATCTCGAACACCCAGAAGGGCCTGAAGGGCATCTCCTTCGGCGAGTACCTGATCAAGATGGTCGTGGCGCAGCTCGAGGCCGCGATGCCGCACATCAAGAGCTTCGCGACGCTGTCGCCGGTGCCGGGCTTCCGGCGCTGGCTGGCCGGCCTGTCGACCGAGGCGCTGGACGGCCTGCTGAGCGTCGAGGAGCGCGGCGGCATCCGGGCGCTCGGCGGCAGCGATTCGACGCCCGAGTCGCTCTCGGCGCTGCTCGGCCGCGCCGACTGGATGCGCGACCCGGTGATTGCCAGGGCGCTCGAGGAACCGCTGTTGCGCATCATGGCGAAGTACTTCACCGTGAAGCGCGACGACGGCCAGCCGATCGACCCGGTCGCCCGCTTCCACCTGCGCAACGGCGCGCGGCTGGAGCGGATCAACTGGCTGGCCGACGTCTCGCCGAAGGGCCTCAAGCAGGCGGCGGGCATGATGGTGAACTACCGCTACGTACCGGACGAGCTGGAGCGCAACCACGAGGCCTACATCTCGAAGGGCTCGGTGGCGATGAGCGCCGAGCTGCGCTCGCTGGTGCGCAAGTCGCGCGACGGCGGCTCGACGCTGCGCCGCCTCGGTCTCGGGACCGGCCGGTGAGACGCCGGCCCGGCCAAGCCTGACCCCGTGGCGGCGCCGCGCCAGTTCGCCGACGCCCGGGCCGTCGCGGCGGCGCTGCGCCCGAGCTATCCGGTCTACTGCCTCAGGCCGCACGTCCTGGCGCGCCAGGCCAAGCGCTTCCTGACCCAGTTCCCCGGCGCGGTGCTCTACGCCGTCAAGTGCAACCCGCACCCGCTGGTCGTCGACGCGCTCTACAAGGCCGGCATCCGCCATTTCGACACCGCCTCGCTGCCCGAGATCGCGCAGATCGCCGAGACCTATCCCGACGCGCTCAGCTACTTCATGCATCCGGTCAAGAGCCGGGCGGTGATCAAGAACGCCTACCGGGTCTACGGCGTGCGCCATTTCGTCGTCGACCACGAGGCCGAGCTGGAGAAGGTGCTGGAGGAGACCGGCGGCCGCGACGTCACGATCATGGTGCGGATCAACACGCCGCCCTCCGAGGGCACGCTCTATCACCTCTCCAAGAAGTTCGGCGCCGCGCCGGCGCAGGCGGTCGCGCTGCTGCGGCGCGCGGTCGCGGCCGGCTGCCCGACCGGCATCGCCTTCCACGTCGGCTCGCAGTGCCTGAAGCCCGAGGCCTACCGCGTCGCCCTCGACCTCTGCGGCCGGATCCTCTCCGAGGCCGGCGTCGAGCCGGTCGCGATCGACGTCGGCGGCGGCTTTCCGGCCCGCTACGTCGAGATGGACTCGCCGCCGCTCGCCGACTTCTTCCAGGCGATCCGCGACGGCCTCAAGGCCAACCGCGTCGGCCCGACCGTCGAGGTGCTGTGCGAGCCGGGGCGGGCGCTGGTCGCCGCCGGCTGCTCGCTGCTGGTCCAGGTCCAGCTGCGCAAGGACCGCCAGCTCTATATCAACGACGGCATCTACGGCTCGCTGTCGGAGACGGTCGACGCCGGCATCCGCCTGCCGGCGCGGCTGATCCGCCTGGGCGATCCGGCGCCGGCCGAGGCGACCCAGGATTTCGTGCTGAACGGACCGACCTGCGATTCCCTGGACGTCGTGCCCGGCACCTTCGAGCTGCCGGCCGACGTCCGCGAGGGCGACTGGATCGAGATCGACCAGGTCGGCGCCTACTCGAACGCGCTCGCCACCCACTTCAACGGCTTCTTCCCGGAGACCTTCGTGACCGTCCAGGATCCTTCGCCCGCCTTCGCCGAGACGACCAGGGAGAGCGCGGCGTGACCGCGCCCGCGCTGACGCCGGTGCTGCGCCGCCTGTCGTGCCTCGCCAAGGACGGCTTCCACGACATGGCCTACTGGGAGTGGGGCGCGCCGGACGCGCCGCGCACGGCGCTCTGCGTCCACGGCCTGTCGCGCAACGGACGCGACTTCGACGACCTGGCGGCGGCCCTGGTCGAGGCCGGCTGGCGGGTCGTCTGCCCGGACGTCGTGGGCCGCGGCGAGAGCGGCCGGCTGCGCGATCCGCTCGACTACAACCCGCTGCAGTACCGCAGCGACCTCGTCGCCCTGGTCGCCCGGCTCGGCGTCGAGCAGCTCGACTGGATCGGCACCTCGATGGGCGGCCTGATCGCCATGGTGACGGCCTGCCTGCCGGGCCATCCGATCCGGCGGCTGGTGCTCAACGACATCGGGCCCTTCGTGCCGAAGGCCGCGCTCGAGCGCATCGCGGCCTCGGTCGGCCAGGACCCGACCTGGCCCGACCTCGAGGCCGCGGAGACCTTCCTGCGCCAGGCCTACGCGCCTTTCGGCATCCGCGGCGACGCGCAGTGGCGGCACTTCACGGAGATCTCGGTCCGCGCCAGGCCGGAGGGCGGCTGGGGCCGCAACTACGACCCCAGGATCGCCGCTGCCTTCGAGGCAGGGGCCCTGAAGGACATCGACCTCTGGGCGCAGTGGGACCTGCTGGACCTGCCGGTGCTGGTGCTGCGCGGCGCCGAATCGGACGTGCTGCTGCCCGAGACGGCCGCCGAGATGGCGCGCCGCGGCCCGCGCGCGGAGGTCCTGGAGCTGCCGGGCTGCGGCCACGCGCCGCCGCTGCTGGAGCCCTCGCAGACCGCCCCGGTCGTCGAGTGGCTCAGAGGCGGTGCATGACCTTCTCCAGCTTGCCGCGCACCGTCTCGGCGAGCGCCTCCAGCGCCGGGTTCTTGACGGCCTGCATCGAGGCGGCCGGGTCGACCGCCGCGACCTCGACGTGGCCGCCCAGCATCTCCTGAACGACCACGTTGCACGGCAGCATCGTGCCGATCTTGTCCTCGGCCTCGAGCGCCTGGTGCGCGAGCGGCGGGTTGCAGGCGCCGAGAATGCGGTACTTGCGGAATTCGAGGCCGAGCTTGTCCTTCAGCGTCCGCTGGACGTCGATGTCGGTGAGCACGCCGAAGCCCTCCTCCTTGAGGGCCCCGGTGACGCGCTCGACGACCTCGTCGAAGCTCGCGTCGTCCAGCGTCTTGGCCAGGTAGTAGCTCATGCTCCGGTCTCCCGATAAATATTCGATTATCCGAATATGATGGGCGTGGCCCTCCGGCTGCAAGGGGCCGTGGACTGGTACTTCGGCGCCGCCGGCCTATTTGCAAGGGATGACCGGAGCCGACGACGCAGCCGCCTTCGTGCCGCGCGCGCCCTGGTGGGGCGGCGACCTGCAGACCCTGCGCAACCTGCTGGCCGGTATCCGGCCGGACCTCTCGCCCTGGCCGGCCGAGCGGATCTTCGTGCGTCTGCCCGACGGCGACCGCCTGCCGGTCCTGCTGCACCAGGGCGAGGGCGCGGGGCGGCCGACGGTGGTCGTGATCCACGGCCTGACCGGCTGCGAGGACTCGACCTACGTCAAGGCTACGGCGCGCTGGTTCCTGGTGCGCGGCTGGCCGGTGCTGCGGGTCAACCTGCGCGGCGCCGGGCCGGCCGGGCCGCTGTGCCGGCTCGGCGCCTACCACGCCGGGCGCAGCGAGGACCTGAGGGCGCTCTTCGCCGTGCTGCGCTGGCAGCGGCCCGAGCTGGTCGCCCGGGGCGTGCTGCCGGTCGGCTTCTCCCTGGGCGGCAACATGCTGCTGAAGTTCCTGGCCGAGAACGACTTTCCGGTCGCCGTCCTGGCCGCCGCCGCGGTCTCGGCGCCACTCGACCTGGCCGCTGCCCAGGCCTGTCTGATGCTGCCGCGCAACGCGGCCTACCAGCGCTACATCCTGCACCACATGCGCCGCGAGCTGCAGGCCTCGGCCCAGGAGGCCCCGGCCGCCGTGCGCCGTCGGGCGCTGGCGGCCGGCACGGTGCGGGCCTTCGACGAGCTCTGGACCGCGCCGCGCAGCGGCTTCGCCGACGCCGAGGCCTACTACCGGGCCTGCAGTGCCGGACCGCTGCTGCCGGAGATCCGGGTGCCGACCCTGGCGATCCACGCCGCGGACGACCCCTGGATCCCGATCGAGGCCTACCGCGCCGTCGACTGGGCCGGCAACCCGGCCCTGACGCCGCTGCTGCCGGCCTCGGGCGGCCACGTCGGCTTCCACGCCGCCGACCGCCCGGAGCCCTGGCACGACCGGATGATCGAGGCCTTCTTCCTGGAGCGCGCCGGCCTCGAGGGGCGGCTCAGGCGCCCGGCTGCTTGACCATGCGCAGGTAGGGCTTCTTCTCGTCCCAGCCGCCGGGGAACAGCTTCCTGGCCTCCTCGGTCGACAGCGACGGCACGATGATGCAGTCGGCACCCAGCTTCCATTCGACCGGTGTCGCGACCTTGTGCTTGTCGGTCAGCTGCAGCGAGTCGATGACGCGCAGGATCTCCTCGAAGGAGCGTCCGGTCGAGGCCGGGTAGGTGATGATCAGGCGGATCTTCTTGTTCGGGTCGATGATGAAGACCGAGCGCACCGTCAGGGTGTCGTTGGCGTTCGGGTGGATCATGTCGTAGAGACCCGAGACCTTGCGGTCGGGATCGGCGAGCAGCGGGAAGTTCAGGGCCGTGCCCTGGGTCTCGGCGATGTCGCCGACCCAGGCCTTGTGGTCGGCCAGAGGGTCGACCGAGAGGCCGAGCACCTTGACGTTGCGCTTGTCGAACTCCGGCTTCAGCCGCGCCACGGCGCCCAGCTCGGTGGTGCAGACCGGGGTGAAGTCCTTCGGGTGGCTGAACAGGACGCCCCAGCTGTCACCCAGGTACTGGTGCAGGCTGATCGGGCCGTCGGTCGAGTCCTGGGTGAAGTCGGGGGCCGTGTCGCTCAGTCGCAAGGTCATGGCTTGGTTCCTCCGCCTGCTGGTTGTCGCTCCGTCGGCTCGTCCGGCCGCTTCCGGCGGCGCAGGATACCACCGGTTCCGGGCGGCGGTCAGCCGGCGCGCAGCCGCTTCGCCGCCTCGACCGCGAAGTAGGTCAGCACCGCATCGGCGCCGGCGCGCTTGAAGGCGACCAGCGATTCCATCATCGCGCGCTCGCCGTCGAGCCAGCCGTTGAGGGCCGCCGCCTTGATCATCGCGTACTCGCCGGAGACCTGGTAGGCGAAGGTCGGCACGGCGAAGCGCTCCTTCACCCGGCGGATGATGTCGAGGTAGGGCAGGCCCGGCTTGACCATCACCATGTCGGCGCCCTCGGCGAGGTCGAGCGCCACCTCGTGCAGCGCCTCGTCGCTGTTCGCCGGGTCCATCTGGTAGGTCTTCTTGTCGCCCTTGAGCGCGCCCGACGAGCCGATGGCGTCGCGGAACGGGCCGTAGAAGGCGCTGGCGTACTTGGCGGCGTAGGAGCAGATCCGCGTGTCCTGCAGGCCGGCCTGATCGAGCGCCCGGCGGATTGCGGCGATGCGCCCGTCCATCATGTCCGAGGGCGCGATGACGTCGCAGCCGGCCTGGGCCTGGACCAGGGCCTGGCGGCACAGGATCTCGACCGTCTCGTCGTTGAGCACCCGCTCGCCGTCGAGCAGGCCGTCGTGGCCGAGCGGATTGAAGGGATCGAGCGCGACGTCGCCGACCAGCCCGACCTGCGGCACCGCCGTCTTGAGCGCCCGCAGGCCGCGGCAGATCAGGTTGTCGGGATTGACCGCCTCCTCGCAGGCCGGCGTCTTCAGCCGCTCGCGCACCTTGGGGAACAGGCCGATCGCCGGGATGCCCAGCTCGGCGGCCCGGCCGACCGCGTCGACCGCTTCCGAGACGGTCAGGCGGCGCTGGCCCGGCATCGAGGCGATCTCTGCCTCGCTGTCGTCATCCTCGCGCAGGAAGACCGGCCAGATCAGGTCGTCGGCGCTCAACCTGTGCTCGGCGACCAGGCGCCGGGTCCAGTCGTCGCTGCGATTGCGCCGCATGCGGGTCTGGGGGAAGGGCCCCCGGGTCTCGACCATCTCGGGCTCGTGCTGCTGGTGACGGGGTGATGGGCCGCGATCCTAGAGCGCGGCCGGGAAGGGGACAAGTTGGCGAAGCTTCAAGACGACGCGGGGCTGCCATGGCCTTGCGGCTTTGATCCATGTAATGGCTCGGCTAGGCTCGATGGTCTAGGCATCGCGCCGTGGCGATGACAGGGCCTGCTGGTCATGGTTGAAGGTCGGACATCGGCGACCGCTATCGGCGCGGCTGCGGCGGCAGCCCCGGCGCCCCGGCGCGAGCGCTCCTTCTGGCACCGGCCCCGGCCGATCGGGCTCTATCTCGCGCTGCTCGCCCTGGTGACCCTGGCGCCGGCCTTCCTCTACTCGGCGCTGGTCCTGCAGCGCAACAACGAGGCCCAGCGGGAGGTCGTCCAGACCCTGGTCTACGGCACCGCCGGCTCGCTCGCCCAGTCGGTCGATCGCGAGCTCTCGTCGATGCTGACGACGCTGCGCATCCTGGCGACCCTGCCGTCGCTGCAGCAGGGCGACTACGAGACCTTCCACAGCCGGGCCCAGGCCGCGCTGGAGGGCACCGGCACCTTCATGATCCTGCTCGACGATCGGCTGCGCCAGATCCTCAACACCCGCGTCGCCTTCGGCACGGACCTCGGCCCGACCTCCGATCCGGCGTCCGCGCGCCTCGCCGTCGAGCGCGACGCGCCGGTCGTCTCCGACGCCTTCTTGGGAAAGACCTCGGGCAAGTGGGTCTTCAACGTCGTCCTGCCGGTCGTCGAGGGCGATGGCTCGAAGCGCGTGCTGATCCTGACGCGCAACGCCGAGAAGCTGTCGGACACGCTGCGCAGCCAGCAGTTCCCGCCGGGCTGGAAGGTCGTGCTGCTCGACACCCAGGGCGCGGTGATCGCCTCCTCGGATCCCGAGACCGAGACCGGCCGGCGCTTCTTCCTGCAGACCGGGGCGAACGGCGCCCAGGGCCTGGTCCGCGAGACCGAGGGCGGCGTCGACTACCTGGCGGTCGTGCAGCCGTCGCTGAACTCCGACTGGCGCGTCGTCGCCTGGGCGCCGAAGGCGGTGCTGCGCGAGCCGTTCCGCCGCGCCTTCGAGCTGCTGGTCGTCGGCGGCCTGCTGATCGCCGCTGCGGCGCTGCTCGCGGTGGTCTGGCTGTCGCGCCGGATCGGCCGCCCGGTCGGGCGCCTGGCGCGCGACGCGGAGCGGCTCGGCCGCGGCGAGGACGTCGAGCCCTTCGACCCGCCGATCAGCGAGGTCGCGACGGTCTCCGCGGCCTTGTCGGAGGCCTCGCGCAGCCGCAAGGCGGCCGAGAACGAGATCCGCTTCCTGATGCGCGAGGTCGCGCACCGCTCGAAGAACCAGCTGGCGGTGATCGCCGCGATCGCCAAGCAGACCGCCAAGGGCGCCGACTCGCTACGGGACTTCGAGGTCGCCTTCCAGCGCCGGCTGCAGGGCCTGGCGCGCTCGACCGACCTGATGGTCAAGGAGAACGCGTCGGGCGTCGAGCTGCTCGCCCTGGTCGAGACCCAGCTGGAGCCGTTCCGGCCGACCGAGCAGAGCCGCGTCTCGCTGCGCGGCCCGCACTGCCGCCTGTCGATCCACAGCGCCCAGATGCTGGGCATGGCGATCCACGAGCTGGCGACCAACGCGGCCAAGTACGGGGCCTTCGCCGGCACCGCCGGCAGCCTCGACGTGAGCTGGCACGACACCGGGCAGCGGCTCAGCCTGCAGTGGCGCGAGCGCACCGTGCAGGCGGTCGCCGAGAGCGGGCGCAGCGGCTTCGGCACGATGGTCATCGAGCGCATGGTCGGGCAGTCGCTCGGCGCCGAGGTCGAGCGGCGGCTGCACGGCGACGGCATCGAGTGGCGCTTCGAGATCCCGCGCGAGAACCTCGACGGCGGCGGGCAGGACGCCGGCGAGGCGCATCCCGAGCTGCACGCCTGACGGCGTCCGGCCGCCGTCCGCGCATGGCTGAGGCCGTGATCGGACCGGCTCGGCAGGCTGGCGTCGCGCGACGCGCTGGAGGACACTGCGAGGCTGTGAATTTCCGTGAGGGAGAGACTTGGATGCCGCGTTCCGACCGTCGCCGATTCCTGAGGGCCGCGGGGGTGGGGCTGGCCGGCGGAGCCGCCGCCGGCCTCGCCAGGCCGGCGCTCGCCCAGCAGCGCTTCGAGCTCAAGATGGTGACGGCCTGGCCGAAGAACGCGCCGGGCGTCGGCGTCAACGCCGAGCGCTTCGCCGAGAAGCTGCGCGTGCTGTCCGGCGGCCGCCTCGACGTCAAGGTCTTCGCTGCCGGCGAGCTGGTGCCGCCCTTCGAGGCCTTCGACGCGGTCGCCTCGGGCACCGCCGACATGGCGCACGCGACGCCCTACTACTGGGTCGGCAAGTCGCCGGCGCTGAACTGGTTCACCGGCGTGCCCTTCGGCATGACCGCCGTCGAGGCCTACGCCTGGCTGCGCTTCGGCGGCGGCCAGGCGCTGTGGGACGAGGTCTACGACGGCTTCGGCATCAAGCCCTACTACGCCGGCTCCAGCGGCACCCAGGCCGGCGGCTGGTTCAACCGCAAGATCGAGACGGTCGAGGACTTCAAGGGCCTGAAGTTCCGCATCGCCGGCCTGGGCGGCGAGGTCATGCGCCGGCTCGGCGCGGCGACAGTGATGATGCCGCCGGGCGAGATCACCCAGGCGCTGGCCGCCGGCACGGTCGACGGCGCCGACTGGGTCGGGCCCTGGAACGACCTGGCGTTCGGCCTCTACCGCTTCGCCAAGTACTACTACATGCCCGGCTTCCACGAGCCGGGGCCGGGGCTCGAGGTGATCGTCAACAAGAAGGTGCTGGCCGGGCTGCCCGACGACCTCAAGGCGATGATCGCGGTCGCCGCCGACGCCACGGCGATCGAGACCCTGGGCGACTTCACCTACCACAACGTCGTCAGCCTCAAGGTGCTGACCGACGAGCACGGCGTCCAGGTGCTGACCTTCCCGGACCCGGTGGTCAAGCGCCTGAAGGAGGTCAGCGACCAGGTCCTGAAGGAGCTGGCGACCCACGACCGCCTGACCCTGAAGGTCGCCGAATCCTACGGCGATTTCCTGACCCAGGCGACCGCCTACGCCCCGCTCGCCGAGCAGGGCATCCTGACCTGGCGGCAGATGTAGGGAAGGTCGGAGCAGGCGTCCCCCTCACCCTCCCGCGCTGTCGCGCGGGTCCCTCCCTCTCCCCTGAGGGGAGAGGGGCGGGGTGAGGGGGCCGAACGCTCCAGCGCCTCCTACTCCGCCGCGCGCGGCAGCCGCGCCGACGCGGCGAGGCCGCGGTCGAGGTCGGCCAGGATGTCGTCGATGTGCTCGATGCCGACCGACAGGCGCACGTAGCCGGGCGAGACGCCCGAGGCGATCTGCTCCTCGGGCTGCAGCTGGGAGTGCGTGGTGGTCGCCGGGTGGATCGCCAGGCTGCGCGTGTCGCCGATGTTGGCGACGTGATAGAACAGCTCGAGCCCGTCGATGAAGCGCCGGCCGGCGTCGGCGCCGTCCTTCAGCTCGAAGCCGACCAGGCCGCCCAGGCCGCCGCGCAGGTAGGTCTCGGCGCGCCGACGCTGCTCGGCCCCGGCATGGAAGCTCGGGTAGATGACCGTCGCGACCTCCGGCCGGTCGCGCAGGTACTCGGCGACCGCCAGCGCATTGGCCGAGTGCGCCCGGATGCGCAGCGGCAGGGTCTCCAGGCCCTGGATGATCTGGAAGGCGTTGAAGGGGCTGAGCGCCGCGCCGAGGTCGCGCAGCAGGGTGGTGCGCGCCTTGACCGTGTAGGCGATCGGCCCCAGCGGCTTGACCGCCTGGGTCCAGACCGCGCCGTGGTAGCTCGGGTCCGGCTGGTTGAGCAGCGGGAAGCGCTCGGCGTGGGCCTCCCAGTCGAAGTTGCCGCCGTCGACGATCAGGCCGCCGATCGAGGTGCCGTGGCCGCCGATGTACTTGGTCGTCGAGTAGACGACGATGTTGGCGCCGTGCTCGAGCGGCCGGCAGAGCACCGGCGCCGCGGTGTTGTCGAGGATCAGCGGCACGCCGAGCGCCTTGCCGATGGCCGCGACCTCGGCGATCGGGAAGACGGTCAGCTTCGGGTTCGGCAGGGTCTCGCCGTAGTAGGCGCGGGTCTTGTCGTCGGTCGCCCGGCGGAAGTTCTCCGGATCGGCCGGGTCGACGAAGCGCACCTCGATGCCCTGGTTCGACAGGGTGTTGGCGAAGAGGTTCCAGGTGCCGCCGTAGAGGTCGGTCGAGCTGACCACGTTGTCGCCGGCCCGGGCGATGTTCTGAATCGCGAGGGCCGAGGCGGCCTGGCCCGAGGCGACGGCGAGGCCGGCGACGCCGCCCTCCAGCGCCGCGAGGCGCTGCTCCAGCACGTCGCAGGTCGGGTTCATGATGCGGGTGTAGATGTTGCCCAGCTCCTTGAGGGCGAAGAGATCGCCGGCGTGCTGGGTGTCGCGGAACTGGTACGAGGTGGTCTGGTAGATCGGCACCGCGACGGCGCCGGTCGCCGGATCGGCGCGATAGCCGGCGTGCAGCACCTGGGTCTCGGGGTTCTTCGAGGAAACGTTGGCCATGATCGGGCCCTCCCTTGGATCGCATCAACGATGCCGGCGGAGCCGGCGGCGGTGGCGAGGGGCCCAGGTGACCTGGCTCTTTAGCTTTTGTTGACCCGGAGCAAGCTGCCCCTCAAATCACCGGGAGCCGGTTGGGCCGGCCAGGCCTCGTCTCGCCGTCCCGCGCCGCCGGAGCGCAGACCCCGGAAACGAAAACGACCGCCGCGGCGGGCGCCGGGCGGTCTGTCTGCCCAACGCTTTAGCCGCATTTGTTAAGCGCCCGCAAGCTGTAGCTCAAATCGGCGCTGGGCCAAAAGACTGCTGCCGAGGCTACCAGCTGTCAAGCGGATTTCGCCGCCGGCTGCGCGGCTTGGCCGGCAGGCCCTGCATCATCGGGATGTCGATCTCGTCGCTCGGCACGCAGAGCGTCATCAGGTCGGCGCGGCCGTCGGCCCGGCGCACCGGCAGGATCAGCCGCTCGAAGCGGAACCAGTAGGCCTCCTCCTCCGGCCAGGTGAAGGGCAGCCTCAGGTGGTCGAAGCGCGGCGTCAGCTGCTGCAGCAGCTGGCGCCGCAGCGGCGCCGAGAGCGTGCGGCCGAGATGGCTCGGCAGGTCGGCCAGGAAGGCGTCCCACAGGTCCTCGGTGGTGACCTGCCAGCTCGGCAGGCCCTGGTCGGTGTACCAGAAGACCAGCGGCGCCAGCTCCGGGCTCTCGGCGAAGCGCAGGTCGGGACCCAGGGCGTCGATCAGCTGCTCGGCCGCCGGCAGGCGGCCGCGCCAGCAGAGCCGCCGCCAGGCGTCGAAGCCGTGGCGCAGCGGCCGGCTGGCGCAGGCGAGGCGCTCCAGCGGGCGCTCCAGGACGGTCGTGCCGAGGAAGGGGGTGGCGCCGCGCAGGCCGAGGATCTGCTCCATGCGCGTCGCCGCCATCGAGCCGCTGAAGAAGCACTCGTCGATCCAGGCGCCGACGCAGTAGCGCAGGTGCACGGCGCGGACCTCGCGGTGGCGCCGGTGGACATAGGCGACAGCGGCCTGCAGGGCGGTCTCGTCGACCCAGCAGGCGTCCCACTGCACGGTCAGGTGCCGGCCGCCCTCCATGACCTTGACCAGCCGCATCAGGCGGAAGGCGAGGCGGTGCGAGCGCTCGTCGTCGCCGATCGGCTGGCTGCGCCAGAGATCGTCGCTGTTGCGGTCGACCGCCCGGAAGGTGCCCAGGTCGTCGACCCACCAGACCTGTTCGTCCTGCCGGCAGCGGGCCACCCAAGAGGCCCGGCCCGGCGCAAGCGATGTATGCCCCACGACGCCCCCGTTCGTCGCTTTCCGCCGCGGCGGAGAGATCGCGAACCCGGATCCCCTCTAGTTATCTATCCTAAATGCAAAGAATGACAAGTTTCGCGCATAGGTGGTTCTTCGCCGGCGGACTTGACCGCGGTCCCGGGAGACGGGACGGTTCATCGAAGCAAGCAATACCTGCGCGATGCTCTGGATCACCGGGACCCCGGCCGGATATCTTTGCGCCGATCAAGAACAGGCCGGCAGGCCACAGGGAGGAGGGCGCGCATGGATTTCGAGCCGACCGAGGAACAGGAGGCGTTCCGTGACGTCGCGCGGGCCTTTGCGCGCGACGAGATGGCGCCGCACGCGGCCGAATGGGACGCCGGCTGCGTCTTCCCGGTCGAGACGCTGCGCAGGGCCGCCGCGCTCGGCTTCGCCGGCATCTACGTCGGCGACGACGTCGGCGGCTCGGGCCTGTCGCGGCTCGACGCCACGCTGATCTTCGAGGAGCTGGCCGCCGCCTGTCCCTCGACCGCCGCCTATCTGTCGATCCACAACATGGCGGCCTGGATGATCGACCGCTTCGGCGACGATGCGCTGCGCCGGCGCTTCCTGCCGAAGCTGATGACCATGGAGCACTTCGCCTCCTACTGCCTGACCGAGCCGGGCCACGGCTCCGACGCGGCGAACCTGCGGACCACCGCCGAGCGGCGTGGCGAGCACTATGTCCTGAACGGCCAGAAGGCCTTCATCTCGGGCGGCGGCGCCAGCGACGTCTACGTCGTGATGTGCCGGACCGGGGCGGCCGGACCGAAGGGCATCTCGACCCTGGTCGTGCCGAAGGACACGCCCGGCCTGTCGTTCGGCAAGAAGGAGGTCAAGCTCGGCTGGAACAGCCAGCCGACCGCCATGGTGATCTTCGAGGACGCCGAGGTGCCGGTCGGGAACCGCCTGGGCGCCGAGGGCGAGGGCTTCAGGATCGCCATGATGGGCCTCGACGGCGGCCGGCTGAACATCGGCGCCTGCTCGCTCGGCGGCGCCCGCGCCTGCCTCGAGCTGGCGCTCGGCTACGTCAAGGAGCGCAAGCAGTTCGGCCAGGCGCTCGCCGACTTCCAGGCGACCCAGTTCAAGCTGGCCGACATGGCGACCGAGCTGGAGGCCGCGCGCCTGATGATCCAGCGGGCGGCCGCCAGGCTCGACGCCAGGGCGCCCGACGCGACGCAGCACTGCGCGATGGCCAAGCGCTTCGCGACCGACGCCGGCTTCCGCATCGTCAACGAGGCGCTGCAGCTGCACGGCGGCTACGGCTACGTGCGCGACTATCCGATCGAGCGCTACCTGCGCGACCTCAGGGTCCACCAGATCCTGGAGGGCACCAACGAGATCATGCGCGTGATCGTCGCCCGGAAGCTGCTGAGCGAGGCATGAGCGAGACCGGGGGGAGCGAGACTGGCGCCAGCGAAGCGGCGGCGAGCCTGAGCGACGGCTGGGCCCGGCTGGCCGAGGGCCGGCTCGGCGAGGCGCGGCTCGTCGGCCTCAAGGTGCTCGCCGCCGAGCCCGACAACGCCGGCGCCAAGCATCTGCTCGGCCTGCTCGCGGCGCATGAGGGCGACGCGGCCTCGGCGCGGCTGCTGCTCGACGAGGCGGCGGCGGCCGGCGGCGGCGCGCGGATCATGAACGACCTCGGCTCGGTCGACTTCGGCCAGCAGCGCTACGATGCCGCCGCGGCCAGCTTCGAACGCGCCATCGAGGCGGAGCCCGGCTTCGCCGACGCCATCGGCAACCTCGGCTCGGTGCGCCTGATGCAGGGCCGGCTGGCGGAGGCGAGGGAGCTGTTCCACCGCGCCCTGGACCTGCGTCCGGGCCATGTCCCGCTGCTGAAGGCGCTCGGCCGCGTCGAGGCGCAGCGCGGCGACTACGCGGCGGCGCTGCGGGCCCTGGCGCGGGCCAGCGCCGCGGCCCCCGACGATCCGCAGATCGAGCGGGCCGTCGCCGAGGTGGCCGGGCTGCACCGCATGGCCTGGCACTTCCCGATGATGAACGACGCGCGCCGCAACCGGGCGTTCCGGGAGGCGATCGAGCGCACGGTCCGGCCGGGCGACCTGGTGCTCGAGATCGGCACCGGCTCGGGCCTGCTGGCGATGATGGCGGCGCGCGCCGGCGCGGAGCGCGTCGTCACCCTGGAGCTGGTGCCGCAGCTCGCGGCCCTGGCCCGCGAGGTCATTGCGCGCAACGGCCTGGCCGACCGCGTCGAGGTGCTGCCGGTCTCCTCCCGGGCCGCCACGGTGGGCGAGCAGCTGCCGCGCCCGGCCGACGTGCTGATCTCCGAGGTGCTGGATGCCAACCTGCTCGGCGAGGACGTGCTCGGCACGGTCGCCGACGCGCAGCAGCGCCTGCTGGCGCCGGGCGCGCGCGTGCTGCCGGCGCGGGCGCGGCTGCTCGGACGTCCGGTCGAGAGCGAGCGGATGGAGCGCTTCCTCTCGGTCGGCGAGATCGAGGGCTTCGACCTCTCGCCCTTCGGGCGCATGGCCATGGCGCCGCTGATGCGCTTCGACACGACGGGGCTCGGCAACCGCCCGCTGGGCCCGGCCTTCGAGGTCCTGGAGATCGACCTGACCCGGCCGCTTCCGCTCGACGGCCGCGCGAGCCTCGAGGCGCGGGTCGAGGCCCCGGGACGGCTCGACGCGCTGGTGCTGTGGATCGAGATCGAGGTCGCCGAGGGCATCGTCTACTCGGCCGATCCGAGCGGGCCCTGGACCAGCTGGCACCAGGCGGTCCAGCCGGTCGAGGGCCGGCCGCGGGTCGAGGCCGGGCAGCGCCTGCGCATCGAGGTCGAATGGCAGCGGCGCTTCGTCTTCCTCGGGACGACCGTAGAGGGCTGACCGGCCGATGGACTTCAGCCAGCGCGTGCAGCAGGCGGCCGCCAAGCACCAGGCGGGCCGGCTCGACGAGGCGGCGGCCGACTACCGGGCGATCCTGGCGCTGCAGCCCGGCCAGCCCGACGCGCTGCACCTGCTCGGCCTGGTCGCCCAGGCCAAGGGCCAGGTCGGCCAGGCCATCGACCTGATCGGCAAGGCGGTCGAGGCGGCGCCCGGCCAGGCGCTCTACCGCAACAACCTGGGTGCCATCCTGCTCGGCCAGGGCCGCGCCGCCGAGGCGCTGGCGCAGTTCCGCCGGGTGCTGGAGCTCAATCCGGACTACGCCGAGGCCTGGGTCAACCTGGGCGAGGCCCAGCTCGCCACCGGCGATCCGGCCGCTGCGCAGGGCAGCCTGCGCGAGGGGCTGCGGCGCAATCCCTCGCTGGCCGCCGGCCATGCCGGTCTGGCCAGGGCCTGCGCCGCGCTCGGCCGGGGCGACGAGGGCTTCCGCGCCGCCGCCCGGGCGATCAGCCTGCAGCCGCTGGTGCCCGGCTTCGAGGCCATCGCCGACGAGTTCGCCGAGCGGCGCCGCTATTCCTGGCACTTCCAGATGATGAACGACGCCGCGCGCAACGCCGCCTTCCGGGCGGCGATCGAGCGCAGCGTGCGGCCGGGCATGACCGTGCTGGAGATCGGCACCGGCTCGGGCCTGCTGGCGATGATGGCGGCGCGTGCCGGCGCGGCGCGGGTCGTGACCTGCGAGCGGCGGCCGGAGATCGCGGCGGTCGCCCGCCGGATCGTCGAGGCGAACGGCCTGGCCGACCGGGTGACCGTCGTCGAGGCGGCCTCGACGGCGCTGCAGCTCGGCCAGGCGCTGGCCGCTCCGGCCGACCTGCTGATCGCCGAGATCTACGATTCGCACCTGCTGGCCGAGGACGCCCTGCTGTCCCTCGCCGACGCCAAGGCCCGGCTGCTCAAGCCCGGCGCGCCGATCCTGCCCGGGCGGATCCTGCTCCGGGGCCGGCCGATCGAGAGCGAGGAACTCGCCGGCTACGGCCGGGTCGGCACGGTCGAAGGCTTCGACCTCTCGCCGTTCGACGCGCTGGCCAACGCCCGCTTCCTGGCGGCCGACGCGCGCGAGGCGCCCTGGCGCGCGCTCGGGGCGCCGCTGCCGCTGCTCGATTTCGAGCTGTCGCGCTTCCTGTCGCTGACCGGCAGCGAACGGATCGACTGGACGCCGACGGCGAGCGGCCGGCTCGACGGCTTCCTGCTCTGGTTCGAGCTCGATCTCGGCGAGGGGCTGGTGGTGTCGAACGGACCGGAGTCCGACAGCCGCAGCTGGGCCCAGGGCCTGCAGCTGCTGCCGCGACCGCCGTACGTCGAGGCGGGGCGCCCGGCGGCCCTCCAGGTCGAATGGCTGCGCCGCTTCGTCTTCCTCGACCCGCTCGACGAGCCGCCGGCCGGCTGACGCTGGATTCGGCAGGCCGGCTCTTCTAAACAGGGCCGGCGCGACGGCGGGCGCGGCGGCCGACGGGCCACGACAAAACAGACCAGAAGGCGGTGCAAGGCATGGACGAGACGGCGGAAATCCTCTTCGAGCGGCGCGGCGCGATCGGCCTGGTGACCCTCAGCCGTCCCAAGGCGCTGAACGCCTTGACGCTGGGGATGATCCGGGCCTTCCAGCCGGTGCTCGACGCCTGGGCCGAGGATCCCGGGGTCGGCGCCGTCGTGGTCCGCGGCGCCGGCGAGAAGGCCTTCTGCGCCGGCGGCGACGTGCGCGCCGTCTGGCAGGCCGGCAAGGCCGGCGACGAGGGCGGCCTGACGCGCGACTTCTTCCGCGAGGAGTACATCCTCAACCGCACGGTCTTCCGCTTCCCGAAGCCCTACATCGCGCTGATCGACGGCATCACCATGGGCGGCGGCGTCGGGCTCTCGGTGCACGGCATGATCCGGGTCGCCGGCGACCGGACGCTGGTCGCCATGCCGGAGACCGCGATCGGCCTGTTCCCGGACGTCGGCGGCTCCTACTTCCTGCCGCGCCTGCCGGGCAAGGCCGGGCTCTACCTGGCGCTGACCGGGCACCGCGTGAGGGCGGCCGACTGCCGCTACCTCGGCATCGCCACGCACTACGTGCCGACCGACCGCCAGGAGGAGCTGCTGCAGGCGCTCTGCGAAGCGGAGTTCCCGGGCGACGGCGGCAGCGGCGCCGAGGCGGCGGTCAACCGCTTCGTCGTCCACGCCGGCGGCTCGGAGATGCACCGGCGGCAGGCGCTGATCGACCGCCTCTTCTGCGGCGAGTCGGTCGAGGCGATCGTCTCGGCGCTCGAGGCCGCCGCCGCGAAGGGGGAGGCCGAGGGCGATGCGGGCTGGGCGGCCGAGCAGGTCGACATCCTGCACAAGCGCTCGCCGACCTCGATGAAGGTCGCCTTCGAGCAGCTGCGCCGCGGCGCCAACCTGACCTTCGAGGACTGCATGACCATGGAGTACCGGCTGAGCCAGGCGGCCATGGCCGGCCACAACTTCTACGAGGGCATCCGCGCGGTGCTGGTCGACAAGGACCATGCGCCGGCCTGGCGGCCCGCGTCGCTGGCCGAGGTCGACCGGGCGCTGGTCGAATCGCACTTCAAGCCGCTCGGCGAGCGGGACCTGACGTTCTAAGGGGCTGGCCGCTGCGGCGAGGCCCCCTCTATCGTCATTCCCGCGCGGGCGGGAACGACGCAAGCAACAAGAACCTTCAGTGGAGGACAGCATGGCGGCGATCGGTTTCATCGGTCTCGGCAACATGGGCGGGCCGATGGCCCGCAACCTGGTCAAGGCCGGGCACGACGTGAAGGGCTTCGACCTGGTGCCGGCGGCGCTCGAGGCGGCCCGGGCCGGCGGCATCGAGGTCGTCGGCAGCGCCGAGGACGCCGCCCGCGGCGTCCAGGCGGTCTTCACCATGCTGCCGGCCGGCCCGCACGTCCGAGCCGTCTATCTCGGCCCCGGTGGCGGAGGGGACGGGCAGGGCGGCCTGCTGGCCGCCGCCGACTCCGGCCCCCTCTTCCTCGACTGCTCGACGATCGACGTCGACAGCGCCCGCGCGGTCCACGCCGCTGCCGAGGCCGCCGGCCACCCGATGGTCGACGCGCCGGTCTCGGGCGGCGTCGCCGGCGCCGAGGCCGGCACCCTGACGCTGATGGTCGGCGGCAGCGAGGCCGCCTTCATGAAGGCCGAGCCGCTGCTGAAGGCGGTCGGCCGGAAGGCGATCCACGCCGGCGGCCCCGGCAACGGCCAGGTCGCCAAGGTCTGCAACAACATGATGCTCGGCATCTGCATGCTGGCGACCTCGGAGGCCTTCACCCTGGGCAAGACCCTGGGCCTCGAGCCGAAGACGCTGTTCGACATCGCTTCCAGCGCGTCCGGGATGAACTGGGCGATGATGAACCATCATCCGCTGCCCGGCATCGTCGAGGCCGCCGCCGCCAACCGCGGCTACAAGCCGGGCTTCGCCGCGGCGATGATGCACAAGGACCTCAAGCTGTCCCAGGCCGCGGCGGCCAGCGCCGGCGTCGCGACGCCGCTCGGCGCCGAGGCGGCGCAGCTCTACACGCTCTTCGTCAACGCGGGCCACGGCGACCTCGACTACTCGGCGATCGTCAAGCTGATCGCCGGCGAGGACTGAGCGCCGGAGACCCCGGTCCCCGAGTGTCACGGCGATGGCCGGCGACGGCAGGGAGGAGGGCGTGGGCAGGCCACTGCCGGGCCGCCGGGGCCGAGCCCTGAGGAACCTCCGGGTGGGCTTCCGCGACTACGCGGCCTTCCTCGGGAGGCTGCACGACGAGTTCGGACCGATCGCGACCTTCGATCTGCCGTCGACGACGGTCTGTGCCGTCTTCGACGCGGAACTGATGCAGGAGGCGCTGGTCGCCAAGCGCGCCTGCTTCGAGAAGGGGCCGGCCCTCAAGCGCGCCGGCTTCCTCGGCGGCTCGACGATCCTGACCGGCGACGGCGAGCCGCACCGGCGCCGGCGCCGGCTGCTGCTGCCGGCGTTCCACGGCGAGGCCCTGGCCGGCTACGCCGGTCTCGTCATCGGGGCCGCGGCGGATCTGAGCGGCGGCTGGCGCGACGGCGCGACGGTCGACCTGGCGGCCGAGATGCAGCGCCTCACGCTGCGGATCGAGACGGGCGCCTTCTTCGGCACGGACAGCCGGGTCGAGCCGGCGGTGCTGTCCGACGCCATCGAGGGCATGCGCTGGGACATGAAGCTGCTCTTCCTGCCCTGGAGCGGCCTGCTGCGGCGCCTGCCGCTGCCGCAGAGCCGGAAGGCGCGCCGGGCCTTCGGCCGACTGGACGCGGCGATCCGGGAGGTCGTCCGAAAGGCGCGCGCCGACACGGGCGCCCGGGTCGATCTGGTCTCGCTGCTGGCGCGCGCCCGCGACGAGGCCGGCGGCTATGCCGCGCTCAGCGACTCCGAGGTGCGCGACGAGTGCTATGCCGTCCTGCTCGCCGCGCACGAGGCGACGGTGAACGCGATGGTCTGGGCCTTCCATCACCTGGCCTGCCGTCCCGAGACGCAGGTGCGGCTCGAGCGGGAGCTCGACGCGGTGCTCGCCGGCCGGCCGCCAGCGCCCGCCGACCTGGAGAGCCTGCCTTTCGCCCGGGCGGTCTTCGACGAGACCCTGCGGCTGACGCCGCCCATCGCCTTCTTCGGCCGCCGGGCGATCGCCGACTGCACGATCGGCGGCTACCGGATTCCGGCCGGCACCACGGTCCAGATGGCGGTGCTGACCGCCCAGCGCGATCCCCGCCACTTCCCCGAGCCGGACCGCTTCCTGCCGGAGCGCTGGCTCGAGGAAGGGGGCGGGCCGGGCGACGGGATCGCGTTCCTGGCGTTCGGCGGCGGCAACCGTCTCTGCGTCGGCGGCGCCTTCGCCCGGATGGCAGCGGTCCTGGTCCTCGCCACGGTGGTGCAGCGCTGGCGCTTCCAGCCGCTGCTCGCCGGCCCGGTCGAGACCACCTCCCTGGTCATCTATCGTCCGAAGCACGGGCTGCCGATGCGCCTGATGGCGCGCAGGGACGTGCCGGCCAGCGACGGCGGGGCCCGGGCTTAGGCCGAGCCCGGGGCCGGGACGATCCGCATCGGCCGGCTGTGCGGGTGTGGCCGATGCAATCATGGGCAGAATTGCCGCGCCCCAGTGCTTAAGTCTCTCTTAATGCCTCTGCGGCCATCTTTCGCGTCAACTTTGCTGCGAATGCTCCACATCCGCCAGGGGACCGGAACGATGAAGACGAGCTATCTCCAGACCATCCAGCTGGTCGAGCGGCTGCACCGGCAGTGTCTCGAGCTGGTCAAGGCGGAGCTCGAGCGCCTGGCGATCCGCGATCTCAACAACGTCCAGGCGCTGATCCTCTTCAACATCGGCGAGGAGGAGCTGACGGTCGGCGAGCTGACCCAGCGCGGCTACTACCTGGGCTCCAACGTCTCCTACAACGTCAAGAAGCTGGTCGAGAACGGCTACCTGATCCAGCAGCGCTCGCTGCACGATCGCCGCTCGTTCCACGTCAAGGCGAGCGAGCGCGGCGTCGCCGTCTACCGCCATCTCTCGGCCCTGTTCGAGCGCCACGTCGCCGAGATGCCGGACGCCGGCTTCTCCCCCGAGATGCTCAACGACGCCGGCCGCGTCCTGGCCCGCCTGCTGCGCTTCTGGTCAGCCCCGGGCTCGGTGCGCGCGCCGATGACCGACGCGGCCTGAGGCCGGCTTCACCGGCCGGCCGGGCGCGGGCGCTCGACGACGAGGCCGTCGTCGAGGAGCTGCCGGAAATGATCGACGACGGCCTGCCCGGCAGGCCGGAAAGCCATGCCCAGCTCACGTTCCGCGCGTCCGCTGTCGAAGGCCAGCGGATAGCCGACGTTGCGCGAGACGAAGGCCTGGCTGACCCCCGTGAGCGGGGCGAGCAGCCGCACGAACGGCGTCGGCAGGATCCGCGGCGGAAAGGCATAGCCGGATCCGAAGGCGTCGCGCAGGATGCGGCCGATCTCCAGGAGGCTCAGCGTCCCGGCGACCAGCAGGTGGCGGCCGGCGGCGCTGCTGCCCAGGCCGGCGCGCAGGTGCGCCTCGGCGACGTCGCGCACGTCGACGATGCCGAACTCCAGTGCGGGCACACCGAGGCGGTAGAGGCCGCTGGCGAAGTCGCGCAGGATCGACACGCTCTCCGAACCGGCGTGGCGGCTCAGCGCGGGGCCCAGCACCAGTCCGGGGTTCAGGGTCACCAGGTCCCAGCGGTCCTGACTCTCCGAGACCTGCCACGCCAGGCGCTCGGCCGCGGCCTTGGCGTAGGAGTAGGGCTGGTGGCGCTCGGTGCTGCTGGTGTTCCAGCAGCGCTCGTCGAAGCGCCCGGCATCGGTCGCCGCCAGGTCGCAGGCGTCGCCGTAGACGGCGGCGACGCTGGAGGTCAGCACGACGCGGCGGACCGAGGCCGTGCGGTTCGCCGCATCGAGCACGTTGCGGGTTCCTTCGATCGCCGGCTCGATGACCTGGCGCCGGGGATTGCGGAGGCTGCGAGCGATGAAGGGCGAGGCCGTGTGGAAGACCAGGTGGCAGCCGGCCATCGCTGCGTCGAAGCTGCCCGGCGCCAGCAGGTCGGCGGCGCTCAGCGACAGCCGCCCGGGGGCCTCACCGGCCGCGCGCCGGAGGTGCTCCGTCTTCCGCGTGTCCGCGGGATCGCGCACCGTACCGCGCACCTCGCAGCCCCGTTCGAGCAGGCGCTTGACCAGCCAGGAGGCAAGGTAGCCGTTCGCGCCGGTAACCAGCACCGGCCCGCTCGCCAGCCCCCGCTCGTCGGCCTCCCGGTCGCTGGCGGCTGTGCCGGACTCCGCCGTCTTGCCACCCATCGGGTTTACCCTTCCTGTGTGAGAAATCCAGGCTAGTCTGCCGGCAGCCGACAGCCGGGGGTAAGTGTCTTGGCCGCACCGATCTTCATCGTTTCGACGGGCCGCTGCGGTTCGACCATGCTCTCGAACATGGTCCGATGCCATCGCTCCCTGCTGAGCATATCGGAGTTCTTCACCTCCCTCGGCGCCTACGCGTTTCGCGGCGGGGTCATGACCGGCGCGGCGGTGGCCCGGCGACTCGGCACGCTCTCGCCCGCCGGCCGGGCGTTGCTGGAGAACGGCCTGCACGTCGACGAATTCCTGTATCCGCTGGGTCCCGGCGCGCGCTACGGCGCGGGCGAGGTGCCGCCGATCCTCTGCACGACGCTGCCCCACCTCACCGAGGACCACGAGCGGCTGTGGGACGAGCTCGCCGCGGCGCTGAGCGGCCGCGGCAGCGCCCCGCTTGGCGAGCACTACCGCTTCGTCTTCGACTGGCTGGCCGAGCGCTTCGGCCGCAGCGTCTGGCTGGAGCGCTCCGGCGCCTCGCTGCTGTTCGTGCCGACCTTGGCCCGGCTCTATCCGGACGCCCGCTTCGTGCACATCTACCGGGACGGCCGCGACACCGCGCTGTCGATGCGGCGCCACCATTTCTTCCGGCTCCGGGTCCAGATGGCGGAGCTGCTGCACCGCGTCGGCCTCGACCCGATGGCGCCGTTCAATGTGCCGGGCACGAGCCCCTGGGTGCCGGCGGCGGAGCGCCTGCGGTTCGGCTTCTTCGACGCGGAGCGCTACCGCCGCATGGAGATCCCGTTGCCCGCCTTCGGGCGGTTCTGGAGCGAGATGATCGAGCGCGGGCTCGGCTATCTGGCGGCCCTGCCGGAGGAGCGCGTGCTGTCGCTGCGCTATGAGGACGTCGTCGCCGAGCCGGAGGCCGAGCTGCGCCGCTTCATCCGGTTCGTCGGGCCGGACCTCGAGGCCGACTCCTGGCTGGCCGAGGTCTCGGCGCTGCCGAACGCGAAGGCACCGGCCTGGCAGAGCCTCGAAGCCTCGGAGCTCGCGGCGCTCGAGCGGGCCTGCAGCCCCGGGCAGCGGCTGCTCGGCTATCTGCCGGCCGGCGGCGCGTGACTGCCGCGGCGGCTGCGGTCGTTCTCAGTAGGGCGGCCGGTCGCCGACCAGCGGCGCCAGGTCGTAGTCGCTCGCTTCCAGCCAGAAGCCGACGCCGGTGTAGCGGCTCACGGCGGGCGGCACCAGGAAGGGCGCCCATTCCAGCAGGCGGACCAGCACCGCGAGGGCCGAGCAGAGCAGGCGGTGGCGCTGCGGCGGGTAGCCGAGCCCGTCGGCCAGGGAATCGCCGAGCAGGTGGCGCGAGATGCGGTAGGTGAGTGACTTGAAGCGGCGGGCCAGCCAGGGGTTCTCGATGCCCAGGTACTCGGGCCCCGCGTCGAACATCGCCTGGCACAGCCGGCGCGAGGTCGCGTCCGGGTCGCATTCCACGCTCGAGGCGATCTCGATCAGCCGCAGCGCCTCCTCCTCGGAGGTGTAGACCAGCTCCGGATCGATGCCGAAGAGATGGCCGACGTAGCGCCAGGTCAGCAGCACGCCTTCGACCTCCGCGCGGCTGAAGCGGACGCCGAGCTTCTGCAGGCCGCGCAGGACGTGGAACGAGAAGTAGACCGTGTTCAGCGCCATGTGCGCCTGATTGAGCGGCAGCCCCCAGGCCTCGACGTCCCACTCGCCGGACTGCAGCAGCCGGCGCCGCGTCCGGGCGTGCATCAGCCGCACGAGGACGGCGATCTTGAAGCCGTCGGACTGGCGCCTCAGGCCGTCGGGCATGAAGGTCTCGATGACGAAGCGCGAGGTCTGGGCGTAGCGGTGTGCCGTGTGGTCGAGCAGCGCGCCGGTCATCGCCAGCGGCTTGTTCGCCGATGCCAGATAGCTGTGCGGCAGCGCGTAGCAGGCGAAGGCGAAGCCGGTCAGCAGGCCGCTGCGGAGGATCTTCCGGCTGCCGAAGCGCATGCGGCGCCAGTCGACCCAGAAGGGCACGTGGTCGAGCTCCCTGAACAGCGCCAGCAGCGGGGCCGGGGGATCCTCCACGGCCTCGATGCCGTGGTCGATTGCCCGGACTACCATGGCCATGCCCTGGCCGCGCGGCAGTGTTTCGAAGAGCTCGACCAGCGCGTCGGCCGTCGGGTCCCCGAGCTGCAGGTGCCGGAGGTACTGGTCGACCGCGCTGCCGTGCCGGGCGCGGGCCGCCGCGATTCGTTCCGGGGACAGAGGCGCTGGCGAAGACGTCGCTGTGAACATCGATACTGGCCGCTCCCTGCCCCGACCTCGCTGAAGGCGGTCCCGTCATGGCGGTCCGGGACATGTCGCGCAAGCCCCAACGCCAGCGAAGGCTTCCTGCCGCCGGCCGTGCCGGGTGGCGGCGAAGGCTCGCTCGGTGGCGTCGCCGCCATCTTTCGGGCCGGGGCGCCGGCTCTTCGCGGGGCGCCCGACTGCCGTCCCGCGGCGTCGGGAATCAGCCGAAGACCAGGCGGATCAGCAGCGGCAGCAGGGCCGCCGTCGCCAGGGCGTTGAGCCCCATGGCGAGGCCGGAGAAGGCGCCGGCGACCTCGTTGACCTGCAGCGCCCGGGCGGTGCCGATGCCGTGGGCGGTGACGCCCATGGCGAAGCCGCGCGCCTTCCAGTCCCTGATGCGCAACAGGTTGAGCGTGTGCGGCGCCAGCACGGCGCCGGCGATGCCGGTCAGGATGACCAGCACCGCGGTCAGCGAGGGCAGGCCGCCGATCTGCTGCGAGATGCCCATGGCGACCGGCGTGGTCACCGACTTCGGCGCCAGCGACAGGAGCGTCTCCAGGCTGCCGCCCAGCGCCCAGGCGATGCCGACCGCCGAGCCGGCTGCGGTCAGCGAGCCGGCGACCAGCGCGACCAGCAGCGGCAGGGCGTGGCGCCGGACCTGGCGGAACTGCCGGTAGAGCGGCACGGCCAGGGCGACGGTGGCGGGCCCGAGCAGGAAGTGCACGAACTGCGCGCCCTGGAAATAGGTCGGGTAGTCGGTCCCGGTCGCCATCAGCAGGCCGACCAGCAGCACGACGGCGATCAGCACCGGATTGACCAGCGGATTCAGGCGCGCCCGGCGGTACAGCCAGTCGCCGATCAGGTAGGCGGCCAGGGTCACGGTCAGGCCGACCAGCGGCGTCTCGGCGAGGTAGACCCAGATGCGCCAGAGCTGCGTGTCCATGCTGGCGCTACTCCTCGGCCTCGCCCGCCTTGTGGAGCAGGCGGGTCATGCCCTGCAGCACCAGGGCGGTGACCGCGACGGTCAGCAGGGCGCTGCCGATCAGGGCGGCGCCGATCGGCAGCCACTCGCGCTCGACCAGCGCCAGGTGAGTCATCACGCCGACGCCGGCCGGCACGAAGAGCAGCGAGAGGTTGCGCAGCAGGGCGCCGGCGGTCTCGGTCAGGGGCGCCGGGATCTCGCCGCGCAGGGCGAGGCCGAGGAACAGCAGCGCCATGCCGACGACCGGTCCGGGCAGCGGCAGGCCGGTCAGGCGCACCGCGATCTCGCCGGCGAGCTGGCAGAGCAGCAGCAGGGTCAGGCTTCCGAGCATCGCAGGCTGGCCTCCTCGACGGCTTCCGGTGGCGACGCCGACATGCTAACGCCTGTCCGCCATGCCCGACAGCGCCCCCCGCCAGCCGCCCGCCGCCGCCGCCGCCCATCCCGCGGCGGAGCACAGCCGGACGCTGGCCGGCATCCTGCTGCTGCTCGGCGCGATGATGCTGGTGCCGATGATGGACGGCCTGGCCAAGCACCTCAGCGCCCACTACGCCACGGTGCAGATCGTCTGGGCGCGCTACTTCTTCCATCTCGCCTTCCTGCTGCCGATCGTGCTCTGGCGCTACGGCCGGGCGGTGCTGCGGCCGAACCGGCCGGTCGCCCAGGTGCTGCGCGGCGGCCTGCTGCTCGGCTCGACCGTGCTGTTCTTCGCCGCGATCCGCTCGATGCCCCTGGCCGACGCCATCGCCCTGGTCTTCGTCTATCCCTTCATCGTCACCGCCCTCTCGCCGCTGCTGCTCGGCGAGAAGGTCGGCATCCGGCGCTGGTCGGCGGTGCTGGTCGGCTTCGCCGGCGCCCTCATCGTGATCCGGCCCGGCCTCGGCGTCTTCCAGTGGAGCGCGCTGCTGGCGCTGGGCGGCGGCTCGGTCTACGCGCTCTACGTCATGGCGACGCGCAAGCTCGCCGGCTCGAATCCGCCGCTGGTGACCCTGGCCTATACGGCGCTGCTCGGCGCGGTCGTGATGTCCGCCGTGGCGCCCCTGGAGTGGGTGGCGCCGCGCCCGCTCGACTGGGCGCTGATGGCGCTGATGGGCGCGATCGCGGCGGGCGGGCACTTCCTGGTCATCAGGGCCTACGAGTGCGCGCCGGCCAGCCTGCTGTCGCCCTACGGCTACAGCGAGATCGTCATGGCGACGCTCGTCGGCTTCGTCGGCTTCGGCGACTTCCCCGACTCGGTCACCTGGCTGGGCGTCGCGGTGATCGTCGCGAGCGGCGTCTACATCGCGCTGCGCGAGCGCCAGCGGCACCTGCCGCCGGCCACGGGCGGCAAGCGGGACCAGCGCCTGTAGGGAGCAGCGCGCTTCCACATCCCTCGACAAGCTCGGGATGAAGCAGGTTCCCGAGCCAGCACAGACAGTCGCTTCGTCCCGAGCTCGTCGAGGGGCGTGGGAGAGCCGCTCTACCCGACCCGCGTCTCGGCCAGGCGCCTCTCGTCGAGCTCCAGGCCGAAGCCGGGGCCCTCGGGCAGGACCAGCCAGCCCTGGCTGTCGGGGACCAGCGGGTCGACCAGCGGAAAGTCGCGGCGCTCGGGCGTCCAGCTCGGCGGGTCGAAGGGGAACTCGAAGAAGCTCGAGCCGGCGGCGCCGGCCGCCAGGTGCGCGTTGGCCATCAGGCCGATGCCGTTGCCCCAGCTGTGCGGCGTGAACTCCAGGCCGGCGTCGACCGCCTGGCGGGCCAGCTGGGCCAGGCCGAAGATGCCGCCGGTGACGACGCAGTCGGGCTGCAGCACGTCGAGGCAGCGCTTCTCGACCAGCAGGCGCAGCTCGTGCAGCTCGCGGGTCATCTCGCCGCCGGCGATGCGCAGGTCGACCTCCTCGCGCAGCAGGCGCATGCCCTCGTAGTCGCCGCGGTGCAGCGGCTCCTCCATCCAGTAGACGTCGAGCTCCTCGAGCTCGCGGGCGACGGCCAGGGCCTCCTTGAGGCTCCAGGGCCGCTTGGCGTCCCAGGGCATGCGCCAGCCCTGGTTGCAGTCGACCATCAGCTCCAGGCCGTCGCCGACCGCGTCGCGCACCGCCGCCAGGGCCTCGATGTCCTCGGCCCAGTCCGCGCGCTGGAAGCGGATCTTCATCGCCGGGAAGCCCTCCTCGACGATCAGCTGGGCGAGGTCGGCGAGCTCGCCGGGCGCGCGCAGGCTGCCGGAGGAGGCATAGCAGCGCACCTTGTTGCTGCGTCCGCCGAGCAGGCGCCAGACCGGCTCGCCTGTATAGAGCCCGTAGAGGTCCCAGAGCGCGTTCTCCAGCGGCCAGCAGCGCCCGTAGTGGAACGACAGGTTCTCGACGATGCGGAAGTGGCGGTCGAGGTCACGCGGGTCCTCGCCGAGGAACAACTCCTCGTGGCCGGCAAAGCCGGCCATGGAATCGCCCGAGCCGACGCCGACCAGGCCCTCGTCGGTGTGCACGCGCACCAGGTCGACGTCGAAGTGGTGGCGCGCCCGGCTGTCCCAGGACGGCTTGAACGGCGGGTCGAGCGGCAGGCGATGGACCGAGCGTTCGATGCTGGTGATCTTCATGGGCGGGTGACCTTCATGACCGATCGGCCCTCCGATGGCGCGGCTGCGACGGCCGGCACAGTGGGCTGCGCTTTCAGGAGCGTCAATGGCGAGAATCGGCAAGACGCCGCCGGCCCGTCCTGGCTAACGTCCGCGCCTGCCGATCGTTTCACCGCTGACGGAGCCGCCCTGTCCATGTTCGCCGACCTCGACCTGCCGCGCGGTCCCGCCCTGATCTCCGGCGCCGGCAGCCTGGCCCGCCTGGGCCCGTGCCTGGCCGGCCGCCTGCCGCGCGGCGGCGCCGTGCTGCTGGTGTCGGATCCCGGCGTGAAGCCGCTCGCCGAGCGGGTCGAGGCGGTGCTGGCCGAGGCCGGCCTCGCGACCGGCCGCTTCGACGGCCTGGCCAGCGACCCGACCGCGGCGCAGGTGGAGGCCGCGGCCGCGGCTGCCCGGGCGCTCGGCGCCGCCGCGGTGGTCGGCCTGGGGGGCGGCTCTGCGCTCGACGTCGCCAAGCTGGCCGCCTGCGTCGCGCCGGGCCGGCGCCGCGCCGCCGACTACGCCCTGGCCGCCAATCCCTTTCCGGCGGGCAGCCTGCCGGCGGTGCTGATCCCGACCACGGCCGGCACCGGCTCCGAGGCGACGCGCACGGCGATCATGACCCTCGACGACGGCGCGAAGGTCTGGGCCTGGGGCGAGGAGATGACCGCCGAGATCGCGCTGCTCGATCCCGAGCTGACCGTCGGCCTGCCGCCGCACCTGACCGCGGCGACCGGCATCGACGCCCTGGTCCACGCCGTCGAGGCGGCGACCAACCGCAACCGCCACCCGCTCGGCCAGGCGCCGGCCCTGGAGGCGATCGCCCTGGTCGCCCGGCACCTGCCGACCGCGGTCGCCGAGCCCGGCAACCTGGAGGCGCGCGGTGCCGTGCAGCTCGCCGCCTGGCTGGCCGGCCGGGCGATCGACGTCTCCGGCACCGGCATCGCCCACGCGATCGGCCACGCCCTCGGCGCGCTCGGCCATGTCCACCACGGCCGCGCGGTCGGGCTGTGCCTCGGCGTCGCGCTGGCCGACAACGCCGCGGCGGCCTGGGACGCGCACCGCGACGTCGCGATCGCCCTCGGCCTGACCCGCGAGCAGGACTGGACGCCCGGCCGGTTGTCCGCCGCCTACGACGCCCTGGTCGACAGGGTCGGCCTCGACCGCCGGCTGGTCCACCCGCGGCTCGATCCCGGGAGCCTGCTGGCCGAGACCCTGAAGCCGGAGAACCGGCCGATGCTGGCCGCCAACTGCCGCGCCTATTCCGAGGCCGAGCTGGGCGGCTTCTGCCGCCGGCTGCTCGCGGCGTGATCCCGCAATTGTGCGGGATGACGAAGATTTAACGTGCCATAAGCAGGCTCTCGGCCAGTTAAAGAAGCCGCGCGGTCCTTCTTCCGCGACACAGCCGTTCCACGGTCCGCCGTGTCCTTCCGCCGCCGTCGGCGCGCCGCCTCCGCGAGGCTGCGCCGCCGGGCCGGCCCGGGCGACGGCGGCCTCAGCGACGAGGGCAGCCCGCCGTGTTCGCCTCCTTCTTCCCGAAGCCGAAGGTCTTCTTCCCCTCGATCGTGGCCTGGGCCGCGCTCTGCATGGCGCTCTGGTTCCTCTGGCTGCGCGACCTCGGGCCGACGCTCAGCCTCGGCAACTGGGTCGGCTTCGCCTATCCGGCGACCCACACCGGACAGAATACCGTCGCCTCGGCGCGCGAGCTGGCCCACGACTTCTGGCTCTACGAGTACATGATCGTCGCCAGCGCCATCTTCTCGGCGCTGTGGGGCCGCCTGTCGCCGCACCGCTGGTTCTGGTGGTCGGTCGTGGTGACCGCGGTGATCATCTTCATCACCTGGTTCCAGGTCCAGCTGGACGTGATGATCAACGAGTGGTTCGGCAGCTTCTACAACGCGGTGCAGAAGGCGCTGGGCACGCCGGGCAGCGTCACGCTGGCCGAGTTCTTCGGCCTGCTGGCGACCTTTGCGACCATCGCCCTGGTCTACATCACCGTCGCCGTGATGACCCGCTTCCTGGTCAGCCACTATATCTTCCGCTGGCGCACGGCGATGAACGACTACTACACGGCCCACTGGCAGAGGCTGCGCCACATCGAGGGCGCCTCGCAGCGCGTCCAGGAAGACACGATGCGCTTCGCCTCGGTCATGGAGGACCTGGGCGTCAGCCTGGTCGACTCCTTCATGACGCTGATGGCCTTCCTGCCGATTCTCTGGGGCCTGTCCGCCTACGTGAAGGAGCTGCCGCTGGTCGGGGCCGTGCCGCAGGCGCTGGTCTTCGTCGCGATCGTCTGGTCGGTCATCGGCACCAGCCTCCTGGCGCTTGCCGGCTTCCGCCTGCCGGGCCTCTACTTCCGCAACCAGCGGGTCGAGGCCGCCTACCGCAAGGAGCTGGTGCTCGGTGAGGACCATGCCGACCGGGCCCAGCCGCCGACCCTGGGCATGCTGTTCGCCGACGTCCGGCACAACTACTTCCGGCTCTACTTCCACTACATGTACTTCAACGTCGTGCGCTACGCCTACCTGCAGGCCGGCGTCCTGGTGCCCTACGTGGCACTGGCGCCGACCATCGTCTCGGGCGCGATCACGCTTGGCGTCATGCAACAGATCGTCCGCGCCTTCGGGCGCGTCGAGACCTCGTTCCAGTACCTCGTGATGTCCTGGACGACGATCGTCGAGCTGCTGTCGATCTACAAGCGCCTGCGCGCCTTCGAGGCGACGCTCGACAACGAGCCGCTGCCGGACATCGAGCGGGAGGTGCTGCCCTCGCGCGGTACCTCCTGAGCGGCGGCTACTCGGCCGCGGCGCTCTTCGCCGGTGTCATCGAGACGGTCACCGGCGGCGCGGTCCGGATCGTCTGGTAGATCACGCAGTAGCGCTCGGTCAGCTTGAGCAGCGTGTCGAGCTGCTCCTGGCTGGCGTCGCTATCCAGCTCGAAGCCGAGGCGGATCTCGCGGAAGCCGACCGGCGCCGTCTTGTCGACGCCGAGGGTGCCGCGGACGTCGAGGTCGCCTTCGGCGGTGACCTTGCCGTCGCGCAGCTCGATGCCGAGCGCCGTCGCGACGGCGCGCAGCGTGACGCCGGCGCAGGCGACCAGCGCCTCCAGCAGCATGTCCCCGGAGCAGGCCTCCAGGCCCGAGCCGCCGGTCGCCGGGTGCAGCCCGGCCTCGACCAGGGCGCGGCCGGTGTCGACCCGGCAGACGATCGAGGAGTCGTCGATGGCGCCCGAGGCCTTCAGGGTCACGACCGCGGCCTCCGGGTCTTCCTTGTAGCGCGCCTTCAGCGGCTGCTGGGTCGCGCGCAGTTCGTCGGCGTTCATGGCTGTCTCGTTCCTCCGCTCCGGGGCGTGCCGGTCCGCCCTCTTGGCGGCCACTCTGGTCGAAGCGCCGGGCCGGGGAAAGGGCCGGGGACGGCGCCGGCCGGTCACGGTATCGCGAGGGCCGCCTTCAGCCCGCGGTGGTCGCTGCCCGGGATCTCGACGACCTGCAGCGACTCGACCTTGACCGAGGGCGTGTGCAGGACATGGTCGATCGGGATGCCGAGGTCGCCGAGCGGCGAGGGCCAGCTGGCGTACCAGCCGCGCGACGGCCGGGCGCGCTCCAGGCCGTCCTCGTCGATCAGCCGGCGCAGCGCCGGCGTCCAGGGGGCGGCGTTGAAGTCGCCGGCCATCACGGTCGGCATCGGCCGCGCGCGGGTCCACTGGCCGAGCGACGCGAAGATGCCGTTGCGAGTCTCCAGGACCTTCGGGGTCGAGGGGCGGGGCGCATGCAGGCCGAAGAGGTGCAGCGAGCGCCCCTGGACGTCGAGCGTGACGTCCAGCACCGAGCCGTTCGCCAGCCAGCGCAGCTCGGCGGGGTCGAGGTGCAGCGGATAGCGGCTCCAGATCACCGTCGAGGTGCCGGCCCACCACCTGTCCGGCGTGCGGTAGGGATAGCGGGCGCGCAGCCGCTGGGTCACGGCCTTCCAGGACGGGATCACCTCGGCCAGGACCAGGACGTCGGCGTCGGTCGCGAGCAGCGCGTCGACCATCTCGTCCGGCGTCCGGTTCTTGTAGTAGACGTTGGCCGAGACCAGCGTCAGCCGGGCCGGCGCCGCGGCGGGCGCGTCGGGACGCGCCGGGTGGGCGGCCGTCGCCCCGGCGATCGGGAAGCCGCTGAGCCGGCCCCAGTCGTCGGCGATGGTCATGCCGAGCACCGGGCTGCCGAGCAGCACGCCGACCAGCAGCGCGGCCAGCGCCTCGCGCCGGCGGCCCTGCAGCAGCGCCGCCGCCAGGCAGCCGATCGCGAGCAGCGTCCACTGTGCCCGGAAATGCTGCGCCAGGTCGGCCAGCCACAGCCGGTCCGCCGCGGTCAGGAAGACCGCGAGGGCCAGCAGGGCCAGGATCGACAGGCGCAGCAGACCGGTCATCGCCGGGGCGGGCCCTGCGGTCTCAGCCGAAGGCCTGCAGGCCGGTCTGCGCCCGGCCCAGGATCAGCGCATGGACGTCGTGGGTGCCCTCGTAGGTGTTGACCGCCTCGAGGTTCATGACGTGGCGGATGACGTGATACTCGTCGGAGATGCCGTTGCCGCCGTGCATGTCGCGGGCCACGCGCGCGATGTCGAGCGCCTTGCCGCAGGCGTTGCGCTTCACCAGGCTGATCGCCTCGGGCATCAGCTTGCCCTCGTCCATCAGGCGGCCGACGCGCAGCGCCGACTGCAGCGAGAGCGTGATCTCGGTCTGCATGTCGGCCAGCTTCTTCTGGATCAGCTGGGTCGCCGCCAGCGGCTTGCCGAACATCTTCCGGTCGAGGGTGTACTGGCGGGCGGCGTGCCAGCAGAACTCGGCGGCGCCCATGGCGCCCCAGGAGATGCCGAAGCGGGCCCGGTTGAGGCAGCCGAACGGCCCGGCGAGGCCGTCGATGTTCGGCAGCAGGTTCTCCTCCGGCACGAAGACGTCGTCCATGACGATCTCGCCGGTGATCGAGGCGCGCAGCGCGAACTTGCCCTCGATCTTCGGTGCGCTCAGCCCCTTCATGCCCTTCTCGAGCAGGAAGCCGCGGATCCGGTCGTCATGGGCCTCGGACTTGGCCCAGACGACGAAGACGTCGGCGATCGGCGAGTTGGTGATCCAGATCTTCGCGCCCTTGAGGAGGAAGCCGCCGTCGGCCTTCTTCGCGTAGGTCCGCATCGAGGCCGGGTCCGACCCGGCGTCGGGCTCGGTCAGGCCGAAGCAGCCGACCCACTCGCCGGTCGCCAGTTTCGGCAGGAACTTCCGGCGCTGCTCCTCGCTGCCGTAGGCGTAGATCGGGTGCATGACCAGCGAGGACTGCACCGACATGGCCGAGCGGTAGCCGCTGTCGACCCGCTCGATCTCGCGCGCGACCAGGCCGTAGGAGACGTAGTTGACGCCGGCGCAGCCGTAGGTCTCGGGGATCGTCGGGCCGAGCAGGCCGAGGCTGCCGAGCTCGTTCATGATCTCGCGGTCGAAGTGCTCATGGCGGTTGGCCTCCAGCACCCGCGGCATCAGCTGCTCCTGGGCGTAGGAGCGCGCGGTGTCGCGGATCATCCGCTCGTCCTCGCTGAGCTGCTCCTCGAGCAGCAGCGGGTCGTCCCACTGGAAGCGGGTCGCCCTGTCGGACTTGACCGGGGACTTGGAGGTGGATTCGACGGCACTCATCGGGGGCTGCTCCGAAGTTTCTGTTGCTGTGTTGTCGCAGCGCAGCATAGCGCCCTGCCGTCCCGGTCGAAAGCGCCGCTGTTGCAACCCGGCCAGCCGCCCGGCTTGCCGCTGGCCACCGGTCTGGGCATTCTGGCGGCCCCGTTCGGCTTTCCGGAACCAGCGCACTCCATGACCGTCATCAAGTCCAAGATCTCGCCGCGCAGTGACGACTTCAAGGCGAACGCCATGGCCATGCGCGCCCTGGTCGAGGACCTGCGCGCCCAGGTCCAGGCGGTCAAGCAGGGCGGCGGGGAGGCGGCGCGCCAGCGCCACGTCGGGCGCGGCAAGCTGCTGCCACGCGAGCGGGTGCGCACGCTGCTCGATCCGGGCAGCCCCTTCCTGGAGCTCTCGCAGCTGGCGGCCCACGGCATGTACGGCGAGCCGATCCCGGCGGCCGGCGTGCTGACCGGCATCGGCCGGGTCGCGGGCCGCGAGTGCCTGATCGTCGCCAACGACGCGACGGTCAAGGGCGGCACCTACTACCCGATGACCGTCAAGAAGCACCTGCGCGCCCAGGAGATCGCCGAGCAGAACCGGCTGCCCTGCATCTATCTGGTCGATTCCGGCGGCGCCAACCTGCCGAACCAGGACGACGTCTTCCCCGACCGCGACCATTTCGGCCGGATCTTCTTCAACCAGGCCAACATGTCGGCCAAGGGCATCCCGCAGATCGCGGCGGTGCTGGGCTCCTGCACGGCCGGCGGCGCCTACGTGCCGGCGATGTCCGACGAATCGATCATCGTGAAGGGGCAGGGCACGATCTTCCTGGGCGGCCCGCCGCTGGTGAAGGCGGCGACCGGCGAGGTCGTCTCGGCCGAGGACCTGGGCGGTGCCGAGGTGCACAGCCGGACCTCGGGCGTCACCGACCACTACGCGACCAACGATGCCCACGCGCTGGGCATCGTGCGGCGCATCGTCGGCAACCTCAACGCCGTCAAGCGCCATGCCCTGGACGTCGCCGAGCCGCGCGAGCCGGCCTACGATCCCGAGGAGCTCTACGGCGTGGTGCCAGCCGACCTGCGCAAGCCCTACGACGTGCGCGAGCTGATCGCGCGCCTCGTCGACGGCAGCGAGCTCGACGAGTTCAAGGCGCTCTACGGCGCGTCGCTGGTCTGCGGCTTCGCGCGGATCTGGGGCTATCCGGTCGGCATCGTCGCCAACAACGGCATCCTGTTCAGCGAGTCGGCGCTGAAGGGCGCGCATTTCGTCGAGCTCTGCAGCCAGCGCGGCATCCCGCTGATCTTCCTGCAGAACATCGCCGGCTTCATGGTCGGCCGGAAGTACGAGGCCGGCGGCATCGCCAAGGACGGCGCCAAGCTGGTCACGGCGGTCGCGACGACCAGGGTGCCGAAGTTCACGATGATCGTCGGCGGCTCGTTCGGCGCCGGCAACTACGGCATGTGCGGACGCGCCTATTCGCCGCGCTTCCTCTGGATGTGGCCCAACGCGCGGATCTCGGTGATGGGCGGCGAGCAGGCGGCCAACGTGCTGGCGACCGTGCGGCGCGACAACATCGAGGCCAAGGGCGGCGACTGGCCGGCCGAGGAGGAGGAGGCCTTCAAGGCGCCGATCCGCGCCCAGTACGAGGCCCAGGGCCATCCCTACTATGCCTCGGCGCGGCTCTGGGACGACGGCATCGTCGATCCGCTCGACGCGCGCATGACCCTGGCGCTCGGCCTCTCCGCCGCGCTCAACGCCCCGCTCGAGGAGACCCGGTTCGGCGTGTTCCGGATGTGAGGCCGCTGCCTCCGGCACGGCCCTTCCGGGGCCGGGGGCGGCGCTGACGCGTTCGACCGACTGACCGTCAGTCATCAGTGCCGGTTTTCACGGCCCGCCGGCCGGGCTAGGATCGCGCTTTCCTGCCGGAAGCCCGACGATGCAGCTCTCCCTGTCCCTGAAGCCGGTCGGCCGTTGCGTGGCGGCGGTTTCATGTGACTCCGACCGGTCGAGCGGTCATGCTGCGCGCCGCGACCGGGCCGGGCGCGGTGCCGGGCGTCGAGCCGTGCCGGCGGCCGAGGGCAACGGGGTGGAGCCTTGAAGTTTCTGATCGTCGTCTGGGAGGCCGCGGGACCGCGCCGCATGACGCTCGCCTTCTGCCTAGCGGCGAGCATGCTCGGCATGATCGGCGTCCTGGTGACGGTCAACTCCGTGATCTTCAAGGACCACGCCGAGTTCCTGCCGAACCTCGTCGGCCTGCTGTTCTTCACCATCGCCGCCAGCGCCGTGGTCACCGGCCAGACGATCGGCCAGCGCATCTCGGCGGCGATCGTGGAGGGGCTGCTCGACCGCATCCGCGTCGAGCTGGTCGAGCTGGTCCGCCGCGCCGACTACGGCAGGCTGGAGACGATCGGCGGCCACACGGTCTACGACAGCCTGACCCGCAACTCCTCGACCATGACCGAGGCGGCGCCCCTGGCGATTCATGGCGCCGCGTCCCTCGGCGCGCTGGTCATGGGCGGCTTCTACACCCTGACCCTCTCGCCGCTGGTCTTCACGGTGATCAGCGTGCTGGTCGTGGTCAGCACCTTCTTCTACCGCCTGAGCCAGCGCCAGACGCGCGGTGCCCTGGCCTGGGTCAGCGCGGCGCAGACCCGCTTCTACGACCTGCTGCGGCACCTGCTCGACGGCTTCAAGGAGGTCAAGCTGAACGAGCCGCGCGGCGACGACCTGGAGCACAACTACCTGGTCCCGGAATCGGACAATCTGCGCGACGCCCAGATCGCCGCGACCGTCCAGATCAACCGGGGCATCGCGATCTCCTACAGCTTCTTCTACCTGATGCTGGCGATCCTCGCCTTCGTGCTGCCGGCCTTCATCAGCGACCAGAAGGTCATCGGCGTGTCGGTCTACGTCGCGATCTTCATGCTGGGCCTCGTCGAGGTGATCCTCAAGTCGGTGCCGACCGTCATCCGGGCCAGCTTCGCCATCGACGAGCTCGACGGCATGAGGGCGACCCTGGCGGACGCGCTGCGCGACGAGCTCCCGGACGGCGGCTCGGCCGACTTCAAGAAGATCTCCGGCGTCGACCTGCTCTACAGCTACTACGACCATGACGGCGCGCTTAGCTTCACCATGGGGCCGACGAGCATGGAGCTGAGCAAGGGCGAGATGCTGTTCATCGTCGGCGGCAACGGCAGCGGCAAGTCGACGCTGCTCAAGGCCTTCACCCGGCTCTACCAGCCCCAGGGCGGCTCGCTGCTGTGGGACGGCACACCGGTCGTGCCGGCCAACGCGCGCGCCTACCGCAGCCTGTTCTCCTCGGTGTTCAGCGACTTCCACCTGTTCGACCGGCTCTACGGCATGGACCATGTGCCCGAGGAGCGGGTCAACGCGCTGCTCGAGGACCTCGGCATCGCCCACAAGACGCGCTACCAGGACGGCCGCTTCACCAACACCGACCTCTCGACCGGCCAGCGCAAGCGCCTCGCCCTCGCGGTCGCGCTGCTCGAGGAGCGGCCGATCCTGGTCCTCGACGAGCTGGCCGCCGACCAGGACCCGGAGTTCCGCCAGCGCTTCTACGGAGAGCTGGTGCCGCGCTGGAAGGCGGAAGGCCGCTCGCTGATCATCGTCAGCCACGACGATCGCTATTTCCACATCGCCGACCGCACGATGATACTGGCCGACGGTCGCGCCAAGGCCGTGCCGCCGGCCGGGGCCGCCGAGGCGGGTCCCGGGACGGCGGGTACAGACGGAGAGACTGGGGCATGACCAAGCGGGCGACGCCGCTGTTCTCGAGGGCCGAAAGAGTGGTCGCCTTTCTGGTCGGGACCTCGCTGATCCTGGCCCTGGTGCTGATGCTGCTCTGGCGCTTCGTCTTCGTGGCGATTCCGCCGGGCTACGTCGGCGCGCTCTACAGCCTGCTCGGCGGCGGCACGGTGCTCAACCACGTCCTGCCCGAGGGCCTGGCGATCAAGTGGCCCTGGAACCGCATCTACCTCTTCGAGGTCCGCACCCAGCGCCTGCCCTACAAGGTCGTCGCGCTCTCGGCCGAGGGCATGAACGTGATGATCGAGGGCGCGACGCTGTTCCATCCGGTCTACGACAAGGTGCCGACGATCCTCTCGTCGCTCGGCACCGACTACCGGGACCGCATCGTGGCGCCGCTGACCCGCTCGATCATTCGCCAGACGGTCACGAACTACAATTCGAACGAGCTCTACTCGGTCGACCACCAGAAGCTGCAGGCCGAGATCCTGGCGCTGGTCGAGCTGCACCCGCTGTCGAAGCTGATCGACTTCGACGACGTGGTGATCACGCGCATCTCGCTGCCGGACCACATCGCCAACGCGATCGAGGACAAGCTGGCGCAGGAGCAGCGGGCCGCCTCCTACGAGTTCCGGCTCGCCGCCGAGAAGCAGGAGGCCGAGCGGCTGCGCATCCAGGCGATCGGCATCCGCAACTTCTACTCCATCGTCTCCGATGCCCTGAACGACACGCTGCTGACCTGGCGCGGCATCGAGGCCACCGTCCAGCTGGCCCAGTCGCCCAACTCGAAGGTCGTCATCGTCGGCGGCGGCAAGAACCAGCTGCCGCTGATCCTGGGCAGCGACATCGGGCAGGTGTCGCACACGCCGAAGCCGGTGCCGCCGATCAGCGGTGAGGCCGCGCCGCTGCCGGACTGGGCGCAGCTGCCGAAGATCTTCGAGGACAGCGGCATGGGCGTGCTCAACGAGGAGCCGGCGACCCACGAGAACTTCCTGCCCGAAGACAAGATGCACCTGGAGGAGCGGTCCGAGGGTAGGATACCGAGAGGCGGCGTCGAGGCGACGCGGCCCGGCGACGCGACCGACACGGGGCTGTCGCCCGGCGTCATGAATCCCGGCGTCGTCGACCCGGACACCCGGGTCAACCGGGGGCGGGACCCGCAGGGCGGCATCGAGCGGACCAGCCCCGGCGAGCCGAGCGACACCGGGCTGCAGCCCGGCGTCGCCGGTCCCGGGTCCGACGGCGCCGACAGCGCGGTGCCGTCGGACCAGTAGCGCGAGGCCCTTGCTGCCGTAGCAACGTTCATGGAGCTGTCGAGATGGTCGCCTTCCCGTTGTTGTTCATCTACGTGCTGTGCTGCTTCGGCGTCGGCTACCTGGGGCGCACGACGCGTGCCGGCTTCATCGGCGTGACGCTGATCTCGGTGCTGTTCTCGCCGCTGATCGTGCTGCTCGCGGTGCTGCTGCTGCGTTCGACCGAAGAGGTCTACGTCCGCGGCGATGCCGGCCAGCCGAACAACAGCCAGCATTGAGGACGCGGCCGGGGCCGCACCCCGGCAGGCCGGTCCGGCGCAGCCGGCCGGTCAGATGAAGAAGGACAGGGGATTCAGCCGGTCCTCGCTGAGGGGCGCCGCGAACAGCCCCTGGCGGACCGGGGACTGGAACAGCCGGGGCTCGCCGCGCCTGTTCCAGAAGTGGCAGAGGCCCGGCACCACGACCTTGACGCAGGCGAGAGGGACGTCGCGGCGGTCGTAGTCCATCGCCACGACCTCGTGGCCGGCCTCGGCCAGCCGTCCGACCAGGTCGCGCACCGCCTCGTCGATCGACTCCGGACCGCGGCGCGACAGCGACTCCAGGTCGCTCGGCGCGCCGCCCGAGGCCAGCAGGTAGGGGTGCTCCGCGACGCTCGCGCTCTGGTACCAGTGGCGCGCCTCGCCGAAGTCGGCGCCTTCCCCGCCCTCCGGCTGCTCGTTCGCCAGGTTGAAGTAGAGGCTCTGGTTGAGCTCGGTCAGCGCCCGGGTCGCGGCGACCGTGGCATCGGGGTGGGCGCCGAAGCCGATCGAGATCTCGCGCCCGGTCGTGCGGTTGTGGGCGACCGCGGCCATCGCGGGGATCGCCAGGTCGGTGGTCAGGTCGAGCACCTCGACGGCGAGATCGCGGCTCTCGCAGTAGCTGCGCAGCGCCGCCAGGAAGCGGGGTTCGATCCCGTCCAGCCCGGCAGCCGGGCGGGCCAGGCGGTTGTACCACCAGACCGAGATGGCATCGCGCTCGACGACCTCGAGCAGGCCCTGCAGGATCGCCTCCTCGAGGGTGCCGCCGGAGGCGCAGCCGTTGGAATCGCCGAGGCAGAAGGGATGGTCCTCGGGCAGGTCCTGCGCCCGGTAGTCGAAGTAGCAGAAGCGGGTCGGCAGCCAGCGCGGCGCGTCGGCGGTCAGCGACCAGGCCGGCGTCCAGTCGACCTCGGCGTCCTCGCGGAAGCGCTCGGGGACGTGGTGCATGCCGCTCGCGCCCTTGTTGAGCTCGGCGCGCAGGTCGTACTGGCGCTCGCTGAAGCCGAGGATCGTGCGCGGATGGACCGCGGCGGGCGCGAGCTCGGCATAGCGCGCGCGGCGCCGCGGCTCGCTGCCGGTCCAGCCGCAGGCGTAGCGCTCGACCGCCTCGGCGAGGCAGCTGACCCGGGCCTGGATCCTGCTCAGCCCCTTGCCGCCGGCCGCGCCGGGCTTGCCGAGCCGGCGGTTCTCGCGCGGGTCGACCCGCTCGCGGTTGGCCTGGGAGGCGATCGACAGGTAGAGGCGCCTGGAGAGCTCGTGGTCCCGGGCGTGGGAGACGATGCCGGTCAGCGGGCTGATCAGCGGCTCCAGCCGGGCCAGCGCCTGCTCGGCGGTCAGCGCCCGCCAGCCGCCGTCCCCGTCGCCGCCACGGGCGACCTTCGCCAGCCGGATCGGCGTCGGCTCCGGAACCGACCCGTGCGCCGGGGCGCCGGCGCCGCAGTGCGGGCAGTCCTGGAAGCGCGGGGCCAGGTGGGTCTCGGCGGCGCCCGAGGGGCCGTGCAGGGTGAGCAGGTTGCGGTCGAGCCGCGAGGCCTCGCCGCGCACCTGGTGGATCGCCTCGGTGACGGCGATGCCGCGGGCCAGCGCCAGGCTGCCGGCGGTCCAGGCGCGCGCCGGCCGCAGGCCGCCGACCGGCGCCTGCACCAGCGTGTCGCCGGGGCGGTGGGTGATCAGGCGCCGGGCCAGGCAGTGGAAGCAGGGCCGGCGCGGATCGTCGAGCCCGGCCGGGTGCGCGCTGGGCGGCTCTCCGGGGCCGTGATGCGGCCCGATCCAGGCCGACAGGCCGCCCGGCTTGAAGGGAATCCAGGAGCGGGCCGCCGCGGCCGCGGCGGTCGCGAACTCGGCCAGCGCCGGCTGCAGGTAGTCGTCGACCAGCACGAACAGCAGCCCGGCCTCGGCTTCGCCGGCGACGGCCAGACCGGAGCCGGCGAGAAGCGACAGCAGCGCGCCGGCGCCCTCGCTGCCGGCGGCCGGGCCCTGGCCGAGCGCGACCACCCCGACAGGAACCGAGCGGAGGCGCCGGTCGGCCTCGACCGGCTGCTCGCCCTGCGCGCTCCAGTAGGCGGCGAGGTGCAGGTCGCCCCGGTCGGGCAGGGTGACGAGGTAGCCCTTGCCGTGCAGCCCCTCCAGGATCTGGATCATCTCCGCCTCCGGGACGCTGGAGCGGAAGGCCGCGACGACCTGCCGGCCGGTCAGCGAGCCGTCGAGTCGCGGCAGCAGATCGGCGTAGAGCGCGCCGTTCAGTCGGAAGCTGCGCTCCTCCGACAGCAGCAGCATCCGCTCGCCGTCCTGGGGATGCAGGCAGAAGTGCGGCGCGACGGCGAGACGACGGTCGAGAACGTCCGATGACATGCGCGAATCCAGCTCCAGACCGTTGGTCGATCGTCCCGGCGAGGCCGTTGGGAGGACGGCCCGTCCGCTCCGGCTACTCTCTATAGCAACCGGCAAAGAGTGCCCAAATGCTCTTGGCGATGTCGGCAAATCGTAATGTGGGGCCGTATTGATGTTTGCCGGCCAAGGGCATAGCATTCGCGAGCCGAGCCGAATGGCGCTACCGGTGACTGTACAGGAGAAGGTTCATGGCCGAAGAGACCAAGACCGAGGGCGAGGCGCCCGAGACGGAGAGCAGCGGCCTTCCGAAGGAGGTCAGCGACATCGTCCGGCGCCACGCGATCTATGCCGCCGCCGGCGGCCTGATCCCGCTTCCCGTGGTCGAGTTCTTCACCAGCAGCGCCATTCAGCTGCGCATGGTCGGGCAGCTCTGCGACCACTACGGTCTGCACTTCTCGGAGCAGGCGGTGAAGGCGGCGATCGGCACGATGGTCGGCTCCGCGCTGCCCGTCGGCACGGCCGGCTACGTGTCGTCCTCGCTGGTCCGCTTCGTGCCCTTCCTGGGCCCGGTGATCGGCCTGACCACGCTGCCGGCCCTGGCGGCCGCCATGACCTGGGCCGTCGGCCGGGTCTTCGCCTGGCACTTCGCCAACGGCGGCACGCTCGAGAACTTCGACGCCGCGGCGAAGAAGGAGCAGGTCAAGCGCGAGTTCCAGGAAGGCAAGCGCCGCGCCGCGGAGTTCGTCAAGAACGCCGGCGGCTCGAAGGGCAGCCCGGCCGCGGAGCCCGCGAAGGCCTGAGCCGGCGCGGCTTCCCGGCGGTCAACAACGGTAACGGGGCTCGACACGGGACAGCGGTCTGCCGCCCGGCAGGCCGCTGTCCCGTGTCGAGCCCCGGCGAGGCGGACGGAGCCGCCTGACCTTGCCGGCGCGCGGCGCTCCGCCGCCGTTCCAGCGCTGTGCCGACGTCCGGGACGGCAGTCGGCGGGCAGGGCGGAGATCCCTGCCGGCCGGCGGCTGCGGCCTGACGACGGCTTCCGCTCCGTCGCACGACACGGCATCCTGGGGCCATGAAGGCCAACCGTCGCTGGTTCAGCTATCTCGGCTTCACGGCCGTCCTCCTCGCGCTGGTCATCGGCGCCTCCGAGGGCGACCTGACGTGGCTCAGCCTCGTCGTGATGCTGACGCTGGTGTCCTCGGCCGGCTTCTTCCTGCTGGTCTTCCCGGGCAGCCGCTTCTTCGCGATCGCCCTGGCGAACTACGTCACCGTCTATTTCTGCCTGTTCGACTTCTTCGTGCAGGTGAACTTCCCCGGCACGCCGCGCTGGTGCCACGCCCTGGGCTTCGCGCTGCCGCTGCTCGGCTTCACCGGCGGCGCGCTGATCCGCCAGGAGTCGATCGCCTCGGTGATCGCCGACGATCATCTGCGCCAGCGCGAACGGCTGCCCGAATTGCTCAGCTGGCTGATCCCCGTGCTGATCGTCGGGCTGATGAGCTTCATGGTGCCGGACATCCCGACGACCCCGCTGCAGAGCGGGTTCGCGCTGATCGCCGCCCAGGCCGCGATCTCGGTCTTCGTGTTCCTGGCGAGCCGGACGATCTGCGTCTTCCTGATCAACACCGGCCTGCTGTTCGAGGACTTCTTCCACCGCATGGGCGCGGTCGGCGTGCCGATCTTCGCCTTCGTCACCTTCTATTCGATGATCGTCATCGTCTTCGCCGCGGTCTATCGCATCCTCGACCGGCTGAGCGAGGTGCCGCCCTTCCTGATCAATGGCCGGCCCTCGCACATCGAGTTCCTCGACGCGCTCTACTTCTCGGTGATCACGCTCTCGACCGTCGGCTACGGCGACGTCGTGCCGGTCGGCGCCCTGGCGCGCGTGCTGGTCTCCGTCGAGATCGTCACCGGCGTGCTGCTGCTGCTGTTCGGCTTCGCCGAGATCCGGCGCTTCAGCCTGGAGCACCCGGACCGCACGCGGCGCTGAGCCCGGCCGCCCGGGCCTATCCGTCCCAGCGGGCGAGGCGCTCGTCCAGGCGCTCCAGCTCGACGTCCACGCGCTGCCGGTCGAGCGGCTCGTCGAGACGGCGCCCGACGAGTCGCCGCAGCGCCTCGCCCTGGCGCCAGATGGCGGCGCGCCGCTCCGGGTCGGCCGCCAGCTCGGCCAGGCCGGCGAGGCGGGCGGCCAGGGTGCGCAGCACGGCCGGGTGGTCGGCGCCGGCGCGGCGGATGTCGTCGAAGCTGCCTTCCAGCAGGTCGACGAAGCCGCGCGACGGCAGGGTCAGCCGCAGCCGGCCGGCGGCGTCGCGGTGCTCGAGCGGCGGGTCGGCACGGCCGATCGCCAACGCCAGGGCGGCGCCGATCCGGTCGATCGAGGCGATCGCCGTGAAGGGGTCGTTGAGGCTCGGCGAGAGCGCGCGCAGGGCGATCTCGACCAGGGCGTTGGCCGCGTACTCCAGGTCCTCGGCCTGGGTCCGCTTCGGGCCGATCGTCAGGCCGTCGCGGATCCGCTCCTTGAGGGCCTCGGTCGCCCGGTCGAGCGGCCAGAAGCGCGCGACGGCCTGCCCGGGGACCAGGAAGTCGCCGGCCATGACCTGCAGCTCGATGCGGCCGTCGCTCTGCTCGGCCAGCCCGACCAGCTGCGCGACGGCGATCGTCTGGACGTAGCCGGTCCGTGCGGACGGCACGACCAGGCAGAAGCGCCCGGAGGGGCCCGGTCCGGCCGCCTCCTCCTGCTGTCGCGAGCCGTCCTCCGGCTCGCTCGTCGCCGGGAACAGCGAGCGCACGCTGCCGTCGAGCGCGTCGCCGACGTGGGCGACGACGGTGTCGGCCTGCAGCAGCTCGGCGAGGTGGTGGATGAAGTAGATCAGCACGGCGAGGCTGAAGAGGGTCAGCAGCTGCGCCATGGTCACCGAGGCGAGCGGCACGAAGTCCGAGGTCGAGTCGCCCTGCGGCCGGATCAGCCGCAGCATCATCAGCGCGTAGGCCAGGGTCGAGACGAAGACGCCGAGCGCGACCTGGGTCGGCCGGTCGGCCCGGAAGATCGCCAGCAGGCGGGGGCCGAGCTGCTGCGAGGCGAGGGTCAGGCTGACCAGGGTCATGGAGAAGACCAGGCTGGTCGCGCCGATCATCGAGCCGGCGATGACCTGCAGGATCGTCCGGGCGCCGTCGGGGCCGACCCAGAGCACCCAGGCCAGCTCGCGCGACCAGGTGGCCTGCATCGCCCGGTCCAGGATCGCGCTCAGCACCGCCAGCAGGATCGCGGCGAGCAGCAGCACCGTCGGGACGAACCAGAAGGAATTGACGACGACGTAGTGCAGGTATTTCAGGCGTGCGCTCATCGGGTCCCCCGGCGTCCGCCGTCGACAGGACGAGCGTCGCGTTCCGTGACCCGGGGAAGACGCGCGGAGGCTGCGGGCTGTTCCCCCGCCGGGGCAGACGATAGGCTGCGACCGGCCGCACGGCACGGGTCGGGCGGGGCGAGGACGGGCCGGGCGAGAACGGGCCGGGCGAGAACGGTCCGGGCGAGAACGGGCCGGGCGAGAACGGACGGGGCGGGAACGGACGGGGCATGCAAGAGCACGAGCTGCACCTGCTGCGCGATGCGCTGGTGTTCCTGGGCGCCGCGGTGCTGATCGTCCCGCTGTTCCGCAAGCTGCGCTCCAGTCCGGTGCTCGGCTATCTGGCCGCCGGGCTGGTCGTCGGCCCGGGCGGCCTCGCCTTCATCCCGGACGCCGAGGCGGTCGTGCTGCTCGCCGAGTTCGGCATCGTCTTCCTGCTCTTCGCGATCGGCCTGGAGCTGTCGCTCGCCCGGCTGCTGCTGCTGCGCACCTACGTCTTCGGCCTCGGCGGCGCCCAGGTCCTGGTGACCGGCGCCCTGATCGCGCTGGCCGCGCTCGGCCTCGGCGTAGGGCTCGAGCCCGCGATCGTCCTCGGCGGCGGCCTCGCGCTCTCCTCGACCGCCTTCGTCGTGCAGCTGCTGGTCGAGCGCGGCGAGCTGGCCTCGCGCTCGGGCCGCGCCGGCTTCGCGATCCTGCTGATGCAGGATCTCGCGATCGTGCCGCTGCTCGCGCTGCTGCCGCTGCTGGCCCGGCCCGAGGGCTCGCTGCTGGCCGCGCTCGGCCTTGCGGCGCTCAAGGCGGGGACGGCGATCGCCGTCACCGTGCTGGCCGGGCGCTTCGTGCTGCAGCCGCTCTACCGCGCGATCGCCGGCAGCCGCAGCCCCGAGCTCTTCGTCGCGACGACCCTGCTGGTGCTGCTCGGCAGCGGCTACCTCATGCAGCTGTCCGGCGTCTCGATGGCGCTCGGCGCCTTCCTGGCCGGCCTGCTGCTCTCGGGCAGCGAGTACCGCCACCAGGTCGAGGCCGACATCCGGCCGTTCCGCGGCCTGCTGCTCGGCCTGTTCTTCATGTCGGTCGGCCTGTCGATCGATCTCCGGCTGATCGCTTCGCTGTGGTGGCAGCTGCCGCTCGCCCTGGCCGCCCTGATGCTCGGCAAGGCCGCGGTGATCGCCGGCCTCTGCCGGCTGTTCGGCCTGCCGGGCGAGGTCGCGGTCAGGGTCGGCACGCTGCTGTCCCAGGGCGGCGAGTTCGCCTTCGTGCTGATCGGCTCGGCGATGGCCCTGGGGCTGGTCGAGCCGCGGCTCGGGCAGAGCGCGGTCGCGCTGGTCGCGCTCTCCATGGCGCTGACCCCGGCCGTGGCCTGGCTCGGCCGCGGGCTCGCCGGGCGGCTCGGCGGCGAGGAGGAGCGCGAGCTGCCGGCGCAGCCCGGCCCGGAGGCCGAGGAGCTGCACGACCACGTCGTGATCGCCGGCTTCGGCCGGGTCGGCCAGTCGGTCGCCGTCGCGCTGTCCGGCCTGCAGGTGCCCTACGTCGGCTTCGACCTCAGCGCGCCGCGGGTCCGGCACTGCCGCCGGCTCGACCTCAGCGTCTACTACGGCGACGCCAGCCGCATCGAGGTGCTGGAGACGGTCGGCCTGGAGCGCGCCCGGGCGGCGGTCATCACCCTCGACGACCCGGAGCGGGCGACCCGCGTGGTCGAGGCGCTGCGCGCGCACTCGGACAGCCTGCCGATCTTCGTGCGCGCCCGCGACCTGCAGCACAGCGCCGAGCTGCGCGAGGCCGGCGCCACGGCCGTCGTGCCCGAGACCATCGAGGCCAGCCTGCAGCTCGGCGCCATCGTGCTCGGCCAGCTCGGCGTGCCGCCCGGCGAGGTCGCGGCGACGATGGAGACCCTGCGCGCCGCCGACTACGGGCGCCTGACCGAGGTCATCGCCGCCGGCGCCCGCCGGCCGGGCGACGGCGGTGCCTGATTCCGGTTGATTCCGGGGCGTCCAGCGGGCAGCGTCGCGGCACCATGTTCTCGAGCCTCCTGATCGCCAACCGCGGCGAGATCGCCTGCCGCATCGCGCGCACCGCGCGACGCCTGGGCCTGCGCACCATCGCCGTCCACTCCGAGGCCGACGCCGGCGCCCGCCACGTCCGCGAGGCCGACGAATCCTGGCTGATCGGCCCGGCGCCGGCCGCGGAGAGCTACCTCGTCGCCGAGCGCATCCTGGAGGTCGCCCGGGCGAGCGGCGCCGAGGCGATCCATCCCGGCTACGGCTTCCTGTCGGAGAACGCCGGCTTCGCCGAGGCCTGCGCCGCGGCCGGCATCGTCTTCGTCGGCCCGCCGGCCCCGGCGATCCGGGCCATGGGCTCGAAGAGCGAGGCCAAGGCCCTGATGGAGAAGGCCGGCGTGCCGCTGGTGCCCGGCTACCACGGCGCCGAGCAGGATCCGGCGCTGCTCGCCGCCGAGGCCGGGCGCATCGGCTTTCCGGTGCTGATCAAGGCCTCGGCCGGCGGCGGCGGCAAGGGCATGCGCCCGGTGCGCCGCGCCAAGGACTTCGCCGCCGAGCTGGAGGGTGCGCAGCGCGAGGCGCGGGCCGCCTTCGGCGACGACCGGGTGCTGCTCGAGAAGTACCTGACGAAGCCGCGCCACATCGAGCTGCAGGTGTTCTGCGACGGCCAGGGCAGGGGCGTGCACCTCTTCGAGCGCGACTGCTCGATCCAGCGGCGCCACCAGAAGGTCGTCGAGGAGGCGCCGGCGCCCGGCATGACCGCCGAGCGCCGCGCCGCCATGGCCGAGGCCGCGCTGGCCGCCGCCGCGGCGATCGGCTACGTCGGTGCCGGCACGGTCGAGTTCATCGCCGAGGGCGACGACTTCTTCTTCATGGAGATGAACACCCGCCTGCAGGTCGAGCATCCGGTGACCGAGGCGATCACCGGCCAGGACCTGGTCGAGTGGCAGCTCCGGGTCGCCGCCGGCGAGCCCCTGCCGCTCGCGCAGGGCGAGATCGGCTGCAGCGGCCACGCCATCGAGGTCCGGCTCTACGCCGAGGACCCGAGCCGCGACTTCCTGCCGGCGACCGGGCGCCTCGCGCACCTCGCCTTCCCGCAGGAGGTCGCGGGCCTCAGGGTCGACAGCGGCGTCGAGACCGGCGACGAGATCACGCCCTTCTACGACCCGATGATCGCCAAGGTGATCGTCCACGGCCCCGACCGTGCCGCCGCCGTGCGCCGCCTGCAGCAGGCGCTGGCCGGCACCGAGGTCGCCGGGCTGACCACCAACCTGCCGCTGCTCTCGGCCATCGCCGGCCACCCGGCCTTCGCCGCCGCCGGGCTCGACACCGGCTTCATCCCGCGTCATGCCGAGACCCTGCTGGCGCCGCCGCCGCCGCCCGATGCCGACAGCCTGGCGCTCGCCTGCCTCGCCGAGCTGTTGCGCCGCCAGGAGGAGGCGAAGCGCCTGGCGACGGCCTCGGCCGACCGCTTCTCGCCCTGGTTCCGCACCGACGGCTGGCGGCTCAACGACGAGACCCAGCGCCGCCTGACCTTCCGCGCCGGCGAGCTCGAGGTCTCGGCCCTGGTGCACTACCGGCCCGGCGGCGGCCTGGTCGAGGTCGAGGGCCGGCGCATCGCGACCGAGGTGCGGCGCGACTCGAGCGGGCGGCTGGCCGCCTTCCTCGACGGCCGGCTGGTGCGCGCGCGCGACGTCTGGGACGGCGACCTCCTGACCCTGATCGTCGAGGGCCGGGCACGGCGGCTGATGCTGGTCGACGCGCTGGCCGGCACGGCCGGCGAGGACGAGGCCGGCGGCCGCCTGGTCGCGCCGATGCCGGGCAAGGTCGTCAGCGTCTCGATCACGGCTGGCGCCACCGTCGAGCGCGGCCAGGCCCTGCTGGTGCTCGAGGCCATGAAGATGGAGCACGGCATCGTCGCGCCCGCCGACGGCATCGTCACCGCGGTGCACTACGCCGAGGGCGACACGGTCGAGGAGGGCGCCGACCTCATCGACTTCGAGGCGGCCGAGGCCTAGCCGCCCTTGGACGAGATGACCTCGGGCCCCTTGGCGGCGGGCGCCTCCGTGCCAAACTCTCAAGGGTCCCGATCGCCCAGCGGCCCCCGGAGCGTGCCGACGATGCCTGCCCCCGACTACCTGAGAGCCGCCCTCTTCGTCGACTTCGACAACGTCTACTCCAGCCTGCGCGAGCGCGACGGCCAGGCGGCCGAGAGCTTCGCCCAGTTCCCGCTGGCCTGGCTCAACTGGTTCGAGGCGGGACGCCACGGGGCCGGCGAGCCGGCCGGGCCGGAGGCGGCGCCGGCCGCGCCGCCGCGCCGGGTGCTGCTGCGCCGCTGCTACCTCAACCCGGCGGCCTTCTGGCGCCAGCGCGCCGGCTTCGTGCAGGCCGGCTTCCACGTCGTCGACTGTCCCTCGCTGACCTACGGCGGCAAGAACTCGGCCGACATCCAGATGGCGCTCGACATCGTCGAGGCGCTGGCCCACGAGACCCGCTTCGACGAGTTCCTGCTGCTCTCGGGCGATGCCGACTTCGCGCCGGTGCTGCTGCGCCTGCGCGCCCACGACCGGCGCACGACGATCCTGGCCAGCGAGCAGGTGGCGCCGGCGCTGCGCGCCTCGGCCGACGTGGTCGTGCCGCTCGAGCGTTTCGTCGTCGAGGCGCTCGGCCTGGAGCGCGGCCAGGGCGAGCCGCCGAGCCAGGAGGAGCTGCTGGCCTTCCTGCGCGAGACCGTGACCAAGGCGCCGAAGCCGGTGCTGCTGTCGCAGCTCGGCGGCCAGGCGCTGCGCCGCTTCGGCGAGAGCCCGCGCGAGCTGCGCTGGTTCGGCCACGGCAGCCTGAGCCGGCTGATCGAGGAGATGCTGGCCCCGACCATCGCCGTCGCCGACCGCTACGCCTATGCGCCGGAGCAGCACGAGGCGCCGCAGCGCGCCTCGTCCCCGGCCGGCGTCCCGGCGTCGCAGCCCGGTTCCGGCGGACGCCTGCCGCCCGACGACCCGGCGAGCGCCCTGATCGAGCGGGTCTGCGAGGCGACCGGCGCGCCGGCCCTGCCCGGCGAGACCTACGACGCGCTGTTCGAGGCGATGGCGGCGACCCTGGAGGAAGGCGCGCGCGCCCAGGCCGACGTCGTGCACGCGACCCGGCGCCGGCTCGCGGAGATCGGCCTGCCGGTCGCCGAGCGCGACATCGGCTTCGTGTTCTACGGCTTCCGCCTGGCGCGGCTCGACCTCGATGCCCTGGCCGGCGACGTCGACGCGCTGGCCGAGGCCTTCCGCGAGAACATCCGCCACCGCTGCCGCGAGCGCGGCGTGTCGCTCAGCGACGCCGAGGAGGCCGCACTCGACGACTGGCTGCTCGGCGCGCCGGAGGAGGCCGGTCCGCCCGAGAGCGAAGCCGGGAGCGACGCCGAGAGCCCGCCGGCCGCGCGCCTGCCGGGAAGCCGGGGCGGCCCGGGCGAAGCGACGGGGCAGGGCGGCGAGGTCGCCGCGACACCGGAAACCAAGGAGATGCCGTCATGACGCTGCCGCGCCGGGTCAGGGTCGTCGAGGTCGGTCCGCGCGACGGCCTGCAGAACGAGAAGGCGATCGTGCCGCTCGACACCAAGGTCGAGCTGATCGACCGGCTGTCGGCGAGCGGCCTGCCGGCGGTCGAGGCCGGCGCCTTCGTCAGCCCGAAGTGGGTGCCGCAGATGGCCGACAGCGCCGAGGTGCTGCGCCGGATCCAGAGGCGTCCCGGCGTCGCCTTCCCGGTGCTGGTGCCGAACGAGAAGGGGCTGGAGGCGGCGCTCGCCGCCGGCGCCGAGGAGATCGCCGTGTTCGGCGCCGCCTCGGAGAGCTTCAGCCGGAAGAACATCAACTGCTCGATCGCCGAATCGCTGGAGCGGTTCCGGCCGGTCGTCGAGCGGGCGCTGGCCTCGGGCGTGAGGGTGCGGGGCTACCTGTCCTGCGTGCTCGGCTGCCCCTACGAGGGCGAGGTGCCGCTCGCCAGGGTCGCGGCGGTCGCCAAGGCGATCTTCGAGCTCGGCTGCTACGAGGTCTCGCTCGGCGACACCATCGGCGTCGGCACGCCGGCCCGGGCCCGGGCGATGGTCGAGGCGGTCGCGGCGGAGCTGCCGCGCGAGCGCCTGGCCCTGCACTTCCACGACACCTACGGCCAGGCCCTGGCGAACCTGCACGCCTGCCTGGAGCTCGGCGTCGCGACGGTCGACAGCGCGGTCGCCGGGCTCGGCGGCTGCCCCTACGCCAAGGGCGCCAGCGGCAACGTCGCGACCGAGGACGTGCTCTACCTGCTGCAGGGGCTGGGCGTCGAGACCGGGGCCGAGCTCGACCAGGTCGCCGCCGCCGGCCGCTTCATCTCCGCGGCGCTCGGCCGGCCGCCGGCCTCCAAGGTCGCCCAGGCGCTGGCCGCCAGGGCGGCGTGACGCGCGCGGCGAGGTGGGCGGCGAGGTGGGCGACGGTGCATTCCGCGCCGGGCGCCGCTAGGTTGCGCGCATGACCCTGCATCTCATCAAGCT
>NZ_FWZX01000014.1 GCF_900177295.1 Tistlia consotensis USBA 355
TCGAACGCCTCGTCGCCGGCCATCCCCAGAGCCGCATCGACGACCTCATGCCCTGGGCATGCAAACCCGCTCAGGTGTGAGCGAGACGACGCTTATCGATGATCTGTTCGGCGTCGCCTTGCGCCTTGGCGAGTGTTGCAAATGCAACGCCCACGGCCTGCTTCATGGCGAACAACTCCATCAGTATCTCTTTGTCGTCCATCTCATGTCCCCATCTAAGGCAATTGGGTGCTGAGCCTGCTCAGCTTGCTGTGGCGCGTCACCTGACCGGCACCTGAGCCTTCTCAGGGAAGCCTGCTAGATACTCTCTTATGAACGTCTTGGCTCGCTGCACGGAGTTGAAGCATTGCTCATAGAGCCCCTCGTATTCCACGTACCGGACAAGGAGCTCTCCCCAAGTTGTTCCGGGCGGGATCGGACTGAGTTTTTCAGGGCAGGTAAGAAAGTACTGATCCAGAGAGTTGAGCATGTCTGTGACGACCTCGGGATCAAACTGAACCGACCGTGTGGATGGATATTGACTGACGGGTGAGGCTTGCGTGTTTTTCCCAGTGAGTTCTTGAGCTTTCGATAGCTCTTCGATCAAGCTTGCTGGCGCTTGTTGAATGAGCACTAACCGCTCTCCAGCAGGGGTAAATAGAACAACGATTAAAGTGGCGATTAGGGTGCAAGCGCCTGTTATGACTGCGGCGATTATCATCCCTCTAGTCTGTTCTGACATGTACCGCTCCGTCTAGAGCCTCTAGCTGGGATTATAGACGCATTGCGGCTCAAACATTAGCCGCAAAAATCTGAAAGTACATGATCAATCATCCCCCCTCCAGTGTCCCCCCATTGGGGGCTTGGTGCAGCAAACTGCATCGAACGCCCAAACGTCCGCCGCGTGGAATTGGCTGTAACATACACAACGACCGTTGACGTTTGTTACGGAGCGCCCTACATCCTCCCTGACTCAGCCACTCGGGGGGAGGCAGCCATGGTTCGGTACGTCACATACAAGCGAGTCAGCACCAAGCGGCAGGGACACAGCGGCCTCGGGCTGGAGGCGCAGGAGCGCGACATTCGCCTGTTCCTGGAGTCCTACTCGGAGGAGCCGTGGGAGGTGGTCGGCGACTTCATCGAAGTGGAGAGCGGCGCCGATGCCGAGCGCCCGGAGCTGGCGAAGGCAATCGAGCTGGCGAAGCGGGAGCGTGCTGTCCTGCTGGTCGCGAAGCTCGACCGCCTCTCGCGCAAGGTCTCGTTCATCGCTGCCTTGATGGAGGACCCGAAGCTCAAGCTGAAGGTCGCGCAAATGCCCCATGCCGACAAGTTCCAGCTCCACGTCTACGCGGCGCTCGCAGAGCAAGAGCGCGACTTCATCTCGCTCCGAACCAAGGCCGCGCTCCAGGAAGTGAAGGCGCGGGCGGAGCGGGAGAACCGGAAGCCCAACCTCGGCGGGCTCCGGGACAAGACGATGAAGCGCAACGTGGTCCTGAAGGCGCAGGCTGACGAGCGGGCGGCACGGCTGCGGGGCGTGGTGGCGCCCCTCCGGGACCGTGGGGCGACGCTCAGAGAGATTGCGGCCGCGCTCAACGCGGCCGGGCTTGAGACCCCGCGCGGCGGGCAGTGGCAGGCGATGACTGTCAAGCGGGTCCTGGAGCGGCTCGACGCGGCGTGAATGTCGCGTCTCTGGCGTGAGACTGGACCCGGAAATCCGGTATGCCTCCAGGAGTCGCTAGGAGCCCCATACAGACTCAAGTGCCATTCCGGCTAGGGCGGTAGCTGCCGACCCTTAGAAGACCCCTCGGCGGCCGGGAAATCGACTCCAGGGACTCCTGCCGGGGGCGTCCTTCACGCGGACGACGGGGACGAGATCACTGGCCCCGAGAGCCGACTGGCAGCCTGACGATACTGGGGAGACGGAGGGCGGCGCGATAAGTCCGCCCTTTGGAGGAGAGACCGCCGCCCCACCCTCTATCCCCCTGTGTGCAGTTATGATTGTTGTTGAGTAGTGGGGCGTCCTGGCGAGGCCCCCGCCCTCACTTCCTCCCCGCCTGCTTCCTTCGTCCTGTCCCCCGGCAAGGGCATGGTGCCTCCCTGGCCCGTGCTCTTACCGGGAGGCAGTGCGTTCGCACCCGACCTCCCGCCCCAACAACCCACGTCGTCGACTCCTTCAGGGAGTCCGGCGCGGGAGTTGAACGGTCTTGCTCGGGTCCTCGCCCCCGACCTCCTGAAAGCGTGACGGCGCAGGGGGTCGGGGGATGACCGTGCCTCCGCACCCTTTCCTTTTTCGCAACTATGGACCCCTTCGAGGAGCCGACCTCCCATGCCCACGACCAGCAACCTCCCGCCCCGCCTCGGCCTCCGCCACGGTCGCGTCGCCAAGGAACGCCACCTCCAGCTCACCGAGACCTCCACCGAGGCGCTCCGGCTGTCCGGCCTCGCCTATCAGCTCTGGTGCCAGCGGCCGGTCTCGGATGCCGTCCTGATCAACCGGGCCATTCGCCTGCTCGGCAGCCACGCAACCGAGCTGCTCAGGCACGGCGACCAGGACGCGATCAACGCCGAGCTGACGGCCCTTCACGCGGCCCGAGGCTGACCGATGGCCGACCCCAAGCGCGAAGTCCTGGAGCGCATCTGGCTGGCTCAGGCTGAGAAGCTGGCGGCGCTCCTGGAGACGACCCCGGCCGACCAGCTCCAGGCGGCCCTGCTCAACGTCGCCCGCCAGTTCCTCAGCGACAACGGCATCAACCGTGCGTCGCTCTCCGTGCCCGACATCGCCGAGGCGCTGAGCGGGATCACCGACCTCCCGTTCACCGACCCCGAAGGTGCAGCCGACTGCACCGAACCCGAGTTCCGCTAGACCATGACCGACCCCGAGACCGAAAGGCGACTGCGGGAGGCACGGGCGAGTGCCCGTCCCTGCGCGTTCGCCGGCTGCCAGCTCCCTCGGAAGGAGTTGGGGCAGTTCTGCTCCACCCACGCCAAGCGCCAGGAGAACACCGGAGACGCCGCAGGGCGCATGATCACCACCCTTGAGCTGTCCCCTTACCGCGACTTGGCGGAAGCCTTCATCGACCGCAACCGCCAGCACCCCGGCATCATCGCTGCGCTGGTCCGCATCCAGTCCTGGATCAACAGCGGCGAGACACCCCCGCGCGTCACCCCGTCCACGCCCGCCGACCAGCGGACCTCCGCTTGGTTCGCCAGGATGCGGAGGGAGGGTGTCTGGCCGGAGAGCGTCCTAGCCATGGTCTTCGGGCTCTACGCCCTCCAGGCCGACCAGCCCGCGACCTTCGCCAGCGACCGCCACTTCCGGCACATGCTCGCCTACCGCGTCCTGCGGCTGGTCCCCGGCGAGCGCCGTTACAGCAGCTCGGGGCAGCGGTTCTATGCCCGCGTCCCCGCCAGGGTGCGCGACTACCTCTCGCTACTGATCGTCGGCGCCTTCGGTGCGCTCGCGCTCAAGGCCACCCCGCACCTTCTCGCCAGCCGCAAGCCCGTTGGTCCGAGCGCCGAGCCGGTGCCGGGGACCGACACCCCGTTCTCCAAGACCCCAAGCAAGGAACCAGCATGACCACTCACTATCAGGTTCACCCCAACGACGCCGAGGCGCTCCGGAGCGAGGCCCGGCAGGAGCGCGACGACTCCGAACAGTACGGGGGCGCCAACCCGCGCAACCCGACCGCCACTTGGCGTGGTGCCGGCGGCGTCGCCCGGATCACCATCGGCGCCCCGCCCCCGGAGGCGCCCCGCTACCCGGCCGGGCAGACCACGTTCCACCGCCCCGGCATCTCCAGCGAGCCGCTGTCGCCCCAGGTGGTGAAGGACTCCGACCTCGTGACGCTCTCCAACGGCATGACGACCAGCGTGAAGGTCGCTGTCCGTATGGGCCAGCTGATGCGGGACGGTGCCGGCGCCTACTACGAGCCGGGCTCCTCTCAGGCCCCGCAGGTGGCCGCGGGGAGTCGCATCGGCGACGGGCAGGGGTACACGCCGCCCAAGGCTGAGGCGGCCCCGAGCGAGCCTCTGGAGGGCTTCCAGGACGCGGCCGTGGAGCGGGAGTTCTCGCACTTCGCCGGCGCCGTGGACACCTACACTCAGGTCTCCATCATCGGCGAGTACCTCCGGGGCGACGACTTCGACATCTCGGAGCGCCTGCTGTTCAAGGTCGCCGACCAGCTCGGGGTCTCGCCGCAGGAAGCGGGGGAGCGTCTCGGCCGCTTCGCCACCGCCCTGTCCAACCAGTGGGTCTCGACCGTCCAGAAGGCCGGCGTCTACGACATGGCGGACTTCGTGGCGTGGTGCCGCGAGAGCCCCGTCCGGATGGAGAGCCTGAAGAAGGCGATGCGGAACCAGGCGATGAACCGCACGACCAAGGACTATCGGGCGATGGCGCAGAGCTACCTGGAGAACCTCGACCAGCGGGACCCCGAAGCCCTGCTCAACGCCGTGTACGACGGCGGCATCCGCGCCATGAAGATTGGCAACGAGGTGGTCCTTGAAGTGCCCGGCGAGGGGCAGGTCCCGTGGAAGACCGCTGTCCGCCTCGGGATGGTCTTCGCCCCCGAGAAGATCCGCTAGCGAGCGAGGATGACCGTGGAAGCAACCACCATCAACATGCCTGCCGACTCCGCCGTGGAGTCGCGCTCAGGGCAAGTCACGATCAAGCGGACTGGCGAGAGCCACTTCCGCGTCGTCGTGGACGGCGAGACCCTGCCGCAGGGCTTCGACTCCCTGAGCGCCGCTGCCGCGATCTTCCAGAAGATGGCGGCCGGTAGCTGACCGCTGGAGACGCCCTCACACTTGAGGACGTTCCTCTAGCCGCGATCCCCGCCCGGTCCTGACAGGTGCGCCCGAGGGCAGCCTTGAGGGGCAACCGGGCGGGGACGCGAAGGTGCAGTCAACTGCACCTCGGTTTCTCGAGCCGGTGCAGCGACGCTGCACCATTGGAATATCTGGTGCATGTCGGGCGGCAGCCGGCTCCTTGCAGGATCTTGCCTTCCGGCTTGGTCGAGCAGGATGGCCCACCTCAGGGCGTCCTATCCGACTGCCGTGGGCGAGACCTAGCGTCCCACCAACTACGTTCAGAGCTTATCCGCTGGGCTGGCAAGACCTGATGCCTCCAAGGCCGCTCCCCGTCATCCGGGCAGTGCCAAGGAGAATTCCTCAGCCAATTACACGGACCACGGCTCACGAACCACCGTGGCGCTGTCACTTTGCTCCTAGCCCTCGTCTCCCCTACAGGGACACCTCACAGCAGGTTCGTGCTACCGTGCCGCAAGATCGGGGAGGAGAAAATCGCGTTGCATGACACCTCGCTTTTCTCCCCCGCCGTTTCGGGGTGCCGCACTATATGGTGTGCCTTGAACGCGGCCTCAAGCGCGATATGCTGATTTTCTTCTCCTGTGGTTGCTGTTGCCAGCTTGACGCGCGGTCCGAGCGAAAATGTTGGTGGGAAACGTTGGTGGATGGCGTACAGCGCGTCTTCATAAGCCACTGATATGCAGCACTTTTATTTGATGTTCCGCATGCTTCATCGAGTACTACTCGCGCTGACCGCTCGGTTCCGTTCCGAGTTTCGCGAAGGCCCCGGCTCGCCGGGGCCTTCGTCGTTTGGGGCGACGGCCCGATGCCGCCGGCCATGGGCCCGGCGGGCAGTCGGACGGGAGGGGGACACGACGCGGGGCGTCGCGCCGTCCGGGGCCTCAGTCGTCCTGCCTGCCGCTGCCGGCGGGCTCCGGCTCGCCCGGCGGTCGCAGGCCCGCCAGGGCCCAGGCGTAGGCCTCGTCGCCGTCTCGAAAGGCCCGGGTCTCGACCTCGGCGTGGAAGAACAGGCGCTGGTATTCGGAGAACAGGGTGACCGCCGTCTCGGCGCCCTTCTCGTCGCCGATGACGATGGCGATGCGGAAGGGGCTCGGGCGCCGCTCCCTCAGGAACTGCGCGAACTCCTGGAACTGATCCGGCCAGTCCCGGTCCGGCAGCGCGCAGTTCCGGATGTCCGCGACGATCGGGCGGCCGTCATAGTCGGCGGGGCCGTAACGGGACTCGAAGATCTCGCGGCGCAGACGGATGTAGGCCGAGGCGCTGAACATGCCGTCGAGGACGGCGACGATCACGCCGTTGGCGTCGATCTCCATGGTCATGCTGAAGCCCGGCATTCCGCTTCCTCGGCCGATGCGCACATCCCTTGCGGCGTCGCTCGGTGATATATCCGTCAGCCGACCCTCGACAACCGGTCTCGGCGTTGCGCGGCAGTCCGGGGGGTTCGGCCGCGGGTCGCATGGCCTCGCCCCGGTCAGCCTCGTTCGTCGAGGGTTTCCGGATCCGTCACGTGGGCCTGACCGTCTCGGACGGTCTTCGGCGCGTCCGTCCGCTGTTCCGGGGCGCCTTCGTCGCCGTCGGCGGGCGGTGCGCCGGCCAGGGCCCAGGCGTAGCCCTCGTCGTAGTCGAGGAAGGCGCGGGTTTCGACGCCCGGGTGATGGAAGAGCTTCTGGTACTCGGCGAGCAGGGCGACCGCCAGCTCGGAGCCGTCCTCCCCGCTGACGATGACGGCACGCCGGAAGGGCTTGCGGTGCTCGCGCTTCATCACGTCGGCGACGATCTTGAACTCCGTCGCCCAGTCGCGCTTGGGCAGGCGGCAGCGGCGCATGTCCGTCACGGCGGGCCGGCCGTCGTAGTCCGCGACCCGGTAGCGGCTCTCGAACAGCTCACGGCGCAGGCGCAGCCATTCCTCGCCGTCGTAGCGGCCCTCGCAGACCGTGACGATGACGCCGTTGGGGTCGAGGTCTATCGTCATGTTGAACGCCGGCATGGCTTGCCCCCCGGTCGGACGACCTGTCCGATCTGCTCGTGTTGCTGACTGTATGGGCGACAATAAGGCAATCTATGGTAGCTTTGCGCATTCGCTCGGCCGGTCGAGCGAAGCCAGGGCCCAGGCATAGCCCTCGTCGTAGTCGAGGAAGGCGCGGGTCTCGACGTCCGGGTGATGGAAGATCTTCTGGTACTGGGCGAAGAGTGCGACCGCCAGGTCCGCGCCGTCCTTCCGGCCGATGATCAGGGCGCGGCGGAACGGCTTCATGCGCTGGTGCTTCATGGCGTCGGCGATGGCTTTGAACTGGCTCGCCCAGTCGAGCGCGGGCAGCTGGCAGCGGCGCATGTCGCTGACCACGGGATGCCCGTCGTAGGCCTCGAGCGGATAGCGGCTCTCGAAGATCGCGCGGCGCTGGCGCACCCACTGGGAGGCGTCGAAGACGCCTTCGCAGACGGTGATGACGACGCCCCGCTCGTCGAGCTCCATGGTCATGCCGAAACGCTGCATGGCTGTGCCTTCGCCTCCGCCTCCAGGGGCGATCGCGCTTGTCCCGACCCGGATTCCGGCCGAACGGCCATGAACAAATCGTTGACGGCCCCGACGCCGTCCCGACGGGCGGGCGCCGCTCAGTCGCAGCGGCGGCCGGGGCGGCCTCCGACGTCGTCCCGGCGCTCGCTGTCGGCGGTCGGCGCCGGTGCGTCGGGCGGGCGCAAACCCTCCAGGGCCCAGGCGTAGCCTTCCTCGTAGCTGCGGAAGGTGCGGACCTCCGAGCCCGGGTTCTGGAACAGCTTCTGGTACTCGCCGAACAGCGCGATGCCGGCGTCCGAGTCCGGGTGGTCGCCGACGATGAAGGCGTTGCGGAAGGCGGTCGGGCGCCGCTCGCGGAGGACCCTGGCGACCTCCTCGAACTGGTAGGCCCAGTCCTGGCCCGGCAGGCGGCAGCGGCGCATGTCGACGACCATCGACCGGCCGTCGTAGTCGGCGAGCCGGTAGCGGCTCTCGAAGCCGGCGCGGCGCTGGCGCAGCCACTCGGAAGCGTCGAACAGCCCTTCGTAGACCGCGACGACGATGCCGTTGGCGTCGATCTCCATCGTCATCCTGAACCCGCGCATGCCGCTCCCCGAGGCAGCCTCCCTCCACCGCACCGCCGCCAGGGATAGCGCGGCCGGCCCCGCGCCGTCGACCGGCCGACCGTCGGGATGCCGCCCCGGAAAAGGCCACAGGAGAAAAAGGGTCGAATTCGTTTAGAAAAGGTTAAGGCTCGCAACGCTAGATTGCCGGTTGCGCCGATGCTTCTCGGGCTGCAACAAGAGAGTACCCTTCGAGCGGCGCCGGGCGCGCCCTGTGATGTCTTGAGGCGGCCGGCCTCCCGGCCGAAGGTGCGAGGTGGCCGGAGGCGACGAGCAGTCCGACAGTCTCTTCGGCGTCGACACGCTGCGACGGGCGGCGCTCGTCTTTGCGCCCCTGGCGCTGGCCGCGGCGCTGGTCGTCTATCTGCTGTTCCATGTCCAGGCGACCGCGTTGCGGAACGCCGAGCAGGCCGACGAGGAGCGCGTCGTCGAGATCGGCCGGCAGCGCGGCGACGGCGAGCTCGCCGCCATCCTGTCGGACCTGCGCTATCTCGCCCGCCAGCAGGCCCTGCAGCGCTGGCTCGCGTCCCCCGACGCCGAGGCCCGGCAGGCCCTGGCCGAGGACTACCACGCCTTCGCGGCGGAGAAGAGCCTCTACGACCAGATCCGCCTGATCGCTCCCGACGGCCGCGAGCTGGTTCGCGTCAACTGGAACGGCGGCAGCCCGGTCGTCGTTCCCGACGACCAGCTGCAGGACAAGGCCGCCCGGCCCTACGTCGCGGAGACGCTGAAGCGCGGCCCCGGCGCGATCTAAGTCTCGCCCTTCGATCTCAACCGCGAGCACGGCGAGGTCGAGCAGCCGATCAAGCCGATGATCCGCTTCGCGACGCCGGTGTTCGACGGCGCCGGCCGGCAGCGCGGCCTCGTCGTCCTGAACTATCTGGGCCGGCGGCTGCTCGACCGGATCTCAGACCTGGCCGGCGCCAGCCGAGGTCAGGTCTGGCTGATCGATCGGGACGGCTATTGGCTGATCGGCCCGACGCCCCGGGACGAGTGGGCCTTCATGTATCCCGACCGGCGGGACCGCTCCTTCGGGCACGCCTATGCGGCGGCCTGGCAGCGGATCGCGGGTGGTCCGCCGCAGGGCCAGTTCGTCGAGGACGGCGATCTCTTCACCTATTCGCGCCTCGCGCCCTTTTCCGAGCTGCTCGGCAAGGACGGCGAGCCGGCGACGCGGCCGCCGCTGCTCTATCTCGTCAGCCACCTGCCGGCGCCCGTCCTGACGGCGCCGGGCGAGGCCCTGGCCGGGCGCTTCCTGGCCGCGGCGGCGGTCCTGGTGCTGCTGCTCGGCGCCGTCTCGATCGTGCTGGCGCGGTCCGGCAGCCACCGCCGCCGGGCCGAGCGCCGGCTGCGGGCCAGCGAGGCGCGCTTCCGCGCCCTGGTCGAATCGGCGCCCGACGCCGTCGTCATCATCGACACCGACGGCCGCATCGTCCTGGTCAACGACCAGGCGGAGCGGCTGTTCGGCCATTCCCGCCAGCTGCTGGCCGGCCAGACCGTGGAGCTGCTGGTGCCGGAGCGCTACCGCACGGGTCACGTTGGCCATCGCTCCGGCTATCTCGACCAGCCCCGGGTCCGGCCGATGGGGGCCGGCCGGGACCTGCAGGGTCTGCGCGCCGACGGCACCGAGTTCCCGGTCGCCATCAGCCTCAGTCCGGTCGAGACCGGCGACGGCCTGCTGATCGTCGCCGATATCCGCGACGTCACGGACGAGCAGGCGTCGGAGCGCAGGATCCAGGAGCTCAACGAGCGCCTGACGCTCGACAACGCCGAGCTGGAGACGGTGAACCGGGAGCTCGAGGCCTTCAGCTATTCCGTCTCGCACGACCTGCGCGCGCCGCTGCGGGCGATCGACGGCTTCAGCCAGGCCCTGCTCGAGGACTGCGGCGAGCAGCTCGACGAAGAGGGCCGGGGCCACCTGAACCGGGTGCGCCAGGCGGCCCAGCGCATGGGGCTGCTGATCGACGACCTGCTGAGGCTGTCGCGGGTCGCACGCGCCGAGCTCGCCCCCGAGGCGGTCGACCTCGGAGCGCTGGCGCTGGAGGTGGTCGAGGGCCTGCGCTCGGCTTCGCCCGAGCGCGCGGTCGAGGTCGAGATCGCCCGGGACCTGACCGCGCGGGGCGATCCGCGCCTGCTGCGGATCGCCCTGGAGAACCTGATCGGCAACGCCTGGAAGTTCACCGCCGGGCGGACGCCGGCGCGCATCGAGCTCGGGCGCTGCGAGCAGGACGGCAAGCCCGCCTTCTTCGTCCGCGACAACGGCGTCGGCTTCGACATGACCTACGCCGGGCAGCTGTTCCGGGCCTTCCAGCGCCTGCACGACGCGCGCAGCTTCCCGGGGACCGGGATCGGCCTCGCGACCGTGCAGCGGATCGTTCACAAGCACGGCGGCGCGGTCTGGGCCGAGGCCGCTACCAATGAAGGGGCAACCTTCTACTTCACACTCGAGAGCGCGATCCGGCCGGGCCGACTCGACCCGGCCGGCGAAGCGCCCTCTGCGACCACCTGATTGGAGCCCGACCCGATCGCGCCGAGGCGATCGGGTCGGGCTCCGGACGAGGGAGAGCCTATGTCGGCACGCAACATCCTGCTGATCGAGGACAATCCGGACGACGAGGCGCTCACCCTGCGCGCGTTCCGCAAGAACAACATCAGCAATCCCGTGGTGGTGGCACGGGACGGTGCCGAGGCGCTGGATTACCTCTTCGCGACCGGCGAGCACGCGGGCCGCGACGTCTCGGACCTGCCGCAGGTCGTGCTGCTCGACCTGAAGCTGCCGAAGGTCGACGGCCTCGAGGTGCTGCGCCGTGTCCGCGCCGACGAGCGTACCCGCCTGCTGCCGGTGGTGATCCTGACCTCCTCCGGGGAGGAGCGCGACCTCGTCGAGGGCTACCGCCTGGGTGCCAACAGCTACGTGCGCAAGCCGGTCGACTTCGACGCCTTCGTCGAGGCCGCCCGGCAGCTCGGGCTCTACTGGCTGCTGCTCAACGAGATGCCGCCGAGGCCGATGGGATGAGCGGGCAGGAGCGGGGTATGGCGAAGCCGCTGCGCGTCCTGCTGGTCGAGGACTCCCCCGACGACGCGGAGCTGATCCTGCGCGAGCTGCGCCGCGGCGGCCTGGCGCCGAGCCACCGGACCGTGGCCGCCGCCGAGGCCTTCCTCGGCGCGCTCGAGAGCCAGGAGTGGGACCTGATCCTCTGCGACTACACGATGACTGGCTTCAGCGGCGCCCAGGCCCTGGCCCTGCTGCGCAGCCGCGGCCTCGACATCCCCTTCATCTTCGTCTCCGGCACGATCGGCGAGGAGACGGCGGTGGCGGCGATGCGGGCGGGCGCCCAGGACTATGTCGTCAAGGACAACCTGAAGCGGCTCGTCCCGGCGATCGAGCGCGAGCTGCGCGACTCGGCGATGCGCCAGGGGCGGCTGCGTGCCGAGGCGGAGCGCCAGGCCGCGGAGACGCGCTTCCGCGAGATCCTGGCGATGGCGCCGGACGCGGTCGTGGCGGTCGACGAGGAGCAGCGCATCACGCTCTTCAACCGTGCGGCCGAGGCGGTGTTCGGCTACAGCGTCGAGGAGGTCTCGGGGCAGTTCCTCGATCTGCTGCTGCCCTCCGGCATGGTGGCGGAGCACCGCCGCCATCTGGCCGCCTTCGCCGAGCGTCCCGAGACGGTCCGGCGCATGAGCGAGCGCAGCGAGGTGACCGGGCGGCGCAAGAGCGGCGAGGAGTTTCCGGCCGAGGCCTCGATCTCCAAGCTGATCGAGGACGGCAGGACGACCTTCCTGGCCGTGATCCGTGACGTCAGCGAGCGCAAGGCCCTGCAGGAGCAGCTCCGGCAGGTCCAGAAGATGGAGGCGGTCGGCCAGCTGACCGGCGGCCTTGCCCACGACTTCAACAACCTTCTGACCATCGTCATCGGCAACCTCGACCAGCTGTGCGAGGAGCTCGACGGCCAGCTCCGGGCGCGCAAGCTGGCCGACCAGGCGCTCGGTGCCAGCCTGCGCGGGGCGAACCTGACCCGGCAGCTGCTCGCCTTCTCGCGGCGGCAGCCGCTGGAGACCAGGGTCTTCGACCTCAACCGCCTGGTCTCCGACACCATCGCGCTGCTGCGCCGCACGCTCGGCGAGCCGGTCGAGGTCGAGACCCGGCTGGCCGCCGAGCTCTGGCCGGCCCTCGCCGACCCGACGCAGCTCGAGGCAGCGCTCGCCAACCTCGCGATCAACGCCCGCGACGCCATGCCGGACGGCGGGCGCCTGATCGTCGAGACCGCGAACAAGCCGCTCGACGCGCACTACGCCGCCTGCAACCTCGAGGTCGCGCCGGGCGACTACGTCGTGCTCGCGGTGTCCGACAGCGGCACCGGCATCCCGCCGGAGGTTCTCGACAAGGTCTTCGAGCCCTTCTTCACCACCAAGGACCCGGGCAAGGGCACGGGCCTCGGTCTCAGCATGGTCTACGGCTTCGCCAAGCAGTCGGGCGGCCACGTCAAGATCTACAGCGAGCTCGGCCACGGCACGACGGTGCGCCTCTACCTGCCGCGCGCGAGCACGCAGCCGAAGGACGAGGAGGCCGCCGCGCCGCACCTTCGGCCGGTGACCAAGGTGGCGCGCGACGCGACCATCCTGGTGGTCGAGGACGACGAGGAGGTCCGCGCTGTCGCGCTGCGCCAGCTGCGCGCGCTCGGCTACCGGGTCGTCGAGGCGGCGGACGGCAAGGCCGGACTGCAGCTCCTGGAGCAGCAGGCGGAGGTCGATCTGCTGTTCACGGACGTCGTGATGCGCGGCGGCATGTCGGGACCCGAGCTGGCCCGCGAGGCGCGCAGGCGCTGGCCCAGCCTGAAGGTGCTGTTCACCTCGGGCTACACCGAGGCGGCCCTGGCCGGCGGCAGCTCGATCGAGGGGCTCGGCAATCTGCTGTCCAAGCCCTATCGCCGGGACGAACTGGCCCGCAAGGTCGCCGAGGCGCTCGACGGCAACGGCCACGCGGCCGTCACGGGGCTGCGCCTCCTGATGGTCGACGACGAGCCGGACGTCGGCGCCTTCGTCCGCGAGGTCGCCGAGGGCCTGGGCTTCGAGGTGGCCTTCACCGATCGGGCCCGGCAGTTCGCGGCGCTGTACAGCTCGTTCCGCCCGGACGTCGTGATCCTCGACCTGGCGATGCCCGACACCGACGGCATCGAGCTGCTGCAGGTCCTGGCCGATGCCGGCAGCCGGGCCCGCATCCTGCTGATGAGCGGCTTCGACCCGAAGATGCGCGAGGCGGCGCTGCTGCTCGGCAAGGCCCGGGCGCTGCGCATGGTCGGCATCGTACCGAAGCCGGTGCGCGCCGCGGAGCTGCGGCTCCTGCTGGCCGAGCTCGGCCGCGACGGTGGGGCCTGAGGCGGCCGGCCGGTCAGTCCTTGGGCGGGGGCTCCCGGCGCGGCTCCTCGAGCGGAGCGTCGTCCTCGTCGTCGAAGAGGATGCGCTGGGCGGCGCCGTCCAGGTCGTCGTACTGGCCGCTCCTGAGCGCCCAGAGGAAGGCGCCGAGGCCGAGCAGGCCGAGGAACAGGGCGATCGGGATCAGGTAGACGAGGACGGTCACCGTGCCGCGTCCGGGGCTGCCCGCCGCCGGACTAGTCCGAGGCGCAGCGCGTTGCCGATCACGGTCAGCGACGAGCAGGACATGGCGACCGCGGCGATCAGCGGCGTGACGAAGCCGGCGACGGCGAGCGGCACGGCGAAGAGGTTGTAGAGGATCGCCAGGCCGAAGTTCTGGCGGACCAGCGCCTCGGCGCGCCGCGCGACCTCGAGCACCTCGAGCACCGGATCCAGGCGGGTCCCCTGGAACACGGCGTCGGCGGCGGTCTGGCTGATGTCGATGGCGCTCGACGGCGACAGCGAGACGCTGGCGGCGGCCAGCGCCGGCGCGTCGTTCAGGCCGTCGCCGACCATCAGCACCTTGCGGCCCTGGGCGGCCAGCGCCTCGAGGCGCGCGACCTTGCCGGCCGGCGTCAGCCCGGCCTGGGCGCCGGCGATGCCGAGCCGGCCGGCGACGGCCATGACGGTCGGCGCCCGGTCGCCGGACAGGAGCTCGACGGCGAGGCCCCGGCGCTGCAGCTCGGCGACGACCGCGGCGGCGTCGCTGCGCAGGCGGTCCTCGAAGGCGAAGCGCACCGGCGCCCGGCCGGGACGGCAGAGCCAGAGCTCCGGCCCCTCGCCCGCGTCGTCGCCCGCGGCCTCGTCGTCCAGGCCTAGCCAGCGGCGGTTGCCGAGCCGGACCGGTCCGGCCTCGGTCAGGCGTTCGAGGCCGCAGCCGGGGACCTCGACGACGCCCTCGGCGGCCGGCACGTCGGGCAGCGCGCGGACCAGGGCGCGGGCCAGCGGATGCCTGGAGTTGGCGGCCAGCGCGCCGGCCTCGCTCAGGGCCTCGTCCCCGGTCCCGGTCGGCGGGGCCTCGCGGCGCAGCTCGGGCCGGCCCTCGGTCAGGGTGCCGGTCTTGTCGAAGACCACGGTGTCGACCTCGGCGAGGCGCTCCAGCGCAGTCGCCGACTTCAGCAGGATGCCGCGCCGCATCAGGCGGCCGCTGGCCATGACCTGGACCGCCGGCACGGCGAGGCCGAGGGCACAGGGGCAGGTGACGATCAGCACGGCGACGGCGATCAGCAGCGCCTGCTGCCAGGCGAGGCCGCCGATCAGGGCCCAGCCGAGGAAGGCGCCCAGCGCGGCCAGGTGGACGACCGGCGCGTAGATCCGCGACAGGCGGTCGGCGAGGCCGACGAAGCGCGCCTTGCGCTGCTCGGCGCACTCCATCAGGCGGACGATCTCGGCCAGCAGCGTCTTCTCGCCGGTCGCGGTGACGGTCAGGCGCAGCGGTGCCGAGACGTTGGTCGTGCCGGCGAAGACCCGGGCGCCCGGGCCGGCCGCCTGCAGCAGCGTCTCGCCGGTGATCAGCTGGCTGTCGATCTCCGAGCTGCCGCTGGCGACCTCGCCGTCGACGGCGATGCGCTCGCCGGCGGCGACCAGGACGGTCGCGCCCGGCGCGACCTGCTCGGGCGGCACCAGCAGCTGGCTGCCGTCGTCCTGCAGCACGGTGACCGCCTGGGCGCCCAGGGCGAGCAGCCGCTCGGCCGCCGAGCGGGCCCGGCCGCGCGCCCGGCGGTCGAGATAGCGGCCGACCAGCAGGAAGAACAGCAGGGTGACGGCGGAGTCGAAATAGGCGTGCGGCCCGCCGGTCGCGGTTTCGTGCAGCGACATGCCGGCGGCGAGCAGCACGCCCAGCGAGATCGGCACGTCCATGTTGGCGCTGCGCGCCTTGAGCGCGGCCAGGGCCGATCGGAAGAAGGGCCGGCCGGCATAGGCGATCGCGGGCAGGGCGATCAGCGCCGAGAACCAGTGCAGCATGTCGCGCAGGGCGCTGCCGCTCTCCTCGCCGGCGCCGGCCCAGACCGCGATCGACAGCAGCATGACGTTGGCGGCGGCGAAGCCGGCGACCGCCAGGCAGCGCAGCAGCTCCTTCTCGCTGCGCGTGTCGTCGGCGGTCAGGCGCGAGGGCTCGTAGGGCACGACCCTGTAGCCCAGCCCCTCGACCTTGCGGACCACCTCGCCGGCGAAGCGGCGCTCGCCGTGCCAGCCGACGGTCAGCCGCCGGGTCGTCAGGTTGAGCCGCGCCTCCTCGACCCCCGGCAGCTCGGCCAGGCCCCGCTCGATGCGCCGCACGCAGCCCCCGCAGTGCACGCCCTCGACCAGCAGGTGGAGACGCCGGCCGCCGTCGTCGGCGAGCTGGACGTAGGCGGTGGCGTCGACCGACGGCGGCTCGGCGCCGCCGCGGGGCAGGGGCTCGGCGAGGCTCATGGCGTCACTTGACCATCAGGCGCTTGACCGTCTCGAAGCTGTGCTCGCCCTTGTGCAGGACGATGCGCAGGTGCCACTGGCCGGGCGGCAGCGCCGCGACCTCGGCGCTCCAGCGGCCGCGCTGGTCGGCGGAGAAGCCGACGGCGCGGTCGAGGGCGGTCTGGGTCGGACGCTCCAGCTTGGCGACGACCCGGTCGGCGGCGATAGGGTGGCCGTCGCGGTCGGCGAGCGAGACCTGGAGGCGCAGCGAGCCGGGCTGCGGGTTGTCCTGGGCGACGCCGACCTGCCAGCCGAGCTTGGCCTGGGCGCGGGCGTCCTCCAGGGCCTCGTTGTACTTGAGGCCGCGCAGGTAGTAGTCGTGCTCGACGATGCCGGTCCAGCTGTCGAGCGCGGTCGAGACCATGATCCCGTTGACCGCGAAGACGACCCCGAAGCCGCCGACGAAGATCCAGGGAATCCAGCGGCTCTCGCCGAACAGGCGGTGACGCAGCAGGGCGGCTCGGCTCATCGTTCCGGTCCTCTGAACACGCTCTTGTAGGTGACGGTCTCGCCCTTGTAGGGATCGGTCAAGGTGAAGGTGACCGGGTGGCTCTCGCCGACCGACTCGGACCGCGGCGCGCGCACCTGGACGTCGTAGGTCGCGACCGAGTCCGGCGCGGCGATAAGCAGCACGGCGTCGCCGTCGGCCGGGTGCTCCAGCACGTCCATGGTCGCGCCCGGCAGGCCGGCGAAGCTGAGCACGAAGGTCCGCTGCTCGCGGGTCTTGTTGAGCAGCTTGACCGTGTAGCCGTTGCGGATGTCGCCGTTCGACAGGGTGACGAACAGCGGGTTGCGGTCGTGCAGCACGTTGATGTCCAGCGTGTTGCGGAACAGCAGCTGGCCGAGCATCACGGTCGCCACGCCGACGAAGAGCAGGGCGTAGAAGATCGTGCGGATGCGGATCAGCTTGTAGCGCGGCCTCGGATTGCCCTGCTCCTGGGCGATCTGGTTGGCCTCGGTGTCGTAGGTGATCAGCTCGCCGGGGCGGCCGAGCTTGGCCATCACGTCGTTGCAGGCGTCGATGCAGAGCGCGCAGTTGATGCACTCGAGCTGCTGGCCGTCGCGGATGTCGATGCCGGTCGGGCAGACGGCGACACAGGCCTTGCAGTCGATGCAGTCGCCGCGCTTCGACCAGTCGTCGTTCTCGCCCTTCTTCAGCTTGCCGCGCGGCTCGCCGCGCCAGCGCTGATAGGTGACGATCAGCGTGTCCTCGTCGAACATCGCGGCCTGGAAGCGCGGCCAGGGGCACATGTAGGTGCAGACCTGCTCGCGGGCCCAGCCGGCCAGCAGGTAGGTCGTGAAGGTGAAGAGGCCGATGAACAGCCAGACCGACTCGGCGGCCCGGAAGGTCACCAGCTCGTGGACCAGCGTCGGCGCGTCCTTGAAGTACATGATCCAGGCGCCGCCGGTGACGAAGGCGATCAGCAGCCAGATGCCGTGCTTGGTGGCCTTGCGCGCGAGCTTGCCGACCGAGAAGGGCTGCCGGTCGAGGCGCATGCGGGCGTTGCGGTCGCCCTCGACCAGACGCTCGACCCACATGAAGAGGTCGGTCCAGACGGTCTGGGGACAGGCGTAGCCGCACCACACGCGGCCGGCCAGCGAGGTCACGAAGAACAGGCCGACGGCGGCGAGGATCAGCAGGCCGGTCAGGTAGTAGACCTCCTGCGGCCAGATCTCGATGAAGAAGAAGTAGGCGCGGCGGCTCGGCATGTCGATCAGCACCGCCTGGTCCGGCGCGCCGGGCCCGCGATCCCAGCGGATCCAGGGCACCAGGTAGTAGATCGCCAGCAGCAGCCCGAGGGCCGCCCACTTGAGGCGCCGGAAGGTGCCCCAGACCTTGCGCGGGTAGACCTTGACCCGGTCGGCGTAGAGCGGCTGGTCGCGCCCCGCGGTCGCGCCGGCCGGGGCTTCCTCGCGACGCTTCAGCGCCTCCTTCTGCTCGCGGACGGAGGAGACTTCCTCGACGACGATCTCATCGGACATTGATCGGACTTCTTGCCATCTGCTGCCTGTCGTCGCCGGACGGCCGCCCGGGGCGCCCTGCGACGGAACGCCCTCACAGGTGCGCCCGGCACCGGCCTGCTGCATTGCGGTGGATCAAGCGGGCCTGCTCGTTCTGCAGCGAAACGACGACGCCCGGCACGTTGCCGTGCCGGGCGTCGTGGCCTGCCTGGTCGGGCGCGGTCCGGAGACCGCGCCGCCGCCGGCTACTTGCCGCCGCCCAGCGAGTGGACGTAGACCGCCAGCATCTTGATGGTGTCGGCGTCGAGGCGGCCGCTCCAGGCCGGCATCACGCCGTGCTTCGGCTTGGTGACCTGCGAGACGATGTCGGCCTTGGTCCCGCCGTAGAGCCAGACGGCATCGCTGAGCCGCGGCGCGCCGACGTCGTGGCTGCCCTGGCCCTTGTCGCCGTGGCAGGCTGCGCAGTTGTCGGTGAAGACCTGGGCACCGGCCTCGGCGGCCTTCGGGTCGTCGGCCCTGCCGGAGAGCGACAGCACGTACTCGGCGACGTTGTTGATCTCGTCGTGCGACAGGATCTCGCCGAAGGTCGGCATCTCGCTGACCCGGGTGTCCGCGTCGTCGCTCCAGCGGATGCCGTGGGTCACCGTCTGCTGGATGGCGGCGAGCGTGCCGCCCCACAGCCAGACGTCGTCGGCCAGCACCGGGAAGCCGCCCGGATTGCCGGAGCCGCCGACGCCGTGGCAGGGCGCGCAGTTGTCGTTGAACGCGACCTCGCCGCCGCGGCGCGCGAACTCGAACAGCTTCGGGTTGTCCGGGATCGCCGCCAGCTGGGTGTCGTGGATGCCCTTCAGGTACTCGGCCTGGGCCGCGTGGGCGGTCGCCAGCTGCTCGGTGATCTGCGTGCGGCTCGACCAGCCCAGGATGCCCCGGGTCGCGCCGGTGATGTAGGGGATCGCCGGATAGAGCACCCAGTAGACCAGCGACCAGAGGATGCAGGCATAGAAGGTGTACAGCCACCACTTGGGCAGCGGCGTGTTCAGCTCCTTGATGCCGTCCCACTCGTGGCCGGTGGTCTGCGTGCCGGTGACGGCGTCCTTCTCGATCTTCGTCGGCATGCTACTTGGGCCTCCGATCGCCCTGGCTCTGCCCGCGCGCAGGCGGGACGTCGTCCTCGTCGTCGCGCAAGGGGATGTTCGCTTGCTCCTGCAGGCTCTGCCGGCGCCGCCGGCTGGGCCAGTAGGCCCAGGCGACGATGCCCACGAAGATCGCCATCAGCCAGACGACCCACAGGTTGCGCATGAAGTGACTGAGCTCTTCCATGGTGCGGAAGGCCCTACTGCTGCCGCAGGTCTTCGGGACGGACGTCGGTGAAGTCCACCATCCGGCCCAGGATCTGCAGGTAGGCGATCAGCGCGTCCATCTCGGTCAGCTGCCCCGGCTGGCCGTCGAAGTCGCCGATGGCGGCCTTGGGATAGCGGGCCAGCAGCGCCTCGTGATCGGCGTTCGGATCGCCCTGGGCCTCCAGGTCGGCCGCCGCGTTGGCGATGTCGTCGTCGGTGTAGGGCACGCCGACGACCCGGTTGGTCTTCAGGTGCGCGGCGATGTCGGCACCCGACAGCAGCCGGGTCGCCAGGAAGGCGTAGGGCGGCATCACCGACTCCGGCACGACCGAGCGCGGATCGGTCAGGTGCGCGGCATGCCAGGCGTTGGAGTACTTGCCGCCGACCCGCGCCAGGTCCGGCCCGGTCCGCTTGGAGCCCCACTGGAAGGGGTGGTCGTACATCGACTCCGCGGCCAGCGAGTAGTGGCCGTAGCGCTCGGCCTCGTCGCGGAACGGCCGGATCTGCTGGGAATGGCAGAGATAGCAGCCTTCCCGGACGTAGATGTTGCGGCCGGTCAGCTCGAGCGGGCTGTAGGGGCGCACCCCCTGCACCCGCTCGATGGTGGACTGGATCGTGAAGAGCGGGACGATCTCGACCAGGCCGCCGATGGAGACGGTGATCAGGACCAGCACCAGCATCAGGATGACGTTGGTTTCGATCTTCTCGTGCTTGTCGAGCAGAGCCATTGCAAGGGTCTCCCTACTGGGCCGGCTGCTGCAGGGCGCTCGGCCGATGCACGAGCAGCTTCTCGTCGCGGATCTCGCCTCGGGCGGTCCGGATCAGGTTGTAGACCATGATCAGCGCGCCGATCAGGAACAGCACGCCGCCGCACGCCCGGATCACGTAGAAGGGGTGCATCGCGGCCACGGTCTCGACGAAGGAGTACTGCAGGAAGCCGAGCTGGTCGTAGGAGCGCCACATCAGGCCCTGCATGATGCCGCTGATCCACATCGCGGTGATGTAGAGCACGATGCCCATGGTCGCGATCCAGAAGTGGTAGCTGACCAGCTTGATCGAGTAGAGGCGGGTGGCGCCCCACAGCCGCGGCACCAGGAAGTAGAGGGCGCCGAAGGAGACGAAGGCGACCCAGCCGAGCGCGCCGGAGTGCACGTGGCCGATTGTCCAGTCGGTGTAGTGCGACAGGGCGTTGACCGGCTTCACCGACATCAGCGGGCCCTCGAAGGTGCTCATGCCGTAGAAGGCGACCGAGGTGACCAGGAAGCGCAGCACCGGGTCGGTGCGCAGTTTGTCCCAGGCGCCCGAGAGGGTCATGATGCCGTTGATCATGCCGCCCCAAGAGGGCATCCAGAGCATGATCGAGAAGGTCATGCCGAGGGTCTGGGCCCAGTCGGGCAGGGCGGTGTAGTGCAGGTGGTGCGGGCCCGCCCAGATGTAGAGGAAGATCAGCGCCCAGAAGTGGATGATCGACAGCCGGTAGGAATAGACCGGCCGCTCGGCCTGCTTCGGGATGAAGTAGTACATGATCCCGAGGAAGCCGGCGGTCAGGAAGAAGCCGACCGCGTTGTGGCCGTACCACCACTGGGTCAGCGCATCCTGCACGCCCGAGAACAGGCTGTAGCTCTTGGCCCCCGTCCAGGACACCGGCACCGACAGGTTGTTGACGATGTGCAGCATCGCGATGGTGACGATGAAGGCGAGGTAGAACCAGTTCGCCACGTAGATGTGCGGCTCCCGGCGCTTCATGATCGTGCCGAGGAAGACCACCAGGTAGACGACCCAGACGATGGTCAGCCAGATGTCGACGTACCACTCGGGCTCGGCGTACTCGCGGCCCTCGGTGACGCCGTTGATGTAGCCCCAGGCCGCCATGACCAGGAACAGCTGGTAGCCGGCGAACAGGAAGTAGCCGGCCTCCTCGCCGCCGAACAGGCGGGTCCGGCAGGTCCGCTGCACGACGTAGAGCGAGGTCGCGAGCAGCGCGTTGCCGCCGAAACCGAAGATCACGCCCGAGGTGTGGACCGGCCGCAGGCGGCCGAAGGTGGTCCAGGGCTCGTGCAGGTTCAGCTCCGGGAAGGCGAGCTGAAAGGCGATGATGACTCCCATCAGGAAGCCGACCACACCCCAGAACACCGTGGCGACGGTGAACAGGCGGATCGGGCCGTCATCATAACGCGAGACTGGATGGAGCCCCGCGACGGCGGCACTGTCGGACATGATTCCCCTCTCCTTGTCGCAGCCGGCGGACTTCTCGCGCACCGGCAAGCCGAGCGCAGAAGGCGGTCGAATCCTCCTTTCGCTCATTGATCTGCGTCAATGCCCGGTTGTCGGCCTGGGGATTGTCTTTCACGGTAAGATGCTCGACCCTTAATCTCGATCAGAGGGCAGCGTCCGGGAACGGGACGCGCCGGGACGGGAGGACGAGGCCATGAGCGACCAGGTACCCCTGCTGTCCGGGGGCGTGCCCCGGATCAACCGGATCACCATCGACCAGCCGTGGGACTGGCTGGCCGCGGGCTGGGCCGATCTGCGCGCCGCGCCGGCGGTCGGCTTCGGCTACGGCGCGCTGTTCGTCGCGGCCGGCTTCGTGGCGCTGGCGCTGATGTGGGTCTGGGACATCTTCGCGCTGTTCCTGCCGCTGGCCGGCGGCTTCCTGCTCGTCGCCCCGGTCCTCGCCGTCGGCCTCTACGAGACCAGCCGGCGCCTGGCCGCCGGCGAGCCGACCTCGATGCGCCTGGCCCTGACCGCCTGGCGGCGCAACCTCGGCCAGGTGGCCCTGCTCGGCGTCGCGCTGCTGCTCTTCTTCATCGCCTGGATGCGCCTCGCCTCGCTGATCTTCATGCTGTTCTTCGCCTACGACCCGCCGGCGCCGGACAGCTTCATCCAGCACGTCTTCTTCCGCTGGGATTCGATCCCCTTCCTGCTGGTCGGCTGCGGCATCGGCGCGGTGCTCGCCACGCTGGTCTTCGCGATCACCGTGGTCTCGGTGCCGATGCTGCTCGACCGGGACGTCAACGTGGTGGTGGCGATCGCGACCAGCGTCGAGGCGGTGCGCCAGAACCCCTTCCCGATGTTCGTCTGGGCCTGCCTGATCGTGCTGTTCACCGGCGCGGGACTGGCGACCGGCTATCTCGGCCTGATCATCACCCTGCCGATCGTCGGCCACGCCAGCTGGCACGCCTACCGCGACCTGGTGGCACCGGCGACGGCGTCGGAGGCCGCGGCGCTCTCCGGCCGCGAGTCGCTGGCCTAGATTCGGGGGCCTAGATTCGGGGGCCTAGATTCGGGGGCCTAGATTCGGGGGCCTAGATTCGGGGGCCTAGATTTGGGGGCCTAGAGTCCGAGCCGCTTCCGGGCGGCGGCGGCGACGGCCTCACTGTCGGCCTCGGCGCTGAGCCGGGGCCAGGCGATCTGGCCGAGATCGCGGGTCAGCTGGCGCTCGACGACCGCGGGGGTCGCGTCCGAAGCGTCGGGTGCGCGCCCGGCAGCGCGCGCCTTCAGCGTCGCGCTCGGCGCCTCCAGCCAGAGCGCCTCGAGCGGCAGGCCGAGGTCGGCGGCCAGGACCTCGACCGCGTGCCGCTCGGCCGGCCGGGCGAAGACCGCGTCGACCACGACGGGCCAGCCGGCGACCAGCGCCATGCGCGCCTCGGCGAGCAGCAGCTCGTAGACCTGACGGCTGAGGTCGCGGCTGTAGGCGTCGGCCGGCAGCCGCTCTTCCGGCGCGACGCCGTAGAGCCGCTTGCGCACCACGTCGCTGCGCAGGTGCAGGGCGCCGAGCGGGCCGGGCAGGGCCGGTGCCAGGCTGCGCGCCAGGGTCGACTTGCCGCTGCCCGACAGACCGCCGACGACGACCAGCCGCGGCGACGAGGGCTCAAGGTAGCGCTCGGCGGCGGCCAGGTAGTCGAGCGCCAGCGTCCGGTCGCGCTCGCGCGTCGCCGGGTCGCGCTGCGCCGACAGGCCGAGGCCGGTCACCTTGGCGCGCACCGAGGCGCGGATCGACAGCATCGCCGGCAGCGCGCGCAGCGAGGCGCTCTGGCCGCTGCGGCCGAAGTAGCGGGCCATGGCCGCCGAGGCGAGCGGGCGCAGGCCGCGGCAGTCCAGGTCCATCAGCAGGAAGGCGAAGTCGTAGAGCAGGTCGATGTTGGCGATCTGCTCGCTGAACTCGATGCAGTCGAACAGCGTCGGCTCGCCCTTCCAGAGGACGATGTTCGCGAGGTGCAGGTCGCCGTGGCACCGGCGCACGAGGCCGCCGGCCCGCCGCGCGTCGAGGATCGCCGCGACCTCGGCGATCGCGCCGCCGACCGCGGCGCCGTAGCGCCCGACCCGCTCGGCGGGGAAGACCTCGGGCAGCGCCGCGAAGTCCTCGGCGTTCTCGGCGATGACCCGGCGCAGGTAGGCGGCGCCGCCGAACGGCTTGCCCTTGCGCTCGGCCGTCTGATGGACGGCCATGATCGCGTCGACCAGCCGCTCGACCAGCGGCCGGTCGAGGCGGCCGGTGGCGGCCAGGCGGTCGAAGCGCAGCTCCTGGTCGAAGCGACGCATGACCAGCGCCCATTCGACCGGCCGGCCGCTGCCGTCCTCGGCCGGCGCGCCGTCGGGCCCGAGCGGCCGGCCGAGCCGCAGCCGGCCCTCGTCGGCGACGATCGGCACGACCTCCAGGTAGAGCTCCGGCGCGGTGCGCCGGTTGAGCTCCAGCTCGCGCAGCAGCACGGCGCGGCGCGCCTCGAGGGTCCGGAAGTCCAGGAAGGAGTAGGCGACCGGCCGCTTGATCTTGTAGGCGCGCTCGCCGGCCAGGAAGACCGTGGCGACATGGGTGTCGATGCGCTCGACGCTCTCGTCCCCGAGGCCGTAGCTCGCCGGGTCGGACAGGAAGGTCTCGACTGCCTCGCGGTCGCCGGTCTGGCCCGAAGGGTCGGTGGTGCCGGCGGTGGCGGACAATTCCGGCCGGTCCGTCAGGCCGAGGCGGCGGCGCGCCGCGGCCGCCGCGGCCGGTGGTAGAGGAAGAACAGGGAGATCGCCGTCACCACGATGGGCGGCAGGTAGAGCAGGAAGTCGACCGCCTCGGTGCGCTGGGCCATGTCCTGCAGGGCGAGCTGAACGCCCTCCAGGGCGCCGACGGCCATCACGGCCACCGCCAGGCGCCGCGGCCGGCCGCGCCTGTCGAATTCGCCGCCCAGCATCGCCGCGAGCCCGATGGAGACGAAGGCGATGGTGTAGAGCGGGATGACGATGCGCTGGTGGAACTCGGCGATCAGCTCGGCCCGGTAGCGCACGTCCTCCTCGGACTTCGGCGGACCGATCAGCTCGGGAATGAAGCGCTCCGGCGGCTCGCGCCAGCGCCAGGGGATCTGGTCGCCGTTGGTGACCGAGCCGAGCTCGACCGAATAGCGGTCGAACTTCAGCATCGAGAGGCGCTTCTTGACCGGATCGAACTGCTGGCGGTTGCCGTCGAACATGACGACCATGGAGCCCGCCGCGGTGTGCACCAGCGCGCCGCGCTTGGCCATGATCGTCACCGGCTGCTTGGGGTCGCGTTGGTCGCTGACCATGATGCCGAGCAGCTCGCCGTCGTCGAGCCGCTCGCGCACGTAGACCGTCAGGCCGTCCGCCAGCTCGTTGAACACGCCGTCCTGCAGCAGCACGGTCGAGAGATCGTGGCGCAGCTCGAACTGCAGGTCCTTGAAGGCGCGGAACGAGGCGGGCTGCAGGTAGATCGTCATGAAGTAGCCGGCCAGCACCGAGAGCGCACAGAGCATGACCGCGGCGCGCGCCAGCTGGCCCTGGCTGAGGCCGGCGGCGCGCAGCACCACCAGCTCCCGGTCGCCGATCATCTTGTTGTAGACGAACAGCACCGCCACGAAGGAGGCGATCGGCACGACGACGCCCAGGAACGAGGGCATCAGCAGCGCCGCGAACTCCAGGAACTTGTCGGCCGGCAGCCCGCGGTTGACGATGTAGTCGAACAGCCTGAGCGACTGGGTCAGCCAGATCGCGAAGGTCAGCGCGATCGTGACGGCAATGGTCGTCCAGCCGAGCTGAGAGAAGATGTAGCGGTCGAGGCTGCGCATGGCGCGCACACTAGACCAGAGCGGCGCCGGAGGAAACGCCGTCGGCGCCGCCCCCGGCCCGGTCGGTCAGAAGCGGTAGCCGTAGCGCACGCCGGCGTAGTCCTCGCCGTCGTTCTCCGAGCACAGGCCGCCGTTCGACATGTGCGAGAGGTAGGCCTGGACCGAGTTGTGCTTGTCGAAGCGGTAGCCGACCGCGACCGACGCATGGGACAGGATGAAGCAGCCGTAGCCCTTCTTGTCCGCGGTCTGGCCATGCAGGTTGCCGTCGTGGAACACCGGGCCCCACTCGCCTTCGAGGTAGAGCCAGTCGGTGACGTCGTAGTCCCAGGTCAGGCCGAGATAGAGGCTGTTGGTCTTCAGCTCGCTGTGGATCTGGCCGCCGATCGTCGGCCGCGGCGAGAAGGCCCAGCTCAGGAAGTCCGGCGACACGAACAGCACCTCGCCGTTGACGTCGAAGCCGTCCTCCTTCTTGCCGCTCTTGAGGCCGGCGTCGTGATAGAAGAGGCCGAAGCGCAGCTCCGAGAGCCAGCCGCCGTAGCCCGCCTTCGGATCGTATTTGAGATTGTCCTGCGACGTCTCGGCCTGCTGCGTCGAGGTCGCATCGCGCGCGGCGTAGAGCTGGTCGAAGGTCCCGACCGGAACCTCGGGCTTCGCGGCGCTCTGGGCGGCGCTCTCGGAGGTGCCCTTGGCGGCGACCGTCGGCGGCGGCGGAGCGACCGGGATCGGCTTCGGCTCGGCCTTCGCCTGGGTCGGCTTGGGCGCCGCGGCCGGCAGCGGCTTGGCGGCCGGCGCGGCCGTCACCGGCTCGCTGCGTGCCGGTGACGGCGCCGCGGTCGCGGCCGGAGCCACGGCCTGCTGGGCAGCCATGGCCTGCTGGGCCGGGTAGAGCACCTGGGTGCCGCTGCCGGAGACGTAGAGCGTCTCGTTGGCGGACTGGGCCGCGGGCTGCGCCTCGGGGAAGGGGTCGCTGGCCTGCGGCGAATAGGGCGAGCCGTAGTAGGGCTGCACGTAGGCCGCGCCGCCGTAGGCCTGGGCCGCGTAGGGCGAGCCGTAGCCCTGCTGTGCGTAGGCATAGCCCTGCTGCGGATAGGCGTAGCCCTGGGGGTAGGCATAGCCCTGGGGGTAGGCCTGGGCGGGATAGGCCTGCTGCGGGTAGGCCTGGGCCGGATAGGCCTGGGCGGGGTAGGCCTGCTGCGGGTAGTAGCCCTGCGCGTAGGCGGGCTGGGCATAGCCGGCGTATTGCTGCTGGGGATAGGCGTAGCCAGAGGTATTGACGTAGCTGGTCTGCGCCTCGGCCGCGCCGGCGCCCAGCACGACCAACGTCGCCGCACCGGCGCCCGCCACCACGGAGCGAATCGACATCCAAAAATCCCCCACCCGAGAAGCCCTGACGCTCCGTCGCCTTAGCACGAGGCCGGCGCCGATGCCAGCGCTTCGCATGGCGCGGCGACCTGCCGCACGCCGCCCGGGAGCAGGAAAAGACGGCGGTCCGGTGGTCCAGACCGCCGCCCGAGGGAGACCCCGCCGGCGTCCTGCGGACGCCGCCGGGAGGCTCAGATGCAGTAGCTGGCCAGAGGCGGGAAGCCGTTGAAGCCGACCGAGGCGTAGGTCGTCGTGTAGGCGCCGGTCGACAGCAGGCGCACCCGGTCGCCGACCTTGAGGTCGAGCGGCAGCTCGTAGCCGGCCCGATCGTAGAGGATGTCGGCGGAATCGCAGCTCGGGCCGGCCAGCACCACCGGGCCGGTCGCGCCGCCGTCGCGCGGCGTCACGATCGGATAGCGGATCGCCTCGCCCTCGGTCTCGGCGAGGCCCGAGAAGCGGCCGATGTCGAGATAGATCCAGCGCTTCTCGTCGTCGTAGGACTTGCGGGCGACCAGCACGACCTCGGCCTCGATGACCCCGGCCTCGCCGACCATGTAGCGGCCCGGCTCGATGATCGTCGCCGGCACGTGGTTGCCGAAGTGGCGCACCAAGGCCTCGGTGATGCGCGCGCCGTAGCCCTCGATGCCGCCGATCTCCTCGCGGTAGCGGGTCGGGAAGCCGCCGCCAAGATTGACCAGCTTCAGCTCGATGCCGGCCTCCTGCAGGCTGGCGAAGACCATCTTCGCGGCGCCGAGCGCCACGTCCCACTGCTCGGTGTCGGTCTGCTGCGAGCCGACGTGGAACGACACGCCGTAGGGCTCGAGGCCCAGCTCGCGGGCGCGGACCAGCAGGTCCGAGGCCATCTCGGGGGCGCAGCCGAACTTCTTCGACAGCGGCCACTCGGCGCCCTGGGTCTCGACCAGGATGCGGCAGAACACGCGGCTGCCCGGCGCGGACTCGGCCAGTTTGTCGAGCTCGGCCTCGCTGTCGAAGGCATAGAGGCTGACGCCCTGGGCGTGGGCCCAGGCGATGTCGGACTGCTTCTTGATCGTGTTGCCGAACGAGATGCGCTCGGCGCCGGCACCGGTCGCCAGGACCATGCGGATCTCCTGGGCCGAGGCGGTGTCGAAGCAGGAGCCGAGACGCTCCAGCAGCGCCAGGATCTCCGGCGCCGGGTTGGCCTTGACGGCATAGTAGATCGAGGCCGAGGGCAGCGCCGCGGCGAGCGATCGGTAGCGCTCCTCGACGACGTCGAGGTCGAGCACCAGGCAAGGGGTGGCGGGATGCTGCTCCGCCAGGAAGCGGGCGATCTTGGGAGTCATCGGCAGGGCCTCCTTCGGGGGCCGGCGGGAATCCGTCAGGATTCCCGAATCAGGGAATCGTGCAGGGCGAGCTGTCAGGGGAAGCTGGGCGTCAGCCCCTGGTACTGCTCGACGGCACGTCCCGGCCGAGTAACTGCCAATAGTCCCAGCGCAGCGCGGGCGCAGAGGTGGCGTCGCGGGTTTCGAGGTAGAAGAAATGCGGAAGGGCCGCACGCGGCTTCCGTGTCGTCATTGCACCGTCTCCGTACCGGCTTCGCCCTTTCGGACTTGGGCCGGCAGCCAAATCAACGAGATCCGCTTGGACGTCGTTGCGTGGCCGTACGGGACGACCAGAGGCACGTGCGCGTTTGCGTCGCTGCGCAATATGGAAGTTTCGCACCGGGGCGCAAGTGAAAAAATCGTGGCGGAACCTGGAGAAAAGCCAGGGCTGGTAAGGGATTGTCCGCTGCTGCGGCGGGCCCGGCGCCGGCCCTCCGCCGCAGGCCGGCGGTGCGCCGGCCGCAGGCTTTGCGGTTGCGCCCGTCACGCGTTTTCTTTATGCGGCGCGGCTTGTCCGCTGCGCCCCGTGGCGCGCGGCCCCAGCGACATCCCACACCAGCAAGCGGGAGGACCAGAGAGCCGATGGCCGAGCCGACGAAGTACCTCGCCTTCACCCATCGCCTGGTCATGGTCGGCTTCGGCTCGATCGGCCAGGGCGTGCTGCCGCTGATCATGCGGCACTTGGAGATCCGGCCGGAGCAGATCCAGATCCTCTGCCCCGACGAATCGGGCCTGGCCGTCGCCGAAGAGTACGGCATCGGCTTCCGCAGGGTCGCCCTTACGCCGGACAACTACCGCGCCCAGCTCGAGCCGCTGCTCGGGCCCGGCGACTTCCTGCTCAACCTCTCGGTCGACGTCTCCTCGGTCGCGCTGTTCAGCTTCGCCGCCGAGCGCGGCGCCCTCTACCTCGACACCTGCATCGAGCCCTGGCTCGGCGGCTACACCGACGCCTCGGCCGCGCCGGCCGAGCGCACCAACTACGCCCTGCGCGAGAAGGCCCTGGAGGCCGGCCGCAAGCTGGGCGCCGACGCGCCGACCTGCGTGCTGACCCACGGCGCCAATCCCGGCCTGGTCAGCCACTTCGCCAAGCAGGCGCTGCTCGACATCGCGCGCGACACCGGCACCGAGACGGGCAACCCGGCCGGCCAGGCCGGCTGGTCAGACCTGGCGCGCCGGCTCGGCGTCAAGGTGATCCACGTCGCCGAGCGCGACACCCAGGTCCCGACCACGCCGAAGCGGCCCGGCGAGTTCGTCAACACCTGGTCGGTCGACGGCTTCTACTCCGAGGGCTGCCAGCCGGCCGAGCTCGGCTGGGGCACCCACGAGAAGGGCCTGCCGGCCGACGGCCGGCGCCACGACAGCGGCTCGGACGCGGCGATCTACCTGCTGCGGCCCGGCGCCTCGACCCGGGTGCGCACCTGGACGCCGCTGGCCGGGCCGATCAACGGCTTCCTGATCACCCACAACGAGTCGATCTCGCTGGCCGACTACCTGACCGTCAGGGACGGCGGCAAGGCGGTCTACAGGCCGACCGTGCACTACGCCTACCACCCCTGCGATTCGGCGGTGCTGTCGGTGCACGAGCTGTCGGGCCGGCAGTGGCAGATGCAGGAGGCCAAGCGCCTGATCGTCGACGAGGTCCAGCCGGGCGGCATCGACGAGCTCGGCGTGCTGCTCTGCGGCCACGGCAGGAACGCCTACTGGTACGGCTCGCAGCTCTCGGTCGACGAGGCGCGCCGGCTGGCGCCGCACAACAACGCGACCTCGCTGCAGGTGACCATCCCGGTCTTCGCCGGCCTGGTCTGGGCCTGCGAGAATCCGAAGCGCGGCCTCGTCGAGCCCGAGCAGATGGACCACGAGCGGATCCTCGAGATCTGCCGGCCCTACCTCGGCCCGGTCGTCGGCGTCTACGGCGACTGGACCCCGCTCCACCGCCGCGAGGAGCTGTTCGCCGAGGACATCGACCGCGACGACCCCTGGCAGTTCAAGAACATCCGCGTGGTCTGAGGGGGCAGGGCGCCGTCCTCGCCGGCCGGCGCCCCGCCCGCTACTGCTTCGAGGCCGACTCTTTCGGTGCCGTCTGCTTCGGCACCATCGTGATGTTGACGGGGCTCTCGTACTTGTTGTCCGCCCCGGTGGCCGAGTCGATGATGCTGCTCAGGCCCGCCGTGAAGACGACATCGAGCGCGATGCCTGCAGCGCCCGAGCCGGATTCCCACCCGCTCTTGTTGTAGTAGGTCGCCGTCTCGTAACCGTCTTTCTCGCAGGTGATGATGATGTCGTGCTTGGTCTTGGCGACCAGGGCCGCGCTCGGCGTGCCTTCCACCCGGGCGATCACCTTGCCTTCCCGCTGCAGGGCGCAGTTGGCGTCTGGCGGGGTCGTGTTGACGTAGATTTCCTGGGTCGTGCCCTGGGTGATCGCCGAGCAGGCACAGAGACTGGACACGGCAAGACCTGCCGCGAGAACGCGCCGAAAGGACATTGGTACTCCCCCCAAACTACCAATCAGGATACGTGCCGTATCCCCCAGCGAGACATCATAATGTTCGCGCGCTGATTGTCACCAGGCCTCGTTCGCTCCACAACCGCTGGCGTCTCCACGGAGGGCCCGGCGTGCCGGCCGCCGGATCAGCTGCCGCCGTTGAGCGCGAGCGCCCGCTGCCAGGAGGGGCGCTCGGCGACCGCCTCGGCGATCGCCCGGGTCTCCGGGAAGCGCCTGGCGAAGCCCGCCGGGTCCGGGTGCCAAGTCGAGAGCATCGCGACGTAGATGTCGGCGATGCTGAAGCGGTTGCCGACCAGCCACTCGCGGCGCGCCGCCTGGGTCTCGATCACCGCCCACTGCTCGTCCAGCAGCTCCAGGGTGCGCGCCTTCAGCTTGGCCTGCTCGGCCTCACCCTCGATGTAGTGGTCGGCATGGTACCAGCGCTGGTAGCTGGGATAGAGCGTGTCCGCGGCGAAGAACATCCACTGGTAGAGCCGGGCGCGGTCGTGGTTGCGGCTCTCCGGCACCAGGCCGTACTGCGGATAGGCCTCGCCCAGGTGCAGGCAGATCGCCGCCGATTCGAACAGCGGGCGGCCGTCCGGCAGCATCATCGCCGGCACCTTGCCGTAGGGATGGATCGCCCGGTAGGCGGCGTCGCGGTGCTCGCCCTTGCGGGTGTCGACCCTGACCAGCTCGTAGGGCACGCCGACCTCCTCCAGGATCGTCAGCGGCGCCAGCGACGCCGTGCCGGGCGACCAGTAGAGGGTGTAGGCCGGCTTCACCGGCTTCGCCTCGGCCATCTCCGCCTCGCTCAGGGTGAAGTCCACGGGAGGTCTCCTCGAAAGGCCTCAGGCGGCCGGGGTCAGGACCTGGCGCACCGACTTGCCGTCGGCCAGGCGGTCGAAGGCGGCGTTGAGGTCCTCGAAGCCGATGCGCTCCGACAGCAGCCGGTCGACCGGCAGCTTGCCGCCGCGGAACAGCCCGATGTAGCGCGGGATGTCGCGCAACGGCACGCAGGAGCCGATGTAGCTGCCCTTCAGGGTGCGCTCCTCGGCGACCAGGCTGACCTGCTGGATCGAGAGGTTCTTCGAGGGGTTGGCGAGGCCGGCGGTCACCGTCTGGCCGCCGCGCCGGGTCGCCTTGTAGGCCAGCTCGAGCGCCGGCACCGAGCCGGCCATCTCGAAGGCGACGTCGACGCCGCCGCCGGTCAGGGCCTTGATCCGCTCGACCGCGTCGGGCGCGGAGGCGTCGACTGCGTCGGTGGCGCCGAGCTGGCGGGCCAGCTCCAGCTTGGCCGGCACCAGGTCGACCGCGACGACCTTGGAGGCGCCGGCGACCAGGCAGCCGAGCAGGCTGTTGAGCCCGACGCCGCCGAGCCCGATCACCGCGGCGGTCTGGCCGGCCTCGAAGCGCGCCGTGTTGATGACGGCGCCGACGCCGGTCATGACGGCGCAGCCGAACAGGGCGGCCTGCTCGGCCGGCAGGTCGCGGTCGACCTTGACCAGCGAGCGGCGCGACACGACGGTCAGGGTCGAGAAGGCGGCGACGCCCATGTGGTGGGCGACCGGCCTGCCGCCCTTCGAGAGGCGCTGCGCGCCGGACAGCAGGACGCCCTTGCCGTTCGCCGCGGCGGCCGGCTCGCAGAGCGCCGGCCGGCCCTCGGAGCAGGGCACGCAGTGGCCGCAGGCCGGCACGAAGGTCATGACCACCTGGTCGTCGACCGCCAGGTCATCGACGCCGGCGCCGAGCTCGCGGACCACGCCGGCGGCCTCGTGGCCGATCGCCATGGGGGTCGGGCGCGGCCGGTCGCCGTTGATCACCGACAGGTCGGAGTGGCAGAGCCCGGCCGCCTTGACCTCGACCAGCACCTCGCCGGGGCCCGGCCCCTCAAGCTCAAGTTCCTCGATCTTGAGCGGCTGGCTGTCGGCGTAGGGCCGGGGCAGGCCCATCTCGTAGAGCACGGCGGCGGTCGTCTTCATCGGGCATATCCCCCCTGCGGATCGGTCATTTTGTGGTTTGTCGTCCATAGGCTATCAGGGGCGCTGCAAGTCACAAGGGGATCCATGGCGAGCAGCGACACCTGCGCCGAGGGCGGCCGGCGGGCCGCGGCCGGCGACGGTGCGGTGCGGCAAGAGGCGCGGCCCGACGAAGGCCGCGAGTCGCTTCCTGCGCTCGCCGGACATCGCCAGGGCATCCTCTGGATGCTGCTGGCGATCTGCCTCTTCGTGTCCATGGATGCGACGGCGAAGTACCTCTCGCAGGACTACGCCGTGCCGCAGATCGTCTGGGCGCGCTACCTGTTCCACGTGCTGCTCGTCTGCCTGGTGCTGAACCGCCGGCTGCCGCGGCTGGCGCGCTCCGGGCGGCTCGGCCTGCAGCTGCTGCGCTCGCTGCTGCTGGTCGCGACGACCGGCTGCTTCTTCCTGGCGCTCAGCCTGATGCCGCTGGCCAACGCCAGCGCGATCATGCTGGTGGCCCCCCTGGTCGTCACCGGGCTGTCGGTGCCGCTGCTCGGCGAGCCGGTCGGCGTGCGGCGCTGGTGCGCGGTCGTGGTCGGCTTCGTCGGCGCGCTGATCGTGCTGAAGCCCGGCGTCGGTGTCTTCGAGTGGGCCTCGCTGCTGCCGCTGCTGACCGCCTGCATCTATGCCCTCTACCAGATCGTGACGCGCCTGCTGGCGCAGCGCGACTCGCCGCTGACCACGACGCTCTACACCGGCGTCGTCGGCGCCCTGCTGAGCTCGGCCGTGGTGCCCTGGTTCTGGCAGAGCCCCGACGCCGCCGGCTGGGCGCTGATGGCCGCCGTCGGCCTGATCGGCACGGCCAGCCAGTTCTGCCTGATCAAGGCCTTCCAGAACGCACCGGCCGCGGTTGTCTCGCCCTTCGGCTACTCCAACATGGTGTGGGCGATCCTCTACGGGCTGGTGCTGTTCGGCGATTTCCCGGGCCCGAGCACCCTGATCGGCGCCGGCGTGCTGATCGGCAGCGGGCTCTACGTGTGGCATCGCGAGCGCAGGCGCACGGGTATAACAAGCTGATTTATAAAGAATATTTTTTTCGATCGAGGACCTTGAAATGCGACGGGCAGCGCTGTACATCCATGCCCGGTTGGCACTCGCCAGCAGGGAGTGCTAACACCCCCGGATGGGGGCTAGACCTCAGACTCATTTCGGGAGCACGAGCATGAAATTCCGGCCGTTGCATGACCGCGTGGTCGTCCGTCGCATCGAAGAGGACGCGAAGACCAGCGGCGGCATCATCATCCCCGACTCCGCCAAGGAAAAGCCGCAGCAGGGCGAAATCGTCGCTGTCGGCCCGGGCGCGCGCAACGAGAAGGGCGAGCTGGTCGCCCTCGACGTCAAGGCCGGCGACCGGGTGGTCTTCGGCAAGTGGTCCGGCACTGAGGTCAAGATCGACGGCGAAGACCTGTTGATCATGAAGGAGTCGGACATCATGGGCATCCTCGAGGGCTCGAAGTCCTCGAAGAAGGCCGCGTAAGTCAAGCTGCCTAGCAAAAGGGGCTAGTAACGAACATGGCTGCCAAGGACGTCAAATTCTCCACCGACGCGCGCACGCGGATGCTGCGCGGCGTCGACATCCTGGCCGATGCGGTCAAGGTCACGCTCGGCCCGAAGGGCCGCAACGTCGTGCTCGACAAGTCGTTCGGCGCGCCGCGGATCACCAAGGACGGCGTCACCGTCGCCAAGGAGATCGAGCTCGCCGACAAGTTCGAGAACATGGGCGCGCAGATGGTCAAGGAGGTCGCCTCCAAGACCAACGACCTGGCCGGCGACGGCACCACGACCGCGACCGTGCTGGCCCAGTCGATCGTCCGCGAGGGCGCCAAGTCTGTCGCCGCCGGCATGAACCCGATGGACCTGAAGCGCGGCGTCGACCGCGCCGTCGAGGCGGTCGTCGCGGACCTGCAGAAGCGCTCGCGCAAGGTCTCGAACAACTCCGAGATCGCCCAGGTCGGCACGATCTCCGCCAACGGCGACGCCGAGGTCGGCGTGATGATCGCCAAGGCCATGGAGCGGGTCGGCAACGAGGGCGTCATCACGGTCGAGGAGGCGAAGAGCCTGGAGACCGAGCTGGATGTCGTCGAGGGCATGCAGTTCGACCGCGGCTACCTGTCGCCCTACTTCATCACCGACGCCGACAAGATGCGCGTCGAGCTCGAGGATCCCTTCATCCTGATCCACGAGAGCAAGCTGTCGGGCCTGCAGGCGATGCTGCCGGTGCTCGAGGCTGTGGTGCAGTCGGGCCGTCCGCTGCTGATCATCGCCGAGGACGTCGAGGGCGAGGCCCTGGCGACCCTGGTGGTCAACAAGCTGCGCGGCGGCCTCAAGGTCGCGGCCGTCAAGGCCCCGGGCTTCGGCGATCGCCGCAAGGCCATGCTGCAGGACATCGCCGTCCTGACCAACGGCACGGCGGTCAGCCAGGACCTCGGCATCAAGCTCGAGAACGTCACGCTCGACATGCTGGGTCGCGCCAAGAAGGTCGTGATCACCAAGGACGACACCACGATCGTCGAGGGCAGCGGCAAGAAGAAGGACATCGAGGCGCGCTGCTCGCAGATCCGGGCGCAGATCGAGGAGACCACCTCGGACTACGACCGTGAGAAGCTGCAGGAGCGGCTGGCCAAGCTGGCCGGCGGCGTCGCGGTGATCCGCGTCGGCGGTGCCACCGAGACCGAGGTGAAGGAGAAGAAGGACCGCGTCGACGACGCCATGCACGCGACCCGTGCGGCCGTCGAGGAAGGCGTGGTCGTCGGCGGCGGTGCCGCCCTGCTCTATGCCTCCAAGGTCCTGGAGAAGGTCAAGTCCGACAACGACGACCAGCGCGTCGGCGTCGAGATCGTCCGCAAGGCCCTGCAGGCGCCGGTCCGTCAGATCACCGCGAACGCCGGCTTCGACGGCTCGGTGATCGTCGGCAAGCTCCTGGAAGGCAAGGACCAGGACCAGGGCTTCGACGCCGCCAAGGGCGAGTACGTCAACATGTTCAAGGCCGGCATCATCGACCCGACCAAGGTCGTGCGCACGGCGCTGCAGGACGCGGCCTCGATCGCCGGCCTGCTGATCACCACCGAGGCGATGATCGCCGAGAAGCCGGAGAAGAAGCAGCCGGCTGGCGGCGGCATGCCCGACATGGGCGGCATGGACTTCTAAGTCCGGTCGACCGGTTCGTTACCCGGGAGGGCCGCGGCGCAAGCCGCGGCCCTTTCGATTCCGGCCGGGGCCGCCTACCTTCGAAGCAGGCCTGCCTTCCCAAATCCTGCTCCCGGAGACCCGCCCCGCCATGGACCGTACCGTCAGCCCCAGCGCGCCGCAGCCGACCCGCCTCTCGGACTACCGGCCGCCGGCGCACCTGATCGAGACGCTCGATCTCGCGCTCGACCTGCGCGACGACTGGACGACGGTGCGCGCGACCCTGCGCGGCCGGCGCAACCCGGCGGCGGGCCAGGGCGCCGCGCCGATCGTGCTGGACGGCGAGGCCCAGGAGCTGGTCTCCGTCACCCTTGACGGCGAGCGCCTGGGGCCGAACGAATACGCCCTGGAGGCCGACCGCCTGACCCTGCCGGAGCGCGACGGGGCCTTCGAGCTCGTCGTCGAGAGCCGGATCCGGCCGCAGGACAACAGCGCGCTGGAGGGCCTCTACCTGTCCAACGGCATGTACTGCACCCAATGCGAGGCCGAGGGCTTCCGCCGCATTACCTACTTCCCGGACCGGCCCGACGTCATGGCGGTCTACAGCGTGCGCCTGGAGGCCGACGCGGCGCGCTTCCCCGTGCTGCTGTCGAACGGCAATCCGGTCGAGCAGGGCGAGGCCGGGGCGGGGCGCCGCTACGCCGTCTGGCACGATCCCTTCCCGAAGCCGAGCTATCTCTTCGCCGCGGTCGCCGGCGACCTCGCCTGCGTCGAGGACCGCTTCGTCACCCGCTCGGGCCGCGAGGTCGCGCTGCGCATCTACGTCGAGCACGGCAACGAGCCGCGCACCGGCCACGCCATGGATTCCCTGAAGCGGGCGATGCGCTGGGACGAGGAGGTCTTCGGCCTGGAGTACGACCTCGACCTCTTCATGATCGTCGCGGTCTCGCACTTCAACATGGGGGCCATGGAGAACAAGGGCCTCAACGTCTTCAACTCGAAGCTCCTGCTGGCCGATGCCGCGACCGCGACCGACGCCGACCTGCAGCGGGTCGAGGCGGTCGTCGCCCACGAGTACTTCCACAACTGGACCGGCAACCGCGTGACCTGCCGCGACTGGTTCCAGCTGTCGCTCAAGGAAGGGCTGACGGTGTTCCGCGATCAGCAGTTCTCGGCCGACATGCACTCCCATGGCGTCAAGCGGGTCGGCGACGTCCGCCTGCTGCGCTCGGTGCAGTTCGCCGAGGACGCCGGCCCGACGGCCCATCCGGTGCGGCCCGACAGCTACATCGAGATCAACAACTTCTACACGCCGACGGTCTACGAGAAGGGCGCCGAGGTCGTGCGCATGATCCACACGCTGCTCGGGCCCGCGGGCTTCCGGCGCGGCATGGACCTCTACTTCGAGCGCCACGACGGCCAGGCGGTGACCTGCGAGGACTTCGTCGCCGCCATGGAGGACGCCAACGGCGCGGACCTCTCGTCCTTCCGGCTCTGGTACCAGCAGGCCGGCACGCCGACGCTCGAGGCCGACTGGTCGCAGGACCTGTCGGCGCGCAGCCTGACGCTGCGGCTGCGCCAGAGCGTGCCGCCGACGCCCGGGCAGCCGTTGAAGAGGCCGATGCCGCTGCCCGTGCGCGCCGCGCTGCTCGGCAAGGCCGGCGGCACCGTCGCGCCCGAGCGGGTGCTGCTGCTCGACGGCGCGGAGGCGAGCTTCACCTTCGAGGAGGTCGGCGAGCCGGCGGTGCCCTCGCTGCTGCGCGGCTTCTCGGCGCCGGTCAGGCTGGAGGCCGCCTGGAGCGAGGACGACCTGGCCTTCCTGGCCGGTGCCGACGACGACCCCTTCGGCCGCTGGGAGGCGTTGCAGACCCTGGCGACCCGCTCGCTGCTGCGCATGGCGGAGGCGCTGCGCGCCGGCGGCGCGGCGACGCTCGACCAGCGGATCGTCTCGGCCTTCCGGGCGAGCCTCGCCGACGCGCGCCTGGAGCCGGCCTTCAAGGCCGAGCTGCTGACCCTGCCCGGCGAGACGCTGCTCGGCCAGGCCAGCGAGACCTGGCAGGTCGACGCCGTGCACGAGGCGCGCGAGCTGGCCCGCCGTACCCTCGGCGAGGCCCTGCGCGACGGCTGGCGGCAGGCCTACCAGGCCCTGGCCGGTGAGGAGGGCGCCCTCGACACCGAGGCGATGGGCCGGCGCGCCTTCAAGAACGCCGCGCTCGCCTACTGGGTCGCGGCCGGCGACGAGGCGGCCGTGGCGGCGGCCCTGGCGCAGGCGCGGCCGGACGGGCGCATGACCGACGTCGTCGCCGCGCTCGCCGCGCTGAGCGACCTCGAGCGGCCGGACGCCGAGGCGGCGCTGCAGGCCTTCCACGACCGCTGGCTCGACGATCCGCTGGTGCTCGACAAGTGGTTCGCCCTGAAGGCGACCGCGTCGCGGCCAGACACCCTGGCGACGGTCGAGGCGCTGCGCCGGCATCCGCGCTTCGACCGGCGCAATCCCAACCGGGTGCGCGCCCTGATCGGCAGCTTCACGACGGGCAACCCGGTGCGCTTCCACGCCGCCGACGGCTCGGGCTACGCCTTCCTGGCCCAGGAGGTGCTGGCGCTCGACAAGCTGAACCCGCAGGTCGCCGCGCGCCTGACCCAGCCGCTGGTGCGCTGGCGCCGCTTCGACGAGGGCCGGCGCCAGCGCATGCTCGAGGCGTTGCGCCGGATCGCCGACGAGCCGGGCCTGTCCAGGGACGTCTTCGAGATCGTCTCGAAGGGCCTGGCCTGAGGCCATGCCGGACGACGACCTGCCGGATGCCGCGGGACTGGCCGCCCTCAGGGCCGAGCTGGAGCGCCGGCTGGCCGAGCTGGAGCGGCTCGAGGCGGCGACCCGCGACGATCGCCGGCCGGTCGAGCTCGACCAGCAGAGCAGCGGCCGGCTGACCCGCATGGACGCGCTGCAGCAGCAGCAGATGGCGCTGGCGACCGGGCAGCGCCGGCAGGCCGCGGGACAGCGGATTCGCGCCGCGCTCGCGCGCATGGACGCCGGCGACTACGGCTGGTGCCTGAGCTGCGACGAGGCGATCGAGCCGGCCCGCCTGCGCCTCGACCCGGCGACCCCGCTCTGCCTCGCCTGCCAGCAGGGCGGCGAGCAGCGGTAGAGCCGGATCCGATCGCGCTCCGGCCGTCAGGCCGGCCTGGACGCCAGGTAGACCGTGTTGGCGGACTCGCCGCCCTGGATCGGGTTGGGAAAGCTGACGACCTCGGCGCGCGCCTCGGCGAAGACCTGGCGCAGGGTCGCCAGGAAGGCCGGGTCGGGCGGGTCGTTCGACCAGAGCGCGAAGACGCCGCCCGGATGCAGCTGCCGGGCCAGGCGCTCCAGGCCCGCCGCGCCGTAGAAGGCGCTGTTCGCCGGATCGAGCGGCTGGTCGGGCGCGTGGTCGATGTCGAGCAGGACCGCGTGGAAGCGGCGTCCGGGCGCCGTCGGGTCGAAGCCGGCCTCGGGATCCCCGGCCAGGGCGAAGAAGTCGCCCTCGACGAAGCGGCAGCGCGGGTCGCTGGTCAGCGCGGCGCCCAGCGGCAGCAGCCCCTGGCGATGCCATTCGACGACCGGGCCGAGCGCCTCGACGACGAGCAGCGAGGCGAGGCGCTGGTCCTCCAGGGCCGCCCGCGCCGTGTAGCCGAGCCCCAGGCCGCCGACCACGACCTCGAAGTCGCCGCCCCGCAGCTCGGCCAGGCCGAGGCGGGCCAGGGCGATCTCGGCCGCGGTGAAGCGGCTCGACATCAGGAACTCGTCGCCGAGCTTGATCTCGTAGAGCACGTCGTCGCGACCCGGCTCGCGCCGCCGCCGCAGGCTGAGGGCACCGATCGGCGTCGGCCGGTAGTCGAGCTCCTCGAAGGCGAGGCTCATCGATGTCTCCCTGCTGGATGGCGGCAGGACCTCCTTCGCATCTCGCCGGGCGCCTGTGAAGGGGCATCCGGCGCAGCGGGGCGCGCGGGATGCGACGCGCTCCGATCCCCCCTAGCCTTCGCCGCTCCTCGTCAAGACAACCAAAAGGAGTGAGTCATGTCTCTAAAATTCATCGAAATGGATCAGGGTCCCGTCCAGCCGATCGGTCCGGCGCGCGACGTCGTGCTGGTCACCAAGGGCAGCGATTCCCTGCCGGACGGCGCCGCGCGCGGCCTGCTGGTCGGCACCGCCGGCACGGCGAACCTGGTCACCGAGCAGGGCGGCGTGCGCAGCGACGTGCCGCTGCAGCAGGGCTACAACCCGATCCGCGTGCTCGCGGTGCTGACCGGCGGCACCGCGGACGACATCTGGGCGATCTACTGATGACGACACTCACGACCATCGGCTTCTGGCCGTGGCCGGTGAAGAGCATCGGGCCTGGCCAGCCGCCGGGCGGCACCATCGATCCGCCCTTCGCCGACGTCTCGCTGCTGCTCGGCTTCGACGGCAGCTTCGCCGACGAGAGCTCCTACAACCACACGCCGACCGCAACCAGCGCCAGCATCAGCACGACGACCGTGAAGTACGGCACCGGCAGCGGCAGCTTTCCGAGCGACGGCTCGATCGTCACCTACCCCGACGACGACAGCTTCTGGTTCGACGCTGACTTCACCATGGAATGCTGGGTCTACCCCAACAGCCTGGCGAAGACCCGGCGCGTGCTCCAGCAGGCCACGACCGGACAGTTCTCATTCTTCTCGAACCTCAACACTGACGGCACGGTGAGCCTGACGCTGTCTTCCGACGGGACGTCGTTCAGCACGCTGGCGACCGTCCAGACTGTGACGACCGGCCAGTGGCAACACCTCGCGTGGACGCGCGCGGGAAGCACGGTGAGGGCTTTCATCGATGGCCAGCTCGACAGCCAGACGCTGACCTTCGCCGGGGCCCTGCACAATTCCACGGCACCGGTCTACGTCGGCGGCAACACCGCGGCCCAGGGCAACGGCCTCAACGGCTTCCTGGACGAGGTGCGGATCACGAAGGGGGTGGCGCTCTACACCCAGTCCTTCACACCGCCGAGCAGCAAGTTTCCGCGTTCCTGAGCAGCGGACGGTCAGGGGAGGGGGCGCGGCGTGAGCCGCGGCCCCTTCTCGCCTCGGGTGCCCGGGCCCGGCCTCCGCGGGGGTATCGTTAACGCTCTGCTCACGTCTCCCTGGCAGCCTGCTCTCTCACGGCAGTTCGGAGAGCCCTTGAGCATGCCCCTCGATCAGGTGCAGCCCCCCGCGCCCGTCCGGGTTCGGCCGGCGACGGCGCAGCGGATCGGCACGACCGCCCTCGAGCGCGGGCCTGGCCCGGCGTGGCGCGACCGGGCGCTCTTGCGGAAGGCCGCCGCATGACCGCGTCTGCCGTCCTTGCGGAGACCGCCCGCTTCGCCTTGAACAATCCGCTGATCGACGCCTGTTTCGACCAGCCGGATTTCGAGGGGACGCCGCGGCTGGCCTATGTCGTCGGATCGACCCGCCGCTCGGGAAGCACCTATCTCTCGAGTCTGCTGGCTGCGACCGGTGTGCTCGGCGTGCCGACCGAGTACTTGAAGTCGAGCGGTCCGAACAAGGATCTGCTGGCGCGCGCCGGCCACGATCCCGAGGATCGATCCGTGGAGGGCTACGCCGCGGCGTTGATCCGCCTGCGCACGACGCCGAACGGCGTCTTCGGGCTGCATGCCCACTTCGACCAGTTCGCCGTGGGACTGCGCCACCACCTGTTCGGCCGTCTGTTGCCGGTGCCGCGCTTCATCCATATCCGACGCCGCGACCTCCTGGGCCAGGCGATCTCGCTGATCCACGCACGCCAGACGGACCAGTGGACCAGCCTCGGCAAAGGCGGCGGCGCGCCGACCTACGACGGCAAGGCGATCCGCGAGGCGCTGCACGGCCTGATTCAGCAGAACGCCAACTGGGACCTCTACTTCGCCGAGGCGGGCGTCGAGCCCTTCTTCCTGTTCTACGAAGATCTGGTCGCTGACCCCGAGCGGCTGGTGGCCGGGATCTGCGCCTTCCTGGGGGTCGAGTGGGACGGCCGCTTCGCGCAGCCCCGAGCACCGCTGGAGCGCCAGTCCGACCCGGTCAAGCAGCAGTGGCGCGAACGCTTCCTGGCCGAGCGGAGAGGGGGGTAGGCCGGCGGCGGCTCGGGACCCCGGTCCCTCAAGCCGCCTGGCAGCAGGTTCCCGCGTTCCTCAGCGAACCGGGGCGGGCAGACGCTTCACCGCTTCCCCTCTTCTACAGTCCCCGCCTGAAGTCGACCGGCATGAGGCGGCGGGTGCCGTCGGGCAGCATTCCCTCGCCGACGCAGTTCAGGACATACCTCAGCTCGGGTCGTGGTCACCGGCGCGGCGAGTCTCGCCCGACCTGGCCGAGGTTCGGTCAACGGCCGGCGCCGACCGGAGAGCGTTCGACGCCGACGTGGACCCGACCGGTAACACAGGAGCAGTGTCGACGCTCTAGGCGCGCCTCGCCGCCTCGGCGAGCGGCGGCGCCCAGTCGCCGGGGCTCGTCTGGCGCAGCAGGCGGACCGAGCCATACCAGGGCGTGCGGTTGCCGTGCCCCTCGAACCAGCGCCAGTTCGGCCCGAAGGGCAGCAGGCCCAGGGTCGGCACGCCGAGCGCGCCGGCGACGTGCAGCGTCGCGTTGTCGATGGTGACGACGCCGTCGAGCGCGGCGATCAACGCCGCCAGCCCCTCCAGGTCGTCGCGCAGGTCGAGGCCGTCGAAGAGCTCGACCTCGCCGCCGAGCGCCCGGAAGGCGGCGAGGTCCTCGCCGATGTCGCCATACTGCAGGGCGACGAAGCGCAGGTCCCGGCGCGCGAGCAGCGGCTTCCAGGCCTCGAGCGGCGGCGTGCGGGCGGCGCCGTTGGCGGGATTGCCGGAGCGCCAGGCGAGCCCGACCAGCGGGCGGGCGTCGTCGAGACGGCGGCGCAGCGCCTCGCGCCGGGACGGGTCGGCTTCGAGATAGGCGGCGCCGTCGCCGAAGGCCTCGAAGCCGGTCAGCCAGCGGGCGGCGAGGTCGCCGAGCGGCGCCTGCAGGTCGAAGGCCTCGGCCGGAACCTCCGCCTCGCCGCGCGGCAGGCAGGCGAGGCCCGGGAAGCTGCGCCGGTAGAGCGGCACCAGCCGCGGGTCGCACTCGACCGCCACGCTCCCGGCATCGGCCAGGGCGCGCGGCAGCAGGCGGGCGAACATGACCTCGTCGCCGATGCCCTGCTCGCCCCACAGCAGCAGGCGCCGGCCGGCCAGGCTCTCGCCCTGCCAGTGCGGCTGGGGCAGCGTGCGGCGCCAGGCGGCGCCGGAGGGGGCCGCCTCGCGGCCCAGGGTCAGCGGCCAGCCGCCGGCGAGGTCGCCGAGCTGCAGGCGGTGCAGGCCGAGCGCGTAGCGCGCCTCGGCGTCGTCGGGCGCGGTGGCGACGGCGCGCTCCAGGGCCTCGCCAGCGGCCTCCAGCTTGCCGAGCTGGCGGCGCACGTGGCCGAGGTTGCGCCAGTGGTCGGGCTGCTCCGGGTCGAGGCGGGCCGCCTTGCGCAGCGCCATCTCGGCGCGCGTCGCCTCGCCGAGCTGGGCCAGGGCGGCGGCGTAGGTCGCGTGGGCCGAGGCGTCGCCCGGCGCCAGCACCGTGGCGCGGCGCAGCGGCTCCAGGGCCTCCTCCGGCCGCCGGTCGGCGAGCAGCAGGGTGCCGAGGCCGAGATGCAGGCCGACCTGGCGCGGCGCCCGGGCCAGGGCGGCGTGGTAGGCGGCCTCGGCCGGCTCGGTGCGGCCGAGCCTGCGCAGCGCCTTGGCGCGGTTCTCGTGATAGAGGGCGGGGCGGGGATCGAGCTCGATGGCCTGGTCGAGCAGCTCCAGCGAGGCCGGCAGGTTGCCGCACTGGCCGGCGAGCACGCCGAGCAGGTGCCAGGCCTCGGCGCGTCGCGGCTCGCGGCGCAGGATCGCGCGGTACAGGGACTCGGCCTCGGGCAGGCGCCCGGCCTGGTGCAGCGCCAGGGCCTCGGGGAAGCGGTCGGCGGCGCCGGGCGGCGTCAGGTGTGAGCGCTGGGCAAGTGGCATCGTCGACGTCCCCCGAATTGGATCTCGTGATCTTTCCCTGCGATCGCTTAGGGTTCGGTTAACGTCTGTGGCGAGGGGAGGAGTCGTGATGCTGGCCTTGCGTCCGAACTGCGAGCTCTGCGGGCGCGACCTGCCGCCGGCCTCGACCGAGGCGCGGATCTGCAGCTACGAGTGCACCTTCTGCGCCGCCTGCGCCGAGGAGCCGCTGCACAACGTCTGCCCGAACTGCGGCGGTGGGCTGGAGCGGCGGCCGGTCCGGCCGAAGGCGATGCTGGCGAAGCACCCGGCCTCGGGCGAGCGGATCGTCAAGACGCCCGATCCGGCGAAGCTGGCCGACCTCCAGGCGCGCTACCGCGACCTGCCGCCCGAGCGGCGCTGAGGCGCCTGCCGGCGCCTGCCGGCGACAGGCGGTGACAGGCTGCGACACAGCGTTTCCGCGCAGGGGCCTGGACAGCGGGCCGGTCGAGGCGCAGCTATCCGGTCATGACCGACCGCCTGCCCAGCTTCTTCGTCTCCCACGGCGCGCCGAGCCTGCCGCTCGAGCAGGGCAGCCCGGCGCGCGCCTTCCTGGCCGGCCTCGGCGCCGCCCTGCCGCGGCCGCGCGCGATCCTGGTCGTCTCGGCGCACTGGGACACGGCGCAGCCGACGCTCTCGACCGCGGCGCGGCCCGAGACGATCCACGACTTCTACGGCTTCCCCCGCGAGCTCTATGCCCTCGGCTACCCGGCGCCTGGCGCGCCGGCCCTGGCCGAGCGAGCCGCCGGGCTGCTCGCCGAGGCCGGCATCGCGGCGCGGCTGGACCCCGCCCAGGGCCTCGACCACGGGGCTTGGGTGCCGCTGCTGCTGGCCTTCCCCGAGGCCGAGATCCCGGTCGTCCAGCTGTCGGTGCAGAGCCGGCGCGACGCCGCGAGCCACTTGGCGCTCGGCCGGGCGCTCCGGCCGCTGGCCGAGGAGGGCGTGCTCATCCTCGGCTCGGGCGGCGCCGTGCACAACCTGCGCCGGCTGCAGATCGAGCGCGAGCGCACCGCCGGTTGGGCCCAGGCCTTCGAGGACTGGCTGGTCGCCTCGGTCGAGGCCGGCGACGAGGCGGCGCTGGCCGGCTGGCTCGACGGCGCCCCGCAGGCCCGCCTCGCGCAGCCCAGCGACGAGCACTTCCTGCCGCTCTTCGTCGCCCTCGGCGCCGGCGACGGCGGGCCTGGCCGAACCCTCCACCGCGGCTTCGAGCACGGCAGCCTCTCGATGGCGGCCTTCGCCTGGGGGTGACGACGGCGCCGCTTCGCTTCACGCTTCGACAGGCTCAGCATGAAGCGAATTGAGCGATCGTTGAGAGTACAGTCGGCTTTGTCCCGAGCTTGCCGAAGGGCGAAGGCGGAAGGGCTTACCGACTCACCGTCGCACGCCGCCCGAGCCCGACCAGCGCCACGACCAGCACGGCGAAGCCCAGGGTCATGGGGCCGATCGGCCGGGCCAGGACCAGCCAGACGAAGACCAGGGTCACGAAGGGCTGCAGCAGCTGCAGTTGGCTGACCCGCGCGACGCCGCCGAGCGCGAGGCCGCGGTACCAGGCGAAGAAGCCGGCCAGCTGGCTGATCAGTGCGACGTAGAGGAAGCCGCTCCAGGCGGCCGGCCCGATCGGCTCAGCCGGCTGCGCCAGCAGGTCGCGGCCGGCCAGCGGCAGCAGGATCGGCAGGCTGAGCACCAGGGCCCAGCAGATCGTCTGCCAGCCGCCCAGGCTGCGCGCGACGCGGGCGCCCTCGGCATAGCCCAGGGCGGCGAGGGCGATGGCGGCGAGCAGGGCGAGGTCGCCCCAGGCGAGATGCAGGCCGCCCGACGGATTGTCCCAGAGGGCGAAGGCGACGACCGTGGCGCTGCCGGCCGCGGCAGTCAGCCAGAAGGCGGGCGAGGGGCGCTCGCGCTGCAGCAGGGCGCCGCAGGTCGCCGTCGCCAGCGGCAGGATGCCGAGGACCACCGAGCCGTGCGCCGGCTCGACCGTGCGCAGCGCCCAGGTCATCAGCAGGGGGAAGCCGAAGACGACGCCGGCCGCGGCCAGGGCCAGGCCGCGCAGCTCGTCCCGGCGCGGCAGGCGCTGGCGGAAGGCCAGCAGCAGCAGGCCGGCGACCAGGCCGGCCAGGGCGGCCCGGCCGAGCGCCACGAAGCCGGGCGAGAAGGCGTGGAGCGCCAGCACGGTCGCCGGCACGGTGCCGGAGAAGGCGAGCACGCCGAGCAGGCCGAGCCCGAGCCCCAGGCCTTCGCGTCGCGTGCCGTGGAGCGCCGCACTGGTCATGGCGCGATCCTGGCCGTCCGCTAAGTTCCTGGAAAGTCTTGCTTTTTCACCAAGACAAGAAAAAGGGCCCCGGCCGGTCGGCCGGGGCCCTCGGCATTGTCGCTCGGCGCGCCGTCAGGCGTCGGCGCGGACCTCGACGCCCTTGGTCTGCAGCAGCTCCTGCAGCTCGCCGGACTCGAACATCTCGCGGATGATGTCGCAGCCGCCGACGAACTCGCCCTTGACGTAGAGCTGCGGGATCGTCGGCCAGCTCGAATAGTCCTTGATGCCCTGGCGCAGGCCCGGGTCCTCGAGGACGTTGATGCCCTTGAACTTGACGCCCAGGTGACTCATCACCTGGACCACGGCGGCCGAGAAGCCGCACTGCGGAAAGACCGGGGTGCCCTTCATGAAGAGCACCACGTCGTTCTCGGTGACGTCGTCTTTGATCCGCTGGAAGACGGGGTTGTCCATCGCTTGATCCTTCAATCTTGCCCGGCTGCGGGCGGCGTGCCGCGCGGCCTGCTGTTCTGTGGTTCGCTCAGTCGGGTGCCGAGGTCTGCAGGGCGAGGGCGTGCAGCTCGCCGCCCATGCGGCCCTGCAGGGCCTGGTAGACCATCTGGTGCTGCTGCACGCGCGTCTTGCCCTTGAAGGCCGAGGCGCTGACGTAAGCGGCGTAGTGGTCGCCGTCGCCGGCCAGGTCCTCGATGCGGACCTCGGCTCCGGGGATGCCCTCCTTGATCATCTTCTCGATCTCGGCGGGGTTCATCGGCATGGAACAGCATCCTCCCAGTGACAGGAGCCGCGGTCAGGACCGCCGTTACTCGGCAGCCAGCTCCGCGGCCATGTAGGCCGGCAGCCAACCTTCGTGCGCGCGCCGCAGGCTCGCCACCGAGATGGCGCTGCCGTCGGACAGTTTCAACGCGTCGCCGCCGGTCTCGCCGACCCGGACGGCCGGCACGCCGGCCGCTTCGGCCGCCGACAGAATGGCATCGGCATCGCGCACCGCCAAGAGATAGCGCCCCTGGTCCTCACCGAACAACCATGCGGTTTTCGGGGTCTCCCCGGGCACGTCCAGCGCGCAGCCGACCGTGCCGGCCAGCGCCATCTCGGCGGCGGCGACCAGCAGGCCGCCGTCGGAGAGGTCGTGGCAGGCCGAGACCCGGCCTTTGGCGATCAGCGCGAGCAGCAGCTCGCCGGCCGCCCGCTCCGCCTCCAGGTCGACCGGCGGCGGCGCGCCCTCCTCGCGGCCCTCGATCTCCCTGAGATAGAGCGACTGGCCGAGCTCGCCGCGGGTCCGGCCGAGCAGCACCAGCGCCAGGCCGGCCTCGGCCAGGCCGGCGCCGGGGATCCTGGCGACGTCCTCGACCAGGCCGATCGCGCCGATCGTCGGGGTCGGCAGGATCGCCTTGCCCTCGGTCTCGTTGTAGAGCGAGACGTTGCCCGAGACGACCGGGGCCCCGAGGGCGCGGCAGGCCTCGCCCATGCCCTGCAGGCAGCCGACCAGCTGGCCCATGATCTCCGGCTTCTCGGGATTGCCGAAGTTGAGGTTGTTGGTGACCGCCAGCGGCCGGGCGCCGACGGCGTAGAGGTTGCGGCAGGCCTCGGCGACGGCCTGGCGGCCGCCCTGGACGGGGTCGGCCAGGCAGTAGCGCGGCGTGCAGTCGACCTTGGCAGCGAGGCCCTTCTTGCCGCCCCCGCACTCGGCGGGCAGGCGCACCACGCCGGCATCGGCGCCGGGGCGGACCACGGTGTTGCCCATGACCAGGTGGTCGTACTGCTCCCAGATCCAGCGCCGCGAGGCGAGGTCCGGGCAGCCGATCAGGGTCTCCAGGGCCTCCAGCGGGTCGCGCTCGGGCAGCGAGGCCGGGTCGAGCGGCGGCGGGGGCGTCGTCGGCGTCCAGGGCCGGTCGTACTCCGGCGAGGCCAGGGCCAGCGGGTCGATCGGCAGCTCGCCGGCGACCTCGCCGTGCCAGCGCAGGACCATCTTGCCGGTCTCGGTCAGCCGGCCGATGACCGCGAAGTCGAGGTCCCACTTCTCGAAGATGCCGCGGGTCAGCTCCTCGCGCCCGGGCTTGATCACCATCAGCATGCGCTCCTGGCTCTCGGAGAGCATGATCTCGTAGGGCGTCATGCCCTCCTCGCGCAGCGGCACGCGGTCGAGGTCGAGCTCGACGCCGACGCCGCCCTTCGAGGCCATCTCGAAGGAGGAGGAGGTCAGACCCGCCGCGCCCATGTCCTGGATCGCGACGATCGCGTCGGTCGCCATCAGCTCCAGGCAGGCCTCGATCAGCAGCTTCTCGGTGAAGGGGTCGCCGACCTGCACGGTCGGCCGCTTCTCCTCGCTGTCCTCGCCGAACTCCGCCGAGGCCATGGTCGCGCCATGGATGCCGTCGCGGCCGGTCTTCGAGCCGACGTAGACCACCGGATTGCCGGCGCCGGCGGCCGCCGAATAGAAGATCCGGTCGGCCGGCGCCAGGCCGACGGTCATGGCGTTGACCAGGATGTTGCCGTTGTAGGCCGGGTGGAAGTTGACCTCGCCGGCGACCGTCGGGATGCCGACGCAGTTGCCGTAGCCGCCGATGCCGGCGACCACGCCGGAGACCAGGTGGCGGGTCTTCGGGTGGTCGGGCGAGCCGAACCTGAGCGCGTTGAGGTTCATGATCGGCCGCGCGCCCATGGTGAAGACGTCGCGCAGGATGCCGCCGACGCCGGTCGCGGCACCCTGGTAGGGCTCGATGAAGCTCGGGTGGTTGTGGCTCTCGATCTTGAAGATCGCCGCCATGCCGTCGCCGATGTCGACGACCCCGGCGTTCTCACCGGGGCCGCAGATGACCTGGGGGCCCTGGGTCGGCAGCTTCTTCAGCCAGACCTTCGAGGACTTGTAGGAGCAGTGCTCCGACCACATGACCGAGAAGATGCCGAGCTCGACCAGGTTGGGCTCGCGGCCCATGATCTCCAGGACCTTCCGGTACTCCTCGGGCTTCAGGCCGTGCTCGGCGACGATCTCCGGGGTGATCCCGGGGGTCTTGGTCGTGTCGGTCACGCGAGCGCCTCCGCCAGGCCGTGGAACAGGGCGCGGCCGTCGGTGCCGCCGTGCAGCGGATCGGTCGCGTCCTCGGGGTGGGGCATCAGGCCGAGCACCGTCTTGGTCTCGTTGAAGACGCCGGCGACGTTGTCGAGCGAGCCGTTCGGGTTGGCCTCCTCGGTCGTCCGGCCCTCGCCGTCGACGTAGCGGAAGGCGATGCCGCCGCTGTCCTCCAGGCGCTTCATGGTATCGGCGTCGGCGAAGTAGTTGCCGTCCATGTGGGCGCAGGGCACGGTCATGCGCTGGCCGGCTTCCATGGCGCCGGTGAACAGCGTCTGGGCGTTCTCGCAGCGCAGGGTGACGTTCTTGCAGACGAAGCGCAGCGAGGCGTTGCGCATCAGCGCGCCGGGCAGCAGGCCGGCCTCGGTCAGGATCTGGAAGCCGTTGCAGACCCCGAGCACCGGCACGCCCTTCTCGGCGCGGCGCCGGACCTCGGCCATCACCGGGCTGCGCGCCGCCATGGCGCCGGCGCGCAGGTAGTCGCCATGGCTGAAGCCGCCGGGCAGCACGATGAGGTCGACCTCCGGCAGCTCGGTGTCCTTGTGGAAGACCAGGGCCGGCTTCTTCCCCGAGGCCTGCTCCAGGGCAGCGACCATGTCCATTTCCCGGTTCGATCCGGGGAAGACGATGACGGCGGATCGCATGGCGGGCGCCCTCAGTCGGTCAGTTCGATGGCGTAGTTCTCGATCACCGTGTTGGCGAGCAGCTTGCGGCACATCTCGTCCAGCGCGGCCTCGGCCCTGGCGCGGTCGGTCTCGGCCAGCTCCAGCTCGATGACCTTGCCCTGGCGGACCTCCTCGACGCCCTGGAAACCGAGCGCGCCGAGGGCATGATGGATCGCCTTGCCCTGGGGGTCGAGCACCCCGGGCTTGAGGGTGACGTGGACTTTCGCCTTCATGGGCAGGGGTTCCGTCTCGGCTGGCCTGGAGGAGTTGCGCGGAACCTAACCGTGAGACGGATTCCAGGCAATGCACTGGCGCGTGCGTCGCCGGCATGTGCGGGATGTTCCGGCGGCACCCCGTCCATCCCGACTCTCTCAGCCCGTCATCCCCACGGAAGTGGGGATCCAGAGAACGAAGTCGGCGGCGCGGGCCGTCGGCCGTCCATGCTTACGACGCCTTCCTCTGGATCCCCACTTTCGTGGGGATGACGAAATGGGAAGGGACGACGGCGGCCGAGGCAGAGGGAGGCGGCGGCCGCTACCGCTCCTCACCCGACCCGGAACATCCCCGTCATCCCGGCCATCATGTGCTCGGGGATGTGGCAGTGGAACAGCCAGTCGCCGGGGTTGTCGGCGACGAAGGCGACCTCGACGGTGCCGTCCGGCCAGGCGATCACCGTGTCGTGCCAGATGCCGCGGATCTCCGGCGCGCCGTCGCGTGCGATGAGCTTGTAGTGGTGGCCGTGCAGGTGCATCGGGTGCGGGAAGGCCGTGCGGTTCTCGATGACCAGGCGGTAGCTGCGGCCGAGCCTCAGCTCGCCGAGCAGCGGATGCTCGCCGTCGCCGGCGACGACGCCGTTGAGCGCCCAGACCTTGCCGCGCTCGGCCAGCGCGCGCAGGCCCATGGTCTTGCCGCCCAGCGTCGCCTCGCCCATGCCGCCCATGGCGCCGCCCTCCAGCACGATCGCGATCGTCTCGGCGGAGCCGAGGTCCGGCTCGGCCAGCGGGTTTGCCGGCAGCGCCATGGGGGCGGGCAGGGCGCTCGCGCGCAGCGGCGCCTCGTCCGCGTAGGCGATGTCGAGCAGGCGGTAGGCGTCGCGCGGATAGGCGTCGTCGACGACCTCGAAGCGCGCGCCGGGCCGGCCGGTCAGGTCGACGACCAGGTCGAGGCGCCCGGCCGGCGGCAGCAGGACGCGGCCATTCTCGGCCAGGAAGGGCGTGCAGGGCTGGCCGTCGACGGCGACGACCCAGGGCGCGTGAGCCTCGAACCTGAGGGCGAAGAAGCGGGCGTTGGCGGCGTTGAGCAGCCGCAGGCGCACGCGCTCGCCGGCGGTGACCGGCCAGGCCTCGGGGATCACGCCGTTGAGCGTCACGGTGTTGCCGATCCGCCCGCCGTGGCTGAGGTCCATCATGCTCGCCATCGGCTCGGCGATCCGGGCCTCCTTGGTCAGCCGCCAGTCGTCGAGCAGCCAGGTCTCCTCCCGGTCCACCCGCAGGGTCCCGGCGGTCGGCGTCGCCTCCTCGACGATCAGCGGGCCGGCCAGGCCGCGCGCGCCCTGCTCGGCCGAGTTGGCGTGGGAGTGGTACCAGAAGGTGCCGGCGTCGGGTGCCTCGAAGGCGTAGTCGAAGCTGCCGCCGGGCTCGACCGCCGCCTGGGTCACGCCGGGCACGCCGTCCATGGCGTTGGGCAGCCTGAGGCCGTGCCAGTGCAGCGTCGTCGGCTGCGGCAGGCCGTTCTCCAGCCGCACGTCCAGGCGCTCGCCCTGGCGCAGCCTGAGCGTCGGACCGGGGATCAGCCCGTCGTAGCCCCAGACCGCGGTCTTCGGATAGGACGGGCCGACCAGCTGTGCCTCGGCCGGCTGCGGCCGGATGACGCGGGGCGCACCGGCACGGGCGAGGCCGGGCGGCAGGGCGGCCAGCGCGCTGACGCCGGCGAGACCTTTCAGGACGCTCCGCCTGCTGCGTGACTCGATCATGGCCGGCAGGATAGAGCATGATCGCCGTCCGCCGCAGAGGAACAAGCGCGTGAGCCATCCGGCCTTCCGAGAGATCCGTGCCCGGCCGTCGCGGCTGGAGGAGGCGGCGCCGGTCTTCGACGCCCGCTTCCGCGCCGAGTTCGCGGCGCTGCTGCGCTGGCGCCGCGACGTCCGGCGCTTCCGCCGCGATCCGGTGCCGCCGGCGATCGTCGAGGCGGCGCTCGACCTCGCCTGCCTGTCGCCCTCGGTCGGCAACAGCCAGCCCTGGCGCTTCGTCGCCGTCGAGAGCGAGTCGGCGCGCGAGGCCGTGCGCGCCAACTTCCGCACGGCCAACGCCGAGGCCCTGGCCGCCCAGGCGAGCGAGCGCCGCGCGCTCTACGCCTCGCTCAAGCTGGCCGGCCTGGAGGAAGCGCCGGTGCAGCTCGCCGTGTTCTGCGACGAGGCGACGCGCCAGGGCTTCGGCCTCGGCCAGGCGAGCATGCCGGAGACCCGGCGCTACTCGGTGGTCCAGGCGGTGCAGACCTTCTGGCTGGCGCTGCGCAGCCATGGCGTCGGGCTCGGCTGGGTCTCGATCCTGGAGCCGCGCTCCGTGGAACGCGATCTCGCCGTCCCTGACGGCTGGCGCTTCGTCGCTTATCTTTGTGTCGGCTGGCCCGAGCAGGAGACGGCGGTTCCGGAGCTGGAGCGCGCGCGCTGGCAGGCACGGACCGGGCTCGGCCGGCAGGTGCTCAAGCGCTAGCCGGCGGACGGCAGGCAGACTGGGGAGGCTCCAAGGCCATGGCGAACGGCAACAGGCTCATCATCCCGGCTCTCGGCGGGCTCTACGGCGCGCTGGCACCGCTCGCCGACCTGATCGTGCGGGTCACGGTCGGCTTCCTGCTGATTCCGCACGGCTCGCAGAAGCTGTTCGGCCTGTTCGGCGGCGGCGGGCTGGAAGGCACGGCGCAGTTCCTGGCCAGCACCGGCTTCACGCCGGGACTGTTCTGGGCGGTGCTGATCGGCTGCACCGAGTTCTTCGGCGGGCTCTGCCTGGTGCTCGGCCTGCTGACGCGGCCGGCGGCCGCGGCCGTGACAGTCTTCATGGCCGTCGCGGTCTTCCACCACTGGCCGGTCTGGTTCTGGCCCCAGGGCGGCCTGGAGATGCCGCTGCTCTGGGGCCTGATGGCGCTGTCGATCCTGATCAGGGGCGGCGGACGCTTCTCGCTCGACGCGGCGATCGGCCGGGAGTTCTGACGGCAGGCGCGGTCGCCGACGCGCCCCTACTGCATCGCCTTCGGGCCCTTGAGGTCCATCGGGCCGGCCTCGGGCAGGACGCCGAGGCGGCGGGCGACCTCCTGGTAGGCCTGCTCGACGTTGCCGAGGTCGCGGCGGAAGCGGTCCTTGTCGAGCTTCTCGTTGGTCTGGACGTCCCAGATACGGCAGGAGTCCGGGCTGATCTCGTCGGCGAGCACGATGCGCATCTGCTCGTCCTCCCAGAGCCGGCCGAACTCGACCTTGAAGTCGACCAGCTTGAGGCCGACGCCGAGGAACAGGCCCGAGAGGAAGTCGTTCACGCGCAGCGCCAGCTGCAGCATGTCGTCGATGTCCTGGGTCGCGGCCCAGCCGAAGGCGGTGATGTGCTCCTCGGTGACCAGCGGATCGCCGAGCTCGTCGTTCTTCAGGTAGTACTCGACGATCGAGCGCGGCAGGCGCGTGCCCTCCTCCAGCTTGAAGCGCTGGGCGAGAGAGCCGGCGGCGACGTTGCGCACGACGACCTCGATCGGGATGATCTCGACCTCGCGGATCAGCTGCTCGCGCATGTTCAGCCGGCGCACGAAGTGGGTCGGCACGCCGACCTCCTCGAGCTTCAGCATCAGGTACTCGGAGATGCGGTTGTTGAGCACGCCCTTGCCGGTGATGACGCCCTTCTTCTGGGCGTTGAAGGCGGTGGCGTCGTCCTTGAAGTACTGCACCAGGGTGCCCGGCTCGGGACCCTCGAAGAGGACCTTGGCCTTGCCTTCGTAGATACGTCTGCGTCGCATGTTGTTTCTCTGAGATAGGGCGGGAGCGCGCGTTTCGCCGCGCCTGGCTGCAACCGCCGGGGGGACCTGATCAGGCGGGTATATAGCAGTGGGGCCGGGTCAAAACAATGACGGCCCCCGGGCGGGACCCCGGGCGCACGGCGCGGCGGCGGGCGCGCTCAGCCGCGCCTGAAGCAGCCCTCGACGTGGTCGTCGACCAGGCCGGCGGCCTGCATGAAGGCGTAGACGATGGTCGGGCCGACGAAGCGGAAGCCGGCCTTCTTGAGGCGCTTCGACAGCGCCTCGGCCTCGGGCGTCACGGCCGGCACCTCGGCCATGGTCTTCGGCCGCCGGACCAGCGGGCGGCCGTCGACCGCCTCCCAGACGAAGGCCGAGAAGCCGCCGGGATGGCCCTCCTCCAGGCGCAGCCAAGCCCGCGCGCCGTCGATCGTCGCCTCGATCTTGCCGCGGTGGCGCACGATGCCGGGGTCGCCGAGCAGGCGCTCGACCTCGGCCTCGCCGAAGCCGGCGACCGCTTCGGGATCGAAGCCCGCGAAGCCGGCCCGGAAGGCCTCGCGCTTCCTCAGGATGGTGATCCAGGCGAGCCCGGCCTGGAAGCCCTCGAGGCTGAGCAGCTCCCAGAGCGCCCGTGGATCGCGTTCCGGCACGCCCCACTCCGCGTCGTGATAGGCGGCGTAGAGCGGATCGTCGCCGCACCAGGAGCAGCGGGTCAGGGGCATGGGGTGGGCTTCCTCGGTTGCAGAGTGTCAGCGATCGTACTGCCTTTGTTCCGACAGGACGTCAAGCGTCCCAACAAGGCCATTCCCCTCTCTGCCCCTCTGGGGCGGAGAGGGCGTGCGGTGGAGGCTCGGGGTACCCGCGTCCGCCTGACCCTGCCTAGCCGGCGGCGAGCAGCGCCTTCAGCTTGACGACCTCGCGACAGCGGGCGAGGCCCGGCCAGACGACCAGCGTCGCCTCGTGGTGGGGCGCGAAGGCCGCGCCCAGGGCGATCGGCTCGGCGTGCATCCCGGGGTAGGGGCCGGCGCCGGGCCTCAGCAGCGCGTCCAGGCTGCCGTCGAGCAGCTCCGCCAGGTCGTCGGTCCGGGTGATCCGGAGGAAGTCCGCGGCGCGCCCGGTCCCGGCGATCCCGGCCAGCTTGCGCTCCGGATCCGCCGCCAGGCCGGGCGAGACGCCGAGCCGCAGCGGCCGCGCCTTGAGCGAGCGGGCGACCAGGTCGCCGGCCTTGGAGAGATGCTCGAAGGCCTTGCTGACCTCGGGCAGCAGCGTCTCCCCGTGTCCGGTCAGGACCAGGTGGCGATGGAGCCGCCGGAACAGCGGCACGCCCAGGGCCTGCTCCAGGCGCTTGACCTGCTGGCTGACGGCGCCGGGGGTCACCGACAGCTCCTCGGCGGCCCGCTTGAAGGACAGGTGGCGGCCGGCGGCCTCGAAGGCGCGCAGGCCGTTCAATGGCGGCAGGCGGTAGCTCATGGCAGCGAGACTAGCTGCGGCCGTGCCGGGCATCACGATAGAAAAGCTGTCGCAAGCACCCAGAAAGCATCGTTTGAGCCATCCGTCCGGGACGGGCACAAGCGACGGGACATCCAGACCGCGAGGAGATCCCATGGAAAAGCGTCCGATCAACGCCGACGATGCCTTCGTCCCGACCAGCGGCTACGTCCAGGCGATGGCGATCAGCGGCCACAGCCGCCTGCTCTTCGTCAGCGGCCAGATCCCGGTCGCAGCGGACGGCCGGGTGCCCGAGGGCTTCGAGGCACAGTGCCGCCTGGCCTGGCGCAACGTCGAAGCGCAGCTGAAGGCGGCGGGGCTCGGCCTCGACAACCTCGTCCTGCACCGCACCTATCTCGCCGACCGGCGCCATGCGCTCGACAACCGCAGGATCCGCAGCGAGATGCTCGGCGGGCGCGAGACGGCGACCACCGTCGTGATCGCCGGCATCTTCGACGAGGCCTGGCTGCTCGAGATCGAGGCGATCGCGGCCGCCTGAGGACGCATTGGAGCTCGTCGACCGTGCTGAAGCTCGACCACATCACCGTCATCGCCCCGACGCTGGCCGAAGGGGTGGCGCACGTCCGGAGCTGCCTCGACCTCGACGTGCCCTTCGGGACACGCCACGCCTACATGGGCACCCACAATCACCGGCTCAGGCTCGGCAGCGATGTCTATCTCGAGATCGTCGCGCTCGACCCGGACGGTACCGCTCCCGCCCGGCCGCGCTGGTTCGGTCTCGACGATCGAGAGAGGGTCAGATCGGACTGGGACGAAGGCCGGCGCCTGCGGGGCTGGGTCGCCGGCACGGACGCGATCGCTTCCTTCCTTGCGAGCCGTCGTGCCGTCTTCGGCGACCGGGTGCCGCTTCCGGTCGCCGATCCGACCTTCGACTTCGCCATTCCCGAGGATGGCTCGCTGCCCCTCGACGGCGCGGCTCCCTCGATCATCGATCGCCGGGGCGAACCCGAGGCGATGGCCGCGATTCCCGATCGCGGCGCGCGCCTCCGGTCGCTCACCCTCGAACATCCGGACCCCGTGGCCATCGAGGCGCTCTATCGCGAGCTCTCGATCGATCGCCCGCCCGCGATCATCCCGGGGCCCAAGGTCCGTTATCGGGCAGAGATCGAGACACCGACCGGATTGAAGGAGCTGACCTGAGGCTAGCCGTCGGCCAGCGGGACGTACCAGTCCTGGGGCAGGCCGGCCTGCTGCCGCCCCGCCTCGTTGAAGGGGCGCTTCAGCTGGCCGCGGAAATGCTTGCGGACCAGGGCCTGCCAAGTTGGCGCCGGCTCGAGGCCGCGCCTCTCGCAGAGCCACTGGAACCAGCGGCGGCCGATCGCGACGTGGCCGATCTCCTCGTCGTAGATGACCTGCAGGGCGGCGGCCGAGTCCGCGTCGCCGACGGCCTGGAGCTTCTCGATCATCGCCGGCGTCACGTCGAGGCCGCGCGCCTCCAGCACCAGGGGCACGACCGCGAGGCGGGCCAGCAGGTCGTGCTTCGTCTCCAGCGCCGCCTCCCAGAGGCCGTCGTGGGCCGGCAGGTCGCCGTAGGCGGCGCCGAGCGCGGCCAGGCGGTCGGCGAGCAGCTCGAAGTGCCTGGCCTCCTCGTCGGCGACCTGGACCCAGTCGTCGTAGAAGTCCCGGGGCAGGTCCTCGCCGGTGAAGCGGGCGACGATGTCCCAGGCGAGGTCGACGGCGTTGAGCTCGATGTGCGCCAGGGCGTGGAGCAGCGCGATCCGCCCGGTCGCGCCGGGGCCGATCCTGCGCTTCTTCACGCGGGTCGCCGGCAGCAGCTCCGGCCGATCCGGGCGGGCCGGTCGGTCGGGCGGCGCGGCGCTGCCGATCTCGTGGATCCGCAGCGCCCGCCAGTCGGACGCGATCGCCAGGCTGCGCCGCACCTTGCGCTCCGGCTCCGCGACGTCGAGCACGGCCAGGGCGGCGCCGGCCAGGGCGAACTGCATGGGGCGGCTCCCTAGAGGCCCTGCGCCGCCTTCAGCACGGCCTCGACATGGCCGGCGACCTTGACCTTGCGCCAGACGCCGCGGACCACGCCCTGGCCGTCGATCAGGAAGGTCGCGCGCTCCATGCCCATGTACTTGCGGCCGTAGAGGGACTTCTCGACCCAGGTGCCGTAGGCCTCGGAGGTCCTGCCGTCCTCGTCGGAGGCGAGCTGGAACTTCAGGCCGTACTTGCCCTTGAACTTGTCGTGCCGGGCCACGGAATCGCGCGAGACGCCGATCACCACGGCGTCGAGGCCGGAGAAGTCGGGCAGGGAGTCGTTGAAGCCGCAGGCCTCCTTGGTGCAGCCCGGCGTGTCGTCCTTCGGGTAGAAGTAGAGCACGACCTTGCGGCCCTTCAGCGCCGCGAGCGAGACCGTGCCGCCGCCGTCCGTGGGCATCGAAAAATCCGGCGCCTGCTGGCCGACCTCGACCGTCATGTCGTTCTCCTCTTGCTGGACTGGACGAGCAGAAGGTGTCGCGGGCGGCCGGACTGTCAAGCGTCGCCGGGGGCGCCGGCCGCCCGCTCGGCGGCGGCCTGGGCGCGGCGCGCCGGTCCGGCGACGATCTCGCTGTAGCACTGGCTGACGCCCTGGGCGGTCTCCATCAGCCGCTGCTGCAGCGCCTCGAAGCTCTCGGCGCCGGCGGCGCGGGCCAGCGCTGCCTTCAGGCCCGGCGGTGCCGCCACCTCGTCGAAGCGGTCGCCGACGGTCAGGCGCAGGAAGCCCTGGACCCGGCGCCAGAGCCGGGTCGCCTCGGCCAGGAAGCGGGCGCGCCCGCCGTCCAGCAGGCCGGCCTCGGCGAGCCGGCCGAAGGCCTCGGCCGAGGAGCGGCAGAGCACCTCGGGGTGCTCGGCGGCGTGGCGCAGCTGCAGGTACTGGGCCAGGAAATCCAGGTCGTAGAGCGCGCCGCGCAGGTACTTGCAGTCCCAGAGCGAGCGGCCGGGATACTGCTTCGCGATGCGCTCGCGCATGGCATCGACCTCGACGACCAGGTGCCCCGGCTCGCGCGGCACGGTCAGCACGCTCCGGATGTCGGCCTCGATCGCGGCCTGCAGCGCCGGCTCGGCGACGACGACCCGGGCGCGGGTCAGGGCCATGTGCTCCCAGACCCAGGCCTCTTCCTGCTGGTAGCGCAGGAAGCCCTGGCGCGACAGGGCGATCGGCCCGGCGCTGCCGGAGGGCCTGAGGCGCGGATCGACCTCGTAGAGCCGGCCCTCGCCGGTCAGCGCCGACAGCGCCGAGATCAGGCGCTGTGCCAGGCGGCCGTAGTAGAGGCTCGGCGGCAGCGGCTTCGGCCCGTCCGACTCGTCGAGCTCGCCGCCGTGCGGCTGCCCCTCGTAGAGGAAGACCAGGTCGAGGTCGCTGGACACGGTCATGTCGCGGCCGCCGAGCTTGCCGAGCGCCAGCACGGCGAGGCCGGGCCCCGGCAGGTGGCCGTGGTTGCGCGCCAGCTCCTCGGTGCAGGGGCCGAGCAGGCCGGCGATGCAGGTCTCGGCGACGTCGCTCAGCGCGACGCCGGCCTCGTCGACCTCGATGCCGTGACGCAGCAGGGCGATGCCGATCAGAAAGCGGCGGTCGTTGGCCCAGCGCCGCACGATGTCGAGGCAGTCCTGGAAGTCGCGCGCCTGGCCGAGCTCGCGGGCCAGCTCCTCCTGCAGCACGGCCCGGCCCGGGGACGGCTCCAGGAAGCGGCCGTCGATCACCGCCTCGAGCAGCGCAGCGTTGCGGCCCAGGTGCTCGGCCAGGGCCGGCGCCCGACCCATGACCTCGGCCAGCAGGTCGAGCAGGCTGGGGTTCTGGTAGAGCAGGCTGAACAGCTGCACGCCCTCGGGCAGCCTGCCCAGGAAGGCGTCGAAGCGGGCCAGTCCCTCGTCGGGCTCGCGGGTCTGGCCCAGCTTCTCCAGCAGCGCCGGCATCAGCTCGGTCAGGAGCTCGCGGGCGCGCGCCGAGCGGGTCGCGCGGTAGCGGCCGTGGTGCCAGGCGCGGACGATGTTGAAGACCCGCTCGCCGTCCTTGAAGCCGAGCCGGGCCAGCGTCTCGACGGTGCCGGGGTCCGGCTCGCCGCCGGTGAACACCAGGTTACCCGGGCCGGACAGCGGCGGCGCCTCCTCGAACAGCTCGCCGTAATGGCCCTCGACGCAGTGCAGGGTGGCCAGCAGGTGCCGGCGGAAGCTCGCGCCGTCGGGATAGCCGAGGAAGGTCGCGATCCGCGCGATGCCCGCGGCGCTGTCCGGCAGGCTGTGGGTCTGGCGGTCGTCGACCATCTGCAGCCGGTGCTCGATGCGCCTGAGCTCGCGGTAGGCCTCGGCCAGCTCCTTGGCGGTCCTCGCCTCGACGTGGCCGCTGTCGGCCAGGGCCTGCAGGGCGTGGAGCGTGCACGGGTCGCGCAGTCGCGGATCGCGGCCGCCGAAGATCAGCTGCTGGGTCTGGCAGAAGAACTCGATCTCGCGGATGCCGCCGCGGCCGAGCTTGACGTTGTGGCCCTCGACGGCGACCTCGGCGCCGCCCTTGACCGCCTGGATCTGGCGCTTGATCGAGTGCACGTCCTGGATCGCCCAGAAGTCGAGGTGCTTGCGCCAGACGAAGGGCTTGAGGTCGCGCAGGAAGGCGTCGCCGGTCGCCCGGTCGCCGGCGGCGACGCGCGCCTTGATCATCGCCGCGCGCTCCCAGTTCTGGCCCGCGGACTCGTAGTAGGCGAGGGCGGCGTCGACCGAGATCGCCAGCGGCGTCGCGCCGGGGTCGGGGCGCAGGCGCAGGTCGGTGCGGAAGACGTAGCCCTCGGCCGTGCGCTCGTCGATCAGCCGGGCCAGCTCCTCGGTCATGCGCACCATCGCCTCCGAGAGGGTGCGGCGGCCGTGCCAGGCCATGCGGCCGGGCTCGTAGAAGACGATGAGGTCGACGTCCGAGGAGTAGTTGAGCTCGCGGGCGCCGTACTTGCCCATGGCCAGCACGAAGTAGCCGCAGCGCTCCAGCGGCGTGCCGTCCTTCGCGCAGGCAGAGGCCGGCAGCTCCAGGTCGCCGCGCGCGATGCGCTCGGCCAGCAGCCAGGCCAGCGCGGCGTCGAGAGCGGCGTCGGCCAGCTCGCTGAGCGCGCCGGTCACCGCCTCCAGCGCCCAGAGGCCGCCGACGTCGGCGAGGCCGACGGCCAGGGCGGCGCGGCGCTTGGCCCGGCGCAGCTCGGCGGAGAGCCGATCGCGTGGAACTTCCTGCTTGCTGAGCGCCTTCAACTCGTCGAGAAGCTCGGCCATGACCGCATCGGGCCCGTCGCGCAGCAGATCGAGAGTGAAGACCGGCTCGCGCAGGAGGGCGTCGGTGAGAAAGGGCGAGCTCCCGAACAGGGCATCGAGCAGCCGCCGTCCGGCGGCTTCGGCGGCGAGCGCCTCGGCCCGCGCCCGCTCCGGCGGCTCGAGTCGCGCGGCGGCTTCGCTCCAGCGCTGCCGGGCGAGCTCGGCCTGGGCCGGATCGGCGGGCTGCGGCCAGTCGGCGGCGGCGAAGGCGGCGTTGAGCATCGTAGCGGCAAGGTCGACCAGCCAGGGCCCGGCGGTCAAGCGCTGCGGCGGCCGCGCCCGGCGGCCGTCTGTGCCTTTCGGGAATCCAGGCTAGGATCGCCCCATGGTGCTGAAGAGCTGCCGGATCGCGCTGGAGTGGGTGGTCGCCGTCATCGCCGGCCTCGCCCTGCTGGCCGCGTTCGGCCTGTTCTGGCTGAGCCGCGAGCCGCTGCCGGTCGACTTCGTCAAGCCCTACATCGAGGCGGCGCTCAGCAGCGACGACGGCGTCAAGGTCGAGGTCGGCGGCACCCAGCTGGTCTGGGCGGGCTGGGGCTCGCGGATCGAGGTCGCCGGCCAGGACTGGAAGGTGATCGGCGCCGACGGCCGGCGGCTGCTGACGATTCCCGACGCCTCGATCCAGCTCAGCCTGAGCGCGCTGCTCGACGGGCAGGTCGCGCCCACGGCGATCACCCTGCGCGGCCTGCACATCTCGCTGCTGCGCCGGCCGGACGGTCGCTTCACCTTCGGCAAGCTGCCGGCCGCAGAGGGCGAGGCGCAACCCGACACGCTGCCCGACAGCGGCCAGATCGCGGGCGCGCAGGCCGAGCAGTCGGCCCTGCAGCTGCTGTTCTCGGAGCTGCGCGACAAGCCCGACCCGAACAACCCCTTCGCCCAGCTCGCCAACGTCACCATCGTGCGGGCCTCGGCCCTGATGATCGACCAGCGGCTGAAGGTGATCTGGCGGGCGCCCAACGTCGATCTCAAGATCCTGCGCGATACCGCCGGGGTCAGCGCCACCGGCTCGGCGACCATCGCGCTCGGCGACAAGCGCTCGCGGCTCGACCTGACGATGACCGAGGTCGCCGGCTCGCCGGGCCTGGAGACGGTGATCAACGTCGATTCCCTGGAGCCCGCCGCGCTGGCCGCGGTGCTGCCCGACGCCAAGGCGCTGCAGGGCATCTCCGGGGCGCTGCACGGCCGGGTCGGCATGACCCTGGCGGAGGACGGCCGGCCCAGCGAGACGGTCCTCGAGCTGTCGTCCGATCGCATCACCCTGGACCTGCCCGACCGCCTGGAGCAGCCGCTGGCGGTCAACGACCTCGCGATCGAGGCCCACGGCGGCGGCCTCGATGATCCCTTCGTGCTGGACAAGCTGTCGGGTTCGCTGGCGCCGGCGGCGGGCGGCGGCAGCGGCCCGGCCTTCTCGGTCGAGGCGATCGTCGACCCGCAGCCCTCGGTCTTCGAGGTCAAGCTGATGGCCGAGATCCGCGACCTGCCGGCCCAGGACCTCAAGCTCTACTGGCCGAAGGGCGTCGGCGGCAACGGCCGGCCTTGGGTGATCGAGAACATCACCGCCGGCGAGGTGACCTCGGCGACGCTCTCGACCAGCCTGTCGGTCGATCGCGACAGCCACGAGATCCAGAGCATCGGCTCGTTCGGCGGCCGCTTCCGCTACCAGGGGCTCGAGGTCCACTACCTGCGTCCGCTGCCGCCCCTGACCGATGCCACCGGCAGCGCCGCCTACGACCTCAAGGGCCTCGACTTCACGGTCGAGCAGGCGCAGCGCGACGACATCAAGATCAGCAACGGCGGCATCTCGATCTTCGGCCTCGAAGGCCACGACCACCGCATCTCGATCGTCTTCGACGCCGACGGGCCGCTCAAGCAGGCCCTGACCCTGCTCGCCCACCCGCGGCTCGACCTGCTGGGCAATCTCGGCATCGACCCGGCGGCGGCCAGCGGCACCTTCCACGACAAGGTGAGCTTCGCCTTCCCGCTGGTCGCCGACCTGACCTTCGAGCAGATCCAGGTCGGCGTCGAAGGCAAGGTCGCCGACGCCGGCCTGAAGGGCGGCGTCGCGGGCTACGATCTCGACAAGGGCCAGTTCGATCTCAAGCTCGACGGCAAGGGCCTGAAGGCGACCGGAACGGCGACGCTCGCCGGCATCCCGCTGAAGAGCGTCACCTGGAGCGAGAGCTTCGAGGCGGTCAAGACGCCGACCCGGGTGACCGCCGCGGCGCCGGCGGTCCAGGTCTCGCAGCTCACCGCCTTCGGCCTCGACGCCGGCGATTTCGCCCGGGGCGCGCTGTCGCTGAAGCTCGACATCGCCGCCGACCACCACGGCAGCTCGCGCATCGGCCTGTCGGCGAACCTGCAGCAGGTGAGCGCCCGGATCCCGACCCTCGACTGGGAGAAGCCCTCCGGCAAGCCCGGCACGCTGTCGGCGGTCATGAGCATCGACAAGGGCAGCCTGACCCGGATCGCCGACCTGGCGGTCGACCTGGGCGACGACCGGGCGCACGGCGAGATCGGCTTCGCCAAGGGCGGCGGGATCGCCCGCATCGCCTTCGACCAGCTCGCCGTGGCGCACAACAGCGTGACCGGCCTGGTGGTGACGCCGCTGGACGGCGGCGGCTACGCCGTCTCCGTGCAGACCGGCACGCTCGACCTGGCGCCGCTGCTCGGCACGCGCCCCGAGGACCAGACGCCGGAGGCCAAGGCCGCCGCTGCTGCCGCGGCGGCGAGCCAGCGCAAGTCGGGCCCGCCCTATCTGCCGCTCAAGCTCGACGCGCCCTCGCTGTCGCGCGTGCGGCTCGCCGAGGGCCGCTCGCTCGAGGCGGTCAGCCTGCAGCTGGTGCGCGACCGTCGCGGCTGGCAGCTGATCAAGGCCCAGGCGCAGATCCCGCGCTCGCTGTGGCGCCACAAGAACCGCCAGGTCGCCGAGGACGCCCAGGTCGCCGAGAAGTCGATGAGCGTCTTCTACCGGCCCGAGGCCGACGGCACCTACCGCTTCGAGCTGTTCGCCGACGACATCGGCGCGACCCTGCGCGCGCTCGGCTGGATCGACTCGATCGAGGGCGGCAAGGGCGAGATCGTCGGCACGCTGCCGGGGCCGCTGCCGGACTCGCCGCTCAACGGCCGGATCGAGACCAAGGGCTTCCGCGTCGTCAACGCGCCGGCCATGGCCAAGCTGCTGACCGTCGCCTCGCTGACCGGCATCGGCAACCTGCTGAGCGGCGAGGGCATCGAGTTCGACCGAGCGGTCGGCAAGTTCACCCTGGCCGACGACCGGATCACGACGCCGCTGTTCCGCGCCTACGGCTCGTCGCTCGGGATCACCGCCAAGGGCCAGATCGACCTGGAAGGCGCCGAGACCGACGTCTCGGGAACCCTGGTGCCGGCCTATTCGGTCAACCGGATCCTCGGCGAGATCCCGATCCTCGGCAAGCTGCTGACCGGCGGCGAGGGCGAGGGCATCCTCGGCGTCACCTACCGGGTCAGCGGCCGGATCGACGATCCCGACGTCAGCGTCAACCCGCTGTCGATCCTGGCGCCGGGCTTCCTGCGCGGCCTGTTCAGCGTGCCGAAGCCGGGCGGCGGCCAGGCCGACGAGCTGGACGACGTCTTCCCGTCGGGCGAGATCGGCCGCTGAGTCCGCCGCGGCCCAAAGAAGACGCCCTGCCCGGCCACTCGCGCGGCCAGGCAGGGCGAAGCAGGACGACAGGGTAGTCTAGAACTTCAGCTTGACGCCGCTGACCACGGCCCAGGTCTTGGCGTTCGAGCCGGTGTCGGCGTTGAGATCCTGGTAGGAAATGGATCCGACCATCGTCACGCCCGGGCCGAGGGCGTAGCTGGCCGCGCCCTCGTAGGCCTTGTAGGTGCTGTCCCCGGCCGCGGCCGTGGCCTGGGCCTGGCCGTTGAGATAGGTGACGGAGACGCCCCAGGGACCGGTCTCGTAGGACAGGCCGACGTCGAAGGAACGGCCGGTGTCGGCGCCCATGTCGCTGGTGTGGGCATAGGAGCCGCCGAGCGTGAAGCCGGCGTAGCCCAGGTTGGTGCCGAACGAATAGAGGCTCGGGTCGGTGCCGGCGGACGACTGGTCGTTGGCCCAGTCGTAGCGGCCCGACACGGCGACGTCGATGCCGTTGAACGAGTTGACGAAGTTGCCGCCGAGCGAGAAGCCGTTGCGGTAGGAGACGGTCGCCTTGTCGACCTGCGAGTTCGAATCCTGCTGCGGATCCGGCAGGAAGGACGCGCCGAACTGGAAGCCCGAGAAGCGCGGCGTGAAGTAGGTGATCTTGGTCGAGTCGTTGTTGCGGTCGAGCTCGAGGTAGGTCGACCCCAGCGGTCCCCGGAAGAAGCCGGCGCCGGCGAAGCTGCCGCCCTGCGGCAGGTAGCCGGTCAGGGTGCCGGAGGAGTTGACGCCCTGGCCGACATCGGGGGCGGCGTAGGTCATCAGGTAGCCGGCCGAGTTCTCGGAGCCGATGTTGAAGCGGCCGAACGAGCCCTCGACGTACATGTAGGACTCGTCGATCTGGTCGGCGGTGTTGGTGTTGCCCTCGAGCTGGATGTTCACGCCGAACTTGAGGCCGTTGTCGAGGGTCGTCGAACCGACGAACCAGACTTCGGAGTTCGACTTGACGTCGAAGCCGTTGAAGGCGTCGCTGCTCGAGCCGACGTTGGTGCTGCTGTGGGCGTAGCCGAACCACTGCTGCATGTAGCCGCCGAGGCCCAGCTTGATCTGGGCGTGCGACGGTGTCGCGATGCCGATGCTCACGACGCCGGCCGCCAGGGCGGTGCCGTGAAGAAGAACCTTCCTCATCTGCAAGTCCTTTCGTTGTCGCCCGTCGCCGACTGGGCTCCCCCAGGCTCGCCTTCCGGTCCGCAAGCGAGCCCACGGCTTCGGTACAAGTGTCCCTGTCCGGGCCCTGGGGGGTGCCCGGTTGCTTCGGGATCTGGTGACGAATTTTTGCCGGTCGCGAGTATTCGTCGCAGTCGACTTATCTTCGACGAGGAGATTGTCGCTCAGACTTGTGTGTCTGAATCCTTACAGTTCTGTATGGAGCGATTTGTCGCAACGGCGCGGTTCGAATACTACGAATCGCCGGCGGACCGGGGGCGGGCAGGGCGACGCAGCGACGGCGCGAGACGCCGCCCACGGCCGGGCCCTCGGTGTCTTGGCCGCCGTCGCCGTCGGGGGATGGGGAAGGATGGCGCCGCCGTGCGGCGGAGCGGACGCTACCCGGCGCGCACCAGGGCGTGGCGCTTGCGCCCGGCCGACAGCTTGACGACGCCCTCGGCGCCCAGGTCGTCGAGCGAGACGCGCAGGTCCTCGGCCTCGATGCGGGCGTCGTTGAGGCGCGCGCCGCCGCCCTTGATCAGCCGCCGGGCCTCGCCGTTGGAGGCGGCGAGGCCCGCCTCGCGGAACAGCTCGTAGGCCGGCAGGCCGGCCGCGAGCCGGGCCCGCTCCACGGTGACGGTCGGCAGGCCCTCGTCGAGGCCGCCTTCCTCGAAGGTGCGGCGCGCGGTCTCGGCCGCCGCCTCGGCGGCGGCGCGGCCGCGGCACAGCGCGGTCGCCTCGTTGGCCAGGACCTTCTTGGCCTCGTTGATCTCGCTGCCGCCGAGCGCCTCGAGGCGGGCGACCTCGTCGAGCGGCAGCTCGGTGAAGAGCTTGAGGAAGCGGCCGACGTCGGCGTCCTCGGTGTTGCGCCAGTACTGCCAGTACTCGAAGTCGCCGAGCCGCTCCGGGCTGAGCCAGACCGCGCCGGCGGCGGTCTTGCCCATCTTCTGGCCCGAGGCGGTGGTCAGCAGCGGGCAGGTCAGGCCGAACAGCTCGCGGCCCTCGACGCGCCGCGCCAGCTCGATGCCGTTGACGATGTTGCCCCACTGGTCGGAGCCGCCCATCTGCAGACGGCAGCCGTGGCGCCGGCTCAGCTCCAGGAAGTCGTACGCCTGGAGGATCATGTAGTTGAACTCGAGGAAGGTCAGCGGCTGCTCGCGCTCCAGCCGCAGCTTCACCGAATCGAAGGTCAGCATGCGGTTGATCGTGAAGTGCCGGCCGATGTCGCGCAGCAGGGGGATGTAGGCCAGCGCGTCGAGCCAGTCCGCGTTGTTGGCCATCATCGCCGTGGCCCCGCCCTGGCTCGCCGGGCCGAACTCCAGGAAGTTCGCGAAGATCGCGCCGATCTTGTCGATGTTCGACTGGATCTCGGCCTCGCTCAGCAGCTTGCGCGACTCGTCCTTGCCCGAGGGGTCGCCGACCTTGGTCGTGCCGCCGCCCATCAGCGCGATCGGCGTGCCGCCGGTCTTCTGCAGCCAGCGCAGCATCATGATCGAGATCAGGCTGCCGACGTGCAGCGAGTCCGCCGTCGCGTCGTAGCCGACGTAGGCGACCAGCTCGCCGCTCTTCGCCAGGGCGTCGAGGCCCTCGGGATCGGTCGCCTGGTGCACGAAGCCGCGCTCGGTCAGCACGCGCAGGAAGTCGGATTTCAGGCTGGTCATCGCTCGGGACACTGTTCGCTTGCGGGCGGGCGCGTCGCTTACCACACTCCCCGGAGGTCAACAACGCGAAGGGGTGGGCGGAGACCATGGTGCTGGCGGTCGGACTGATGAGCGGCACCTCGCTCGACGGCATCGATGCGGCGCTGATCGAGACCGACGGCCTCACGCGCGTCGAGCCTCAGGCCTTCCTCAGCGAGGCCTACGACGAGGCCTTCCGGCCGCGCCTCCGCGGGCTGCTCGGCGGCAAGGCCGCGGCGGCCGAGGTCGCCGCCGTCGAGGCCGAGCTGACCGACCGCCATGCGGTGCTGGTGCGCCGGCTCCTCGCCGCGGCCGGCCGCCGGCCGTCCGAGATCGCCGTGGTCGGCTTCCACGGCCAGACCATCCTGCACGAGCCGGAGCGGCGCCGGACCTGGCAGATCGGCGACGGCCAGCGGCTCGCCGAGCAGCTCGGCATCGAGGTCGTCGCCGACTTCCGCTCGGCCGACGTCGCGGCCGGCGGCGAGGGCGCGCCCTTTGCGCCGCTCTACCACGCGGCGCGCGCGACCGGGCTGGAGCGGCCGCTGGCGGTGCTCAACCTCGGCGGCGTCGGCAACGTGACCTGGATCGGAGCGGCCGGCGGGCAGGACCTGCTGGCCTTCGACACCGGCCCGGCCAACGCGCTGATCGACGACTGGGTGGCGCGGCGGGCCGGTCTGTCCTGCGACCTGGACGGGCGGCTCGCTGCCGCCGGCACCGTCGAGCGCGGCATCCTGGTGCGGCTGCTCGACCATCCCTACTTCGGCCGCCGGCCGCCGAAGTCGCTGGACCGCGACGCCTGGGACGTCTCGCTGCTGGAGGGCCTCTCGACCGAGGACGGGGCGGCGACCCTGACCGCCTTCACGGCCGCTTCGGTCGCGGCCGCCCTGCCGCTGCTGCCCGAGGCGCCGCGGCGCTGGCTGGTGACCGGCGGCGGCCGGCGCAACCCGGTGCTGCTGCAGGCCCTGCGCGATGCGCTCGGCGCCATCGTCGAGCCGGTCGAGGCGGCCGGCTGGAACGGCGATGCCGTGGAGGCGGAGGCCTTCGCCTATCTCGCGGTGCGCAGCCTCGAGGGCCTGCCGCTGTCCCTGCCCGGCACGACCGGCGTGCCGGCGCCGCAGACCGGCGGCCGCCGCTTCCGGCCGCGCCGCGCAGCGTGACAGAGGGAGCCGCGAGCGTCGGTGCTCCCACGCCCCTCGACAGGCTCGGGACGAAGCAAGCGCCGAGGCTAGCTCCGATGGTCGCTTCGTCCCGAGCCTGTCGAGGGGCGTGCCGTCACCGGACTCGATGCCGATCCAGGAAAAACACCTTGTCCCGGACGTCGCCTACTGCGCGGCCGCTTCGGCCGGCGTGGCGACCGCCTTGCGGACGTAGTCCTCGACCATGCCGATCATCTCGTCGAGGTGCTCGGCGTAGAAGTGGTTGGCATCGGGGATCACGCGGTAGTCGATCACGATGTCGCGCTGGTGCTGCAGCTTGTCGACCAGCTTCTTGACCGAGGGCTCCGGCGCCAGCTCGTCCTTGCCGCCGTGGATCACGAGGCCGGACGAGGGGCAGGGCGCCAGGAACGAGAAGTCGAAGAGGTTGGCCGGCGGCGAGATCGAGATGAAGCCGGCGATCTCCGGCCGGCGCATCAGCAGCTGCATGCCGATCCAGGCGCCGAACGAGAAGCCGGCGATCCAGCAGGCCGAGGCGTTCGGGTTGGTGGCCTGCAGCCAGTCGAGCGCCGAGGCGGCGTCGCTGAGCTCGCCTTCGCCGCGATCGTAGGTGCCCTGGCTGCGCCCGACCCCCCGGAAGTTGAAGCGCAACACCGAGAAGCCCTGGCGGCTGAAGGCCTGGAACAGCTGGTAGACGACCTTGTTGTTCATCGTGCCGCCGTGCTGCGGATGGGGATGCAGCACCAGCGCGATCGGTGCGTCCTTCACCGGATTGTGCTGGTAACGACCTTCCAACCGGCCCTCAGGGCCGTTGATGATCACCTCGGGCATCAGCTTCGCTTTCGTTCTTGGTTCCATCCCGGGGGCGTTCGGCGCACCGCCGAGGGGGGCGTTCCGGGAAGCGGGTAAAGTTGACTGGATTAGTCGGGCAACCTATATCCCTAGACCGACCACGGGGTTCCTGTAGGCGCCTGGCTGCCGGGATCGGTGCCGGAGATGCGGCGCGCGAAGATATCGAAAGGACACCTCAATGTTCAAGACTTTGCGCGCCGAGATCGATGCGACCATGGCCCGCGACCCGGCGGCCCGCTCTGCCTGGGAGGTGGTGCTTTGCTACCCCGGATTCCAGGCCGTCCAGCTGTATCGTATCGCCAACTGGGCCTGGCGCAGACATTTCTTCCTGCTGGCGCGCATGGTGTCCCAGCTCGGCCGGCTGCTGACCGGCATCGAGATCCACCCGGGCGCCACGATCGGGCAGCGCTTCTTCATCGACCACGGCATGGGGGTCGTGATCGGCGAGACCGCCGAGATCGGCAACGACGTGACGCTCTATCACGACGTGACCCTGGGCGGCGTCGCGCCCTCGGTCGATTCCGACAGCCAGCGCAACACCAAGCGCCACCCGACGCTCGAGGACTTCGTGATCGTCGGCTCCGGCGCGCAGATCCTGGGGCCGATCACGGTCGGCCGCTGCGCGCGCGTCGGCGCCAACGCGGTGGTCACCAAGGACGTGCCGGTCGAAACCACGGTCGTCGGCATCCCGGCGCGCCCGGTGCGGGCGGCCGAGCACCGCGAGACGCCGACCTTCGTCGCCTACGGCACGCCGACCGGCGACCTGCCGGATCCGGTGGCGCGCGCCCTCGAGGGCCTGCTCGACGAGGTCCAGCGCCTGCGCCAGCGGGTCAATCAGCTGGAGGAGGACGCCGCGCGCCACGAGCGCGTCGCCGGCGCGCCGCCGGAAGCCGAGTCCGAGTCCGAGGGCCCGGGGGCGCCGGCCGGCAAGTGTTGACGTCTCCGGCCGGGCCGGCCGGAGCGTCGCGACAGACGGGAGAGGTCCAGTGAAGCTGAGTACCAAGGGGCGCTATGCCGTGATGGCGATGATCGATCTCGCCGAGCACAGCGAGGGAAAGCCCGTCTCCTTGGCCGAGATCGCCGATCGCCAGGAGATCTCGCTGTCCTACCTCGAGCAGCTCTTCGCCAAGCTCAGGCGCGGCGACCTCGTCAAGTCGGTGCGCGGGCCCGGTGGCGGCTACCTGCTGGCCCGCGAGGCGGCCGAGACGCACATCTCCGACATCATCCTGGCGGTCGACGAGCCGATCCGCGCGACCCGCTGCACGCCCGGCCAGCCCTACGGCTGCCGCGGCAACCGCAGCCGCTGCGCGACCCACGACCTCTGGGAGGAGCTGGGCAACCAGATCTACCTCTATCTCAGCTCGGTCAGCGTCGCCGACGTCGTCGGCAAGCGCATCCTCGGCACCAGCGGCGTCATCTTCGCCGACGAAGAGGCGACCCTGCCGAAGCCGGTCGCCGCCGAATAGCCGCCCGACGAGCCGCCCGGTGGCCGAGCCCGTATACCTCGACTACAACGCGACCGCGCCGGTCCGTCCGGCGGTGATCGAGGCCGTCGCCGAGACGCTCGGCCGGGTCGGCAACGCCTCGTCGCTGCACGGCTTCGGCCGCGACGCCCGGGCCGCCGTCGAGCGGGCGCGGGCGCAGGTCGCCGGACTGGTCGGCGCCGCCCCGGAAGAGGTCTTCTTCACCGCCAGCGGTACCGAGGCCGACAACTGGGCACTGGCCGGCTTCGGCCGTTCGCGCCGCCTGGTCTCGGCCGGCGAGCACCCGGCGGTGCTGGCCGCGGCACCGGAGGCCGGGATCATCCCGCTGACCGGCGGCGGCCTGGTCGATCTCGAGGCGCTGGAACGCCTGCTCGACGCCTCGGACGAGCCGGCGCTGGTCTCGGTGCAGGCCGCCAACAATGAGACCGGCGCCGTGCAGCCGCTGGCCGAGGTCGCCGAGCTGGCGCGCCGCCGCGGCGCGCTGCTGCACAGCGACGCCGTGCAGGCCGCCGGCAAGCTGCCGCTCGACCGCGCCGCCCTCGGCCTCGACCTGGTCAGCCTCTCGGCGCACAAGCTGGGCGGCCCGCAGGGCGTCGGCGCGCTGGTCGTGCGCGGCGGCCTCGAGCCGGCTCCGCTGCTGCGCGGCGGCGGCCAGGAGCGGCGGCGCCGCGCCGGCACCGAGAACGTCGCCGGCATCGTCGGCTTCGGCCTCGCCGCCGAGCTGGCCGCGGCGGAACTGGCCGAGACGGCGCACCGGGCGGCCTGGCGGGACGGCTTCGAGGCGGCGCTGGCCGAGCGGCTGCCGGAGGCCGTGGTCTTCGCGGCCGGGGCGCCGCGGCTGCCCAATACGAGCTGCTTCGCGCTGCCGGGCCGGCGCGCCGAGACCCTGCTGATCGGCCTCGACCTCGCCGGCGTCGCCCTGTCCTCGGGCTCGGCCTGCTCGTCCGGCAAGGTCGTGCCGTCGCACGTGCTGGCCGCCATGGGCGTGCCGGCCGGGCTGGTCGCGGGCGCGCTGCGGCTGTCGTTCGGCTGGGCCAGCCGGCGCAGGGATCTCGACCGCTGCCTGGAGGCGCTCGTCGCCCGGGCCGGGCCCCGAGAGAACGACCGGCAGAAGGAGCGGGCCCTGGCATGAGCGAGGCCGAGCGGAGCAACCGGCCGGAACGGCCGATCTACCTCGACTACCAGGCGACCACGCCGACCGACCCCCGGGTCGTCGAGCTGATGCTGCCGCTCTTCACCGAGGAGTTCGGCAATCCGCACAGCGAGGACCACGAGCTCGGCCGGCGCGTCGCGGCGCTGGTCGAGACGGCGCGCGGCGAGGTCGCCCGGCTGATCGGCGCGGAGGCGCGCGAGCTGGTCTTCACCTCCGGCGCCACCGAGTCCAACAACCTGGCGATCAAGGGCGGCGCCCGCTTCCGCCGGGCCCATGAGGGCCGGGGCCACGTCGTCACCCTGGCGACCGAGCACAAGTGCGTCCTGGAATCGGTCAAGGCCCTGGGCCGCGAGGGCTTCGAGGTCGAGTTCCTGCCGGTCCGCGAGAACGGCCTGGTCGATCTCGAGCGCCTGGCGGCGGCGCTGCGCGACGACACGGCCCTGGTCTCGGTCATGGCGGTCAACAACGAGATCGGCGTGATCCAGCCGCTCGCCGAGATCGGCGCGCTGACCCGGGCGAAGGGCATCTGGCTGCACTGCGACGCGGCCCAGGCGGTCGGCAAGATCCCGATCGACGTCGACGCGCTCGGCATCGACCTGCTGTCGATCTCCGGCCACAAGCTCTATGGTCCCAAGGGCATCGGCGCGCTCTACGTCCGGCGCCGGCCGCGGGTCCGCCTGGAGCCGCTGTTCGACGGCGGCGGGCAGGAGCGGGGCCTGCGCTCGGGGACCCTGCCGGCGCCGCTCTGCGTCGGCCTCGGCGAGGCCTGCCGACTGGCCGGCCTGGAGATGGCCGAGGAGGCCGAGCGCCTGACCGTGCTGCGCGAGCGCTTCCTGGCCGGGCTGAGGGCGCGCCTGGCGGGGGTCGCGCTCAACGGCGACCCGGAGCGGCGCATCCCGGGCAACCTCAACCTCTCCTTCGAGGGAGTGGATACCCAGGAGCTGCTCGACCACCTGGTCGGCGTCGCCGCCTCCAGCGGCAGCGCCTGCAGCAGCGCCGCGGTCGAGCCCTCCTACGTCGTCCAGGCGCTCGGCCTGCCCGACTGGCGCACGCGCAGCGCCATCCGGGTCGGCTTCGGCCGCTTCACGACCGGCGGCGAGGTCGAGCGGGCGGCCGGGATTCTCGCGGAGACGGTCGCCAGCCTGCGGGCCCGTCATGCTGAATCCGGAGGCGAGTCCGCGGCGGAATAGCTGGGTCTTGGCGGAACGGCTTGTCGCCGTCTGGGGAGTCTGCTACCGACCCCGGCTGGTTCCCACATGGTCGGCATCACCGCCAACTCGAACCTGTGCGTCATCGATTCGGGCTCCGGCCCAGAGGAACAGTCCGCCATGCCGAAAATGGTCTTCATCGAACGGGACGGTAACCGGAAGGAAGTCGATGCGCCGGTGGGCCTGTCCGTTCTGGAGATCGCGCACCGCAACGACGTCGACATCGAGGGCGCCTGCGAGGGCTCGCTGGCCTGCTCGACCTGCCACGTCATCGTCGCGCCCGAATGGTACGAGCGGCTCAAGGAGCCGAGCGAGGACGAGGAGGACATGCTCGACCTCGCCTTCGACCTGCAGAAGACCTCGCGACTCGGCTGCCAGCTGATCATGACCGAGGAACTCGACGGCCTGACCGTCGCCTTGCCGGGCGAGACCCGCAACATGCTGCTCGAGTAGCGGTGTCCGCCCCGCGCGATCCCCGGGGCGGCCTGTTCGGCGCCCTGACGGCGGCCTGTGGCGCCGACTGGCGGGCCTACGTCGGGCATCCCTTCGTGCGCGGCCTCGCCGACGGCAGCCTGCCCGAGCGCTGCTTCCGGCACTACCTGGCCCAGGACTACCTCTTCCTCCTGCACTACAGCCGCGCCTGGTCCCTGGCGGTCGTCAAGTCCGACCGGCTCGACGACCTGCGCCAGTCGGCGGCGCTGGTCGACCTCCTGCTCAATCACGAGATCGCGCTGCACGTCGACTTCTGCGGCGGCTGGGGCCTCGACGAGACGGCGCTGGCGGCGACCCCCGAGGCGCCGGCCAACCGCCTCTACACGCGCTACGTCATGGACCGCGGCCTGGCCGGCGACCTGCTCGACCTGCTGGTCGCGCTGGCGCCCTGCGGCCTCGGCTATGCCGAAATCGGCCGGCGCCTGCTCGCCGACCCGGCGACGAAGCGGGAGGGCAACCCCTACCTGCCGTGGATCGAGCTCTACGGCGGCGCCGAGTTCCAGGAGGGCGCGGCCGCCATGGCCGCGCAGCTCGACCGCGTCGCCGGCCGACGCGGCCTGACGCCGCCCTGGGACGGGAGCGCACGCTGGCCCTCGATCAGCGACACCTTCGCCACCGCGGTGCGGCTCGAGGTCGGCTTCTGGGACATGGGGCTGGCGCCGCCGGCCTGACCGCCCGCCCGCGGGGTCTCCTGCGGGCGCTTTCTCTTGAGGGATCCATGGCGGATCGCGACCCCTATCGGCTGCTCGGCGGCCGGGTCGGAGAGCTGCTGCTGCGGCCCTGGTTCGACCGGGTCGCGCTGCGCTGGGTCGCCGGCCTCTATTTCCCGCTGTCGCGTGCCTGGGCCGCCGCGGCCGACGTCGACGGCCGGCCCGAGCGCTTCTGGGACGGTATCGGCGGTCCGCGCAGCGGCGGCCAGCGCCTGCTGGCGCGGCGGGCCCTCGGGGCGACGGCGGCGCGCCGGCGGCGCTACGAGGCTGCCGAGGCCGCGTTCCAGGCCGTGGCCTTCGGCGGCGCGGACGGCGACCTCGCCGGCGCGACCGAGGCCCGGACCCGGGCGGCCCATCGCTTCATGGCGGCCCGCGGCCTGTTCCTGCCGCTGCACCTCGCCCGGCGCATCCCGCCGGTGCTGGCCGAGGTCGCGACGCCCGGCGAGGCGCTGGCCGCGCAGGCCGCGCGCCTGTCGGGTGCGGCGCCGCTCTGGCCGCCGCCCGAGCCGCGGCCGCTCGAGCGCTCGCGGGCCTTCGAGAGCGGCGGCGTCAGGACCTTCTGGCTGCGCTTCCGCTCGCCGGTTCTCGGCGACCTCTGCCAGGTCCGCGTCGAGGAGCCCTGCGGCCGGCCGGCGACCGGGACCGTTGTGTCCCTGCACGGCCTCGGCATGGAGAACGAGTTCTGGCGGGGCCTCGCCGACCCGCTGGCGCCGGAGGTGCCGCGCGGCCTGCGCGTGGTGCGGCCCGAGGGGCCGTGGCACGGCCGGCGGCGGCCGGCCGGGCGCTACGGCGGCGAGCCGATGCTCGGCCGCGGGCCGCTCGGCGTCGTCGAGCTGTTCCAGGCCTGGGTCGCCGAGGTCGCCCTGCTGATCGGCCACCTGCGCGCCGAATACGCGGAGCCGCTGGCGCTCGCGGGCGTCTCGATGGGCGCCCTGACCGCGCAGCTGCTGCTCTGCGCGGCGGCCGGCTGGCCGGCGCCGCTGACGCCGGACGCGGCCCTGCTGGTCGCGACCAGCGGCGCGCCCGGCGAGCTCGCCGAGCGCGCCAGCCTGGGGCGGGCCCTCGGCATGCCCGCCGCCGTGCGGGCCGCCGGCTGGGACGAGGCGAGCCTGTCCCGCATCGAGCCGCTGCTGACCCCGCTCGGTGAGCCGGCGTTGCCGCCGGAGCGGATCGTCATGCTGCTCGGTGCCGTCGACGAGCTGGTGCCCTTCGCCGGCGGCCTGGCCCTGGCGCGGCGCTGGCGCCTGTCCGAGCAGAACCTCTTCGTGCGCCGCCAGGGCCATTTCGCCGTCTCGCTCGGCCTGCTGGCCGACAAGGCGCCGATCGGGCGGCTGCTCGCGGCGATGGGGCAGGGCTGACCGCCGCGGACCGTCGGCCGCCCGCTCGTCACGGCCGGCAAGAGCTGTCGAGCATCGGTTCAACCATGACGCTTGTGCGGAAGATGACAAAAATATGACAATCGCCCCGATGGCCCGGCGCGGACGACCGGGCCCGCAACGGGAGGGATGTCTCATGACGGTTTCCGTTCTGCCGCGGGGCCTGCGGGGTGCGCTGGCCGTTGCCGCGCTCGCCCTGTTCGCCGGGAGCGCTCCGGCGCAGGCCGGCAAGATCACGGTCTACACCTCCTACGAGGAGGACGAACTGGCCGCCTTCCTCGACAAGGCCAAGAAGGACCTGCCGGACATCGAGGTCGACGTGCTGCGCCTGTCGACCGGCGACCTGCGCGCCCGCATGCTCGCCGAGGCCTCGAACCCGAAGCACGACGTGATCTGGGGCTGGGCCGCGACCTCGATGGTCGACCCGCGCATCCTCGGGATGCTCGAGCCCTACGAGGCGAAGGGCCTCGACAAGGTGCCGGCGCGCTTCCGGGATGCCCAGAACCGCTGGTTCGCGACGACCGGCTACATGGGCGCGTTCTGCGTCAACAACGAGATCATGAAGGCCGAGAACCTGCCGATGCCGGCGACCTGGCAGGACCTGCTGAAGCCCGAGTACAAGGGCCGCCTGGTGATGCCGAACCCGGCGAGCTCGGGCACCGGCTACCTGCACGTCGCCTCGATCCTGCAGATGATGGGCGAGGACAAGGGCTGGGCCTTCCTCGACGCGCTCGACAAGAACATGGCGCAGTACATCAAGAGCGGCTCCAAGCCCTGCAACGTCGCCAGCGCCGGCGAGTACGCGATCGGCATCTCCTTCGCGCTGCGCGCCATCAAGAACATCGAGGAGGGCTATCCGATCACCATGGTCGTGCCGAGCGAGGGCGCCGGCCACGAGCTGGAGGCGGCGGCCCTGATGAAGAGCTCGCAGAACAAGGCCGACGCCAGGCGCTTCCTCGACTGGATCCTGACCAGGGCGGCGGCCGACGAGTACAACAACTGGAAGTCGATCGTGACGATGTCCGATCGCGTCATGCCCGAGCGCTTCATGAAGGCGGGGCTGCCGGCCGACATCTCGACCGTGCTGTTCGACGTCGACTACGCCTGGGCGGCGGAGAACCGCGACCGCATCGTCGCCGAGTGGCAGAAGCGCTACGAGAAGTAGGCGCTCACGGCCAAGGCCGAGGGCGGCGGAGCAGCCGGTCCGCTCCGCCGTCCGCGCGGCTTCCGATCGCCTGAGATCGCCGAGCGGGGAATCCGAATGTTTCTCGAACTGCGCAGCGTCACCAAGCGCTTCGGCGGCGTCGCCGCCGTCGACCACGTCGACCTCGACATCGAGGCCGGCGAGTTCATCTGCTTCCTTGGGCCGTCGGGCTGCGGCAAGACCACCCTGCTGCGCCTGATCGCCGGGCTGGAGAGCCTCGACGAGGGCGCGATCCTCCTGCGCGGCAGCGACCTCGGGCAGCTGCCGGCGCGCAAGCGGAACTTCGGCGTCGTCTTCCAGTCCTATTCGCTGTTCCCCGGCATGACCGTCGCGCGCAACGTCGCCTACGGCCTGGCCTGCCGGAAGTGGCCGCGTCGCGAGATCGAGGCGCGGGTCGACGAGATGCTCGACCTGGTCCACCTGCGCGACCAGGCCGGCAAGTATCCCCACGAGCTGTCCGGCGGCATGCAGCAGCGCGTCGCCCTGGCGCGCGCGCTGGCGCCCGAGCCGGCGGTACTGCTGCTCGACGAGCCGCTGTCGGCGCTCGACGCCAAGGTCCGCGAGACCCTGCGCAGCGAGATCCGCGACCTGCAGAAGCGGCTCGGCATCACCACGATCATGGTCACCCACGACCAGGACGAGGCCATGGAGATGGCCGACCGCATCCTGGTCATGAACCGCGGGCGGATCGAGCAGGTCGGCGTCGCCCAGGATCTCTACCGGCGGCCGGCCACGCGCTTCGTCGGCGAGTTCATCGGCCGCCTCAACGTCCTGGAGCGCGAGCGCTGGGGCGACCTGCTGCCGCCCGCCGGGGACCTCTCGGAGGCGCTGCTGGCGATCCGTCCGGAACACGTCCGGCTGCTCGCGGCCGACGAGGCGCCGGCCGGTCCGGTGGTCGAGGGCAGGGTGCGCAAGGTCGCCTTCCTCGGCAACATGACCCGGCTGCTCGTCGAGGCCGACGCCGGGCTGGTCGAGATCGAGGTGCACGGCCCGCTCCAGCAGGGCGAGGTCGGCGAGACCCTGCGCTTCGTGCTGCCGGGCGAGCACCTCAGCGCCGTTTCGGCCGGGCCGAGATGAGCCTGGCAGGCCCGCGGCCCGGCCGCGCCGCCCTCGACGCCGACCGGCTGCTGCTGGCCGGCCTCGCCGGCGGCGCCACGCTGCTGCTCGTCGTCTTCGTCGTGCTGCCGCTCTGGGGCATCCTCGGCTACTCGCTGGTCACGCCGGACGGCCTCGGGCTCGGCAACTACGCGCGCTACTTCGGCGATCCGCGCTTCGTCGGCATCATCGGCAACACCTTCACGGTGGCGCTCAGCGTGACTGCGGCGACGATCCTGCTGGCCTACGGCTTCGCCTACGCCCTGCAGCGCACGACCATGAGGCTGAAGCCGCTGCTCCGGCTGGTCGCCCTGCTGCCGATCTTCTCGCCCTCGCTGGTCCAGGCGCTCGGCCTGCAGTTCCTGCTCGGCCGCAACGGCCTGATCAACCGCAGCTTCGGCACGGAGATCGACGTCTACGGCTTCTGGGGCATCTTCCTCGCCGACCTGCTCTACGCCTTCCCACACGCCTTCCTGATCCTTTCGACGGCGCTCGCGGTCGGCGCCCAGCGGCTCTACGAATCGGCCGAGACGCTGGGCGCCTCCTCCTGGCGCAGCTTCCGGACCGTGACCCTGCCGGCGACACGCTACGGCATCGCCTCGGCGGTCTTCGTGGTCTTCACCATCGTCATCACCGACTTCGGCAACCCGGTGGTGATCGGCGGCAACTACGGCGTCCTGGCGGTCGAGATCTACAACCAGGTCTCCGGCCAGGCGAACTTCTCCATGGGGGCCGTGATCGGCGTGCTGCTGCTGCTGCCGGCGGCCCTGGCGGTGCTCGCCGAGCGCTGGATCGCCCGGCACCAGCACGCCTCGGTGAGCGCCCAGTCGGTGCCCCTGAAGCCGCGGCCGAACCGCCGGCGCGACGCGCTCTGGCTGGCCTACTGCCTGCTGGTCGCGGCCGCCCTCCTCGCGGTCGTCGCGATCGTCGTCTACGCCAGCTTCGTCCGGCTCTGGCCCTACAACCTGTCGCTCAGCCTGCGCCACTACGCCTTCGACGTGCAGAACGGCATCGCGCCGCTCTGGACCTCGGTCGAGGTGGCGCTGGTCACCGCGGCGATCGCGGTCGTCGTCGTCACGCTCGCCGCCTACGCCAACCACCAGCTCTCGGGCGGCCTGAAGCGGCCGCTCTACTTCCTGGCGATCCTGCCGGCGGCGGTGCCGGGCATGGTGCTCGGCCTCGGCTACATCCTGGCCTTCAACGATCCGGCCAATCCGGTCTATGCGATCTACGACACGATCCTGATCATCGCGGCCTGCAACATCTACCACTACCACGCCCAGGGCTTCCTGCTGGCGACCACCAACATGAAGCAGATCAGCCGGACCTTCGAGGAGGCTTCGGCGACGCTCGGCGCCAGCCGGCTGACGACGCTGCTGCGCGTCACCCTGCCGATGATCTGGCCGACCGTGCTGGGGGTCGGCGTGTTCTTCTTCATGCGCGCCATGGTCACGCTCTCGGCGGTGATCTTCCTGATCACGCCCTCGACCCAGCTGGCCGCCGTCTCGGTGCTCTACCTCGACGACCGCGGCGCGCTCAACCAGGCGGCGGCCTTCGCGGTCTGCATCATGGCGACGGTGATCGGCGTCCTGCTGCTGACCCAGGGGGCACTGCGCCTGGCCGGCATCCGGGGCGTCAGCCTGATCCGCTGACGCCCTTCCGGGCGCCGCCGGTTGCACGCGGGCGGCCGCTGCCTTAAGTCCTCGGCCATGACCGCTCCGCTCGCCAGCCTGCCGACCCTCGACCTCGGCCTGCCGAAGGGCGCCCGCGTCGTCGTCGCCATGTCCGGCGGCGTCGATTCCTCGGTGACCGCGGCGCTGGTCCGGGCCGCGGGCTACGAGGCGGTCGGCATCACGCTGCAGCTCTACGACCAGGGGGCGGCGCTGCGCAAGGCGGGCGCCTGCTGCGCCGGCCAGGACATCTACGACGCCCGGCGGGTCGCCGAGCGGCTCGGCATCCCGCACTACGTGCTCGATTACGAGAGCCGCTTCCGCGAGGCGGTGATCGAGGACTTCGCCGACAGCTATCTCGCCGGCGCGACGCCGATCCCCTGCGTGCGCTGCAACCAGCGGGTCAAGTTCCGCGACCTGCTGGAGACCGCGCGCGAGCTGGGCGCGGCGGCGCTGGCGACCGGCCACTACGTGCGCCGCGTCGAAGGCCCGGCCGGTGCCGAGCTGCACGCCGCCGCCGAGGACGCGCGCGACCAGAGCTACTTCCTCTTCGCGACCACCGCCGGCCAGCTCGACTTCCTGCGCTTCCCGCTGGGCGAGCTGCCGAAGGACCAGGTGCGCGCCCTGGCCGGCCGGCTCGGCCTGCCGGTCGCGGCCAAGCCGGACAGCCAGGACATCTGCTTCGTGCCGAACGGCAACTACGCCGAGGTCGTCGCCAGGCTGCGGCCCGGCGCGGTCGAGCCCGGCGAGATCGTCGACCTCTCGGGCCGCGTGCTCGGCCGCCACGAGGGCATCGTGCGCTACACCGTCGGCCAGCGCCGCGGCCTCGGCATCGGCGGCACCGAGGCGCCGCTCTACGTCGTGGCGCTGGACGCCGGGCGGCACCGCGTCGTCGTCGGACCCAAGGAGGCGCTGGCCCGCGACCGGGTGCGCCTCGAGTCCCTCAACTGGCTGGGCGGCGCCCTGCCGGCGGCGGGGCTGGCCTGCTCGGTCAAGCTGCGCTCGGCCCAGGCGCCGGCGCCCGGACGGGTGGCGCCCGACGGCGCGGGCGGCGCCCTGGTCAGCCTGGACCGGCCGCAGTACGGCGTGGCGCCGGGCCAGGCCGCGGTCTGCTACGACGGCAGCCGGCTGCTCGGCGGCGGCTGGATCGCCTCGACGGAGCTGTCGAAGGCGGCCCTCGACGCGGTCGCCTGAAGGCCGTTCAGGAGATTCGCGGCAGGCCGATCTCGTCGAAGATCCGGTCGGAGGAGACCAGCGGCAGGCCTTCGACGCGGGCCTGCGCGGCGAGGATCCGGTCCCAGGGATCGCGATGGCCCCAATCCAGCAGCGCGGCCTCGCTGGCGTGGCGCGGCTCGATGGCCAGCAGGCCGAAGCCGCTCGCTGCCACTGCCTCCGGCAGGCGCTCGATGCCCGGGAGCTTGCCGATCCGTCCCTTCCAGAGCAGCTCGTAGAGCGACGCCGCGCTGACCAGGGCGCTTCTGTCGGCCTCCTCGATCGCCGCCCGCGCGCCGGCCGACAGCTCCGGCGCGTCGAACAGCCACCAGACCAGGACGTGACTGTCGAGCAGGACGGCCATCAGCCGCGCCGCGGCCGCGGCAGGCTGCGCCCGAGGCCGTCGCTCTCTTCGCCCTCCTGGGCCGCCTGCTCGGCGGAAGGCAGGGCGGCCTCGAGCCCTCGTCGCAGGGCCTCTGCCTGCTCCGACGGCAGCCAGCGCTTGAGCAGGCCGGGCGCCGACAGGCCCTGACCCTGCGCCGGCACGAGCCGGGCGACGACCTGGCCTTCGCGGCTGATCAGAATCTCCTCGCCCCTGCGTGCGCGCTGCACCAGCTCGCTGAAGCGCGCCCGGGCCTCGGTGATGTTCAGGGTCTCGGTCATCGCGGTTCCTCTATCGTCAAGATAGAGCGCGTCCATGCGTCTGTACAGATCCTGTACAGAAGGCGGCGGGCATCTGCCCGGCCAAGCCCCCGAGCGGCTACCTCACGGGGGGAGTCTCGCCTCAGCCCTTCGCCTGGCACCAGAACTGGTACATCGCGGCGAAGGTCAGGTAGTTCTCCTCCTCGAAGGTCGCCCACTTGGCGAGGTCGCGCTGCTCCGGGTCCTCCGGGAAGCGGCGCCGGTAGTTGTAGCGGATGCCCTCGCTGGGCAGCTCGAAGCCGAGGAAGTCGAGCTGCAACGCCTCCAGCGCGTGGGCGATGCGCGGGACGGTGAAGCGGTCCTCGCGGACGTGGAAGAAGAGGTCGCGGCAGCCCGACAGCGAGAAGAAGTCCGGCGATTCCGCGAGCAGGCGCGCCTGCGAGTCCTCGGGCAGGGCGCGGATCGCCGCGCGCGCCGCGCGGATGCCGTCGGGGGTCGGCGTCAGGCCCTGCTCGCGGATCACGGCGCGCGCCTCCTCGACGCCCTGGCGCGCGAGGTCGCTGTAGAGCGCGATGCGCATCAGCCCGCCCGGCGCCAGCAGGCCGCACAGCACCCGCCAGCCCTGCTCGGGGCTCGCCAGGTGGTGCAGCACGCCGGAGCACTCGATGATGTCGAACTCCTCGCCGAGGCCGCCGAGCTCCAGGATGTCGCCCTGCAGGAAATGCAGGTTGCGCAGCTCGAGGTCGCGGGCCCGCTGCGCCGCGTAGGACAGCGAGCGGCGCGACAGGTCGACGGCGACGACCTGGGAGAAGGCGAAGCGCTGGGCGGTCATGCAGGCGTGGCGCCCGGTGCCGCAGCCGGCGACCAGGATGCGCACGCGCCGCTGGTCGAAGGGGATCGAGACGCGCCGCAGGTCGGGCAGCAGCTCGGGCATCAGCAGGTCGACGCGCCGGCCCGGCCGGCGCGCGAGGCGCCGCCAGCGCGGATAGGCGTTGACCTCGTACATCGCGCGCACCGACTGCGAGGTGCGGTCGCGGATCGGCGTCGCGCCCGGGATCGCCGCCGCGAAGCGCTCGCGCTCGGCCGGCTCGACCAGATGACGGTAGAGCAGCAGGCCTTCCGGTCCGGCGGCCGGATCGGCCAGGGCGTGGAGCTCGGCGTCCTCGTAGAAGGGATCGAGCGGGCGGTAGAGGGCATAGACCAGCAGGGCGAGGCTTGCGGCTCCGGGTGCATCCGGACCGTCGCGGCGCGCCGCCGGATCCCGCAGCCGCTCGGCCAGCCCGGCCAGGCGCTGCTGCTCGGCCGGACTCTCCAGCCAGGACCATTCGACCGTCTCGAGCTGCAGGCCGAGGGCGACCAGCAGCGCACGGTCCGGCAGCAGCTCCGGATGGTCCTCGAGCAGGGCCTCCAGCCAGGCCGCGCGCAGGATCGCGAACAGCATCTCGAGCCGCGAGTCGGTCAGCACCGCCTCGGCCAGCAGGGCCGGCAGCTCGGACTCGGCGATCGCGGCGTAGACCGGCGGGCCGGCCTCGGCGACGGTCGGCGGCTGGCCGGCCGCCAGGGCGTCGAGCACGCCGCGGATCCGCGGGTCGGCGTTCAGCAGGGCGACGATGCAGGGCTCGAGCGACTGCGGCTCGACCGCGGGATCCTCGACCAGGGCGGCCAGGGCCTCGTGGACCCGCGGCGTCACGCTGGCGGGCGTCGAGCGGCGCAGCACGTTGACCAGGCGCCGGCCCATCTGGGGGCGGTCCGGCGCCAGCAGGTAGCCGGCCGCCAGGTGGTCGAGCGCGGCCTCGGTCTCGCCGCTCTCGGCCAGGGCGCCGCCCAGGTTGGCGTGGGCCAGGGCGTAGTCCGGCGCCAGCGCCAGCGCCTCCTGGTAGGCGACGATCGCCTCGTTGCGCTTGCCCCAGGCGCGCAGCGCGGCGCCGAGGTTGTTGTGCGCCTCGGCGAAGCCGGGATCGACGACGATCGCCTGGCGATAGGTCTGGACCGCGGCCGGCAGGTCGCCGGCCTTGTGCAGCTGGGCGGCGCGCGCCAGCAGCGGCGCGGCCGGCGAGGCCAGCGCGCTGCGCGCTGTGGCGCCGGCGGCCGTCGGGGACGGCGGCCCGGCCTTGGTCTCGGGGGAGGTCTGCGTCTCGGGGGAAGCGTCGGGGGAATCGGACAAGGCGGCGGAACGATGCTGCTGCGGCGGTGAGCGGAAGTGCGCCTCAATAACGCGTTCGGGCGGTCAGCGGTAGGGGACAGTTCGACCGGCGGCTTCCGGCCGCGCGTCCCCCGCCATGCATTCGCCGGGGGGAAAGCATGCGGCAGACCCCTGCCTGCTCCGGCCGGGGAGGGGCTAAGTAGGAGGCCATGCCCAGCGCCCGCCGGATCACCCTCGTCGTCGCCTCGGCGCTGTTCATCGAGAACCTCGACAGCACGGTCATCGCCACTTCCCTGCCGGCGATGGCGCTCGATCTCGGGGTCAACCCGATCGTGCTCAAGCTGGCCTTCACGGCCTACCTGGTGTCGCTGGCGATCTTCATCCCGATCAGCGGCTGGTGCGCCGACCGCTTCGGCGCGCGCACGGTCTTCCGCGCCGCGATCGGCACCTTCATCCTCGCCTCGATCGGCTGCGCCCTGTCGAACGACCTGACGAGCCTGGTCGCGGCGCGCTTCGTCCAGGGCATCGGCGGCGCCATGATGGTGCCGGTCGGCCGCCTGATCATCCTGCGCGTCGTCGAGAAGCGCCAGCTGGTCAACGCCATGACCTGGCTGACCATCCCGGCGCTGATCGCGCCGCTGCTCGGCCCGCCGGTCGGCGGCTTCATCACGACCTACTACCACTGGCGCTGGATCTTCTGGCTGAACGTGCCGGTCGGCCTGGCGGGCATGGTGCTGGCGACGCTGATCATCCCGCAGGTCAAGGCCGACTCGGTGCCGCCGCTCGATTTCCGCGGCTTCCTGCTGTCCGGGCTCGGCCTCTCGACGCTGATCTTCGGCTTCACCCTGCTCGGCGCCGCGGTGCTGCCGCAGCGCGACGCCCTGCTGCTGGTCGTCGTCGGCCTGACCCTGATCCTGCTCTACCTCCGCCATGCGCGCCGCGCGCCGCATCCGATCATCGACCTGAAGCTGCTCGCCATCCCGACCTTCCGGGCCTCGGTCGCCGGCGGCTCGCTGTTCCGCATCGGCACCGGCGCGATCCCCTTCCTGCTGCCGCTGATGCTGCAGCTCGGCTTCGGCCTCTCGCCCTTCGCCTCGGGCTCGCTGACCTTCGCGGCCGCCGCCGGGGCGCTGACCATGAAGGCGACGGCCGGTCCGATCCTGCGGCGCTTCGGCTTCCGCCGGGTGCTGGTCGCCAATGCGCTGATCTCGGCCGGGCTGCTCGGCGCGATCGCGCTGTTCAGCGGCTCGACGCCGCACCTCGTGATCGTCTCGGTGCTGCTCGCCGGCGGCTTCTTCCGCTCGCTGCAGTTCACCTCGATCAACGCCATCGCCTACGCCGACATCGATCCGCCGCGGATGAGCCGCGCGACCTCCTTCGCCGCCGTCATCCAGCAGCTCTCGCTGGCCGCCGGCGTCGCCTTCGCGGCCCTGGTGCTCGAGGCCTCCCAGGCCGCGCGCGGCGGCGGGCCGCTGGCCGTCGGCGACTTCGTCACCGGCTTCGTCGCGATCGCCGCCCTGTCCGGCAGCTCGCTGCTGGTCTTCCTGACGCTGCGTCCCGACGCCGGCGCCGAGATCTCCAGCCACAGCGTCGCGACCGCGCCGGCCGTGACCGAAGGCCGCGGCACCCGGGGGTAGGAGGGGGCCGGCGACGCCGGCGTCGCCCCGAGGGCTTGCGCCGCCGGCCGGCGGATGGGACCCTCGCGGGTCGCTGGCCGGACCGGCGCCGAGAGGCCATGCCGGACTCCCTGATCGTCTTCGTCAACGTCCTCGCCTTCGCGCTGCTGCCCGTCGCCGGCACGCTCGGCGGCAGCCTGCTCGGCGAGAGTGTCCGCGCGCCGCGCTGGCTGGTCGGTGCGGCGCTGCACGGCGCCGCTGGCATCGCCATCGCGCTGGTCGGCATCGACCTGATGCCCCGCCTGCTGCAGTCGCTGCCGATGTGGGCGATCCTGCCGGCCTTCCTGGCCGGCGCCGGCGCCTCGCTGCTGCTGGCGCGGGCCATGCGGGCGCTGCGCCACCGGGTCGGGGCGGCCCGCGGCCCGGCGCTGATGGTCTATGTCGCGGTCGCCGCCGATCTCGCCAGCGACGGCCTGATGACCGGCGCGGGTGCCGCGGTCGCCGGCAGCCTCGGCCTGCTGATCGGCGCGACCCAGGCGGTCGCCAACATCCCCGGCGGCTTCGCCGCGACCAAGAACCTGCAGGACAGCGGCGTGCCGCGCCCACGGCGCTGGCTGCTGGCCGCCGGCATGGCCCTGCCGGCGCTCGCCAGCGCGCTCGCCGCCTTCTGGCTGCTGCGCAGCGGGAGCGGGGTCCTGCAGGAGACCGCGCTCGCCTTCATCGTGGGCGTGCTGCTGCTGACCACCATCGAGGACATCGTGCCCGAAGGCGACCGGCCGGAGCCGCCGCGCTGGATCTCGACCCTGGCCTTCGCGCTCGGCTTCGCCGGCCTGGGCCTGGCCTCCGCCTACCTCGGCTGAGCCGCCGCCGGGCCGCGCCTCACGCTTCCGCCACCGCGTCGCCCCAGGGCGAGAGCGGCTCGGTCGCGCCCCAGCTGGCCCCGGCGTCGCGCAGCACGCCGGCCGGGCAGGCGAAGGCGTAGGGGAAGACCGTGCGCTTGGTCGTCACGACCTCGTGGCCCGCCGTCAGCGCAGCCAGCGCGCCGGCCGGCAGGGCTTCGTCGGCGACCACCGTCGGGCCGCCGGAGCAGTCGATGCGCGGCTGGTGGAAGGCCTCGTCCAGGCTCATGCCGTAGTCGAGCAGGAAGGAGGAGAGCTGGGCGACGGCCGGCATGATCTTGCGGCCGCCCGAGGCGCCGAGGGCGAAGCGGCGGCCGTCCGCGCCGCCACTCTCCCCGACGACCGGGCAGACGTTCATCAGGCAGCGCTTGCCCGGCGCCAGGGAGTTCGGCCGGCCCGGCTCCGGGTCGAACCACATGATGCCGTTGTTGAGCAGCAGGCCGGTCGAGGGCGAGACGCAGCGCGCGCCGAAGCTCGACAGCAGGGTCTGGGTGACCGCCGCCATGTTGCCCTGGCGGTCGACCACCGAGAAGTGCGTGGTGCAGGCCGGCGCCTCGGGGCTCTCGCCGCTCCACGCCCCTTCCGTGTCGCCCATGCCCGAGAGGCGTTTCTCGTAGGCGGCGCCCAGGGCGGCGGCGTAGGCGGCGTAGGCCGTGCCGTCGGGCGCCTTGCCCGCCGGCCGCAGCGTCTCGGAGAGGCGGCCCAGCACGTCGGCCAGGGTCGGCCCGGCGGTCAGCCTCGGCGCGGCGAAGACCCGGCCGCCGCGGTAGGGGATCGCCAGCGGCTCCTGCAGCTCCGCGTGGTAGGCGGCGAGGTCGGCCGCCGAGAGGCTGCCGCCCTTGGCCTGGACGTCGCGCGCCAGGGCCCGGCCGACCTCGCCGTCGTAGAGCTCGCGCGGTCCCTTGTCGGCGATCTCGGCGAGGGTGTCGGCCATCCGGGAGAAGTCGAGGCGCTTGTCCGAGAGCGCGGTCCAGCCGGCGATCGTCGGCCACTGGCCGTCCTCCAGGAACAGCGCCGCCGCGTCCGGGTCCCTGGCCAGGATGCGCGTCGCCGAGGCGATCATCAGCGCCGCGTACCAGTCGACCAGCAGGCCCTTGCGGGCGAGGCCGACCGCGGGCTGCAGCAGCTCGCGCCAGGGCAGGCGGCCGAAGCGGCCGTGAGCCAGGCCGATGCCGTCGACCAGGCCGGGCACCGCGACCGCCGTCGCGCCCTGGACGTTGCGGTCGTCGACCACGGCGGCCCAGGGGAAGAGATCGTCCGAGACCTTGCCTCCGGACAGCGGGTAGTCGGCCGGATCGAGGCCGGCCGGCGCGCGCATGCCGTAGAAGACGCAGTAGGCCTTCTGCTCCTCGGCGCGCCACAGCATCATCGCGCCGCCGCCTGCCGGGCCGCTCATCCAGGGCTCCAGCACGCCGAGCGCGAAGGAGGTCGCGACCGCCGCGTCGAGGGCGTCGCCGCCGGCCGCCAGCACCTCGGCGCCGACCTCGGCCGCACCGCGGTGCTGCGCGGCGACCAGGCCGCCGGCGCCGGAGACGGCCGGCTTGCGCACGACCTGGGAGCGGGAAAAGCTGCTCATGGGCTGGGTCCTCGGCGGGGATGGGGCCGCCAGTCTGCCGATTCGCCGGGCCTGTGCAAGCGGAGGCCCGGCGCAACGGGCGAGGGGCCGGGCCGCGGAATCCTCACGGCTCCGTCTCGAACGCCGCCAGGTATTTCCGGAGCAGGGCCGCGAGGGCGGCCTTCTCGCCCTTCGACAGGGCAGCCGTGAGCCGCGCCTGCGTCTCGACATGCGCCGTCACGGCGGCATCGATCAGCGCGAAGCCCTGCTTCGTGAGCGAGATGATGGCGCCGCGGCGGTCCTCGGGATTGACGACGCGCTCGACCAGGCCCGCCTTCTCCAGCTGGGCGATCCGGTGGGTCATCGTTCCGGAGGTGACCATGGTCGTCGCGATCAGCTCGCCCGGCGACAGGGAATAGGGCGGGCCGGAGCGCCGCAGCGTCGCCAGCACGTCGAAGGCGGCGGCCGTGAGCCCGTGCGCGGCGAAGGTCTCCTCCATCCCGCGGAGCAGATGCAGGGACAGTCGCCTGATGCGGCCGATCAGGCCCATCGCCGTGACGTCGAGGTCGGGCCGCTCCCGCTGCCACTGGGCCAGAATCCTGTCGACGCGATCCATGGCCCATGATCGGCCGGAATTTATCTTGACGTCAAGACAATGCCGACTATCTTGACGTCAAGATAAATTGAGAGGCCTTCCGATGACCCGAACCCTCGACCTGCTGCCGACGGCGATCGCGCCAGCGATCTGGGGCAGCACCTACCTGGTGACGACGGAGTTCCTGCCCGACGGCTATCCCCTGACGGACGCGACGCTGCGCGCCCTGCCGGCGGGCCTGCTGCTCCTGCTGGCCGTCAGGCGGCTGCCGAGGGGGATCTGGCTGGCCAGGGCCCTCGCCCTCGGGGCGCTCAATATCTCGATCTTCCAGTGGGTGCTGTTCGTCGCCGCCTATCGGCTGCCCGGCGGTGTCGCGGCGACGGTCGGCGCCGTTCAGCCCCTGGTCGTGATCCTGCTGGCGCGCCTGCTCCTGGGATCGCCGGTCCGCGCGCTCTCCGTCGTCGCGGCGGTCGCCGGGGTCGCCGGGGTCGCGCTGCTGATCCTGACGCCGCGGGCCGACCTCGATCCTCTCGGCGTCGCGGCGGCTCTCGCCGGCGCCGTCTCGATGGCCGGCGGGACGGTGCTCAGCCGTCGCTGGCAGCCGCCGGTTTCGCCGCTGACCTTCACGGCCTGGCAGCTCACGGCCGGGGGGCTGCTGCTGCTGCCCGCCGCCCTGTGGCTGGAGCCGCCCCTGCCGAATCCGAGCGTGGCCAATGTCTTCGGCTTCCTCTACCTCGGCCTGATCGGGGCGGCGCTGACCTACGCCCTCTGGTTCCGCGGCGTCGCCCGTCTCGAGCCCTCGGCGATCGCACCGCTCCTCTTCCTCAGTCCCGTGACCGCGGTCGTCCTCGGCTGGACGCTGCTCGGCCAGCGGCTCGGCCCGGCGCAGCTCGCCGGCATGCTCGTCGTGCTCGGCAGCGTCTGGCTCGCGCAGCGCGGGCTGTCCGGCGGGGGCGCACGCCTGCGCGAAGCCTCGCGTTCCTGACCGCCCCCCGTCTTCCCGCACACCACAAGACCGGAGCGCGACCATGTCCAAGGTTCTCGTCCTCTACTATTCCGCCTACGGCCACATCGCGGCGATGGCGGCCGCCGCCGCCGAGGGCGCCCGACAGGCCGGTGCATCGGTCGCGACGCGGCGGGTGCCCGAGCTGCTCGACGATGCGGCGGCGCGGCAGGCGGGCCATCGCCCCGACGATACGGCGGTGGCTTCGGTCGAGGAGCTCGCCGGCTTCGATGCCATCCTGTTCGGCATGCCCACGCGCTTCGGCAACATGGCGTCGCAGATGAAGCACTTCCTCGACCGCTGCGGCGGGCTCTGGGTCCGCAACGCCCTGGTCGGGCGGGTCGGCAGCGTGTTCACCTCGAGCGGGAGCCAGCACGGCGGCCAGGAGCACACGCTGCTCGCCATGCAGGCATCGCTCCAGCATCTCGGCATGGTGATCGTCGGCCTGCCCTACTCCTTCCGGGGCCAGACCCGCATGGACGAGATCACCGGCGGCTCGCCCTACGGCGCAACGACCCTGGCCGCGACGGCAAGCGGCGGCTGGCGGCAGCCGAGCGCCAACGAGCTCGAGGGTGCCCGCCATCAGGGTCGGCACGTGGCCGAGATCGCCGCCGCGTTGGCCCGCGGGGGGCTCGGACGGCCGCGCGACTGCGCCTGACGGCGACTGGCAGGGCGCCGGCCTCCGTCGTCCTGGTGCAATTCTGCAACAATCTCCCCGGCTCTGTGACTTTTGTGCACCTTGTGCGTCGACGCCGCGCAAGGGTTGTGCGATGCTGTCGGCCTCGTTCGGGGACGGCCGGCGCCGTCCTCGCCCGCGACCCGAAAGGATCCGAAATGTCAGTACGCCCGTCGAATCCCGCCCGAATGGGCTGATGCGCCGGCGCTGAACGCGACGCGGAGAGCTTCCGCTTCGCCCCTGCATGCGACCGGCGCCGTCCCTCTGGGGACGTCTCCTTTTCCTGCATGCCGAGAGCGAAGCGATGATCCGCCGGATCGAACACCTCATCGACCCCTTCCAGTCGGACCGGCTGGACCAGCCGCCCGACCGGCTCGGCGCCTTCTACTGGCGCTACGTCTCCCAGGCCTGGGTCCTGCTGGCGATCGCGCTCGCGGCCTCGGCGGCGATCGCGGTCGTCAACGCCCTGCTGTTCGCCTACATCGGTGACCTGATCGACCGCACGCGGGAGGCCTCGAGCCCCGGCGCCTTCTTCGCCGAGAACGAGGCGCTGCTGGTCCAGGCGGCGGTGCTGGTCGCCGTTGTGCCGGTCCTGCACGTGGTCTACACGCTGCTGACCAACCAGGCCGTCGTGCCGGCCTTCACCAACCTGATCCGCTGGCAGACGCACCGTTACGTGCTGCGCCAGAGCCTGGCCTTCTACCAGAACGACTTCGCCGGCCGCATCGCCAACAAGGTGATGCAGGCGGCCCTGGCGCTCAGGCGCTCGGTGGTCGAGCTGATCGACGCGATCTGGTTCGTCGCGGTCTTCGTGGCCAGCAGCCTGCTGATCCTGGCGCGGCTCGACCCCTGGCTGGCGGTGCCGATGCTCGCCTGGCTGGCCGCCTACGGACTGGCGCTCCGGCTCGTCGTGCCGGCGGTCGGACGCCGCTCGGCGGCTTCCTCCGAGGCCTACTCGCGCCTGCTCGGCCGGATCGTCGACAGCTACACCAACATCCTGACCGTCAAGCTGTTCAGCCACGCGGCGCGCGAGGACGACTACGCCCGGGCCGGCATCGTCGAGCAGAACGACCGCACCGCCGAGCTGATGCGGCTGATGACCGGCCTCAAGATCCTGGTCAGCCTGCTCGGCTCGGCGCTGCTGGCCGGCACGGCGGCGGCCGCCTTCTGGCTGTGGAGCCGGGAGGCGATCAGCGTCGGTGCCGTCGCGGCGGCGCTCGGCCTCGCGATGCGCATCTCCAACATGTCCCACTGGATCATGTTCGCGGCGAGCGGCATCTCGGAGAACGTCGGCGTCGTCGCGAACGGCCTCGACGTGATCGCCCGGCCGCACGCCGTGGTCGACCGGCCCGGCGCCGCCGAATTGAGGGTCACGCGCGGCGCGGTGCGCTTCGAGGGCATCCGCTTCCACTACGGCCGGGATCTGGCCGAGCAGGAGGGCGGGCGCGGCTCGGTCATCGAGAACCTCTCGCTCAGCGTCGCGCCGGGCGAGAAGGTCGGCCTGGTCGGCCGCTCGGGCGCCGGCAAGTCGACCCTAGTCCAGCTGCTGCTGCGCTTCCACGACCTGGAGGGCGGGCGCATCACCATCGACGGCCAGGACATCGCCGGCGTCACCCAGGAGAGCCTGCGCCGGGCCATCGGCATGGTGACCCAGGACACCTCGCTGCTGCACCGCTCGGTGCTCAACAACATCCGCTACGGCCATCCCGGGGCGGACCGCGCGGCCGTCGTCGAGGCGGCGAAGCGGGCCCACGCCCACGACTTCGTCCTGGGCCTGGAGGACGGGCGCGGGCGGCGCGGCTACGAGGCCCATGTCGGCGAGCGCGGGGTCAAGCTGTCGGGCGGCCAGCGCCAGCGCATCGCGATCGCCCGGGTGCTGCTCAAGAACGCGCCGATCCTGATCCTCGACGAGGCGACCTCGGCGCTCGATTCCGAGGCCGAGGCGGCGATCCAGGAGCAGCTCTTCGCGCTGATGGCCGGCAAGACCGTGATCGCCATCGCCCACCGGCTCTCGACCATCGCGGCGATGGACCGGCTGGTGATCCTGGACCGCGGCCGCATCGTCGAAGAGGGCACGCACCGGGAGCTGCTGGGGCGCGGCGGCCTCTATGCCGACATGTGGGCCCGCCAGGCCGGCGGCTTCCTGGCCGACGAGGCGCAGCCGGCGGGGTAGGGAGGGGGCGGCGGCCCGCCGGGGCCGCCGCCGCGCCCGGCGGGGATCAGGCGCCGTCCCTGGCCCGATAGGCTTCGGGCACGACGAAGACCTCGTCGGCGCGGCCGTAGCCGCCGTCGGGCACCTCCTCGATCAGCACCATGGTGTAGGGCCGCACGGCCTCTCCGAAGTAGTCGACGAGGAGGTCGGTGGTCCGGTGGACCAGCTCCTCCTTCTGGGCCCGGGAGAGCGCGGCCTGCGGCATCTTGAAGTTGGCGAAGGGCATGGGGATTCTTCTCCGATCTCTGTCGGGGGGGGGGGGGCGTCGGTCAGATCGCGCCGCCGTTGGCGCGGATCACCTGGCCGTTGACCCAGCCGCTGTCCGGGCCGGCGAGGAAGGAGACGAGCCCGGCGATGTCGTCGGGTCGGCCGAGGCGGCCGAGCGGAATCAGCCGCGTGATCGCCTCGACCTGCGCGGCCGTCTTGCCGTCCATGAAGAGCGCTGTCTCGACCGGCCCGGGCGCCACGACGTTCGCCGTGATCCGCCGGGGCCCTAGCTCCTTGGCCAGGACGTGGGTCATCGCCTCGACCGCCGCCTTGGTGGCGGCATAGACCCCGTAGCCGGGCTGGTAGAAGCCGACGACGCTGGAGGAGAAGCTGACGATGCGGCCGCCGTCGCGCAGGCGCCGTGCCCCCTCGCGCAGGCCGCGGAACACGCCGCCGAGGTTGACGGCGACCTGGCGCTCGAAGGCGTCGTCGTCCGTTTCCGCGATCGGCGAGAGCGTCATGACGGCGGCGTTGTTGACCAGGACGTCGACCCCGCCGAAGGCCTGTTCGGCGGCATCGAAGAGGGCCGGCAGGCCGGCGGGATCGCCGATGTCGGCCCGGACGGCGAGCGCCCGGCCGCCTCCGGCCTCGATCGCGCGGACGAGCGCCTCGGCCGCCTCGCGCCCCTGGGCGTAGTTGACCAGGACGGCGAGGCCGTCGCCGGCGAGCCGCCGCGCCACGGCGGCGCCGATGCCCTTCGACGCCCCGGTCACGATCGCTGTCCTCGTCTGGCTGTCTGTCATGGGATGTCTCCGCTTGTGATGAAGCGGAGGTAGAGACTTGCTCGGGCCGGATAATCGGCCGATGTTCGGTAACAGTATTCGGAATTTACGAACAAAGCTCATGGATCGCCTGGACTGCATGCGGCTCTTCGTGCGCGTGGTCGAGCGGCGCAGCTTCACGGCGGCCGCCTCGGACCTCGGCCTGTCGCGCTCGACCGCCACCGAGGCGGTCAAGCGGCTCGAGGCGCAGCTGGGCGCGCGCCTGCTGGAGCGCACGACACGGCACGTCGCCGCGACGCTGGACGGGCAGGCCTACTACCACCGCTGCCTCTCGATCCTGGCCGAGGTGGAGGATGCCGAGTCGGCCCTGCGCAATGCCGAGCCGCGCGGCCTGCTGCGCGTCGACGCGCATCCGCTCCTGACCCGCACCTTCCTGCTGCCGCGCCTGCCCGCGTTCCTCGAACGCTATCCGCTGGTCTCGCTGCAGCTCGGGCAGAGCGACCGCCTGGTCGACCTGGTGCGCGAGGGCGTCGACTGCGTGATCCGCGCCGGCGAGCCCCGGGACAGCGGCATGGTGCTGCGCCGGCTCGCGACGATCCGCGAGGCGACCTGCGCGAGCCCCGACTATCTCGCCCGGCACGGCGTGCCGGCCTCGCCCGACGCGCTGGAGGGCCACCGCGCGGTGGGTTTCGTCTCGTCGCGCAGCGGCGAGGTGCTGCCGCTGGAGTTCACGGTGGAGGGGCGGCTGCGCGAGGTCAGGCTGCCGAGCCGCGTCACCGCCAACAACTCCGACACGGTCGCCGAGCTGGCGCGCATGGGCTTCGGCCTCGTCCAGGCGCCGCGCTATCGCTTCGAGCGAGACCTCGCCGAGGGCAGGCTGGTCGAGGTCCTGGCCGACTTCCCGCCGTCCCCGACGCCGCTCTCGGCGCTCTATCCCCAGAAACGGCAGTTGGCGCCGCGGCTGAGGGTCTTCCTCGACTGGGCCGTGGAGATCTTCGCCGCGGCGCAGCTGTAGCCGACGGCGGCTTGACCCGACCCCTTAGCCATGAAACGAGTAGGGAAAAGGGGGAGGGGATGGGCTTCGAGGCACTGTTCGCGAGTCTGCAGGCAGCCGCGCTGCGCGATGTCGCCGACCACTGGAACCGCTGCCGCGGGGCGCGTCGGATGCCGGGCTGGCAGGACCTCGATCCGGCGGAGCTGAAGCCGCATCTGCCGATCGTCTGGTCCTGGCGCTTCGATCCCGAGCTCGGCGACTTCGTCGGCCGGCTCGCCGGCGAGCAGATCAACGCCGCCTTCGGCAAGAGCCTGCGCGGCAAGACGCCGAACCAGTTCTTCGCCCCCGAGCACGCCCGGGAGATGCGCTGGCGGATGGAGAAGGTGATGATCGGGCCCTGCGGCATGCGCGGCTCCGGCCACGTCTTCGTGCACGCCGGCGGCGCCGGCGAGGGCGAGCGACTGATCCTGCCGCTGGCCGGCGACGGCGTCACCGGCGACGGGGTGCTGGGCGCCACGGTCTACCGCCTGGACCCGGATCGCGCGACCGGCCGCAGGGTCGAGTGGGATCCGCCCAGCGAGCAGCTCGAGTTCTTCCCGCTGTAGGCTGCCGGACCCCGGGGCGGCAGCCGGGCGCACCGCGGCCGTTGCCGGGAGGGCGCGCAGCCGCGATCCTGGGCTTGCGGCGCGGCGGCGGCACGGAGAGGTTTTGATGACCGACAGCATCCTGGTCTTCTACGGGTCCTATCGCTCGGACCGGATGGGCATCCGCCTGGCGGACTTCATCGTGTCCGGCCTGGCGGCGCGCGGCGCGGCTCCCGAGCTGGTCGATGCCCGGGCGGTGGGCCTGCCGATGCTCGACCGCATGTACAAGGAGTACCCGAAGGGCGAGGCGCCGCCGGCGCTGGAGGCCCTGGCCGGGAAGATCCGGCGGGCCGACGCCTTCGTCTTCGTCACCGGCGAGTACAACTGGGGGCCGCAGCCGGGCCTGAAGAACCTGACCGACCACTTCCTGGAGGAATGGTTCTGGCGCCCCGCCGCGATCGCCAGCTACTCGGCCGGGCGCCTCGCCGGCGTGCGCTCCGGCAGCCTCTGGCACGCCATCCTCTCGGAGATGGGCATGGTCGTCGTCTCCTCGACCCTCGCCGTCGGCCCGATCGCCCAGACCCTGGATGCGGAGGGCCGGCCGACCGGCGATCCCGGTGCCGCGCTCCAGCGCGCCTTCGGCCGCTTCGCCGACGACCTCGCCTGGTGGACCGAGGCGGCGAAGATGCAAAGGGAGCGCAAGGCGCCGCCGTTTTGAGGGAGCGGGAGGCAGCTCGCCGGCCGCGGCGGCGGAGGACCGACATGGCATACGCGATCAAGGCCGAGATCGACGACCCGCGGGCCGAGAGCTTCGCGTTCGGCCGGCAGAAGACGATGTACGGCGGCAGGCAGGTCGCCGAGGGCGACAGAATCTTCCTCTTCGCCAGCGAGAACGAGGGCGGCCGGGGCCTCGTCGCCTGCGGCCTCGTCACCGCGGCCGAGGCAGTCCCCCGGACGCCCGGGATCGCCCGCCAGACGCCGCGCGTGAGCATCGTCGTCAGGCGCACCGGCCTCGCGAGCCGTCCTCTGGGCCGGCGCGAGCTCAGGCCCTTCGCCGACTGGACCGACGGCCGCCCCGAGACCGAGCTCAACTTCAAGCTCTACCGCCAGGCCACAGACAAGATCGTCGGCCTGTCGGACGCGGCGGCCGCGTTCCTGGAAGCCTTCTTCTAGCGGCGGCACCTGCTGGTGCCGGGGACGGGCGAGAACCGGCCGGTGCTCGCCACGCGGCGCACGGCCGCGCGGATCACGGCGTCTCGCCGGTCCGCGACACGCCGACCACGCCGGCCGCGATCAGCCGATCGATCTCCTCGACCGAGCAGCCGAGCGACTCCAGGACCTCGACGCTGTGCTGTCCGCGCCGCGGGGGCGGGCGGTCCAGGGCCTGCCCGCCGTTCGCCAGCTTGAACCCGACGCCGGGCACGCGCAGCCCCCTGTCGAGCCCGGCGATCCGCGGTGCGTCGAGCAGGACCTGACGCCAGGCCAGGTGGGGATGATCGAGAATCTCGGGCAGGTCCCGGACCCGCGACGCCGGCACGCCGGCGGCGGACAGGATCTCCTCCCAGTGCGCGGCCGAGCCGCCGGCGAAGATCCGGCGCAGGATCGGTGCGAACTCGTCGCCGAGGCCGGGATGGGCACCCCAGTTCCTCAGCCTCGGGTCCCCGGCCTGCTCCGCCAGGCCGAGGGCGCCGAGCATGGCGACCGCCTGGGCGTGGGTGTTCGCCGTGGTGACGATCAGGCCGTCGTCGGTCTCGAAGATGCCGGACAGGGGGCTGCCGCTGAACGCTCTGGTGCCGCCGGGTCTGTTGAGCCGGCCGTTCATCGCCACTTCGGTGATCAGCGGGCCCATGATGGCCAGGGCGGCATCCAGCATCGCGACGTCGATGACCTGGCCCCGCCGGGAATGGGTGCGCTGGAACAGGGCCGAGGCGATCGCGAAGGCCCCGATCAGCCCGGCCACGTAGTCGACCACCGGGAAGCCGACGCGGTGCCGCTCGCCCGCCGGCGTGTGGTTCGCCGACATCATGCCGGAGAGGCCCTGCAGGACGTGGTCGTAGGCCGGACGGGTCGAGAGCGGGCCCTCCTGGCCGTAGCCCGTCAGCGATGCGTAGACGATGTCCGGCCGCCGCTCCAGCACCGCCTCGCAGTCGAAGCCGAGCCGGCGCATGACGCCGGGACGATAGTTCTCGATGAAGACGTCCGCCGTGTCGATCAGCTGCCAGAGGATCGCCTTGCCGGCCTCGCTCTTGAGATCGATCGCGAGCGAGCGCTTGTTCGAGTTCTGGCCCAGGAAGGCGAGGCCGAGGCCCTGGGCGTTCAGCTCGGCATCCGGCCCCATGTTGCGGGCGATGTCGCCGTTGGCCGGGGGCTCGATCCGGATGACGTCGGCGCCGAGCAGCGCCAGCTGATAGCTGCAATAGGGGCCGGCCAGCACGTGGGAGACGTCGACGATGCGGACGCCCTGGAAGGGGCGGGCGACCTCGCCCGCGTCCGGGCTGGCGGAACGATCCATGGTCATCCGGCGAGCTGCTCCTCAAACGTCGTTCGCGGGCGGACAGGGACGCCGGCCGCCCGGGTGGTGCGGGCGCTACAGGCGGTAGACACGGCGCGCCGTCCCGGCGAGCAGGGCATGGCGGGCCGCGGCGTCGTACTCGCCGGCGAGCGTCTTGTAGGCGTTCCAGAGGACGCCGTAGCCGATGGCCACGCTGTCGACCGGAAAGTTGCTCTCGAACAGGCAGCGCTCGGGGCCGAAGCGGTCGATGGCGTGGCGGAACCAGGCGCCGCGCTCCGAGACGAAGTCCTGCGAGGACGGCGGCCGGTCGCGTTCGTGGCCGTCGTATCCCGTGACGATCGACGCCAGCCCTCCGAGCTTCATGACGACGTTCGGAAGCCTGGCCAGCATCTCGATGGACACGGCCCAGGCGGCGAAGATGGGATCGCCGGCGCCGGGGTCGCGGGTGAAGCCGACCGGCGCGCCGAGATGATTGACCACGATCGTCGTTCCCGGCGCGGAGCGGGCGAGGCCGGCCAGCTCGTCGAGCTGGAAGTGGAACTGGAAGGCGTCGAAGGTCAGGCCCCGCTCGCCCAGGAGAGCCACGCCGCGGCGGAAGCCCGGATCGAGGTAGAGGCCGGGCGGCGCCGCGCCCGCGATCAGCCGTGCCGCGGGATCCTCGAGGCGCGCCGCGCTGTGCCGGACGCCGCGAAGCCGGCCGCGGCCGGCCTTCTCGTGGGCGTCCAGCACCGCGGGAAGGTCCGGATGCCGCATGTCGGCATGGGCGACGATCGCGGCGATTTCGGGGGCGCCTTCGCGGGCGGCCAGCCGGTCGGCGAGCTCCGCGGCGAAGGCCGTCTCGCCGACCGGCCGCAGATGCTCGGGCCCCTCGTCGCGATAGCCCGAGCCGCACTCGATGTAGACGCAGGCTGCGACCCGGTGACCGTTCCCGGCATCGCGAAGAAACTCGTCCGGCAGGTAGCGGCTGGTCCGGAGCAGGACCCCGCTGTCCTGCGGATCGGGAAGGTCGCGCTCCTCCCAGAAGTGGCAGTGGGCGTCGACGATTTCCCATTCGGGCTCGACGACGGCTTCGCGACGGCGATCCCACCACTCGGATCGCGCGCCCATGCGCCGGACCCAGATTTTCCGCTCCTGCGGAGTCATGCCTGCTTCCCTCTGATGCCGGGCTCTCCCTCTCACGCGGGACCGGAGGGCCAGCTTCGCGGGGCGCCTCCAGGACCCAGGCGGCCGAACCATAGAATCCAGTTAGCCTTTAGCAGTATTTAAATTTCCTAAGCCTGGTGTTATCGATCCCTTATATCGGATGCGCGTGGTGACATGGACCTCAGGCAAATCCGCTACTTCGTCGCGGCCTGCGAGGAGGGCTCGCTCAGCGCTGCCGCCGTGCGGCTGAACTGCACGGCGCCCGGCGTGAGCCAGCAGATGACTGCCCTGGAGGGGCGGCTCGGCACCAGCCTCTTCGAGCGGACGCCGCGCGGCGTCACCCCGACGCCTGCCGGGCGGCGCTTCTACGATCGCTGCCTGGCGGTGCTGAAGGCGGTCTCCGAGGCGGAGATCGAGATCGAGGACTTCAAGGCCGGGCTCTGCGGGTCGGTCTCCGCGGGTTTCGCGCCCGGCGTGGCGAAGGCGATCCTCCCCCAGGCCCTCGCGCGCTTCACCCGCGAGTTTCCCCGGGTCGATCTGGAGATCTCCAGCGGCTCGGCCGACGCGCTCGTCTCGGCGACCTCCAGCGGCACGCTCGACTTCTTCGTCGGGCAGTTCGCGAAGGCGCACATCGGATTGTCGGCCAATCCGATCGGCCGCTATCCGGTCGCGCTCATCTCGGGGGTCCGACGCGGCTTCATGCCCATGAAGCCGCTGCGTCTCGACAGCGTGGCGCCGCTCAAGCTGGTCCTGCCTTCGGCCGCCAACAGCCTCAGGCCGAAGATCGAAGAGGCGATCCAGGGCGGAGCGATCGCGGTGGAGCGGACGATCCTGATGGACAACCTCCCCGCCGGGCTCGAGTTCGTCAGCCAGACCGACTGGTCCTGGATCCTGCCCTATTGGCTCTGCCTCAAGGAGCTCGGCAACGAGCGGGTCACCGTCAATCCGATCGTCGATCCGACGCTGCGCGTCGACGTGGCGCTGATCTTTCCCGCTCAGCGGCCGCTGTCGCGTCCGTCGCAGCTGCTCTACGACTATTTCTGCCAGGAGCTGCAGCGGACCGAAAGCGAATGGCAGAGGATCATGGCCGGAGCCTTAAGCAGCAGTTAGGGATCGCTTTAGGAGAAACTGCGTTCTCCTGAATGCTTCCGGTCATTAACGTCTTTCCTGAACGCAAACGACCCGGCGACACAGCCGGGCAGCGGGGGCCGCCCGACTCGGGGCGCCGCCGGAACAGGGGAGGAGAACGATGAGGTCCGAGAAAGCGATCACCAGCCCTTCGTCCGGGCGACGCTTCAGCCGCAGGACGTTCGGCACGCTGTCACTCTTCGCCCTTGCAGGGGCGCAGCTGGTCGCCCGTCCGGCGGCGGCCGCGGGGCTCGAACTCAAGATGCAGTTCGCCTCGCCGGACGGCACCCCCTGGAACAGGATGGACCGGCGTTTCGCCGCGCAGATCGAGGCGGTCACGGGCGGCCGCGCCAAGGTCCAGTTCTTTCCGCCGAACTCGGTGACGCCCTTCAAGGACTGGCTGCAGGCGACCGGCGCCGGCGTGCTCGACCTCGGCTTCGTCTGGCATCCGATCCTGCCGGGCAAGTTCCCGCAGATGGAGCTCTTCAGCCTGCCTGGGCTGTCGAAGAACCAGACCATCGCCAGCGTCGTCTACTGGCGCGTGCGCGAGGCGTTTCCCGAGATGGGCAAGCTCTTCACCAAGGCGGACAACGTCGTCGAGCTGGCGACCTTCGTCGCCATGGGCTCGCACCTGCACAGCCGCGAGCCGATCCGCACCCTGGCCGACCTCAAGGGCAAGGTCTTCGGCGCCCAGGACTCGGCCGGCGTGAAGGTGCTCCAGGAACTCGGTGCCAGCGCCGTCGTGATGGTCGGCTCGGATGCCTACCTGGCGCTGCAGCGCGGCGCCATCGTCGGCGTGCTCTCGGCCTGGGGCTGGGTCAACAACTTCAAGCTCAACGAGGTCACGACCTACCACACCCTGCTCAATCTCAACCCTGGCACCTACAGCTCCGTGATGAACCGGGACACCTACGACAAGCTGACGCCCGAAGAGCAGCAGCACCTCGCCGACATCACGCCGCTCTATTTCCTCTACAACACGACGGACAGCGCGGCGGCCGCGACGGCGCACATCCCGCCGGAGAACATCTTCACGCTCAGCGCCGAGGACCAGGCCGAGCTGGCCGACAAGATGCGGCCGCAGTGGGACGACTGGGTCAAGAAGGCCGACGCGATGGGGATGCCGGGGCAGAAGATCCTCGACGAGACCGTCCGCCTGATGAAGCTCTATGACCAGAACTAGCGGACGCTTCGCGCTTTCCGCCGCATCGGCGGGGCACCGCCGGCAGGCGAAGCGGTGAGCTCCGCCGGGCCGAGGCGAGCGTGAGACGGGCGACGTCATCCGCGGCGGGCGGCGAGGGGCTCGCCGTGTCGCTCGAGGCAGGCGCGGCGGCCGTGCGGCGCGTCGTCTCCTGGCCGAACCGCCTGTCCCTCTACCTCGGGGCCGCGGCGATCGTCGCGATGATGGGGCTCACGGTCGCCGACGTCCTGCTCCGCAACCTCTTCTCGATCGTCGTGCCGGGCGGCATGGAGCTGACGGGGCTCCTGACGATCCTCGTCACGCTGTCGACCCTGGGCGTCGTCGAGATCGAGCGCGGCCACGTCCGGGTCGACCTGCTGCTTCGGGCGATGCCGAAGGTGCTGCGCCTGCCGACCGAGGCCGGCGGGCTGCTGCTCGCCCTGGCGATCATGGGCGTCACCGCGGCGCAGATCCTGAAGCAGGCGCTCTACCTGAAGGGCAACGCCATCGTCACCGGCGTCCTGGGCCTGCCCGAGTGGCCCTTCGTGATCGCCGCGATGGTCTTCGTCCTGCTCTTCGCCCTGGCGCTGCTGGCCAACCTCGCCTCGGCCCTGGCCGAGGTCGCGAGGGCGCGGGATCCCCGGGCGGTCGTCCTCGCCGCCGTCTGGGCCGCGGCCGTCGGCCTCATCGTCTATCTCTGCCTCCACCCCGACGCGCTGCCCTTCGCGCTCTCCCGGGATCTTCGCGGCATCCTCTGCATCACGCTCTGCTTCGTCCTGATCTTCCTCGGCGTCCATGTCGCGGCGGCGATGGCGGTCACCGCGCTGATCGGCATCAGCCTGCTGATCTCCCCGGCGGCGAGCCTGACCAGCCTCGGCACGACGACCATCGACGTCGTGACCGACCAGACCTGGAGCGTGGTGCCGCTGTTCACCTGGATGGGCCTGATCGTCGTCGCCTCGGGCTTCGCCGCGGAGCTCTACCGCTCGGCCTATCGCTGGATCGGCCACCTGCCGGGCGGGCTGGCCTCGGCCAGCACCGTCGCCTGCGCGGGCCTCTCCTCGATCGTCGGGGACACGCTGTCCGGGGTCTACAGCATGGGCTCGATCGCCCTGCCGCAGATGCGGGCCTACGGCTACGACATGAAGCTGGCGACGGCCTCGATCGCCTGCGCGGCGACCATCGGCGTGATGGTGCCGCCGAGCATCGCCTTCATCATCTACGGCATGATCACCGAGGTCTCGATCGGCAAGCTGTTCATCGCCGGCGTCCTGCCCGGCCTGCTGTTCGCCGTCATCCTGATCGCGCTGATCACCGTGCGCGCGGCGCTGAATCCGGCGCTGGCGCCGCGGGGCGAGCGGAGCAGCTGGCGGGACCGCCTGGCGTCCTGCGCCGGCACCTGGCCGGTGCTGCTGCTGATGCTGCTGGTCCTGGGCGGCATCTACGCCGGGCTCGTCACTGCCAACGAGGCGGCCGGGCTGGGCGTCTTCGGCGCGCTGCTCGTGTCGGTCCTGACGCGGCGCCTCACCCTGGCGGCGTTCTGGCAGTCGATCGCCCGGAGCCTGCGCCTGACCGCCGGCATCATCGTGATCTTCATGTTCGCGACGGCCTTCAGCCGCTTCATCGCGATCAGCGGGCTGACCCACCAGCTCGCCGAGCTGATCATCGGGCTCCACCTCGGCAAGTACCAGATCGTCGTGGCCATCCTGCTGTTCTACGTGGTCATCGGGATGTTCATGAACGCCCTGCCGGCGCTGGTGCTGACCGTTCCCCTGTTCTTTCCGATCGCGATGGGCGCGGGCTTCGATCCCGTCTGGTTCGGCGTGCTGGTGGTCATCATGGTCGAGCTGGGCGTCGTGACGCCGCCGATCGGCGTCAACGTCTTCGCCATCGCGACGCTGGCCAGGGAGGTGCCGATGTACGACATCTTCCGCGGCGTCCTGCCTTTCTGGATCGCCTACCTGGTCCTGGTCGCCCTCATCGTGATCTTTCCGCAGATAAGCCTCTTCCTGCCGTCGCTCATGTGAGCGTTCCGGCAGGGCGGGCCGGGCGGCCGCCCTCTTCAGCACGAACGGCAAGGGAGTGTGCATCTTGGCTATCGACTTGACGGGCAGGGTCGCCATCGTGACGGGCGCCGGCGGCGGGCTGGGGCGCGAGCATGCCCTGGCCCTGGCCGGGCGCGGCGCCAGGGTGGTGGTCAACGACCTCGGCGGCGCGGTCGACGGCAGCGGCGGGTCGCTCGCGGCCGCCGAGCGCGTCGCCGAGGAGATCCGCACGGCGGGCGGGCAGGCGATCGCCAGCAGCGCGTCGGTCACGGACTTCGCCCAGGTCGAGGCGATGGTCGAAGAGGCGACCGGGCGCTGGGGCGCCGTCGACATCCTGGTCGCGAACGCCGGGATCCTGCGCGACAGAAGCTTCGCCAAGATGGCGCTGGAGGACTTCCGCGCCGTCCTCGAGGTCCACGTGATGGGCTCGGTGCACTGTGCGAAGGCGGTCTGGCCGGGCATGCGGGACCGCAACTACGGGCGCATCGTCTTCACGACCTCCTCGAGCGGGCTCTACGGCAACTTCGGGCAATCGAACTACGGCGCCGCCAAGATGGCGCTCGTCGGGCTCATGAACACGCTGGCGCTCGAAGGCGCCAGGTACGGCATCAAGGTGAACTGCCTGGCGCCCACCGCCGGGACCCGGATGCTCGAAGGGCTGATGCCGGCGGAGCAGCTCGCGGCGCTGGACCCCGCGCTGGTCAGCCCCGCGGTGCTGGCGCTGGTGGCGGAGGCGGCGCCGACCAGGACGGTGCTCTGCGCCGGTGCCGGCAGCTTCGAGATCGCCCAGATCACCCTGACCCGGGGACTGCATCTCGGCGGCGGCGACGCGGTCGCCGAGCGGATTCTCGACGAGCTCGGCCGGCTCGCCGACCCGGCGGGCCAGCTCGTGCCGGAAGACGGTGCCGGCCAGGGCAGCCACGAGCTGGCGAAGGCCGGGTTCGTTCCGGCGAGGGCCGGGTAGATGCGCGAGGCCGTCATCGTCTCCACCGCGCGGACGCCGATCGGCAAGGCCTACCGCGGCGCCTTCAACGACACGCCGGCCCCCAGCCTGGCGGCCCATGCCATCCGCGCGGCGCTCGAGCGCGCCGGACTGGAGGGCGGCGAGCTCGACGACTGCCTGCTCGGTGCCGCCCTGCCGCAGGGCTGCCAGCACACGATCGGCCGGACCGCCGCGCTGCGCGCCGGCCTGCCGGTCGACGTCCCGGGAATGACCCTCGACCGCCAGTGCTCCTCGGGGCTGATGGCCGTCGCGACGGCGGCCAAGCAGGTCGTCGTGGACAGGATGGAGGTCGTCCTGGCCGGTGGGGTCGAATCGATCTCGACGGTGCAGACCGACGCGCTGCGGGTCGAGCCGGACCCGGAGCTCGTCGCCCTGCACGACGACATCTTCATGGCGATGATCGACACGGCCGAGGTGGTGGCGCGGCGCTACGGCATCGGCCGCGACCGCCAGGACGCCCATGCGCTGCGGTCGCAGCAGCGCACGGCCGCGGCCCAGGAAGCGGGCCGCTTCGATGCGGAGATCGTGCCGGTGACGGCCGCCATGAAGCTGGTCGACAAGGCGACGGGCGAGACCTCGCGCCGCGAGGTGACGCTGGCGCGGGACGAGGGCAGCCGTCCGGACACCAGCGCCGAGGGCCTGGCCGGCCTGAAGACCGTTCGCGAGGGCGGCGTCGTAACGGCGGGCAACGCGAGCCAGCTGTCCGACGGTGCCTCGGCCTGCGTGGTGATGGAGGCGAGGCGCGCCGAGCGCGCCGGCCTGCAGCCGCTCGGCCGCTACCTCGGCATGGCGGTGGCCGGCACCAAGCCGGACGAGATGGGGATCGGCCCGGTCTTCGCCGTCCCGAAGCTGCTCGGGCGCTTCGATCTCGGCATCGACGACATCGGCCTGTGGGAGCTCAACGAGGCCTTCGCGGTACAGGTTCTCTACTGCCGCGACCGGCTGGGCATCCCCGACGACCTGCTCAACGTGAACGGCGGCGCCATCTCGATCGGCCATCCCTACGGCATGTCGGGCGCCCGCATGGTCGGCCATGCGCTGATCGAGGGCCGGCGTCGCGGCGCCAGGCACGTCGTCGTCACCATGTGCGTCGGCGGCGGCATGGGCGCCGCCGGCCTGTTCGAGGTGCTCTGATGCCGGCCGGCGGCCTGGACCTGGACAGCCTGCCCTCGAAGGTCGGGTGCGAGCTGGGAACGTCGGACTGGCACCTGGTCGATCAGGACCGGGTCTCCGCCTTCGCGGCGGTGACGGAGGACTTCCAGTTCATCCACGTCGATCCCGAACGGGCCGCCGCCACGCGCTTCGGCGGCACGATCGCCCACGGCTTCCTGCCGCTGTCCCTGCTCTCGGTCCTGTTCCTGGAGGCTTGCGGCGAGGTCCGGGGCGCCGGCCTGTCGATGAACTACGGGTTCGACTCGGTGCGCTTCATCGCGCCGCTGCGCACGGGCAGGCGCATCCGGGGCCGCTTCGGGCTCAAGGACTGCCTCGAGCGCCAGCCGGGGCAATGGCGGCTCGTGCTCGAGAGCGCCGTGGAGATCGAGGGGGAGGACAAGCCCGCGCTGGTCGCGGACTGGATCGTCCTGTTGTTGGGCGAGAGGTGACCGGAGCCCCGGGGGCGAGGCGCCGTTGCCCCGGCATGCGGCCCCGCGTCGAGGCGCTCGGCGCCGCGCCTCCGCCGCTCGTCTTCCAGCTTCCCCCTAAAGAGAGAAAGGCGCGCGAGGGCCGGCATCCCTCGCGCGCCCGTCCCGCCGGCTGGGCCGCTTCCCGGAGGGGCCGGCGGCCCTCCGGGTCCCCCCGGTGCTACCGAGGGGGTCTGCGTCGCCGAGGCTCTGTCAGAGGACGCCGGCGATGCGCAGCAGGTCGCCGACCGGGTCGACCAGGCCGGCACCGCTATCGATGCCCTGGCCGACCTCGACGCCGCCGCGATGGCGGCGGCGCTCGGCGGAGATCTCGAGCCAGCTCTGCGTCGGCCCGGACTTGCGGGAGCGGCCTTCGGTCGGTCTGTCGAGCGTGGTCATGGCCGTCTCCCCGTCGGGTTTCCTTGGCAAACTGAGGCGGGCCGACCTGTCGCCGGCCGGCGACCCGCGACGGAAGGCCGCCGGACCGGCGCCGGCGCCCGGTCACCGGCGGATCAGACGGCAGGCGCCGTGAGTGCAGCGTGAAAGCCACAGGCGCGCTCGTTCACGCTGGGCCGGCAGGGCGCGGACGCACCGGTCGTATGGGGAAGCTGGACGCTGGGCCGTAAAGCTGGCAATCATCATGCATGGATGAGCGGACGACACAGCCGCTCGGCAGCCTGCCGCATCGCTTCCGCGAGGCCCGCGGGCGACTGTCGCCGGAACGGGCGGCCGCAGCCCTGGGAGTCGCTCCGAGCGCGCTGCTGCAGATCGAGTCGGGTGACCGGGAGCCGACGGTGGGCCAGATGCTCGGCGCCGCCGAGGCCTACGGGACCGAGCTGCGCAGCCTGCTGTTCGGGCGGCCGAGGACCGATCCGGCCCTGGCCCATCTGGGCCCGGATCTTGCCGAGCTGCTGCAGGAGTACATGCGCGAGCGGCATCGCGCCGAGCGGGTCGACCAGCTGAGCGACGCCCAGCTGCAGGACCTCAACCGCGTCATCGCCCGGGTGAGCAGCCTGGGCGGCCTGGTCGAGGACCTGCTGCGCCGCCGGCGCGACGGCGACTCGGGCGCGGCCGATCAGCTGTCGGCCCTGACCGATGCGCTGCGGCGCGTCGAGGGCCTTCTCGACCGCGGCGGGATCGTTCCGGGCACGCCGGAGCGCCTGGCCGCCGAGCCCGCCGAGACGCTGCCGGACTTCACCTTCGAGGATCGTCCGCCCGAGCTGCTGAAGGCACGCCATGCGATCTTCGGCACCGCCATCGCGTGGTTCGAGCGCACCGGCGGCCGGGTCGCCGAGGACGAGCTCGGCTTCCAGCGGTTGCTGCCCTGGCTGCAGATCATGCTGCCGACCAGCGACGGCTTTCCCTATCTGCACTGCGGCGACCGCACGCCGCCCGCCGAGCTGTGGGGCGAGCCGGTGGCGCGCAGCCTGGTCGGCCGCTTCAACCTGCCCGACGGCAGCCTGTGCCGGGCCAGCGCCCGGGCCTTTCTCGAGATCCATCGCAGCCGCCGGCCGCTGACCCAGGCCTGCCGCGGCCCGATCGTCGTCGGCGGCGTGGCGCGGCCGGAGGCCTGGCAGCGCTTCGTGCTGCCGCTGCAGTTCCGCGGCTTGGCCTGCATCGCGACCCTGGCCCTGCTCGGCCGCGACCGCGAACCGCCGCTCCTCGGCTGAGCCGGGGCACCGCTTCCGGCCCGCTGGCGCGCCGTTGCGGCCCTCTGCGAAGACGCGCAGATTGCCGGGGAATGGAGCGTTGGAGCTCTCTTGCGCAGTCCGCCGGCAGGGCCGCCGGCGATCAGGGGGAGTCGGGGGCGCATGACCTCGCCGCGGGACGGTTCGGGCGAAGCCGGTGTCGGCTCCTTCGTCGCGATCCTCGACGCGCTCGCCTTCGCCGCCGGCCGGATCGGCACGCTCGGGCCCTGGCAGCGCGACATCCAGGAGCTGCTCGCGCGGCTCGGCCGCGCGGCGGCGGTCAGCCGGGTCACGCTCTTCGAGGTCCATGAGGATGGCGAGGGCCGGCCGGTCGAGAGCTGCCGCTTCGACTGGGCGGAGCCGGGGCTGGCGCCGCTCTCGGGCGATCCGCGCTATCGCAGCATGCCGATCTGGGACGCCAGCGGCCGGGGCCTGGAGGACTGGTCGCTGCGCCGCTCGCGCGGCGAGATCCTGCAGGTCCGCCTCAGCGAGACCAGCGGCTACGACCGCAAGGTCTTCGAGGAGCAGGGCACCTTCTCGTTCCTGTCCGTGCCGATCTTCGTCGAGGGGCGCTACTGGGGCTTCCTCGGCTTCGACGACTGCCGCGCGGAGCGCGGCTGGAGCCCGCTGGAGATCAAGGTGCTGGAGATCGCCGCCGCGCTGATCGGCGGCGCGGTCGCCCGCGCCCGGGCGCAGCGCGACCTCAGGCTCAGCCAGCAGCGCCACGCCCTGGCGGCGCTCGGTGCCGACGACGGCCTCTGGGAGTGGGACCCGCCCGAAGGCACCGCCTTCCTGTCGCGGCGCTGCCGCCGCATCCTGGGGCTCGTCGCCGGCGGCGACGGAGAGATCTTCGCCGAGCTGTCGCGCCGGCTGCAGCCGTCCCGGGGCGGCGACCTCGACGGCTTCTTCGCCGCCTGCTTCGCGGAGCGGCGGCGCAGCTTCGAGGTCGAGTGCCGCCTCGTCGCACCGGAGGGGCCGACGGCAGGCGCGGCACGCTGGATCGTGCTGCGCGGCGTCATCCTCTACGCCGTCGGACGGCCGCAGCGCGTCGTCGGCAGCCTGCGGGACATCAGCGACCGCAAGCGCACGCAGCTCGAGCTCGAGCGCAAGGAGCACCTGCTGCGCGCCGTCGTCGACAGCGTGCCGGCGCTCATCAACGTCAAGGACCGGCAGTCCCGCTACCTGCTGATGAACCGCTACCAGGGCGAGGTCTACGGGATCGACCCCCAGGCGGCGATCGGCCTGACCTCGAGCGACATCGTCGGTGCCGCCTACGGCGACCGCTCGCGCGAGCTCGATCTCGAGGTGCTGGCTGCCGGCAGGCCCCAACCCTTCAGCGAGCGCGACTTCGTCGACGTCTCGGGCCGGCCGCGCACCTGGTACACGGCGAAGATGCCGCTGCTCGGCGGCGCGCCGGACGAGGGAGGGACCGCCGAGGCCGTCGAGGGCGTGATCACCGTGGCGCTCGACGTCACGGCGCTGAAGGCCGAGCGCCGCGCGCGGGCCCAGCTGTCGCGTTTCGTGGCGCCGGCGCTGGTCGACCTGGTGGCGGCGGCCGACGAGCCCTTCGGGCCGCCGCGCCAGCAGACCGCCGCGGTGCTGTTCGCCGATCTGGTCGGCTTCACCGGCCTCGCCGAGCGCTGGCCGCCGCACGTCGTCTTCGCGCTGCTGCGCGAGTTCCACGATCACGGGGCGCGGGCGGTCTTCGACACCGGCGGCACCCTGACCAAGTTCACCGGCGACGGCTTCATGGCGACCTTCGGCCTGCCGCGCAGCAGCGCCAGTGACGCCGGGAACGCCCTCGCCTGCGCCCGGGCGCTGTCGGCCGCGGTCGACAGCTTCAACGCCTGGCGCGAGGTCGCGCAGCTGCCGGTCGCCCGGGTCGCGATCGGGGTGCACGTCGGGCCGCTGCTGATCGGCGCGCTGGGCAGCGACAAGCGCACCGAGATCGCCGTGATCGGCGACACCGTCAACGTCGCCAGCCGGCTCGAAGGGCTGGTGCGCTCGACCGGCGGCGCCATCGCGATCAGCGAGGCGCTGGCCGAGGCCGTCGCGGCCGGAGTCGGCGAGGCGACCGCGGCGCGGCTGCTCGACGGCTTCGAGCCGCTGCCGCCGCAGCGGCTGCGCGGCCGGTCCGAGGCGGTCGGCGTGCGCATCTTCCCGGGCCCTCCGGCCACGGCCGCCGTCACCGCGGCGGGCCGCGTTCCGCTGCCGGACCATCCGGACGCACCGCCCGAGCCACCCCCCGAGCCGACCGCCTGAGGCCTTCCGGCAGCCGCGCAGGCGGCCCGGCGCGCACGGCGGAACGGCCCGGCGCGTCTTTTCGCTTCCGGGGGAAGTCTCGACGGCTGCTATTCGCCGCTCGAAACGTGACCATGCGGGTCTGCGGCACGAGGTGTTTACGATTTTTGGGGCGGCGGTGCCCTTCCCGCTAGGTCTGGGGATACTTCGTTTCCTCATGAACAAGATGCACGACATATTCGCATCAAGTAAATTGTCAGGTTGTATGAATGAATATGCTGCACGCGTCTTCGAATCGGCATGTTTCCTGAGGTTCTGAGAAATAGTTACAGTTCATTAACCCAATGGATTTCAGCTGATAGGAGGTATCTGGATCAGATTCCCGGAAATCTGGGGGAAAGCCATGAACAGCAAGATGGCCGATTGGCCGATCGGACAGAAGATACTTGGCATCGTGCTTCTGCTCGGCGTCGTCTCTGCCGCGATCGCCGGCACCGGCGTGTTCTCCGTCGACCGGCTGGTCCGGTCTGCCGACGATCTGGGCAACTCCGCCGACGAGATCAGGCTCGGCGCGCGCTTCAACGCCGAGGTGATGGCGCTCAGCCAGGTCGAGTACCATCTGGCGGCGGATCCCGGGCAGGTCTCTGCGCTGCAGCCGCAGATCGAGAAGCTCGAGGGCGAGGCCCGCGAGCTGCTCGACGCGGCGACCGCGGACTCGTCGGGCGAGGGCCGCCGGCAGCTGGCGGAAATCGACGGTGCCTTCGGCGACTACATGAAGGCGCTCGAGAGCGTCGTCGCGGTCGCCGGAAAGGCCGGCAAGGTCGAGCTCACCGCCGAGCAGCGGTCGGTGCTGTCGGCGGTCCAGGATTCCCAGAAGGAGGTCGCGCTGCTCCACGAGAAGGCCGCGGCCTACGTCGACTTCGTCGAGGCGCACAGCCGCTAGGTGTCGATGTCCGCCGACAGCATGGCCTCGACCGCCTATTCGCTGATGATCGGCATCGGCCTCGTCGGCGTGCTCGGCGGCATCGCGATCGGCTTCTTCCTGTCGCGCAGCACGATCGTCCGGCCGCTCAACGCCTCGGTCGGCACGCTGCGCCGGCTCGCCGAAGGCGACCTCGAGGTCGAGATCGCCAACCGCGAGCGCAAGGACGAGATCGGCGACATCGCCCGGGCGCTCGCGGTCTTCAAGGACGGTGCCCTGGAACAGCGCCGGCTGGTCGCCGAGCAGGAGCAGGAGGCCCGGCGCAAGGCCGAGCGGGCCGAGCGCATCCAGGCGACGACGGCGCGGTTCGAGAAGCAGGTCGACGAGATCCTCGACACGCTGAGCTCGGCCGCCAGCGAGCTCGAGGCGACCGCCAGCTCGATGGCCTCGACGGCGGAGGAGGGAGCGGCGCAGAGCGCGGCCGTCGCCTCAGCCTCGACCCAGGCGGCGAACAGCGTGCAGACCGTGGCCTCGGCGACCGAGGAGCTGACCGCCTCGATCCGCGACGTCAGCAGCCAGATCAGCAAGACCTCCTCGATCGCCGGCGAGGCCTCGCAGAAGAGCGCGGCGGCGGTCTCGCAGATCGACGTGCTGCGCGAAGGCGCGGGGCGGATCGGCGAGGTCGTGACGCTGATCCAGGAGATCGCCGAGCAGACCAACCTGCTGGCGCTGAACGCGACGATCGAGGCGGCGCGGGCCGGCGAGGCCGGCAAGGGCTTCGCCGTGGTCGCCTCCGAGGTCAAGAACCTGGCCAACCAGACCGCCCAGGCGACCCAGGAGATCTCCTCCCAGATCGAGGCGATGCAGCGCGGCGTCGAGACCACGGTCCCGGTGATCGGCGCGATCTCGGAGGTCATCGAGCAGCTCAACGGAATCGCCGCGGCGGTGGCCGCGACGACCGAGGAGCAGGCCGCGACGACCGACGAGATCAGCCGCAGCGTCACCGAGGCGGCGAAGGGCACCGAGGAGGTCTCGAAGAACGTCCATGGCATCCGCGAGGCCTCGGAGACGACCAGCTCGGCGTCCTCCCAGGTGCTGACCGCCGCCGGCTCCGTCGCCGAGAAGTCTGAGACCCTGAAGAAGGAGGTCCGCGACTTCCTCCACGACGTGCAGGCCGCCTGACCGCGTTCGCGACCGTCTCGACACGACGACCCGGTGCGGCTTCCCTGCGCCGGGGCGTCGTCCGTGACGGTCAGTCCCGGCCCGCCAGTGCCGAGGCCCGGGACAGCAGGGCCTCGGCGTTGCGGACGCTCGGCACCTCGACCAGGTGGCCATCGAGCAGGACACGGTCGCGGCCGGCCGCCCGCGCCGCCTCGAAGGCGGCGACCAGGCGCTCGGCCGCGGCGACCTCGCCGGCCGAGGGCGTGAAGGCGGCGTTGATCGGCCCGGCATGGGCCGGCGCGACCGCCGACTTGGCGTGGAAGCCGAGAGCCCTGGCGCCGGCGCAGCTGGCGGCCAGGCCCGCCTCGTCGGCGAAGGTGTAGGGGTAGTCGATCGAGAGCGCCCCGGCGGCGACGCAGGCGGCGTGGAAGAAGGCGCGGGCGAAGGCGATCTCGCCGCCCTCCCGGCTGCGCGGCGCGCCGAGGTCGGCGGTCAGGTCCTCGCTGGCCAGCAGGCAGCCGGCGACGCGCGGGTCGGCGCCGGCGATCTCGCGGGTCTGGAACAGGGCGGCGGCGCTCTCGACGTTGGGCACCAGCCGGGTCGAGCCGGCGGCGAGGCCGTGGCGCCGTTCCTCGGCGCCGACCGCCTCGGCGAGCGCCGCGACGTCGGCCGGCCCGGCGACCTTGGGCAGCATCACGACCTCGGGCGCGCCGGCCATCACCGCGGCCAGGTCGTCGCGGCCGTCGCCGGCCAGCGGATTGACCCGGACCGCCGAGACGGCGCCGGCCGCACGCCAGGCGGCGAGCAGTGCCGGGGCGGCCGCCCGCGCCGCCGGCCGGCCGCCGGGCGGGGTGAAGTCCTCGAGCTCCAGGATCACGACGTCGGCGCCGCTCTCGGCGGCGGTCTCCGCGCGGGCGTCCGGGCCGCCGACGAACAGCCAGGAGCGGCAGAGCGAGAAGGGGTTGCCGGTCATGGCGTCAGCATAGCCGATTCCCCGGCGCCGCTCCCCGTCGTGGCGGAGGTGTCGGCGGCGACGGTCCGCCCGGGGACTCAGCGCACCTCGAACGGCAGCTCGACGGACGCGTCCTCGCCCGAGACCTTGTCGTGGAAGGTGTAGCGCAGCAGGTAGCGGCCGGCCGGCGCACCGGTCAGGTTGAGCGTCAGGTGGGCGAAGATCTCGAGGTTGCGCTCCTGGCTGCGGAACTTGAAGTTGCCGAAGCCGCGCTGGCCGGCGGCGATCCGTCCGTCCGGCAGCTGCAGCTCGAAGTCGACCACGAACTCCGCGTGGTTGGCGCCGTCGGCCTGGGTCCAGGCGACGCCGATCGGCTCGACGTAGGCGATCAGCGGCTCGTCGGTGGCGAAGACCGTATCGCGGCGCGGGCGGTAGATGCCGAAGCCCTGCGGAGCCCCCTGGACGAACAGTGCCTTGCGGAAGCCGAAGGGGATCCGCGCGGCGGTCCGGATCAGCGCGTCGCGCGCGGCCTCGAAGGCCGCGGCGTCGCCGCCCGTTCCGGACTCGGTCGCCTCCGGATGCGCCCTGAGGTAGGCCGGGTCGCCGGCCAGGACAGGCGCCGCCGCCAGGGCGGCGAGCAGCGGCAGGACAGGAAGCAGCGGGATGCGCATGGCGAGCTCCCAGGGATCGGGGCGTTCAGGGCAGCCTGTCGGCCATCAGGCGGGCGACCGGCTCGGCCAGGGCGACGGGGCGCGCGACGATGCGGACGATGGCCTCGCCCTTGTGGAACACGATCGTGGCGTTGCTGCCCGGCTGGAGGTCGTCGCTCGCCGGCAGGGTCAGGTTGTCCCATTCGCCGAGGCCCAGGCTGCCGGTGCGCATCTCGCCGAGCGCCAGCTTCGGGTCGGCCATGATCCTGTCCATCTTGCGCAGGCGGGCCAGGGCCTCGGGCGTGCCGCTGGTCAGGGTGACCCCCAGCGCCGGCCCCGGATCGCCGACCAGCTCGTAGACGATCTCGACCCGCCGGATGCCCGCCGGCACGTTCGGCACCGGATGGGCCGGCACCTGCACCCGCCAGCGCAGATCGGGCCGCTTGGCGTAGGGCGGCAGCTCCTCCGGCGCCGGCAGGAAAGCCTCGAGCGGTCCGGATGCGAGATCGCGGGCCGCGCGCCCGGACGCCGTCTTGCCCGCCGGAGCGGCAGGGGGCGAGGCGGTCGCGGAGGAAGCGCCGCTCGACGCGGAGCCGCCGGCCGGAGGAGTCGCCGGCGCGGGGCCCGGGCCGGCCTTCGTCGCCGGCGCGCGCGCCGTCACCGAGGCGACGGTCAGCGACTGGAAGATCCTGTCCGCCTCGGTACGCCGCTGCGCGGCCTGTGCGCTCGGGATGATCCACCAGAGGAAATAGCCGGTCTCGCCGGCGGCCGCATAGAAGGCGTGGACGACGGCGTCGAAGGTGCCCTGGCCCTCGTCGTAGGAGCCGACATAGGTGACGTAGTTGCCCTCCAGGCCGTTGATGCTGTGACGCACGCGGTCGACGGCCCGGCCGCCGGTCAGCATGTCGGACAGCACGGTGCTCTCGAAGGCCTGCATCATCTGGTCCGCCGTCACCGGCCGGCCGGCCGGCACCGCCGTGATCGAGACGGCGACGGCCTCGTCGGGACTGAGGCCGATCACCGTGTGGCCCGGCGGCTGCTCCAGGCGCTGCACGGTCCAGGAGTCCGGGAACCAGATCCGGTAGCCCGCCGCGGCATCCTCGCGCCAGCCGGCCTCGGCGCCGACGGCCAGCAGGACGAGCGCGCCGATCAGCGCTGCGAGCCTTACGAGCCGGGGAAGGGCGGTGCGGCGTCGCGTGGCGGTCATCGGTTCTCCCTCCGGCCCCGGCCGTCACGACGGGGCGCTCTTCGAGGCCGGACCATCGGTCAAAGCCGTCAGTCCGCGAATGATCTGGATCATTCTTGGGTGAAGAGCTGCGGTGCCATCCTCGGCTCGCGAGATCGAGGGGACTGCCAGACCGGGAAGGGCGATGCCGACCACGACCTCCATCCAGGCATTCGGACGGCGCGCGGGCGCCGGCTGCCTGGCGGCCGTCACTCTGCTCTGCCTGGCGGCGGGCAGCGCCCGTGCCGCCGGCTGCGAGGAGGTGCTGGGCGCCTGGAAGTGGTTCACCGGCAGCACCGTGACCTTCCTGGCCGGCGGCCGGATCGCGGGCAGTGCCGTCAACGTCTGGCGCTGCGCCGATCCGAGCGGACCGGTCATCGTGGTCGACTGGACGAACGGCAAGTGGATCGACACCCTGACGCTGTCGCCTGACGGCCGGCGGCTGAGCGGCCGCAACCAGATCGGCAACAGCGTTACCGCGGAGCGGGTCGGCCCGCCGCCCGCGGGGTTCGGCGCCGCCGCGGGCGGCGGCGAGCGGCTGACCGACGTCCGGGGCTTCACCCTGATCCTGCCGGCCGGCTGGCAGGCGCGGACCAGTAGCGGCGCCCTGGAGCGGGCTCTCAACCCGGGCCGCCCCCTCGACGCCCTCCAGGTCGGCGTCGAGCAGAGCGGGCGTCGCCTGAGCGACGCCGAGCTGCGCCAGGTGACCGACGGCATCGCGGCCGGGGAGAGCGCCCTGGCGCGCCGGGAGGCGCAGGAGCTGGAGCGCGCCGCCGGCTACAGCGTGCTGACCACGCAGTTCCGCGGCAGCGGCGCCGGCCGGCCGCTGCGCTCGGTGGTGCGCCTGCTGTCGAGCGACGCCCAGGTCTTCATCGTGATCGGCATGGTGGCCGACGATCGCCCCGACGCCTGGCGGCAGCTGCTCGCCCTGGCCCGGAGCGTGACGCCGCTGGGCCTGCCGGGCGGCGGGCCGGCGCCCGCGCCCTCCGTGACGGGGCCGGCGGTGGGCCCAGCGACCGGCCCAGCGACCGGTTCGGCGACCGGTCCGGCGAGCGGGCCCGCCGTCGGTGCTCCGGACGGTGCGGCGGTCGGCCCTCCGGGCGGTGCCTCGACGCCGCCGACGGCTCCACAATGACCGGCGGTCATCCGCGGGGCTGTGGCCGCGCAGTCCCGGTCCTGCTCGCGTTCCTGGTGGCGCTGTCGGTTGGGGCGCTCGGCCCGGCCGTCGCCGAGGCGGCCAAGCTGAGCATCTGGCCGAACGGCGAGCGCGGCCCCGAGGTCGAGGCGATGAACGCCATGATGCGCTACATGGCGCCGATCCCGGACAGCGCCTCGGCCTCGCTGGCCACACGCTACAACCACGTCGGCGCGCGCCAGGGCCTGGCCGACAGCTACGCCGCCTCGTTCCGGGACGTCCGCCTCGTGACCGGCACGCGCTTCGGCGGCCTGGTCTCCAGCTCCAAGGGCAGCTTCGGCGTCCACCGCTTCACCCAGGAGGCGCCGCGGCCCGCGGTGCGGCGGCCGCCCGAGGCCGCCGGCGTCGCCGACCTCTACACCCTGAAGCTGCAGTCCCAGCGGGGCTACGTCGGCATCGGCATGTGGGCGGTCTGCGGCCACTACCAGATCACTTTCGACGGCGACTTCCACTGGAAGACCGAGGAACTGGGGCCGGCCGGCCCGGCCCAGCTGGAGGCCGACATGGCGCGCGAAACGCGCGCCGTCCTGCTGGCCGGCGCCGAGCGGATCTGCGGCAAGGGCGCGCGCCAGGTACCGCCGCCCGCCGCGGCCCCGAAGGCGCCGCCGCCGGTCGCCGTCGAGGTCACGCAGCGCGGCGCGCCGGACCGGCCCTGGCAGACGCTGCCCGCGAGCCTGCCACCGGGCGCGCGGCTCGAGCTCAGGATCGCCACCCGGCCGGCGCGGGCCGGGCTGGTCGCGCTCGCCGGCAAGGCCGGGCCTGCCGGCGGCCGTTTCGCCGTCACGCCCGAGGTCGCCGAGCTCGACGGTGCCGGCAGGGCCGTCGTCGAGGCGGTCGCCCCCGACGCGCCGGGGCGCTACGAACTGGTCTTCGTCCTGATGCTGAACGGCGAGGAGAGCGAGCGGTCGGCGACGATCGCCCTCGAAGTCGCCGCGCCGACGCCGCTGCTGACCGACGGCAAGCGGACCTGGCGGCCTGTCCCGGTCGCGGCCGCGGCGGCCGATTCCCTGCGCTGCCGGCTCGAACAGGATGCGGCCGTCGCCTCGGTGTTCTACGGCGGTCCGGTCGAGCGCAAGGCGCGCGAGCTCCTGACCGACCCGGCGGCGCGCGCCGACCTCGAGGCCTTCGCCGCCGACGAGCTGCGCCGGTTGTCGAAAGACAGCGGCTGGCGCCCCTCGTCCGACCCGCAGGCCGCCGCGGCGCGCTTCGCCAGGCTGTTCGCCGAGAGCTGGAAGTGGGGCGTCGACGTCAACGTCAAGATGACCGGCAACCTGCTGGCCGAGTGGCCGATCGCCGAGACCTACGGCCAGACCTTCGAGGTCACCGGCGACGTCATGCGCTACACCGGCGTCGAGGCGAGCCGCTTCAAGGTCGGCGACGTGCTCGACAAGGTCGGCCTGGCCGCCGCCGGGATCGAGCTGTGGCTCGGCCTGCGCGACGCGGCGACCGCGACGCAGCAGGAGGAGGCGCTCAACAAGTTCGGCTTCGCGCTGACCGACGCCACGCTCGGCCAGGTCGCCGGCGACCTGCTGGGCAGCGGCGCCGGCCTCGCGACCTGGTACGTCGACTTCCTGCTGTCGGAGACGCGCGACGCCCTGATGGCCAAGCTGGAGCAGCGCTGGATCGACGGCTTCGCCCGCTGGGCGATCGAGCGGCACTGGGTCGGCCGGCTCTCCGGCAGTCGGGTCGACCGCGCGGCGATGGACAAGGTGGTCGCCCTGCTCGACCGGGGCGGCAACCTGGAGCAGGCGATCCTGCAGGACCTGCTCGACACGCTGAACGCCGAGGACATGGAGACTCGGACGCAGATCCCGGTCGCGCGCGGCGAGGGCGAGGCGATCGCCCGCGACCTGCCGCGGGTCTTCGTGCGCCGCCTGCTCCATGCCGAGGAGATGCCGGTCGGCGAAGGCTCCGAGCATGTCCTGCTGACGCCGCGCGCCTTCTATGCCGAGGCGCACCGCCGGGTCGTCAACCGCCGGCTGCTCGACCGCGCGCGGATCGTCGCCGAGGCGCTGGTCCGCGGCGAGGCGGTGCTGCTGAGCCGGCTCGACGCGCGCCGCTACCTCGGGCGCTTCCGGCTGGTCGCCGAGAGCGACCCGGGCGTCGGCCTGGGCGGCCTCACCGTGCGGCGCTGGTGCGACGATCCGGTCGAGGAGCAGCCGTCCTGGCAGAGCGCTGCGGACGGCAGTCTCGCCGTCTCGGTCACCGGTCTCGATTTCGACGAGGACGACGGCATCGTCCTGGAGGTCACTGGGCCTGCGGGCGTCACGGCCCGGTTCGCCCTGAAGCAGGACGACCTGCGCCGCCAGTGACGCGGCTACGCGGCGAAGAAGCGGTAGATCGTCGTCTGGCGGTAGGTCTCGCCCGGGCGCAGCACGGTCGAGGGGAAGGCCGGCCGGTTCGGCGAGTCCGGGAAGTGCTGGGCCTCCAGGGTGAAGGCGCCCCAGTGGTCGTAGGTCCGGCCGTCCTTGCCGGGCAGCCCGCGGATGAAGTTGCTGGTGTAGAACTGCAGGCCCGGCTCGGTCGTGAAGCACTCGACCGTCCGCCCCGACACCGGGTCGGTGACCCGCGCCGCCGGCGCCGAGAGGTCGCCCGGGCGGTTCAGCACGTAGTTGAAGTCGTAGCCGCCGTCCTGCGGCTCGGCGCGCTTCAGCTGCGGGTCGTCGGCCCGGATGCGCGCGCCGATCGCCGCCGGGCTCGTGAAGTCGAGCGGCGTGCCGGCGACCGGGGCGAGCGCGCCGGTCGGAATCAGATTCTCGTCGACCGGCGTCACCCGGTCGGCGTCGATCCAGGCGACCTGGTCCAGCACCCTGCCGCGGCCGGCGCCGGCCAGGTTGAAGTAGCTGTGGTTGGTCAGGTTGAGCACCGTCGGCCGGTCGGTCGTCGCCGCGTAGTCGAGGGTCAGGCGTCCGGCCTCGTCCAGCCTGTAGCGGACGGTCACGTCCAGGGTGCCGGGATAGCCCATCTCGCCGTCCGGCGAGCGGTAGCGCAACGCGACGCCCGCGTCGGCCTGGCCGCGGACCTCCTCGGCCGCCCAGAGGCGCTTGTCGAAGCCGACCGTGCCGCCGTGGATCGAGTTCGGCCCGTTGTTGACCGGCAGGCGGTGCTCCCTGCCGTCGAGCGTGAAACGCCCGCCGGCGATGCGGTTGGCATAGCGCCCGACGAGGGCGCCGCAGTATCGGTTGCGCTCCAGGTAGTCCTCGAGGCCGTCGAATCCGAGCGCCACGTCCTCGACCCGCCCCTCGCGATCGGGCACGCGGATCGCCTGGACGATGCCGCCCCAGGTCAAGACGGCGACCTCGATGCCGCCGCCGGCCAGGCGCCAGCGCTCGACCGGCCGGCCGTCGGGCAGCGTGCCGAAGGGCTCTCGGGCGAGCGTGACGATGGTCGCCTCCCGCGGCGGCGGCTCAGTCTCAGCCGGCCGGGTCCTTGTGGATCGGGTCGACCCAGTAGACTGCCTCGGGCTTCTCGACCGGGTCGACGTCGGTGATGTTGACGACCACGGCCTCGTTGTCGGAGCGCACCAGCACGCACTGCAGCGGGTTCGCGGGATCGGCGTTGATCTCCTGGTGCGGCACGTAGGGCGGCACGAAGATGAAGTCGCCGGGCCCGGCCTCGGCGACGAACTCCAGCCGCTCGCCCCAGCGCATCCGGGCCTTGCCGCTGACCACGTAGATCACGCTCTCCAGGGCGCCGTGGTGGTGCACGCCGGTCTTCGCGTCGGGCTCGATGGCGACGGTCCCGGCCCAGATCTTCTGGGCGCCGACCCGGGCGTGGTTGATCGCCGCCTGGCGGAACATGCCCGGCGTCTGCGCCGTGTTGGGATCGAGCTGGTCGCCCTTGATGACGCGCACGCCGTCGTACTTCCAGCGCGGCTCGCCGCCCTGGTCATGGCCGTGGTCATGGCCGTGGTGCTCGTGCTCGTGGTCGCTCACGCCTCTGGTCTCCCGGATCTCTGCGCCGGGATCCGGCGGCGGCAGCCGGCGGCCCCGGTCTCGATGGCCGGGACAAGGGATACGACCTCCGGGCCGCGACGGCCAGGGCGTTTCGGGCATGGCCGGGCCGCGGGCTCGACCGGCGCGCGCTCGGGCGGCCATAGTGGCCGGCGATCCTTTTCGCGGCCGTCCGACCGGAGGTGCCCACGAAGCCAGTCGTCGCCGTCGTCGCTCCCGGCAACATGGGGGCGGGCCTCGCCGGCCGCCTGGTCGAGCACGGCCTGGAGGTCCGCACCCTGCTGGGCGGCCGCAGCGACGCCAGCCGCAGGCGGGCCGGGGCCTTCGAGGGCATCGCCCGGCTCGCGGCGCCGGGCGGCGCGTCGGAGATCGCGGCGCTGCGGGGCTTCTTCGCGGCGGAGGGCTGAGCGCTACTCGCGCAGCGCGACGAAGAGCAGGGCGAAGCCGGTGACCGTGGCGAAGCGGGTGGCGCCATCCTGGCCGTTCCAGCTCGCCGACTGCCACATCGCGAACCACTCGCCGCCGACGGCGATGAAGCCGGCGACCCAGATCGAGAAGGCCCAGGCCAGGGCGAAAAGGGCGAGTCCCTTGGCCGCCTGGAAGGCCTCCGTCTCGCCCCGCCGGGCACGCCAGAGCCGCAGCCAGCCGGCCCAGAGCAGGGCGGCTGCCAGCAGCTCCGCCGCGATGATCGCGAGATAGGCCAGGCTCTGCAGCGTCGGGTCGGTGACCGCCCGCCACATCAGCGCCGGGCTCTTGAAGGTCGTGTCCATTGACAGGACGTGCTGTACGAACTGCCAGTTGGTGCCGTAGTCGGTGATGTTGCCGAGGACGGCGAGCGTCATGTGCAGCGCGATGCCGCCAAGGACCAGCAGCGCCGCCCAGCGCTGGAGACCGGCCCGGCCGCCGCTCATCTCATGCGCCCGCATGCCGCCCCGGCGCTTGGCGCATTGGCGTCCGGAGCGGCGTTCGGACGTCCGACGGGCATTTTCGAAACTCCGACCGGCAAAGACCCTTCGCAATCATAGGCCCGGACCGGCCGATTCGCGCGGGGTGCGTGGCATGCGTCGGTCGCTTCCTCTGTCGCCGCGAACGACTCACGGTAGACGGCCCGGCCGCCGGCTGCGACAAGGAGGGTGGCAGGATCGGGGGGATGCCATGGATTCCAGTCTCGGCGGCGGCCCGGCCTGCGCGGGCTTTGAGCAGGCGACCGCGCCGGTCATCTGGTCGGGTCGACCCGACCCTCTTCGCTACGTTGCCAAGCGCTAGCCGATCCGGACGTCTTACGGCCTGTTCGGGCTGGTCTTCATGAGCTTCTGGCTGACGAGCCTGCTCTCTGCTCCTCACTTCGTTCCCATCCATTGGCTGTTCTTCGGCGTCGGCCTTCTGTTTGTCGTGGTGGCGCTGGTCTTCGCGCTGGCGCCGGTCTACGGCTTCCTGGAGGCCCGGGCGATGCGCTACGCCGTCTGCGAGGACGGCAGCATCGTCATCGCCAATGGTCGGCGCGGCCGTGTGCAGCGGCTGGACGCGCGAAATCTCGAGCTGTTCGAGCTCGACGAGGCACGAAGCGGGCGCGGGCATGTCTACCTCGGCACGGCTCCGGCCTCGATCGTCTCGCCAGTGCCGTACCGGCGCGAGAACATCGGCTTCATCGCGATTCCCGACGCGCGCGCAGCGTTCGAGGCGATCCGGAGCCTGCAGCAACGGAAGTAGCCGAGGCGGGTGCGTCAGCCCGGTGCCGCCCTGTCCCTCGGAAAGAAGGGGCAGGCGCCGCGGTTCTCCGCCGAAGCCCTGTAGGCGGCGCGGCGCAAGGTGTTGACCGAGCCGAGCGGCTCGTGGGCGGCGAGGCAGTGCCAGGAGTTGAAGCTCAGGCGGTCGCCGAGCGCGACGCCTGCCATGACGTCCTGCGGCGGGATCTCCAGATGGCCGACCCTGACGGCCGGGCCGCGCCAGGCGCGACTGGCGTCGTCGATCGGGTCCTCCTCGCCACGGCGCGGCTGGAGAAGGAAGTCGAAGCCGAGCGGCCCTCGGTCCAGTGCCGATTGCAGGCGGCTGCGGAAGTCGCAGCCACGAGCCCTTGGCCGCCGCTTTGTCTGTGCGTCCGGCCGGCAGAGGTACTTGGTCGCGCCGTCGCCCAGGCGATAGGGCGTCGCGCTGTAATAGGTGACGCGCGCGAGGTCCCGGTCTGCGGCCGTGTGCCAGCCGGTCGCCAGCAGCGTCGCGAGATAGTGCCAGCGGATCCGTCGGGGATCGAGAGCGGGGAACGCGTAGCGCGCGCCCAGCATGTTGAGCACCGTCACGGAGGGGATGCCGTCGAGGACGCGGAACAGCTCGGTCGCCTCGGCGGCGTCGCGGAACGGCTGGACCGGCTTGTCCGCCAGCAGGATCTCGTGCTGGCCGGCCGGCGCGCCGTCGCAGACCGAGCCCGCGACGCCCTTCAGCTTGATCGCCAGGCCTCGGGTGTCGGGCCAGCGGTCGTCCTGGAACAGGGAGTTGGAGAAGCGCACCAGGGCCGGATAGCGGGCGGCCTCGGCGAAAAGGCCGTGGCGCAGGGCCGGCTCGGCGGCCGGCTCGACCCGGAAGGTCGCGGTCAGGCAGGCGTGGGTCTTGTCGTGGACCTGGCGCGGCAGCGAGCCGTCCGACCTCGGCCGCTGGAAGGTGCGCCTCAGCCGCTCGAGAATCTCGGCCGTGGCCGCGTCGATCGTGGCGGTCGCCTCGCCGCTCACAGCGCGTAGCCCAGCAGCTCGAGGCCCGGCGCGCAAGCGCTGGTCAGGGCCTGGCGCTCGCTCTCCGGCAGCTCCAGGTACTTGGAGCGGGCGGTACGCGGTATCGCCGAGACCTCGTCCAGCCAGGCCGCGTCCTCCAGCGAGGGGTCGATGAAGCGGATCAGCCCGGCGAGCGTCTCGCGCGGCGCGGACAGGACGTCCTCGAACCTGAGGCTGAGCTGACGCTCGGGCGGCAAGGTGCCCAGCACCTGCCGGCCGACCAGCTCCATGTCGCTCCAGAAGGCACCGAAGTCGGTGAGCGTCGGACGGGCCGCCAGCTTCCCGACGTCGAGGAGGCGAAAGGCCTGCTGGTGGATCCAGACCTCGAGCAGACTGCCCTTCGACTTCAGAAAGGCGCGGCGGGCATCGTAACCCAGGCTCTGGACTTTCAGGATCGCGCCGAGCAGGACCCGGAAGTTGTGGTGTCGGCCCATCGAGATCGCGGTGTCCCGGCCGTCGCGGAAGACATGCACGACGCGGGCCTCGGGGAAGAGGCGCAGCAGCTTGGCCGCGTGCATCAGCGAGCCGCCCGAGCGCTCGACCCAGACCTGCCGGCCGAAGCGTGCCATGAGGTGTCCGAAGAGGTGCCGGTAGTGCTCGGCGAGCGGCTGGCGCGGCTGGTTGCGCACGACGGGCTCCAGCTCGTCGTGCAGTTCGTCGGGACGATCGGTCAGGTGCGGGAGCGTCACCGCCAGGATCGGTGGCACGTCGCCTGGGCTGAAGCGGGCGCCGGGCGTACCGTAGCGGTAGAGATTCTCCTCGACGATCTTGCCGTCCTTCAGCATGGCATGGAGCGCCGTGTTCTGGCGGGTCAGGATGCGCCACATCCGCTCGCCGTCGGGGCGCTGCCAGGCGAAGGCCTGGGCGCCGAGCGGCACGAAGAACTCGGAGAGGCTGAGCACCTGCGGATGCCGGCTCAGCAGGTCGGACACCATGGTCGAGCCGCAACGTCCGGTGCTGAGCACCAGGACGGGGGCGATCGAGTCGGCGGGGGCAGTGGTCATGGCGCTCCGTCGGCTCCGGCGTGGGCGTGGCTGAGCACGCGGAATGCCGTCTGCGCTCGTGGCGTGGGGTGCGGGTGGAGAGGCGCGGGAACGAGCGGGCGCGGCAGCTTCGACAATGACTACACGGACTGGGCCTCGGCCTCGATCATCTCGCTGCGCCGGTCCGGGGTGCAGATGACGGCGCGGCCATGCTGCCGGATGCGCCGACGCGCTTCAAGGTGCGCCGATTCCGGCCGGGCGGGGGCTCCCGCCGCTCAAGGCCCTGCCGACCGGTCGTCGGGGAACAGGGGGCAGGCGCCTCGGTTCTCGGCGGAGGCGCGGTAGGCGGCGCGGCGCAGGGCGTTGACCGAGCCGAGCGGCTGGTGTGCGGCGAGGCAGTGCCAGGGGTTGAAGCTGAGGCGGTCGCCGAGCGGCACCGTCGCGGCGACGTCCTGCGGCGGGATCTCCAGGTGGCCGACCACGAAGACCGGGCCGTGCCAGGCGCGGCCGGCGTCGTCGAGCGCATCCTCCTCGCCGCGGCGCGGCTGCAGGAGGAAGTCGAAGCCGAGCGGGCCCCGGTCGAGAGCCGCCTGCAGGCGGCTGCGAAAATCACGGCCGCGCGCCCGGGGGCGCCGCCGAGTCCCGGCCTCGGGCCGGCAGAGGTAGCGGGTCGCTCCTTCGCCCAGGCGGTAGGGCGTCGTGCTGTACCAGGTCAGGCGCGCCAGGTCCCGGTCGAGCGGGTTGCGCAGGCCGGCGCGCAGCAGGAAGGCGAGATGGTGCCAGCGGATGCGCCGCGGATCGAGGCCCGGAAAGGCGTAGCTGAGGGCAAGAAGGGTCAGGGGCGTCGCTGCCGGGATGCCGTCGAGGGCGTAGAACAGCGCACGCGCCTCGGCGGCGTCGCGGAACGGCTGGATCGGCTTGTCGATCAGCAGGAAGTCCTGCTGGCCCTCCGGCGCGCCCTCGCAGACCGGGCCCGGGCAGCCCCTGACCTTGATCGCGAGGCCGCGCGTGTCCGGCAGGCTGTCGTCGTCGAAGAAGGAGCTGGAAAAGCGGACCAGCGCCGGATAGCTCGCGGCCTCTGCGAAGAGGCCGTGGCGCAGGGCCGGGTCGGCAGCGGGCTCGATCCGGAAGGTCGCGGCGAGGCAGCCGTGGGTCTTGTCGTGGGCCTGGCGGGGCAGGGAGCCGTCCGGCCGTGGCCGCTGGAAGGTGCGTCGCAGCACCGCCAGCAGCTCGGCCGTGTCGGCGTCTGTCACAGGGGATAGCCCAGCAGCTCGAGCCCCGGCTTGCAGGCCTGGGTCAACGAGTCCCGCTGCTCGGGCGGCAGCGCCTGGTACTTGGAGCGGGCCGGCCGGGGCAGGGCGGCGACCTGCTCGAGCCAGGCCGGATCCTCGAGCGAGGGGTCGATGAAGCGGATCAGCTGCTGCAGGTTCCCGCGCGGCGAGCTCTGCAGGTCCTCGAACTTGAGGTTGAGCAGGCGATCGGGCGGCAGGTCGCCGAAGGCCTCCTGGCCGACCAGGACGAGGTCGCTCCAGAAGCGGCCGAAATCGTCGAGCCCCGGTCCGCCGGCGATCAGCTTCTCGGTGTCGACGAGCCGGAACACGACCTGCTGCAGCCAGCTGTTGAAGCGGCTGCCCTTCGGCGAGAGATAGACCTTCCGCGCCTCCACGCCGTAGCGCCGGAACAGCAGGATCATCGCCAGCAGGACGCGGAAGTTGTGGTGCCGCACCATGGAGAGGGCGGTGTCGCGGCCGTCGCGATAGACGTGCACGATGCGGGCGTCCGGGAACAGCCGCATCAGCTTGGCCGCCAGCATCAGCGACCCGCCGGAGCGCTCGACCCAGACGCGCTTGCCGAAGCGCTCGGCCAGATGGGCGAAGAGCACGCGGTACTGCTCGGCGAGCGGCCGGCGCGGCTGGGCGCGCACGAAGGGCTCCAGCTCGTCGAACAGCGCCTCGTGGTCCGGCGTCAGGTGCGGCAGCGCGACGGTCATGACCGGCGGGATGTCGCCGGGGCCGAAACGCGCGCCCGGGGCGTCGAAGGGGTAGAGGTTCTCCTCGACGATGTCGCCGCCCTTGAGCAGCGAGTGGAAGGCCGGGCTCTGGCGGCTGAGCAGCCGCCACATGTCCTCGCCGTCCGGCGCCGGCTCCGAGAAGGCCCCGGGCCCGAGCGTGATGAAGAACTCGGACAGGCTCAGCACCCCGGGATGGCGGTTGAGCATCTCCGAAACCAGGGTCGAGCCGCAGCGGCCCGTGCTGAGGATCAGCACGGGTGCGATGTCGTCCGGCCTGCCGTCCGGGGCGTCGGTCATTGCGGGACGTCTTCCTCGGCGTGAACCTTCTCCGGCATGCGGTAGCGCATACCTTCGTCGGTGTAGAAGGAGACCTCGAGCATCCGCTGGAACTGGCTGGCCAGGCGTCGCTGGCGGAACGTCGGGACCAGCCGGCCGGCCAGGCCCTCCAGCCGGTTCTTGAGCCTGAGCGCGGTCAGCGTGCCGAAGGTCCTGGCCGGCGGGAAGTTGAGCTGGCCGGCCAGCTCGTCGCCGATCAGCGCGCGCGAGACCTGGTAGATTCGCCGGGTCAGCCTGTCGCGCTCGCGCGGCTCGGTGATGCCGGCGACGACCGGTGCCGAGTTGACCAGGCAGTTGGCCATGATGATCGACTCGTCCGTGGGCGGCGGCTCGCAGAGCTGGCCGATCCGGTGCAGGCGGAGAGCCTCGGCCTGGGTCGCGCAGGACAGGGCCTCCGGCACGCCCATCAGGATGCCCGAGTAGCGCCAGACCGTCATGAAGGACTCGCGCTCCTCGTCGCTCAGTTCGACGCCCAGCATGCGCGCGCGCGTCAGCAGCAGGCCGGAGAAGCAGGCGGCGGCGTAGCCGATGTGGGCGGCGCTCAAGGGCCTGCCCCAGGCGGCGGCGTCCCATTCCGGCGAGCGGTCCAGCAGCTGCCGCACGCGGGCGTGCATCAGGCGGATGCGCACCGACAGCTTCCAGCCGTCGCCGCCGCGCTCCAGACCGCCGGGCATGAAGATCTCGACGAGGTGGCGGTTGTTCTGCTTCAGGCGGTTGACGCCCTGATCGATGACCCGGCCGGTGATGTAGAAGGACTGGCTGATCAGGGTCGAGAAGCCCTCGATCAGCACCGCGCCCACGAAGGCGCCGATGAACATCTCGGAATGGCGGTGGAAGGCCCGGCAGCCGGGCAGGGCGAGCTCGGCATCGAACCAGGTCGGCACCGGCTCGATGGCGTCGAAGAAGTCGCGGACCACGGCCGGCGCGTCCGGAATCGCGCCCGCGCCGCCATCGAGGCCGCGGCGCAGCCAGCCCTGGAGCTGATCGACGGGATGCCCGTTCAAGGCGGCCATCACCGCATCGGCCTCGGGGTCGCCGATCGTCGTATGGCGCAGGTAGCGCTCGGTCAGCGCGGCATCAACCGTCGCGCCCCGGGCATAGCCCTCCCGATAGGCGCTCGGCACCTCAAGAACGGTCATGACCGGGTAGCGCCGCCTCCTGCGACCACGAAGCCGGTCCCTTCATAGCCTGTCTCGGCCGGCTGCGGTAGCCACCGCGCGAGCCGCGGCACGAGGATGGTCGGTCAGGGGGAGAGAGTCTCTCCGCGGGCCGCCGGGGCAGCCCGCGGGGAGGGCAGGGCTCAGCTCAGCGTGTCGCCGAACGGCAGGTCGCGCAGGCGCTTGCCGGTCGCCGCGAAGATCGCGTTGGCGAGCGCCGGCGCGAAGGGCGGCACGCCCGGTTCGCCGACGCCGGTGGCATGGACCGGGAAGGGATGCGGCACGACGTGCACCGCGACCTTCTCGGGATAGCGGGTCATCCGGGCCATCTCGTAGTCGTAGAAATTCGACTGCTCGACCCGGCCCTTGGCGAAGGTGATCGCCGAGTAGAGCGACAGGGTCATGCCCATGACGGCGGCCCCCTGCATCTGCGATTCGACCCGCTCTGGGTTGATGCAGTAGCCGCAGTCGACCGCCGTCGTCACCTCCGGCACCGTGATCGCGCCGTCGTCGCCGATCTTCACGTGGACGACCGTCGCGATGTAGGAGACGAAGCTGCGGTGCGCGGCGATGCCGAGGCCCTCGCCCTTGGGCAGCGCCTTGCCCCAGCCGGCCTTGTCGGCGGCCAGCTCGACCACGTGGCGAAGCCGCCCGGTGTCGATCGGGAACTCCTCGTAGGGCTCGCCGTAGTTCCAGAAGTCCTTCGGCATGCCCGCTGTCTTGGGATCGATGATCCGGGCCGGGCCGATCAGCTCCAGCAGCATCTCCTTGGGGTCGCGGCCCAGTTCGTGGGCCAGCTCGCCGGCGAAGGACTGCACCGCGAAGGCGCGCGGCACGTTGGACACCGAGCGGAACCAGCCGATGCGCGTGTGCGCCATCGCCTGGCCGTTCTCGCAGACCACGTTGGGGATGTCGAAGGGCATGTCGACGAAGCCCATGCCGTACTCGATCGGGAACTGGTAGCCGGAGTCCGGCGCGAAGGTCGAAAGGATCGACGGCGCCACCGAGCGGTGGCGCCAAGCGGTCACCTTGCCGCTGCCGTCGAGCGCCGCCTCGATCCGCTCGACCGAGGTCGTGTGGTAGAAGCTGTGGTGGATCTCGTCCTCGCGGCTCCACTGCAGCTTGACCGGGGCGCCGACCGCCCGGGAGACCAGCGCGGCCTCCTGCACGTAGTCGCACTTCGACTTGCGGCCGAAGCCGCCGCCGAGCAGCGTGACGTTGACCGTCACCTGCTCGATCGGCAGCCCGAGCAGCTTGGCGACGTCCTCGCGGGTGCCGTAGCTGCTCTGCACCGGCGCCCAGACCTCGGCCTTGTCGGCGGTGACGTTGGCGACCGCCGCCGGCGGCTCCATCGGAGCGTGGGTCACGTGCGGCTCGTAGTACTCCGCGCTCACGACCCTTGCGGCCGCGGCGAAGGCGGCGTCGGGGTCGCCCTGCTTGCGGATCACCTTGCCGGGCTGCTTCGCCGTCGCCGACATGGCGGCCCGGTAGGCCGTGGTGTCGTAGCTGCCGTTCGGGCCGTCGTCCCACTCGATCTTCAGCTGATCGCGACCCTGCATCGCGGTCCAGGTGTTGTCCGCGACGACGGCGATGCCGCCGAGCGGCGCGAACTTGGCCGGCGGCGTCGAGCCGGGGATCTCGACGACCTTCTCGACGCCCGGCACCTTGAGCGCCGCCGAGGCGTCGTAGCTCTTGACCCTGCCGCCGACCACCGGCGGGCGGGCGACCACGGCGTACTTCATGCCGGGCAGGCGCACGTCGGCGCCGTAGGTCGCCTTGCCGGTCGTGATGTCGTGCAGGTCGACGATCCTGATCTCGCCCTTGCCGATGTAGCGGAACTCCGACTCGTCCTTGAAGGCGAGCGCCTCGAAGGGCGGCACCGGCTGGGCCATGGCGGCCTTGGCGAGGGCGCCGTAGCCGAGCCGCTTCGACGGGTCGGCGCGCTGGACGACCTCGTGCAGCTCGGCCTTGACCTGCTTCGGGTCGAGGCCCCACCGGGCGGCGGCCGCGGCCTCCAGCATGGCGCGCATGGCGGCACCGCACTGGCGCATCGGCTGCACGAAGTGGCGCAGGCTGCGCGAGCCGTCGGTGTCCTGGTTGCCGTACTTCGGCTCGTCGCCGGGCGCCTGGACGACCGTCACCCGCGCCCAGTCGGCCTCCATTTCGTCGGCGACGACCATCGGCAGGCTGGTGCGCACGCCGGTGCCCATCTCGGCGCGATGGGCGACGATGGTGACCGTGCCGTCCTCGGCGATGGCGACGAAGACATGGGGGTCGCTGACCGTGCCGTTGGGCATGCCGGAGGCGCCGGTCGGGTAGGGCTGCATGGCCTCGGCCGGCAGCACCCGGAAGGCGACGACGAAGGCGCCGGCGGCGCCGGTCAGCTGCAGGAAGCGGCGGCGATCGAGCTTTTCGAGCCGGCCCACGAGGATCGGGTCGCCGGAGCGGTCGGTGGAGGTGTCGGGGCGCACGCGCCCGGACAGCTCCCGGTCCAGATAGCCGAGCATCATGCGCCTCCCACGACCTGGCGCACCGCGGCATGGATGCGCTGGTAGCAGCCGCAGCGGCAGATGTTGCCGGACATCGCCTCGGTGATCTCGTCCGGGCTGGCGGCGGGGTTGGTCGCGACCAGGGCGGCCGCCTGCATGATCTGGCCGGCCTGGCAGAAGCCGCACTGCGGCACCGAGAGCTGGCGCCAGGCCTTCTGCAGGGGATGGTCGCCGGCGGGGTCGAGGCCCTCGATGGTGACGACGGCCTTGCCGGCCGCGTCGCCGACGCTGGTCATGCAGGCGCGCACCGCTTCGCCCTCGACATGCACCGTGCAGGCGCCGCACAGGCCGACCCCGCAGCCGTACTTGGCGCCGGTCAGGCCGAGCGAGTCGCGCAGGTACCAGAGCAGCGGCATCGCCGGGTCGCCGTCGTGGCGCTCGGCCCTGCCGTTCACGGTCAAGTCGATCATGATGGTCCTCCCTTCGGCTTCTGGTTCGCTCCCGGTCGGGCCCGGCCGCCCCGCGCTCCTTCGGCCGCGCGGTCGCCGGGCCTTTCCGGCCCCTTCGTCCCCGGCGGCGGGCAACCAGGGGCCGGCGCAGCGGGACGACGCATCGGAACATCGATTCTTCGGACACACTGGACCGCAGCGTCGGTGGCGTCGCTCGGCTCGGGCCTGCCTGGCGGCGGCGCGGCGGCGGCCTTCCTGCGGCTCGTCGCGGCGTGTCGGAGCACGCCTTGCGCGCAATTTTAGCACAGCTCTTGCGATTATCGACGGGCGGAATGCACCGGGCGGGACCAGGTCCTGTGCCGCCTTGTCCCGTGCAGCGGCCGCGCCCTAGGATCCGGGCTGTCCCGCCGACCACCAGGGAGCTGCCCCGCCATGCAGGCCGAACCGCTGACAGAGTGCCATCCGATCCCGCTGGTGCCGGCGGTTGAGGTGGAAGACCGCTCGGCCGAGGCGGCGGCGGCCTGGGCGGCGGATCATGCGGCCGAGCTCGAGGCGCTGGCCGACCGGGCCGGCGTGCTGCTGATCCGCGGCTTCCGCATCGACGGCCCGGCCGCCTTCCGGGCGGTCTGCGCCGCGATCCGCCCGGACCTCCGGACCTACGCCGGCGGCGATTCCCCGCGCAGCGGCGTCGCCGATCGGGTCTACACCTCGACCGAATACCCGCAGGAGCTCGAGGTGCTGCTGCACAACGAGCTGTCCTATGCCGGCTGGTCGCCGGACCGGCTGTTCTTCGGCTGCCTGCTGCCGGCCGCGACCGGCGGCGAGACCCAGATCGCCGACGGGCGGGCGGTCTATCGCGCCCTGCCGGCCGGGCTCCGCGAGCGCTTCGAGACGCGCGGCATCGCCTACCTGCAGCATCTCTGGGACGCCGAGGGGCCGCCCGGCATCGGCAAGAGCTGGCAGGAGACCTTCGAGACCGGCGAGCGCGCCGAGGCCGAGCGCTACCTGGCCGGGGCCGGCATGGACTGGGACTGGACCGACTTCGGGCTGCGCACGCGCGCCCGGCGGCCGGCGGTGCGCCGCCACGCGGTCGCCGGCGAGTCCTGCTGGCACAACCAGGCCGACCAATGGCACCGCGCGCTCGCCAGCGTGAAGGTCTCGATCGGCGCCCGGGAGGACCCGCGCTTCGATCCCGCGACGGCCGGCGAGGCGAGCCTGGGCAACCACGTCACCTACGGCGACGGCGGCGAGATCGATCCCGCCGACCTGGAGACGGTGCGCGCCGTCTCGCGCGCCTGCGAGGTGACCTTCCCCTGGCAGGCCGGCGACGTGATGCTGCTCGACAACGTGCTGGCGATGCACGGCCGCAAGCCGTTCACCGGTCCGCGGCGGGTGCTGGTGGCGATGGCGTGAGCGCGCCCGGCAGCCGCGGTCGGGCGCGCTCTACTTCGCCCGGGCCCGCCTCGGGCTCGGCTTCACCCGGATCAGCATCTGCCGGTCGGCCGAACGCTTGAGCTCGAAGGCGCCGCTCTTCTCGACCAGCGTGCTGAGCTTGGCGTGGCCGAAGCTGCGCGGGTCGAAGTCCGGCGCGATGTTGCCGAGGCGGCTGCCGACGCCGCCGAGCGCGACCCAGCCCTCCTCGTCCTCGAGGCCGGCCATCGCCTTCTGGAGCATCGGCACGGCCTTGCTGGCCGGCTCCTTCCTGGCGCCCTCGCTCTTCGCCTCGTCGGCCGGAGCGGCGGCCTTGCCGGCGGTCTTGGCGAGGGGCGCGGCCGCCGGCTGGTCGACGAGGTTCTCGACGTAGATGAAGCGGCTGCAGGCATTACGGAAGGCCTCCGGCGTCTTGCGCTCGCCGAAGCCGTAGACGACCAGGCCGTCCTCGCGCAGCCGCTGCGCCAGCCGCGTGAAGTCGCTGTCGGAGGAGACCAGGCAGAAGCCGTCGAGCCGGCCCTTGTACATCAGGTCCATGGCGTCGATGACCAGCGCGATGTCGGCGGCGTTCTTGCCGGTCGTGTTGCTGCGCTGCTGGTGCTGCAGGATCGCCAGCGACTGCACCGCCTTGTCCCAGCCGCCCAGGCGGCCGACCGAGAAGTCGCCGTAGATGCGCCGGACGTTGGCCTCGCCGAGCGAGGCGATCTCGTCGAAGATGGCGGTCGCGTAGCGCGCGGAGGTGTTGTCGGCGTCGATCAGCACCGCGAGGCTGCGGCTCTCGTCCGTCTGCGCCATGGGACAGTCCTTCCTCTGCGCGGCTTCGGAGGCGTGTCGGGTCGGCAGTCTGTCAGGCGCGGCCCGCCGGCTCCAGCTTTTGGTTCGGCCGGACGCGGCGAAGCGACGGCGCGCCGGGCTGCCGGGCGGGGCGTTCTTCCGGAGAGGCGCGGCATCGCGTCCGCTTGCGCGGCGCTCCGGTCATGTATATACATAATCTCGCGCAACGGAACCCCGGAGCCTGCCGCGCGAGTCCGGCACCGGCATCCGGGGAGCAAGGGGCTGGCCATGGCGGACTTTCTCACTCCCGGAGCGGTGACCCTGTCGCTGCTCGCCGACGTCTACTGGAACGGCCGCGCGATGCGGCTCGATCCGGCCTCGGCGCCCGCCGTCGAGCGTGCGGCGGCCCGGATCGCCGCGGTCGCCGCGGGCAACGCGCCGGTCTACGGGGTCAACACCGGCTTCGGGAAGCTCGCCTCGATCAAGATCGCGGTGGCCGACGTCGCGACGCTGCAGCGCAACCTGATTCTCTCGCACTGCTCCGGCGTCGGCGAGCCGCTCGACGAACGGGTGGTCCGCCTGGTCATGACCCTCAAGCTGCTGTCCCTCGGACGCGGCGCCTCGGGCGTGCGGCCGCAGCTCGTCCGGCTGCTGGAGGAGATGCTGGCGCGCGGCGTCCTGCCGGTGGTCCCCGCGAAGGGCTCGGTCGGCGCCTCCGGCGACCTGGCGCCGCTGGCGCATCTGGCCGCTGTCATGCTGGGCGAGGGCGAGGCCTTCGTCGCGGGCGAGCGCCTGCCCGGCGCCGAGGCGCTGGCCCGGGCGGGGCTGGCGCCGATCGTGCTGGCGGCCAAGGAGGGACTGGCGCTGATCAACGGCACCCAGGTCTCGACGGCGCTGGCGCTGGCCGGCCTGTTCCGCGCCGAGCGCGCGCTGCGCGCCGCCGTGGTGACCGGGGCGCTCTCGACCGATGCCGCGATGGGCTCGACCGCGCCCTTCGCCGAGGAGATCCACAGCCTGCGCGGCCATGCCGGCCAGATCGACGTCGCGGCGGCGCTGCGCGCGCTGCTCGAGGGCTCGGCGATCCGCGACAGCCACGTCGAGGGCGACGAGCGCGTCCAGGATCCCTACTGCATCCGCTGCCATCCGCAGGTCGCCGGCGCCTGCCTCGACCTGCTGCGCCAGGCGGCGCGCACGCTGGAGATCGAGGCCAACGCCGCGACCGACAACCCGCTGGTGCTCTCGAACGGCGAGGTCGTCTCGGGCGGCAACTTCCACGCCGAGCCGGTCGCCTTCGCGGCCGACCAGATCGCGCTCGCGGTCTGCGAGATCGGCGCCATCGCGCAGCGGCGCATCGCCCTGCTGGTCGATCCGGCGCTGAACTACGGGCTGCCGGGCTTCCTGACGCCGCACCCGGGCCTCAACTCCGGCTTCATGATCGCCGAGGTCACCTCGGCCGCCCTGATGAGCGAGAACAAGCAGCGCGCCCATCCGGCCTCGGTCGACAGCACGCCGACCTCGGCCAACCAGGAGGACCACGTCTCGATGGCCTGCCACGGCGCCCGCCGGCTGCTGCCGATGACCCAGAACCTGTTCTGGATCGTCGGCATCGAGGCCCTGGCCGGCGCCCAGGCGATCGAGCTGCGCGGGCCGACCCCGACCTCGGAGCGGCTCGGCCGGGCCATCGCCGCGATCCGCGGCCGCGTCGCGCCGCTGGCGGCCGACCGCTACATGGCGGGCGACCTGCAGGCGGCGGGCGAGCTGGTCGCCGAGGGTGCGCTCGACGCCGCGGGCGCGGATATCCTGCCGAGGCTCGCCTGAGCCGCCGGCCGCCAGAGAAGGGACCCGACCATGACCGACCCGCGCCACAACCTCCGCGACGTCTTTCCCCCGACCGGCACCGAGATCACCGCCAAGAGCTGGCTGACCGAGGCGCCGCTCCGGATGATCATGAACAACCTCCATCCCGACGTCGCCGAGAACCCGCACGAGCTGGTGGTCTACGGCGGCATCGGCCGGGCGGCGCGCACCTGGGCGGACTTCGACAGGATCTGCGCCAGCCTGCGCACGCTGGAGGCCGACGAGACCCTGGTCGTGCAGTCCGGCAAGCCGGTCGGCATCTTCCGCACCCACAGGGACGCGCCGCGCGTGCTGATCGCGAACTCGAACCTGGTGCCGCACTGGGCGACCTGGGACCACTTCAACGAGCTCGACCGCAAGGGCCTGGCCATGTACGGCCAGATGACCGCGGGCTCCTGGATCTACATCGGCACCCAGGGCATCGTGCAGGGCACCTACGAGACCTTCGCCGAGGCCGGGCGCCAGCACTACGGCGGCGACCTCAAAGGCCGCTGGATCCTGACCGCCGGCCTCGGCGGCATGGGCGGCGCGCAGCCGCTGGCGGCGGTCATGGCCGGGGCCTGCTGCCTCGCCGTCGAGTGCGACGAGAGCCGCGCCGACTTCCGGCTGCGCACCCGCTACTGCGACGCCAAGGCCCACAGCCTGGACGAGGCCCTGGCGACGATCGGGGCCTGGACCAGGGCCGGCGAGGCGAAGTCGGTGGCGCTGATCGGCAACGCCGCCGAGGTCTTCCCCGAGATCCTGCGGCGCATGCAGGCCGGCGAGCCGCTGCCCAGCGGCCGGCCCGACATCGTCACCGACCAGACCTCGGCCCACGACCCGGTCCACGGCTACCTGCCGCTCGGCTGGAGCGTCGCCGAGTGGCGCTCGCGGCAGGACAGCGAGCCGAAGGCCGTGGAGCAGGCGGCGCGCGCCTCGATGAAGGCCCACGTCGCCGCGATGGTCGGCTTCTGGAACGCCGGCGTGCCGACGCTCGACTACGGCAACAACATCCGCCAGGTCGCCAAGGAGGAGGGGCTGGAGAACGCCTTCGCCTTCCCCGGCTTCGTGCCGGCCTACATCCGCCCGCTGTTCTGCCGCGGCATCGGGCCGTTCCGCTGGGCCGCGCTGTCCGGCGACCCCGAGGACATCTACAGGACCGACGCGGCGATGAAGGCGCTGTTCCCGGAGAACGAGCATCTGCACCGCTGGCTCGACATGGCGCGCGAGCGCATCGCCTTCCAGGGCCTGCCCGCGCGGATCTGCTGGATCGGCCTCGGCGACCGCCACCGCGCCGGCCTGAAGTTCAACGAGATGGTGCGCACGGGCGAGCTGACGGCGCCGGTCGTGATCGGCCGCGACCACCTGGACAGCGGCTCGGTCGCCAGCCCCAACCGCGAGACCGAGGCGATGCGCGACGGCTCCGACGCCGTCTCCGACTGGCCGCTGATCAACGCCATGCTGAACGTCGCCGGCGGCGCCACCTGGGTCTCGATCCACCATGGCGGCGGCGTCGGCATGGGCTTCTCCCAGCACGCCGGCATGGTGGTGGTCTGCGACGGCAGCGCGGACGCCGACCGCCGCCTCGCCAACGTGCTCTGGAACGACCCGGCGTCCGGCGTCATGCGCCACGCCGACGCCGGCTACGAGGAGGCGCTCGACTGCGCCCGCGAGCACGGCCTGCGCCTGCCCGCGATCCTCGGCAACTGACGGCGGCGCGGTCCGGGCTCAGCCCGCGTCGGCGCGCGGCGTGAACTGCGCGAGCAGCTGGTGCTTCGAGCCGGGATAGCTCTGCCGCACCAGCGTGACCCACTGGCCGGCGATCTCGGTGCGGCGCAGCACCTCGAGGCAGGCCTCGCCGGGATCCAGGCCGAGCAGCTTCGCCGTGGCGCCGACGGCGTTCACGGCCCGGATGCGGTGCTCGGCCGAGGTCCAGGGGATCCGCTCGAGCAGCCAGCGGCCGGGCGCCTCGCGGGAGAAGTCCTGCTCCCGGGCGTCGGGCGCGGCCTCGAGGCTGATGATCCGCGTCTCCAGGCAGAAGGGCGCCCGGCCGGCGAAGTGGACGCCGCGCAGGAAGAGCACCTCGCCCGGCTCCGCGGCGGCGATCCCAGCCTCCCGGCGCTCGCTCTCGCTTGGCGGCCGGATCGCGCGCTCGTGGAGCGCGAAGCCGTAGTCGAGCCCGAGCGCGCGGACCTCCGACTCGATGTCGGTGATCTCCAGGACCGCCGACTGCGCCTGCGGCGTCGCGACGAAGGTGCCGAGCTTGCGCCGGCGGACCAGGAAGCCCTCGCGCGTCAGCTGGCTGAGCACCTTGTTCATGGTCATGCGCGAAACGCCATAGTCCTCGGCCAGCTTCAGCTCGAAGGGCAGCTGGAAGCCCGGTGGCCAGGCGCCGCTGACGATGCGGTCCTTGAGGTCCCGGAGGATCCTCTCGTGCTGGGTGCGGTCCCTGGGCGCGCGTGGCATGGGCTCTCGGGTCGTCTCGACTCGCTCGGGCCGGGAGCATAGCAGCCGGGGCCGGCGTCGGGTCGCTTCGCGCGCCGCGGCACTCACCGTAACGGTCGATCGATGCCTCGGCACTTGGGCAGGGGGCGGTGACGGGCGCTCTCGATTCAGCCTTCGATGGAAGACCCCCATCCGCCCGCGACCGGCGCCTGCCGCCGCACGACGGGCCGCCTGGCCTGCGCTTCAGGCCGCCAGGGCGATGGCGAGCGCGCCGACCAGGACCAGGCTGATCGCCCAGAGGATATCGAGGTTGAACCAGCCCCTGTTCAGCACCTTGAGGCCGACCCAGCAGTAGACCGCCGTCGCCGCGATCCCGCCTGCGCAGACCATGGCGAGGGTGTGGACGCCGGCGACGACGAGCGCCTGCAGGCCGTTCTCGCCCATCAGCCGAGCCGCCGCCGCGTGGCTCGCGCCCTGCGCCTCCGGGTCGGCGCACAGGCCGAGGTAGATCGGCACCAGCATCAGTGCCGCGCCATGCGCGGTGGCGATCAGGAAGGACCAGAGCGCGAGCCGGCCGGGCGGCACGCGCGAGAGGAACCGCGGGTGGCGGCGGTGGATCAGGAGGTAGAGGCCGAGCCCGATCACGAGCGCGCCGGCGCCGATGCGGATCTGCTGCTGCCAGGCCAGGAGCAGCGTCAGCATCGAGAAGGGGATCAGGATCGCCGCCATGGCGGCGAAATGGCCCGCCCCGAGCGCCACGATGGCGCGGGGCAGGGCAGCGCGGCGATGCTCCATCATCGCCGCCGAGACCGCGAGCGGCCAGCCCATCCCGGGATTCGCCCCGTGATAGAGGCCGGAGAGGACGACGGCGCCCCAGAGCGCCGCCGTCGATTGGGCATCGGCCATCACCTCGCCGAGGGGTAGCAGAAGCTGTCGGTCGAGCAGTCGCCGCCTTCGAGGCGGATCTGGTGCGAGCGGTAGCCCTCGGGGAACGCGACGTGGAAATCCTTGTCGAGGGCGATCCCGCCGTTGTCTCCGACATGGGCCATGACCATCGCCGCCTCGACCCCTTCGGGATAGAACTGGTCGTCCCAGGTCGAGTAGAGCGAGTTGGTCCAGTAGACGCGCTTGCCGTCGCGGCTGATCTCGAGCATCTGCGGCCCGCCCTGGAAGGCCTTGCCGTTCGGGTGCCTGCCCTTCTGCACGATGCCGCCGATCCGGACCGAGCCGCTGTGCTTGGGGGCCATCGGATCGCTCACGTCGTACTGGCGCAGCTCGCCCGTGCCCCAGCAGGCGACATAGAGGTGCTTGTCGTCGAGGCTGAGGTCGATGTCGGTGACGAGCGGCGGCACGGCCGAGAAGCCCTTCAGGAGCTCGGGCAGGTCGGCCGGATCGGCGGCTTCGGGCGGGATGGTCGCGGTCTTCCTGGCGTTGAACGTGCCGTCCTTCTCGCGCCACCAGGTCCAGATCGCGCCTTCGAGGTTCGTGGTGTCCACCACCACGCCGCAGAAGCCGTATTGCTTCACCGGGTCATGCGCGGGCCGTATCTCCAGCGCCATCTGCTGGTTTTCGCCGAGGTCGATGGTCTGCACGTTCCGGCGGCCGCGCAGGTCCCAGAAGTGCAGCCTGTGGCCGTACTTGTTGGACAGCAGGTCCGCGGGCACGATGCCGTTCTCGAACTGCGGCGGCAGGCCCCATTCGCTCGACACCATGTAGTCGCGCGGCAGGTTCCACCAGAAATCGTAGTGCTTGTCCTGCGGCCCGCGGTCCATCTCGTAGCGGCCGATCACCTCGAAGCTCTCGCAATCCATGATGAAGATGCCGGGCGGGCCCTCGGTCCCGTCCTTGCCGCCGCCGCCGAGGGTCGAGACGTAGATGCCCTCGGGGCCGCAATGGACGGTGTGGGGGCGCGAGTAGCCGGTCTTGGCGAAGATCTCCTCGGGCTCGACGATCCTGTGGATCTTCATCTTCGGCGCGTCCTTCACGTCGACCACGTAGATCCGCGAGGACCGGATGCCGGGGATGATCAGATAGCGCCGCTCGAGGAACGGATGGCCGTTCAGCGGCGACAGCGCCGAGGAGCAGGCGTTCCAGCCGAAATGGTGGAACTCGTCGCCCCTGTTCGGCATTAAGAGCGTGTTCACCACCTTGCCGCAGTGGGCCGAGCGGCGGTCGACGTTCACCACCGCGACGCCGTCGGGCTGGCTGAAGTCGGGGCTGAGCATCAGCGTGAAGGCCAGCTTCTCGGGCGGCGCCTCCATCGCCAGCTGCGGCGAGGCGTGAAAGGTCGGGTCGGGTCTCACGGTCATCTCGGTCTCCTCTCCTGAGTCCAGCCAAAGATGCAGTCTTCAGTGCCGGGATGGTGCCACTATTCCGGGTGCCGGGCGCAGAACGTGCGCCTTCGGCCCGGTGTCCGCGGTCTCGCTGATCCTAGACCGAACGCGGCCTCCATCACATGAAATGCATCGGCCGAACGCTCGCAGACTACCGGCCGTACCGCGCCGCGGCGCAGGAAACCTTCGGGTTCATGTCGGCGAACGGCCCGCTTGGGTTGTGGCGCCAAGCCCAGACGTGGAGCTCGTAGTAGGGCGGCAGGCCGTAGCGGTTGGGCGCGCCGGCGAAGTTGAAGAGCTGGCCTTCGAGCGAGGCCGAGCCCTTGAAGGTGATGTATTCCACGCCGACGAGCTCGAGCCGGCCGTCGGGCTGGGGCTCGTACATCACCGCCTCGGGGTGGGCGAGGTCGATGGCGTCGTCCTTCAGATAGGTCGCGTTGACATAGTGGATGCCCATGGCCCCGCCGCCGGCGCCGCTGGCGCAGGGGATCGGCGCATAGCCCTCGCCGAGGGCGGCCGAGACGTTCTTGAACCGGCCGTTGGCCTTCAGCACCTTGTCCAGAAGCGGATTGCGGGCGGCCTGCGGGACGGCCTTCTCCTGGCCGGCACTGACCACGGCAGGGGCAACGGCGCCGGCGAACAGGGCGGCAACGAGAAGGATCGCGGATCGGGAAAGCGTGCTCATTCGAATCTCCAAGTCATGAAGGCGGCTGGCGGGCGAGCGGCCCGCCGGCCCGTCTGGTCGCGCTGCCCTCAGCGGGCAGCCTTCGCGGTCTGCGGTCCGATCACGGCCGAAACCTCGGTCACGAGGTCGGCCGGGAAACCGCCTTCGCGCGCATGGCGGCGGATGGCGTCGACGCTGGCGGCCTCGTGGACGCAGTAGATCTTGTCGCCGGCGACGTAGCTGGTGACCCACCTGTAGGGCTCGCCGAGGCCGGCGACGACCTCGTTGGACTTGGCCGAGATCTCCCTGAGCTCCTCTTCGCTCAGCCTGTCCGCCCCGGGGATGTTCCGTTCGATGACGAAAGTCGGCATGTGCTTCTCCCGTGTGGCTGGCGGCCGGATGCCGCCGCGAATCGGAGCGTCGCGCCTCGGCGTTGGACGGGATGCGGACGGGGCGCGGGCTCCGGCGGCCCGCGGTCACACGGTTCGTCATACGGCGGGGCGCGAGGCTCGAATTGGCTCCGCGGCGGGGTCCACGCGCGCTGTCGTCCGGCCGGCGCGATGACGGGCCCTTCCAGCTTCAGAATTCCGGGCTAGTTTGACCGAGGCTTTGCGTGTTCAGCAGCGAAGGCCGTTCCCGTGAGCAGCACGATCCGACTTCTTGGCGAACCGGTCATTCTCGATCGTGACGGGCTGCTGCGGCCCGTGCGCGGCCATCAGGCCTGGGCGCTTCTGGCCCGCGTGCTGCTGGCGCGGCGGCCGCTCGACCGCCGCAGCCTGGCGGCCGAGCTGTTCCCGGAGACGGCGGACCCGCTCGGCTCGCTGCGCTGGTGCCTGGCCTCGCTGCGGCAGGCGCTCGACTCCTCGGACAGCCTGCGCGGCGATCCGCTGGAGCCGAACCTCTGCCCCGGGATCCATGTCGACGTCTGGCACCTCGACCGCGACGACTTCGACATCGAGCAGGCGGGGGCCCTGCTCGGCACCTTCGCGCCCCGCTGCAGCCCGGAGTTCTCGACCTGGCTGCTGATCGAGCGCGAGCGGATCGCGGCGATCGTCGACGCGCGGGTGCGGCAGGACACGATCCGGGCGCTGGCGGTCGAGGACTACGAGCGGGCGATCCGGCTGGCCGAGCTCGGGGTGCGGCGCGAGCCGCTGACCGAGGCGGCGCATATCCTGCTGACCAAGAGCCTGGCGCTGGCCGGGCGCCAGAAGGCGGCGCTGGCCCACGTGGCGGTGACCGAGGAGCTGTTCCTGGAAGAGCTGGGCGAGCGGCCGTCGCCGGACCTTCGGGCGGCGGCCCGGCAGCCGGTCATGGCCTCGCCCTCGGGCATATCGACGGCGGCCTATGTCCAGTCGATGCTGCGCTCGGGCCTCGCCGCGCTCGCTGCCGGGGTCGTCGATGTCGGAATCGAGCAGCTGCGGCGGGCGCTGCGGGATGCCGAACGAACCGGCGACGGCCATCTGACGGCGATGACGAAGATGGAGCTCGGCACCGCCATGGTGCATGCCTGCCGCGGCCACGACGGGGAGGCGGCGATCCTGCTCCAGCAGGCGATGACGCTCGCCCGGGGCGCAGGCCGGGTCGCCATCGCGTCGAGCGCGCTACGCGAGCTCGGCTATGTCGAGGCGCTGGCCGGCCAGCGCCTCGCGGCGGACGGCTATCTGGCCGCGGCGGCCGAGATCGCGCGGGGCGACGAGAGCCTCGCCGGCATCCGCGCGTTCCAGGGCTTCAACCTGATCGGCCGCGGCGACCATGACGGCGGCCTCCGCCGCCTGGAGCAGGCGCTCGGCCATGCCCGCGCCGCGGGCAATCGGCGCAACCAGTGCTGGGCGCTCGCCATCGGCGCCTGGGGCCTGCTGCGGGCCGGGCGGCTGGCGGAGGCGGAGGGCTGGATCGCCGGCGCGCTCGTGCTGGTCGAGGCGGAGCACTGGATCGCCTTCCGGCCCTGGGCGATCGCGGTGGCCGGCGAGATCCGGCTGCGGCGAGGCGCCGATCCGGCGGCCTTGCGGCCGGGCCTGGAGGAGGCCTTCGCGCTGGCCTGCCAGCTCGACGACACCTCGTGGGAGGCGGCCTGCGCCAAGGTGATCGGGCTGACCTATGCGGAGACCGGAGAGATGCAGCGCGCCCAGCTCTGGCTCTCGGACGCGCTGAAGCGCAGCACGCGCAACACCAAGCGGCCGACCACGGTGCAGGTCGAGGTGCTGCAGAGCAAGGTCGAGGTCTGCCTGCGGCAGGACGATTTCGTCGCGGCGGAGGCGCTGGCGCGGGAATGGATCGCCGTCGCCGCGCGGATGCAGATGGACGCGCATGTCGCCCGGGCGGCAGAGGTGATTGCGCAGATCCGGCCGCCGCTGGAAGCTGTTCAAGGCGCCAGGAGGCCCCAGGCCTACGCCTGATCCGACATCGCCTGGAGACCGATCGCCTCAAGGAAGCGCGCGGCGGCGGCGTCCGGGCGACGCGGGCAGGGGTCCCTGCGGCCTGGTGCTACGCGGCAGCCTTGCCGCGCTCCCGGCGCTCTGCGCCGACCGTCGCCCGGTGAGCGGCCCGAGACATAGCTGGCAGATCGTACCGGATACAGAGGTGACACCTCCTGGCACGCGAGCCAGCCAGGAGGTCGTGATGCAGTGAGAGGAGCGTTCGGTGACGGACGAGCGCCTGCGGTGCGTGTCCCGGCAGTTGGACGATCAGACGATGACGGAGGCCCGCCAACCGCCTCTGCTATCCAATGGCCTCAGACAACTGTGCACGAAGCTGCCTGCCGCGGGCCGTCAGGATCACGATCTTACGCCGCCAGTCGTTGGGGTCCTCGTCCGTGCGGACGAGGCCGAGACCGCTCTTGCCACGGCGCGGCTTGTCGTTCAGCGCTTGGACGTTCCGCGACAATGACGACTGGCTGATCTCAAGGTCGGTCGTGAGCTCCTTCATCGTGATGCCGTCGCGCTGACAGACCGCTATGAAGATGGCCACCATCTGGAGATTGGCTTCAGCATCGACGAGACGGAAAACGTCCACGGCTCGCTTCAGGGCCATCAACGAGCGCTCGGATCCTGCCGCTTTTGGCACTTTGACTCCCGGGACGTGCATGACGCTTCCCGTAGCCGTGCGCTGCGGTGAAGCGCAACCGGAGCGCTCGCTGCGATGGCCAACAACGAGCAGCCTACGGCGGCCAAGCCAGCGGTTTGCGCGGCCACGTTTGATTGATGATCTTGCTAGGATGAGCGGCCCGAGACATAGGTGACAGAACGTACCGGACACATGGGTAACACCTCCTGGCATGCCTGCCTGCCAGGAGGTCGAGATGCCGTGGAAGGAGTGTTCGGTGATGGACGAGCGCCTGCGGTTCGTGTCCCGCCTGCTGGACGGCGAGGCGATGACGGAGGCCTGTCGCGAGTTCGTGCCGGGATTCGTCGCCGGACGAGCCGCCTAGCGAAGGGGCTCTGCCAGCTGGGCCCGAACCTGGCGTCCGCGGGGCGTCAGGCGGACGATCTTCCGGCGCCAGTCGTCGGGATCCTCCTCGGCGGCCACGAGGCCGAGGGCGGGTCGATCTCGCCGTGCCTTGTCGCTCAGCGCCGCGACGTTGCGAGAGACGGAGGACTGAGCAATGCCGAGGCCGATTCCCAGTTCCTTCATCGTGATACCCTCCCGCCTGCATATGGCGAGGAAGATCGCGACTGCCTGCACGGTCATGTCGCTGTCGATCGTCCGAAGGATCTCAATCACCCGCGAGAGGCCGGCCAGCTCGTGGGGGAAGGCGCTGGTGTCGGGCACGTTCATCTCCGACGAGGGTGAGCGCGAGGTGCGCGACGCTCGCCACCCTTGTGTGGGGAGGTGATCGCTTTGAGACCTGGGCGTTGGCGAAACAGCATTCTAAACAGTGACTTACGCGATCGTCGATTTGACACCAAATGCGCAGTTTTCGGCAGAACTGGTCATTTTCGGCGCGAGATTTGAGACTCCATGGCGACTTCCTGAGCAACTCGCCTGCAAGGCTGCGCAACGGTGAGCGCGCAACGCAAATTTTACGGTCCCGATCGGTGACCGTTAAACGAGGCGTGGTTGGCGCCTAACGCTTTACAGACGGCGCTTTCATCAAGGATTTCATGTAGTTGGCGATAGCGGGGCGCGATGCCGACCCGATTGAAGCGTAAATGAAGGTGCCCTCGGTTGGAGGTATTAAACACACCGTTTAACAGGTCGCCGAGAGCAACCAAACCGGGTCAGAAAACCGGCTCCCGGCATTCATGTAAGTTCGGAGAAGATGAATGGAACTCCGAAATCGAGCATCGGACCATTCATCTTATTTCGGAGTTCATTAAGTCGTTGATGCAGAATCATAAATTCGGACACCTAATCAACGGGTTCCCTCTCTAACTCCGAAAAACTTGAATGCCTGGAGTCTCCCTTCAACTCGCCATTCTTCTCTCCATGGTGGTGGTGGCGTTCCGGTCACAGCTCGGTTCGCCAGGTGTGACCGGAGACGTCACACCTGAGTTCCCGGTCACACCTCGACATTCTCTCGCAATATCAACGCGATAGAGAATCGACAATGCGTCATCGCCCGCGGCGAGGTGTGACCGGGAAGGCCGCCGAGCCCGGTTCAGCCGCAAGGAAGGCCGCTGAACCGCATGCACAAGGCCCGCTGAACTGATTCAGCGGCGCGAAGTCATTGTATTTTCAGCGCGATCTGGGATGGGCGATCTTCACCGTTCCGACGGTCGCTGAACGGCGAAGATCGCGCGCAGCGGCTGCCGGCTCACCCGTGGGTTGACGCCTGCGGTCTTTGCGACACCAGCCGCCTTCGCAGCCTCAGACCGGTTTTTGAAACACGCCTACACCTCTCTGAGCCGGGTTACCGGTTCGGATCGGAAACCGGGAACGGCTGCATCGCGTGCCGCAGTGCGTTCCCACTTCTCATAAGCCATTGATAAAACGACACTAAACAAGATAAGACCGGAACGCCGTTCCCAGTTTAAGTGGGAACCGAAAATCCGGCTTGACCGGACCGGTAAACTGGCGCCGCCTCACCCGTGGGTTGACGCCTTCGGTCAGAGTTCATCGGCCGAACTCTGACCGAAGGCGCATACCCGAACTCTGGCCGTCAGAGTTCCGAAAAGGTCAACGTTCGCAACACATTGCGGATGTTCGTCATTCCATGCGAGCGCGTTCGAACTCTGACGCGAGCGCTGCACGGCGGCGCCGGCAAGACGCTACCGGCAAGCGGAAGCGGTTCCCGCCGAGTTGACGGAGTCGCAGGCGTAGCCTACCTTGTTCGTGGGCGTCGAAACCCACCAAAGAGGCGGAACGCACCGCCGGACGGCGACAGGCCGTCGAACGGTGCTTTTTTGTTGGTCGTTCGGCTTAGCGTGGCCCTTGCCACGGCGAGGCCGGGAGGCGGCGGCAGATGTCCAGGGCGAAAGCCTAAAAGCCGTCGCGCCGTGCCTCTTTGCGGTTTCGAACTCCCGGCTGCCCGAGCCATTCGGGCCGGTGCCTTCGAAAGCACGCAAAGAGGAGACCGACATGACCAGCTCTCTCAGCAGCCTCGGGCTGCGCGAATTCACCGACTTCCTCGACCAGCTGCACGACGCGGCCTGCTCCGTCCGCCTGATGGGGACGCTGCTGGCCACCGCGAACGACCTCGGCATGCTCGACGACGACGAACGGCACGGCCTGTTCGTGCTGTCCCGGTCGATCGCGGCGACCGTCCAGGAGGCGGCCGACGAGGCGCGCGAGGACTTCTTCGGGGCCCGCCGCGCGCTGGAGCAGGCGCTCGACGGCGAGGCCGAGGAGCCGGCTGGTCGCGGCATGAGCACGGAGGAGTTCTTCGAAGAGGTCAAGCGGGTCGCCCGGGCCGAGATGGCGGCCGAGGCCGCCGGGGAGCATGCGCGCGCCCGGCGGCGTGGCCGTGCGGGGAGGACGGCCCGCGCGGCGCTCGACCGGCTGGAAGCGGCGAAGGCGGCCGAGGCGGAGACCTATCCGAAGCTCGACGCCGCCGAGGCGGCCCCGGCGGAAGAGCCGGCGCCGCAGCGCAAGCCGTCGCGCCGCCGCCGCGCCGCCGCCGGCTGAAGCCAGCCGAGCGAGCCACCTGAAGGCGGGCCCCTGCGGCCCGCCTTTCCCTTTGGAGGGCAAGAGATGCGGGACAACGACTTTCCCCTGACCGTGACGGTCGGCGCCGACGAGTGGGCCTACGTCAACCGGCGCATGCACTTCCTCGAGGCCGTCGTCATCCAGGTGCTGCGCCACAAGGCGGGCCTGAAGGAGTGGTTCAGCGCCGCCGAGCTGGCGGCCTTGGGCCTGCCCGGCCTGCCGGCGACGCGCCAGGGCATCAACCGGGCGGCCCGGCAGCGCGGCTGGCGCTTCCGGGAGGTGCCGGCGCGGAGCGGCTTCCGCTGCGAGTACCACGTGACGACGCTGCCGGCGGCGGCGTTCGACGACCTGGTCAAGCGGATCGTCACCGAGCGGCGCCAGGTCGCGCCGATCGCCGGCACGGCGCCGAGCCTGCCGGCCGGCCCGGCGGTCGCGCCGGCGCCGAGCCGGACGGCGCCGCAGTGGGTGCTGCCGCTGATGCGCATGCTCAAGCGGCGCGAGGCGAGCACCCTGGAAGCGGCGGTCGAGCGGCTGGCGGACCGCCTGCCGCCGGACGTGCGCTGCCCGAGCTACGCGGAGGCGCGCGAGACGCTGGCGGCGCTGGGGATCGGGCTGCCGGCCTGACGGCCTGCGTCGCGGGCGGGGAGAGGGCGGCCGGCGACCGGCCGCCCTTTCTCGTCGGGGCTGCCCTTGCCCGGCCGGCCGGACGGCGCCATGATCCGGTCGACGACGGCATCGGTCGGGATGTGGCCCCGCCAACCGGTGCCCGGTGGCACGCCGGCCACATCGGCGAGGCCCCCAGAGAGCCCGCCGCGACGGTCGCAAGGACCGGCGGCTTCCAGGATCGCCGTTAAACGGTCCTTAAACGGGGCTACGCGGCGATCTGGCCCCAAGAGGCTGCCGGGGTAGCCTTCACCCCCTCCGCGGCGCTCACGGGCCTTCCAGGCGCTTCCGCGCGCACTGCCCTCCAACACCCTTCGGCGCCGCGCTGCCGAGCAGCATGGATCCCGCACCACACACCGGAATGTCTTCCTCTGACTTTGGGTCGTTGGCACGAACATTATCGGCGTGTCAGGCGGAACTGTTTCAGGTCATGGAAGAGAAAGACGAGGCGAACCGGGATGTTCTAGTCGCGCCGGGAATTACCCGAGGCGAGCTGCTGGCGTTTTACCTGCAGCAGCCGAACAAGCTGCCGATGCCGATGGGAGAAACAACCTCCAACATCTTTTCAATCGTCGGATACGAAGGTCTGTTCGCCCTGATCGATGCATTCGGCGGTTCGAAGATATATGTATCCAGATTTAACGGGTACAGAAAGCTCATCGAGCTTGTCGGTGAGGAAAAGGCGGCAGCACTCTACGATCACTACCATCGCGACTACATCGAACTTCCCTCCTATAGCAGTCTTGTATCGATATACCGGCCGGAAAAGTTTGCAGAACTCAGGGAGGACGGTGTCTCGACTGGCGAGATGGCGCGCCGCTACGGCTTGACGGAGCGGGGCGTGCGCTACGTCCTTGCCAGGACCGGCGGGAGGAAGCCGACGTGCTGATCACCGCCTCTTCCGTCATCGCCCTCCATGCCACGCCGACCGCGAAACCCTATGAGCAGTGGGTGCACCTGATCCCGGCCGGCACCTTCTCCGGCCGCGACGGGCGCGGCCCCTACCGCCTGACCGACGCGGCGGCCGTGATCGAGGCCGCGCGCCGCTACGCCGGGACGGCGCAGATCCCGATCGACTACGACCACGCCCTGGACAAGGCCGCACCGGAAGGCCGTCCGGCCCCGGCGGCAGGCTGGATCAAGGGCCTGCAGGCGCGCGCGGACGGGATCTGGGGCCTGGTCGCCTGGACCGAGCGTGCCGCCGCGTCGATCTGGGCGCGCGAGTACCGCTACCTGTCGCCGGTCTTCCGGCACCGGAAGGACGGCACGATCACCAACCTGCTCCGCGCCGGCCTGACCAACGTGCCGAACCTGGAGCTGACCGCCCTCGCCTCCCAACAGCAACGCAACGGAGACCCGTCCACCATGGACATGGAAGAGTTCATGCGGCAGCTCCGCGCGGCCCTGGGGCTGCCGGACGATGCCGACGCCTCGGCGATCCTCGCCGAACTCAAGAACGCCGTGACGGCCGCGCAGTCGGCCGCGCCGGACCCGGCCCACTACGTGCCGATCGGCGAGTTCGAGCGCCTGGCCGCCGAGCTGAACCGCGTCAACCAGGGCGTCTCGGTCCAGGCCGCGGAGATCGCGGTGGACCGGGAGATCACGGCCGGCCGCCTGGCGCCCTTCCTGCGGGAGTGGGGCGTCAACCTGTGCAGCGTCAACAAGCCGGCCTTCGACGGCTTCATGGCGAAGACCGGCCCCGCGATCCGCCAGCTCTTCGAGCCGGGGCCGGCCACCGCCCTGCCGCCCAAGGGCTGGAGCCCCGGCGGCAGTGCCCTCGACGACACCGAGCGCGCCGTCTGCGCCGCCCTCGGGCACACGCCCGAGGAGTTCACCAGGAACCGGGAAGGCTGACCGTCCATGCTCATCAACGCCGCCAACATCCGCACCCTCTTCGAGGGCTTCAACGTCTCGTTCAACAAGGGCTTCGAGGGCGCCGAGAGCCACTACCGCGACGTCGCGATGATCGTTCCGAGCATCACCAGCGGGAACACCTACGGCTGGCTCGGCCAGTTCCCGAAGCTGCGCGAGTGGGTCGGAGACCGCGTCATCCGGAACCTGGCCGCGCACAGCTACGCGATCGAGAACAAGGACTTCGAGAGCACGATCTCCGTGCACCGCAACAAGATCGAAGACGACCAGTACGGGATCTTCGATCCGCTGTTCCAGGAGATGGGCCGCTCGGCGGCGGAGCATCCGGACGAGCTGGTATTCGCGCTGCTCGCCAAGGGCTTCGAGACCAAGGGCTACGACGGCCGGTTCTTCTTCGACAGCGACCATCCGGTCAAGGGTCCGGACGGCCAGGCGCAGAGCGTCAGCAACGTCCAGGCCGGCGCCGAGACGCCGTGGTTCCTGCTCGACGGCAGCCGGGCGATCAAGCCCCTGCTGTTCCAGCCGCGCCGCGACTACAAGCTGGCCCGGCTCGACCGCGAGGAGGACGAGAACGTCTTCATGCGCAACGAGTACATCTACGGCGTGGCCGCGCGGGCGAACGCCGGCTTCGGCCTGTGGCAGCTCGCCTTCGCCTCCAAGGCCGCGCTCACCGCGGACAACTACGAGGCCGCGCGCCAGGCGATGATGGAGATGACCGGCGACGAGGGCCGGCCGCTCGGCATCAAGCCGAACACGCTGGTCGTGCCGCCCGCGCTGGAGGGCGCCGCCCTGCGGCTGCTCAACAACGGCACGCGGGTCGAGACGGTCATGGTCGGCGACCCGGCGGCGCCGCAGTCGGTCGCTATCCAGAACGAGTGGAACGGCACGGCCAAGCCGGTCGTGTCGGCCTGGCTCGCCTGATCACAGGCGGGCTGATCGCAGGCGGATCGTCACCGCGCCGGGCAAGTCGGTTTTCGCCTTCCTGCTTGCACCGAGGCGCGGTGATCGATGGCCGGGGTTTCTGACGGCGTTCCCCGGCCGGTACCGGGGGCCGGAGCGGGTGCTGCCGCTCCGGCCCCTCCCCCAAGTGGAGCTGGCACATGACGGAAACGGTCATCCCCCTGCGGAACCCGATCCGCGACGACGCGGGGCAGCTCGTCACCGAGCTGCGGGTGCGGCATCCGTCACTCGCGGAGGTGCGCCGGGCCGGCCGCCGCCGCCCGACCAAGAAGAGCCGGGCGTGGGCGGTCTCCACGATGATGACCGGGCTGTCGAGAGCGACGCTGGCGCGGCTGACCGGCCAGGACGCGGCGGCGGCCGAGGAGACGATCGCCGGTATCCTGGATGTGCTGGGCAGGGAGGCCGGGCTGTGGTGAGTGCCTTGGAGATGCTGTGGGCCGCCGGCCTGCGGATACCGGCCGGGCTCACGGACGGCGAGATGGCGGCCATCAGGGAGGCGATCATGACCCTGACCGCGCGCAGGCTCACGGCCGAAGAGGCAATGGCTGAAATCGACGGCCTGGTAGCTCGGCTGCGGGCCGAGCGGGCCGAAAGCGAGGGGTACGCGACATGAGCCAGATGAAGCTCTCTGTCATCTTCGAATTGGCCGACCGTTTCACAGCCCCGGTCCGGCGCATTCAGAGCCAGATCGACCGCCTGACCGAGCCGGTGCGGCGGGTGAACGGCGCCCTCGGCCGCTTCGGCGAGGCCGCCGGCCTCGGCCGTGTCTCGGCGGCGCTCGGCGGCATTACCGAACGGGCGCGCGGCCTCGCCGGGGCGCTCGGCCAGGTCGGCGGGCGCCTGGCGCTCTTGAGCGGCGGGTCGGCCCTCGGCGGGCTGTTCCTCTTCAAGAGCCAGTTCCTCGACACGGCCACCGAGTTCGAGAGCTTCCGGGCGGTCCTGGAGACCATCGAGGGATCGTCCGAGAAGGCCAAGGTGGCCATGGACTGGGTCTCGGACTTCGCCGCCAAGACGCCGTTCCAGCTCGGCGAGGTGACCAGCGCCTTCGTCGATCTCCGCAACCTCGGCCTGGACCCGACGAAGGGCGCGCTCCAGGCCGCGGGCGACGCCGCCGCCGGCCGGCGCAAGACGTTCGAGG
>NZ_FWZX01000016.1 GCF_900177295.1 Tistlia consotensis USBA 355
TGCTCCATCAGCTGGCGCTCCGAGCGGATCGAGTAGAAGGCCTGCAGCAGCAGCGCCCGCAGCAGCTTCTCCGGCGCGATCGACGGCCGCCCGATCCGCGAATAGAGCTCATCGAAACGCGGCGAGAGAACCTCCAGCGCCTCGTCGACGATCGCCCGGATCCCCCGCAGAGGATGATCCGACGGCACCCGAGCTTCGCAGCTCACGTAAGAGAACAGCTCGCCCGAACCCGCATCCCCGCCGCGCATGCCAAGCCTCCCTCGGCAACACCATGACGGAATCGAATCACCTCCCGCACAGAGCCGGAAGACACTTTTTCAGCAGCCTGCTAGCGGACCAGCGCCAGCGTCCGGTCGTGCGCGGCGGCGAAGCCCTTCAGCGGCACCAGGAAGGCGACCGGATGCCCGGTGTCGCTGGAGGCGACGGTCAGCCTCAGCGTCGTGCCGGCGCGCAGCCTGGCGACGACGTCCTTGCCGAGCATCAGCGGCACCAGGCAGCCGACCGGCAGGCAGGTGCGGAAGGTCAGCGGCTCGCCGACCGGCCTGTCGTCGACCTGCGCCGCAACGCCGCGCCCGAGCAGCAGGCCGAAGGGCAGGACCAGCGTCCCGGCGAGCCCCCCGTCCTCGGCGGGACTCAGCTCGACGAGGAGCAGGCGCTGCCCGTTCTTCGCGACCTGCTGCTGGCTGAGGCTGCAGTGCTTGGCGCCGTCCTTGGTCTGGCAGCCGACCTGCCAGCTCTCGTAGGTCTCGCTCAGCGAAGAGGCGCCGCCCGGCAGGCCGCCGCTGCCGGCGGTCTCGGCGAAGCCGGCGCGCAACGGCAGGACGAGCAACAGGAGGACGATCGCCGTGATCCGGGACACCATTCTGCCGCTAGCCTCCCGCGCAATGTCTTGCCGCCACCGTCGCGGCCGTCATAGCAGAGATGGACGTCGGCTTGATCCCCGGGTCCGCCCTCACGCGGCCAGCAGCCCGACCAGCAGGGTCAGCGGGGTCAGGATGTCCCACCAGAAGATCGGGCCGCAGTTGTTGATCGCGAAGTTGCGCTCCTGGACCATCTCGCGCAGGTGGCCGATCGCCGCACCCCAGAGGAAGCAGGCCGAGACCAGGAAGACCGCCCAGGCGGCCGGCGCGCCCAGCCAGGTCGCGGCGATCGCCGCCGTGCCGATGCCGAGGTTGGCGACGCCGACCTCGTACTGGAAGGGGCTGGTCTCCCAGCCGATCGACCGGGCGACCTGCTCGGCGACGAAGACGTGGCCGAGGAAGGCCCAGAGGCTCATCAGGCCGAGCGAGACCAGCAGCATCCACTGGGCCAGCGGCGCCAGGCCGGGATCGGCGGCCGGCACCCCGACGCCGAGGAGGGCGAGGACCAGGGCGATCGCGTAGAGGATCGCCGGCACGAAGGCCATGATCGGGTTCACGGTGGCGGACTCCTGCCTGGACGAGCGACCGCAACTAGATCGCGCCGCGGCTGTTTCGGCAAGACGCGCCGGCGGCCCGGCAATAACCAAAGGCTAACCCCTCGCCGCTAGACTGCCGGCCAGTGCGCCGCGGCCGGACCCCGCGACGCCGTTCGGTTCCGGCGAACAGCGAGAAAGGCCGACCATGGCGGACAGCGCCCCGTCGATCAGCTCCCCCGGCAAGTCCGCCGCCAAGCCCTCCGGCGGCGGCCGCTCGAAGGCGCAGGCCGAATCGGCCCGCCTGGCAGAGCTGACGCTCGCCTCGATGAAGGAGCGCGGCATCCCCGCCGACCCGATGAACTACGCCGTCTGGTACGCCTACCATTCGGGCCGCCGGCCGGAGCTGAAGCGCGCCATCGACGCGCTGATCGAGAAGGGCGAGCGCTTCACCGCGACGCGCAACGAGGAGCTGTTCTCCGGCTTCTTCAGCGCCGACCGCCAGAGCGAGACCTTCGGCGCCACCGGCATCAAGCTGGAGGCGGCGATGGCGCGCATCCTCGAGCTGGTCAGCGACGCCAGCGGCAACGCCGAGCGCTACGGCGAGCGACTGGAGAACTTCAGCGGCGCCATCGAGCGGGTCGGCGAGCGCAGCGGCGGCGCCGACGGCCAGGCCGACGGCGAGCTGGCCGTGCTGATCCAGGGCATCGTCGAGGAGACCCAGGGCATGCTGGAGCGCTCGCGGGCGCTCGAGACCCGGCTGGCGAGCTCGTCGGAGGAGCTGGCCGAGCTGCGCCACACCCTGCAGGAAGTGCGCATCGAGGCGACGACCGACGGCCTGACCGGCCTCGCCAACCGCAAGCAGTTCGACCTGTCGCTGAAGCTGGCCGCCACGGCAGCCGAGGAGAGCGGCAAGCCGCTCTGCCTGCTGATGACCGACGTCGACCACTTCAAGCGCTTCAACGACTCCTTCGGCCACCGCATCGGCGACCAGGTGCTGAAGACCCTGGCGCACATCCTGAAGAGCGGCGTCCGGGACACGGATACGCCGGCGCGCTACGGCGGCGAGGAGTTCGCCGTGATCCTGCCGGAGATCGACCTGGACGACGCCATCGCCCTGGCCGACCGCCTGCGCCAGGCCCTGGCCGGCAAGCGCCTGACCAACCGCACGACCGGCGCCGACTACGGCACCGTCACCATCTCGGTCGGCGTCGCGCGGCTGCGCCGCGGCGAGACCCTCGACGACCTGATCGCGCGCGCCGACAGCGCGCTCTACCGGGCCAAGGGCGCCGGGCGCAACTGCATCGTCGACGAGCGCGACCAGACCCGGCGCGGCGGTCCCCAGAGAAGCGAGGCGAAGGGCGAGGCGCCGCGGGCCGCCGGCTGAAGCGCCGACGCTGCCGGGACGAACGGCACGACTGACAAGCCGCGGCCACCTCGCCAATATGCGCGCCATGACGATACCGCCCTACCTGCCCTTCACCGACGGCCCCTGGCGCATGACCATGGGCTTGATGGCGATGAAGCCGCGCGACTGGATCGAGATCGACGAGGAGTACGACTTCTACGTCGCCGAGAAGCGCCGTCTGCTGAGCGAGCGGCGGGCCGCGATCTTCGCCGCCCGGCCCGGCTCCGAGGCGGCCTGCCGAGAGCTGCAGGACAACCTGGCCGGCTTCCTGGCCGAGCGCTTTCCCGAGCGCTTCGCGCTCGAGGGCCGGACCCTGACGCGCCTCGCCGACGGCACGGCCTGGGACCTCGACGACGGCCCGGAGAAGGGGGGCGAGCACCCGCTGGCCCGGGCCGGCCTCTGGGTGCAGGAGGACTTCTGCCTGCTGCAGTCGGCGGGCGAGGACGAGCCCTACCTGCTGACCGCCGCCACGCTCTCCTTCCCGACCCGCTGGAAGCTGGCCGAGAAGGTCGGCGTGCCGCTGCTGGCGATCCACGATCCCGTGCCGGGCTACGGCGAGCGGCTCGGCCGGCCGGTCGACCGCTTCTTCCAGAAGCTCTCGCCCGACCGCCCGGTCTGGCGCGCCAACTGGTCGCTGATCGACGAGCCGACGCTGTTCGTCCCCGAGGGCCACGGCCGCAAGGACCGGGATCCCGCGATCACCGCAGAGAACGCCGGCGAGCGGGTCTGGCTGCGCGTCGAGCGCCAGACCCTGCGGCGCCTGCCGGAGAGCGGCGCGGTCGTGTTCGGCATCCGGGTCTACCGCCATCCGCTGTCGAGCCTGGCCGAGGCGCCGGAGGCGGCCGGCCAGCTGGCGCGCTGGCTCGGCGAACTGCCCGAGGACCTGGCCCGCTACAAGTCGCTGCCGGTGTTCGGCGAGGCGGTGCGCAGCTATCTCCAGAAACTGGCTTGTGTTGCAGCGTGACGATTTCCAGGGCCGGAAATGGTCGTTTTCTGGGGATAACCTGCGGGATAAGTTAAAAAGCTCGGGATAAATCGACCGATCCGAGCCGCCCGCGCTCAGGTGTCCGGGCTATTTCGGCGGCATCTTGGCCGCCGCCGCGGCGCTCGCACGCTGCGCGTCGGTCAGCAGCGGCGCGATCTCTGCGACCAGGCCCGTGGCCTCGGCGACGCCGGCCTCGCGGGCCCGCAGCAGCCAGAGATAGGCGGTCTCGGCGTCGGGCGGGCTGCTGCGCAGCGCCAGCAGGCCGCGATTGAGGGCGGCCCGCGCGATGCCGCCGCGGAAGGCCTGCTCGTAGAGCCTGGCGGCCTCGGCATCGTCGGGCGCGACGCCGCGCCCGGCCTCGTAGAAGACCGCGAGATTGTAGGCGGCCTGGGGGATGCCGGCCGCGGCCGCCGCGCGATACCAGTGCGCCGCCCCCGCATCGTCGGGGGGGTCGGCCCGGCTGAGCAGGGCGCCGAGCCGGAACTCGGCCGCCGGCTGGCCGTTCCCGGCAGCCAGCTCGTACCAGTGCTTCGCCTTCGCCAGGTCGACCGGCGTGCCGATGCCGCGCTCGTACATCGCGCCGGCGATCGCCTGGGCCTGGACGTCGCCGCGCTCGGCGCGGTGCACGTACCAGTCGACGCCGAGCCGCTCGTTCCAGGGCAGCAGCTCCCACAGGGGATCGCGTGCGGCACCGGGATCGGCCCGGAACAGCAGGACGAGCAGCGCCAGCGCGCCGAGCAGCCAGCGCCTGGTCAAGGCCGTGCGAAACTCGAAGAGGGTCGGACAGGCTCTCGCGACGCGCGGCCTCTGCCGCCTCCGGACGCCGAATCCGTCAAGCTGGATCGCAATCGAACCCCCATGCCCACCAGTGCGACTTATGCCCCATGCGGCACTTGTGTGACAAGACGGGGCGGCGGGATGCGCGAAAGCGCGCTCTTTCGCGCGCGAGCGGGGGGTCAGCGCCGCCGGAAGGCCTCCGAGCAGCGCAGCGGGCGCAGCACCCGGGCGGGGTTGCCGGCGGCCAGGACGCCCGGCGGGATCGCGGCGGTGACGACCGAGCCGGCACCGACCACCGAGTGGTCGCCGATGGTCACGCCCGGCAGCACGACGACGCCGCGGCCGAGCCAGACGTTGCGGCCGAGGCGGACCGGCGCGACGCCGACCTCGGCGCCCTCCTCGATCTGGTGGAAGTTCGAGTCGTAGAGGGCGGTCATATCGCCGATCTTGCAGTCGTCGCCGATCTCGATCGAGCGCTGCGCCGAGACCACGACGCCACTGTTGAGGAAGACGCGCTCGCCGAGGACCAGCCTGCCCTCAGGCCCGGTCGAGAGGTGCACCGGGACGGTCGTGGCGCGGACGAACAGGCCGCTGCCGACCCGCAGGGTGCCGCGGTTGGTGATCAGGGGCGGCGGACCGTCGACCCGCACGGCCTCGGCGCCGAGCGCGCCGGCCCGGCGGAACAGCCGCGCCGCCCGGCGCGCGCGCAGCCGACGCGCCAGGCGCTCCGCCAGGCCCAAGCCCGGCCCGGGCGGCGGCGTCTCCGCCGCCACCGGTTCGTCGATCACTGCGACCATCGGCCGAGGCTAGCGCCTGCGCCGCCTCCGGCCTGTGACCAAGGCGTGAGAAGAAGCGGGCAGCCCCATACCGCCGGACGTCGATGACCTTTCGGCCCTGGATCTGCCCCGCCAGGATCGCGTCGGCCAGGGCCGGCAGCTCGCCGAGGCCGGCCTCGGAGGTCATGGCCTCGAGCCTGTCGAGCGGCAGGTCGGCGACCAGGCGCTGCCAGGCGGCGACCCGGTCCGCATAGGGCCGGAGCACCGAATCGATGCCGAGCAGCTTGACCCCGCGCAGCAGGAAGGGCAGCACCGTGGTCTCCAGCCTGTTGCCGCCGGCGAGGCCGACCGCGGCAATCGAGCGGCCGTAGCCCATCTGGCTCAGCACATGGGCCAGGGTCGTGCCGCCGACCGCGTCGACGCAGGCGGCCCAGCGTTCCTTGTCGAGCGGCCGGCTCGGCGCCTCGGCCAGCTCGGCGCGCTCGACGATCTCGGCGGCGCCCAGGTCCCTCAGGTAGCCGTGGGTCTCGGCCCGCCCCGTCGAGGCGGCGACCCGGTAGCCGAGCGTCGCCAGGATCGCGACGGCGACCGAGCCGACGCCGCCGGCGGCACCGGTGACCAGCACCGGCCGCTCCTCGCCGGGCGCCAGGCCGTGGCGCTCCAGGTCGAGGACCGCCAGCATCGCCGTGAAGCCGGCGGTGCCGATCGCCATGGCCTGCCTCGTCGTCAGGCCCGCGGGCAGCGGCACCAGCCAGTCGGCCTTGACCCGCGCCTTCTCGGCGTAGCCGCCCCAGTGCCACTCGCCGACCCGCCAGCCGGTCAGCACGACCTTGTCGCCGGCCTTGTAGCGCGGGTCGGAACTGGCCTCGACCGTGCCGGCGAAGTCGACGCCGGGCACGTGCGGATAGCTGCGCACCAGCCGGCCGATGCCCTTGAGCACCATGCCGTCCTTGTAGTTGAGGGTCGACCACTCGACGGCGACCGTGACCTCGCCTTCCGGCAGGCGCGACTCCTCGAGCTCGACCAGGCCGCCGGCGACCTTGCCGTCCGTCTCTTCCAGCAGGTGCGCCCTGAAGCTCATGGCCGGTCCTCCGTTCCGCTCTCGTCGTCCTCCGGCAGCCACTCCTGGAGCACCAGCTCCAGGGTGATGCCGATCGGGTTGGCGCCGCGCACGAAGCGGCCGCCGTAGAGGACCGCGTCGCCGTCGGCGACCGTGCCCTGCAGATGGGCGCGCGGCCGGCCCTCGCGGTCGGCGCGCAGCTCGCCGCTCAAGGTCAGGATCTCGATGCCCGGACCCTCGACCGTGGTGACGCCGGCATGCTCGTCGGCGCCGTAGCCGAGCGCCGCGTCGACCAGCGAGCCGACCGCCGAGCGCACCGTGGCGTAGCCGAGGCCCGCCTCGGCGGCGGCCAGCTCGATGCCCTCGACCAGGTCCTGGTTCGGCTTCAGGCGGATCGCGACCAGGCGGCCGGGACGCCCGGCCTCGAACAGCGTCTCGTGGCTCATGCCTCGCCTCTTGCCGTCTGGGTCCGGGGAATCAGCAGGGTCTCGCCGGTCTCCTCGTCGTGGCCCTCGACGAAGCCGGCGCCGGCCAGGCCGGCCACCATCGCGACCAGACCCTCGGCGCCGGCCCGGACGCTGCCGGCGACCGGGCGGCCGCCGCGCAGCCGGCCGGCGGCGTCCAGAGCGACGATCCGGCAGTCGAAGAGCGGCCCGCCGGCGGCGTCGCGGCCGACCAGGCCGCTGCCGCCGATCAGGGTCAGCGGTCCCTCGAGGGCCTTCGGCGGCGCCTCGCCGAGCGGCCCGCCGCGGCGCAGCTCCAGTCTCTCCAGGCCGCCGCTCAGCAGCTGCACCGCGGCCTGCTCGACGCCGCGGGCGGCCAGGCCCTCGAGCAGCGCGGCGGCGAGCTCGCTGCCCGGCGCCAGGGTGACGCGCCACTCGCCGGCCGAGCGGCCGACGGCGATCTGCCGTCGCGGCTGGGTCGGCCGGCCGGGATGCTTGATCAGCCTCACGGGCGGGCCTCGCCGACCGCGCCTACTTCAGCGGCTCGAGGATCGAGACGTAGTTGGCGACGGCGGCGCCGCCCATGTTGAAGATGCCGCCCAGCGTCGCGTCCCTGACCTGCATGCCCTCGGCCTTGCCGGTCAGCTGCATCGAGGTCATGACGTGCATCGAGACGCCGGTCGCGCCGATCGGGTGGCCCTTGGACTTGAGGCCGCCGGAGGGATTGACCGGCAGCCGGCCGTCCTTCTTCGTCCAGCCCTCGAGCGCCGCCCTGGCGCCCTGGCCGCGCGGCACCAGGCCCATGGCCTCGTACTCCAGCAGCTCGGCGATGGTGAAGCAGTCGTGGGTCTCGACCAGCGACAGGTCGGCGAGGCTGGTGCCGGCCTCGGCATGGGCCTTCTTCCAGGCCTGCTCGCAGCCCTCGAACAGCACGATGTCGCGCTTGGAGAGCGGCAGGTAGTCGTTGACCTGGACGGCGGCGCGGAACTTCACCGCCTTGTCCATCGCGGCCGCGGTCTCCTCGTCGGCCAGCACCAGGGCGGCGGCGCCGTCGGAGACCAGCGAGCAGTCGGTGCGCTTCAGGGGACCTGCGACGTAGGGGTTCTTCTCCGAGACGGTCCGGCAGAAGTCGTAGCCGAGGTCCTTGCGCATCTGCGCCCAGGGGTTCTCGACGCCGTTGGCGTGGTTCTTGGCGGCGATCGCGGCCAGCGCGTCGGACTGGTCGCCGTGGCGCTGGAAGTACTGGTTCGCGATGACGCCGAACACGCCGGCGAAGCCGCCGTCGATCTCGCCCTCCTCCTTGAGGTAGGAGGCCTTGAGCAGGGTCTTGCCGATCTCCGGGCCCGGCAGCGCGGTCATCTTCTCGACGCCGACGACCAGCACGAAGCGGCCCTTGCCGGCGGCGATAGTCTTGAGGCCCTGGTGGATCGCCGCCGAGCCGGTCGCGCAGGCGTTCTCGACGCGCGTCGCCGGCTTGAAGCGGAAGTCCGGCGAGGTCTGCAGCACCAGGGAGGAGGGGAAGCCCTGGGGCGAGAAGCCCTCGTTGTAGGTGCCGAGCACGATCTCGTCGATGTCCTTCGGCTCCAGGCCGGCATCGGCGACCGCCTGGGTCGCGACCTTGCCGATCAGCGATTCGACGTCGTCGTTCTCGTGCTTGCCGAAGGGCGTGTGCGCCCAGCCGACGATGCAGGAGCTGGTCATGGTTCCGGCTCTCCCTCGGGTGTTGGCGTTGTTGCTGTCCTGGCCCCTGATATAGCCGCGCCCGGCCCCGACCGCCAGCCGCGGCACGGTCACAGCTGCGGCGACCGGCGGGCGCGGGTGGGAGGTGACGGGCCCTCACGCCCCTCGACAGGCTCGGGACGAAGCGGACCGCGAGGCAAGCCCCCACCCGGGCTTCGTCCCGAGCCTGTCGAGGGGCGTGGGAGCGCGGACTGCGCCCTACCCCTGCCCGAGCAGCGTCCCGAGGCGCCGGATCGCCATCTCGTAGCCCTGGATGCCGTAGCCGGCGATGACGCCGGTCGCGACGCCCGAGACGTAGGAGTGGTGGCGGAAGGGCTCGCGCCTGTGGACGTTGGAGATGTGCACCTCGAAGACCGGGACCTCGAGCGTGTTGAGCGCGTCGAGGATCGCGACCGAGGTATGGGTGTAGGCCGCCGGGTTGATGACCAGGCCGCTCGCCGTCTCGCGCGCCTCGTGGATCCAGTCGATGATCTCGTGCTCGGCGTTGGACTGGTGGAAGCGGATGTCGAAGCCGAAGGCGCCGCCGGTCTGGCGGCACAGCGCCTCGACGTCGGCCAGCGTGTCGCTGCCGTAGATCTGCGGCTGGCGCTTGCCGAGCAGGTTGAGGTTCGGGCCGTTCAGCACGAAGACGAGCTTGGGGGTGAGCCTGGTCATGACGCCTTTCCGCGGTCGCTGGGGGTTTCCTCGGCTGCCGTTCTACGCGCTGCGGCGCGGCGGCGCGAGCCGCCGCGTGCGCTGCAGCCACTGGCAGAGCATCGCGGCTCGTGCCATCGTTCGTTTGAGAGCGCGGTTACGCGCCGTCACGCAAGGGGGAGGAAAGTCGATGACCCAGTTCGTTACGCGCCGGGCCTTCCTGGCCTCGACCGCGGTCGCCGCCGCGGCCGCTTCCGTCGCCGGCCGGGCCCGGCCGGCCTTCGCCGCCGACAAGGTGACCCTGCGTCTCTCCTCGCCGGCGACCCCGACCGACCAGCGCGCCGTGGCGCTGACCGAGGTCTTCGGCCCCGCCGTCGCCGGCTTCGCCAGCTTCGAGCCGCACTGGAACGCCAGCCTGTTCAAGCAGGGCACCGAGCTGGAGGCGATCGCCCGCGGCAACCTGGAGATGTCGATCACCTCGGCCCAGGAGCTGGCGACCCTGTTCCCCGAGTGGTCGATCTTCACCGCCGGCTACCTGCACCGCGACGCCGAGCACCAGAAGAAGGTCTTCGCCGCCGCCTTCATGGACCCGATGAAGCAGAAGGTCGAAGAGCAGCTGGGCGTCAAGCTGCTGACCGTCATGTACCTCGGCCGCCGCCAGCTCAACCTGCGCATCGAGAAGCACATCGAGACGCCGGCGGACCTCGCCGGCGTCAAGCTGCGCATGCCCGGCACCGACGCCTGGCAGTTCCTGGGCAGGGCGCTCGGCGCCAACCCGGTGCCGATGGCCTTCACCGAGGTCTACACCGGCCTGCAGACCGGCGCGATCGACGGCCAGGACAACCCGCTGCCGACCGACAAGGACTCGAAGTTCTACGAGGTCACCAGGCAGATCGTGCTGACCAGCCACCTGGTCGACCTCAACTACCTCGCCTTCTCCAAGCAGGTCTGGGACGGCCTTTCGGCCGAGCAGCGGGCGACCGTCCAGAAGGCCGCCGACGACGCCGCCGAGCTCGGCCGCAAGCGCCAGCTCAAGCTCGAGGACGAGCTGGCCCAGTTCTTCAAGGACCAGGGCCTGAAGGTCTACGAGCCGAACGTCGAGGCCTTCCGCAAGCACGTCCAGAAGGCCTACCTGGAGTCCGACTTCGCCAAGGACTGGCCGAAGGGCATGGTCGACCAGATCAACGCGCTGTAGCGGGCGGATCATGCGCGGCCCTGCCCACGCGCCCTCCCTCTCCGCCCCGGGGGGCGGAGAGGGCCGGGGAGAGGTGGGGGTCGCGCCCTTGCCGTTCGCGCCGGCGCCGGCCGTTCCGCCCGGATCCCCCACCTCTCCCTGCCCTCTCCCCCCCGAGGGGCGGAGAGGGAGCCTTGAGGGGCAGGAGGCGCCGTGAGCGGACCCCTCGCCCGCCTGCGCGGCGCCGCCGACCGCGCGGCCGAGGCCGTCTCGGTCGCGCTGCTGGCGGCGATGTTCGCGGCCTTCGTGCTGCAGATCGTCTCGCGCTACCTCTTCGACGCGCCGCTCGGCTGGACCCTGGAGCTCTGTCTCACGACCTGGCTCTGGCTGGTCTTCTGGACCTCGGCCTTCGTGCTGGGCGAGCGCGACCACGTCCGCTTCGACGTGCTCTACCTCTCGGGCGGCCGGCGCCTGAGGCGGGCCTTCGCCCTGGCCGCGGCGCTGGCGATCCTGGCGGGCTTCCTGGCCAGCCTGCCGGCGACCCTGGACTACATCACCTTCTACCGGATCAAGCACAGCGCGACCCTGCACATCCGCCTCGACTGGGTGTTCTCGGTCTACGGCCTCTTCGCCGTGGCGATGGTGGTGCGCTACCTGGTCCGGAGCTGGCGGCTGGTCAGGGGCGAAACGACGGACGAGGACGCGGAGGCGGGGGCGTGACGGCGGCCGCCCGCTCCCTTCCTTCCCCTCTCCGCCCCCGGGGGCGGAGAGGCCGGGAGAGGTGGGGGACCGGCCCTGCCGGACCGGCAGCGCCGGCGCCGGCGGCATCGCCCCCACCTCTCCCCGCCCCTCTCCCCCCCGGGGGGCGGAGAGGGAGGACTCGGAAGGCCCCTCCGCCATGACCCTCGGCTTCGGGCTCTGCCTGCTGGCGCTCTTCGTCCTGGCCGGGATCGGCGCGCCGATCGCGCTGTCGATGATCGTCGCGGCGGTCGTCTACCTGGCGCTCAGGGGCCAGGACCTGGGGCTCGCCGCCGAGCAGATCATCCAGGGGCTCTACGACTCCTTCATCCTGCTCGCGGTGCCGCTGTTCATCGTCGCCGCCAACATCATGAACGCCGGCACGATCAGCGAGCGGCTGCTGGCCTTCTGCATCGCCCTGGTCGGCCGCTTCCGGGGCGGCCTCGGCCACGTCAACGTCGTCGCCAGCCTGATCTTCTCCGGCATGTCGGGCTCGGCGGTCGCCGACGCCGCCGGCATCGGCAAGATCGTCATCGAGATGATGACCAGGGACGGCCGCTACCCGCCGGGCTACGCGGCGGCGATCACCGCGGCCTCCTCGACCATCGGGCCGATCATCCCGCCCTCGATCCCGATGGTCATGTACGCCCTCGTCTCGGATTCCTCGATCGGCTACCTGTTCCTCGGCGGCATCGTGCCGGGCCTGCTGATGGGCCTGGTGCTGATGGCGATGAACGCCTGGATGGCGCGCCGCCGGAACTTCGCGACCGACGCGCCGGTCCCGATCCGCGAGCTGCCGCGCCTGACGGTGCGCGCCTTCCCGGCCCTCCTGATGCCGGTCATCCTGCTCTACGGCATCTACGGCGGCGCCACCACCCCGACCGAGGCGGCGGCGGTCGCCGCGGCCTACGCCCTGGTGCTGGCCGCCCTGTTCTACCGGGCGCTGTCCTGGCGCGCGCTCTACGACATCCTGGCCGGCAGCGCCCGCTCCTCGGCCGCGGTCGGCCTGGTCATCGGCGGCGCCCTCATCTTCAACTACATCGTCGCCAGCGAGAACATCCCGGGCCGGGTCGCCGGTGCGCTGGCCGGCCTCGAGATGGACCCGCTGGTCTTCCTGATCGCGGTCAACGTCCTGTTCCTGCTGCTCGGCTGCATCCTCGATGCCACGACCATCATCCTGGTCATCGTGCCGCTGTTCGTGCCGGCCTGCCGCCAGCTCGGCATCGACCTGGTGCACTTCGGCGTGGTCACGGTGGTCAACGTGATGATCGGCCTGATCACCCCGCCCTACGGCATCCTGCTGTTCGTGATCAACGCCACGACCGGCATCCCGCTGCGCGCCATGATCCGCGAGATCGGCCCCTTCCTCGCAGTGCTGGTCCTCGCGCTCGTCGTGATGATCCTCTGGCCGGAGCTGGTACTCTGGCTGCCGCAGCAGTTCGGCTACAAGGGCTGAACGGCCCCGCTTTCGCGAAGGACCCCGACACCGTGACCAGCCAGCTCGCCCCGCACCCCGCCACCCGCAACCGCGTCAAGGCGCTGATCGGCACCAGCGCCGCCCTGGTCACCCCCTTCGAGGCCGGCGGCGCCGTCGACTGGCACCGCTTCGCCGGCCACGCCAAGCACCTGCTGGACCAGGGGCCGCAGGGCGGCGGCATGACGGTGGTCACCGCCTTCGGCACGACCGGCGAGGGCGTCTCGATCCCGCGCGAGGCCCGCGCCGACCTCTACGAGCGCATGGAGGAGCACGGCGTCGCCGCCGGCCAGCTGGTCGAGGGCGTCTACGGGCCGGTCTCGGCCGAGGCCGGCCGCCACCTCGGCCGCTCCCTGGCCGCCGGCGCCGCCGCGATCCTGCTGGCCCCGCCCTTCTACTTCAAGGGCGTGCCGGACGAGGGCCTCTACCGCTGGTTCGCCGAGGCCTTCGAGGCCGCCGGCGGCGCCGCGCGCGACGTCATCCTCTACAACATCCCGCAGCTGACCGGCGTGCCGCTCGGCCCGGCCCTGGTCGGCCGCCTGCGCGACGCCTTCCCCGAGGTCGTCGCCGGCGTCAAGGACAGCGCCGGCGACTGGCCCGCGACGCAGGCCCTGCTCGCCGAGCACCGCGACCTCGCCATCCTCGTCGGCCACGAGGGCCACCTCGCCCAGGCCGTGCGCGCCGGCGCCAGCGGCGCGATCAGCGGCCTCGCCAACGTCGCGCCGGGGCTGGTGGCGAAGCTGGTGAGCGGCGAGGAGGACCCGCGGACGGAGAAGCTGCTGGCCCGGATCCTGGCCCTGGCGGTGGTGCCGGCGGTCAAGGCGCTGACGGCCGGGCAGACCGGGGACCACGGCTGGCTGGCGGTCAGGGCGCCGCTGGTGGCGATGGATGCGGGGGACGCGGAGGGGCTGTGGCGGGAGCTGGGGGAGATGCTGCAGTAGGGCCCCGGACAGAAGGCGGCCATCGCGCGCGCCGATCCCAAGACTACGGACCCCACGTTTCGGAGGCGGAGACAACCGTTAGTGCACTCTTTGGTCCATGGAGAGTGTGCCGTCAGCATAGCCGCCCACGCGTAGCAACATTGAGATGTCGCAATCCCTCATTAGATGTGGCAACCTAAACTGATGAGTTCACTTGACGCGTCGCAGACCTCAGCAATCTCACGCCTATTCTCTTCGGCCGTATTCCGTGAGATGGCCAAGAGGGGTCGCTCTGCCACGTTTGCGCGGCTGTTCGCCCAGTGCGGTATTGAAGGGGCCTGTCCGGCAAACGCAACCGTGGGAGAGGGGTTCGATCGAGCCTTCGCTGTGCTTAAGAAGGCTGGGCTGCGCGACGAGTACATTTACCGGGCCGCCGTTACGCACAAGATCCTGTTGGGCAAGCACTCGCTTAACACAGCGTGCATGCTCACCGAATTTCGTGCCGGCAAGAGCAAGGCGGACCTTGTCATCCTGAATGGCACTGCCACGGTATTTGAAATAAAATCTGAACGAGATTCTCTGGCTCGGCTCGCGAATCAGGTCGAAAACTATAAGAAGGTGTTCGCGGCCGTGAATGTGATCGCGAGCGAAGCCCACGTTGGCGGTGTGCTCGCAACAGTTTCGGACGATGTCGGCGTAATGTGTCTCTCTCGACGCTACAGCATTTCGACCATCCGCGACGCAAGCGACCGACCCGATCGGATTAGTCCTGTAATTGTGTTTGAGTCACTTCGATCAGGAGAGGCACGCAATATTCTCAGGAAGCTTGGAGTGCATGTTCCCGACGTTCCAAACACGATGATGCACGTAGCGATGCGTGAAGCGTTTTCCCACCTTGAGCCAATAGCCCTGCACCGCGCGATGGTAGATGTACTTAAGGGCACTCGAAACCTAGCGCCACTTGGCCGTCTGGTGGATAGACTCCCGCCCTCATTGCATGCAGCCGCACTCTCGATTCAGGTTCGGCCCAGGGAGCACGAACACTTGGTCCAAGCTGTCTCTACACCGCTCCCTAGTGCAATGCTGTGGGCCTAGCGGCACATGTACCATCCGTATTTTCGCGGCAAGCAGTTCGAGCTTCTAACGATCCGAGAGTCGGCGAACGTGCTGGCCAATTCGGGCTTCACTCCCATCATAGAACCAGTCAAAGAATCTCTCGGCGGCCTCCGGCGAACGCTGCAGTCTATCTGCGAAGCTGGCGGCAAAGCGATCGTAGTCGTAAACCCATACCATGGGGACCATCGCGAAGATGGTGGCGGAATATCGGCTCTGCTGAGGGAAGAATATCTCGGGAATGATGCGATTTCCGCTGGCATTCTGCTAAAGAAAGACATGCAAATAGAAGAGGCGCTTGATTCTTGTGGTCAGCACGAGGATCACAATCCAACTCTCATTCACGCTGGTTTTGCCGAGGCGAGAGCACTGGCCGTGGAGCTCGGAGAAGATCTCAATGGGGTTCGGAACATATTTTTCGAGCAGCATTGCGGTAAGCTCTACCGAAGGCACTTCAACAGAGGCGAGCGAGTTTTACTTCGGGACGGTTTCCAACGTCGTCGGAACCGTGACCACCCTTTCCTTGAACCCTTCTCTGATCTACATGTGACGTTTGAAGACGAGGGGATGACAGGCTTTGGAGATTTTCTCGTGGTTGGTGACGATTTTATGGAGTCGGGAGGTCCGGCCTATGCGGTAGCCATTCACTTAACATTCATTGACCCTGACAAAGATGATGAAATGTTGATTTATCATTTTATTTCTAAGCGCCGCGACACCCCTACCGATCCGGCCGGCAAATTCGGAGAGGCCCTTCACAAGATGATCGAGACAATCGACTTGCCTGATTCCAAAGTCCTAGATACTGACGCCGTTAGGGAATTTCGCAATCTCTATGCGCAGAGGCATTTTCCGGGCCTTGGCTATGTCAAGAAGCTCTCAATGAAGCATCATATCGAAACGTTCGCTCATTTCTTTTCCTAGAGATATGCCCTCGCTCTGCTGCCCAGAATGCTTTCGAGATCGAGGCCTGACGAAGAGCATCATCCCAGCATTGTCAAAAGTTCGGGGAAAGTGTTCTTTTTGCGAAACAGACGATATGAATCTAGTCGAACCCGAAGACTTGAGGGAGTACTTCCAGCTTCTAATTAACATCTATGAGCCGAATCCAATCGGAAGATTCTTGGTCGAGTGGCTCAAAGATGACTGGCATCTTTTTACACATCCGCGCATGGATTTGGCCAATGCGAAAGAACTCTTGAGCGAGATCCTCAACGACGGAGATATAGTTCAAAAACCGTTTGCACCCTCTCCATCCTATAGAAGCGAAGCCCTTATTCGGTGGGAAACACTTCGCGAAGAGCTACTTTACAAAAATCGGTTCTTCCTGGATGAAGCGCTGGATACGGATCGCTTGACAGAGCTATTAGGTCATCTACCGGCCGATGATTTGCCAAAGAAATGGTATCGCGCTCGCATTCAAGCTGGGGCAGATCCGTTTTTAATCGGCGCCATGGGTGCACCCCCAAAACGCCTTGCTTCTTATGGAAGAGCGAACCCGGCCGGCATTCCCTACCTCTATTTGGGATCGACCCAGGAGACGGCGGCGTCAGAGATCCGTCCGCATACGGGTGAGATTGTTTGCATTGCTGACTTCGCGATCTCCGGCACAATAAACGTTGTCGACCTTCGAAATCCACGTTACGTTGTGTCTCCTTTCCTGTTGCTCGATGAAGGTGCGATTGGCCAGTTACGTGCAGACATCAACTTTCTCGAAAAACTAGGTAATGAACTGACGCAGCCTGTCCTACCTCAAGGTGCTGCCATCGACTATTTGCCGAGCCAGTATCTCTGCGAATTTATAAAAAAGAGCGACTACGACGGTGTCATCTATCGGAGCTCTGTCAGCAATGGAATAAACTTAGCATTATTTGACCCGACTAAGGCCATTGGCGGTTCTGTCCAACAGTTCTCTGTTAGCCGAGTCCTAGTTGAAGTTGCAGCCATTTAGGTCGGACCTAAGTCTTTCTCCACACGCCCCACCTCACCTCCGCCATTTGCAGATCCGCCGAGCTGTTCCCTCCCATCTGCACCACGAACCTACCCGGCTCCCACACCCGCTCCGGCCCCGCCAACCGTTCCGCCCGCCAGAACGCCAGCTCCGCCGTCGTCACCCGGAACGCGACCCGCGTCTCCTCCCCCGGCTCCAGCTGCACCTTCCGGAATTCCTTCAGCTCGCGCACCGGTCGCGACCGGCTGGCGACGGGGTCGCCGAGGTAGAGCTGAAGGGTTTCCTCGGCGGGCCTGTTGCCGACATTCCGCACCGTGACCGCCACCTCCAGCACGGCGTCCTCGCCCGTCAGCTCCGTCGCGCTCAACTCCAGCGGCCCCATCTCGACCGCCCCATAGGTCAACCCGTGCCCGAACGGATAGAGCGGCGTGTGGGGGCCCTCCAGGCGGCTGGCGGTGGTGAACTTGCGGAAGACGCGGGCGCCGGTGGCGTCGACCTCGCTGTCGCCGGCGACGTCGATGCCGATGCGGTCGCGCGGGCGGCCGGTCGGGGGCTCGGCGTAGTGGATCGGGCACTGGCCGGCGGTGCGCGGGAAGGACATGGCGAGCTTGGCCGTGGGCGCGGCGGCGCCGGTCAGGAGGTCGGCGAGGGCGTGGCCGGCCTCGCTGCCGGGGAACCAGGCGTGGAGGATGGCAGAGGCCAAGCGGTCCTCGGCCTCCAGGGCCAGGGGGCGGCCGGAGAAGGTGACCAGGACCAGGGGCTTGCCGGTCGCGGCCAGGGCCTCGACCAGGCGGCGCTGGCTGCCGGGCAGGCCGAGGTCCGTGCGGGTCGCGGACTCGCCGCTGTGCTCCTTGGCCTCGCCGAGGCAGGCGACGACGAGCTCGCTGTCGCGGGCCAGGGCCACGGCCTCGGCGATCATGACGTCGGTCGGGCGCGGGTCGGGGTCGAGGGTCGGGCCGAAGACGTCGAGGCGCGCGGCGACGTTGGGGTCGTCGACGAGGTTGCAGCCGCGGGCATGGCGGACCCGGTCGCCGAGCGCGGCCCTCAGGCCCTCCAGCACGGTGACGCTGTCCTCGGCCCTGGCGGCGACGGCCCAGGTGCCCTGCATGTTGGCGCGGCTGTCGGCGAGCGGGCCGACCAGGGCGATCCGGCCCTCCCCGGCCAGCGGCAGGACGCCGTCGTTCTTGAGCAGCACGCAGGACCTCACGGCCGCCTCGCGGGCCAGCGCCCGGTGCGCCGGGGTCAGGATCGCGGCGCGGGCGGCCTCGGCGGTCGGCACGCGGGCGCCCGGCTCGAACAGGCCGAGCTTCAGCTTGGCGGCGAGCACGCGGCGGCAGGCGGCGTCGACGGCGGCCTCGGCGATCCGGCCCTCGGCGACCAGGGCCGGCAGGTGGCGCAGGTAGGCCTCGCTGATCAGGTCGATGTCGACGCCGGCGGTGAAGGCCAGGAACGCCGCTTCCTTCTCGTCGGCGGCGACGCCGTGGTGCACCAGCTCCAGGATCGCCGTGTAGTCGGAGATGATCAGCCCCTCGAAGCCCCAGAGCCGGCGCAGCACGCCCTGCAGCAGCTCCTCGTGGGCCGTGCAGGGGATGCCCGAGAGGTCGTGGAAGCCGACCATGACGGCGCCGACCCCGGCCTCGACCGCGGCCTTGAAGGGCGGCAGCACGACGTTGTGCAGGCGGTAGGGGCTGGCGTCGACGGCGTTGTAGTCGCGGCCGGCCTCGGCGAGGCCGTAGCCGGCGAAGTGCTTGGCCGTCGCCATGACGGTCGCGGGCTGCGCGAGATCGCCCTGCTGGAAGCCCTCGACCCAGGCGCGGGCCAGCACGGACCCGAGGTAGGGGGCCTCGCCGGGGCTTTCCGCGCAGCGGCCCCAGCGGGCGTCGCGCGAGACGTCGAGCATCGGCGCCCAGTTGAGCGCGACGCCGGCCGCCGCGGCCTCGCGGGCCGCGACCTCGGCGGTGCGGCGCACCAGCTCGGGGTCGAAGCTGCAGGCCAGCGCCAGGGGCAGCGGGAAGACCGTGCGGAAGCCGTGGATCACGTCCATGGTGAAGAGCAGCGGGATGCCGTGGGGCGACTCCTCGACGGCGAGGCGCTGCAGCTCGGCGAGGCGTTCCGGCTCGAAGCCGGCGGCGAGCAGGCCGACCTCGCCGCGGCGGATCCGGGTCTCGATGTCCAGCACCGCCTCGCCGGCGCCCATCGAGGGCGCGCCCTCGGCGTTGGGGTGGTTCAGCTGGCCGACCTTGTCGGCCAGGCTCATGCGGGCGAGGAGGTCGTCGAGGAAGGCGGTCATGGGTGACGAGGGTGCACCGGCCGGCGGCGGGGGCAAGGGGCAATTCGGGGGCGAGGCCCTTCTCGTCGTCCTCGCGCCCCCGTTCCCCGCCATCCCTCCGTCTTCGCCATACCTCCGTCTTCGCCATACCTCCGTCTCCGTCATCCCGGCGAAAGCCGGGATCCAGAGAACGACGCCGTGAGTGCGGGCCGCGGGCCGTTCGCGCGGGCGGCCCTTTCCTCTGGATCCTCGCTTCCGCGAGGATGACGAGGAGGGGGCGAGGATGACGGGGAGAGGCGGAGGACGACGGAGGAGCGGGCGGGGGACGACGGAGGAGGAGCGAGGACGCCGGTAAGAGGCCCCCCTACCCCAACCTTGCCGCGGCCTCGGACAGCAGGCGCGTCAGGCGCTCGGCCCAGGCCTGCTGCCCGGCCTCGTCGGCGACCAGGTCCTGGCGGATCTCCAGCTCGACGTGGTCGATGCCGCGCTGCTCGCCGTGGACCGGGATGGTGTAGTCGGTCTCGTCGCCGACGGCATAGGGCTCGTTGTCGCCGACCACCAGGTCGCCCTCGGCCTCGAAGAGCGCCATCATGATCTCCGCCAGGCGCCGGTTGCGGTTGTAGAGCACGCCGACGTGCCAGGGCCGCGCGACGCCCTTGAAGACCGGGGTGAAGGAGTGGACGGCGACCAGCAGGGTCGCGGCGCCGGCCTGCGCGCGGCGGTCGAGCTCGGCGACCAGGGTGTCGTGGTAGGGCCGGAAGATCTCGTCGTGGCGGGCGCGCCGCTGCTCCGGATGGATCGCGCGGTTGCCGGGGATCTCGGTCAGCTCGCTGACCTCCGGCATCGAGCCGGGCACCCGGGGGTGGCGGTTGCAGTCGATGACCAGGCGCGAATAGACCTGGGCGACCAGGGGCGCCGCCAGCCGGTCGGCGAGGCCGCGGGCGACGCCGGCGGCGCCGATGTCCCAGGCGATGTGCCGCGCCAGCTCGCTCTCCGGCAGGCCGAGGTCGCCGAGCGCCCGCGGGATGCGCCGGCCGGCATGGTCGCAGGCCAGCAGGAAGCGCGAGCCGGCGCCGAGGTTGCGGACCTCGACCGGATCGGGCTCGCCGGCGGCGAGGAGGCGGTGCGTGGCGGCGGTGTCGGCGGTCATCGGATCAGCTCCTGGGACGGGTGGTGGCGGCTGCGGGCCATTTCGTCTTCCCGTCGTCCCGCCCTCTGCCGTCGTTCCGCCCTCTGCCGTCATCCCCGCTTTCGCGGGGATGACGAAAGAATGGAAGGGGATGGCGAAGGAAAGGGTGGGGACGACGAACGAAAGGAGGGGGAGGACGATGCAAGGGACGGGGACGGCGACGGGAGAGGGGACGGGCCGGGCGAGCGGGCGGCGGCGCGCTGCCACGTCGCTCGACAGGCTCGGGACGAAGCGAACCATGAGCCGGCTCCGACAGTCGCTTCGTCCCGAGCCTGTCGAGGGGCGTGGCAGGAGAACCGGCAACACCGCCCTTACTCCCCCGCCAGCTGGCCGCGCAGCGCCTCGAGGCGCTCCATGCGCTTCTTGATCGGGCCCCAGCGGCGCTCGTGGACGCGGGCGATCAGGGCCTCGTTGACGGCGGAGATGGCCGAGAAGGACTCCCAGCTCGACGGCATGACGGTGCGCACCGGGAAGACGTGGCGGGCGACGGCGGCGAGCGGCGAGACCCAGTGGTCGGTGATCAGCACGACCTGGGCGCCGAGCCCCGCCGCCGCGCGGGCGAAGCGCACCACGTCGTCCTGGTAGCGGCGGATGTCGTAGACCACCAGCACGTCGCGCCGGCCGACGTCGAGCAGGTGCTCGACCCAGGTCGCGGTCTGGCCCTCGACCAGGGCGACGCCGGGCCGGAGCTCGCGCAGGTGCTGGTAGAGGTGCAGGGCCTGGCTGGCGGTGAAGCGGCCGCCGAGCAGCAGCACCTTGCGGCGCTCGTCGGCCAGCAGCTCGACCGCGCCCTCGAACTCCTCGCGCGACAGCTCGGCCAGCGAGCGCTCGACGTTCTCGACGATGGAGCGGCCGTAGGCGGCCAGGAAGTCTCCCGCGCCCTGCCCGTCCTCGCCGGCCGCCACCGCCTTCTCCGGCGCCTTGGCGAGCGGCGTCTGCAGGCGCCGCTCCAGCTCGTCGCGCAGGGCCTGCTGGAAGTCGAGGTAGGACTCGAAGCCGAGCTTGGCGACCAGGCGCAGCACGGTCGGGCCGGAGACGCCGGCGCGCCGGGCGAACTGGGCCACGGTCTCCAGCCCGGCGACGGGATAGTTGTCGAGCAGGATCAAGGCCGGCCGCCGCTCAGTCGGGGTCAGGCGGCCGAGCTGGTTGCGGACCCGCGTCGCGATCGAGCTCTCCATCCGGCCTCTCCTCCGTCCGCGGGGTGCCCGGCGGCCCTTGCCTCGGCCTTGTCCGGAGCCCTCCTGGCGCTCACCAGAATTACAAAATTGACTTGCCCGTCACCCTATGGAAATTTTTGATACAGGAAAGCTGTTCGGGCAAGGGGGTCTCGGGTGCGCAGTCCGGCCATTCGCTCAAGAGGCGCCGCAGGCTCCGCCCCGGGAACGTCCGGCGAAACGGCCGGCGGGGCGGTCCGGACGTGAGCGAGGCGGCGCGCTCCCAGGCTCCGGGCAGCATGGACTCCGCGCCGCTGCTCGAGACCAGCGGCCTCACCAAGTCGTTCCGCAGCCTGGTCGCGCTCAGGGACCAGGCGATCGTCGTCAGGCCCGGCGAGATCGTCGGGGTGATCGGCCCGAACGGCTCGGGCAAGTCGACCTTCTTCAACCTGGTCAGCGGCTTCCTGCGCCCCGACAGCGGCTCGGTGCGCTTCGACGGCCAGCCGATCGAGCGCCGCTCGGCGGCCGAGATCGTGCGCCTCGGCATCGCCCGGACCTTCCAGGGCACGCGCCTGTTCAAGGCCCTGAGCGTCGCCGAGAACGTGCGCGCGGCGGCCCAGCTGCGCCACCCCTCCTCGATGCTCGACGCCCTGGTCGGCACGCCGCGGCTGCGCCGGGCGGCCCGGAGGGTCGACGCGATCACCGGCGAGCTGCTCGGGCTGGTCGGCCTGACCGGCCGCGCCGGGGTGCGCGCCGGCGACCTGCCCTACGGCGACCAGCGCCGGCTCGAGCTGGTGCGCGCGCTGGCGACGCAGCCGCGCCTGCTGATGCTCGACGAGCCGGCGGCCGGCATGGACGCCGCCGAGACCCGCGAGCTGATGGACTTGGTCGACCGCATCCGCCGGCGCTTCGGCGTCGCGGTCATCGTCGTCGAGCACGACATGGACCTGATCATGAACCTCTGCGAGCGCATCCAGGTGCTCGCCCACGGGCAGACCATCTTCGAGGGCGCGCCGGCCGAGGTGCAGGCCCACCCGAAGGTGCGGGAGGTCTACCTTGGCCATGCCTGAGGCCGCCCTGCCCGCATCCGGCGGCGACCCGGCCCTGGCGGTCGCGGGCCTGGAGGTGCGCTACGGCGCGGTGACGGCATTGCGCGGCGTCTCGCTGGAGGTCGCGGAAGGCGAGGTCGTGGCCCTGCTCGGCGCCAACGGCGCCGGCAAGACGACGATGCTGCGCACGATCTCGGGCCTGGTGCGGCCGCGCGCCGGGCGGATCAGCCTGTTCGGCCGGCGCATCGACCAGCTGCGGCCGCCGCGCATCGTGGCGCTGGGCATCGCCCACTCGCCCGAGGGCCGGCGCCTGTTCGGCTCGCTGACCGTCGCCGAGAACCTCCGCCTCGGCTCGGTCAGCCGCAAGGACCGCGAGGCGGTCGCCGGGGACCGCGAGAAGATCTTCACGCTCTTCCCGGTGCTCAGGGAGCGCCGCAACCAGCAGGCCGGCACCCTGTCGGGCGGCGAGCAGCAGATGCTGGCGCTCGGCCGCGCCCTGATGGCGAGGCCCAGGCTGCTGCTGCTCGACGAGCCCTCGCTCGGCATCGCGCCGCTGCTGGTCCAGCAGATCTTCGCGACGCTCGGCGAGCTGAAGGCGATGGGCGTCACCATGCTGCTGGTCGAGCAGAACATCGGGGTCGCCCTCGCGCTCGCCGACCGCGCCTACGTGCTGCGGACCGGCCAGGTCGCGCTCGCCGGCGCCGCCCGCGACCTCAAGGAGCAGTACGAGGAGGTCGCGGCGGCCTACCTGGGCGCCGGCGGGGGCGGGCGATGAGGCACTTGATCATGCTCTCGGACCCGTCGCCCCTCTTTCTGGCGTCATCCGCGCTCTCACTTTCGTCATCCCCGCGAAAGCGGGGATCCAGAGAACGACACCGTGGGCACAGGCCCCGCACCGCTCGCACGGGCGGCGCTTTCCTCTGGATCCCCGCTTTCGCGGGGATGACGAAGAAGAGAGTGGGAATGACGGCGGGACACTGGGCTTCCCTGGTCATGCCGGGAGGCCGCCGATGAACCCGGGCCTCTACATCGCCCAGCAGGTCATCAACGCGATCAGCCTGGGCAGCCTCTACGCCCTGGTCGCGATCGGCCTGTCGATGGTCTTCGGCATCCTCAGGATGACCAACTTCGCCCACGGCGACATGATGATGGTCGGTGCCTTCGGCACGCTGCTGCTCGGCTTCGCCGGCCTGCCCTTCTGGCTGGCCGCGCTCGGCGGCATCGCGATCGGCGCGCTGGCCGGGGTGATCGTCGAGCGGGTCGCCTACCGGCCGGTGCGCGGCGCGCCCGACGTCTCGCTGCTGCTGACCAGCCTCGCCGTCACCTACATCCTGGAGAACCTGGGCATCCTGATCTTCAGCTCCTCGCCGCGGAACTTCCCGCTGCCGGACTGGATGAACGTCGCCCTGCAGTTCTACGATGGCCAGCTGACCTTCACCCAGATCAACGTCGTGACCGTGGTGGCGACCGCCGTCTCGCTGGGCTTCCTCGGCTGGTTCGTGACCCGGACCAACGCCGGCATCGGCATGCGCGCGGCGGCCGAGGACCTGCAGGCGGCACAGCTGGTCGGGCTCGACGTCGACCGGCTGATCGTCGTCGCCTTCGCCATCGCCTCGGCCTTCGCCGGCCTCGCCGGCGTGCTCTGGGCGGCGCAGTCGGGCATCGTCGAGCCGCACATGGGCTTCACGCCGCTGCTCAAGGCCTTCGTCGCGGCGATCATCGGCGGCTTCGGCTCGATCGCCGGCGCCCTCATCGGCGGCTTCGTGCTGGGCGCCCTGGAGATCTTCATCGTCGCCTTCCTGCCCTCGGCGGTCTCGCCCTACCGCGACGCCATCGTCTTCGCGCTGCTGATCGCCTTCCTGCTGTTCCGCCCGAACGGCCTGCTCAACCGCAGCCAGGAGATCAAGCTGTGAGCGCGCCGCGCGGACTGCCACGCGGCCTGCTGGCCGGCCTCGCCGGCATCGCCCTGCTGGCGCTGGTCACCTGGCTGCTGCCGCAGCTGGTCAGCAACTACCTGGTGCGCGTCGTCATCGTGATGTGCATCAACGCCGTGCTGGTCGCCTCGATGGGCCTCGCCAACGGCTTCACCGGCGTCTTCTCCCTGGGCCACGTCGGCTTCGTCGCGGTCGGCGCCTACGTCTCGGGCATCCTGTCGCTCTCGGCCCACGCCAAGGGCGCCTATCTTCCCGACCTGCCGCACTGGCTGGCCGGCATCACCCTGGGCTTCCTGCCCTCGACCCTGGTCGCCGGCCTGGTTTGCGTCGCCCTGGCCTTCCTGGTCGGCGCGCCGCTGATGCGGCTCTCGGGCTACTTCGTCGCGGTCGCGACGCTCGGCTTCCTGATCATCGTCAACGTCGTGCTGATCAACGCCGTCGACTTCACCCGCGGCGCCCGCACCTTCACCGGCGTGCCGCTGGAGACCAGCCTGCCCTGGGCGGTCGGCTGGCTGGCCGTCGCCGTCGCGGTGATCGCGCGCGTCGTCTACTCGCCGGTCGGCCGGCGCTACCGGGCGGTGCGCGAGGACACGATCGCGGCCCAGGCGATCGGCCTGGAGGTGCTGCCGGTGCGCCTCTCCGCCTTCATGCTCGGCGCCTTCTTCGCCGGGGTCGGCGGCTCGCTCTACGGCCACTACCTCGGCTCCTTCTCGCCGGCCGCCTTCTACCTCGCCTACACCTTCACGCTGATCTCGATGCTGGTGATCGGCGGCATGCAGAGCCTGACCGGCGCCCTGGTCGGCGTCGTCGCGGTCAGCGTCGCCAGCGAGGTGCTGCGCAACCTGGAGCGCGGCCTCGACCTCGGCATCTTCACCGTGCCGCCGCTCTACGGCGCCAGCCAGGTCGTGCTCGGCTTCATCCTCATCCTCGTCATGATCTTCCGTCCGAGCGGGATCATGGGCGATCGGGAACTCACGCTCGGGCCACTCGTGAAGCCACGCCAGGAAGGCCCGGGCAGGGAGATAAAGAGATGACACGGACTGCATTGCACAGGCTGCCGCTCGCGCTCGCGGCCGGCCTCCTCGTCTCGACGGCCGGCTTCGCCTCGACTGCCTCGGCGGCCGACACCATCAAGATCGGCGCCCCCTTCAACGTCACCGGCGCGCTCTCCTCGCTCGACGCGCCGGCGCTCAACGGCGCCAAGCTCAAGGTCAAGGAGATCAACGACGCCGGCGGCGTGCTCGGCAAGCAGCTCGAGCTGGAGATCTACGACACCAAGACCGACCCGACGGTGATCGCCAGCGTGGCCAGCCAGCTGGTCAGCCAGGACGTCCCGGTCGGCATGGGCTTCACGGACTCCGACTCGGTGCTGGCCCTCGGCCCGATCTTCCAGCAGGCCGGCATCCCCTTCGTGACGCCGGGTGCCACCTCGCCGAAGCTGCCCGACCAGATCGGCGACATGATCTTCCTGGCCTGCTTCGGCGACAACGTGCAGGCCGCGGCCGGCGACGAGTACCTGATGAACGAGGCCAAGGCCAAGAAGGTCTTCCTGCTGCGCGACAACTCGACCGAGTACACGACGCTGCTGGCCAAGTACTTCGACGAGGCCTTCACGCACGACGGCGGCAGGGTCATCGCGCGCGACGACTACAAGAGCGGCGACAAGACCTTCACCGCCCAGATCACCAAGCTGAAGGCGCTCTCCGAAAAGCCGGACGCGCTCTACGTCTCGGCGATGCCCGACGACATCGGCCTGATCGTCAAGCAGATGCGCCAGGCCGGCGTGACCGAGCCGATCGTCGGCGGCGACGGCTACGACACGCCGCTGCTGATCCAGGTCGGCGGCAAGGCCGCGGACGGCGTCGTCTACTCGACCCACGCCTTCATGGCGACCGACTCCACCCCGGCGATCCAGAAGTTCTACAAGGACTACAAGGCGGCCTACGGCATGGAGCCGGAGAACGCCTTCGCCGCCCTCGGCTACGACACGGTCGGGCTGATCGCCGACGCGATCAAGCGGGCCGGCGCCGCCGATCCCAAGAAGATCCGCGACGCCCTGGCCGCGACCCAGGGCTACAAGGGCATCACCGGGTCGATCTCCTATCCCGAGGGCACCCGCGTGCCGGCCAAGACGGTCGCCATGATCGGCGTCAAGAACGACAAGCTCTACCTCGCCGACGAGGTGACGCCGAAGTGGATCGCGAAGCCGTAGGGGGAAGCTATCGTCGCCTGAAACACCCCTCACCCTCCCACACTTCGTGTGGGCCCCTCCCTCTCCCCCAAGGGGCGAGGGAAGACACGAGCGCCCCCGAAAATCCCTCGCCCCTTGGGGGAGAGGGAGAGGCCCGCGAAGCGGGAGGGTGAGGGGTATCGGACGCAGCCTCCCGCACCAGCCAAGGAAGCCCAAGCGATGTCGAGCGAAGTGGATCCCGTCGGCCGGCTGATGGCCGAGCTGAGCGAGCGGCAGATCGAGTACCTGCGCTTCGAGCTGCCCGACCTGCACGGCGTCTCGCGCTCCAAGACCGTGCCGGTCGACAAGGTCGAGGGCTATGCCCGCCACGGCCTCAACTTCTACGGCGGCGTGCTCGGCCTCGACACGGCCTCCAACGTGGTGCCGGGCAGCCGGCTGCACACCGAGCGCAACTACGCCGACCAGAACCTCTTCCCGGACCCCGACTCGCTGCGCGTCCTGCCCTGGCTGGAGCACACCGCGAGCGTCCTCTGCCTGGGCTACTGGGACGGCGGCGAGCCGCAGCGCGCCGCGCCCCGCTGGGTCTTCTCCGAGCTGGTCAAGAAGGCCAACGCGCTGGGCTACGACGTCATGCTCGGCCACGAGTACGAGTACTACCTGCTCGACGCCCAATCGCTCGACACGCCCGCCCGCGGGCGGATGTTCGAGGGGCTGCACATCTTCAACACGGTGCGCAACCACTGGGCGCCCTTCCTCGATACCCTGGTGCCGACCCTGCGCGCCTACGGCATCGACATCGTCACCCACAACACCGAGTACGCCGGCTCGCAGTTCGAGACGGTCTACGGGCCGGGCATGAACCTGGCCGGCGCCGACAAGGCCTTCGCCTTCAAGAACGGCCTCAAGGAGCTGGCGCACCGCAACGGCCTGATCGCCAGCTTCATGGCCAAGCCCTTCGCCGGGATGGCCGGCAGCGGCTGCCATCTGCACCTCAGCCTCTGGGACCGGAAGACCGGCCGCAACGCCTTCATGGACGCGGAGGCTGCCGCGGGCTTCTCCGACCTCGCCGGCCACTTCATCGAGGGCGTGCTGGCCCACGGCGCCGCCATGATGCCGCTGATCAACCCGACGCCGAACTGCTACCACCGGGTCAAGCCGCACACCTTCGCGCCCTCGAACATCTCCTGGGGCGTGCAGGACCGCTCGGCGATGGTCCGGGTCAAGGCGACCGGCGACGAGCGCACCCACATCGAGATGCGCGGCGGCTCGGCGGCGAGCAACCCCTACCTGCTGGCCTCGGCCGTGCTGGCCGCCGGCCTGCTCGGCCTCGAAGCCAAGGCCCCCCTGCGCGAGCAGGGCCGCGAGACGACCAGCGAGGACAACCCGGACCTGACGCCCTTCCCGCAGTCGCTGCCCCTGGCGCTCGACGCCCTCGAGGCCGATGATGACCTGCGCGTGATCCTGGGCGAGGAGTTCGTCGAGGTCTTCACCGCCGTGAAGCGCTTCGAGCTGGCCCGCTTCGCCGCCCACGTCACCGACTGGGAAACCAACGAGTACCTGGAGCTCTACTGAGCCCCCTTCTGCGCCCCCTCCAGCCCCGGCAGGACCCATGACCGCCTTCGATCCGCCCCCCTTCGATCCGCCCCCCTTCGATCCCCTGCGCCTGAAGCGCGACAAGACACTCGTCCCGGCCGCCACGGCCGTGCTGATCGTCGACGTCCAGAACGCCGAGATCGAGGAGCACTACCGCGCCGAGAAGCCGGAATACTGGCAGGCCGTGCACGAGCGCGCGCTGCCGGCGCTGAAGCGCCTGGTCGAGGGCGCCCGCGCCGCCGGCAGCGAGGTCGTCTACACGGTGATCGAGGCGCTGACCCGCGACGGCCGCGACCGCTCGCTCGACCACAAGCTCTCGGGCATCCTGGTGCCCAGGGGCTCCGAGGGCGCCAGGGTCATCGACGCGGTGGCGCCGCTCGACGACGAGATCGTGCTGCCGAAGACCTCCTCGGGCATCTTCAACTCGACCAACGTCGACTACGTGCTGCGCAACCTCGGCGTCGAGAACCTGATCGTCGCCGGCTTCCTGACCGACCAGTGCGTCGACATGGCGGTGCGCGACGCCGCCGACCGCGGCTACTACGTGATCTGCGCCGCCGACGGCTGCGCCAGCCACACCGACGAGCGCCACCGCACGGCGCTCAAGGCCTTCGGCGGCTACTGCCGGGTCCAGAACGTCGAGGAGATCCTGGCCGACCTCGGCGTGACGGCCGCCATCGAGGCCTAGGTGAAGGCGGTCCTGCTCGAGGGCTACGGCGGCTCGGAGGTCCTGCGCCTCGGCGAATTGCCGCGGCCCGTTCCCGAAGGCCGGCAGGTACTGGTCGAGGTCCTGGCGACCAGCGTCAACCCGATCGACTGGAAGCTGCGCAAGCACGGCGGCGACTGGGCGCCCGAGCCCGGCGGCGTGCTGCACGGCGACCTCGCCGGCCGGGTCGCCGCGGTCGGCCCGCAGGCCACCCGCTTCCAGGTCGGCGACGCGGTCTACGGCTGCGCCGGCGGTCTGCGTGGCTACGACGGCGCGCTGGCCGAATTCATGCGCTGCGACGAGGAGCTGCTCGCCGCCAAGCCCGAGACGCTCGACTGGCGACAGGCCGCGGCGCTGCCGCTGGTCACGCTGACCGCCTGGGAGGGCCTGATCGACCGGGCGCGCCTGCAGCCCGGCGAGCGGGTGCTGGTCCAGGGCGGCGCCGGCGGCGTCGGCCATGTCGCGATCCAGCTCGCCAAGGCGGCCGGCGCCTGGGTCGCGGCGACCGTCTCCAGCGCGGCCAAGGCCGAGGTCGCGCGGCGCTGCGGCGCCGACGCGACGATCGACTACCGCCGCGAGGCGCCGGCCGACTACGCGGCGCGCCTGACCGGCGGCGCCGGCTTCGACCTCGCCTTCGACACGATCGGCGCCTCGGCCTTCGCCGCCTCGATCGAGGCGCTGCGCCCCGGCGGCCGGCTGGTCACCATCGCCGCGACCGAGGCGTTCGTGCTGGCGCCGGCCCACGCCCGCGGCCTGGACATCCAGATCGTGCTGATGCTGCTGCCGATGCTGACCGGCCGCGGCAAGGCACGCCAGGGCGAGCTGCTGGCACAGGCGGCGCGGCTCGCCGACATGGGCCGCCTGGCGCCGGTCCTGGACCCCCGGGCCTTCACGCTCGCCGAGGCGGCGGCGGCCCACGACCGCCAGGAGTCCGGCGAGGCGCTCGGCAAGATGGTGATCACCGTGGGGCCGGCGTAGCCTCCGCCTGGCCGAGGTAGACCTTCTGCAGCCACTCGTTGCCGAGCAGCTCGCTGGCCGTGCCGTGCAGCATGACCTCGCCGGTCTGCAGCACGTAGCCGCGGTGCGCGATCGAGAGCGCCATGTTGGCGTTCTGCTCGACGACGAAGATCGTCGTGCCCTGCCTGTTGATCTCCTGGATGATCTCGAAGACCTGCTCGACGTAGGCCGGCGACAGGCCCATCGAGGGCTCGTCCATGCACAGCAGGCGCGGCCGCGCCATCAGCGCCCGGCCCATGGCGACCATCTGCTGCTCGCCGCCGGACAGCGTGCCGGCCGACTGGGCGAGCCGCTCCTTGACCCGCGGGAACAGCTCGTAGACCCGCTCGAGGTCCTCGGCGATGGCCGCCTTGTCCTTGCGGGTGTAGGCGCCCATCATCAAGTTCTCGTAGACGGTCATGCGCGGGAACAGGCGGCGCGCCTCGGGCACCGGGGCGATGCCGCGGCGGACCCGCTCGGCGGTCGACAGCCGGCTGATGTCCTCGCCCTCCAGGACCACCGCGCCGCGCTTCGGCTGCACGACGCCCAGCACCGTCTTCATCGTCGTCGACTTGCCGCAGGCATTGCCGCCCAGCAGGCAGACGATCTCGCCCTGCTCGATCTTGTAGTTGACGGCCTTCAGGACGTGCAGCTCGCCGTAGAAGGTGTCGACGTCGCGGAACTCAAGCATGGGCCACCGCCTTGCGCCCGAGGTAGGCCTCCAGCACCTGCGGGTCTGCGTGGACCTCGGCCGGCGTGCCCTCGGCGATCTTCTCGCCGTGGTCCAGCACCACGATCCGGTCGGCGAGGTCGTTGACGACGTTGAGCTTGTGCTCGATCAGGAAGACCGTCAGCCCCATGTCCTTGAGGCTGCGGATCTGCTCGGCGAGCTCCAGGGTCTCGCCGGGGTTCATGCCGGCCGCCGGCTCGTCGAGCAGCAGGATCTTCGGCTGCGAGGCCAGGGCGCGGGCGATCTCGACGCGCCGCCGGTTGGCGTAGGACAGCTCGCTGACCGTCTGGTCGAGCCGCGGCAGCAGGCGGTTGCCGAAGACCGACAGCACCTCGATCGCCCGCTCGCGCGCCTCGCGCTCCTCGACCGCGACCGACGGCGGGCGCAGCACGGCGCCGAGGGCGCCGGTCGTGGTGCGCGAGTGCATCCCGACCAGGACGTTCTCCAGCACCGTCATGTTGTTGAACAGCCGGAGGTTCTGGAAGGTCCGCGCGATGCCGAGCCGGGCCAGCTCGTGGGGCGGCAGGCCGGTGACGTCCCTGCCCTGCAGCAGGATCTTGCCGCCGGTCGCCGGGTCCAGGCCGGTGATCACGTTGAACATCGTCGTCTTGCCCGAGCCGTTCGGCCCGATCAGCGCGACGATCGTGCCGGCCGCGATCTTCAGGTCGACCTCCTTGACCGCGATGATGCCGCCGTAGCGCTTGACCAGGCCGCGGATCTCCAGCAGCGGGCCGGGCGTCTCGGCCGCCTCCCGGGCGAGCACGCGCAGCTGCCGCCTGATGCCGCCGCGCTCGACGTTGGCGGTCTGCTCGGCGAGGCTGAGGGCGCGGGTCGCCCGGCGTGCCGGGATCAGGCCCTGGCGGCGGTAGAGCATGGTCAGCACCAGGACGATGCCGAAGATCAGCTCGATCGCCTGGGTCAGGTCGATGGTCTGCAGCCAGTCGTTGTCGAGCAGCTCGCCGAGGTCGTGCAGCCAGCCCGAGACGTCCTGCAGCACCCAGGACTGCAGGATCTGCAGGATCAGCGCGCCGGCGACGACGCCGTAGGGGCTGCCCATGCCGCCGAACACGACCATGACCAGGATCATCGCCGAGACCGGGAACATGAACATGTCCGGGGTCGCGGTCTGCAGCTTAGCGACGTAGAAGGTACCGATCATCCCGGCGAAGCCCGCGCCGACCGCGAAGGCGAGCAGCTTGAGCCTGACCCGGTTGACGCCCATCGCCGCCGCCGCGATCTGGTCCTCGCGGATCGCCATCCAGGCCCGTCCGATCCGCGAGGTCGTCAGCCTGAGGCTGACGAAGATGAAGAGGGCGACCAGCGCGACGCCGACGTAGTAGTAGGGCGTCGAGGTGACGCCGAAGTTGTAGCCGAACAGCGAGGGCGCCTGGACGCCGTTGAGGCCCATCGCGCCGTTGGTCAGGCTCGGCGTGTTGCGCACCACGACCGGCACGATCTCGCCGAAGCCCAGGGTCACGATCGCCAGGTAGTCGCCCTTGAGCCTGAGGGTCGGCGCGCCGAACAGGATGCCGAAGAAGGCGGCGATCAGGCCCGACAGCGGCAGCATGATCCAGAATGACACCGTCAGGTGCGCGACGTCGGGCACGCCGTCGACGTGGAAGCGCTCGACCAGCCCGAGCCAGGCGAAGGGCTGCCAGAACGAGCTCCAGGCCGGCTCCAGCTGCCAGGACGCGAAGATGCCGTAGGTATAGGCGCCGATCGCGAAGAAGGCCGCATAGCCGAGGTCGAGCAGGCCGGCGAGGCCGACCACGATGTTGAGGCCGAGCGCCAGGGCCGCGAAGGCGGTGGCGTTGGCCGCCGCGTCGAGATCGCCGGCGTTGCCGTCGATCACCGGCAGCAGCAGCGCGAAGGCCGCGAAGGCCGCTACGGCCGCGCGCCCGCGGACCTTCGGCGGGACGCGCTTCAGCGGCGCCGCCAGCGCTGCGAGCAGGCCGGCGGCCGGATTGGTGGTTGCATCCATGTCCATGAGCCGATCAGGACCTCTGTGCCAGGGACCGCCCGAGCAGGCCGGTCGGCCGGAAGACGAGAACCAGGACCAGGATCGAGAAGATGATCACGTCGGTCCAACGCACGGCGATCAGCTGCCCGCCGACCGACTCGATCAGCCCGATCAGCAGGCCGCCGAGCATCGCGCCGGGGATGTTGCCGATGCCGCCGAGCACCGCGGCGGTGAAGGCCCTGAGCCCCGCGGTGTAGCCGATCTGGAAGTCGACGACGTTGTAGTAGAGCCCGAAGATCAGGCCCGCCGCCCCGGCCAGGGCCGAGCCCAGGAAGAAGGCGGTCAGCACGACACGGTCGACGTCGACGCCCATCATCCGGGCCGCCTCGGCATCCTGGGCCGTCGCCTGCATGGCCTTGCCCAGCTTGGTGTGGTGCACGAAGAGCTGCAGGCCAAGCATCAGGACCGCGGCGACGACCCAGACCAGGACCTCGCGCAGGTGCACCGTCGCCCCCCCGAGGTGCCAGGTCAGGTTCGGCAGCGGGTTCGGATAGTTCTCCTGCTGGGCGCCGACCAGCAGGAGGACCAGGTTGGTCAGGATGTAGGCGAGGCCGATCGTCGTGATCATCGCCGCCGTGCCCGGCACGTTGCGCAGCGGCCTCAGGGCCGTCCGCTCGATCACCACGCCCAGGGTCCCGGTCGCCAGCATCGTGACGACCAGGGCGAGCAGCAGGACGGCCACCAGCGGCAAGCCGGTGAGGATCACGGACTGGCCCGAGAGCCCCACGGCGAGCAGGACGGCCATGGCGATGAACGAGCCGACCATGAACACGCTGAAATGCGTGAAGTTGATCAGCTCGATGATGCCGTAGACCATGGTGAACCCGAGCGCGAGCAACGCGTACATCGCGCCCAGGCTCACCCCGTTGATGACCTGCTGCAGCAGCACATCAGAGAAAGTCATCGATCTGACTTCCGGCCACCGGCCGTCGATCGATCAGGAGGACGGCGCTTCTGGCGCGTCGCCCAGGTATTTGAACTGATGGATGACGTCGTCGTCCGGGTACTGCTTGTTGTGGGCCACCTGGAAGACCGCGATCGTCTTCTGCAGGATGTCGCCGTTGCCGTCGAAGGCGACCGGGCCCTGGAAGGTGTCGACCTTGGAGCTGGCGATCGCGTCGTGCACCGCCGCGCGCGTCACCTTGGCACCGCTGTCGGCGACCTTCTTGATCGCGGCGATGATCACCTTCGCGCCGTCGTAGGCGGTCACCGAATAGTCGCTCGGCGTGCGCCCGCCGCACATCTTGGAGAACTTCTTGACCCAGTCCGCCAGCTTCGGGTTCTCGGTCAGGTGCGGCGAGGCGTTGGTCACGTACCAGCCCTCGGACGCCGGGAAGCCGGCGCCCTTCAGCAGGTCGCCGGTGAACATGCCGTCGCCGCCCGCCTTGACCATCTTCGGCACGGTCTCGTAGGCCTGCTTGGCGAGCTTCACGCCGGCCTGGGCGACGCCGCCGTAGTAGATCGCGTCGGGGTGCATCCCCTTGATCTTGGTCAGAATGGTCGTGTAGTCGGCCTCTTTCGGGTTGAGCTCGTCATGGCCGAGCACCGTCATCCCGATCTTCTTGGCCTGCGCCTCGAAGAGGTTGGCCATGCCGACACCGTAGGCGCCGGAATCGTCGAGGATGTAGACCGTTTTGACCTTCAGGGTGTCCCGCATGTAGTTGGCCATGTTCGGGCCCTGGTACTTGTCGGTCGTCACGGTCCGGAAGTAGACCGGCTTGCCGGCAGGCCGGTACTGGCCGGCATAGCGCGGATCGGTGATGTCCGGGTTGGTCGAGGCCGGCGTGATGGTCGCCAGATCGCCCTGCGACAGGATCGGCGACATCGCCTTGCCGTCGCCGCTCATCTCCGGTCCGACGTTCGCGACGACCGAGGGATCGGCGACCAGCTTCTTGGCGTTGGTCGCCGCCTGGGCCGGGTCGTAGGCGCCGGCCGTGGCGGTCGCGTTGTTGAGAATCACGGTCTTGAGCTTGTAGCCGCCGACGCCGCCCATCTTGTTGGCCTCGTCGATGGCCATCTGGGCGCCGCACTTGATGCGGGTCGCGCCGTCCGCGTCGGCGCCGGTCAGCGGCAGGGTGATGCCGATGCTGACGGACTTGGCGGCCGCCTGGGCCGGCACCGGTCCGGCCGTCGCGACCAATCCGGCCACGAGGCCCACCCCGACAGTTGCAATCAGGAATCGATGGTAGCCTTGGTACGAGTCTCCCGACATGTTCGACCTCCATGCGCCCCGGTGAAGCCCGGGTGCGTCATTGCTTGAATGCAGGCCTCGCGGCCCTGGAAGTCCGACCCGATGAAAGCAGTGACCGATTGAAGAGACGCAGTTACCGACTGTAGGGACGAAGAATTCCCCATAATTTCCCCGCAAAAAACGTGCCATGGTCGGCGGCCGCGGCAAAGCCGGAATCCGGGGCGCAAACTGCGTAACAACGTCGCGACTCGCCTGCCGCCGGGGGCGGGCAGCGCGCTCAAGACCTGGGCAGCTCGGGACCGGACCGGCCGCGGCCGCGGGCTCGGCGTGCGCCTCTGCGGGCGGGGCTCGCGGGGCCTCGTCAGAGAGCTACGGCAGCCGGAACAGGGCAGGTGAAATCCTGCCCCGCGGCCGGCACAGCGGCAGGCCGCGGGCAGGCGCGGGATCGGCTTCCGGGGCGCGTGGGCGGCGTCAGCTCCGCAGCCGCCACCTGTCGGCGACCTTGCGCACGAGCTCGTCGAAGGAGGCGAAGCGCGTCCCGTCGAGCCCGGCCAGTTCCTGGCGCGCGGTGTAGAAGATCTGCGCGGTGCCCAGCGACACCGCGATGCCGGCCTTGACGCCCTGCACCAGCACGTCCGCCGACTGGACGTCCGTGAAGAACTGCGTGGTCCCAACCATGCGCGCCTCCCTGCTTCTTCGTTTCGAGTGGAAGCGGACGGGGAAAGGGTCCTAGATCCTGCGCAGAAGCCGCTCTGCCTCCCTGGTCGCCGCGGTCACGCTGGGAAAGACCTTCCGGTCCAGTGCCCAGGCCTCCAGGCAGCCGGCGTGAAAGGTGAAGCCGAAGGGCTCCGGCACCAGCAGGCCGACCGGCCTGTCGTCGGCCCGGACCAGCAATGCGCCGCCCTCTCGCTCCATCCTCGCCATCCCCGCTGCCGGACAAGGCACCGTTGCACCCCTGCCTTCTCGCAGCTCGCGGGGGAACTGTCGTTGACGCACATCAATCGGCGCGACAGGCGGTCAGCCCTGGTGCACGTAGCTGCCGGGCGCCGGGCAGATCGGCACGTAGCCCTTGGCCGGGTTGCCGAGCGGCGGCGGCGCGACCGGCTCGCCTGAGCGGGCATCCAGCCAGGCCAGGTATTCCGGCCACCAGGAGCCCTGGCGCACCGGCGTCTCCAGGCGCCAGCGGTCGGGATCGACGTAGCGCTCGTGGTCGCGCACCTGGCTGACCTGGTAGATGCGCTTCGGGTGGCCCGGCGGCGTGACGATGCCGGCGTTGTGGCCGCCGCTGGTCAGGAGGAAGGTCAGCTCGGTGTCGGTCAGGATGCGCAGCTTGTAGACCGAGCGCCAGGGGGCGACGTGGTCCTTGGCCGTGGCAACCGCGAAGATCGGCAGGTCGATGTCGGTCAGCGCGACCGGCCGTCCCTCGACCTCGTAGTGGCCCTGGGCCAGCTGGTTCTTCAGGAACAGCCGCTCCAGGTACTCGGCGTGCATGCGATAGGGCATGCGCGTCGCGTCGCCGTTCCAGGCCATCAGGTCGATCTTCCTGCTGCGCTGGCCAAGCAGGTACTCGCGCAGCAGCCGCGACCACAGCAGGTCGTTGGAGCGCAGCATCGTGAAGGCGCCGGACATCTGCTTGGTGTCCAGGTAGCCCTGGCTCCACATCAGGTCCTCGAGCCAGTCGAGCTGCCCGGCGTCGATGAACAGGGTCAGCTCGCCGGCCTCGACGAAATCGGTCTGGGCGGCCAGCAGGGTCATCGAGGCGAGCCGCTCGTCGCCCTCGCGCGCCATGGCGGCCACCGCGATCGACAGCAGCGTGCCGCCCAGGCAGTAGCCGAGGGCGTGGACCTTCGGCGCCCGGCCGTCCGCGCCCGCGCAGATCGCCTCGACCGCGTCGAGGGCGGCCATGACGCCGAGCCGCCGGTAGTCCTCCATGCCGAGGTCGCGGTCCTCGGCGTCGGGATTGCGCCAGGAGATCACGAAGACCGTGTGCCCCTGCCCGACCAGGTAGCGGACGAAGGAGTTCTCCGGCGACAGGTCCAGGATGTAGTACTTCATGATCCAGGCCGGCACGATCAGGATCGGCTCGGGCCGCACCGTCTCCGTCGCCGGGCGGTATTGGATCAGCTCGATCAGCCGGTTGCGGTAGACCACCTCGCCGGGGGTGACCGCGACCTGCTTGCCCGGCTGGAAGTCCTCGCTGCCGGCCGGCGGCTTGTGCAGCAGCTGGCGCTCGGCGTCCTCCAGCAGGTTGCCAAAGCCGCGGAGCAGGTTCTGGCCGCCCTCCTCGCGGGTCGCTTCCTGCAGGACCGGGTTGGTCGGCAGGAAGTTCGAGGGCGAGAAGACGTCGAGCCACTGGCGCGCGGCGAAGGAGACCATGGCCTCGTGGTGCTGCGAGACGCCGCGCACGCCGTTGGTCGCGTTGTGCCACCACTGCTGGGTCAGCAGGAAGCTCTCGACGAGGAGGTTGTAGGGCGGCTTGCGCCAGCCTTCGTCCGCGAAGCGCTTGTCGTGGGCCTGCGGCTCGATCAGCGGCTCGCTGGCCTGGCCCGCCAGGGCATGGCCGGCGCTGACGCCGAGCGCCATCGCCCCCTTCCAGGCGGCCTCGGCCAGCTCGGCCCGCTTGCCGGGCGACAGCGCCAGGTTCATCGCCCAGTCGCCGTAGGCCTGGGCCAGGGCGACCGGCGAGACCGCGCTGGTCATGCGGGCGAGGCCGCCGCGCACCACGCGGTCGAGGTTCCGGGCGCCGACGTCGGCCGGATAGTCCAGGTGCCAGCGCTCCGGCTGGAACGGCCGCTCCTCGCAGCTCAGCCGTTCGGCCGGCAGCGGCGCCCCGGCGCCGGCGCGCTTGGGCAGCCTGTGGACCTTGGCCTCGATCGGCTCGCCCGGCTGCCTTGCCGCCGGCTGCCCTGCGGCCCGCCGCCTGCCGGTCGCCGGCTTGACGTCCGCCTTGTCGCCACTCGCCTCGTCGCTCATCCGCCGGCTCCGCTCCTTGTGCTGCGCTGCACAATAGATAGGAAGCCGACGGGCCGCCTTTGAGGCAGCTCAATCGCCCGATGAAGCTTTCACGACGCTTTGCCGCGGCCGGCCGGCTCGTCGAGGGCCTCGAACTCGTCGATCAGGCCGGAAACGACCGACAGGCCCTTCCTCCGGAAGGCCGGATCCGAGGCGTCGAGGCCGAAGGGCGCGAGCAGCTCCCGGTACCGCTTCGAGCCGCCGGCCCTGAGCGGGTCCAGGTACTTCTCGGCGAGGCCGGCCTGGCGATTCGTTCGCCCCGCCCGCGACCCGCGACCGGCATGCTCAGGGGCGCGGCAGCCGCGTAACCGGGAACCCGACGGCATCGAGGAAGCCGAGCAGCCGGGGCGAAAAGCCGCTGCGGCTGAGCGCCGGGCTGCGCGGATCGGCCTCGTCGAACATCCAGAGCCTGCCGCCACGCCCCACCACCAAGAGGATCGCGTGCTGGTTGCCGCGCCGGTCGAAGCCCATCGCGACGGCGGCCTTGTCCGCCGGCACGCCGGCCGCCAGCGCGACGTAGAGGCCGAGGATGGCCTGATCTTCGCAGTCACCGGTGCCGCGCGCCGCCGTCTCCGCCGGGTCGGCCCAGGCATCCACTCGGCCGTCCGGGACGTAGCGGATGTTGCTGGTGACGAAGCGACGGATCGCCATGACCAGCTCGCGCGCGGAACGGCCCTCGTAGCGCTCGCCGAGCCGCTTCGCAGCCGCCAACGGTGCGGGGGTCTCCTGCAATTGTCCGCGCAGTTGCTGGGCCACAGCATCCCAGCGGGCGAAGGCGCTGCTCGGCCCGACCACGACGGCGGGGACGACCGATCCGTTTCCGAACTGGCGGATTTGCGCCTGGCCGAATGCCGCGTCCGGTGCAAGACCGACCCAAGCGTCGATCAGCATCAGGATTCCGATCAGAAGTTGCCGCCGCGATCCTTCCACCGGCACCGCCGCTCCGTACGCGCCCACCTTGTCCCTGGCGCCCCTCGCCGACCGCCCAAATTTCAGCGGACCGGAAACGATCTATAGTTTTTTTTCTTGGCAGATATTCTATCGTAAATCTGCCTCACCGCAAGCGAACGCATGCATATGGCGGGTATTCACATCAGTAAACTGACGCAAGAATTGTACGCCGGTCATCGCCTCACGGTGACGACGGCGCAGATGATGGCCGTTGCCGGGGCGGTCTTGCTGCGCGGGGCCGCCGCGGTCGTGGGCCTGCCGGCCCGGGCAGGGGCCGACGGCTGCGCAGGCGTCACGCAGCTGCCCGCCGGTCGCACGCTTTCCGACGGCGGCATCCTGACGGGGCAGCCGCTCGGACGCAGCGGTACGGAGCGATGGTTCGGGTTCGGCCTTCATCAGGACGAGCCGCGGCTCGATGCCCTCCTCCGGGGCCGGGATCGAGCGGTTCCGGTCGAGCTGTTCGGCGTCATGGTCCCCGAGCTCGACCAGGCGGAGGGCAATGCGCCGGGCACGAAGGCGCGCGCCGCGCTCGACGGGATGAGCGCGGCCGGACGGCATCCTTCTGGTCACCGACCGCGCCCGCCGGCCTCGTGAGCCCGGCCCCGCGACCGACGACCCAGCGTCGAGGCGGAGGCACGCAGCCGGCGTTGCGGACAGCGAGGGAGCTGCCCGATGCTCGCGGCGGCTGACCCGGCCTCGGCCGTCGCCAGCAGCAGCCGGGCGTCCTTCGCCGGCCGGCCCCGGCCCGGGACCGGCCGCGTGTCCGTGTTCTAGTCGAGCTGCTCCAGCTCGTCGATCAGGCCGGAAACGACCGACAGGCCCTTCTTCCAGAAGGCCGGGTCCGAGGCGTCGAGGCCGAAGGGCGCGAGCAGCTCCCGGTGCCGCTTCGAGCCGCCGGCCCTGAGCATGTCCAGGTACTTCTCGGCGAAGCCGGCCTCGGCCTCCTGGTAGACCGCGTAGAGCGAGTTCACCAGGCAGTCGCCGAAGGCGTAGGCATAGACGTAGAAGGGCGAGTGGACGAAGTGCGGGATGTAGGCCCAGTAGACCCGGTAGTCCTCGTTGAAGCCGAAGGCCGGGCCCAGCGCCTCCGTCTGGGTCGCCATCCAGATCTCGGCCAGCTCGTCGGACAGCAGCTCGCCCTCGTGCCGCCGGTCGTGGACCTGGGTCTCGAAGCGGTGGAAGGCGATCTGCCGGACCACGGTGTTGAGCATGTCCTCGACCTTGCCGGCCAGCATCGCCTTGCGCCTGGCCGGCTCGCTCGTCTGCTTCAGCAGGCGCCGGAAGGTCAGCATCTCGCCGAACACGCTGGCGGTCTCGGCCAGGGTCAGGGGCGTCCCGGCCAGCAGGTGGCCCTGGCCGCCGGCCAGCACCTGGTGGCAGCCGTGGCCGAGCTCGTGGGCCAGGGTCATGACGTCGCGCAGCTTGCCCTGGTAGTTGAGCAGCAGATAGGGGTGCGCGCTCGGCACGGTCGGGTGCGCGAAGGCGCCCGACTGCTTGCCGGGCCGCGCCGGCGCGTCGATCCAGGGCCGCTCGAAGAAGCGCCGGCCGACCGCGGCCAGGTCCTCGGAGAAGTCCGCATAGGCGGTCAGCACGGTCCGCTGCGCCTCCTCCCAGGGCACCTCGCGCTCGTCGCTGGTCGGCAGCGGCGCGTTGCGGTCCCAGTAGGAGAGCTTCTCGAGGCCCAGCCACTTCGCCTTCAAGGCGTAGTAGCGGTGCGAGAGCTGCGGATAGGACTCGACGACCGCCCCGACCAGGGCGTCGACGACCTCGTCCTCGACCCGGTTGGCGAGGTTGCGCGAGGAGACCGGCCGCGGAAGGCCGCGCCAGGAGTCCTCGATCTGCTTGTCCTTGGCCAGCGTGTTGGTGACCAGGGAGAACAGCGGCAGGCGCTGCCTCAGGCCGGCCGCGAAGGCTTCGCCGGCCCGCTGGCGCAGCGCCCGGTCGGGCTCGCTCATGCGGTTGAGGACCTGCATCGAGGTCAGCTCCTCGCCGTCGAGGCGGAAGCGCAGGCCGGCCATGGTCTCGTCGAACAGGCGGGTCCAGGCGGCCGAGCCGGCGACCTGCTTGTCGTGCAGCAGGCGCTCCAGCTTCTCCTCGAGCTGATAGGGCCGGAAGGCGCGGCTGTCGCGGATCCAGGGCCGGTAGCGCGCCAGCAGCGGGTCCTTCAGCTTCTGCTCGAGCGCCTGGTCCTCGATCTCGTTGAGCTCCAGGGTGAAGAAGATCAGCTCGGCGGCGATCGTGCTGACCGCCTCGTGGATGCGCTGGTAGAAGCGGCCGTTGCGCGGGTCGCTCATGTCGCCGGCATAGACCAGCTGGGCGTAGCTCATCAGCTTCGAGAGGATCTCGTCGATCGCCTCGTAGTCGGCGAGCGCGGTGCCGAGCTCGGCACCGCTCAGCGCCGCAAGCCGCCCGGCGCAATTCTTGCGCAGCCTGCCGGCGCGTTCGCGCGCCGTCGCGAGGTCCTGCTCGATGGCCGGCGCGTCCGGTCCGCCGTAGAGGTCGGCGAGGTCCCACTCGGGCAGCCGGCCCAGATCGTCGGCTGCCTTGCTCTTCGCGGCGTCGCTCATGCTGCTCCTTTCGCTTGACCTTCCCGCATATAGGCCGCATTCCGCTGCTCGCCAAAGAAAGAAGCGGCCCCGCGGAGGACTCGCCGGAGCGCCCCCGCAGGCCGCTGCATCGGGGGAGGCACGCCGCCTTGGAGGCCGCACACGACTATCTCGCCGTCCGCAACCTGCCGGCGCTGTTCTTCGAGCAGGCCGCCCGCCTGGGCGACAAGCCGCTGCTCTGGACCAAGAGCGACGGCAGCTACCGGCCGCTGAGCTGGCGCGAGGTCGCCGGCCGGGTCCGGGACCTGGCGCGTGGCCTCCGGGCGCTCGGCGTCGCTCCCGGCGACCGCGTGCTGCTGGTCTCCGAGAACCGGCCCGAGTTCTTCATCGCGACCTTCGCGATCATGGCGGCCCGCGCGATCGTGGTGCCGGCCTATACGACCAACACGCAGCGCGACCACGCCCACGTGCTGCGCGACAGCGGCGCCAAGGCCGCCCTGGTGACCGGCGCGGCGCTGGCCGAGCGCCTGCTGCCCGCGCTCGTCGAGGTCGGCAGCTGCCGCATCGCGGTCGGCCTGGATCCCCTGCCCGCGAACGCCGGCCTGGCGCCGCACGACATCGCCGGCTACGACTGAGCCGAGGTCGAGGGCCTGGGCAGCACGGTCGAGGAGGACCTCGAAGCCGTCGCGGCGGTCGCGCCGCGCGACGAGATCTGCTGCTTCATCTACACCTCGGGCACCGGCGGCACGCCCAAGGGCGTGATGCTCAGCCACGGCAACATCCTGTGCAACTGCATGGGCGCCTTCGACCTGCTTCGCGAGTTCGGCCTGGGCGACGAGGTCTTCCTCTGCTTCCTGCCGCTCTCGCATTCCTACGAGTTCACCTGCGGCATGGTCTTCCCGGTGACCATCGGGGCGCAGATCTACTACGCCGAGGGCGTCGAGCAGCTCGGCCGCAACATGGTCGAGGCGAAGCCGACGATCATGACCGCGGTGCCGCGGCTCTACGAAACCATGCAGGCGCGCATCCTGCGCGGCGTCGACAAGCAGTCGCCGCTCAAGCGCTGGCTGTTCCACAGCGCCGAGCGGCTCGGCCGCAAGCGCTACCACGACGCGCGCAGCCTCGGGCCCGGCGAGCGGCTGCTCGACCTGCTCTGCGAGAAGCTGGTGCGCAGCAAGGTGCGCGAGCGCTTCGGCGGGCGCCTGAAAGGCATGGTCTCCGGCGGCGGCCCGCTCAATCCCGACGTCGGGCTGTTCTTCGTCGCGCTCGGCGTGCGCCTGCTGCAGGGCTACGGCCAGACCGAGGCGGCGCCGGTGATCTCCTGCAACCGGCCCTTCGCCTACCGCATGCACACCGTCGGCCCGGCCCTGGAGGGGGTCGAGCTGAGGATCGCCGAGGACGGCGAGATCCTGGTGCGCGGCGAGCTGGTCATGAAGGGCTACTGGAACCAGCCCGAGGCGACGGCGGCGGTGCTGCGCGACGGCTGGCTCTACACCGGCGACATCGGGCGGCTCGACGAGCAGGGCTACCTGATGATCACCGACCGCAAGAAGGACATCGTCGTGCTGTCCGGCGGCGACAACGTCTCGCCGGCGCGCGTCGAGGGCTTCCTGACCCTGCAGCCGGAGGTCGGTCAGGCCATGGTCTTCGGGGACAAGCGGCCCCACCTGGTCGGGCTCATCGTGCCGGACCCGGACTGGCTGCGCGACTGGGCCGCGGCCAACGGCAAGCGCGACGACCTGGCCGAGCTCAGCCGCGACGAGGCGCTGCGCAAGGCGGTCGGCGAGGCGGTCGACCGGGTCAACCGCGAGGTCAGCGGCCTGGAGCGGATCCGGCGCTTCGCGATCCTGCCCGAGCCCTTCTCGATCGAGAACCAGATGATGACGCCGAGCCTGAAGGTGCGCCGGCACGTCGTGCGCCAGCACTACGGCGCGCTGATCGAGAGCCTCTACGGCTGAGCGCCTGGAGCGGCGGCGGCCAGGGGATCGCGGTCTTGGGATCGCGGTCAGGGGGTCGCGGTCAGGGGGTCGCGGTCAGGGGACGGCGCGAACCGGGCTGGCGCCGCTCGTGCCGGGCTTGCCGGTACGCATCAGCATCGCGATGTGGTTGCGCAGGCTCTCGGGGCTCGGCGGCTTGACCAGCAGGGCGCTGCGCCGGATCGCACGGACCTCGCTGACCTGCGGCTCGGTGGCGTGGGGCGTGAGGAAGATGATCGGCACGTTCCGGATCGCCGGCTGCGCTGCCGAGCGGATCGTGCGGGCCAGCGCCAGGCCATCGAGCGGCTCGACGTCGACGGCGAGGATCAGCAGGTCGGGCGTCAGCTCGTGCAGGTCGGCGAAGGCCGTGGCACTGTCGACGCCGACCCAGACGTGGTCGAAGCCCATGCCGCGCATCAGGTCGGAGGTAAAGCGCGCCTGACCGGCGCTCGCCTCGACCACGAGGGCGCTGGGAAAGCGTTCCCGACCGACTCCGATGGACACCAATCCCCGCACCTCGCGCCGTCCTCTGGCCGTGCCCGCGCCAGGACATCATATACGCGAAGACTTAAGGGTCAGTTCACGATCAGCGAAATAAATTTTTCGGCGGCCCGGCCGATCGCCCGGCCCGGCCTCACAGGCCGCGCCACTCGCGGAACCAGGCGACGAATCGGCCGAGGCCCTCGTCGATCGTCGTCGCCGGCTCGAAGCCGAGGTCGCGGCGCGCGGCCGCAATGTCGGCGAAGGTCTCCTTGACCTCGCCGGGCTGCATCGGCTTCTCGACGATCCGCGCCGGCCGGCCGCAGTGGCGCTCCAGCACCTCGAGGAAGCGGCGCAGCGGCTCGGGTCGCTCGTTGCCGATGTTGTAGACCCGGTGCGGCGGCGCCTCGGCGCCCGGCGGCCGGTCGAGCGCCGCCAGCACGGCGCCGACGACGTCGTCGATGTAGGTGAAGTCGCGGCGCATGTCGCCGCCGTTGAACAGCTCGATCGGCTGGCCGCTCAGGATCTTCTCGGTGAAGCCCCAGTAGGCCATGTCGGGCCGGCCCCAGGGACCGTAGACCGTGAAGAAGCGCAGGCCGGTCTGCGGGATGCCGAACAGCCGGGCATAGGTCTCCGACAGCAGCTCGCCGGCCCGCTTGGTCGCGGCGTAGACCGAGACCGGCGTGTCGACCCGGTCGGCCTCGGAGAAGGGCTGCTTCTCGTTGGCGCCGTAGACCGACGAGGAGCTGGCGTAGACCAGGTGGCTCAGCCGCGGCAGCGCCTTGGCACCCTCCAGGACCGCGAGGTGGCCGGTGACGTTCGACTCGACATAGCTGAAAGGATGGGTCAGCGAGTAGCGCACGCCGGCCTGGGCGGCAAGGTGCAGCACCTGCTCGATCTCGGGATGGGCGCGGAACAGCGCGGCGACGGCCCCGGTGTCGCCCAGCTCCAGCGCCTGGAAGCGGAAGCCCGGCACGCCTTCGAGCCTGGCCAGACGCGCCCGCTTCAGCGCCGGATCGTAGTAGCTGTTGAGGTTGTCGACGCCGAGGACCGTCCGGCCCCGGTCGAGCAGGGCGCGAGTCATGTGCGAGCCGATGAAGCCGGCGGCTCCGGTGACGAGAACGGTCATCGTTTCCAGGCAATCGAGGAATGCGCAGCGCGAGCCGCGGTTATAGCCAGTGGACGGCCGCGCCGCACGCTTTTTGCCGCGGGCGCGACGCCGCGGTGCCGGCTTGCCCTCTGGACAAATAGGTCAGTATTAGTTACCTTTTTTCCGCAGGCATCGAGCCCCACCTCGACAGCAAAGCCCCCTGCCCGCGCTGACCGGCGCGACCGCAGGGTGTAGGCTGCCGGATGGGACGCGGTGCAGGCCCGGGTCCCGCCGGGACCCCAAGAGCAAGAAGGCGCCGGCCGCAGCGGTCGCGGAGCGCCCGGCACGACGGACGGCCCGCCCGGCGAAGGCGGCCGACCGGAAAGGGAGAACAAGGAAACCATGCCCGACGCCGCAGTCAGCCTCGACGACAAGTACACGCTCGAGTCCGGTCGGATCTTCCTGACCGGCACCCAGGCGCTGGTGCGCCTGCCGATGATGCAGCGCCACCGCGACCAGGCCGCCGGCCTGAACACCGCCGGCTTCATCTCCGGCTATCGCGGCTCGCCGCTCGGCGGCTTCGACCAGCAGCTCTGGAAGGCGCGGCGCTACCTCAAGGACAACCACATCCACTTCCAGCCGGGCGTCAACGAGGACCTGGCCGCGACCGCGGTCTGGGGCACCCAGCAGGCGTCGATCTTCGGCGACTGCCGCTACGACGGCATCTACTCGATCTGGTACGGCAAGGGCCCCGGCGTCGACCGCTCCGGCGACGTGTTCCGCCACGGCAACTTCGCCGGCTCGTCGAAGCACGGCGGCGTGCTGCTGCTGGCCGGCGACGACCATGCCGCCAAGTCCTCGACCACCGCGCACCAGTGCGAATACACCTTCATGGACGCCCTGATCCCGGTGCTCAGCCCGGCCGGCGTCCAGGAGTTCCTCGACCTCGGCCTCTACGGCTGGGCGATGAGCCGCTACTCGGGCTGCTGGGTCGGCTTCAAGACGGTCACGGAGACGGTCGACGCGACCGCCTCCTGCTACATCGACCCGCACCGCATCGAGACCGTCCTGCCCGAGGACTTCGAGATGCCCGAGGGCGGGCTGAACCTGCGCTGGAACGGCGCGCTCGACATCCTGGAGCAGGAGGAGCGCCACCACCGCTACAAGATCTACGCGGCGCGCGCCTTCGCCCGCGCCAACAAGCTCGACAAGGCGGTCATCGACGGCCCGAGCCGGGCGGTCGGCATCGTCACGGTCGGCAAGTCCTACCTGGACGTCCGGCAGGCGCTCGACGACCTGCACATCGACGAGGCCGAGGCGCAGCGCCTGGGCCTGTCGGTCTACAAGGTGGCGATGCCCTGGCCGCTCGAGCCGTCGGGCGTGCGCAGCTTCTGCGAGGGCCTGGACGAGGTCCTGGTCGTCGAGGAGAAGCGCGCGGTCATCGAGAACCAGCTGAAAGAGCAGCTCTACAACTGGCACACCGACAAGCGCCCGCGCATCGTCGGCAAGTTCGACCGCGACTATCCCGACGAGGCCGGCCAGACCCTGCTGCCGTCCTACGGCGAGCTGACCCCGGCGATGATCGCCCGGTCGATCGGCCGCCTGCTGAAGCGCCACGGCCGGACCACCGAGGCGATCGAGGCGCGCCTCAAGTTCCTCGACGAGAAGGAGCAGGCGCTGTCGCGCGCCGCGGCGCCGATGAAGCGCGTGCCGCACTTCTGCTCGGGCTGCCCGCACAACACCTCGACCCGGGTGCCCGAGGGCAGCCGCGCCATGGCCGGCATCGGCTGCCACTACATGGTCCAGTGGATGGACCGCAACACCCAGACCTTCACCCAGATGGGCGGCGAGGGCGTGCCCTGGGTCGGCCAGGCGCCCTTCAGCACGACGAAGCACGTCTTCGTCAACCTGGGCGACGGCACCTACTTCCACTCCGGCCTGCTGGCGATCCGCCAAGCGGTCGCGGCCAAGGTCAACATCACCTACAAGATCCTGTTCAACGACGCGGTCGCAATGACCGGCGGTCAGCCGCACGACGGCCCGCTCGATCCGGCGGCGATCAGCCGCCAGGTCTGGGCCGAGGGCGTCAAGCGCGTCGTCGTCGTCTCCGACGAGCCGGACAAGTACCCGCTCGGCGTCGAGTGGGGCGGTCCCAGCTCGGTGCGCCACCGCGACGACCTCGACGAGATCCAGCGCGACCTGCGCGAGCTCGAGGGCACGACGGTACTGATCTACGACCAGACCTGCGCGGCCGAGAAGCGGCGCCGGCGCAAGCGCGGCACCTTCCCCGACCCCGATCGCCGGGTCTTCGTCAACGATGCGGTCTGCGAGGGCTGCGGCGACTGCTCGGTCCAGTCGAACTGCGTCTCGGTCGTGCCGGTCGAGACCGAGTTCGGCACCAAGCGGGCGATCGACCAGTCGTCCTGCAACAAGGACTTCTCCTGCCTCAAGGGCTTCTGTCCCTCCTTCGTCACGGTCGAGGGCGCCAAGCTGCACAAGTCGAAGGCGGTCGAGCCGGCCGCCGGCAAGGACTCCGGGCGCCCCTGGCCGGTGCTGCCCGAGCCGACGCTGCCGGGCCTCGACGAGCCCTACGGTATCCTGGTCACCGGCGTCGGCGGCACCGGCGTCGTGACGATCGGCGCCCTGCTCGGCATGGCCGCGCACATCGAGGGCAAGGGCTGCTCGGTGCTCGACATGGCCGGCCTCGCCCAGAAGGGCGGTGCGGTGCTGAGCCACATCCGCATCGCCCGGCGGCCGGAGGATCTCCACGCCGTGCGCATCTCGGCGGGCGGCGCCGACCTGCTGCTCGGCTGCGACCTGGTCGTGGCGGCGGCGGCCGACACCCTGTCGAAGGTCCGCGAGGGCCACACCCGGGCGATCGTCAACGACCAGGAGTCGATCACCGGCGACTTCACCCGCCACTCGACCGACTACCGCTTCCCGAAGCAGCCGCTCGAGGACCTGATCGCCGAGGCGGTCGGCAAGGATGCCGCGGACTTCGTCTCGGCCAGCCGGATCGCCACCGGCCTGCTCGGCGACTCGATCGCCAGCAACCTCTTCATGCTCGGCTTCGCCTGGCAGAAGGGCCTGGTGCCGATCAGCCGCGACTCGATCGACAAGGCGATCGAGATGAACGGCGTCGCCGTGGCCTTCAACAAGCAGGCCTTCCTCTGGGGCCGCCGTGCCGCCGAGGACCTGCCGGCGGTCGCCAGGCTGGCCCTGCCGGAGTCGGCGCCGGCCACCCACACGCTCAGCCGGAGCCTGGACGAGCTGGTCGAGCGGCGCCGCGCGTTCCTGGTCGGCTACCAGGACGCGGCCTACGCCGAGCGCTACCTCGCGGCCGTGGCCAGTGCGCGCAAGGCCGAGGCCGAGCGCACCCCGGGCATGACCGGCCTCGCCGAGGCGGTCGCCCGCTACGCCTTCAAGGTCATGGCCTACAAGGACGAGTACGAGGTCGCGCGGCTCTACAGCGACCCCGAGTTCGAGGCCAAGCTGCGCAACCAGTTCAGCGGCGACTTCAAGGTCAAGCTGCACCTGGCGCCGCCGCTGCTGGCCGACCGCGACCCGCGCAGCGGCCACCTCAAGAAGCGCGAGTACGGCCCCTGGATCTTCACGGCCTTCCGCCTGCTGACCCGCATGAAGGGGCTGCGCGGCACGGCCCTCGATCCCTTCGGCCGGACCGCCGAGCGCAAGGCCGAGCGCGCCCTGCGCGACGACTACCTGGCGCTGGTCGACGATCTGGCCGCCGGCCTGACGCCGGAGAACCACGCGATCGCCGTCGAGCTGGCCTCGGTTCCCGACCAGATCCGCGGCTACGGCCACATCAAGGAGGCCAGCCTGGCCAAGGGCCGGGCGCGCTGGACGGCGCTGCTCGAGGCCTTCCGCAACCCTGCGGCCCAGAAGACCGCGGCGGAATAGCACGCGACACCGACCGCCGCCGGCTACGGCCGGCGGCGGCTCTGTCGGGTCCCGATCGGAAGAGGCGTCAGATCAGCGAGGGCGTCGGCTGCATGCCGCCGAGCAGCATCTCGACGCTGCCGTTCTCGCCGGCCAGCGGCATCAGCAGGCACTGGTAGGAGCCGTGGCGGCCCTGCTTGTTCGGCGCGTAGAGGCGGTCGTAGGACGCCCGGCCGGTCTCCGCGACCTCCCGGTAGCGCCAGACCTGGGCCTCCTCGACGTACTGCCCCGTCATGTCGCGGCCGAACCAGGAGACCACGCGCGTCCCGACCAGGCGGAAGCGGAATCGCAGGGGCTGCCGCTCGACATCCACCAGATAGATCATCGGCAGCAGCGCGGGCATGTCCAGCGGATCGATGTCGGCACGCGTCGGCATGTAGGGCCCGTGCCACTTGTCGGCCCAATAGAGATAGAGATCCCGGAGCAGGGGGTTGGCGATCTGGGCCGCACCGAAACCGGTGGCGGAGACCTCCGGATTCCCGGAAACGACGACCCGCTCAAGCGCCATTCCATGCCTCCCGCATGACGGGAATATTGACATCTATTCGACCGGCGTCAAGTCAGGATAAGACCTCCATGTGTAAACATTCCATAATGGTTAATATTATTCCGTAAGGCCGACCGCAGCCTTGTAAAGATCAAGTAACGCTTCCTGCTCCTGGCGGTCGTTTTGATCCATCTTCCGCAGCTTGATCACCTGCCGCATGATTTTAGTATCAAAACCGGCAGATTTTGCTTCCGAATAGACTTCACGAACATCGTTCGCCAACGCAGCCTTTTCTTCTTCCAGACGCTCGATACGCTCGATGAACGAACGCAACCGTTCGGCCGCGACGCCGCCGATGTCGGACATTATGCACTCCCGGGTAGTAAATTGGATTCCAGCGGCCAGACGCTAGCCCGCCCCCAGCGCCAGGGCAACGCCGGGAAAGCCGGGATTGTGGGGATAACTCGGCCGCGCCGCGACGGGGCGGCTCAGCCGCCGTGGACGTGGCTCTTCGCGAAGGCCGCCTTCTGTTCCGCCGTCGCCTCGGTCTGGTGCTTCGCCCGCCACTCCTCGTAGGGCATGCCGTAGACGATCTCGCGCGCCTGCTCCTTGTCCAGCGCCAGGCCGCGCTCGCTGGCCGCCTCCTGGTACCAGCGCGACAGGCAGTTGCGGCAGAAGCCGGCCAGGTTCATCAGGTCGATGTTCTGCACGTCGCTGCGCTCGCGCAGGTGCTCGACCAGCCGACGGAAGGCGGCCGCCTCGAGCTCGGTCTCTGTCTTGCTGTCCATCTCGTCCTCCGCAAGCGTTGTGCCTGGCTCGGCCGGCGCCGGCCGGCGGAACTCCCGCTAGATATCGGTCGGCTCGTCGAGGCCCGCAACCGTCTCCTCGATCAGGAAGTCGACGACCGCGTTCAGCGCCTCGCGCGGCGCGGCGCCGGCGTCGCGGGCGGCGCGATAGGCCGCGAGCTGGCGGTGCGCGCTGGTGCCGCGCCGCACGATCTCGCGCGCCCACTCGATCTCCGCCCGGCAGCCGAAGTGCTCGGCGTCGGTGGCGGTGAGGGCGACGATCTCCTCGAGCAGCTCGGGATAGGGCACGATCTCGCCGCGGCCGAAGTCGACCAGGCCCGAATCGAAGCCGTAGCGCTGCGCGCGCCAGCGGTTCTCGTTGACCAGCAGGTTCGAGTAGCGGCGCCAGCGCTGGTTGTCGCGCTTGAGCCGCCAGAGCATGCGCAGCAGGCAGAGATAGATGGCGGCCACGGCGAAACCGTCCCTGACCGTCGTGCAGACGTCGGGAATGCGCAGCTCCAGGGTCGGGAAACGCGCCGAGGGCCGCACGTCCCACCACAGCTTCGAGGCGTCCTCGAAGAGGCCGGCATCGACCAGCACCCGGATGTGGCGCTGGTATTCGCCCCAGGAATCGAAGTGCTCCGGCAGGCCGGTGCGCGGCAGCTCGTCGAAGACCGCCAGGCGGTAGGACTTGAGGCCGCTGTCCTGGCCGCGCCAGAAGGGCGAGGAGGTCGAGAGCGCCAGCAGGTGCGGCAGGAAGTAGGCGACCTGGCTCAAGAGGTCGATGCGCAGGTCGTCGTCGTCGAGCCCGACGTGGACGTGCATGCCGCAGATCACCAGGCGGCGCGCCGGCGCCTGGATGTCGCGGGCCAGCACGTTGTAGCGCTCCTTGTCGGTGTGCTTCTGCAGGTCCCAGCTCGCGAAGGGATGGGTCGAGGCGGCGATCGGCGCCAGGCCGTATTCCCGCGCGACCCGCGCGACGCCGCGCCGGAAGCTGCGGATCTCGCCGCAGGCCTGGCCCAGGCCGTCGCACTTGCTGGTGCCGACCTCGATCTGCGACTGCAGGAACTCCGGGCTGACGTGGCCCTCGAGCTCGGCCTCGCAGCGGCTCAGCAGGCTGTCGGGCGGATCGACGACCAGCTCCCGGCTCTGCCGGTCGACCAGCAGGTACTCCTCCTCGATGCCGATGGTGAAGGGGGGCTCGGCACGGGTCATGGGCGGCCTCCGCCGGCAGGGCGGCCGGCGAGCTGGGCCTCGCGGAACACCGCCGGGTCCTCGAGCAGCGGGCCGACGACCTCGGCGAGCAGCTGCGCCCAGCGCTCGGCGCCGGCGGCGGTGTCGATCAGGTCCTGGCGGATCTCGATCAGCGCGGCCGGCAGGCGGCGCGCCTCGGCATGGGCGTGCAGCGAGTAGTCGACCGGCGAGGCGCCGGAATAGGGCTCGTTGTCGCCGACCGTGAGGCCCCTGGCCCTGAGCCCGCGGATCAGCGGCACCGCGAGACGCGGGTCGCGGTCCCAGAGCACGCCGATCTCCCAGGGCCGCTCGAAGCCCTCCATGACCGGCGTGAAGGAGTGCATGAACAGCAGCGCCGGCGTCCGCCCGGAGGCCAGGACCGCCTCGATCAGCCGCGCGACCGCGCCGTGGTAGGGCATGAACAGGCCGTTGCGGCGCAGCGCCAGGGCCGCCGCATCGAGATCGCGGTTGGCCGGCACCGCCGTGCCGTCGCTCTCCTCCGGCACCGAGTTCGCGACGCCGAAGCGGCGGTTGGGATCGATGATCAGGCGCGAGAAGCCGGACAGCACGGCCGGCGCGTCGAGCAGCGGCGCCAGGCGGCGCGTCACCTCGGCCGCGCCGATGTCCCAGGCGATGTGCCGGGCCAGCTCGGCGCGCTCCAGGCCGAGCTGGCCGAGCGCGCGCGGCAGCCGGTTGCTGGCGTGGTCGCAGGTCAGGATCAGCGGCGCCGCGCCGCCGAGGTTGCAGAAGGCGAAGGGCGGCGGCTCGTCGCGCGCCAGCAGGCCCGGCTCGGGCGGGCAGCCGCGCAGCAGGTCGGCGAGACGCGGCTCGAAGGCGGAGGGATCGGTTCGCTCGGACATGGCGGGCGACTATAGGGCCTCGCCGTGCGCGGCGGAATCGGCGGATCGGCGGAGCGCCACGGTCAGGTTGTTGGCCGGCATCTCGATGATCTCGGCGAGCTCAAGGCCCTGCGCCAGAGCCGCCTCGGCGACGGCCTCGAGCGAGCGCAGGCCCCAGCGCCGGTCGCGGCCGCGCAGGCTGCGGTCGAAGGCCTCGTTGCTCGGCGCGGTCGCGATCCCGGCGCGCCGGAACGGACCGTAGAGGATCAGCGGCCCGCCCTCGGGCAGCAGGGTCGCGGCACCGGCCAGCAGGCCCAGGCAGGCCTCCCAGGGCGCGATGTGGATCATGTTGAGGCAGAGCACCGCCGAGACCGGCGCCAGCTCCGCCGCCCAGCCCGGCGCGGCGGCATCGAGCGCCAGGACCGGCCTGAGATTGCCCAGGCCCGCCGCCGCCCGCCAGGCCTCGATCGAGGCACGCGCCGCCGGGTCCGCGTCGCTCGGCTGCCAGGTCATCCAGGGGAAGCGCTCGGCGAGGTAGACCGCGTGCTGGCCGCTGCCGCTGGCCAGCTCCAGCACCGTCGCCTCGCCGGGCAGCAGGCGCTCCAGCACGGCGGCCAGCGGGGCTGCGTTGCGCGCGGCGGCCGGCGCGAACAGCCGGCCGTCCCGCCCGGTCTCCGCCCCGCCGGGCGCCTCGAACATCCAGCCCTCGGACCTATCGGCCATGCGCAGCGCCCCCCTGCTTCCGCAGCCGTTGACCGGCGGCGGGCGACGGGCCTAGATCGCTGTCCATGGAGACCAGACCCAACACCTTCTTCTGCATCGACGGGCACACCTGCGGCAACCCCGTGCGGCTGGTCGCCGGCGGCGGGCCGGCACTGGCCGGCGCCAGCATGAGCGAGAAGCGCCAGGACTTCCTGAAGCGCTACGACTGGATCCGCACGGCCCTGATGTTCGAGCCGCGCGGCCACGACATGATGTCGGGCTCGATCCTCTACCCGCCGACCCGGCCCGACTGCGACGTCGCGATCCTGTTCATCGAGACCTCGGGCTGCCTGCCGATGTGCGGCCACGGCACGATCGGCACGGTGACCTTCGCCATCGAGCGCGGCCTGGTCCAGCCGGCCGAGGAGGGCCTGCTGCGGCTCGACGCGCCGGCCGGCCGGGTGCTGGCGCGCTACCGGCGCGACGACCGCGGCTTCGTCGAGGCGGTGCGCATCACCAACGTGCGCTCCTATCTCGCGGTCGAGGGCCTGACCGTCGACTGCCCGACGCTCGGCCCGCTGACCCTGGACATCGCCTACGGCGGCAACTTCTACGCCATCGTCGAGCCGCAGGAGCGCTTCGGCGGGCTGGAGACGATCACGCCGGGCGAGGTGCTGCGCCTTTCGCCGCTGCTGCGCCGGGCGGTCAACGAAGCCGTCGAGGTCGCCCATCCCGAGGACCCGACGATCCGCGGCGTCAGCCATGTCATGTGGACGGGAAAGCCGACGCAGGACGGCGCCCACGCCCGCAACGCCGTGTTCTACGGCGACAAGGCGATCGACCGCAGCCCCTGCGGCACCGGCACCTCTGCGCGCATGGCCCAGCTCCACGCCAAGGGCCGCCTCGCGGCCGGCGACGACTTCGTCCACGAGTCGATCATCGGCAGCCTGTTCCGCGGCCGGGTCGAGGAGGAGACGCGCCTGGGCGACAAGGCCGCCATCGTGCCCTCGATCGAGGGCTGGGCCCGCATCACCGGCCTCAACACCCTCTTCGTCGACGAGCGCGACCCCTTCGCCCACGGCTTCCAGCTGGTCTGAGGGGGAGCGGCCCGCTCCTACCCGCCGCCCAGCAGGTGGCGGTTGGGCAGGCGGGCGGCCTCGGCCAGCTCGGGGATCTCGACGATCGCGACGCCGAAGCGCTGGAGGCGGTCGATGGCCTCGTTCTCGACGAACTTCGGCGGCTCGCGCAGGGCCAGCACGACCCGGCGGATGCCGGCCTCCAGGATGTGGTCGGCGCAGGGCTTGCGGCCGGACAGGCGCAGGCCGCAGGGCTCCATCGAGGCGTAGATCGTCGCGTCGGCGAGATCGAGGCCGGCCTGCCGCGCCTTGTGCAGCGCGACCTCCTCGGCGTGCCAGGCCGGCCCCAGCTCGCGGCTGAACCCGGTCGCCAGCACGCGGCCGGCGGCATCGGCGATCACCGAGCCGACGGAATAGGCTGTCTGCGACGGCTCGCAGCAGCCGGCCAGCGCGACCGCCTGCTCCAACAGCGCCCGGTCCCGGGGCTCGCGCGCGGCGGCCCCTCGGGGGGCAGGGGATGACGCCACGGCTACTCCGCGGCGAGCTTCGGCCGTGCGTCGAGCCCCGCCTGGACGATCGCCGTCACGCGCGCCCGCTCGGCGCCCTCGAGCTTGCGGCGCGGCGCGCGCACCGTCTCGCTGCCGTGGCCGCAGAGCGCCTGGGCCAGCTTGATGTACTGGACCAGCTTGCTGTGCACGTCGAGGTGCAGCAGCGGGGTGAACCAGCGGTAGAGCGCACGGGCCTCGGCCCAGCGCTCCTCGCGGATCAGCCGCCAGAGCCGCACGCTCTCCTCCGGGAAGGCGTTGACCAGCCCGGCGACCCAGCCGCTGGTGCCGAGCAGCGCCGTCTCCAGGGCCAGGTCGTCGACGCCGCAGAACAGGGTGAAGCGGTCGCCGACCGCGTTGACGATGTCGGTGATCCGGCGCGGATCGTCGGAGCTCTCCTTGATCGCGATCAGCGTCTCCTCGTCGGCGAGCTCGGCGAACATCTCCGGCGTGACGTCGACGCCGTAGGTCACGGGGTTGTTGTAGACCATGATCGGCAGGTCGCTGGCCCGGGCGACGGCGCGGAAGTGCGCCATCGCCTCGCCGGCGTCGGCCTTGTAGATCATCGCCGGCAGCACCATCAGGCCGCTGCAGCCGAGGGCCTGCATGTCCGCGGCGAAGCGGCAGGCAGCCCGCGTCGAGTTCTCGGCGACACCGGCCAGCACCGGCACGCGGCCGTCGACGGCCTCCAGGGTCGCGCGGATCACCTCGCGCTTCTCCTCCGGCTCCATGGTCGTCGCCTCGCCCAGGGTGCCGAGCATGATCAGGCCGTCGACGCCGGCCTCGACCAGGGTCCGGACGTGGGCCTGGCTGGCCTCCAGGTCGATCGTCTCGTCGGAGGCGAACTGGGTGGTGACCGCCGGAAAGACGCCGGTCCAGTCGCCGGCCGTGACGCTGCTCATGACATACTCCCGCCTGCCGAGTGAAGGTCCTGGCAGCGAGGTATAGCGCGCCCCGCACCGGGCACCCAAGGGCCTTTCGGCGACCAGCCGGGGCCCCCCGCCGGCAGGCCATGCCGCTGGCGCGGCGCAGCCGTGCAGGCCTCAGGCTTGACGCTCCGCGGCCCGGCTGGGCACGGTGCCGCTGGTCGTACCACAGGACCAGAGCCCAAGGGAGGCCGGCGCCCCGGCGCCGGAGGCTGCAGGATGCCCCGCACCGCGCCGCTGGCCAACGATCCGCGCTTCCACTCGATCCAGCGCGAGCGCGTCTCCGACCGCGTCGCCCAGGAGATCCTGCGGCTGATCGCGTCCGGCGAGCTGGCGCCCGGCGAGCGCCTGCCCGGCGAGCGCCAGCTGGCCGAGATGATGGACGTCAGCCGGGTCTCGGTGCGCGCCGCGCTGCAGCAGCTCAAGACCCAGGGCTTCGTCAGCGCGGTCCAGGGCGGCGGCACGCGGGTCGTCGCCTCGGCGAACCCGATCGACGCCGGCCTGACCGAGCTGGTCCGGGCCAGCGACGAGAACCTCAGCGACCTCGCCGAGATCCGCGCGAACCTCGAGATCTGGGCCGCCCGCCGCGCCGCCGAGCGGGCCGACGCGCGGCGCCTGCGCGACATCGCCCAGGCCCTGGAGACCATGGCCGATCCCGCGCGGCCGGCGCGCTACCGCGCCACCGACGACCACGCCTTCCACCTGGCCATCGCCAAGGCCTCGGGCAGCGCGGTCTACCTGCACCTGATGTCGGTGCTCGGCGAGATCCTGGAGAAGATGTTCGCGCACACGCGCAACGAGCTCTACGTCTCGGAGAGCGACGACCGGCGCTTCCTGGAGCAGCACCGGACGATCTACCGGGCGATCGAGGCGCACGATCCGGACGCCGCCGCACGGGCCATGCGCCACCACCTGGACACCGTGCTGTCGCGCCACCACGACATCGAGCCGACGATCGCGCGCGCGGCTCCGCGCGTGCTGGCCGAGCGGCACGCGTGATCCAGGCAGGCTGAGCTTGCCGGCGGCGCGCGGGACGGGCGCCGCGCCGGCGCTGCTGCCCTGGATCTGCTGGGGCCTCGGCGCCGCCCTCTGCTGCTTCGGCTTCTTCCAGCGCTTCGCGCCCAGCGTCATGGTCGACGCGCTGATGCGCGACTTCCGGGTCGGCGGGGCCCTGCTCGGCGGCCTCTCGGCCTTCTACTTCTATGCCTATGCCGGCATGCAGGTGCCGGTCGGCCTGCTGGTCGACCGCTTCGGCCCGCGCCGCATGCTGGCGCTGGGCGCCGGGCTCTGCGCCCTCGGCAGCCTCGCCTTCGGCCTCGCCGGCGCGCTCGAGACGGCCTATCTCGGCCGGCTCGTCGCCGGCGCCGGCGCGGGCTTCAGCTTCGTCGGCGCGCTCAAGCTCGCGACCCTCTGGTTCCCGCCGCGGCGCTTCGGCCAGCTGGCCGGCCTGACCATGATGGTCTCGATGCTGGGCGGCGTGCTCGGCCAGGCGCCGGTGGCGGCCTTGGTCGACGGGGTGGGCTGGCGGCCGGTGATGACCGGCGCGGCCGGCGTAGGGGCGCTGCTGGCCCTGGTCATCTGGCTGGTCGTGCGCGACGGCGGCCGGGCCGGCGCGGCGCCGCGCCGGGGGCCGGCGCACCAGGGCGCCTGGCGCGGCATCCTGCGCGTCGCCGGCAACCGCCAGCTCTGGCTGATCTCCCTGGTCGGCGCCGCGATGAGCGGGCCGATGCTGACCATCGCCGGCCTCTGGGGCGTGCCCTGGCTGATGCATCTGCACGGCTATTCGCGGCCGGAGGCGGCCGCGACCAACTCGCTGCTGCTGATCGGCTGGGCGGTCGGCTCGCCGCTCGCCGGCACGCTGTCCGACCGCCTCGGCCGGCGTCGCCTGCCGCTGCTCTGCGGCGGCGGCCTCGGCCTCGCCGGCCTGCTCGCGCTGCTCTACCTGCCCGGCCTGCCGGCGCCGCTGCTGCCGCTGCTCTTCTTCCTCTCCGGCCTCGGGCTCGGCAGCATGGCGATCGCCTACGCGATGGCCCGCGAGACCGTCCCGGCCCACGACGCGGGCAGCGCGCTCGGCCTGTCCAACACGGTCATCGTCGGCAGCGGCGCCCTGTTCCAGCCGCTGGTCGGCTGGCTGCTCGACCTCGGCTGGGACGGCCGGCTGCTCGCCGGCGCCCGGATCTACGGCGCCGCGGACTACCGCCTCGCGCTCGGCGTCCTGCCGGCCTGCCTGGCGCTCTGCCTGCTGCTCGGCCTGCGGCTGCGCGAGACCCGCCCGGACGGCGCCTGAGCCGTCACGACGTCCTGGCTGTCGCGTCGATCTCCTGCAAAGCCGGCAGGGCGGGAGGCGACGCGATGACCGGGGTGTACCAGCAGCAGTTCGCGGTCTACGCCAGGCTCTACGCCGACACCAGCAACGGCTTCCACGTCGCGAAGGACCAGGCGGCGATCGACGGGCTGCTCGGCGAGCTCGGCCGGCAGGTCGCGACGGTCGAAGGCCAGCTCTCGGTCGCGCCGAACGGCCTGACCGCCAAGGCGATCGCCCAGCTCGCCCTGGACCAGATGTCGATCGCCCAGGCGCAGTTCGGCAGCCTCCAGGTTCTGGTCCAGAAGGCGGCCGAGAACGACCGCCTGACCGTCGTGAACGGCCCGGCCCTCGATTTCCAGAACAACAAGAGCCTCGCCGCCAAGCAGCAGGCCGCGGACGGGACGCTGCTGCAGAACCTGGCCGCCCTGCTCGCCAAGCTCGACCTGGCGATCGCCGCGCTGCAGACCGCCACGGCCTCGGGCGGCGGCGGCACCAAGCGGCCGCTCGACGACAACCCCTGGTTCGACGAGAGCCGGCGCGACCGCTTCCTGAGCCAGCAGGCGACCCGGTTCTACGCGCTGCTGCAGCAGTTCGAGCAGCTCAACGACAACGAGAGGGAGGGCACGGGCCAGCTCGAGATCTTTCTCGACGGCGTCGAGGCCGGCTCCGTCGAAGCCGCGCACCGGCAGGGCTCGCAGGGCCTGGCGGTCGCCGACGCCCTCAAGCCGGCGATCTTCGCCCTGCTCGCCGACCCGGCCGCCCTGCCGTTCCGGCTCGACCCCTTCGACGAGACCACCTGGTACGAGGTGACCCTCGCCAACGAGCCGCCGGGCACCCCGGTCACGCAGTATCAGGACATCAACGATGCCAGCGGCGTGCCGCGCTACATCACCGGCTTCGCGCCGGTCGGCGGACAGCTCCAGGCCTTCCTCTCCCAATTCATCAGCCTGGCCGGCGCCAAGAGCATCTCCGACGAGGACCTGAAGGCGCTGCTCGACGCCTGGACGCCGAATCCCGGCGTCGTCGTCGGCGTCTACGACGTCGGCCAGGGCAACGCCAACGCGGTCTGCGACGGCACCGGACGGCCGCGCTACTACTACGACCTGGGCGGCGGCTGCCTGGCCAACACCGGCACCTACCCCTTCACGCCGCTCGCCAATCCCAATCCCTTCTGCCGCTTCTTCACCCAGCCGGTCGTGCTGTCGCACTGGGACTGGGACCACTGGGCCTCGGCACACCGCAACCGCTATGCCCAGTACCAGCAGCACCACTGGATCGTGCCGAACCAGAACCTCGGCGCCGTCCACCTGCAGTTCGCCCAGGACGTCCAGAACAACGGCACGCTGACCGTCTGGAACCCGGCCGGCGGCACCACGGTGGTCACCAACGTCGGCACGATCCAGCGCTGCACCGGCGCCGGCCGCAACCAGTCGGGCATCGCCTGGCTGGCCGACGACACCGCCAATCCCGGGCCCGGGCCGACGCTGCTGCCGGGCGACGCGCGCTACAACTTCATCCCGGCCAACGGCGGCGGCGCCCTGGCCGCGATGGTCTGCACCCACCACGGCGGCTGGCTGCCGACCAACCAGGCGATCCCGGCGCCGATGGGCGCCGGCCCGGCCTGGGCCAACACGCGCATCGCCTACTCCTACGGTGCCGGCAACACCTTCGGCCATCCGCGCAACCCGACCGTGACGCGTCATCAGAACTTCGGCTGGATCAACGCGAACCGCGTCGATACCGCGGCGCGCGGCGGCGTCGCGCGCGGCCACATCAACCTGCGCACGCCAGTCGGCGGCGGCGGCATCGGCGTCATCGCCCATGCCCAGATCCCCAACCTCTGCAACCCGCAGACCTGCGACTGCCAGGCCGCCAAGTCCTGAGCCCTGACGGCGCGGCGGCGGCCATGCTAGAGAGTCGGGCATGGACGCCCGCAAGCTTCTCGACGACGCCTTCAGCGCCGCGCTCGCCGCCGCCGATCCGGCGCGGGTGCTGGCCGCCCAGCTGCCCGAGCCGCCGGCCGGACGCACCCTCGTGGTCGGCGCCGGCAAGGCCGCCGCGGCCATGGCCCACGCCCTGGAGCAGGCCTGGCCCGGCCCGCTCGAAGGCCTGGTCGTGACCCGCTACGGCCACGGCCTGCCCTGCCGGCGCATCGAGGTCGTCGAGGCCTCGCACCCGGTGCCCGACGCCGCCGGCCGCGACGCCGCCCGGCGGATCCTCGAGCTGGCGCGCGGGCTCGGTCCCGACGACCTGCTGCTCTGCCTGATCTCCGGCGGCGGCTCGGCCCTGCTCGCCCTGCCGGCGGAAGGCCTGGAGCTGGCCGACAAGCAGGCGGTCAACAAGGCGCTGCTGGCCAGCGGCGCCGCGATCGACGAGATGAACTGCGTGCGCAAGCACCTCTCGGCGATCAAGGGCGGCCGCCTCGCCGCCGCCGCGCACCCGGCCCGGGTGGTGACGCTGGCGATCTCCGACGTGCCCGACGACGACCCGGCGACCATCGCCTCGGGGCCGACCGTCGGCGACCCGACCAGCTTCGCCGACGCCCGGGCGATCCTGGCCAAGTACGGCATCGAGCCGCCCGCGGCGGTGCGCCGGCACCTGGAGGCCGCGGCCGAGGAGACGCCGAAGCCGGACGACCCGCGGCTCGCCGGCAGCGCCTTCCGGCTGATCGCGCGGCCCCAGGACTCGCTGGAGGCGGCGGCCGGAGTCGCGCGCGCCGCCGGCGCCCTGCCGGTGATCCTCGGCGCCGACATCGAGGGCGAGTCGCGCGAGGTCGCCCGGGTCATGGCCGGCATCGCCAAGCAGGTGCGCCGCTTCGGCCAGCCGGCCGCGGCGCCCTGCCTGCTGCTGTCGGGTGGCGAGACCACGGTGACGCTCAAGGCGAAGGGCGGGCGCGGCGGCCGCAACGCCGAGTTCCTGCTGGCCCTCGCGGTCGCGCTGGAGGGCCTGGAGGGAGTCCACGCCCTGGCCTGCGACACCGACGGCATCGACGGCAGCGAGGACAACGCCGGCGCCCGCCTGGGCCCCGACAGCCTGGCCCGCGCCGCGGCCCGCGGCCTCGACGCCAAGGCGCTGCTCGCCGCCAACGACGCCTACCGCTTCTTCGCCGGGCTCGACGACCTGATCGTCACCGGCCCGACCCGGACCAACGTTAACGACTTCCGCGCCATTCTGGTAACGTGACGCCGGCACCCTAAGTCACTGTTCCAGACCGGGAAGAAGATCGGAGGCAGACCCGACATGCGCCGCCATCGCAATGCGAAGATCGTCGCGACCCTCGGCCCGTCGAGCACCAGCCGGGAAGAGATTCGTGCGCTGTTCCTGGCCGGCGCCGACGTCTTCCGGCTGAACTTCAGCCACGGCGCCCACGAGGAGCACCGCGCGCGCTACGACGTGATCCGCGCGCTGGAGAAGGAATTCAGGCGGCCGATCGCGATCCTCCAGGACCTGCAGGGCCCGAAGATCCGCATCGGCCGGTTCAAGGACGGGCCGATCCGCCTGGAGCGCGGCCAGCGCTTCCGCCTGGAGCTGAAGGCCAAGGAAGGCGACGAGGGCATGGCCCCGCTGCCGCACCCTGAGATCTTCGCGGCGCTGTCGGCCGGCACGGTGATCCTGCTCGACGACGGCAAGCTGCGCCTCGAGGTGCGCGAGCACGGCACCGACTGGGCCGAGACCGAGGTCGTGGTCGGCGGCCCCCTGAGCGACCGCAAGGGCGTCAACGTGCCCGGCATCACGATGCCGATCTCGCCCCTGACCGACAAGGACCGCACCGACCTGGAGTTCGGCCTGAAGCTCGGCGTCGACTGGGTCGCGCTGTCCTTCGTCCAGCGCCCCGAGGACATCGCCGAGGTGCAGAGCCTGGTCAAGCGGCGCGCCGCGGTCATGGCCAAGATCGAGAAGCCGGCGGCGCTGAAGACCCTGGGGCGCATCGTCGAGCTCTGCGACGGCATCATGGTGGCGCGCGGCGACCTCGGCGTCGAGCTGGCGCCGGAGGAGGTGCCGGGCCGCCAGAAGGAGATCATCCGGGCCTGCCGCCTGGCCGGCAAGCCGGTGATCGTCGCGACCCAGATGCTCGATTCGATGGTCAACTCGCCGACCCCGACCCGCGCCGAGGCCTCGGACGTCGCGACGGCGATCTACGACGGCGCCGACGCGGTGATGCTGTCGGCGGAGTCGGCAGCCGGCCACTATCCGGTCGAGTCGGTCGAGTTCATGAGCCGGATCATCGCCCGCACCGAGCAGGACCCGACCTACCGGCCGATCATCACGGCGCTGCATCCCGAGCCCGAGGCGACCGCGCCGGACGCGATCTCGGCCGCCGCCTCCCAGGTCGCCCACACGGTCGGCGCGGCGGCGATCGTGACCTACACGACCAGCGGCTCGACCGCGATCCGGGCGGCGCGCGAGCGCCCCGAGGTCTCGATCCTGACCCTGACCGCCAAGCGCGAGACGGCGCGCCGGCTCGCCCTGCTGTGGGGCGCCCACTGCGTCGTGACCGCCGACGTCACCTCGTTCCAGGAAATGGTCCAGAAGGCCTGCAAGATCGCCGTCGCCGAGGACTTCGCCAAGCCCGGCGACAAGATCGTCGTGACCGCCGGCGTGCCCTTCGGCACCCCCGGCGCGACCAACGTGCTGCGCATCGCCTGGATCGAGCGCTAGCCCGAAGCGCGGCCGGCGCCGTTTCGCCTAGACCGGTTCCTCGACCGACTGCGCGAGCAGGCGGCGCCGGCGCGCGCGCTGCCAGCTCGTCGCGCTGAACAGCACGACCGCGGCCCAGATGCACAGGAAGGTCACCAGATGCGCCTGGGTGAAGCGCTCGCCGAAGACCAGCACGGCGAGCAGGAACTGCACGGTCGGGGCGAAGTACTGGAAGAAGCCGACGACCGTCAGGCTGAGCCGCCGGGCGGCGCTGGCGAAGAACACCAGCGGCAGCGCCGTGACCGGCCCGGACAGCATCAGCAGCAGGTTCAGGCCCAGGCCGGCCGAGTCCCAGGCGCCGCCGCCCGACGCGCCGAGCCACAGCAGGAAGCCGAGCGCGACCGGCGCCAGCAGCGCGGTCTCCAGCAGCAGGCCGTCGGCCGCGCCGAGCGGCGTCAGCTTGCGCAGCAGCCCGTAGAAGCCGAACGAGCCGGCGAGCACCAGCGAGACCCAGGGAAAGCTCCCGGCCTGCAGTGCCAGGTTGGCGACGCCGAGGCCCGCCAGCAGGACCGCCAGCCATTGCCAGCGCCCCAGCCGCTCGCCCAGGAAGGCGACGCCGAGCAGCGTCAGGAACAGCGGGTTGATGTAGTAGCCGAGGCTGGCCTCGAGCACGCGATGCGCCTCGATCGCCCAGATGAAGGTGAACCAGTTGCCGCTGATCAGCAGGGTCGAGCCGGCGAGCAGCAGCAGCGTGCGGCGCTGCCGGAGGCAGGCGGCGACGCCGCTCCAGCGGCGCGCCAGGGCGACGATGACAAGCAGCAGGACCAGGGACCAGACGATGCGGTGCGCCAGGATCTGCGCCGGCGGCACCGACAGCACGGTACGGAAGTAGAGGGGCGAGAAGCCCCAGGTCAGGTAGGCTGCGGCCGCGAAGAGGCAGCCGGCCAGGGTCTGTCGGTCATCGGACAAGGCGGAGCGTTCCCCTCCGGCGGATCGGGCGGCAGCCGCGGCCGGCGCGCCTCATCCAACCGTTCGTTGCCGCCCTGCTCTATCCGAATCCTGCGCCCGCCGCAGCCCCGGCGCCCAGCATGGCTGGCATACGACGCGGCGCTCCGGACCGCTCCCGTCGGCACGGAGAGCCGGCGCGAGCCGACTCAGATCGGCTTCTGCTGGGCCTTCAGCGCCTCGAGGTTCTGGCGCACCGAGACCAGGTTCGGGTTGATCTTGAGTGCCGCCTCGAAGGACTTGATCGCCGACAGGTCGTCGCCGAGGGCGTGCTGGATCAGGCCGCGGCCGGTGATCGCGCCGAAGTGGCGGGGCTCCAGGGCCAGGGTCTTCGCGATGTCGGCCAGCGATTCCTGGTACTTGCCGAGCAGGTACTCGACCGTGGCCCGCTTGTTCCAGGCCTCGGCGAAAGCGGGCGCGCGCTCGACCAGCCGGTCGTAGATCTTCAGCGCCCCCTCGAAGTCGTGGGCATCCAGGGCGGCGATGCCCGACTGCATCGCGGTCTCGGCCTCGGCGTCGTCGGTCTCCAGCCAGAGCTGCCAGATCGCGTTCTGGATGCCCAGGGCGTTGATCGGGTCGCCGGCCTCCTTCAGTTCCTTGAACAGGTCGTCGAGGCGCGGATCGTTCTGGTCGGCCGCAGCTCCGAGCGGCGCCATCGCCAGGACGAAGAAAAGGGTTGCGAGCCAGCGCATGGCCCTGAGTATGGAGCGCGACGGCCGGTCCGCCAAGCGGGCCGGCCGGAGTCGTCCCTCACGTCTTCGTCAAGGAGCCCGACCGCCGATGCAGCCCAGCGCCTACTTCTCCGCCAACTACCGGGAGGCGCGCAGCCGCTTCCTCGAGGCCGTCCAGGGCATCGGCGCCACAGCCGCGGCCGAGGTCAATCCGACCGCCGGTCCGTCGGGCGAGACCCTCGCGACCGACGTGCTGCGCATCGGCCCGGCCGATGCCGAGCGGGTGCTGGTGTCGATCTCCGGGACCCACGGCGTCGAGGGCTACTGCGGCTCCGGCGTCCAGGTCGGCTGGCTGCAGAGCGGACTGTGGCGCGAGGTGCCGGAGGGCGTCGCCCAGGTCGTGATCCACGCCATCAACCCCTACGGCTTCGCCTGGAACCGCCGGGTCACCGAGGACAACGTCGACCTCAACCGCAACTTCCTCCACTTCGACCAGCCGCTGCCGGAAAACCCGGGCTACGACGAGCTGCATCCCGTGCTCTATCCCGAGGACTGGACCGAGGAGAGCGTCGCGGCGGCCGAGGCGGCGGAGGAACGCTTCGCCGAGGCGCACGGGCCGCTCGCCGTGCAGCAGGCGATCTCGGGCGGCCAGTACAGGCACCCCGACGGCCTGTTCTACGGCGGCCGGCAGCCGACCTGGTCGCACCGCACCCTGCTCTCCGTCCTGGAACGCGAGCTGGCCGGCGCGCGGCGCGTCGCGATCATCGACTACCACACCGGCCTCGGCCCCTACGGCTACGGCGAGCGCATCACGGTGCATGCGCCGGGCTCCACCGCCGAGGCGCGGGTCGCCGAGTGGTACCAGGGCGACTTCACCAACCCGGCGGCCGGCACCTCGACCTCGGCGGTGCTGCAGGGCACCAACTGCGGCGGCATCGAGCGCCGCTTCCCGGACCTCGAGCTCGGCATGATCGCGCTCGAGTACGGCACCGAGCCGGTGCCCGAGATCCTGGAGGCGCTGCGCGCGGACAACTGGCTGCACGGCCGCGGCAACCCGGCGACGCCGCTCGGCCGCGAGGTCAAGGCGCGGATCCGCAACGCCTTCTACGGCGACACCGACAGCTGGAAGCGCGACATCTGGGAGCGGGCGGTCGACACCCAGCGGTTGGCCGTGGCGGCCCTGGCCGGCGGCTGAAGGCGCACGGGGGCGATCCGGTCGCGGTAAATCGGCGTGACCGGCGAAACTCCCCCCAGGGCATTGGAATCGGTCATGATTTGCGCGGGAGATCGATCCGGTCGAAAGCGCAGGTCATGACCGGACTGATCTACAGCATTCCTTAATCGGCCCGTGCGTCACTAGGATTTGGTCGGGCTGGCAGCTCGCGTCCCGCGTGCAGCCAATGCAGAAGCTTGCACGGGACCGCATGCGAATTCGCTCCCTGCGCGTGCTGATCATCGGCAGCCTGGTCACCATCCACGTGGCGGTGACCTGCGTCTTCCTGTTGGCCGCGGGCCGCTTCGCCGCCGAGCGGCAGCGCGACTACGCCCGCATCGCCATGGCCGGCACGGTCACCGACGTCACCAACCAGGCGGTCGGCTTCCTCGAGCGCCTGTCGCGGGTCGCCCTGCTGACCCGCGGCCTGGCCGAGGCGGAGGTCGTGCGCACCGAGCAGCTGCCGCAGCTCGAGCGCTACTTCTTCGAGGTCCTGAAGGCCAACCCGGAGATCACCGGCGTCTACTACGGCACCCGCACCGGCGACTTCACCTTCGTGACCCGCGAGGCACCGGGGCTCGGCCGCAACGGCGGCTTCTTCTCGCGCTCGATGGTCGCCGCCGACGGCGGCCGCCGCTCGGTCGTCCGCCTGCGCAATCCGGACTTCAGCCTGTTCTCGGAGACCGAGCTCGACCTCAGGCAGCCCTTCGATCCGCGGCGCCGGCCCTGGTTCCAGCTCGCGCTGCGCGCCGATGGCGTGGTCTGGACCCAGCCCTACCTGTTCTACACCGCCGGCACACCGGGGATCAGCACGGCGACCCGCGTCGACGATGCGAAGGGCAGCATCCTGGGCGTCGTCGGCGCCGACATCTCGCTGGGCTCGCTGCAGTCCTTCGTCGACAGGCTGACCGTCGGCGAGACCGGCTACGCCTTCCTGCTCGACCCCTACGGCCGCGCGATCAGCCACCCCGCCCTCGTCGGCGGCGACCACTCGGCTCCGCCGCTGGCGCCGGTCGGCACGCTCGGGGATCCGGCGCTCGGCCCGCTCGCCGATCGCCTGGTCGCCGGCGACGACAGCTTCCAGGACCCTGTCGAGGTCGAGGGCAGGGACGGGCGCGACTACTTCGTCGTGGCCCGGCGCCTGCCGACGCGCCAGGGCGACTGGACGATCGGCGCGGTGGTCCCCGACCACGACCTGTTCGGCTGGTTCGGCGAGCTGTCGCGCATGGTGATCCTGCTCAGCCTGGGCCTGACCCTGATCTGGTGCCTGGCCGGCGTGCTGCTGTGGCGGCTCATCGACCGCCGCTTCGAGCGGCTGCGCGCCCTCGCCGACCGCGTGCTCGGGCGCACGCCGAAGGCCGGCGGCACCGCGCCCGCGCGCGGCTTCTCCGAGCTGGCGCAGACCGAGCGGGCGGTCGAGCGGGCCCTGGCCGAGCTGGACCGCCAGCGCCTGGAGAACCTGCGGCTGCTGGAGGAGGCACGCCGCTCCGACCGCGCCAAGACGCTGTTCCTGGCCAGCATGAGCCACGAGCTGAGGACGCCGCTCAACGCGATCGGCGGCTTCGCGGAGATTATCGAGCGCGAGCTGCTCGGCCCGGTCGGCGTCGCCAAGTACCGCGAGTACGCCCAGCTGATCGGCCGCAGCAACCGGCGCATGCTCGAGCTGGTCGAGAACCTGCTCGACGCCTCGGCGCTGGAGTTCGGCACGATGGAGCTGCATCCGGCGCCGGCCGAGTTCGACCGCCTGGCGGTCGAGGCCGCCGAGGAGCAGCGCCTGCAGGCGACCCGGCGCGGGCTCAAGCTCGAGGTCGAGGCCGACAGCGGGGTCACCGCGCTGGTCGACGCCCCGAAGGTGCGCATGCTGCTGGCCAACCTCCTGCGCAACGCCCTGGCCTACACGCCGCCGGGCGGCTCGGTCTCGCTGCAGGTGGCGACGACGGCGGACGGCGAGCCGCTGTTCCGCGTCGCCGACACCGGCATCGGCATGGAGCCGGAGAAGCTGGAGCAGCTGCGCAAGCCCTTCGCCCGCGGTCTCGACAACTCCTACGTCGCCGGCGAGACAGGCACCGGCCTCGGCCTCGCGATCGTCGACCGCATCGCCAACCTGCACGGTGCCCGCCTGCAGTTCGAGACCGCGCCGGGCGACGGGACGCGGATCTCGGTGACCTTCCCGCGCGACTGCGTGCTGGAGCGCACGGGAAGCCCGGCGCTCTAGACCGGATCGTGATCGATCGGAACCGCTCGGGTTCCGATCGATCACGTGAATCCGGTCTGGAATCATAGAGATAGAGCAGATTCACGTGACCTGCAGGATCGCGACGCGATTCCTTCAGGTCACGATCTGCTCTAGAACCGTTGGAGCCTTCGGGCCGGGCCGGCCTCAGAACAGCTTGCCGCCGTTCGGCACCGGCTTGTCGGGGCCGATCATGACGACGCCGCCCTCCTCGTCGGGAAAGCCGAGCACCAGGATCTCGCTCATGAAGGGACCGATCTGCTTGGGCGGGAAGTTGACGACCGCGGCGACCTGGCGGCCCGTCAGCTGCTCCAGCTGGTAGTGCTTGGTGACCTGCGCCGAGGTCTTGCGCACGCCGATCGCCTCGCCGAAGTCGACCCACAGCTTGAAGGCCGGACGGCGCGCCTCGGGAAAGGGCTCGGCCTGGACGATCGTCCCGACGCGGATGTCGACCCGCGCGAAGTCGTCGTAGCTGATCGGTGCTGAAGCCTCGGCCATGCCCTGCCCTTCCCTGCTCTCGCCCTGCCGGTCGAGCGCGAAGCTAGCGGGGCCGCCGCGGAAAAGCAAAAGGCCGCCAGCGGATGCCGGCGGCCTTTCGAAAGCGCCCGTCCGGAAGGCGGGGGCTACTTCTTCGCCTTCTTCGCGGAAGACTGCAGATCGGAGATCATGCCCTTGATCTCGTCGAGCGACTCGGAGATCCGCTTGTTGATCGTGTCGAGCGCCTCGGTGTTCGACTTGGCGCCGAGCTCGGCCAGCTCACGCATGTTGGAGATGGCGCGCTCGAAGGCCTCGCGCACGACGTCGGCCTGCTTGGCCATGCGCTCCTCGGGGGTGCCGGAGGCAGCCAGGTCGCTCATCACCTTGGAGGCCTCCTCCATGGTCGAGCGCAGGATCTCCATCTGGCGCTGGGCCAGGGCCTGGGCACCCTCGACCGCGATCTTGTTGGCCTGGCCGATCGCCTCGAGGTTCTTGCGCTGGGCTTCCATCATCGCCTGCATGTCGAGGCCCGGGACCTGGAACTGCTCGGACCACTTCTTGAAGTCCGAGAACTGGGTGAAGTCCATGTCGAGGAAGGGATTGCCGGTCTTGGTCATGGTGCGTCTCCTTGAGTCTTTCCGCCGTTGCGCGCGGCCGATGCGACTTCGGCGGCGCGGTTGTGCTGCATCGCTATGCTGCACTGCACAATGCCACGGTTATGGGCACCCGCGCTGCTCGAATCAAGAGAAATTTTTGCACTGCAACATACATCGCGGACCGCGTGAACACCGGAGCGGGAACCGGGCGGGCACCGAGCGTGCGGGACTCTACTCCGATCGCGCGCCGAGGTCGAAGCGGCCGCGGCGCGTCCGGTCGCCTCAGGCCTTCGAGGGGCCGGTGGCGGGATCGCTGGCGGGATCGGACTCCGCGCCGGAACGCCGGCCCCGGCGCCGCTGCAGGCGCCCGGCCAGCCACTCGACCCGGCGCAGGTAGCCGTCCAGCGCCGCCATGGTCTTCGAGAGGTCCGCGCTGTCGTCGCGCAGGAACACTCGCAGGGTCGCGAGATAGATCGCGGCCAGGCCCTTGACGCGCAGCAGCCCGGCCAGGCCCTCGCTCGGGATGCCGGCGGCGGCCAGCATCCAGGCCATGGAGCGGCCGAGCTGGGCCAGGCTGCAGAGCGCCTCGCCCGGCGCGCGCAGCTGGTCCTGCAGGATGTTGCCGAGCGCGAGCCGGTGCGGCTGCAGGGCGTCGAAGCGGCGCATCAGCACGTCGAACAGCCGGTCTCGCGCACTCTCTCCGGCATCGGGCGCCGCCTCGGCCAGCACCTCGGCGTCGACGCGCCGGGCGAAGGCGTCGAGCAGCGCCTGCTTGGAGCCGAGGCGCGGATGGAGCTCGGCCAGGGAGAGGCCGGCCGCCTCGGCGATGTCGGCGAGGCCGAGCGCGCGCCAGCCGCGCTCGGCGGCCAGCTTCAGGGCAGCCTCGATCGCCGCCTGCTCCGGGTCGGTCCTGGGCTTCCTGGTCGCCATGACGAACCTCCTGGTTGCTATCCTAAATGGGTCTGGAAATCAGGAGGTTCCAGCGCGCGTCCCGGCGGCTGCCGCGCGGCTAGCCCTGGCGGACCTCGGCGAAGGCGCCGCCGGCGACCGCCGGCAGGTCGGCCGGGGTCAGGCGGAACACCGCGTTGGGCGTGCCGGCCGCCGCCCAGATCTCGTCGTAGGCCTTGAGGTCCTCGTCGAGGACGACCAGCGGCGGCTCCAGGTGGCCGAGCGGCGGCACGCCGCCGATCGCGAAGCCGGTGCGTGCGCGCACGAACTCGGCATCGGCCCGGCCGATCGCCTCGCCGATCGCCGCGGCGACCTTCTTCTCGTCGACCCGGTTGCTGCCGCTGGCCACGACCAGCACCGGCCGGCCGCTGGCCTTGCCCCGGAAGATCAGGGACTTGGCGATCTGGCCGACCGAGCAGCCGATCGCCGCCGCCGCCTCGGCCGAGGTCCGCGTGCTGGCCGGGAACTCGCGCACCTCGAAGTCGAGGCCCCTGCCGGCCAGCGCTTCCTGGACCCGCCGGGCGCTCGCCTTCAGCGGCGCGGCCGCCGCCTCGCCCGGGCTGTCGCTCGTCCCCGCGTTCACCCCCGCCTTCACTGGGCCAGCTCCCGGCTGCGCCGGGTCGCCGCGGCGATCGCCCGGTCGAACAGCGGCTGGATGCCGTCGTCGGCCATCAGCACCTTCAGCGCCTCCAGCGTCGTGCCGCCGGGGCTGGTGACGTTGCGCCGCAGGATCTCGGGCGCCTCGTGCGAGCGGTGCAGCAGCTCGCCGGAGCCGGCGACCGTGACCCGCGCCAGGCGCTCGGCCAGCGGCTCGGGCAGGCCGGACGCGACGCCGGCCCTGGCCAGCGTCTCGACCAGCAGGAAGACGTAGGCGGGGCCGCCGCCCGACAGCGCCGTGACGACGTCGATCAGCGCCTCGCTGGCGACCCAGTCGACCTCGCCGACCGCCAGCATCAGGGCGGTGCAGAGGTCGCGCTGCGCGGCATCGACCCGGTCATCGGCGACCAGCACCGACATGCCGCGGCCGATCGCCGCCGGCGTGTTCGGCATGGCACGCACCACCGCCGCCTCGGCGCCCAGCCGCTCCCGGAAGTAGCCCAGGGTCTTGCCTGCCGCGATCGAGAGATGGACCGTGCCGGCGGCCGGCCAGGCCGGCAGGTCGGCCAGCGCCTCGTTCATCATCTGCGGCTTGACCGCGAACAGCACGACCTGCGGCACCAGGTCGGCCGGCAGGTCGCGCACCGCGCGGTGGTGGTGGGCGCCCTGGCCGATGAAGCCGGCGACCGACTCCATGCTCGGCTCGACGATGTGCACCCGCTCGGCGGGCGTACCGCCCTCGAGCCAGCCGGACAGCAGCGCGCCGCCCATCTTGCCGCAGCCGATCAGCAGCAGCGGACCGGTGATCTTCTCTGACGTCTCTTCGCTGGACATGGGCTCTTCCGGGCGCCTCCGAACGCGTCTCTGGCCATGGACGGTCGGGAGACTACCGCAGACGCCGGCCCGATGCCCATGGCCGACCTCGGCGCGGGCATCGCTCCTCGCCCGCGCGCGGCGGGCGAGGAGCGAGTGGCCCCGGGGAAGCTGCGGACTAGGCCTCTCCGACCGTGTCCATCATCGCCGCGGCGATCGCCTCGCCGACCGGCTGGTTGCCCCAGATCACCATCTGCAGGGCCGGGTAGACCCGGTCGCACTCCAGGAGCGCGGTGTCGACCGTGTCCTCGAGCTGCTCGACGGCGATGCCGCGGGCGCCGCGCAGGGGGATGGTGTGGCGGAACACGAGCGCGCCCTCCTCGCTCGCGAGATCGAAGTGGCCGAGCCAGAGCCGCTCGTTGGCCAGCGCCAGCAGCTCGTGCACCGCCGCCCGCTTGGCAGCCGGCACACGCACGTCGAGCTGGCAGGAGATGTACATGGCGCCGAGGTCGGACTGCCAGACGCTGCAGATGTGGTAGTCGCACCATTGCCCGGAGACCTGGGCGACCAGCTCCGAATCGCTGGAGCGGTCGTGGATCCAGTCGTTCGCGGAGACCAGTTCCTCAAGCAGATCGAGGGGATTGTCGGAAAGGACTGCTTCCTGCGCGAGCAGTTCCATGCTGGCTGCCTCCCATGCGCTGTCGAGGCCTGCTTAGCCTCAGGAGCGGGGGAGCCGCCTTGGTGCACTATCGACATGTGCTGCAACGCAACAGCTCGCCCACTAGATTTAGCGTGCAACACTGTCCGACCGCGCCGCAATGACCGATTGCGCGAAATTGCGATCGCCTGTGGAAATTTAACGGCCGTGTAATCGGGGGGCGGGGGCCCTCCTCCGGCGGCCTGCCGGCTCAGTCCCCGGAGGGGGCGTCCGCCGCGGCGCCGCCCTTGGGCGCGGCCTTCGGCTTCGCGGCCTTGCGCGGGCGGCTCGCCTTGGCGGCGCTCGCCTTGGCGCCGGCCGCGGCCCTGCCGGCGAGCGCGGCCTCCAGTTCGGCGACGCGCCTGGCCAGGGCCTCGTTCTCCTGGCGCGCCTTGGCGGCCATCGCCTTGACCGCCTCGAACTCCTCGCGGCCGACCAGGTCCATGCGCGAGGCGGCGCCCTCGAACCACTCGCGGAAGCGCGCCTCCATCTCGTCGCGCATGCCCGAGGCGACGCCCATGGCGCCGCTCATCATCTTGGCGATGTCGTCGAAGAAGGGGTTCTGGGTCTGCATGGCCGCCTCCTGGTGCGGAACCGGATGGGGGGTTGCGATCTTCATCACCGGCACCCGGCCCGACGGTGACTCCTGCGACCAGATGTAAGGCCCCCCGACCTTCCCTTTCAACCGGTCAGCACCTATAAGCGGGCGGCGACCCCGCCGATACGAGGCTTCCATGATTCTGGTCACCGGCGGCGCCGGCTTCATCGGCTCCAACCTGGTCGCCGCGCTCGACGCCCGGGGCGAGCGCGTCGCGGTCTCCGACCGGCTCGGCCAGGGCGACAAGTGGCGCAACCTCGCCAAGCGCGAGCTCGAGGCGCTGATCCGGCCCGAGGCGCTCGACGCCTGGCTGGAGGAATGCGGCGGCGAGCTCGACCTGATCTACCACATGGGGGCGATCTCCAGCACCACCGAGACCGATGCCGACGCCCTGGTCGCCAACAACCTGCTGCTCAGCCAGAAGCTCTGGACCTGGTGCGCCGAGAACGGCGTGCCGCTGATCTACGCCTCCTCGGCGGCGACCTACGGCGACGGCGCCCAGGGCTTCGACGACAGCCTGGACCGCGGCTACCTGGCGAGCCTCAGGCCGCTCAACGCCTACGGCTGGTCCAAGCACGCCTTCGACCGCTGGGTCGCGCGCCGGACCGAGGAGGGCTGGCCGAGCCCGCCGCACTGGGCCGGCCTGAAGTTCTTCAACGTCTACGGCCCCAACGAGTACCACAAGGGCGGCCAGGCCTCGGTCGCCTGGCACCTGTTCGGGCAGATCGGCCGCGGCGAGGCGGCGCGTCTCTTCAAGTCGCACCGCCCGGACTACGCCGACGGCGGCCAGCTGCGCGACTTCGTCCATGTCGACGACTGCGTCGACGCGATGCTCTGGCTCGCCGGGCAGCCCGAGGTCTCCGGCCTGTTCAACGTCGGCAGCGGCAAGGCACGCTCCTTCCTGGATCTCGCGACCGGCGTCTTCGCGGCGCTCGGCCGCGAGCCCGACATCGCGTTCGTGCCGACGCCCGAGGCGATCCGCGAGAAGTACCAGTACTTCACCGAGGCCCGCATGGACCGCCTGCGCACCGCCGGCTTCCAGGCCAACGCCCTGTCCCTCGAGGAGGGCCTGCGGCGCTACGTCCAGGACTACTTGGCGAGCCCCGACCCCTACCGTTGACGAGCCCGACCGCTGACGGCACCCCCGACCGGAGGCCAGCACCGTGATAGAGACCGCGCACGCCGCCCTGATGTTCCCGCAGTTCGATCCGGTGGCGGTCGCGCTCGGCCCCTTCGAGATCCGCTGGTACGCGCTCGCCTACATCGTCGGCCTGCTGGCCGGCTGGCGCTACTGCCGCTGGCTGACCGAGCCGCGGCGCTCGCCGGCCGGCATCAGCAAGGAGGCCTTCGACGACTTCCTGTTCTGGGCGATCCTCGGCGTCGTCATCGGCGGGCGCACCGGCTTCGTGCTGTTCTATGCGCCCTTCTACTACTTCGACCATCCGCTGCAGGCCTTCATGATCTGGAAGGGCGGCATGTCCTTTCACGGCGGCCTGCTCGGCGTCATCGTCGTCGCCTGGTTCTTCTGCCGGAACCGCGGCCTGCCCTTCCTGGGCCTGATGGACATCGTCGCCTGCGCGACGCCGATCGGCCTGTTCCTCGGGCGCATCGCGAACTTCATCAACGGCGAGCTCTGGGGCCGGCCCTCCGACCTGCCCTGGGCGATGATCTTCCCCAAGGCCGGGCCGATCCCGCGCCATCCGAGCCAGCTCTACGAGGCGACGATGGAGGGCATCATCCTCTTCACCGTGCTGTTCTTCGTGATGCGCAGCGGCGCCCTGCAGCGCTACGGCCGCTGCGCCGGGACCTTCCTGGTCGGCTACGCCATCGCCCGCTCGGTCGGCGAGATCTTCCGCCAGTACGACACCGACGTCGGCCTGATCCTCGGCATGACCCAGGGCCAGCTCTATTCGGTGCCGATGCTGCTGATCGGCCTCTACCTGATCTTCACGGCCAGGAAGGCGCAGCCGAGGGTCGCGGCGGAGGCGAAGGCCGGCGCGAAGGCGAAGTAGGCCCGGAGCCGCGGCCGATGCCGCCACGGCAGCCATGAGCTCGCCCCTGCTGGCGCTGCTGGCCGCGCGGATCCGCGCCCAGGGCCCCCTGAGCCTGGCGGAATACATGGCCGTCGCGCTCGGCCACCCGCGCCACGGCTACTACGCGACCCGCGATCCGCTGGCCCGCGACTTCACCACGGCGCCGGAGATCAGCCAGATGTTCGGCGAGCTGCTCGGCCTCTGGCTGGTCGAGCGCTGGCAGGCCCTGGGCAGCCCGCCGGCCGTCCGCCTGGTCGAGCTTGGCCCCGGCCGCGGCACGCTGATGGCCGACCTGCTGCGCGCCGCGCGCCTGGTCCCGGGCTTCCTCACGGCCGCCGAGCTGCATCTGGTCGAGACCAGCCCGGTGCTGCGCGAGCGCCAGCGCCAGGCGCTCGCCGGGCAGGCAGTCCAGTGGCAGGAGCGCTTCGAGCAGGTCCCGGACGGCCCGCTGCTGCTGGTCGCCAACGAGCTGTTCGACGCCCTGCCGATCCGCCAGTTCCAGCGCACGGCGCGCGGCTGGGCCGAGCGCCAGATCGGCCTCTCGGCGGACGGCGGCGGCCTCGCCTGGGGCCTCGGCCCGGAGCTGCCCGAGGCCGCCCTGCCCGGCCTGCCGGCCGCCGGGCCCGGCGAGATCGCCGAGGTGAGCCCCGCCGGGCAGCGCCTCGCGGCGTCGATCGGCGAGCGCCTGGCGCGGCAGGGCGGCGCCGCGCTGATCCTCGACTACGGCTACGCGCCCTCGCAGGCCGGCGACACCCTCCAGGCGCTGCGCGGCGCCCGGCCCGCCGACCCGCTGGACGCGCCGGGCGAGGCCGACCTGACCGCCCACGTCGACTTCGCCGCCCTCGCCGCCGCTGCCGGGGCCGCCGGCGCCAGGGCCTGGGGGCCGGTCGGGCAGGGCGCCTTCCTGGAGGCCCTCGGCATCCGCGAGCGCGCGGCGATCCTGCAGCGCGGCGCCGACGAGGGCCGGCGGGCGGAGATCGCGGCGGCGCTGGCCCGCCTGACCGCGCCGAAGCAGATGGGCCACCTGTTCAAGGCGCTGGCGCTGACCGGGCCCGACGCCCCGGCGCCGGCCGGCTTTCCCGTCGGCGGATAAGCCGGCCCGGCGCCGCTCGGCGTCGATATCTGCTGCATCCCGGCGCGCAGACGGGATAGCCTGTACTCGGCTGGCGCGTATCCGGCGTGCCGGGAACCGCGTGGATGACCCGTCTGAGACCTGTGCTGGACAGACTCCAGGACCTGAGGACCTCGCCGATCTGGCGCAAGGCGATCGCCCGCGTCCTCTTCCTGGTCTTCGTCTGCGGCACGATCGCGGCCCTGGCCGAGCAGGTCGCCCATCAGGACACCCTCAACCGCGTGCGCTCCGAGGCGCTCGAGAGGCTCGGGGTCCTGCGCGTCGCCCTGGAGCGCACGCTGAGCAGCGACGTCCAGCGGGTCCGCGGCCTGGTCGCCTACACCCGCGGCAACCCGGATCTCGACCAGGCGGAATTCGAGAGCGTCGCGAAGTACCTGATGTCGGACGGCTCCGGCATCGTCCGCAACGTCGCCCTGGCCCGCGACCTCGTGATCACGCACGTCTATCCCCTGGCGGGGAACGAGAAGGCCCTCGGCCTGCGCTACCGCGACAACGCCGCGCAATGGCCGATGGTCGCCGAGGCCATCGCGAAGAACGAGATCACCATCGCCGGGCCGCTGCCGCTGGTCCAGGGCGGCACCGGCGTGATCGCCCGCTTCCCGATCTTCCTGCCCGGCGTCACCGGCGAGGCGCACCGGCTGTGGGGCATCGCCTCGATGGTCATCGACTTTGCGGCCCTGCTGAAGCAGGTCGGCCTCGACCGCTACCTGCAGGACTACGACCTGGTGATCTACGGGCGCGACGGCCAGGGCCTGCACGGCGAGCCCTTCCTCGGCACGCCGGCAGCGCTGCAGGGGCCGCCTGTCGTCCTCGACGTGCACCTGACCAGCGGCTCGTGGGTCGTCGAGGCGACGCCCCGCGACGGCTGGCCGACCCGCTCCCGCTGGCTCTGGGTCATCGTCGGCTGCGTGCTGGCGGTCTTCGCGGTCGGCATGGTCCTGGCGCTCTGGACCGTGCGCTACGAGCAGGCCCTGGTCGAGTCGGCCGCGCAGATCGAGCGGGCGCGCCAGGAGGCGGTCGCCGCCCGGCGCGCCGCCGAGCAGGCGAACCACGCCAAGACGCTGTTCCTCTCGAACATGAGCCACGAGCTGAGGACGCCGCTCAACGCCATCATCGGCTTCACCCAGATCATGGCGCGCGAGGCCTTCGGCCCGATCGACAACCCGCGCTACCGCAGCTACCTGGCCGACATCCACCGCTCGTCGCAGCACCTCTTCGAGCTGATCAGGGACATCCTCGACATCTCGCGCATCGAGTCGGGCGAGGTCGAGGTCCGCGACGCCGAGCTCGACCTCGCCGAGGCGGTCGGCGCATCGCTCCACCTGCTGCGGCCGAAGATCGAGGAGAAGCGGATCTCCCTGCAGCCGCGCCTCGCTGCGGACCTGCCCCGGCTGCGTGCCGACCCGACGCTGCTGCGCCAGATCCTGCTCAACATCGTCGGCAATGCGGTCAAGTTCACGCCCGCGGGCGGCGAGATCCGGGTCGAGGCGGACTGGAACCCGGGCACGGGCATCTCGATCCGGATCTCCGACAGCGGTCCCGGCATCGAGCCGGAACTCGCTTCCAGGGCCCTGGAGCCCTTCGTCCAGCTCAAGCACGCGCACGACGTCGCCCACGAGGGCACCGGGCTCGGCCTGCCGATCGCCCGGCGGCTGATGGAGGCCCACGGCGGCCGGCTGACCCTCGTCGGCCGGCCGCCGCAGGGCACGACGGTGGTGCTGGACTTCCCAGAGGCGCGGACGATCCGGGTCGCGGCCGGGCCCGCACGGGTCGGCAGCCGGGCCTGACCCGGCGGACAGGCAGGCTAGTCCGCCCGCTCCTCGCGGCGCTTGCGGCGGAGCCAGGACAGCAGGCGGCGGCGCAGCGGCGGCACGTCGAGGGCGATCAGGACGAGGCCGAGCGGCAGCATCCAGAAGCCGAGCACCGGCAGGAAGCCCAGGACGCCGCCGACGCAGAGCAGCAGGCCGAGGCCGCTGCGCAGGCCCGGCGGCACCTTGCGGTCGCCCCACCTGACGCCCCGCCACAACGCCTCGACCGGCGGCTTTCCGAAGATCCTCATGGCCGCCCGGTAACGTGCAGCGGGCGCCGGCCGTTCCGGAAGCCCCTTGCCCGCGCGCTTGCCGGCGGGCGCGCTTTCGGGGCAGAAGGAAGCTGGAACCGCGGGCGCGGCTGCGGCGCTTCCGTTCCACCTGCCGCAACGGGGCCGTGCCTGCCAGTGACCTCCCCGCCGTCGATCCGCGTCGCGACCTACAACATCCGCAAGTGCGTCGGGCTGGACTGGCGACGCCGGCCCGACCGCATCATGCGCGTGCTCGGCGAGCTCGAGGCCGACGTGGTGGCGCTGCAGGAGGCCGACCGCCGCCTCGGCGAGCGCTCGGCGACCCTGTCGCTCGAGGAGCTGCCCTACCACACCGGGCTGCGGCCGGTTTCCTTCGAGGCGCGCGGCACCGGCGGCGGCGACGGCCTGGGCTGGCACGGCAACGCGATCCTGGTGCGCGAGGAGGCCGCGGTGCGCAGCGTCGCGGCGCTCGACCTGCCGTCCTTCGAGCCGCGCGGCGCGCTGGTCGCCGAGCTGGAGGTCAAGGGCGTCGCGCTGCGCGTCGCCGGCGTGCACCTGGGCCTGATCCCGGCCGACCGGCGGCGCCAGGCGCGTGCCCTGATCGAGCGGCTCGACGGCTGGAATGACGGCGGGGCCCCCGCCCTGCCGACCGTCGTGCTCGGCGACCTCAACGAGTGGAGCGAGCGGGCCGGCAGCGTCGCGGTGCTGGCCGAGCGCTTCCGGCCGGCGCCGCCGGTCGCCTCGTTCCACAGCGCGGCGCCGCTCGCCGCGCTCGACCGGATCTTCGTCGGGCCGGGGCTGCAGGTCGCGGCGGCGGGGGTGCATCGCTCGGCCGAGGCCCGGCGCGCCTCGGACCACCTGCCGGTCTGGGCGACGCTGCTGCCAGTCGAGGCGGGCGCGCGGAGCGGCCGGGACGCGGCGGCGCGGGAGACCCTGGCGTGCTGAGCGCCCTCGGCACGCTGCTGACCACGCTGCTCGAGCTGGCGGCGGTGTTCTTCGTAATCAAGGCGGTGCGCAGCGCGCGCACGCCGCAGGGCGCGCTCGGCTGGTCGGTCTTCCTGCTCGCGGCCCCCTACCTCGCGATCCCGGCCTACCTCTATCTCGGCCACGCGCGCTTTCCCGGCTACGTCTCGCGGCGCCGCGCCTCGAGCGCGCTGGTGCGCAAGCTCGACCAGCTGCGCCACTACCACCGCGAATCGGCGACCGACGACCCGAACGGCCCGCTCGGGCGGGTCGTCGCCTTCGAGCAGATGGCGCGCATGCCGCTGGTCTCGGGCAACGCCGCCGAGCTGCTGATCGACGGCGAGGCGACCTTCGAAGCGATCTTCCGGGCGATCGACCGCGCCCGCCGCTACGTGCTGATCGCCTTCTACATCATCCGCGACGACGCGGTCGGCCAGGAGCTGAAGCGGCGGGTCGTCGCCAAGGCGGCCCAGGGCGTCGAGGTGCGCATCCTCTACGACGCGCTCGGCAGCAGCGCGCTCTCCGGGTCCTACCTCGAGGAGCTGCGTGCGGCCGACGTCGCGATCGAGAACTTCCACCACCTGCGGCGGCCGCACAGCCGCTTCCAGCGCAACTTCCGCAACCACCGCAAGATCGTCGTGGTCGACGGCACGGTCGCCTTCGTCGGCGGCCACAACGTCGGCGACGAGTACCTGGGCCGCTCGCCGCGCTTCGGCCACTGGCGCGACACCCAGGTCAAGCTGGAGGGGCCGGTCGTCGCCGAGGTCCAGCTGGTCTTCGCCGAGGACTGGCACTGGGCGACCGACGAGTCCCTGGACCTCGACTGGAACCCCGAGCGCGCCGCCCCCAACGTCGACGCCCTGGTCGTGGCACCGGGCCCGGCCGACGCCATGGAGACCGGCAGCCTGTTCTTCTGCAACGCCATCGGCTCGGCGCGCCGGCGCATCTGGATCGCCTCGCCCTACTTCGTGCCCGACGTCGACATCCTGAGCGCGCTCAAGCTCGCCGCCCTGCGCGGCGTCGACGTGCGCATCCTGGTCGCCGACAGGCGCGACCACCTGCTGGTCTGGCTCGCCGCTTTCGCCTACTTCGACGAGGTGCGCGGCGCCGGCATCACGGTGCTGCGCTACACCAACGGCTTCCTGCACCAGAAGGTGCTGCTGGTCGACGACGACCTGGCCGCGGTCGGCTCGGTCAACCTCGACAACCGCTCCTGCCGACTCAACTTCGAGATCGCCGCGATCCTCTTCGACCCGCGCGTCGCCGCGCGGGTCCAGGACATGCTGGAGGCCGACTTCCGCCACAGCTACCCCTACGAGACGCCGCTCGACATGACGCCCTGGTGGCTGCGCTACGGGGCGCCGCTGGCGCGGCTGTTTGCGCCGATCCTGTGAGGGTCCGGCCTGCGACGCGGTCGTCGAGGTGCCTTTCCCGTGACGACACCGCCCGACGGGGCTCAGCCGACCTTTCCGAGCGGGGTGGCCGGTCCCGCATAGGTCCGTTCGGCAATCGGCGTCTCCGAAATGCGGCGGCGCAGCGCGGCGATGAAGCCCGCTTCGGCGCGGTTCAGTCCGCGCCGGGGATTGGTGACCAGATAGATGTCAATCGCCGGCGGATCGCGATAGGGCGGCAGCCGCCACAGCAGGCCGTCGCGAACGTCGCGCTCCACCACGTGGATCGGCAGGGGCCCAATTCCGAGGCCGCAGAGGATCATCCGCCGGACCTCCTCCAGGTGCGGTGACTGCCCGACCACCGGCTGGCCGAGCTCGCACTGCCGGCGCAGCAGGGCCACCGGCCGCAGGGCGTCCTCGACGTAGTCGGTGTCGAAAGACACCGAGGCCCGCCCCCGCAGATCCTCCAGGCACAGCCCCGACCGCCCGAACAGCGGGTGCGGCGGACCGCAGAAGAAGCCGAAGAACTCGCGGTAGATCACCTCGTAGGCGAGTTGCGGAAGGCGCTTGTTGACCAGGCAGATGCCCAGGCTGGCGGTCGATTCCTGGACACTGCGCGCGACGTCCACGCTGGTCTCGATCCTGATCCGATAGGTGGCGCCCGGGTGCTCCCTGTGGAAGGCGGCGAGCGTCTCGTCGAACAGCGGCGTGGTCACGTGGCTGGCGAGCGAGATGTGCACGTGACCGGTCACCTCCCGCGACGCCGTGGTGGCGACGTCCGCGAGACGGGCGATGCTGCCGTAGATCTCCGCACATTCCCGATAGAGCTCGCGGCCAGCGGAGGTGACCCTGAACACGCCGCGGCGGCGCTCGATCAGCTGGGTGCCGAGCCGGCCCTCCAGGCGTTGCAGGGCCAGGCTCACCGTCGGCTGGCGCAGCAGCAGCCGGCGCGCCGCGGCCGTGATGCCACCCTCCTGGACGATCACCACGAAGGTCCGCAGCAGGTTCCAGTCGAGCTCGCCGACGAACTTCTCGGACAGGTCGACACGCGGCTGTTTCATAATTCCAGACAATGTTGAACATAGAGAATATCAATTTGTACAATAGTTCGCCTCCCTGCGATACTTCCGAGCGGTCCGTTGAGCGGACCACCCGGAGGCGAAGTCCCGGAGGGGGGGAGTTCCCGAAACCGATGGCGCAGGCGCGCGAGCAGGATTTGCGGCCCTGGTACCTGCTGTCCCCGGCGCTGGCGGCGATCGCCCTGCTGGTCGTCGTGCCGATGTCCTTCATCCTGGTCTATTCGTTCTACGAGAACATCGACCTGGGCCTCGACCGGCCGGCCTTCCAATTCGGCAACTGGCACGAGCTGCTCACCGACAGCTACTACCATGTCGCGATCTGGAAGACCCTGCGCCTGTCGGTGATCGTCACGGTGCTGGCGGCGCTCATGGGCTACGTGCCCGCCTACTTCATCGCCTTCACCCGCTTCCACCACAAATGGCTGCTGCTGCTGCTGCTGATCATTCCGTTCTGGATCAGCTTCATCATCCGGACGCTGTCCTGGATCCACATCATGGGCAACGAGGGGGTGATCAACGCCCTCTTGCTCTGGCTCGGCGTGATCGATCAGCCGCTGCACATGATGTACAACGAGTTCGCGGTGGTCGTCGGCTTCATCCACGTCTTCCTGCCGTACATGATCCTCAACGTGTACGTCAGCCTGGAGGGCATCGACCGCAACCTCGAGCCGGCCGCCCGCACCCTCGGCTGCACGCCCTGGCAGGCCTTTCTGGAGGTCACGCTGCCGCTGTCGCTGCCCGGCCTCGCCGCCGGCTGCCTGCTGGTTTTCGTGCTGACCGCAGGCAGCTACGTGACGCCGCTGATCCTCGGCGGCCCCGACGACTTCCTGTTCGGCAACCTGATCTACGACGCCGTGATGTCGGAGCTGAACTGGCCGATGGGCGCGACGCTGTCCTTCACCCTGCTGGTGCTGCTCGGCCTGGTGGTGGTGGTCTACAGCCGCTTCATGCGGCTGAACCAGCTGACCAAGGCCTTCGGGTAGGGGGGCGCATGCGGGCCTGGAGCTGGATCAGGGCATACAGCGTCGCCGTCTACCTGTTCATGTTCGCGCCGGTGGCGGTGGTCCTGCTGCTCGCGTTCAACTCCTCGCAGTTCAGCGGCTTCCCGATCGAGGGCTTCAGCCTGCGCTGGTTCCGCCGGCTGTTCGAGAACGAGGCCATCATGCGGGCCTTCGAGACCTCGATCACGCTCGGCCTGCTCACCTCGGTCTGCGCGACCACCCTGGGCATCCTGGCGTCGCTGGCGCTGGTCCGCTACCGCTTCCCGGGCAAGGACTGGATCACCACCCTGCTGATCTCGCCGGTCCTGGTGCCGGAGACCGTGCTGGCCGTCGGCCTGCTGATCTTCCTGCGCTATCTGTCGATGCCGCGCTCCTTCCTGCTGCTGCTGCTCGGCCACAGCATCATCGCGCTGCCCTTCGTGGTGCTGGTCGTCCAGGCCCGCCTGGTCGGCATCCGGCGCGACTACGAGGAGGCCGCCCGGAGCCTCGGCGCCGGGCCCTTCGAGACCTTCCTGCAGATCACCCTGCCGCTGCTGCTGCCGGCGGTCTTCGCCGGGGCGCTGTTCGCCTTCACGATCTCCTTCGACAACATCACCGCGACGATCTTCTGGCGGCCCGCCGGCGTCGAGACCGTGCCGACCCAGATCTTCGGCATGCTGCGCAACTCGGTCAGCCCCGAGATCAACGCCCTCGGCTTCGTCATGATCGTGGTCACCGTGGGCCTGCCGCTGACCGCCGGCGGGCTGGCTCGCTATTTCGCGCGCCGGCGCCAATGACCGACTTCAACCGGCAATCAGGACAACAACAGGGAGACGACACATGAAGATGGACAGCACCAGACGCTACGAGGTCCTGCGCGAGCGGGTCGGCAACGGCAACGTCGACCGCCGCAGCTTCATGCGGCTGCTCGGCTTCGCCGGCCTCGCCGCCGGGGTCTCCGGCGGCGTCATGACCGGGCTCAGCCGCCGGGCGCTCGCCGGCGGCACCGAGATCTACTTCGAGGGCTGGGGCGGCGTGGTCAGCGAGGCGCTGCGCAAGTACGCCTTCGACCCTTATGAGAAGAAGACCGGCAACACCGTGGTCGACTCGACCTTCGGCGGCGAAGCCGAGGTGCTGACCAAGGTCCGCGCCGCCGGCAGCGCCAAGGGCCACAACGTCCTGCATTCCTCGGGGGTCGACTGGTACAAGCGCTGGGTCGACGCCGGCTACGGGACCAAGCTGAACGAGGCGAACATCCCGAACCTGGCCAACGTCATGGCGGCGATCATCAAGCCGTTCCACGCGATCACGCCGGGCTACCTGTCGGCGGTGCCCTACGACTACGGCACGACCGGCATCGCCTACAACACCGAGCACGTCTCGAAGGAGAAGGCCGAGAAGCTCGGCGCCAACCTGCTGCTCGACAAGTCCCTGAAGGGCAAGATCGGCGGCTGGGGCGGCGACTGGGCCAACCGCGCCTGGTACGGCGCCCTGCAGTCCGGCCAGGACCCCAACAACATCACGGACTGGGACGCGGTCTGGGCCAAGGTCCGCGAGCACCGCGCCCTGGTGCTGAAGTACTGGAGCTCGGGCGCCGAGCTGATGGACCTGCTGGCCAAGGGCGAGATCTGGGTCACCGAGGCCTGGTCCGGCCGCGTCGCCGCCCTGCAGGCGCAGGGCCACCCGATCGGCTACTTCGACCCCAAGAACGGCCTGGCCTGGATGGAGAGCATGTTCGTCCTGAAGGGCTCGCCGATGGCCGAGGCCGAGGAGCTGCTGAACTTCATGCTCGCCCCCGAGACCGCCATCGCCGTGGCCGAGGGCCAGAAGTACCCCTCCTCGCTGGATCCCGAGAAGGTCAAGATGACCAAGATCATCGAGGGGCTGCCGGCCTACGACCCGACCGGCAAGCTGGCCGGCCTGGTGTTCCGCGACCCGAGCAAGTGGAACCCGGTCGAGAAGAAAGAACGCAAGATGTGGGACCGCATCAAGAAGGGCGCCTGAGGGCAGGGCGGCGCCGGGGCCGGCAGGACGCCGGCCCCGGCTTCCATTCCCGACGACGACAGGGGGCGGGGCTGACGTGGCACGCGTCGAACTTCAGAGTGTGACCAAGTCCTTCGGCCAGATCACGGCCGTCAAGAAGGCCGACGTGGTGTTCGAGGAAGGCTCGTTCACCACGCTGCTCGGCCCTTCGGGCTGCGGCAAGACCACGATCCTGCGCATGATCGCGGGGCTCGAGGCGCCGAGCGCCGGCGACATCCTGATCGGTGGCCGTCGCATCAACGATCTGCCGATCCACAAGCGCAACCTGGGGCTGGTCTTCCAGAACTACGCCCTGTTCCCGCACAAGACCATCGGACAGAACATCGCCTTCGGCCTGAAATATCGCGGTGTCCCGAAGGCCGAGGCCCGCGACAAGGTCAGGCAGGCACTCGAGATCGTGCGACTGCCTGGCGTCGAGGACCGCTACCCGACGCAGCTCTCCGGCGGGCAGCAGCAGCGCATCGCCCTGGCCCGCGCCATCGTCATCGAGCCCGACGTGCTGCTGCTCGACGAGCCGCTGTCGGCGCTGGACGCCAACCTGCGCGAGGAGATGCGGGTCGAGCTGAAGTCGATCCAGCACCGCATCGGCGTGACCTCCATCTTCGTCACCCACGACCAGTCGGAAGCGCTCGCCATGTCCGACCGCATCGTGGTGATGAGCGCCGGCGAGGTCCAGCAGGAGGGCGCGCCGGAAGAGGTCTACAACACGCCGGCGACCGAGTTCGTCGCCCGCTTCCTGGGCGCGGCCAACCTCTTCGACGCCCGGGTGACGGCTGCCGACGACAGGTTGGTGGAACTGGAGACCGCGGCCTTCGGCCGGCTGACGCTGCCGCGCGACCGGGCCGCCCGGCTCGGCGACGCCGGGCCGGCGAGGCTGGTGGTACGCGCCGAGAAGCTGGCCCTGTCCGAGGCCGCCGCGCCGCCCGGGACGGTCTCGGCCGCCGCCACCGTCGCCGCGGTCGACTACCAGGGCCAGCTCGCGCGCTACTTCCTGCAGATCGGCGACAGCCAGGCCCAGGCGATCCAGATGATCGACGGCCGGCCCTATCCCGAGGGCGCCGAGGTTACCGTGAGCCTGCGGCCGGAGGACTGCACGGCCCTGCCCCCGGCGTCTCCGGACGGGGAGAGCGGGCCGACGGGCCGGTGACCCGGACCTGCGACATCCTGGTGGTCGGCGGCGGCATCGCCGGCATCTCCGCGGCGGCCCGGCTGGCGCCGGACGCCCGGGTGACCGTCCTGGAGCGCGAGACGGCGATCGGCTACCACGCCACCGGGCGGTCGGCCGCGATCTTCATCGCCAACTACGGCAACGCCACGCTGCGGGCGCTGAACGCCGCCAGCGCCCCGGAGCTGGCGGCCCCCGACTTCGTCGAGGGCTCGCTGCTGTCGGAGCGCGGCGAGCTGCTGGTGGCGACCGAGGCGGAAATGCCGGCGCTCGAGCGTCACCTGGCGGAGTCCACCGGCGTCGAGGCGCTGACCCCCGCCGAGGCGCTGCACCTCGTCCCGGTGCTGCGGGCCGAGCTGATCCGCGGGGCGGCGATCGAGCGGGCGGCGAGCGACATCGACGTCGACCGGCTGCTGCAGGGCTTCGCCCGGCTGCTGCAGGCCCACGGCGGGACGATCGTGACCGGCGCCGAGGCCGCACGGATCGGCCGCGCCGGCCGGGTCTGGCGGGTCGAGACGGCGGCCGGCGCCTTCGAGGCGCCGGTACTGGTGAACGCCGCCGGTGCCTGGGCCGATGCCATCGCCCGGCTCGCCGGGGTCGCCCCGGTCGGCCTCAAACCGCTGCGCCGCTCGGCGGCGCTCCTGCCGGCGCCGGACGGCCGGGCAGTCGAGCGCTGGCCCCTGTTCGCCCCGGTTTCCGAGACCTGGTACGCCAGGCCCGAGGCCGGCAAGCTCATGGTCTCGCCGGCCGACGAGGACCCGGTCGCCCCGCACGACGCCTGGGCCGACGAGATGGTCCTGGCCGAAGGGCTCGACCGCTTCGAGCGCATGACCACGGTCCGGGTGACCCGGGTCGAGCGCAGCTGGGCGGGCCTGCGCAGCTTCGTGGCCGACCGCACCCCGGTGGTCGGCTTCGCCCCGGACGCGGCGGGCTTCTTCTGGCTCGCCGGCCAGGGCGGCTACGGCGTGCAGACCGCGCCGGCCCTGTCCTGGCTGGCAGCCGATCTGGTCCTCGGCCGGCAGCCCCGGATGCCGCCAGCGGTCGTGGCGACCCTTTCGCCAGGGCGCCCGGGACTCGCTGCGGGACGCTGAGCCCATCGACACGCCTCGGATCCGGCCGTCCGCCCCTCGCCCTCCTTCTCCCCCTGGACCGGCGCGTGCCTTCCGCTACACTCCGCGGCCATGCTGACCACCGGCCCGCTCAACGACCTGCCCGGCATCCGCCATGCCTTCTTCACGCGCCAGGGCGGGGTCAGCGAGGGCATCTACAGCTCCCTGAACTGCGGCTTCGGCTCGCAGGACGACGATGCCGCCGTCGCGGTCAACCGCGAGCGGGCGATGGAGAAGATCGAGCTGGAGGGGCGCCGGCTGGTCACGGTCTACCAGCATCATTCGGCCGACGTCGTACGGGTCGAGCGCCCCTGGGCGCGCGGCGACAACCCCAAGGCCGACGCCCTGGTGACCAAGGCGCCCGGCATCGCCCTCGGCATCCTGACCGCCGACTGCGCGCCGGTGCTGCTGGCCGATCCCGAGGCCCGGGTCATCGGCGCGGCTCACGCCGGCTGGAAGGGCGCGATCGGCGGGGTGCTGGACAACACCGTGGCCGCGATGGTCGCCCTGGGCGCCGACGCCGGACGCATCGTCGCCGGGGTCGGGCCCTGCATCGCCCAGCGCTCCTACGAGGTCGGGCCGGAGTTCGCCGAGCGCTTCCTTGAGCACGACCCGCACAACGCCGCCTTCTTCCTGGACAACGGCAAGACCGGCAAGGCGCACTTCGACCTCAAGGGCTACGTCGCGCGGCGCCTGGGCGCCGCCGGCGTCGGCCAGATCGAGCTCTTGCCCTGCGACACCTGCGCCGAGGAGCGCCTGTTCTTCAGCCACCGCCGGGCGGTCAAGCGCGGCGAGGGCGACTACGGGCGCGGCCTCTCGGCCATCTACCTGGAGTCCTGAAACGATGCCCCTGCACTTCTCCGAGGCCGAGCTCGCGGCCCGGCGCGCCGCGACCTGCCGGGCGCTCACCGAGGCCGGCCTCGACGGCCTGTTGATGTTCCGCCAGGAGTCGATGTTCTACCTGACCGGCTACGACACCTTCGGCTACGTCTTCTTCCAGTGCCTCTACCTCTCGGCCGACGGCGAGCTGGTGCTGCTGACCCGCGCGCCCGACCTGCGCCAGGCCGAGCAGACCTCGGTCGTCGAGGACATCCGCATCTGGGTCGACGCGCCCGACGCCCGGCCGGCGCTGGAGCTGAAGGCGATCCTGGAGGAGAAGGGCTGCAAGGGCGGCAGGCTGGGCGTCGAGTACGAGGCCTACGGCCTGACCGGCCGCAACTGCAAGCGGCTGGAGGCGGCGCTCGAGGGCTTCTGCACGCTGGAGGACGCCTCGCTGCTGGTCAGCCGCCAGCGGGTCGTGAAGTCGCCGGCCGAGATCGACTACGCGCGCACCGCCGGCCGGCTGGCCGACGCCGCCTGGGACGCGGCCCTGGGCCTCGCCGGACCGGGCGCCGACGAGGGCGCGATCCTGGCCGCCATGCAGGGCGCGATCTTCGCCGGCGGTGGCGACTACCCGGGCAACGAGTTCATCATCGGCTCGGGGCCGCAGGCCCTGCTCTGCCGCTACTACACCGGCCGCCGGGCGCTCGACCCGAAGGACCAGCTGACCCTGGAGTGGGCCGGCGCCTACCGGCACTACCACGCCGCCATGATGCGCACCCTGACCGTCGGCGGCACGCCGCCGCGCCAGCGCGAGATGCACCAGGTCGCCCGCGACGCCCTGCTGGCGGTCGAGGAGCGGCTGCGCCCCGGCGGCACGGTCGGCGCCGCCTTCGACGCCCACGCCGAGGTGCTGGACCGGGCCGGCTACCGGGCGCACCGCATGAACGCCTGCGGCTATTCGCTCGGCACGACCTTCTCGCCGAACTGGATGGACTGGCCGATGCTCTACCGCGGCAACCCCGTGGTGCTGGAGCCGGGCATGGTCTTCTTCGTGCACATCATCATCTTCGACAGCGAGCAGGGCCTGGCGATGAGCCTAGGCCGCACCTCGCTGGTCACCGAGGGCGCCGCCGAGCCGCTGTCGGCCGCGCCGCTCGACCTGGTCGAGCGCTAGGGCGGGGAGCCGGAGGACCGGCCTTGCCCTATCTCTCGATCCTGGTGCTGTTCAGCCTGCTCGGGCTGCTCGCCACCTGCATGATGATGTGACCGTTCCGACGTGCGTCTGCCGTTCCGCCTTCCCGTCGCCCTGCTGCTCCTGGCCCTGGCCGGCCTGGCCGGCTGCGGCGAGCTGCCCCGACCGTTCAAGCCGACCGGGCAGAAGGAGGCGGTCGACCTGCGCGCGATCACCTACGACAGCACTGTCGTCGTGCTGCCGCCCGACGGCGACATGCCGGCGGACCCAGAGCCGATCGCCGAGGCGCTGCGCGACGCGCTGCTGGCCGAGGGGCTGCTCGCGACGACCTGGCAGGAGTCCGACGGCGGCCTGCAGCTGAGCGGTCATGCCGAGGTCCGGCCGATCGGCGGCAGCCGGGACCTGCTGACCGCGAGCTGGTCGATCGACGGCCCGCGGGGCCGGCGCGCGCACTACCAGCAGACCCGCGCCCTGCCGGCCGGCGCCTGGCAGAGCAGCAACCACCAGGTGCTGGCCGAGGTCGCGACCGAGGTCGCCCAGCACCTCGCCCCGCAGCTGCTCGGTCCGGCGGTCGAGGAGGCGCTGCTGCCCGGCTTCCCCGGCGCGCACCTGGCGGTGCTGCCGGTGATCGGCGCGCCGGGCGACGGCGACCGGGCCCTGGCCTCGGCGCTCAAGGTCGCGCTCGACCGCGCCAAGCTGCCCGTCGTCGAGACGCGCGGCGCCCAGGACTTGGCGATCCAGGGCAGCGTCGCCGTGACCCCGGCTTCGGCCGGCAAGGAGCAGATCTCGATCGTCTGGCGCCTCGAGGACGCCGACGGCAAGGAGCTCGGCAAGATCTCCCAGGCCAACGCGATTCCGGCCGGCAGCCTGAACGGCGAATGGGGCGGCATCGCCGTGCTGGTCGCGCGCGGCGCCGCCAGCGGCCTGGCCGACCTGCTCGACCGCCTGGCCAGGGAGAAGGCGGCGGGCTGAGCGGAGGGCGCCGGGCCGGCGCCCGTCACGCCAGCAGCGCGGCCAGGGCGACGCCGGCCAGGATGGTCAGGGCGGCGCGGCGGAAGTGGCGTTCGCCGCCGCGTCGGAACAGATGGCTGCCGGCCCAGATGCCGGCCAGGTAGACCGGCAGCAGGACCGCGGCACGCAGCAGGGCCGTGGCGTCGAGCCGGCCGGTCCAGGCGAAGATCGCCAGGAACACGGCACCGACCCAGAAGAAGAACAGGATCAGGGCGCCGCGCACCTGGGCGACGGTGCCCGGCGTCGACATCAGCATCAGGATGACCGGCGGCCCGGCCATGCCGGTCGAGCCGGCCAGCAGGCCGCTGACGCAGCCGGTCGCGAAGCTGAGACCGCGGCCGATCGGCCGCGGCCAGCGCCAGCCGGCGACCAGTGCCACGACCAGCAGCAGCACGACGACCGCGATGGCCCGGCGCATCGCGGCAGGATCGACGGCGACGATGATCTGCCAGCCGAGCGGCAGGCAGAGCGTCGCACCGATCGCCATCGGCACGACCCGCCGCCAGTCGGCATCGCGGACCGCCGGCGGCAGCAGCTGCAGGTTGGCGGCGAGGTCGATCATCACGAAGACCACGACGGTCTCGACCGGCGGATAGAGCAGGCTGAGCCCCGGCATCACGATCATCGCCGCGCCGAAGCCCGAGAAGCCGCGCACCACCGCCGCCAGCGCGATCAGCGCGCAGGCCCCCAGCAGGTGCGGATCGAGGAACTCGGGCAAGGCGGCGGCCTTCCTGCTGCATGTCCCCTCTCCGCCCCCGGGGGGCGGGGAGGGCTGGGAGAGGTGGGGGATTCCCTACCTCTCCGAAGCCGGCGACGATCGCATCACCGCCCGGAGTCGCCCCACCTCTCCCCGCCCCTTTCCGCCCCCCGGGGCGGAGAGGGGGAGAAGTGTCACGGCCTGCCGCCAGCCTTGGCGACCTGGCGCCACTTGTGCAGCAGCGGCTCGGTGTAGCCGCTCGGCTGCTCGCGGCCCTTGAAGACCAGGTCGGTGGCGGCGCGGAAGGCGACCGAGCTGTCGTAGTCGGGCGCCATCGGCCGGTAGGCGGGATCGCCGGCGTTCTGGCCGTCGACGACCTTGGCCATGCGCCGGAAGGTCTCCTGGACCTGCGCCTCGCTGACGATGCCGTGGTGCAGCCAGTTGGCCATGTGCTGGCTGGAGATGCGCAGGGTCGCGCGGTCCTCCATCAGGCCGATGTCGTTGATGTCCGGCACCTTCGAGCAGCCGACGCCCTGGTCGATCCAGCGCACGACGTAGCCGAGGATGCCCTGGGCGTTGTTGTCGAGCTCCTGCTGGCGCTCATCCGGCGCCCAGTTGGTGTCGGTCGCGACCGGGATGGTCAGCAGGTCGGCGAGCAGGCTGTCGGCGGAGCCAGCCGCCTGGCCCTCCATCTCGGCCTGCAGGCCGGCGACATCGACCTGGTGGTAGTGCAGGGCGTGCAGCGTCGCGGCGGTCGGCGAGGGCACCCAGGCGGTGTTGGCGCCGGCCTTGGGGTGGCCGATCTTCTGCTCCAGCATGTCGGCCATCAGGTCGGGCATGGCCCACATGCCCTTGCCGATCTGCGCCTTGCCGCGCAGGCCGCACTTCAGCCCGGCGCGCACGTTGTTGCGCTCGTAGGCCTGGATCCAGCTGGTCGCCTTCATGGCGCCCTTGCGGACCATCGGCCCGGCCTCCATCGAGGTGTGGATCTCGTCGCCGGTGCGGTCGAGGAAGCCGGTGTTGATGAAGGCGACCCGGTGCCTGGCCGCGGCGATGCAGGCCTCGAGGTTGACGGTCGTGCGCCGCTCCTCGTCCATGATGCCGAGCTTGACCGTGTAGCGCTCCAGGCCGAGCACCGCCTCGACCCGGCCGAACAGCTCGTCGGCGAAGGCGACCTCCTCGGGCCCGTGCATCTTCGGCTTGACGATGTAGACGCTGCCGGCGCGCGAGTTCCTGAGCTTGCCCGTGCCCTTCAGGTCGTGCAGGGCGATCGCGACGGTGACCGCGGCATCCAGGATGCCCTCGGGGATCTCGCTGCCGTCCTGCAGCCGGATCGCCGGGTTGGTCATCAGGTGCCCGACGTTGCGCACGAACATCAGCGAGCGGCCGTGCAGGGTCAGGCTGCCGCCGTCGGGCGCCTGGTAGCTGCGGTCCGGGTTGAGGGCGCGGGTGAAGGTCGTGCCGCCCTTGGTGACCTGCTCGGTCAGGTCGCCGTTCATCAGGCCGAGCCAGTTGCGATAGACCGCGACCTTGTCCTCGGCGTCGACCGCGGCGACCGAGTCCTCGCAGTCCATGATCGTGGTGATCGCGGCCTCGACCAGCAGGTCCTTGACGCCGGCCTTGTCGGTGCGGCCGATCGGATGGTCGCGGTCGACCTGGATCTCCAGGTGCAGCCCGTTGTGGCGCAGCAGCAGCGCCGAGGGGGCGGCGGCCTCGCCGAGGAAGCCGACGAACTGGCTGCGCTGGGCCAGGCCGGCGGGGCCTGTCGCGGTCTCGGCGACCAGCGCGCCGTTCTTGACCGAATAGCCGGTGACCTCGGCGTGGGAGGCGCCGGCCAGCGGGGCCGCGCGGTCCAGCACGTCGCGGGCGAAGGCGATGACCTTCTCGCCGCGCTCCGGGTTGTAGCCGCCGCCCTTCCCGGCGCCGCCGGTCTCGGGGATCGCGTCGGTGCCGTAGAGCGCGTCGTAGAGGCTGCCCCAGCGGGCGTTGGCGGCGTTGAGCGCGTAGCGCGCGTTGGAGACCGGCACGACCAGCTGCGGGCCGGCCTGCAGGGCGATCTCCTCGTCGATCTTCGAGGTCTCGATGCGGAAGGCCGGCGGCGCCGGCAGCAGGTAGCCGATCTCCTCCAGGAAGGCGCGGTAGGCGGCCGGGTCGAAGCCGGCCCGGTGCTCGCGGTGCCAGGCGTCGATCTTCGCCTGCAGCGCGTCGCGCTTGTCCAGCAACGCGCGGTTGCGCGGCGCCAGGTCGTGCGCCAGGGCGTCGAGGCCCGTCCAGAAGGACTCCGCCTCGACACCGGTGCCGGGCAGGGCCTCGTTCTCCAGGAAGGCGGCGAGGTCGGCCGATACGCTCAGCCGGTGGCGGGGAATATATGTCATGGCAGGATGCTACCTATCGCAATTCGCTTGCCGGGGGAAACCGGCTTGTCGAACGAATCTGTCGTTCCGTGGGGGCATGGCTGAACCGCCGCGCCCGGGGCGGCCGGCGGGCCTCCCGCGGGGCCGGCGGAAGGCCCGGAAAACGAGTCTCTCGGCGCGGTTTACAGTCCCGTGACGGGCCACTATAGTCCGCGCGCCTCGGGGCAGGGCCGCTGCCCCCGCTACGCATTTCCACAGCCGAGCGTGAGCCGAGCGACGACGCGATGAAGATCCTGACCGGCAACTCGAACCGGCCGCTGGCCGAGGCGATCTCGGCCTTCCTGAACCTGCCGCTGACCAACGCCTCGGTGCGCCGCTTCTCCGACGACGAGGTCTTCGTCGAGATCCACGAGAACGTCCGCGGCGAGGACGTCTTCCTGATCCAGTCGACCTGCTACCCGGCCAACGACAACCTGATGGAGCTGCTGGTCGCGCTCGATGCCCTGCGCCGCGCCTCGGCACGCCGCGTCACCGCGGTGATCCCCTACTACGGCTACGCCCGCCAGGACCGCAAGTTGGGCTCGCGCACGCCGATCTCGGCCAAGCTGGTCGCCAACCTGATCACCGCGGCCGGTGCTGCGCGCGTGCTGACCATCGACCTGCATGCCGGCCAGATCCAGGGCTTCTTCGACATCCCGACCGACAACCTCTTCGCCGCGCCGGTCTTCGTGAACGACATCCTGGAGAAGTTCGACGGCGAGGAGATCACGGTGGTCTCGCCGGACGTCGGCGGCGTGGTGCGCGCCCGCGCCATCGCCAAGCGCATCGACGCCGACCTCGCGATCATCGACAAGCGGCGCGAGCGCGCCGGCGTCTCCGAGGTCATGAACATCATCGGCGACGTCGCCGGCCGGCGCTGCATCCTGGTCGACGACATCGTCGATTCCGCGGGCACGCTGTGCAACGCCGCGGTCGCCCTGCGCGACGCCGGCGCCACCTCGGTCTGCGCCTACGTGACCCACGGCGTGCTGTCCGGCAACGCGGTCGCGCGCGTCACCTCCTCGCCGCTCGAGGAGCTGGTGACGACGGACTCGATCCCGGCGACCCAGGCGGTCCGCGTCGCCCAGAACATCCGCCAGCTGACCATCGCGCCGCTGCTCGGCGAGGCGATGCGCCGGATCAGCGACGAGCGCTCCGTCTCGAGCCTGTTCGACCACCCGCCGGTCTGAGCCCCAGGGCAAGGACCGGCGTCCACCGGCCGGCGCGGGCACCCCTGGAGGCCCGGTCGTGCCATTCCGCCGTCCGGTCGTCCGGGCGGTCTTCCTGCTGAGGAGCTGAGAGAAACACGATGACCGAAACCCATACCTTGACCGCAGAGCTGCGGGAGCGGGCCGGAAAGGGGGCCGCCCGTGCCGTTCGCCGCGGCGGCCGCGTGCCGGCCGTGATCTACGGCGCCGGCAAGGCGCCGCTGTCGATCTCCCTCGAGGACGCCGCCATCAAGCGCGAGATCAACCGCGCCGGCTTCCTGACCACGCTGTTCGACGTCAAGGTCGGCAGCGAGACCGAGCGGGTGCTGCCGCGCGACATCCACTTCGACCCGGTGACCGACTGGCCGCTGCACGTCGACTTCCTGCGGGTCTCGGCCAACACCAAGGTCACCGTGCAGGTCCACGTGCACTTCATGAACGAGACGAAGTCGCCGGGCCTGAAGCGCGGCGGCGTGCTCAACATCGTGCGCCACGAGGTCGGCCTGATCTGCGAGGCCGACAAGATCCCGGATCACCTGGACTGCGACCTCAGCGGCTTCGACCTCGGCGACTCCGTGCACATCAGCCACGTCAAGCTGCCCGAGGGCGTCGAGCTCGAGATCGAGGATCGCGACTTCACCATCGCGACGATCGCGACGCCGAGCGCCGTCGCCGCCGAGCAGGCCGAGGCCCAGGCCGCCGAGGCGGAAGGCGAGGGCGAGACCGAGGAGTAAGGCTCCCGGTCTCCGGTTCCGGCGTTCGCACCCCCGGGGCCCCGCTGCAGGAGACGCCGCACCATGCTGCTGCTGGTCGGACTCGGCAACCCGGGGCCCAGCTACGCCGGCAATCGCCACAACATCGGCTTCATCGCCCTGGATGCGATCGCCCGCCGCCACGGCTTCGGCCCGTGGCGGCGGCGCTTCCAGGGCGAAGTCGCCGAGGGCCAGCTGGCCGGCGAGAAGGTCCTCGCCCTCAAGCCGCTGACCTACATGAACGAATCCGGCCGCGCCGTCGGCGAGGCCAGCCGCTTCTACAAGATCGAGCCGCAGGACGTGATCGTGCTCCACGACGAGCTCGACCTCGCCCCCGGCAAGGTCAAGGTCAAGGCGGGCGGCGGTGCCGCCGGCCACAACGGCCTGCGCTCGATCACCAGCCACATCGGCCCCTACTTCCGGCGCGTGCGCCTGGGCATCGGCCACCCCGGCCACAAGGACCGGGTGCTCGGCTGGGTGCTCTCCGACTTCGCCAAGGCCGACGCCGAATGGCTTGAGCGGCTGACCGACGCCGTCGCGGCCGACGCGCCGCTGCTCGCCGAGAACAGCGAGAAGGCCGACGGCAGCTTCATGAGCCGGGTCAACCAGGCGGTCTTCCCGCCGAAGCCGCGCAAGCCGAAGCCGGCCGCCGCGGCCCCGGCGGCGCGGGCCCCTGGACCGGCCCCTGGACCGGCGCCGACGACCGCGGCGGCCCCGCCCGCGGCAGAGGAACCCGAGAGCCTGATCGCACGCGCCCTGCGCCAGGCGCGCGAGAAGCTCCAGCACAAGGACTGACCATGGGCTTTCAATGCGGCATCGTCGGCCTGCCGAACGTCGGCAAGTCGACCCTGTTCAACGCGCTGACCGAGACCGCCGCCGCCGAGGCGGCGAACTACCCCTTCTGCACGATCGAGCCGAACGTCGGCCGGGTCGCGGTGCCCGACGAGCGCCTGGACCGCATCGCCGCGATCGCCAAGTCGGCGAAGACCCTGCCGACCCAGCTGGAGTTCGTCGACATCGCCGGCCTGGTGCGCGGCGCCAGCAAGGGCGAGGGCCTGGGCAACCAGTTCCTGGCCAACATCCGCGAGGTCGACGCGATCGTCCACGTGCTGCGCTGCTTCGAGGGCGACGTCACCCATGTCGACGGCTCGGTCGATCCCCTGCGCGACGCCGACACGGTCGAGACCGAGCTGATGATCGCCGACCTGGACAGCGTCGAGCGGCAGTACGACAACACCGCCAAGCGCGCCAAGGTCGGCGACAAGGAGGCGCAGCGGCGCCTCGCGGTGCTGGAGCCCGTCGTCGCGGCGCTGCGCGACGGCCGCCCGGCGCGCAGCGTCGCGATCGACAACGAGCAGCAGGCGCTCTTCAAGGGCCTCAACCTGCTGACCGCCAAGCCGGTGCTCTATGTCGCCAACGTCGAGGAGGAGTCGGCGGCCACCGGCAACGCCCTCTCCGAGGCGGTGCGCGCCAAGGCCGCGGCCGAGGGCGCCGGCTTCGTCGTGATCTCGGCGGCGATCGAGGCCGAGGTCGCCAGCCTCTCCGATCCCGAGGAGAAGCGCGAGTTCCTGGAGACTCTGGGCCTCAGGGAGACCGGCCTCGCCCGGCTGATCCGCGAGGGCTACCGGCTGCTCGGCCTGATCACCTTCTTCACCGCCGGCCCGAAGGAGACGCGGGCCTGGACCGTGCGCGACGGCGCCAAGGCGCCGGAGGCCGCGGGCGTCATCCACACCGACTTCGAGCGCGGCTTCATCCGCGCCGAGACCATCGCCTACGACGACTTCGTCGCGCTCGGCGGCGAACAGGCCGCCAAGGACGCCGGCAGGATGCGCGCCGAGGGCAAGGAATACCTGGTCCACGACGGCGACATCTTCCACTTCCGCTTCAACGTCTGAGGCGGCGGCCGGGGCGGCTTTCCCCCCGGGCCCTTTACCCGGGCTTAAGCCCCCGCCGGCTAGGCTGCGCGGAGTCGGCGGAAAAGCGGGTACCGGGGCGAGGATGTCGCAGCAGAACGCCATACAGACGATCAAGCTCCAGCGCGAGCGGTTTCTGGCGTTCAGCTTCGCCATGGCCGACCTCTTGATCGAGGTCGAGCAGGACGGCCGGATCGGCTTCATCGCCGGCGCCTGCCGCCGCTTCTTCGGCGAGGACGACGCCAGCCTGATGGGCCAGGCGCTGGTCGACCGGATCGCCGGCACCAGCCGCCCGCTGGTCGGCCAGCTGCTGCGCCAGCTCGACGCCGGCCGGCGCATCCCGCCGATCGAGATCGCCATCGACCGGGTCGGCAGCGGCCCGGAGAAGGCCCTGCTCTGCGGCTATGCCCTGCCCGGCCATCCGGTCAAGTACATGACGATCGGCGCGCCGGAGCGCTTCCGCGCCCTGCTCTCCCAGAACGAGGACCGCGACGCGGAGAGCGGCCTGCACTCGGCCGAGAGCTTCGCCGAGCGGGCGCGCGAGCTGATCGAATCGGCCGACGACACGACCGGCGAGCTGACCATGACCTTCATGGAGCTCGAGGGCCTGGAGCGCCTGGAGCGCTCGGTCGCGCCGCAGGCCTACAAGGACCTGATCAGCGAGGTCGCCGCCTTCCTGCGCCTGCAGTCGGTCGGCGGCGATTCCGCGGGCCGTCTCGACCAGGGCCGCTTCGGCGTCATCACCGGCTCGGGGGTCGACGCCTCGCGGCTGGCCAGCGGCCTCGCCGAGGCCGTGCCGCAGGCCCGCCAGCTGACGGTCAGCACCCACAGCCAGCAGCTGCACGCCGCCGGCCTGTCCCCGGACAAGGCCTCGCGGGCGCTGATCCACACCCTGCGCCGCTTCCAGAGCGAGGGCCTGAGCGACGCGGTGCGCGCCGACCCCGGCAGCCAGTTCCGCGACCTGCTGCAGGAGACCCTGAAGGGCATCGAGCACTTCCAGGAGGTCATCGAGCGCGATCGCATCGCGCTGGCCTACCAGCCGATCGTCTCGCTCGACGACGGCAGGCTGCACCACTACGAGGTGCTGGCGCGGCTGCACGACGGCGCCTCGCCCTACGAATGGGTCACCCTCGGCGAGTCGATCGGCATGATCGCCGCCTTCGACCTGACGATCTGCCGCAAGGCCCTGGCCGACCTCAGCGACCGCTCGGCCCCGGCCGACCTGCGGCTCGCGGTCAACCTCTCGGCCCAGTCGCTGCAGGACGAGGTCTTCCTCGACGCCGTCGAGGTGCTGCTCGAGCAGTACGCCAACCTCCGCCCGCGCCTCTCCTTCGAGGTGACCGAGTCGGCGGAGATCAAGGACTTCAGGGCGGTCGACGCGGCGATCCAGCGGCTGCGCGGCCTCGGCTGCCAGGTCGGCCTCGACGACTTCGGCGCCGGCAGCGCCTCGTTCCAGTACCTGCAGGCCTTCACCATCGATTTCGTCAAGATCGACGGCGCCTACGTGCGGGCGATGACCGACTCGCGGCGCGACCAGGCGCTGGTCAAGGGCATGGCGGCGATCTGCAGCGACCTCGGGGTCTCGCTGATCGCCGAGATGATCGAGACCGACGAGCAGGTCGAGCTGCTGAAGCGGATCGGCGTCAAGTTCGGCCAGGGCTACCGCTTCGGCAAGCCGCAGATCGGCCGTCCGACGCCGCCGCCCGCGCCGGCCGCCGCGGCGACCGCCGGCGCGCCGGCCTCGCGCGGCCCCTCCCCCGAGGCCCTGGCTGCCCTGCGCGCCCGGCGCCGGCGCGGCGCCTCCGACACCTGGATGTGACGCCGGGACCGAAGTGAGGCAGGTCGGCGGCGCTGCCCTGGGACAGCGCCACGGATAAGCCTATCTTCCCGGGCAAGCACGCCGCTCGAAAGGATGCGTGATGCCCGACCGCCCGCCGCCCCGACGTCGACCGCTGTTCCGGCTGCCCGGCGCCCGCGCGCGCTGGATCGCCGACCCGCACCTGGCCCAGGCGGTGACGCGCGCCGAGCGCGCCGGCGTCGCCTTCTCGTTCCAGGTGCGCGCCGCCGTGCTGCTGCTGGTCGCGGTCTGGCTGGCGATCACCGTGCCGATGCCGCGGGTCTTCTACTGGCACGGCATGATCCTGCTGTTCCTGCTGTCCGGGCTGATCCCCTACCGGCTGCGCCACCGGAGCCACTGGCGCCGCTGGCTGGTCGGCTTCACCCTGCTCGACGCGGCGCTGCTGACGACGATCCTGATCCTGCCCAACCCCTTCTACGAGACCGGCTGGCCGATCCAGACCCAGCTGCGCTTCCACAACCAGCTCTACCTCTTCGTCTTCCTGGCCGGTGCGCTGCTCAGCTATTCGCCGGGCATGGTGCTCTGGACCGGGCTCTGCATCGCCGCGAGCTGGAGCGTCGGAACCTGGCTGATCGCCCGGCTGCCGGGCAGCATCCTCGCCCTGCCGCCGACCGTCGACGGCAAGGTCGAGGGCAGCCTCTCGGCCTTTCTCGACCCGCGCTTCGTCGATCTGAACCGCTGGGCCAACGAGGTCGTGCTGCTGCTCATCGTCGCCCTGGTCGGCGCCGTCGCGGTCTGGCGCGCCCGCCGGCTGCTGCACCGGCAGATCGACAGCGAGCGGGCGCGCAGCCATCTGTCGCGCTACTTCTCGCCCGACGTCGCCGACCGCCTGGCCCGCGAGGGCGGGCGGCTCGAGACCGCCGAGGAACGCCCGGTCGCCGTGCTGTTCGTCGACATCGTCGGCTTCACCGGCCTGTCCGAGGGCCGCCCGGCGGAGCAGGTGGTCACGCTGCTGCGCAGCTTCCGCACCCGCATGGCGCGCTGCGTCTTCGCCCACGGCGGCACGCTGGACAAGTACGTCGGCGACGAGGTCATGGCGACCTTCGGCACGCTCGGCAGCGGCCGGCGCGACGCCGCCAACGCCATCGCCTGCGGCCTCGCCATGCTCGGCGAGGTGGAACGCTGGAACGCCAAGCGCCGGCAGCGCGGCACCGCCGAGATCGCCGTCGGCGTCGGCATCCACTACGGGCCCTGCGTCGTCGGCAACGTCGGCAGCGCCAGCCAGCTGGAGTTCACCTGCATCGGCGACGCGGTGAACTGCGCCCAGCGCCTCGAGCGCCTGACCCGCGAGCTCGGCACGCCGATCATCGTCAGCGAGGACGCCATGGCCGCGGCGCGGCGCGAGCTGGAAGGCGAGGAGGAGAGCCTGGCGCGCTTCGCCGTCGGCGGGACCCATCCGCTGCGCGGCCGCCTGGAGGAGGTGCCGATCTGGCACCTGGAGCCCGATCCGGCCGGTCAGACGAAGCCGAGCATCACCCCGTTGACCTCGGAAGGCTCGACGTACAGGGCGCCGTCGACGCCGGTCGCCAGCGACACGCCGGTCGCCTCCAGGTAGAGCCGGGTGGTGCGCCGGTCGGCGACGGTCACGATCATGCCGGCCAGCCAGGGCCGCGGCTGCACCGGCGCCGGCGCCTCGAAGGGCCAGTGCGCCTGGAACACGCCGGGCGTCACGAAGCGCAGCCGGCAGCGCCCGACCTCGACGATCAGCTCGCCGTCGGCCATGGCCACCGCCTCGTCGCCGAGCAGCGTGGCGTAGGTCAGCGCCAGCTCGCCGGGCCGGTCGACGACGTTGACCAGCTCGCGGATGCCGGTGGCGCCGTTCGGATGGACCAGCCATTCCTTGCGCCAGACCAGCTCCGGCGTCAGGTGGCGGCATACGAAGGCCTTCAGGTCCGGCACCGCCGCCGGTTCGGGGAACAGCAGCTCGAAGGCCGGCTGCACCTCGCCTTCCGGCAGCTCGATGACGCGCTTCAGGCTGCGCGGTCCCTCGGCGCTCCAGCCGGCCGCCTGGATCGCCCGGCCGGTCGCCGCGAGGTCGCGGCCGCGGAAGGCGAGGCCCAGCAGCCCCTCACGCACCGCCAGGAAACGGTCGAGGTCGTTGACGAACTTGCTGCTGTCGACGATGCCGATCAGCTCGACGTAGTCGTTCGGGAACATCAGGCAGTAGTTGGCCGTGCCCCAGCCGATGTGGCGGCCGCGCGGACAGGGCCGGAAGCCGAGCCTCAGCCAGGCGAGCCTCGCCGCCTCCAGGTCGCGCACGCCGACCAGGACGTGGTCCAGGCCGTCCAGGCCCGTGCCCTGCGGTGCCGCGGTCATCCGACCGCCTCCTCGGGGCCGCTGGCGTAGCCGTAGCCGGCCGCGAACTTCTCCAGCACCTTGTTCATCTCGGTCTTGGACAGCAGTTTCGGCTTGCCGAGCAGCAGCACGTGCCAGAACTGCCGGGCCAGGGTCTCGACCTCGACCGCGATCTTCAGGGCCTCGGCCAGGTCGGCGCCGCAGGCGATCATGCCGTGGTGGGCGAGCAGGCAGGCCTTGCGGTGGCGCAGCGCCTTCAGCGCCTCCCGCGACAGCTCCTCGGTGCCGAAGGTCTTGTACTTGCTGCAGCGGATCGAATCGCCGCCGGCGATCGCCACCATGTAGTGGAAGGCCGGGATGCCCTTGCCCTGGCAGGCCAGGGCGGTCCCATAGGTCGGGTGGCTGTGGACCACCGCGCCGATCTCGTCGCGCGCCGTCAGGATGTCGCGGTGGATGCGCCATTCGCTGGACGGCCTGAGACCCGCGGTCTCGACGCTCCACTCGCCGGCCAGGTCCATGGCCACGATGTCGGCCGGCTTCATCGCCTCGTAGTCGACGCCCGAGGGCGTGACCAGGAGGCCGCCGTCGACGCGCACGCCGATGTTGCCGGAGCTGCCCTGGTTGATGCCGAGCGCGTTCATCCGGCGCGCCGTGGCGACGATCTCCCGGCGCAGGCGTTCCTGCTTCACGGCACCCGCTCCGGGAACAGCGCGGCGAGGCCCTCGCGCGACGCCGTGGCGACGCCGCGCTCGGTGATGAGGCCGCTGACCAGGCGCGCCGGCGTCACGTCGAAGGCGTAGTTGGCGACCGGGCTGCCCGGTGCCACGACCTCGATGGTCGCCAGGCTGCCGTCCGCGGTCGCGCCGGTCAGGTGGGTGACCTCGCGGGCGTCGCGTTCCTCGATCGGGATCTCCTCGATGCCGTCCGACAGGGTCCAGTCGATCGTCGGGCTCGGCAGCGCGACGTAGAAGGGCACGCCGTTGTCCTGGGCCGCCAGGGCCTTCAGGTAGGTGCCGATCTTGTTGCAGACGTCGCCGGTCGCGGTCGTGCGGTCGGTGCCGACGATGCAGAGGTCGACCAGGCCGTGCTGCATCAGGTGGCCGCCGACGTTGTCGGCGACGACCTTGTGCGGCACGCCGTGGTGGCCGAGCTCCCAGGCGGTCAGCGCGGCGCCCTGGTTGCGCGGCCGGGTCTCGTCGACCCAGACGTTGAGCGCGATGCCCTTCTCGTGGGCGAGGTAGATCGGCGCGGTCGCCGTGCCCCAGTCGACCGTCGCCAGCCAGCCGGCGTTGCAGTGGGTCAGCACGTTGACCGCCTCGCCGGGCTTCTTCTTCGCCGCCGCCGCCTCGATCAGCGCCAGGCCGTGCCCGCCGATCGCGCGACACAGCGCGACGTCCTCCTCGGCCAGCTCGCCGGCCCGCTCGTAGGCCGCCTGGCGCCGTGCGTTGTCGCCGAGCGGACGCAGCAGCCGCTGCATTTCCTCGAGTGCCCAGCGCAGGTTGACCGCCGTCGGCCGGGTCGCCAGCAGGGTCGCGCAGGCGCGCTCCAGGCCGGCGTCGCTGGGGTCCTCGGTCATCGCCAGGGCAACGCCGTAGGCCGCGGTGACGCCGATCAGCGGCGCGCCGCGCACCTGCATCGAGCGGATCGCGTGGGCCGCGGCCTCCAGGCCCTGCAGGCGCTCGACGACGAAGCGGTGCGGCAGCCGGGTCTGGTCGATGATCTCGACCGTCCAGCCGTCCTCGGCCAGCCAGATCGTGCGGTAGGGCTTGCCATCGACCTTCATCGGGCCGCCCTCACGACTCGAGCACCCGTCCGGCGACCGCGTCGAGCAGGGCCAGACGGGCCGGATCGCGCTTCTCCGGCGCGGTGATCAGGGCCGCATCGAGGGCGCGGTGGCAGCCGGCCTCGCAGCTCGTGTGGCGGCCCGCCAGCGCCGGCACCGTCCGGGTCACCAGGGTGCGGGCGCGCTCGGCGTTGTCGAGCAGCACCTTGACGATCTGCTCGACCGTGACGTGGTCGTGGTCGGGGTGCCAGCAGTCGAAGTCGGTGACCATGGCGACGGTCGCGTAGCAGAGCTCGGCCTCGCGGGCCAGCTTGGCCTCCGGCATGTTGGTCATGCCGATGACGTCGCAGCCCCAGGAGCGATAGAGCGCCGACTCCGCCTTGGTCGAGAACTGCGGTCCTTCCATCGTCAGGTAGGTGCCGCCGACCCGGTGCGGGATGTCGAGCGCGCTGCAGGCCTCGGCCAGGGCCCTGCCCAGGCGGCGGCAGGTCGGATGCGCCATCGAGACATGGGCGACCAGGCCGTCGCCGAAGAAGGACTTCTCCCGCGCGAAGGTGCGGTCGATGAACTGGTCGACGATGACGAAGCTGCCCGGCGGCAGCTCCTCCTTCAGCGAGCCAACGGCGGAGACCGAGATCACCTCGGTGACGCCGGCGCGCTTCAGGGCGTCGATGTTGGCGCGGTAGTTGATCGTCGTCGGCGACTGAACGTGGCCGCGGCCGTGCCGCGGCAGGAAGACCAGCTGCTGGCCGCCCAGCCTGCCGAACAGCAGGGCATCGGACGACGCCCCGAATGGCGAGTCGATCGTCCGCCATTCGGTGTCGGTCAAGCCGTCGATGTCATAGACGCCGCTGCCGCCGATGATGCCGATCACCGGCGGCGTCCCCGGTTCGCTGTTCCCCACGCTGCCTCCCTCTGTCCCTCGCCGGCGATCATAGCGATTCGCGGCGGGGCGGTGCAGCCCCCAAGGCTGGCGCCGCGGACAGGACGGTCCGACCCCGGGACCATCAAAACGATTGTTTCTTCGAAGCGCAAGCCCGCAAGAGATGCATTCGGGCAGCGGCGCCCGCCGCAGCGGCCGGTGCCATGGAAAAAGGGCCGCGTCCCCTCGGGACGCGGCCCCTTTCGCTGCTGCGGCGAAACGCCCGCCGGTCAGTGGGCGACGTCGCTCCAGACCCGGCGCTTGACCGCGTAGAGCAGGCCGGTCAGCACGATCAGGAACAGGATCACCTTGATGCCCATGCGCTTGCGGGCGATCAGGTTCGGCTCGGCCGCCCACATCAGGAAGGTCGAGACGTCCTCGGCCATCTGCGGCACGGTCGCCTTGGTCCCGTCGGCGTACTCGACCACGCCCTCGGACAGCGGCGGCGGCATCGAGATCATGTGCCCCGGGAAGTACTTGTTGTAGTACTTGCCCGGCGTCACCTCGACCCCGGCCGGCGGCTCCACGAAGCCTTCGCCGATCAGATTGTAGATGTAGGTCGGGCCGCCTGCGCGGGCCTTGGCCATCAGCGACAGGTCCGGCGGCAGGGCGCCGCCGTTGGCGACCCGCGCCGCCTGCTCGTTGGCGAAGGGCGAGGGCCAGCGATCGGAGGGCACCGCCGGCCGCATGAACATCTCGCCCTGGTCGTTCGGACCGTCCTGGACCTGGAAGTCCGCGGCGATCTTCTTGATCTGGTCGTCGTCGTAGCCCAGCGCCGCGAGGTTGCGGAAGGCGACGAAGTCGAGGCCGTGGCAGGCCGAGCAGACGTTCTTGAAGACCTGCAGGCCGCGCTGCAGGGCCGCCGGATCGAAGGTGCCGAAGACGCCGTCGAACGACCAGTCCTTCGGCGGCAGCTTGATCTCGCCGGCCGCGCGGGCGGAGTCGGCCGCGCCCAGCGCCAGGACGGCGGCGACAGCGAGGCTCAGTACCGTCTTGCGCATCAGGCTTTCTCCATCGGCTGGGCGGTGGCCGCGGCGCCGACCGGCCCGGAGCCCTTCAGGACAGGCTCGCTGATCGACACCGGCAGCGGTTTCGGCCGCTCCAGCTTGCCGAGCAACGGCATCAGGATCAGGAAATGGATGAAGTAGTAGGCCGTGCAGACCTGCCCGATCGGGACCCAGATGCCCTCCGGCGGCTGCGAGCCGACGTAGTCGAGCATCACGACGTCGGCCACCAGCACCCAGAAGAACCACTTGTAGAGCGGCCGGAACTTGGCGCTGCGCACCGGCGAGGTGTCGAGCCAGGGCAGCAGGAACAGGATCAGGATCGAGCCGAACATCGTGATCACGCCGCCCAGCTTGGCCTCGATGAGGACCACGCCGGTGAAGGGGATGCCGATGTTGAAGGTGATCGCGCGCAGCATCGCGTAGAACGGCAGGAAGTACCACTCGGGCACGATGTGCGGCGGCGTCTGAAGCGGGTTCGCTTCGATGTAGTTGTCGGTGTGGCCCATGTAGTTGGGCAGGTAGAAGATCACGACGGCGAAGGCGATCAGGAACACGCCGATGCCGAAGTAGTCCTTCACCGTGTAGTAGGGCGCGAAGGGGATCGTGTCCTGCGGCCCCTTGACGTCGATGCCCAGCGGGTTGTTCGAGCCGAAGCGGTGCAGCGCCCAGATGTGCAGCACGACCACGCCCAGGATCACGAAGGGCAGCAGGTAGTGCAGGGCGAAGAAGCGGTTCAGCGTCGGGTTGGCGACCGAGAAGCCGCCCCACAGCCAGGTGACGATGCTGTCGCCGATCACCGGGATCGCCGAGAACAGGTTGGTGATCACCGTGGCGCCCCAGAAGGACATCTGGCCCCAGGGCAGCACGTAGCCCATGAAGGCCGTCGCCATCATCAGCAGCAGGATCACCAGGCCGAGCATCCAGAGCAGCTCGCGCGGCGCCTTGTAGGAGCCGTAGTAGAGCCCGCGGAAGATGTGGATGTAGACCACGATGAAGAAGAAGCTGGCGCCGTTCATGTGGATGTAGCGGATCAGCCAGCCGTAGTTCACGTCGCGCATGATCCGCTCGACCGAGCGGAAGGCGTAGTCGACGTGCGGCGTGTACTGCATCGCCAGCAGCACGCCGGTGGCGATCATGATCATCAGCGCCACGCCGGCCAGCGAGCCGAAGTTCCACCAGTAGTTCAGGTTCTTCGGGGTCGGGTAGCCGGAGCCCACCGAATGATCGATGAAGCTGAAGATCGGCATCCGGTATTCGATCCAGCGGATCACCGGGTTCTTGGTCTGGAATGCCATTGGATCGCCGCCCCTACCCGATGGTGATCGTCGTGTCGGTGTCGAACTTGTAGCTCGGCACCACGAGGTTCTTCGGGGCCGGGCCCTTCCGGATCCGGCCCGAGGTGTCGTACTGCGAGCCGTGGCAGGGGCAGAACCAGCCGCCGAACTCGCCCCTCGGGTCGCCGGGCTTCTGGCCGAGCGGCACGCAGCCGAGGTGCGTGCAGATGCCGACCATGATCAGCCAGGGCGCCTTGATGACGCGGGCCTGGTCGGTCTCGGGATCGGGCAGCTCGCTGAGCGGCACCGCCCGCGCTTCCTCGATCTCCTTGTCCGTCCGGTGGCGGATGAAGATCGGCTTGCCGCGCCAGGTCACGGTGAGCGACTGCCCGACCTCGACCGGCGAGAGATCGGCCTCCGTCGAGGCCAGGGCCAGCACGTCGGCGGCCGGGTTCAGGCTGTCGATCAGCGGCCAGGCCACCGAGGCGGCGCCGACGGCGGCCACGGCTCCGGCTGCCAGGAAAAGGAAATCGCGGCGCGTCTCGCCGTCGTGATCGCCGCCGCCTCCGTGTGCGGGCTTCGCGATGTCAGCCATGACGATTCTTGATCCCTCGTGGTCCTGCGCCCTGCGGCACGGGCTCGCGCCGCCGGTTGGTTCGGCTGCCGTGCAGCCGACCGTAGCGCTCGCGGCTGCGATCAGGCATTGCGGCAGGTAGACGCACAATTAAGCCACGATTCCACCCCCGAGCGGCCCCGTCGCTTGCGTCGTGCCCGGCATATAGAGGAAAGTCGGCCGTCAAGGCAAGGCCGCCCGGCGCCGGCTCCGCGGCCGGCGCGGCCCGCCGCTCTGCCCGCAGCCCTGCCCGCCAAGGCCGATGCGTCTCGCGCTCTTCCAGCCCGACATCCCGCAGAACACCGGCGCGATCCTGCGACTCGCCGGCTGCCTCGGCGTCGGCGTCGACATCATCGAGCCCTGCGGCTTCTTCCTGGACGACAGGCGCCTGAGGCGCGCCGGGCTCGACTACCTGGCCATCGCCAGCTTCGAGCGGCATCGCGACTGGGCCGCGTTCCGGGCGGCGCGGCCGCAGCGACTGGTCCTGCTGACGACGCAGGCGACGCGGAGCCACCTCGAGGTCGACTACCGTCCCGACGACCTGCTGCTGCTCGGCCGCGAATCGGCCGGCGTGCCCGAGGCGGTCCACGAGGCCGCCGACGCGCGGATCCGGATACCGCTGGTCGCGGCCGCCCGCTCGCTCAACCTCGCCACCGCCGCCGCCCTGGTGCTCGGCGAGGCCCTGAGGCAGACCGAGGGTTTCCCGGTCCAGCCCTGACCGCTATCCTCGGTTGCGTCCCATGTCGGGGGCAGGGGGGAATCCGGGAATGCCGATCGTCCAGGCGGGCCGTCTGCTCGCGTTGCTGTTGCTCGTCGTCGCCGCGGGCTGCCAGATGCCGCCCGGCGGGGCCGGGACCGGTGCCGGGACCGCGCCGACGGGAACGGCGGTCCGGCTGAGCGACCGCACCGGCACCGCGCTCAACCGCTATCTGGACACTGTCGGTCCGGCAGGCGGCTTCTTCTACGTCTCGCGCGACGGCGCCCATGCCGAGTCGGAGATCTGCCACGGCACCTGCCCGAACCTGCCGGCGATGCAGGACCGGGTCCGCCGCTTCTGCAAGGAGGGCTACGGCAACAAGGACTGCGTCCTGGTCGCCGAGGGCGACAGGATCCTGGCCACGCTCGGCAACTGGCACCGAACGCCCGGCCCCGACGCGGCCGAGCCGGGGCCGTCCGTGCGCCTCAGCGACCGCAGCGCCGGGCAGCTCAGGGAGTATCTCTCGCGGGTCCGCGGCAACCGCGGCTACTTCTTCACCTCGCGCGACGGCTACGGCGCACGCTTCCGCATCTGCGCCAGCGCCTGCGCCAGCCCGGGCGCCCTGCGCGAGCAGACCCGCGGCGACTGCCAGCGGGCGCACGACCGGTACGATCCCTGCGTCCTGATCGCGGAAGGCGACAGGATCGTCGCGACCCTCGGCAACTGGCATCCCGACGTGCCGGTGCCCAAGGCCCGACCGGCAGCGGGCACGGCCGACGATCCGATCGTCATGAGCGACCTGGTCGCCCGCGTCTTCAGCAACTACCTGAAGCTCGTCGGCATGGGCGGCGGCTACTTCTACGTCTCGGCCGACGGCTGGGCCTACGGCGCGCGCTACTGCCCGGCCATCCGCTGCAGCAACCAGCTGACCATGCGCCACACCGCAGAGGTCGCCTGCCGGGCGCAGAACGACGGCAAGGACTGCCTGATGCTGGCCAACGGCGGCACGCTGCTGCTGGCGGTCGACGACAGCGCCGGTCGGCACTGAAGCGGCGCGTTGCCTCTCGACAGACGCCGCGGATTTGGTCAGCGTCGGCCGCCATGACCGACAGCGAGACCATCGACGAGCGCAAGAGCCGGGCCGCGACCTGGTTCCGGAGCCTGCGCGACCGCATCTGCGCCGAGTTCGAGCGCCTGGAGGACGAGCTCCAGGGCCCGAACGCCGAGCGGCTGGCCGCCGTGCCGCCGGGCCGCTTCGAGCGCAAGGACTGGCAGCGCAGCGAGCCGGACGGCAGCCCGGGCGGCGGCGGCACCATGGCACTGATGCACGGCCGGGTGTTCGAGAAGGTCGGGGTCAACGTCTCGACCGTCCACGGGCGCTTTTCCGACGAGTTCCGGGCGCAGATCCCGGGCGCCGAGTCGGACCCGCGCTTCTGGGCCAGCGGCATCTCGCTGGTCGCCCATATGCAGAGCCCGCTGGTGCCGGCGGTGCACATGAACACCCGGCACATCGTGACGACCCGGGGCTGGTTCGGCGGCGGCGCCGACCTCAACCCGATGGTCCCGGACGAGCAGGACACCGCCGACTTCCACGCTGCGCTCAAGGCCGCCTGCGACGCCGCCGACCCGGCCTGGCACGCGCACTTCAAGGCCTGGTGCGACGACTACTTCATGATCCGCCACCGCGGCGAGCCGCGCGGCGTCGGCGGCATCTTCTACGATTACCTGGGCGCCGGCCTGCCCGAGCGGAATCCCTACGGCGGCGACTGGGAGGCCGACTTCGCCTTCACCCGCGGCGTCGGCGAGGCCTTCCTGGAGGTCTATCCCCGGCTGGTGCGCCGCCACTTCCTGGAGCCCTGGACCGAGGAGCAGCGCCGGCACCAGCTGTTCCGCCGCGGCCGCTACGTCGAGTTCAACCTGCTCTACGACCGCGGCACCAAGTTCGGCCTGATGACCGGCGGCAACGTCGAGGCGATCCTGATGTCGCTGCCGCCGCTCGCGGCCTGGCCGTGACGAGAAGGCACAACCACCCATTGCGCAACGATCCGAATTCCTCAATGATCGTTTGAACAAGGGAGTGGAGATCCTAATGGCTGACGATAAGAAAGGTTCTTCGGGCAAGGGCACACCTTCGACCCCGAAAACAACTCCGCTCAGGGAATCTTTTGACCGACGGCTGCCACTGAGCAACTTTGAAAAGAGTCAGAAGAGCGGACCGACAATCACGCAATTTAGCCCACCTCCGGACAAGAAGCCTAAGAGTTAACATTGGCTATCGGCCAAGATGAACTGGAACGGAAGCTATCCAATCTGCATTGGACGGCCCGTTCTGGCATTTTCTACCACCAGTATCTTTCAAAGCGGTATGCGTTCTGCACGCGACTTGTATTATTTCTGAATGTCGCACTATCTGGCGCCGCCGTCATAAATATAGTAACAAATCAATATCCGAAGACAGCATTGTTAATCCCTATACTTCTTGCAATATTGAATGCACTATCACTCGTTTTAGACCCATCAAATAAAATGGCCATTCATGAAGGACTCGCACGCGACTGGCGAATTCAAGATAATGAAATTGAGGCCTTGAAATTCAATATGTCGTTTGACGAAAATCTCGAAATCAGAAACGCCATTTTAAGTTTTATGCAAAATTTTGCACAGATAGACGCCAGAGAACCGCCAACAATTAGAATTGTATCCGAGTGGGCATCTGACAAAGCTGCACATGTCCTTGATCTAGACAAGCCAGCTCTCGGCAAAATCCGACGACTTATCGTAGAGATGATCGACACTCTTCAGTTTATCTAGCGACGAAGGATACGAGCGGCAATTGCCATCAGGACATCTCGATCCAGAGTGAAATCACTCTTAGTCCAGCATCCCTCCAATTCGTCGAGCAGGCGGCCCATCTCCGGGCCCGGAGGCATGCCCAGCGTCGCCAGGTCCCGGCCCTTGACCGGCAGCGCGGCCGGGACCCAGCCGTCGACGACGGCCAGCGCCGCCTCCAGACCAACGGAGCTGCCGCTGCGCGCCGCCGCAAGGCGCAGCAGGTCGGCGACGCGCTCGCTGCCGAGGCGGTGGCAGGCGACGCGCAGGCGCTCGCGCGTCTCGCCCGCAGAGACCGGAAGCGGCGGCGCGACCAGGACGGCCAGGCGCAGCCTCTCGGCGTTCGAGAGGCGCAGGCGCTCGGCCACCGAGCCGGCGCCGGCGGCGTCGGTCTCCAGCCAAGCGGCGAGGCGCAGCAGCGGGTCGGGCGCGCCCGCGCCCTCGACGGGCAGCAGCCGCGCCACGGTCCCGGGATCGCCGGCCTCGGGCAGCTCGGCGGCGAGGATGCGGTGCCCGGTCATCAGGCGCAGCACCGGGACGGGATCGGGCGCTTCCAGCAGGCGGAACAGCTCGGCGCGCACCCGCTCGCCGGAGAGGCGCGTCAGCTGCGGCGCCGCCTCGGCGGCGGCGGCCAGGGCCTCGGCGTCGGGCGCGCCGCGGCCGTAGAAGGCGAAGAAGCGGAAGAAGCGCAGCAGGCGCAGGTAGTCCTCGGCGATGCGCCGCCGCGCCTCGCCGACGAAGCGCACCCGGCCGGCCCGGAGGTCCTCGATGCCGCCGAAGTAGTCGTGCAGCGCGCCGTCGGGCTCCAGGGACAGGGCGTTGAAGGTGAAGTCGCGGCGCGCCGCGTCGGCGCGCCAGTCGTCGGTGAAGGCGACGCGGGCGTGACGGCCGAAGGTCTCGACGTCGTGGCGCAGGGTCGTGATCTCGAAGGGCCGGTGCCCCGAGACGGCCGTCACCGTGCCGTGCGCGAGACCGGTCGGCACGGCCTTCAGGCCGGCGCGCTTCAGCAGCGCCAGCACCTTGTCCGGCGGATCGGGGGTCGCGATGTCGACGTCGCGGATCGCCCGGCCGAGCAGGGCGTCGCGCACGCAGCCGCCGACGAAGCGCACCCCCGCCCCCTCGGCCTCGAGGGCCGCGACCACCGCCCGGGTCGCGGGCGCGGTCATCCAGGGCTGGGGCGGCAGGCGGTCCATGCGCCTGGAGCATAGAGCGCCGGACGGCTGCCGGGAAACCGGCTAGCCTTCGTCGTCGACAGCCCCCTCCCCGGCCAGATCCCGTCGGCCATGGAGAACGCGGACAACCTGAACGACGTTGCCGCTTGCACGATAGAGAACGAGGTAAGAGCCGACGACGAGATGACGGAGGCCAGCGGCGACGTCGTCGCGCGGCGTCCCGGATAGCGGCTGTTCGGCGAGCTGGCGCCAACGCCGCTCGATCCGCTCGATCATCCGGTCGGCGGCAGCAATGTCGTCGCGGGCAATGTGCAGCCAGATGGCGAGGAGGTCCTCGTCGCACTGGCGTGTGCGGACGATGGATCGCGTCACGCCCGATCTTGTTCCGCCCGCTGTTCCGCGAGACGGCGACGACCTTCGGCCTTCAGCTCGTCGAGATCGCGGAACCGGCTCGGACCGCTGTCAATGCCTTGCTGCCACAACAGCCTTAGCTCCTCGACCGTGAAGCCGAGCAGCTCCCGACGCTCCTTCCACTGGCGGAGGGCATCGCGAATCACCTCGCTGGCATTGCCGTAGGCGCCCGAAGCGACAGCCTCGTCGACGGCGGCCGCCAGCTCGGACGAAAGGCTGACGCTCCGCTTCTCGACCGCTGACATCGTGCTTCTCGTCCCGCATTTTTGGTGCGAACAAATCCTACCAGATCGAGGGCGAACAGATAAGCCTTGGGACCGCAGAGCTTGAGCTTCATAGAGAATCGCGGTGCACGCGGCGCCTCACGCCCCGTTCAGCAGCTCGGCAAGGTTGTTGAGCATGCCGGCGGTGGCGCCCCAGATGTAGTAGTCGCCGTAGGGGTAGACGTAATAGTGCCGGGTCGTGCCCAGGAGCTCGCGGCTGTGGGTCTGGCGGCTGCCCGGCGCCAGGATGAAGCCGAGCGGCACCTCGAAGATCTCGTCGACCTCCAGCGGCTCGGGGACCAGGACGACCGGCGGCCGCAGCAGCCCGACGAAGGGATGGATCTGGTAGCCGGTGCGGGTCACGTAGGTGTCGAGCTCGCCGACCACCTCGACCCGGTCGCGGGCCAGCGCGATCTCCTCCTCGGCCTCGCGCAGCGCGGCGTCGCGCGGCGAGGGATCCGTCGGGTCGATGCGGCCGCCGGGAAAGGCGATCTGGCCCTTGTGGTCGGCGAGATGCTGCGAGCGCCGGGTCAGTACGACGTGGAGGCCCCGGTCACGCTCGATCAGCGGCACCAGCACGGCGGCGTGGCGCAGCGCGCGCCCGGGCTCGTAGAGCTGGGGATTGAGCTCGTGGTCGCCGCGCGGCACCGCGCTGGCGTCGGCGGGGAACTGCTCGCCGGGCGCCGCACGGCGGCCCGGCACGGCGCCGGCCAGGCGGCGCGCCACGGCCTCGGCGCTCAGGGGCCGGTCTCCGGCCGGTCCAGAGGGAAGAATCTGCCCTTGCTCCATACGCCCAGACGTTCCTGTCGATCGATCACGCGAGGCTCGGCCGCCTCGACAAGATGATAGTAGACGTTGCGCAGGAGTCTCGCCTCCAACCCCTCGCGCACCAGGACATAGGGGCGCGGCTCGCCGCTCTCCAGGTCGAAGTCGACGCGCAGCGGCGTCTGCGGCCCGGCCTCGACCCAGTCGTCGAGATTGGTGCGGAAGGCCAGCACCTGCTCCGGCCCGCTGCCCTTCACGGAAAGTTCAATGGCGACGAACGGCGCGTCCTCGACGACGACCCGGCCGCGCTCGACCGGCGTGACCAACCAGTACTGGCCGTCGTCCTCGCGCCGCAGCACCGTCGAGAACAGCTTGACCAGCCGCTCGCGGCGGATCGGCGTGCCCTTGTAGAACCAGGTACCGTCGGCGGCGATCCGCATGTCGAGATCGCCGCAGAAAGGCAGCGCCGGGTCCTGCGACCCCTCGCCACGCGCCCCGAGGTCTCCTATCTTTTCATCTGCGGCAGTGGTCTCGTTCCGTTCGTCGCCCATCAGCGTCGGACCCTCTTCCGTGCCGGCAAGTGCACCGACCCCCGTGAACCATCTAGGGACAATCTGGTGACGACACTCGACACAGCAAAACCCGCCGACCCGGAGAAGCTCGCCGAGGAGATCGAAACCCTGGGCCGCCGGCTCAAGTCGGTCCGCGCCAGCATCGGCCGGGTCATCTTCGGCCAGCAGGCGGTCGTCGACCAGACGCTGATCACGCTGATCGCCGGCGGCCATGCCCTGCTGATCGGCGTGCCGGGCCTGGCCAAGACCCGGCTGGTCGAGACCCTGGGCACGATCTTCGGGCTGGAGGACCGCCGCGTGCAGTGCACGCCGGACCTGATGCCGGCCGACATCCTGGGCTCCGAGGTGCTGGAGGAGCAGGAGGGCGGCAGCCGCGCCTTCCGCTTCATCCCGGGCCCGGTCTTCGCCCAGCTGCTGATGGCCGACGAGATCAACCGCGCCAGCCCGCGCACCCAGTCGGCGCTGCTGCAGGCGATGCAGGAGCACCGGGTCACGGTCGCCGGCAGGCCGCGCGCCCTGCCCGAGCCGTTCCACGTGCTGGCGACCCAGAACCCGCTGGAGCAGGAAGGCACCTATCCGCTGCCGGAAGCCCAGCTCGACCGCTTCTTCATGCAGATCGACGTCGGCTATCCGGACCGCGAGGCCGAGCGGCAGATGCTGCTGGCGACGACCGGCGTCGACGACGTCGAGGCCGAGCAGGCGATGACGCCGGAGGAGCTGCAGGCCGCGCAGCGCCTGGTGCGCCGCATCCCGGTCGGCGACTCGGTCTTCGAGGCGATCCTCGACATCGTCCGCCAGGGCCGGCCGAGCGGCAGCGAGCTGGAGGAGGTCCGCGCCCAGGTCGCCTGGGGCCCGGGCCCGCGCGCCAGCCAGGCCCTGGCGCTGGCGGTGCGCGCCCGTGCCGTGCTCGACGGCCGCTTCAGCCCCTCGATCGACGACGTCCTGGCGATGGCGCCGCCGGTGCTGCGCCACCGCATGGCGCTGTCCTTCGCGGCGCGCGCCGACGGCGTCACGGTCGACGACATCATCGAGCGCCTCTGCGCGCCGCATCTCTGAGGCCCGCCTTGGCCGAGGCGCACAGGCGCGACCCTCCCCTGGCCCTGCAGCAGCGCGGCGAGAGCCTCGCGGCCGGCCTGCCGCCGCTGCTGGTCGCGGCCGAGCGCGTCGCCTCGACGGTGGCGCAGGGCGTGCACGGCCGGCGCCGGGTCGGCCAGGGCGAGACCTTCTGGCAGTTCCGCCAGTACGAGATCGGCGACTCGCCGCAGTCGATCGACTGGCGCCAAACCGCCAAGAGCGACCGCGTCTTCGTCCGCCAGCTCGAATGGGAGGCGGCGCAGTCGGTCTGGCTGTGGCGCGACGGCTCGGCCTCGATGGACTGGCGCTCCAGCCGCGACCTGCCGAGCAAGCGCGAGCGCGCCGACCTGCTGCTGCTGGCGCTGATCGTGCTGCTGCTGCGCGCCGGCGAGCGGGTCGCCCTGCTCGGCAAGCCCGGCCTGCCGTCGAGCAGCCGCGGATCGCTCAGCCGCCTGGCGCTGACCCTGGAGCGCGAGACCGCGGCGGGCGTGGCGGCGGGCGTGGCGGCCGGCGCGGGGACCGTCGATCGGCTGCCGCCGGTCGAGACCCTGCCGCGCTTCGCCCAGGTCGTGCTGCTCGGCGACTTCCTGGCGCCCCTGGAGCAGATCGAGGCGGACCTGAAGCGCTACGCCGAGCGCGGCCTCAAGGGCCACGTCCTGCAGATCCTCGATCCGGCCGAGGCGACCCTGCCCTACCATGGCCGGGTCCGCTTCGAGGGCCTGGAAGGCGAGCCGCCCTGGCTGCTCGGCCGCGCCGAGACGGTGCGCGAGAGCTACCTCAGGCGGCTCAGCCTGCAGACCCAGGGCGTGATCGACATCTGCCGGCGGATCGGCTGGACCGCCGGCCAGCACCGCACCGACGCCTCGGCCCAGGCCGCCCTGCTGGGCCTCTACGGCGCCCTGTCCCAGCGGGTCGGGCTGTGAGGCGATGATCTCGATCGGCTCGCTCGCCTTCGCCAATCCCTGGCTGCTCGCGGCGCTGATCGGGCTGCCGGCGATCTGGTGGCTGCTCCGGGTCACGCCGCCGGCGCCGCGCCGCCAGACCTTCCCCGCGATCCGCCTGCTGCTCGGCCTGACCCCGCCCGAGGAGACGCCGGCGCGCACGCCGCTCTGGCTGGTCGCCCTGCGCATGCTGCTGGCGGCGCTGGTGATCCTGGCGCTGGCCCGGCCCGTGCTCAACCCGACGGCGCTCGGCGCCGGCGACGGGCCGGTCGTGCTGGTCGTCGACGACGGCTGGACGGCGGCGCGCGACTGGCAGGCCCGGCGCGACCTGCTGCGCGACCTGGTCAGCCAGGCCGCACGCGCCAGCCGCCCGGTGATCCTGCTGACCAGCGCGCCGACCCCCGGCGCCGAGACCGCGATCCAGGAGCTCGACCCCGCCGAGGCGCGCGGCCGCATCGAGAGCCTGGCGCCGAAGCCCTGGCCGATCGACCGCGCCGCCCTGATGAAGCGGCTCGACGGGCTGAAGCTCGACGGGCCGGCGCCGGTGTTCTGGCTGTCCGACGGCCTGGAGGCCGGGGCCGACCAGCCGGACGCCGCCGCCTTCGCCGAGCGGCTGCGCCGGATCGGCCCGGTCACGGTCTACCGCACGCCCGCGGAGTCCCTGCCGCACCTGCTGCTGCCGCCGGAGAACGACGGCCTCGCCTTCGGCCTGGTCGCCGAGCGCCCCGCCGCCGGCTTCGAGGAGAGCCTGGGCGTCACCGCGCTGGACGACCAGGGGCGCATGGTCGGCACCGCCACGCTGGACTTCGCTGCCGATGCGACCCGGGCCAAGGCGCCGCTGGAGCTGCCGGCCGAGCTGCGCAACCGCGTCACCTCGCTGGCCATCGACCACGAATCGAGCGCCGGCGCCCGCGTGCTGCTCGACGAGCGCTGGCGGCGGCGGCCGGTCGGCCTGGTCGTCTCGACGGCGCAGGAGAGCGCGCAGCCGCTGCTCTCCGAGCTCTACTACCTGGACAAGGCCCTGCAGCCCTTCACCGAGGTCCGCCGCGGCAGCCTCGACGAGCTGATGAAGCAGGACCTGGCGATCCTGGTGCTGGCCGACCTCGGCCGGCTCGGCGACGCCGACACGGCGAAGCTGGAGACCTGGGTCGAGGACGGCGGCACGCTGCTGCGCTTCGCCGGGCCGCGCCTCGCCGACGACAGCGACGGCCTGCTGCCGGTCAAGCTGCGCAAGGGCGACCGCACGCTCGGCGGCTCGCTGACCTGGGACACCCCGGCCACGCTGGCGCCCTTCCCGCCGAACAGTCCGCTCGCCGGCCTCAAGGTGCCCGACGACGTCTCGGTCAAGCGCCAGGTGCTGGCCGAGCCCTCGCTCGACCTGGCGGAACGCACCTGGGCGCGCCTGGCCGACGGCACGCCGCTGATCACCGGCGCCAAGAAGGGCAAGGGCTGGCTGGTGCTGGTCCACACCACGGCCAACGCCGAATGGTCGAACCTGGCCCTGTCCGGCCTGTTCGTGAACATCCTGCGCCGCATCGTCGCGATCAGCGCCGGCGTCGAGGTCGGCCACGCCAGCGGCGAGCCGCAGCCGCCGCTGGCGACGCTCGACGGCTTCGGCCGGCTCGGCTCGCCGCCGGCCGAGGCGCTGGCCGCCGACCAGCAGACCCTGGCCGGGAACCGCGCCGGCCCGACCACCCCGCCCGGCTACTACGGCACCGACGAGAGCCGCAGCGCCCTGAACCTCTCCGCCGGCATCGCCCTGCCGGCGCCGATGGCCGCCCTGCCGCTCTCGGTGACCGAGCGCGGCTACGGCGGCAGCGAGGAGACCGACCTCCTGCCCTGGCTGCTGGTCGCGGCGCTGCTGCTCGGCCTGCTCGACCTGCTGATCGGCCTGGCCCTGCGCGGCCTGCTGAGCCCGCGCTTCGGCCGAGCCGCCGGCGCCCTGCTGCTGGTCGGCCTCGCCGGCCTCGCCGCCGGCAGCGGCCGCGCCCGGGCCCAGGCCGACGAGGCGCAGGCCCTGGCCTCCACGCTGGAGACGCGGCTCGCCTACGTCGTGACCGGCGTGCCGGCGGTCGACCAGGTGACCCGTGCCGGCATGGAGGGCCTGACGCGCATGCTGACGCGGCGCACCTCGGTCGAGCCGGCCGACCCGATCGGCGTCGAGCTCGGCCACGACGAGCTGGCCTTCTATCCGCTGCTCTACTGGGCGATCACCCCGGACCAGCACGACCTGGACAGCGTCGCGCGGCGCGAGCTCGCCGACTTCATGAACAACGGCGGCACCCTGGTCGTCGACCTGCGCGAGCCGGGCGGCAGCGACAGCCTGCTCGGCGCCGGCACCGAGCAGACCCGCACGCTCAGGCGCCTGATGCAGGGCATCGAGATCCCGCCGCTGGCGCCGATCCCGCCCGACCACGTGCTGACCAAGTCCTTCTACCTGATGCAGGACTTCCCGGGCCGCTACGACAACGGCACGCTGTGGGTCCAGCAGACCGACGAGACCGACAAGGACGGCGTCGCCTCGCTGATCGTCGGCTCCAACGACTGGGCGGCGGCCTGGGCGATCGACGACAGCGGCCGAGCGCTCTATCCGGTCGTGCCGGGCGGCGAGCGCCAGCGCGAGATGGCCTTCCGCTTCGGCATCAACCTCGTGATGTACGCCCTGACCGGCAACTACAAGGCCGACCAGGTGCACGTGCCCTTCATCCTGGAGAGGCTCGGGCAGTGAGGGCGCGCGAATCATGAGCGGCAACCTGTCGATCGCCTGGAGCCCCTTCGTTCCCTGGTGGGTGCTCGGCCTGCTGGCCGCCCTGGTGCTGCTGCCGGTCGCCTACGCGCTGCTCCGCGGCGCCCGCGGCGCCCTGCTGCGCGGCCTCTTCGCCCTGGTGCTGCTGCTGGCTCTCGCCAACCCGGCGGCCGTGGTCGAGAAGCGCGATCCCCTGCCCGACGTCGCCCTGGTCGTCGTCGACCAGAGCGCCAGCGAGCGCATCCCGCCGCGGCCGGAGCAGCGCAACGCCGCCTTCCTGATGCTGAACCGCGAGCTCTCGAAGCTGCCCGACACCGAGGTCCGGGTGATCGACGCCGGCGAGCACGCCCTGGCCGCCGACCAGGCCGACAGGGGCGATCCCGGCACCCGGCTGTTCGGCGCGCTGCGCCAGGCCCTGGCCGACATCTCGCGCGAGCGCGTCGCCGCGGTCTTCCTGATCAGCGACGGCCAGATCCACGACGTCCCGGAGCACATGGCCGACCTCGCGATCGACGCGCCGGTGCACCTGCTGCTGACCGGCCGCGACCAGGAGATCGACCGCCGCCTGGTGCTGGAGCAGGTGCCGTCCTTCGGCATCGTCGGCAAGAAGCAGAGCCTGACCCTGAAGGTCGTCGACCGGCCCGGCTCGGACGCCCGGACCGCGCACCTGACGATCAGCCGCAACGGCGAGCCGCCGCGCTCGCTGGAGGTGCCGGTCGGCAAGTCGACCCCCGTCGAGTTCGAGCTCGACCGGCGCGGGCCGACCGTCCTGGAGCTGCAGGTCGACCCGCTGAAGGGCGAGCTGACCGAGGTCAACAACCGCGCCGCCGTCGTCGTCAACGGCGTGCGCGACCGGCTGCGCGTGCTGCTGGTCTCGGGCGAGCCGCACCCCGGCGAGCGCGCCTGGCGCAACATCCTGAAGTCCGACCCTTCGGTCGACCTGGTGCACTTCACGATCCTCCGGCCCCCCGAGAAGCAGGACGGCACGCCGATCAACGAGCTGTCGCTGATCGCCTTCCCGACCCGCGAGCTGTTCGAGCTGAAGCTCGACGAGTTCGACCTGGTGATCTTCGACCGCTACCGGCGGCGCGGCGTGCTGCCGACCCTCTACCTCGACAACGTCGCCAGCTACGTCGAGAACGGCGGCGCCCTGCTCGAGGCCAGCGGGCCCAGCTTCGCCTCGCCGCTGTCGCTGGCGCGCACGCCGCTCGGCCGGATCCTGCCGGCGCCGCCGACCGGCAAGGTCCTGGAGGGCGGCTTCAAGCCGCGGGTCACCGACCTCGGCCACCGCCATCCGGTGACCGCGGCCCTGGAAGGCGCCGGCATCCCCGGCGGCAAGGGGCCGAGCTGGGGCCGCTGGTTCCGCCAGCTCGACGTCGACGTCGAGGCGCCGCACGCCCAGGTCCTGATGACCGGCGCCGACGGCAAGCCGCTGCTGATCCTCGACCGCGTCGGCAAGGGCCGGGTCGCCGAGCTGGCCAGCGACCACCTCTGGCTCTGGGCGCGCGGCTACGACGGCGGCGGCCCGCAGGCCGAGCTGGTGCGGCGCATCGCGCACTGGCTGATGAAGGAGCCGGACCTGGAGGAGGAGGACCTGCGCGCCCGGATCGACGGCCAGCAGCTGCTGATCCGCCGCCAGAGCCTGAGCGCCGATCCGCCGCCGGCGATCACCGTGACCGACCCCGAGGGCGAGACGCAGAGCGTTACCCTCGACGCCTCGGTGCCCGGTGTCGCGACGGCGCGGATCCCGATCACCGAGGGCGGGCTCTACCGGGTCTCCGACGGCACCCGGACGGCGCTGGCCGCAGCCGGCGCGCTCAATCCCAAGGAGTACGAGGACCCGCGCGCCAGCGCCGAGCCGACGGCGGCGATCCGCGAGGAGAGCGGCGGCGGCCTGGTCCGCCTGGCCGACACGCCCCAGGTCGCGCTGCGCAAGGTCGCCCCCGGCCGCGACCGCCACGGCCGCGGCTGGCTCGGCGTGCTGTCCCACGGCGCCTACCTGGTGACCGGCGTCGAGCGCGCGCCGCTGCTGCCCGCCCTCGCCGGCCTGGCCCTGGCGCTCGGCGGTCTGCTGCTCGCCTGGCGCCGCGAGGGGCGGTAGGAGCGCGTCGATGGACCGAACGGAGGCCGCCAAGCGGGACGCGGCCCGGCAGGCCTTCGATCTGGTCGAGCAGGACAGCGTGCTCGGGCTCGGGACGGGCTCGACCGTCGAGGCCGGCCTCGATCACCTTGCCGCCCGCATCGCCGAGGGGCTGCGCGTGACCTGCATCCCCTCGTCCAGGCGGACCACCGCTGCGGCCGCGGAGCGCGGCATCGGGGTCGTCGACCTGGCGGAGGTCGGGCAGGTCGACCTCTGCATCGACGGGGCCGACCAGATCGACCGCGACCACAGGATGATCAAGGGCGGGGGCGGCGCGCACCTGCGCGAGAAATGCCTGGCGCGGATCGCCAGGCAGCGCGTGTACGTCGCCGACCGCGGCAAGCTGGTGGAGCGGCTCGGCCGGACCTGGCTGCCTCTCGAGATCCTGCCCTACGGCGCGCAGTTCACGCTGCAAGCGGTCGCCCGGATCGTCGGAACGGAGACCCGGCTCCGCCGCGGCGCCTACGGGCCGCTCCGCTCCGACAACGGCAACCTGCTGGCCGACTGCTGGATCGACACGCTCGAGGACCCGGCCGGCCTGGACCGGACGCTGCACGCGGTTCCCGGCCTGCTGGAGACCGGTCTGTTCGTCGGCTTCGTCGACCGCCTCATCGTCGGCGACCCCGACGCCGCGCCGATCCGATAGCCAGCCCCCGCCTGCCGTCCCGGGTGCCGACCGGCCGGGCGGCGCTGGCCCGCGCCGCCCGATCACGAAATCGTTGACCGGGCCTCGGCCCCTCGTAAGCGAAACGTGACTTAGCCTTGCGGCGTTTGGCCGCCATCTTCGGATCAGGAGACGAGAGTGCCCGCCTGCCCGATCGCTTCGCCTGAGAGGACCCGAGACGATGGCCCCTGGAATGGTGGCTGAGGTCATCGAGACCGACATCTGCGTGATCGGCGCCGGCTCCGGCGGGCTCTCGGTCGCGGCCGGGGCCGCGCAGCTCGGCGCCCGCGTCGTGCTGGTCGAGCGCGGGGCCATGGGCGGCGACTGCCTCAACTACGGCTGCGTGCCCTCGAAGTCGCTGATCGCCGCCGCCGCCGCCGCCCAGACCTTCCGCGGCGCCGGCCGCTTCGGCATCGCCGCGGCCGAGCCGGCCGTCGATCCCCTGGCGCTGCGCGAGCACGTCCGCGGCGTCGTCGCGGCGATCGCGCCCCACGACAGCATCGAGCGCTTCGAGGGCCTGGGGGTCCGGGTGATCAGGGCCGAGGCGCGCTTCACGGGCCCGGCCGAGATCGAGGCCGGCGGCATGCGCGTCCGCGCCCGCCGCTTCGTCGTCGCCACCGGCTCGCGGCCCTCGGCGCCGCCGATCCCGGGCCTGGCCGAGGCCGGCTACCTGACCAACGAGACGATCTTCGAGCTGGCCGAGCGGCCGGAGCACCTGATCGTCGTCGGCGGCGGCCCGATCGGCTGCGAGCTGGCCCAGGCGCACCGGCGGCTCGGCGCCCGGGTGACCCTGCTCGAGGCCTTCGCGATCCTCGGCAAGGACGATCCCGAGGTCACCGCCGTCGCCAAGGCGCGGCTCGCCGCCGAGGGCGTGGCGCTGCGCGAGGGCGTGGCGATCGAGGCGATCGAGCGGCGGGACGGCCGAGTCCTGGTCCGGCTCGGCGGCGCGGGTGCGGGCGAGGTCGTCGAGGGCTCGCACCTGCTGGTCGCGGCCGGCCGCAGGCCTAACGTCGAGGCGCTGAACCTACAGGCCGCCGGCATCGCCTTCTCGCCGAAGGGCATCGAGGTCGACGCCGGCCTGCGCAGCAGCAACCGCCGGGTCTTCGCGATCGGCGACGTCGCCGGCGGCTACCAGTTCACCCACGTCGCCGGCTACCACGCCGGCATCGTGATCCGGCGCGCCCTGTTCCGCCTGCCGGCCAGGGTCGACACCCGTGCCCTGCCCTGGGTCACCTACACCGACCCGGAGATCGCCCACGTCGGCCTGACCGAGGCCCAGGCCCGGGAGCGGCACGGCGCGGCCGTCCGGGCCCTGACCTGGCCCTTCGCGGAGAACGACCGGGCCCAGGCCGAGCGCGAGACCGAGGGCCTGATCAAGGTCGTCGTCGACCGGCGCGGCCGGGTGCTCGGCGCCTCGATCGTCGGCAGCCGGGCCGGCGAGCTGATCGGCCCCTGGGTGCTGGCGGTCGGCCAGCGACTGAAGATCGGCGCCCTCGCCAACGCGATCTTCCCCTACCCGACGCTGTCCGAGGTCTCGAAGCGGGTGGCCGGCAGCTATTACACTCCGAAGCTGTTCAGCGGGCGCACGCGGACCCTGGTCCGCTGGCTGCTCAGGCTGGGCTGAGGCGGGGCGGAGGAGTCCCGGGAAATGGAAGCGATGTCCGAACGACCGCAGATCGCCGGAAGCCGGCGCGCCACGCTGAAGCGGCTGGTGCCGCTGGCGGTGATCGCGGCGGCGCTCGCCGTCATCCTGCTGCTCGACCTCGACCGCTACCTCAGCCTCGAGGCGCTCAAGGAGCACCGCGAGGCGCTGACCGCCTTCGTCGCGCACAACGCCCTGCTGGCGGCGGCGACCTTCATGCTGCTCTATGCCGTGGCGACCGCGCTGTCGGTGCCGGGCGCCCTGGTGCTGACGATCGCCGGCGGCTTCCTGTTCGGCTCTCTGCTCGCGACGCTCTACGTCGTGGTCGGCGCGACGCTCGGGGCGACGGCGGTCTTCCTGGCCGCGCGCACGGCGCTCGGCGACAGCCTGCGGCGCCGCGCCGGGCCCTGGCTGAAGCGCATGGAGGCCGGCTTCCAGGAGAACGCCTTCAGCTACCTGCTGGTGCTGCGGCTGGTGCCGCTCTTCCCCTTCTTCGTGGTCAACCTGGTGCCGGCCTTCCTCGGCGTCGGCCTGCGCACCTACGTGGTCGCGACCTTCCTCGGCATCATCCCCGGCACCTATGTCTACGCCCTGGCCGGCGCCGGGCTGGGCAGCGTCTTCGATCAGGGCGGCGAGGTGACGCTGGGCGGCATCCTGACCCCGGAGGTGGTCGGCGCGCTGATCGGCCTGTCGCTGCTGTCGCTGCTGCCGGTCGTCTACAAGTGGTGGAAGACGCGGCGGGGCGGCTGAGCGGGAGCCGGCGACCGACGCTGGTCTGCCTTGCTGCACCTGCGCTCGACAGGCCGCCGCCGCGCGGGCAGGTTGCGCTCGACAGCCGTCGACCGCGGCTCAGCCTCGACCCGGAGCCTTCCGCTTGGACCTCTACGGTAGCGGCCCCAAGGACCGCCTGACCGGCATCCTGCTGATCTCCGGCGCCTTCCTGCTCTTCACCTGCCTCGACACGACGGCCAAGTACCTCAGCCACTCGCTGCCGGTGCTGGAGATCGTCTGGGCACGCTCGCTCGGCCACCTCCTGCTGGCCGGCCTGCTGTTCCTGCCGCAGCACGGCACGCAGCTGGTGCGCAGCCGGCGGCCCGGCCTGCAGGTCCTGCGCTCGGGTTTCCTGCTCGGCTCGACCTTCTTCAACTTCGTCGCCCTGCACTTCCTGCAGCTCTCGACCACCAACGCGATCCAGTTCTCGACGCCGCTGCTGATCGCCGCGCTCTCGGTGCCGCTGCTCGGCGAGCAGGTCGGCCGGCGCCGCTGGACCGCGATCCTGGTCGGATTCCTCGGCGTCCTGATCATCGTGCGGCCCGGCCTCGGCCTGATGCACTGGGCCGTCTCGCTGTCGCTCTGCTCGGCGGTCTGCGGCTCGCTCTACAACATCACGACCCGCAAGGTCGCCGGCGTCGACCCGGCCTCGACCAGCGCCGTCCTGGCGCCAATCGTCGGCGTCGTCCTGCTGAGCCCGATCGTGCCCTTCGTCTGGCTGAGCCCGACGCACTGGCTCGACTGGCTGCTGCTCTGCGCGACCGGCCTGTTCGGCGGAGTCGGCCACTACCTGCTGATCGTCGCCCACCGCCTGGCGCCGGCACCGATCCTGGCGCCCTTCATCTACCCGCAGATCCTCTACATGATGACCGCCGGCTACCTGGTGTTCGGCGACATTCCGGATCCCTGGGTCGGCGTCGGCGCCGCCGTGGTGATCGCCAGCGGCCTCTATCTCTGGTATCGCGAACGGGTGCTCAACAAGCGCGGCTCGGCGCTCGACCCGACGCCGCGCTGAGGGAGGCCCCGGGCATGAAGTCGCGGACCCCGCTCTACCTGCTGCTCGTCTTCCTCGGCCTGCCGCTCGCCGTCGGCCAGCTCGGCGGCTGGGCGACGCAGCAGTCGCTCGGCAGCTGGTACCCGACGCTCGAGAAGTCGGTGCTGACCCCGCCGCCCCTGGTCTTCCCCTTCGCCTGGACGCTGCTCTACCTGCTGATGGGCCTCGCGGCCTGGCTGGTCTGGCGCGCCGGCGGCCGGGCGCCGCTGCTGCTCTGGCTGCTGCAGCTCGCCGTCAACCTCGCCTGGTCGTTCCTGTTCTTCTATCTGGAGAACCCGGACCTCGGCCTCGTCGACGTCGTGCTGCTGCTGCTGCTCGCCGCGGCCACCGCCCTCTGGTTCCGGCGCTGGTCGCCGGTCGCCTTCTGGCTGCTCGTGCCCTACGTCCTCTGGGTCGCCTTCGCGGCCTATCTCAACCTCACCATCGTCCTGCTCAACTGATCCCGCCCGCCAGTCCCGGACCGCAAGCCGCATCATGAGCCATCTCGCCCTGCTGCCGCCGGACGTCTCCGTCTGGCTGTTCGTCCTGCTCGCCGTCGTCTCCTTCTTCACCTCGGGCATGACCGCAGCAATGGGACTGGGCGGCGGCGTCGCGCTGCTCGCGGTCATGGCCTCGGTGCTGCCACCGGCCGCGCTGATCCCGGTGCACGGCGTCATCCAGCTCGGCTCCAACGTCGGCCGCGCGGTGGTGCAGCGGCGCTACGTCGTCTGGACGCTGGTCCTGCCCTTCGTGATCGGCAGCCTGATCGGCGCCTTCGTCGGCGGCCAGACGGTCGTGACCCTGCCCGGCTGGCTGCTGAAGTCGGTGGTCGGGCTGTTCGTGCTCTACGCGACCTGGGCGCCGAAGCTGAAGCTCGGCGACCTCAAGCCGGCGGCCTTCGGCCTGGGCGGCGCGATCGCCACCTTCCTGACCATGTTCGTCGGCGCCAGCGGTCCCTTCGTCGGCGCCCTGCTCGCGCCCAAGCCGATCGACCGGCTGCAGATGGTCGGCACCTTCGCGGTCTGCATGACCCTGCAGCACGGCCTGAAGATTCTGGCCTTCGGCCTGCTCGGCTTCGCCTTCGCCCCCTGGATCGGCCTGATCGCGGCGATGGTCGCGACCGGCTTCCTCGGCACCCTGGCCGGCACCCGCCTGCTGCACCGCCTGCCCGAGGCGACCTTCCGCCTCGCCTTCAAGTGGCTGATGACCGTGCTGGCCGCCGAGCTGCTGATCTCGACCGCCTGGAGCCTGCTCTAGAAGCCGGCGCAAGAAGCGGAGCGCCGCCGGCGCCGGCCGGGTCTATCTCCCGGCGCCATGACGATCGAGTCCGAAATCCGCCGGCAGGGCGCGGCGTCCGCTGCCATACCGGCCGCCATGACCGCAACCCGCAGCGCGCGTCCGCCGAGTGGCGCCGAATGGGGCCTGATCGGCCTGCTGGCTGGCCTCTGGGCCAGCTCCTTCCCGCTCGCCGCCGTGGCGCTCTGGAGCGTGCCGCCGCTGACCGTGGTGCTCGGCCGGGTCACCCTCGGCGCCGCCGCGCTGCTGCTCGTGCTGCGGCTGAGCGGCCTGGCCTGGCCGCGGCGGCCGGGGCTGCGGCGCGACCTGCTGGTCATGGGCCTGCTCAACAACGCCCTGCCCTTCTCGCTGATCGTCTGGGGCCAGCAGCACATCGCCAGCGGCCTGGCCTCGATCCTCAACGCGACGACGCCGCTCTTCGCCGTGCTGCTCGCGCACCTGCTGACCCGCGACGAGAAGCTGAGCGCCAACCGCCTGGCCGGCGTGCTGCTCGGCATCGCCGGCGTCGCCCTGATCGTCGGGCCGGACGCGCTCGACAGCCTCTGGAGCGGCCGGGACGACGGCCTGTGGGGCGAGCTCGCCGTGCTCGGCGCCGCCTGCAGCTATGCCCTGGCCGGGCTCTGGGGCCGGCGCTTCCGCGACCTGCCGCCGCCGGCCACGGCCTGCGGCATGCTGGTCGCCTCGACGCTGCTGATGCTGCCGCTCGCGCTCCTCGTCGAGCGGCCCTGGACGCTCGCGCCCTCGGCGGCGAGCCTCGCCGCGATCGCCACGGTCGCGATCTTCGGCACGGCCGCCGCCTATCTGCTCTATTTCCGGATCCTGCGCACGGCGGGCGCCACCAACCTGCTGCTGGTCACGCTGCTGATCCCGATCGGCGCGCTGGCGGTCGGCTGCGGGCTGCTCGGCGAGCCGCTCGAGCCGAAGGCGCTGGCCGGCCTGGCGGCGATCCTGGCCGGCCTCGCGGTGATCGACGGCTGGCCGCTGCGGGCCCTGGCGCGCCGGCTCAGGCGCGGCGTGCCGGACGCTTCCGGCTGACCGGCACCTCGGCCCGGGCGATCAGGCCGCGCACGCCCTCGAGCGCGCCGACCGCCAGTTCCTGGGCCTGGAAGCGCCGCGGATCGACCGGGCCGGGCAGGATCAGCCCGTACTCGGCGGCCGGCCGGAAGCCGAAGGGGCCGTAGTACTCGGGCTCGCCGACCACGACGCAGATCCGGTGACCGGCCTGGCGCGCGGCGCGCAGGCTGTGTCGCACCAGGGCCTTGCCGATGCCCCGGCCCTGCAGCCGCGGCTCGACGGCCAGCGGGCCGAGCAGGATCGCCGGCGTGCCTTCGATCAGGATCGGCCAGTAGCGGATCGAGCCGAGCAGGTGGCCGTCGGGATCGACGGCGGAGAAGCCGAGCTCCGGCACCGGCGGCAGCATCTCGCGCAGCCGGTAGACGGTCTTGGTCATCCGCTCGGGCCCGAAGGTCCGGTCGAGCAGCGGGTCGATCAGCGCGGCGTCGTCAGGCCGCTCGGAAAGGATCTCGTAGTCCATGGGTCGCGTCCGTCCTGCAGTGTCTTTCTTCTTCGGAAGGGACAGCGGACGGACCGAACAGGCACCGACCGCCGTCAGCCCCGCTCGGGGCTGCGGCTTCGTCGTCGCTGTCTTCCGTGCAGACTCTGCACCGTCCTGTCGCTCCGCTTCTTGGAGACACCCGGACCGCTAGATAGCATCGCGCCCGGATTTGGAAAAGACCGCCGCGGCATGCCTGTCGCGCGTCCCGCTCACCCCTCCGGCCCGGCTGCCGCCGTCCGGCGCTCGCGGTCGGCCAGGTTGGCGAGGCCGAGGAAGGCGGGGTCCGGCTCGACGATCAGCTTCAGCGGCACCGCCGCCAGATAGTCGCGGAAGCGGCCCTTGGCCTGGAAGCGCTGGCTGAAGGCCGAGCGCTGCAGCGGCTCGACCAGGCGCGGCAGGATGCCCCCGGCGAGGTAGAGGCCACCGAGCGCGCCGACCGTCAGGACCAGGTTGCCGGCGACCGAGCCGAGGAAGCCGAAGAAGGCGGCGAGCGTCGCCTCAGCGGCCGGGCAGCCGGCGCCGGCCGCGGCCACGACCTCGGCGCCGGCGCGTGCCGGCAGGGCGTCCAGGCCGTCGAGCTCGACGACGGCATCGTGCAGGTCGATCAGGCCCTGGCCGGACAGCACCCGCTCGGCCGAGACGTGCTCGAAGCGGCGGCGCAGGATCGCGATCAGCGCCGCCTCGCGCGCGTCGGTCGCGGGCAGCGTGACGTGGCCGCCCTCGCCGACCACGACCTGCAGGTCGGGCAGCAGCGTCGCGACGCCGAGCCCGGTGCCCGGGCCGAGCACGGCGACCGGCGCGTCGGGTCGGCCGTCGCCGCCGCCGAGCGGGACGAGCTGCGCCTGGCCGAGCCGCGGCACGGCCAGGGCCGCCGCGGCGAAGTCGTTGACCAGCTGCACCCGGCCGAGGCCCAGGGCGGCCTCCAGCTGCCCGCTGTCGAAGACCCAGCTGCCGTTGGTCAGGCGCGCGCGGCCGCCGGCGACCGGGCCGGCGACGGCCAGCACCGCCGACTCGGGCGTGACGTCGCGCTGCCCGAGGAAATGCCGGATCGCGCTCTCCGGGGTCGGGTGCTCGGCGACCGGGACGTGCTCGATCGCCGAGATCTCGCCGCGCCCGAACAGCAGCGCGAAGCGCGCGTTGGTCCCGCCGATGTCGCCGAGCAGACGCACCATCGTCAGGCTTCCGCGAGGGCCTCCAGGTAGGACTCGCGCCAGGCGTCGATGTCGTGGCGCTTCAGGTAGTCGAACATCGTGCGCCAGCGCTCGCGACGCTCGTCGCGCGACATCGCCAGCGCGCTCTGCAGCGCCTCGGCGACGCCCTCGTTGTCGTAGGGATTGACGATCAGGGCGCCGTCCAGCTCGCGCGCCGCGCCGGCGAAGCGCGACAGCACCAGGACACCCGGCTCGTCGGGGTTCTGGCAGGCGACGTACTCCTTGGCGACCAGGTTCATGCCGTCGCGCAGCGGCGTCACCAGGCCGATCGAGCTGACCCGGAAGAAGCCGGTCAGCAGGCGCCGGCTGAAGCCCTTGTTGAGATAGCGGATCGGCGTCCAGTCGAAGTCGGCGTAGGCGGCGTTGACGCGCCCGCAGGCGGCCTCCAGCTCGGCGCGGATCTGCTGGTACTCTGGCACGTCGCTGCGCGACGGCGGCGCGATCTGCAGGAACACGGCACGGCCGCGGTTGGCCGGATAGGCCTTGAGCAGGTGCTCGAAGGCCTCGACCCGGGCGACCAGGCCCTTGGAGTAGTCCAGGCGGTCGACGCCGACGATCAGGTCGCGGTCGCGGATCGAGGCGCGCAGCCGCTCGGTGTGGCGGGTGCTGGCGGCCTCCTCGGCGACCCTGGCGAGGTTCCCGGTGTCGATCGAGATCGGGAAGGCGCCGGTCTTCACCTGGCGGCCGTTCAGCTCGACCGTGGTCTCGTCGACGTAGGTCCCGCCGGCGTCGCGCAGCACGTAGTCGATGAAGGCCTGGCGGTCGGTCTCGGTCTGGAAGCCGACCAGGTCGTAGGCGCAGAGCGAGTTGACCAGGCTGCGGTGGTTGGGCAGCGCGACCAGCACCTCCGGCGCCGGCCAGGGGATGTGCAGGAAGAAGCCGATCTTCTGCCGGCAGCCGGCCTGGCGCAGCTGGTCGGCCAGCGGGATCAGGTGGTAGTCGTGGATCCAGATCTGGTCGTCGTCCTTGAGCGCCGGCAGCAGCTTGGAGGCGAAGAGCGCGTTGACCCGCTGGTAGCCCGCGAGGTAGCGCCGGGTGAAGTCAGCGAGGTCGAGCCGGTAGTGGAACAGCGGCCAGAGCGAGCGGTTGGCGAAGCCGCTGTAGTACTCCTCGTAGTCGCGCGCGGTCAGGTCGAGCATGGCATAGGTGATGCGCCCGGCGTCGAAGACGTCCAGGTTGCCGCCCTGCTCGGTGAGCTTGCCGCTCCAGCCGAACCAGATGCCGCCGCGCTCGCGCAGCGCCGCCAGGATCCCGACGGCCAGACCGCCCTCCCCGCCGGTTCGACCGCCCTGGCGCGGTGCGGACACTCGGTTGGAGACGACGACGAGACGGCTCAAAAGGCTTCCTCCCAGGATTTGCTCAGGCGTGTCGCCGAATTGATGATACCGACCATCGAATAGGTCTGGGGAAAGTTGCCCCACAGCTCCCGGGTCTCGGGATGCAGGTCCTCGGACAGCAGGCCGACGTGGTTGCGGCAGGCTAGCATGTCCTCGAAGAGGGCGCGTGCCTCCTCGACCCGGCCGACCGCGGCCAGGGCGTCGATGTACCAGAAGGTGCAGACGTTGAAGGCCGTGTCCGGGCTGCCGAAGTCGTCGGGCGCCGAGTAGCGGAACAGGTAGGGCCCGCGCTTGAGCTCCTGCTCGATGAAGGCCAGCGTGCCGGCGAAGCGCGGGTCGGAGGCGTCGAGGAATCCGAGGTAGGGCATCAGCAGCAGCGAGGCGTCGGCATCCTCGCCGCCGAAGGTCTGCACGAAGGCTCCCCGTCGCTCGTTCCAGGCACGCTCCAGCACCCCGGCCTTGATCCCTGCGGCCGTCTCGCCCCAGCGCCGGGCCTCGGGCTCGAGGCCGAGCTGGCGCGCGATCAGGGCCAGGCGGTCGCATCCGGCCCAGCACAGCAGGCTCGAGTAGGTATGAACCGATTTGCGGGTACGAAGTTCCCATAGTCCGGCGTCGGGCGCGTCCCACAGGCGCGCCGCCTCCTCGCCCAGGCGCTCGAGCAGCCGGAAAAGGCTGACGTCGCCGGGCTTGCCGACGCGGATGTCGAAGAACGACTGGGCGGAGGCCAGGATGACGCTGCCGTAGCCGTCGTTCTGCGCCTGCCGGAAGGCGTCGTTGCCGATCCGCACGGGGCCCATGCCGCGATAGCCGGCCAGGCTGTCGACCTGGCGCTCCGAGAGGTCGGTCTCCAGGCCGATGCCGAAGACCGGCTGCAGGTCGCCGCCGCTCCAGCCGGCGACGATGTTGGCGATGTAGGACAGGAAGCCCTCCATCGTCCGCGTCGCGCCCAGGCGGTTGAGGGCGTGCACCGTGTAGAAGGAATCGCGCAGCCAGCAGTAGCGGTAGTCCCAGTTGCGGCCGCTGCCCGGCGCCTCGGGCACCGAGGTGGTCATGGCCGCGAGGATGCCGCCGGTCTCGTCGAACGAGCAGAGCTTCAGGGTGATCGCGGCGCGCACCACCGCTTCCTGCCACTCGAAGGGGATCGAGAGCTGGCGCGCCCAGTCCGACCAGTAGCGCTCGGTCTCGGTCAGGAACTCCTGGGCCGTGCCGGCGACCGAGGCGGTCAGGCTCTCGTCGGGGCCGAGCAGGAAATGCAGCGGCCGCTCCAGCGCGAAGGGCTGCTCGCTGGCGACGTAGGTCAGCGGCGCATCGGTGGTCAGGCGCATCACCGAATGGCCGGTCACGAAGCGCATGTGGTTGCTGCCGCGCGTCACCGCGGGGCGTGCGGTGCCGAACTCGCTGGTCGGGCGCAGGCGCACGCGGATGCGCGGCGTGCCGGCGATCCGCTCGACCTTGCGGACCAGGGTCGGCGGCCGGAACATGCGGTCGTAGTGGCGGAAGCGCGGCGCGAAGTCGGTAATCCGGACCGCGCCGCCCTGGGCGTCGCGCAGCACGGTCTCCAGCACCGCCGAGTTGCGCCGGTAGCGCTGCTCGCTGCTGTCCAGCTCGGCCAGCTCGATCGACCAGAAGCCGTTCTCCGGCTCGCCGTGGTCGCTGAGCAGGGCGCTGAAGAAGGGATCGCCGTCGAAGCGCGGCAGACAGGCCCAGATGATCCTGGCCTGCCGGTCGATCAGCGCACCGAATCCGCAGTTGCCGATCACGACGAGGTCCAACGAGATCATCTGCGCGGGCCGCCCCCTCGAGCTTCGTCGGGGCGGCAGCCTACACGCTGACCCGGAATCGCAAAACCTCGGGCCGGCCGCGCCGCGGCGCCGGCCGCTCAGGCGATCAGGTTGAGGGTGTCGCCGAGCTGCCGGTCGGCGGCCTGGAAGACGCGCAGGTTGGCCTCGAAGGCGCGCTGCGCCTGCAGCATGTCGACCGTCGACTCCTCGAGCGAGGGCACCGTCCCGAAGCGTCCCTTGGCCTGGGACACCCCGGCTTCCTGGAGCAGCGGCAGCAGCCCCTCGGGCAGCGGCAGCTGGCCGGGCGCCGCGCCCTGGCCGGCCAGTCCGTTCTGGTTGCCGGCGGACGCGCCTCCCTGGCCGCCGGCGGCCGACTGCACTGCCTGTGCGGTCTGCGCGTCGGCGACCTGGGTTTCCGCAGCCGAGACCGCGACCAGCGCCGTCGCCGCGGCGCCGAAGCGCTTGCTTGCGGTCGACAGGCCGTTCTGTGCCGTGGTCAATGCCGGCGTCATCGCGGAAACTCCTTTCCCAGGATCACTGTGGGGATCCGCCGAGGAAAGGTCAAATATCTGTATTTGAACGGTTTTTTAGAAGAATGCCGGCAAGGCTCCGCCTTCCGGACCGGGCCGCCGCGGCGCCTTTACGGCACGTTAAGAGCGTGGCGTGTAGCCTGGGGCCTGGGGAAGTGGTCTCTGAGAGGATCGACCGCGGTGACGCAGGAAGCGACAGTGCCGAATTTGGTGGAGCCCGACGAGTTCGTCCGGGACGCCTTGAAGCTGGCGGCGGAAGAGAAGCTGCCGATCGAGATGGGACGCATCGTCTGGCGTGCCGACGGCCGCCTGGAGCGGCGCGGCGAGGGCGAGTCCCTGAGCTTCAAGTTCGTCTACCGGGGCGTGCGCTTCGAAGGCCGGCTCGACATGAACGACACCGGCAAGATTGCGATCACCGCCGATCTTGGAACGCTGCCCTACACCGCCGAATCGGCTGGCGCGCGACACCAGCTGCTGCGCCTGGTGCGCGGCGCCGCCGCCAAGCAGGGCCTGCACCTCGTCGTCTCCCACGACCAGCAGATCCGGATCGCCGCCGAGGGCACGACGCCGCGGCCGCGCACGCCGGTCTACTGCCTGGCGACGCTCTGCTCGCTGCTGCTGCTGCTCAGGCCCTGGCTCGAGCTGATCGGCGTGGCGCTCTACGAGAGCCGGCGCGCCGCCGCGATCCGCGCCGCCTGAGCCCCGACCGCCGCCCGCTCCGGGCTCAGCTCGGCGGCCCCCCGCCCTCCGGCACCACGAAGATCTGGCCCGGATAGATCAGGTTCGGGTCGCGGATCTGGTTCTCGTTGGCCTCGAAGATCAGCGTGTAGCGCAGGCCCTGGCCCAGCGTGCGCTGGGCGATCCGCCACAGCGAGTTGCCCGGCTGCACGATGACCAGGCGCTGGCCCTCCGGCAGGTCGGTCAGCAGGCTCGAGCGGGCGAAGGGCGTCTCCAGGCGCGACAGCACGGCGCCGCCCTTGTCGACCTGGTCGAGGCGCAGCCGGTGCAGGCCCATCGCGACCGGCGCGGCCGGCTTCAGCCGCCAGTTGCCCTTGTCGTCGCCGCTCGCCTCGCCGACGAAGGCGTCGTCGATATAGGCGAAGACGCGGCCTCCGGCGGTGACCTTGCCGGTCACCGTGACGTGGCCCTCGGCGTCGTAGCGCAGCGTCTCCAGAACCAGGTCGCCGACCGCGACGCCGGCGTCGATGCCCTGCAGCACCACGACGTCGCCCTCGCCGCTCTTGTCGAGGGCGACCGCGACCGGGCCGCGCGACCCGACCGTCGAGGGCGCGACCGGCTGCGCCTTCTCGGGCGCGCCGGCCGGCTTGGCGACCTGGACCTCGGGCTTCGGCACGGACACGACGACGACGCGCGGCGCCTCGATCTCGCGGCCGTCGCGGCCGCGCGCCACCAGGCTGAGCTGGTGGTCGCCCGGCGGCAGGGGCCGGTCGGTCAGGTAGACCCAGTCGCCGGAGGCATCGGCCTGGACACTGCCGAGCTTCTCGCCGTTGCGCATCAGGGTGACGGTGCTGCCCGGCTCGGCGCGGCCGGCGATCACCGCCGAGCCGTCGCGGTCGACCCGCACGACGTCGAAGCTGGGCACGATGCGCGCCGGCAGCGCCGTCGCCGGCGCCGGCTGCCCGGCCGGCTGCTGCCCGGCGGCGCCCTGCTCCGGCAGGCGGGCGACCTGCTCGCCGGCCCGGCCCTCACCTGTCCCGCTGGTTCCCGCCCCGCTGGTTCCCGCCCCGCTGGTTCCCGTCTGGGCCGTACCCGTCTCGCCGCCGGCAGCCGGCTCACCGGCCTGGGAGGCCGCCGGCTTGGGCGCCGCGGCCGGCGCCGGCTGGCTCGCCGTGCCGCCAGGGGCCGTCGGTTCGGCCCCGGCGGCGGTGCTCTCGGGCGTGGCGGAGGCGGCCGGCGCCGTCGGCGCGGCACTGCCGCCGGTTCCGGACCCGCCCTGCTGCTGGCCGGCGGTCCCGGCGGACTGTTCGGCAGGCGGCTGGGTCGTCGGTGCCTGCGCCGCCTGGGTCGGCTCGGCCGGCCCGGGCGCCGCCGATTTCGACTCCGCAGGCTTCGGCCCGGCGGGCTTCGGCTCGGCCGGCTGCGTCGAGGCGGTTCCCGCGGCCTCCGGCTTGGCCGCCGGCGCCTCGCCCGCGGGCGCGCTCGGCTGCGGCGCGGCCGGGCTCGGGCTGGCGGCCGGGGCCGTGGCCTGCTGCGGCTCGCGGGCGCCCCGGTCCTGCCAGAACAGGAAGTAGCCGGCGACGAGAGCCGCCGCCAACACCAGCGCCCCAATGACGACCCCGAGCCTGACGCCCATCGATTCCTAATCCTCCGAGAACGGAATTTGACCGTAATATGGTGGTTCCACCGGCGCAACGGTACTGCCGACGCCGGCCGGAGCCTGACAACGCACCGGGACCGGGCACCGTGAGACTGGCCGAACACCTGCACCACAGCCGGCCTTCGGTCCCGTTGCTGCTCGCCTTCTGCTCCTGCTTCGTCGACGTGGTCTGCGTGCTCGGGCTGTTCCACACCTTCACGGCCTTCATCACCGGCACGCTGGTCGTGCTCTGCACGGAGCTGCTCGAGGCGCCGGACCAGGCGCCGCTCAAGCTGGTGGTGCTGGCGACCTTCCTCGTCGCCAGCCTCGGCTGGTACCTGCTGCTGGCGCGCCGGCGGGACCGGGCGCGGCTGCCGCTGCGCGTGCTGCTGCTGGCCGAGGGCCTGCTGATCATCCTGTTCATGCTGGTCGCCGGGCTGTCGGCGCCGCTGACAGGCCCGCTCGCGACCGAGACGCTGCTCGCGGTGGTCTGCGCGACGGTCGCGATGTCGCTGCACAACGTCATCATGAACGCCCTGCTGAACCGCCACACCCCGACGACGATCATGACCGGCAACGCCCTGAAGCTGGTCGCCGGCCTGGTCGAAGGCTGGCTGGCCGGCAGAAGCGGCACGGACGCCGAGGCCGGGCGCCGGCGGGCGGCCAGTCACGGCGCGACCGTCCTGGCCTTCGCGGCCGGCGGGCTCGCCGGCGCCTGGCTGGTGTCGCTCGCCGGCTTCTGGGCGCTCGCCCTGCCGGCGGCGCTCGTGCTGCTGCTCGGCGCGGTGCAGGGCCCGGTCGAGGCGTGACGCCGGCCGGGTTGCCGCCGGGGGTTGCCGCCGGGGGTTGCCGCCGGGGGTTGCCGCCGGGGGTTGATTGTCCGGCCGCTCGCCCCCCTATTGGGAGCCGGAGCCTTTCATCGCAACGGGGAGCCTCGTCTTGCGCCGCATCCAGCGCCTCTGCGTCTACTGTGGAGCCAACAAGGGCAACGATCCGGTCTTCGCGGAAGCCGCCCGCAGCCTCGGCCGCGAGGCGGCGGCGCGCGGCGTCCGGCTGATCTACGGCGGCGGCAGCATCGGCCTGATGGGCGCCGTCTCCGATGCCTGCCTGGAGGCCGGCGGCGAGGTCCACGGCATCATCCCGGAGCACCTGGAGCGCCGCGAGGTCCAGAACCTCAAGGTGACCCGCCTGGAGGTCGTCCAGACGATGCACCAGCGCAAGATGCGCATGTTCGACGAGTCCGACGCCTTCGCGATCCTGCCGGGCGGCCTCGGCACGCTCGACGAGACCTTCGAGATGCTGACCTGGCGTCAGCTCGGCCTGCACGACAAGCCGGTCGTCCTGGTCAACATCGCCGGCTACTGGGACCCCCTGCTGGCGGCGATCGGCCAGATGGTCCGCGCCGGCTTCGTCAAGCCGAAGCACGCCGGCATGCTGTCGGTGGTCGAGCGGGTCGAGGACCTGTTCCCGGCGCTCGAGCTGACGCCCGAGCCGCGGCCGGGCGGAGCCATCGAGCTGGCCTGACGGAGCGTCGCCGCGGCGGCTTGTCTGGCGGGCGCTTGCTGCTATTGTGCGGCCGCCGCCCGGCCGGCAGGCGTCGCCGGGCCCCCGGACAAGACCGCACGGAAGGAACCCATGGCGAAGATCAAGGTCGCAAACCCGATCGTCGAGCTCGACGGCGACGAGATGACGCGGATCATCTGGGCCTTCATCAAGGAGAAGCTGATCCTTCCCTACCTCGACGTCGACCTGAAGTACTTCGACCTGGGCATCGAGGAGCGCGACCGCACCGACGACCAGATCACGGTCGACGCGGCCAACGCCATCAAGACCTACGGCGTCGGCGTGAAGTGCGCGACGATCACGCCCGACGAGGCGCGCGTCGAGGAGTTCAAGCTCAAGAAGATGTGGCGCTCGCCGAACGGCACGATCCGCAACATCATCGGCGGCACGATCTTCCGCGAGCCGATCGTCTGCCAGAACGTGCCGCGCCTGGTGCCGGGCTGGACCCAGCCGATCGTCATCGGCCGCCACGCCTTCGGCGACCAGTACCGCGCGACCGACTTCAAGGTGCCGGGTCCGGGCAAGCTGACCATGGTCTTCAAGCCGGCGGACGGCGGCGAGCCCGTGACCTACGAGGTCCACGACTTCCCCGAGAGCGGCGTCGCCATGGGCATGTACAACCACGACGAGTCGATCCGCGGCTTCGCGCGCGCCTCGTTCAACTATGGCCTGATGCGCGGCTACCCGGTCTACCTCTCGACCAAGAACACCATCCTCAAGGCCTACGACGGCCGCTTCAAGGACCTCTTCCAGGAGGTCTTCGACGCCGAGTTCAAGGACAAGTTCGCGGCCAAGGGCATCGTCTACGAGCACCGCCTGATCGACGACATGGTGGCCAGCGCGCTCAAGTGGTCGGGCGCCTTCGTCTGGGCCTGCAAGAACTACGACGGCGACGTGCAGTCGGACACGGTGGCCCAGGGCTTCGGCTCGCTCGGCCTGATGACCTCGGTGCTGATGACCCCCGACGGCAAGACGGTCGAGGCCGAGGCGGCCCACGGCACGGTGACCCGGCACTACCGGATGCACCAGCAGGGCAAGGAGACCTCGACCAACCCGATCGCCTCGATCTTCGCCTGGACCCGCGGCCTCAAGTACCGCGGCACCTTCGACGGCACCCCCGAGGTGGTCGCCTTCGCCGAGACCCTGGAGAAGGTCTGCGTCGACACGGTCGAGGCCGGCCAGATGACCAAGGACCTGGCCCTGCTGATCGGCCCGACCCAGCCCTGGCTGACGACCCGCGAGTTCCTCGACAAGCTCGACGAGAACCTGCAGAAGGCGATGGCATGAGCACGAGCTTCCTCGGCCGCGTCACCCGGCGCGGCTTCATGACAGCACTCATCATCGGAGGCCTGATGGCCATGGCGACGGACAAGGGCCAGGCGGCCGACCCCGAGAACACCCTGATCATGCAGCTCAAGGACGGTCCGGTGACCATCGAGCTGTTCCCCGACGTGGCCCCGCACCATGTCGAGCGGATCAAGAAGCTGACCCGCGAGGGCTTCTACGACGGCCTGAAGTTCCACCGGGTCATCGAGGGCTTCATGGCCCAGACCGGCGACCCGCGCGGCGACGGCACCGGCGGCTCCGACCTGCCGGACCTGAAGGCCGAGTTCAGCCGCATCCCCTTCGAGCGCGGCACGCTGGGCATGGCCCGCGCCCAGAGCCCCGACAGCGCCAACAGCCAGTTCTTCATCGTGTTCCAGCGCTCCGACTGGCTGGACGGCCAGTACACGGTGTTCGGCCAGGTGATCGACGGCATGGACAAGGTCGACCTGATCAAGAAGGGCGACCGCAGCGCCAACGGCCTGGTGCGCAACCCCGACGTCATCGAGTGGATGAAGGTCCAGGCCGACATCAAGAAGTAGCGGCGGCCCGGCCGCCCCGGAGCGGGGCGCGGCCGGGCGTCACCGCGGCCCTGCCGGCAGCGCGGTCCAGACGTTGCCGTCGCCGGACGAGCGGACGGCGGCCTCGATGAACTGCATGCCCCGGAGGCCGTCGGCGAGATCCTGGAAGGTCACCGCCGGGTCGGGGAGCCGGCCCGCGCGCGCCGCGCGGATGGCGGCGGCGACCTCCGAGTAGATGTTGGCGAAGCCCTCGAGATAGCCCTCCGGATGCCCGGCCGGGACGCGCGTGACGCGCGCCGCCTCCGGACCAGCGCCCGCGCCGCCCCGGGTGATGAGCCGCTTCGGCTCGCCGAACGGCGTGAACCAGAGCAGGTTCGGGTTCTCCTGGTGCCATTCCAGGCCGCCCGCCGTGCCATGGACGCGGAGCTTCAGGCCGTTCTCGTTGCCGACGGCGACCTGGCTGGCCCAGAGCAGGCCCTGGGCGCCGCCGGCGTAGCGCAGCAGGACCTGCACGTCGTCGTCGAGCCGGCGCCCGGGAACGAAGGTCGTCAGGCGGGCGAGCAGCGCCTCGGCCTCGAGCCCCGAGACGAAGGCGCCGAGGTTGTAGGCATGGGTGCCGATGTCGCCGATGCAGCCGCCCGCCCCCGCGCGCGCCGGGTCCGTGCGCCACTCCGCCTGCTTGGAGCCGGCGCTCTCCAGCGGCTCGGTCAGCCAGTCCTGCAGGTACTCCATCTGGACGAGGCGGATCGTGCCGAGCGCGCCGTCGCGCACCATGGCCCGCGCCTGCCGGACCATCGGGTAGCCGGTGTAGTTGTGGGTGAGCGCGAAGATCCGCCCGGTCTGCCGCTGGAGCGCGACCAGCTCCTCGGCCTCCGCCACCGTCGCCGACAGCGGCTTGTCGCAGATCACGTGGATGCCGGCCCTGAGGAACGCCGCCGCGACCGGCGCATGCAGATGGTTCGGCGTGACGATCGAGACGGCCTCGATGCCGTCGGCGCGCGCCGCCTCGCGCTCGGCCATCTCGGCGAAGCTGCCGTAGGCGCGCGACGGGTCGATGCCGAGGTCGGCGGCAGAGGCCCGAGCGCGCGCCGGATCCGACGACAGCGCACCGGCGACCAGGCGGTAATGGTCGTCCAGGCGCGCGGCGATGCGGTGGACTGCGCCGATGAAGGCCGCGCGGCCGCCGCCGACCATGCCAAGGCGGATCGGCTCCGCCAAGGCCTCGTCCCGGCTCGCCTCGATGGTCATGCTCCCGGCTCCCCGTGCTCAGCGATCGAGGCCGAGCATCCGCCGGTTGGCGGCGTCGTCGCTGCCGGCGCCGGCGAAGTCGTCGAAGGCCTTGTCGGTCACGCGGATGATGTGGGCGGCGATGAACTCGGCCCCTTCCCGGGCGCCGTCCTCGGGGTGCTTCAACGCGCACTCCCATTCGAGCACCGCCCAGCCGTCGTAGTCGCAGGCGGCGAGCTTCGAGAAGATGGCGCCGAAGTCGACCTGGCCGTCGCCGAGCGAGCGGAAGCGGCCGGCGCGGTCCGCCCAGGACTGGAAGCCGCCGTAGACGCCCTGGCGCCCGGTCGGGTTGAACTCGGCGTCCTTGACGTGAAAGGCGCGGATCCGCGCGTGGTAGATGTCGATGTAGTCGAGATAGTCGAGCTGCTGCAGCACGAAGTGCGACGGGTCGTAGAGCAGGTTGGCGCGCGGATGGTCGCCGACCCGCTCGAGGAACATCTCGTAGGACACGCCGTCGTGGAGGTCCTCGCCGGGGTGGATCTCGTAGGCGAGGTCGACACCCTGCTCCTCGGCATGATCGAGGATCGGCCGCCAGCGCCTGGCCAGCTCCTCGAAGGCCGCCTCGACCAGGCCGGGCGGGCGCTGCGGCCAGGGATAGATGTAGGGCCAGGCGAGCGCGCCCGAGAAGGTCGCGTGGACGCCGAGCCCCAGGTGGCGGGACGCCGTCAGGGCCCGCTTGACCTGGTCGACCGCCCATTCGGTGCGCGCCTGCGGGTTGCCGCGCACCTCGGGGGCGGCGAAGCCGTCGAAGGCGAGGTCGTAGGCCGGGTGGACGGCGACGAGCTGGCCCTGGAGGTGGGTCGACAGCTCGGTAACCGCGAGACCGTGGCCCGCCGCGACGCCCGCGATCTCGTCGCAGTAGTCCTTGGAGCCCGACGCCTTGTCGAGGTCGAACAGGCGCGCGTCCCAGGTCGGGATCTGCACGCCCCTGTAGCCGAGCGAGGCCGCCCAGGCGCAGATCCCGTCGAAGGAGTCGAACGGCGCGGCGTCGCCTGCGAACTGTGCCAGGAAGATCCCCGGGCCCTTGAGCGTCTTCATCCGCGTCCCTCCCGCCACCGCCCTTTTGCGCAAGCATAGCGCAAATCGAGCGACGGGAGGACAACCGTCGGGTATCGAGACTGGCTTCGGGTGCTGCCCCGCCTCATCCCGACCTGCTTCGCTTCATCCTGAGCCTGGTCTGAAGACAGGCTCAGGGTGAAGCGACTTCGGCACGGGCCGCGCCGGCTTGGCTCCGCCCTTCGACAGGCTGTATAGACCGGAGAGATGGTGGACGGGTGTTCGGGGACATGGTGGACGCATTCTGATCGGCATTGAGGGTCTCATGAGGGAGGCTTTCGATGCCCTGGCAGGAGGTGTCGATCGTGTCGCAGCGTCAGGAGTTCGTGCTTTTGGCGAGCCGGGAGGGGGCGAACAAGCGCGCTCTGTGCCGGCGCTTCGGGATCAGCCCGACGGTCGGCTATCGCTGGCTGGCGCGCTATCGCGCGGCGGGCCTGGCGGGCCTGGAGGACCGCTCGCGCCGGCCGCTGCATTCGCCGAACGAGACGCCGGTGGCGATCCAGGCGGCGGTGGTCGAGCAGCG
>NZ_FWZX01000035.1 GCF_900177295.1 Tistlia consotensis USBA 355
CAACCTGGAGCGGCCGCACGAGGCGATCGGCATGAAGGTCCCCGTCGAGCGCTACCAGCCCAGCCGGCGGGCCTTGCCCGAGCGCCTGCCGGCGATCGAGTACGAGCCCGAGGACGTCGTGCGCTGGGTCGACCAGAACGGCTGGATCAGCTACCGCGGGCGGCGCCGCAAGATCGGCAAGGCCTTCCGTGGCACCCCGGTCGCCCTGCGCCCCACCCAGATCGACGGACGCCTCGACATCTTCTTCTGCCATCAGAAGCTGGCGTCCCTCGACCTCACCGAGCAGACTGAGCTCAAACCCGTCCACAATGTCCCCGAACGGGTGTCCACTATGTCCCCGGTCTGAACAGCCTGTCGAAGGGCGAATCGAAACCGGCACGGACCGTGCCGGAACGGCTTCGTGGTTCGACAGGCTCACCATGAAGCCGTTGGGAGCCGGTCCGTGGTCAAGATCTCTCGATCGTCGCGCGACCCTTCTACCCCAGCCAGGTCGGCAGGGTCATCGAGATCGCCGGGATGAAGGTGGTCAGCATGAGAGCGACCAGGATCGCGATGTAGAAGGGCCAGATGGTGACGACCGCGCGCTCGATCTTCACGTCGCCGATCGCGCAGCCGACGAACAGGCAGGCGCCGACCGGCGGGGTGCAGAGCCCGAGGCCGAGGTTCATCATCAGGATCATGCCGAACTGGATCGGGTCCATGCCGAAGGACATGACGACCGGCAGGAAGATCGGCGTGCAGATCAGGATCAGTGCCGCCATGTCCATGATCATGCCGAGGACCAGCAGCATCAGGTTCAGCATGATCAGGATGATCGTCGGGTCGCCGGAGATCCAGGTCAGCGCGCTGGTCAGCTGCTCGGGCACGCGGTAGAGCGCCAGCAGGTAGGCGAAGGCGGTGGCGCAGCCGACCAGCACCATGACCATGGAGGTCGTCCGGACCGAGTGCAGCACGGCGGTGCGGAACTTGGCCCAGCTGAGCTCGCGGTAGGCGAGGGCGGTGATGACCAGGGCGTAGATGACGCCGAAGGCGCCCGACTCGGTGACGGTGAAGACGCCCGACAGCACGCCGCCGACGATGATCACCGCGGTGAACAGGCCGGGGATCGCCGTGATCGCGCTGAGCAGCAGGCTGCGGAAGCCGGGGAAGCGCTCGGCCGGGTAGCCGCGCCGGACCGCGACGACATAGGCGGCGACGGCGAGGCAGATGCACATGATGACGCCCGGCACGACGCCGGCCATGAACAGCTTGGAGACCGAGATGCCGCCGCCGGCCGCCACGGCGTAGAGGATCATGTTGTGGCTCGGCGGGATCATGATGCCGGCCAGGGACGAGGTCACCGTGACGTTGACCGCGTAGTCGGCGTCGTAGCCCTTGTCCTTCATCACCGGGATCAGGATCGAGCCGAGCGCCGAGACGTCGGCGACCGCCGAGCCGGAGATGCCGCCGAACAGCATCGAGGCGAAGACGTTGACCTGCCCCAGGCCGCCGCGGATCGAGCCGACCGCGGCGGCGGCGAGCTGGACCAGGCGCTGGGCGATGCCGCCGTGCAGCATCAGCTCGCCGGCGAAGATGAAGAAGGGGATCGCCAGCAGCGAGAAGACCGAGATGCCCGAGAGGATGCGCTGGAAGGCGATCAGCAGCGGCAGCCCCTCGTGGGCGAAGGTCGCGACCGCGGCGACGCCGAGCGCGAAGGCGACCGGGATGCCGATGGCGACCGAGAGGGCGAAGACGCCGAGCAGCAGGGCGAGACCCATGGCTCAGGCCCTCCGGTCCGGGGCGGCGCCGCCCGGCGGCCCCGGAGGCAGCCCCGGGGGCATCTCTGGCGCGTGCAGCGGCCCGGCCTCGGCCTGGAGCGCGTCGAGCGGGTCGAAGAGGTGCTCGTCGTCGGGGTAGCGGCCGAGCGCGCGGCGCAGCGCGCGGCTGCCGGCGAAGATCACCAGCAGGGCGCCGCAGATGGTCAGCGGCAGGCTGCGCAGGCCCTCGGGCAGGTCGAGCAGCGGGATCTTCGTCGACCACTTGAAGAGCACGAGATCCCAGGAGTTGACCGCCATCAGCAGGCCGAAGACCGCCATCACCAGGTCGCCGGCGACCAGCAGCAGGCGGCGCGGGCCGCGCGGCAGGGCGTCGCGCAGGAAGTCGACCGAGAGATGGCGCTGCTCGTGGACGCCGACCGCGCCGGAGAAGAAGGTGATGACGGCGATCAGCAGCAGGCCGAGCTGCTCGGCCCAGGTCGGCGTCGCGTTGAGCACGTAGCGGCCGAACACCAGCCAGCCGAAGATCGCGATCAGCACGACCAGGCAGAAGCCCGAGAGCAGGCTGAAGCAGCGGGCGAGCAGGTCGAGGGCCCGGTCGAGCGCCCGTTCCGGCGCGCTCTCGTCCGCGGGCGAGAAGCTCGGGGGCGGGGCGCTCGGGGATGGGGCGCTCGGGGGCGGCGGGGTGGTCATCGGCGACGGACTCCGGCGGGACGGCGGTTGGAGGCCAGGGGGACTGGAGACCAGGGGGACTGGAGACCAGGGGATCGGACACGGAAGGGCCGGCCGGACTCCGGTCCGGCCGGCCCAGGGGCGCCCGGGAGGTCAGTCGGTCGCCTTGATCTCCTCGACCAGCTTCTTGAGGTCGGGGTGCTGCTTCAGGAAGGCGTCGTAGACCGGCTGCATCGCCGCCTGGAACATCGCCTTGTCCTTGACCTTGTTGAACTTGACGCCGGCCGCCTCGACCTTCTTGCGGCTGTCCTCGGCGCGCTCGGCCCAGAGCTTGCGCTGCAGCACCGCGCTCTCGCGCGCCGCGTCCTTGACCAGCTTCTGGTCGGCAGGCGACAGCGAATCCCAGAGGCCCTTGTTGATGCAGACGCACTCCGGAATGATCAGGTGCTCGGTGTCCGAGTAGTACTTGGCGACCTCGAAGTGGTTGGTCGACTCGTAGGACGGCCAGTTGTTCTCGGCGCCGTCGACGACGCCGGTCTTGAGCGACTGGAAGACCTCGCTGAAGGCCATCGGCGTGGCGTTGCCGCCCATCGCCTCGACCATGCCGACGAAGAGGTCGTTGTTCATCACCCGGATCTTCATGCCCTTGAGGTCGGCCGGCGTGTAGATCGGGTGCTTGGAGTTGTAGAAGGAGCGCGCGCCCGAGTCGTACCAGGCCAGGGCGACCAAGCCCTTCTCGGCCATCGCCGCGCTGATCTCGTCGCCGATCGGGCCGTCCATGACCCGATGCATGTGGTCCATGTTCTTGAAGATGAAGGGCAGCGAGACGACGTCGGCGGTCGGCACGACCTGGCCCATCGGGCCGAGGTTGAACTCGCCGAAGTCGATGCCGCCGAGCCGGACCTGCTCGATCGCGTCGGGCTGGGTGCCGAGCACGCCGGAATGGTAGGTCTTGGCCGTGATGCGCCCGTCGGAGCGCTTGGCGAGCATGTCGGTGAAGGCGTCCATCGCCTTGGACACCGGATAGTCGGGCACGTGGATGTTCCAGCCGCGCCACTCCTTGGCCTGGCCCGGTGCCGACGCCAGCACCATGCCGGCGGTCAGCGCCGCCGCGGCGAGCCCCAGTATTGCTAGCTTGCGCATGTCATTTCCTCCCTCGTGAGCCTTGGTCGACGCAGCGGCAAGTCTGCCGTCTTGCTGTTTGTAGACATCAGACATCATATGAATTAGCCTGACGAGCGTCAATCGCCGGCTGCGGCTATAGTGCGGAGACTGCCCGATCGGAGAATGAGATGACGGATCTGTCGGCTCCCCGGACCGCGCAACGGCCGCGCCGCAACCTGACCCAGATGGTCGTCGCCGACCTGCGCGAGCGGATTCGCAGCGGGCGGCTCAAGCCCGGCGACAAGCTGCCGACCGAGCAGGCGCTGATCCGCGAGCTGGGCGTCAGCCGCACCGTCGTGCGCGAGGCGATCGCGGGGCTGCGCGCCGACGGCCTGGTCGAGCCGCGCCAGGGCATCGGCGTCTTCGTGCGCGAGCCGGCTAGGCCGGCGCCCGGCCTCAGCCTGCTGAGCGAGGACGCCGGTAAGATCTCCTCGGTGATCGAGGCGCTGGAGCTGCGCGCCGCCGTCGAGATCGAGGCGGCCGGCCTCGCCGCCGAGCGCCGCTCGCCGGCCCAGGAGGCCAAGATCCGCGAGTGCTTCGAGGAGATCGCCGCCGCCATGGCGCGCGGCGAGGCGGCCGAGGACGCCGACTTCGCCTTCCACCTGGCGGTCGCCGACGCGACCAACAACCGGCACTTCGGCGAGTTCTTCGAGTTCCTCGGCCGGCGCACGATCCCGCGCTCCCAGCTTGGCGGCCCCTCGCCGGTGCGCACCCCGGCCTACGTGCGCCAGATCCAGGAGGAGCACGAGCAGATCATGACCGCGATCTGCCGCGGCGATGCCGAGGCCGCGCGCGAGGCCATGCGCGTCCACCTCAAGGGCAGCCTCGAGCGCTACCAGCGCCTGCGCCGCGACGGGCGGTAAAGGGGAGGGGCTGTCCGCTCGTCCTGCCGCTCTCCTTCTTCGTTCTCTCTCTCTCTCTCTCTCTCTCTCTCTCTCTCTCAACCGTCATCCCCGCGAAAGCGGGGATCCAGAGGAGGGTGTCGCGGGCGCGGACCGGCGATCCTCGGTGCGAACGGCTCTGTTCTCTGGATCCCCGCTTTCGCGGGGATGACGAGGGGAGGGCGGAGCGACGATGACAGGGGAAAGAGGGGGCGACCCGGAAGGCCGCCCAATCCGCTCTTCCTCCGCAGTCAAGTCATCATATGACTTGACTGCATAATACGACGACATATCGTACGGGCAGCCCGGCGGCCCTGCCCGGGCGGCCCCTCGAAGCTGGACCCGAGACGATGGAACACGACGCCCTCAAGGCCCGGATCGGCAGCGGCCTGCTGTCCTTCCCGGTCAGCCCCTTCCGCGCGAACCTCTCGTTCGATGCCGAGCGCTACCGCGAGCACGTCGGCTGGCTGGCCGGCTTCGACGCCGCGGCGCTGTTCGCCGCCGGCGGCACCGGCGAGTTCTTCTCGCTGACCGCCGCCGAGGTCTGCGAGGCGACGCGCGCCGCCAAGGACGTCTCCGGCGACGTGCCGATCATCGCCGGCTGCGGCTACGGCACGCGCATGGCCTCGGAGCTGGCCCAGGCGGTCGAGCAGGCCGGCGCCGACGCCATCCTGCTGCTGCCGCACTACCTGATCGGCGCCTCGCAGGAGGGTCTCTACGCCCACGTCAAGGCGGTCTGCGGATCGATCGGCATCGGCGTCATCGTCTACAACCGCGACAACTCGATCCTCAAGGCGGAGACCCTGGCGCGCCTCGCCGAGGCCTGCCCGAACCTGATCGGCTTCAAGGACGGCTCCGGCGACATCGGCCTGGTCCGCCAGGTCACCGCGACGCTGGGCGACCGCCTCGTCTACGTCGGCGGCATGCCGACCCACGAGCTCTTCGCCGAGGCCTACGACGCGGCCGGCGTCTCGACCTACTCCTCGGCGATCTTCAACTTCCTGCCGGAGATGGCCCTGGCCTTCCACAAGGCGATGCGCGCCGGCGACAAGGCGGCGATGCAGGAGCTGCTGACCGGCTTCTTCTATCCCTATGCGCGGATCCGCGACCGCGGCAAAGGCTACGCTGTCTCGATCATCAAGGCCGGCGTGCGCCTGATCGGCCGCGACTGCGGTCCGGTGCGCCCGCCGCTGACCGACCTCAGCGAGGAAGAGCACCGGATGCTGGAGCCGCTGGTCCGGCGCTACGCGGGCCGGTAGGCTTCAGCCATGGCCGCCTCGACCCGCATCGCCGACGTCCGCACGCACCTGCTGGAGCATCGCCTCCACGACTTCTTCGAGTCCTCCTTCTCGCGCTTCGAGGCGCGCCATGCCTGCCTGGTCGAGGTGGTCGCCGAGGACGGCACCAGCGGCTGGGGCGAGTGCCTGGGGCCGATGCGCCTCAACGCCGCCGTGGTCGCCGCCATGCGCCCGCTGCTGCTCGGCCAGGACGCGCTCGACCATGAGCGCCTCTGGCTGCATCTCTACAGCCAGTTCCGCGACCAGGGGCAGCGCGGCCTCGTGGTGACCGCGCTGAGCGGCATCGAGATCGCGCTCTGGGACCTCAAGGGCAAGCGCTTCGAGGCGCCGGTCCACCAGCTGCTCGGCGGCGCCTTCCGCAAGGAGGTTCCGGCCTACGCGACCGGCGCCTTCCGGCGCATGAGCGGGGACCGGCCGGCCTACCTCGCCGAGGAGACGGCGGGCTACGTTCGCGAGGGCTTCTCCGCGGTCAAGATCAAGATCGGCTACGGCGTCGAGGAGGACCTGGCGGCGATCCGCGCGGTGCGCGAGGCGATCGGCCCGAAGGCCGGCTTCATGATCGACGCCAACCACGGCTACGACGCCCTCGAGGCGGTGGCGCTCGGCCGCGCCGCCGCGGCCTGCGACATCGGCTGGTTCGAGGAGCCGGTGGTGCCCGAGGACCTGGAGGGCTACCGCGCGGTGCGCGCCGGCCAGCCGATCCCGGTCGCCGGCGGCGAGACCTGGTTCACGCGCTGGGGCTTCCGCGACGTCATGACCAGCCGGCTGGTCGACATCCTGCAGCCCGACGTCTGCGGCGTCGGCGGCCTGTCCGAGGCCTGCCGCATCGCCGGCATGGCCAGCGCCTTCGGCCTGCGCCTGGTGCCGCACGTCTGGGGCACCGGCGTCGCGCTGGCGGCCGCCCTGCAGTACCTCGCCGTGCTGCCGCCGGTGCCGCCGCGCCACGAATCGCGCGAGCCGCTGCTCGAGTTCGACCGCACCGACAACCCCTTCCGCCAGGCGGTGCTGACCGCACCGATCGAGCACCGCGAGGGCCGGGTCGCCGTGCCCGAGGGGCCGGGCCTCGGCATCGAGGTCGAGCGGGCCGCGCTGGAGCGCTTCAAGGCGCGGGAGGCCTGAGGCCATGTGGCCGGAGAACCAGCCGCGCCCGCTGGCCGGGCGCGCGCCGCGGCTGCAGACGCCGCCGGGCGCGACCGACACCCACATGCACATCTACACCCGCCGCCACGCCGGCCGGCCCGGCGGGCCGCCGCCGCCGGCCCAGGAGGCGACGGTCGCCGACTACCGGCGGATCCAGCAGTGGCTGGGGCTGCAGCGGGTCGTGGTCGTGCAGGGCAACGCCTACCAGGCCGACAATGCCTGCCTGGTCGAGGCGCTGGGCGAGCTCGGCCCCTGCGCGCGCGGCGTCGCGGTGGTGACGCCCGAGACCGGCGCGGCCGAGCTGGAGCGCCTGACCGCCGCCGGCGTGCGCGGCGCGCGCATCATGAACCTGCCGGGCGGCGCCGTCGGCCTCGACCGCATAGCCGCGGTGTCGGAGCGGGTGCGGCCCTTCGGCTGGCACCTGATCGTGCAGTTCGACGGCCGCGACTTCCTCGCGCACGAGGCCGCCCTGACGGCGCTGCCGGGGCCCTACGTCGTCGATCACATCGGCAAGTTCCTGGAGCCGGTGCCGCCCGAGCACCCGGCCTTCCAGGGCCTGCTGCGCCTGGTCGGGCGCGGCGACGTCTACGTCAAGCTGGCAGCGCCCTACGAGACCTCTAGGCGCGGCGGTCCGCTCTACGAGGATGTCGGGCGTCTGGCCAGGGCGCTGGTCGCGGCGGCGCCGGACCGGCTGCTCTGGGGCAGCAACTGGCCGCACGTCGGCGTGCCGCGCGAGCGTTATCCCGACGACGCCGAGCTGCTCGACGTGCTGCTCGACTGGGCGCCCGACGAGGCGCTGCGCCGCAGGATCCTGGTCGACAACCCGGCCCGTCTCTACGGGTTCTGAGCCGCCGCCGGCGCGAGGTCGAGCTGCCGGCGCAGCGCGGCGGGGCGGGCGACCAGATCGGCCAGGGTGTAGCCGTCGAGCACCGCCAGGAAGGCCTGCAGCGCCTCGCGCAGGGCGCCGCGCAGACGGCAGGCGCCGGTGATGACGCAGCGGTTGTGGTCGGCGTCGAAGCATTCGACGAGGGCGAAGCTGTCCTCGGTCGCCCGGACCACGGCGCCGAGCCGGATCTCCGACGGCGCCTTGCCCAGGCGCAGGCCGCCGCCGCGGCCGCGCAGCGTCTCGATGAAGCCGTGGCGGCCGAGCTCCAGGGCGATCTTCATCAGGTGGTTGCGCGAGATGCCGTAGGCCTCGGCGATCTCCTGGATCGTGACGACCTCGTCGGGGGCGAGGGCGAGGCGCATCAGCAGGCGCAGGGCGTAGTCGCTGTGGCGGGTCAGCTGCATGGTCGTCGCTCGCGAAAAAAGATGCATTACAGGTATTGCTTTTGGCCGACCGGTGCAATAGCTTCCGATTAAAGAGGCATATAAAATACCTATTTTGAGGTTCCCGCCATGGACGCGCCCCGCCTGCACCCCAATCCGCTGCGCCTGCCGGTGCATCCGGCGGTGACCGAGGCGCTGATCGAGCGGCTGGTGCGCCGCTTCTACGGCAAGGTGCGCCGGGACCCGGCACTCGGGCCGATCTTCGCCGCCGCGATCGGCGAGGAGTGGGAGCCGCACCTGGCGAAGATGTTCGCCTTCTGGTCCTCGGTGATGCGCATGACCGGCCGCTACAAGGGCAAGCCGGTGCCGGCGCACCTGCGCCTGAAGTCGATCGCTCCCGAGCACTTCGAGGCCTGGCTCGGCCTGTTCCGCGAGACCGCGGCGGAGCTCTGCGAGCCGGAGGTGGCGGGCCTCTTCGTCGAGCGCGCCGAGCGCATCGCCGAGAGCCTGCAGCTCGCCCTCTTCTACAAGCCCGGCCTGTCGCCGGCCTTCGGCGGCACGGGCGCGTCGCCCGACCTTGCCGATCGTTGATCGAGCCAACCGTTGATCGAGCCAACCGTTGATCGAGAAGGAGTGGGATCATGTCCGTTCAAGCCCTTCGCCGGCCGATCGGCCCGGCCGACCTGGACGCCGGCCTCGCCGCCGGCCTGCCGCTGCCCGCCGCGCAGGGGGACGCGCCCGCCGGGCTCGCCCCCCTGCGCCCGGCGCCGCGTCTGGTCGAGGCTCCGGCCGCGGCGGCCCCGCCGCTCAACGAGCGCAGCCTCGGCGAGGAGATCCACCCGGCGGTCTACGGAGTCGCCTTCGGCGCGGCGCTGTGGATCGTCGCCGTCTACGGCGCGGTCTTCCTGGGCGCACCCGAGGCGATGATGATGCTGGCGATCTCGCTCGGCTTCCTGGTGATGTACGCCGGCACGCCGATCGTCATGTGGCGCACCGGCCGCGCGCCGGCGGCCGCCAGGACCGGCCGGCGCTTCGCCGACTTCGCCCGCGCGCGGCTGGAGACCTGGACCGGCGTGGTGCACGGCAGCGAGGCGGCGGTGCAGATCGTCACCATCCCGGTCGGCCTGGCGGTCGCGGCCACCGGCATCGCCCTGGCGATCGTCGGCGCGCGCTGAGCGGACCCCCGATGCGGCGGTCCTGCCCGCGCCGCCCTCAGCGGCGGCGCGGCGCGCTCGGCCAGAGCCAGTAGCGGGCGACGACCAGCAGCGGCATCCCGAGGCCGAGCCAGCAGAGCGCCAGCCAGAGGCCGTGCTCGCCGACCAGCGCCGAAACCAGCCCCGCGACGGACAGCAGGCCGAGCGCGAGCGGCCAGTCCCAGACCCGCGACAGCCCGAGCGGCGGCAGGTGCCAGCCGCTCATTCCGCTGGCACTTCCCCAGGGATGGCGGCAGCGATCCTCGCCTCCCGCCCGGCCGGCCGCCGCCGCTTCACCAGCCAGAGATAGAGCCCGCTCGCCAGCACGACGATGGTCGCGAGATCGAGCAGTGCCCAGAGGACCTTCAGCGGCAGCCCGCCGTAGTCGCCGAAATGCAGCGGCTGTGAGACCAGCAGCGCCGTGACGTACCAGGGCAGCTCGCGGCTCGCGGTCAGCGCCCCGGTCTCGGCGTCGACCAGCACCGGCTTGAGCAGACGCGCGGTCAGCGGCGTGTCGCCGTGCATGAAGACGGCGTAGTGGTGGCGGCTCGAATAGGGCGTGCCCGGAAAGGCGACGAAGGCGGGCGCCATGCCCGGCGCCGCGGTGGCGGCCGTCGCCAGCACCCGGTCGATCGAGGCCAGGGTCGCGGGCAGAGGCCTGTCGCGGTAGGGCGCGGTCATCTCGGCCAGCTGGCCGCGCTGCCACAGGCCCAGGATCGGCGTCGACAGCGTGTTGATCACGCCGGTCGCGCCGACCACCAGGGCCCAGGCCAGGGTCGCGACGCCGATCAGGTTGTGCAGGTCGAGCCACTTCAGGCGCCGGCTGCGGTCGGCACGTACCGTGCCGAACTCGAGCTTGCGCATGAAGGGGCCGTAGACCACGACGCCGGAGACCAGGGCGACGACGAACAGCAGGCCCATGAAACCCAGGAACAGCTTGCCCGGCAGGCCGGCATAGAGGTCGGTATGCAGCTTGTAGAAGACCCACATGACGCCCTCGTTGAACGGCGGCACGGCGAGCCGCTCGCCGGTGCGGGCGTCGAAGGTCTGGGAGTGGAAGTCGGCGCTCGCCGGCTGGTAGCTCGGCGCCGTGGTGACGCCGACCAGCGGCGCGTGCGCGTCGAAGCCGAGGTAGAGCACCAGGTCGCCGGGATGGGCGGCGCGCGCCGTGGCGACGATCCGGTCGAGCAGGACCGGGGGCGTGCCGTCCGGCAGCGCGGCCGCCTCGGGGTGCCGGCCGGTCAGCTGGTCGATCTCCTCGTAGAAGATCAGCGGCAGCCCGGTAACGCAGAGCAGCAGCAGGAGGGCCGTGCAGACCAGGCTGGTCCACTTGTGCACCAGGTACCAGTTGCCGAGCGCCCGTCTGCTCATCATGCCGCCGCCGTCTCCCGTTCGTCGTGCCGCGGCGGACGTTATCGCGAATAAGAATCGTTCGCAAATAGAATGCGTCTGGCGGGCTGGCCCGCGGCGGCGGCGCCACGACGAAAACGCCGCAGGGACAGAAGGCGCCAGGGCCTCGACACGATGCCGCCGCAAAGCCATCCGACCTTCGTGAGGCGGGGGCGAGGTTCAGTCTGACGTGAAGGCGAGGCCCAGGATGGCGGTTCACACCCTGCTCCAGGAACCCACAGTCGAGGACATGCTGGCCGACCCGATCGTGAAGCTCGTGATGAGCCGCGACGGCGTCCAGGAAGAGGAGCTGCGACGGATCTTCCGGCGCAGCGCGCGTGCCCGAGCCGAGCGCGGCCCGACCCGGCCGGGCAGCGGCGACACGGCCGCCGGCACCGCCTAGGAGGCAGCCCGGCGGCGCCCGGACCGTCCGCGACCCGGCCGACGCCGCGGCGGGCGGCCGCTGCGGAGGCCGGTGACCGAAAACCATCCGGCAAGCGACATGACGCCGTCGCATTGCTCGTATAGGATGGATATCTCTCGAGCATGATGCTCGCGATGCGGAGGGTACGGATCATGACTGGCAGCATGACGATGCAGGAAGCGACGCTCGAGGAGATGCTCGCCGATCCCCTGGTTCGTCTGGTCATGGCGCGCGACGGCGTCGAGGAGGCCGAGCTGCGCGGGATCGTGCAGCGCGTCGCCCGCGCCAGGGCCGGCCGCCCGCGACGCGACGGCGCCGCCCGGTCGCTCGCCGACGCGGCGGCCTGAGCCCCGGCCGTCCCACCCACCCGACTGCCTGACTGCCAGCCCACCCGGGCGTCAGCCCACCGCGTAGGCGGCGCCGAGCACCAGGCCGAACAGCATCTGGCCGGCGACCGTGATCAGCGGCGTGCGCGAGCCGTAGTTGAGCCCGAAGCGGCCCGGCGGCTCGAGGCGCCGCTCGGCGTCCGGGCCGTCGTACTCGCTGGCCATGCGCGGATGGAGGTGCGGCAGCAGTGGCAGGAAGACGGTGATCAGGAAGAGGCCGTGCAGCAGGCCGAGGCCGGCGCCGATCCACCAGGTGGCGCGGCCGATCGCCTCGAAGGCGAGGCTGTAGAAGAAGGCGAACAGCAGCGCGCCCAGGCTGTAGAGGACGAAGCCCCAGACCGTCGCCCGGTCGCGCCGGCCGCTGACGAAGCTGCCGAACAGGAACGGCAGGCTCATGCGCGACTGGCCGAACAGCTGGGCGCCCTCGGTGAAGGTCGTCATGGCCGCGGTCGCGACCGCGCCCCAGACCAGCACCGCGGCGACGTCGAGCTGGGTGAAGCCGGACCAGATCATGCCGCCTCGCCCCGCAGGCCCTGCGCGCCGCGCTCGGCCTCGGCGATCGCCAGTGCGGCGTTGATCAGGCCGCTGTGGCTGAAGCCCTGGGGGAAGTTGCCGAGCAACTCGCCGCCGTCGGCGTCGATCTCCTCGGACAGCAGGCCGAGGTCGTTGCGGTACTGCAGGATCGCCGCCATGCGCTCCCGCGCCTCGTCGAGGCGGCCGGCGCGCGCCAGGTACTCGACCGCCCAGAAGCTGCAGATCGCGAAGGCGCCCTCCTGGCCCTCCTGGCCGTCCGTGCCGGCGTCGTAGCGGTGCAGCAGCGGGCCGGCGCCGAGGCGCTCCTGGATCCGCTCGTAGGTTCCGGCCATGCGCGGGTCGTCGGCCTCGATCAGCCCCGTGCGCGGCAGCAGCAGCAGGGTCGCGTCGAGGAAGCTCTCGCCGAAGGCACCGAGGAAGCTGCCGAGCGCGCGGTCGTAGCCCTGCTCGAAGATCGTCTCGCGCAGCTTCTCCCGCTCCGCCTCGAAGCGGGCCCGCGGCACCGCCAGCACGCCCTGGTCGTCGAGCGCCAGCAGCTGGTCGAGCGCCGACCAGCACATGACCTTGGACCAGGTGTTGTGGAGCCTGCTGCCGCGGAACTCCCAGATGCCGTTGTCGGGCTGCCGCCAGAGCCTGCAGACGGTCTCGCCGAGCCTGACCAGCAGCCGGCGCTCGGCCCGGTCCAGGCGATTGCCGCGCGCGATGAAGATCGCCGCGGCGCTGATCACCTCGCCGTAGGCGTCGAGCTGCACCTGGCTGGAAGCGGCGTTGCCGATCCTGACCGGCCGCGAGCCGCGATAGCCGGCCAGATGGTCCAGGGTCTTCTCGGCCAGGCCGGTTCGGCCGTAGACGTCGTAGAGCACGTCGAGCCGGGGCTGGGTCAGGCGGGTCGCGTGCAGCAGCCAGTCGAAGAAGGCCGCCGCCTCGGCCTCGAAGCCGGTGTCGACGAAGGCGCGCAGGGTGAAGGCGGCGTCGCGCAGCCAGCAGAAGCGGTAGTCCCAGTTGCGCCCGCCGCCGAGCGCCTCCGGCAGCGAGCTGCTGGCCGCTGCGATCACGGCGCCCGACAGCACGAACTGCAGGGCCTTGAGGGTCAGTGCGCTGCGCCGCACCGCCTCGGCGAAGGGGCCGTCGTAGTCGCAGGCGCCGCTCCAGTCCCGCCACCAGTCGGCGGTCGCTTCGATCTTGCGGGCGACCTCCTCGCCGAGCAGCGGCAGGATCGCGGGGTCGCGCTGGTGGAAGGACAACGACAGGCTGCGCGTCTCGCCGGCGCGCAGGCGCTCGCGGCCGCCGACCCGCCGCGGGCCGTCCTGCCACAGCGGCAGGTCGGAGCGCAGCAGCACCAGCCGCCCGCGCTCGGCCAGCCGCCAGCCGAGCCGGCCGTGCGGCTCGACCGGCGCCTCGGCCGCGCCGTAGCCCGGCGCCGGCGCGTAGACGACCTCGACCTCGGGGCTGCCCTCCAGGACCTCGACGAAGCGCACCAGCTCGCGCTCGGGCTGCAGCAGCTGGTCCGCCTTCTTCTCGATCGGCAGGCAGTCGGTGACGCGCAGCCGGCCGTCGGGTGCCTCCAGCTCGGTCTCCAGCACGTTGGTGCCCTCGCGATAGCGCCGCCGCGCGCCCTGGCAGCCGACCGGGGCGACCGCGAGGAAGCCGCCGCGCTCGCGGTCGAGCAGGCGGGCGAACAGCGAGGGACTGTCGAGGTCCGGCAGGCAGAGCCACTCGACGCTGCCCCGGCGCGAGACCAGGGCCAGTGTCCGGCAGTCGCCGATCAGCCCGTAGTCGCCGATCGCCGGGAAGGCGGAGCTCTGGCTCATGGCTCCCGTCAGTGCCGCGTCGCCTGGCGGGCCAGCGCCCAGCCGGCGAGCAGGCCGAGGGCGACGCCGCCGGCGGCCGCCAGCCCGCCGGCATGCTCGACCAGCCAGAGCTCGGAGCTGCCGGATCTGGCGCGGTCGTTGAAGCGGCCGCGCGCGCCGAAGCGGCCCCTGACCGGCTTGAACAGGTTGTCGGGCCGCGCCCGCTCGGCCACGCCGGTGAGCTGGCCGTCGTAGGCCTTGTCGGCCAGGATGCGGTCGAGCAGGCCCGGCGCCAGGCGCTGGCCGAGGATCGTCTTGAGCGTCGCCCAGCCGAGCCAGAGCTCGCGGCGCGGATGCTCGACGGCGTAGTGGATCGCCTCGGCGGCGACGCTCGGCTGGTAGATCGGCGGCACCGGCTGCGGCCGCTCGCCGGTCTTGTTGCGCGACCACTCGAACTGCGGCGTGTTCATGCCCGGCAGGTGGACCATGACCAGCTCGATCCCGCTGCCGCCGTGGATCAGCTCCGAGCGCAGGGAGTCGGTGAAGCCGACGATCGCGTGCTTGGCGCCGCAGTAGGCCGACTGCAGCGGGATCGAGCGGTAGGCCAGCGCCGAGCCGACCTGCAGGATCGTGCCGCGGTCGCGCGGCTGCATGCGCGCGAGCGCGCTGCGCGTGCCGTTGACGAAGCCGAGATAGGTGACCTCGGTGGCGCGGCGGAACTCCTCGGGCGTGATCTCGGCGAAGCGGCCGAAGATCGTCGCCATGGCGGCATTGACCCAGACGTCGATCGGGCCGAAGCGCTCTTCGACCGCCCCGGCGGCGCTCGCCACCGCCTCGGCGTCGGCGACGTCCGCGGGGCAGGGCAGGGCCTCGCCGCCGAGCTGCCGGACCTCCTCGGCCGTCTCCTCCAGCCGTTCCGGATCGCGGGCGATCAGGCCGATCCGCGCGCCTTCGACGGCGAAGCGCCGGGCGGTCGCCCGGCCGACGCCGGCCGAGGCTCCGGTGATCACGACGGTCTGCGGCATGGCGGTCTCCCGGATGGTTGCGAGGGGTGACCCGCGACCGCGGGCCTCGAGCGGTCAACAGGCCGCGTCGCCGGAGGTTCCGGCCGGCCCGCCGGCCTGCGGCGATCGGCCTCTACCCCGATACCGTCACGAGGCCGGCAGGGCGTAGGCGATCACCGCGTCGCCGGCCTTCGTATGGGTCGAGCCGTGGCCGCCGGCGACGGTCAGCACGTACTGCCGGCCGTCGCGGGCCCGGTAGCTCATCGGCGTGGTCTGGCCGCCGGCCGGCAGGCGCGCCTTCCACAGCACCCGTCCGTCGGTCACGTCGTAGGCCCGGAGGTAGTAGTCCAGCGTGCCGCTGGCGAAGGCGAGGCCGCCCGCCGTGATCACCGGGCCGCCGAGCGAGGGCACGCCCAGCCCGAACGGCAGCGGCAGGGGCGCCAGATCGCGGATCGTGCCGTTGCGGTGCTGCCAGGCGACCTCGCCGGTCTCCAGGTCGATGCCGGCGACCGTGCCCCAGGGCGGCGCGTGGCAGGGCACGCGCAGGCCGAGCGGCGAGGTGAAGGGGCCCATGTCGGCGGCATAGGGCGCGCCGTAGTTCTCGTTGAGCCCCGGCTTGCCATCCGAGACGTAGTTGGTCGTGTCGTCGGCGCGCGGGACGAGCCGCGAGGTGAAGGCGAATTGGACCGGCATGCCGACGATGACCTGGCGCACCGGATCGACCGCGACGCCGCCCCAGTTGAAGGCGCCGAAGTTGCCCGGATAGATCAGCGAGCCCCGGGTCGAGGGCGGCGTGTAGCGGCCGTCGTAGCGCAGCCGGCGGAAGGCGATGCGGCAGGCCAGCTGGTCGAAGGGCGTCAGCCCCCACATGTCGCGGCCGGTCAGCGGCGGCGGCCGGAACGAGATCGCCGAGACCGGCTGGGTCGGGGCGGCATGGTCGCCCTTCGCCGCGCCCTGCGGCGCCGGCTCCTCGCTGACCGGCAGCAGCGGCTTGCCGGTCCGGCGGTCGAGCACGAAGATCTCGCCCTGCTTGGTCGGCTGCACCAGGGCCGGCACGCTGCGGCCGTCGCGCTGCAGGTCGACCAGCTGCGGCTGGGCCGGAACGTCCATGTCCCAGAGGTCGTGGTGCACGGTCTGGAAGACCCAGCGGACCTGGCCGGTCTCGAGGTCCAGGGCCACGACCGAGGAGGAGAAGCGCTCGGTCTCCGGCGTGCGGTCGCCGCCGAACTGGTCGGGCGGCGCGTTGCCCATCGGCGCGTAGACGAGCCCGAGGTCGGGATCGACGCTGAGCATCGACCAGCTGTTCGGCGAGTTGGCGGTGTAGGTCTCGTCGCCGGTCAGCGGCTCGGTCCTGTCGGGCCGGCCGGCGTCGAAGTTCCAGACCAGCTTGCCGGTCTCGGCGTCGTAGGCGCGGATCGCGCCCGAGGGCTCGTGCACCGAGACGTTGTCGTTGACCGCGCCGCCGATCACGACCAGGCCCTCGGCGACGACCGGCGGCGAGGTCGAGTAGTAGAAGCCGGCCTGCTCGTTTGGCATGTGCGCCCAGAGGTTCACCGTGCCGCCCTCGCCGAAGCCCGGGCAGGGCTGGCCGCTGGCGGCGTCGAGCGCGATCAGCCGGGCGTCGGAGGTCGGCAGGAAGATGCGGTCGCGACAGGCCTGGCCCTCGGCGACTCCGGGCGAGCGCCAGTAGGAGACGCCGCGGCAGGTCTGGTGCTGGCGGTCGCCGTTCTTCTCGATCTTCGGGTCGAAGCGCCAGCGCTCCTTGCCGGTCACGGGGTCGAGGGCGATGGCGATGTCGTGCGGCGTGCAGAGGTAGAGCGTGTCGTCGATCTCGATCGGCGTCACCTCGTAGGTCGTCTCGACCGGGTCGCCGGGGCCGCGAAGGTCGCCGGTGTGGTACTCCCAGGCCTTCTGCAGCTCGGCGACGTTGGCCGGCGTGATCTGGTCGAGCGGGCTGTAGCGGCTGCCGCCGGCGGTGCGGCCGTAGTCGGGCCAGTCGCCGGGCGCGACGCCGGCGTCGAGCGCCTGGCCGTCATGGCGCGCCGGCAGCCGGCCCTGGATGCCCCAGTTGCCGGTCGCCAGTGCGTAGCCGCCGACGGCGACCGAGGCGAGCACCGCGAGGCTGAGCGGCAGACCGGCTGGCGAGACGGCGCTCGGCTTCGGCGCTTCCGCCGAGCGGCGCAGGCGGCCGGCGACCCAGGGCATCAGCAGCCAGAGCCCGAGAAGCGCGATGACGTCGCCGCGCGGCGCCAGCTGCCACCAGTCGAGGCCGACCTCCCAGAGCGCCCAGGCCAGCGAGCCGGCGACGACCAGGGCATAGACCCAGAGCGCCGCGCGCCGGCGCTTCGCCAGCAGTGCGGCGGTCGCCAGGAAGCCGAGGCCCGCGATCAGGTAGTACCAGGAGCCGCCGAGCCAGGCGAGCCAGGCGCCGCCGCCCAGCAGGCAGAGGCCGAGCAGCAGGACGACGATCGCCGTTGCGAGCACCATGGTCGGTCTTCCCTCGATCTGCGGCAGAGACAGGGGCAACGGAACCACGGCCGCTTCGTTCCGTGCCCTCGGCAATCGATGCGGGCGTTTCGACCGAGCCTTTCGGTCCTTTTCGGTGCAGAATGATCCCGCTGGGGGGCACCGCAACCGGGACAGGGGAGGGGGTCATGGCTGTCGACCTGCCGGCGAGCTACAAGAACCCGCCGCTGATGGCGATCGGCGATTCGATGTACCAGGGCGTGCGCTCGCTGACGATGAGCGCGCCGCTGTTCCGCTTCTCGCCGCCGGCCCAGGTCGCCCGCGCGCTCGGCCTCGACGAGAAGGCCTTCAGCTATCCCGATCCGCTGCGGCCGCTGATCATCGACATGGAGCCCTTCATCCGGCTGCTGCCGGACCTGGGGGCCATTGACCAGCTGCTGTCGCTCAACGCGCGCTACTGGACGCGCCGGCCGAGCTCGGGCTCGGGGCGCCTCGCCTTCGAGAACGTCTCGGTCGCCTCGATGGACATCGGCGACCTCTACGCCTTCGACTGGGAGCGGCGCTCGCGCCAGGCCGACGCGCTGAAATACAAGGACGCTTCCAGCATCAAGGGCCTGAGCAAGGCCCAGATCCCCGACGGCGGCCTCGCCGACGCGCTGCTCGGCCTCAACGCGCGCTTCACCCTCAATCCCTCGGGCTCCGACGCGCTGGAGGGCGTGCAGCCGGTCGAGCTGGTCAAGCTCCGCGAGCCCGAGATCCTGCTGCTCAACATCGGCAGCAACGAGGGCCTGTTCGACGCCGGCTTCGAGGGCAATCCCAACCTGACCGACCAGCGCGTCGCCGAGATCGGCAAGCGCTACGAGATCCTCGCCGACCACCTGAAGGAGGTCGGGCCGGGCACCAGGAAGATCATCGTCAACGGCCTGGTGCTGCCGAGCCAGGTGCCGAACCTGATGCCGGCGCCGGAGTCGATCTCCTACAGCGGCCACCTGCCGGGCCCCGACGGCTACTTCGACAACTACGAGAACCGCATGGGCTTCGGCTACGGCACCATGACCGGCCAGGAGCTGAAGTGGCAGGACGAGCGGGTCGCGGCGATCAACGCCAACATGGCCGAGACCATGAGGCAGCGGCTCGGCGACCGGGTCGAGATCGTCGACCTCGCCGAACAGATGCGCCACCTCAACCGCAAGCACCAGCGGCTCAGTGACGACAACGTCATCAAGGCCGGCGGCGTGTCGATCAGCAACATGATGCTGGAGAGCTACCTCGGCGGCGGCTTCCGCTGGGGCGGCTTCTGCGGCCTCGACGGCATGCACCCCAGCGTCGTCGGCTACGGCCGCATCGCCAAGGAGGTGCTGAAGAAGATCGGCCGCGGCGGCGAGAAGGTCGACTACGAGGCTTGCTTCCGCAGCGACAGCCTGCTGACCGACCTGCCGGGCCTCTGGACCGAGATCATGTTCCTCTACCGCGACTATCGCCGGGCGACCGCCAAGCCGAAGGACGCCCAGGAGAAGGCCCGCATCGACACGCTGGCGGCCGTCGCCGGCACCGCGCCGGGCCGCAGGGTCCCGCCCGCGCCGGACCGCTGATCCGGGCCGGGCCTCGGGCAGGTTGGGACTTCCGGCCCGAGACGGGGGCGGCAGGGTGCGTCGGTGTGAAGAGTGTGATCACAGATCACAGATCCTTGACGACGGCGCCGGCGCTATGGAATGCTTCCGGCGTGATTTCGCTGAAGAGGGAAGAAGCAGCGCCGCTACGACTGCCTCCCGGCCAACGGCTCCCCGACCTTCCATGTATTCGTCCCTGACGCGAGCGACGGGAAGAAGAGGCCGGCGGCCGAACCCGAAGTAACCGGTGGCGGGGACTGCCTCCTGCCGGGGTCTCCGGAACCGTTGCCGAGGTGGACGCCGCCCCGGAGGCCTTTGGGGGAAGGCTGGGGGCGCGGCGGCGAGGGCGGGGGGCCGTGTCCTGGCGCGGGCGTCCGGACCCGGGGGCGCGGGACGCAGGGGCCCGGACGATCGAACGCGCTGCCGCCCTTCCCATGAAGCGAAGCCGACGCCAGGCCGTCGCCGCACCCGCGGCGGCGGTTCAACAAGAATAAAATCAATATCTTGGGAGGAATGATGCCATGAAGAGTCTTGCCGCAGTCGCAATCCTGTCCGTGGGCGCCGCCCTGGCGGTGCCGGCCCACGCCGATCCCCTGAAGATCGGGATCATCGAAAGCCTCTCGGGGGCCCAGACCTCGACCGGCCGTCTCTTCGCCGCGGGCGTCCAGTACGGCGTCAAGGACATCAACGCCAAGGGCGGCTTCAACGGCGAGCCGGTCGAGGTCGTCGAGTACGACAACGCCGGCGGCTCGACCGGCGCCGCGGACAAGTTCAAGCAGGCGGTCGCCGACGGCGTGAACATCGTCGTGCAGGGCGCCTCCTCGGCGATCGCCGGGCAGATCACCGAGGACGTGCGCAAGCACAACCTGCGCAATCCCGGCAAGGAGATCATCTTCATCAACGTCGGCGCCGAGGCGATGGCGCTGACCGGCGAGAAGTGCCACTTCTACCACTTCCGCTACACCACGACCGCGCCGATGCGGGTCAACGCCCTGGTCAAGGCCATGAAGGCGGCAGGCGACCTCGGCACCCGGGTCTACTCGCTGAACCAGAACTACTCCTGGGGCCAGGACATGCAGGCGGCGATCGAGGCCGCGGCGCCGATGGGCGGCTACAAGGTCGTCGGCGAGGTCCTGCACGACGTCAACAAGATCCAGGACTTCTCGCCCTTCGTCGCCAAGATCAAGGAGGCGAACCCGGACACCGTGATCACCGGCAACTGGTCGAACGACCTGCTGCTGCTGATGAAGGCGACCGGCGACGCCGGCCTCAAGGTCCGTTTCGGCACCGCCTTCCTCGACCAGCCGGGCAACATCGCCAACGCCGGCGAGACGGCCCTCGGCCACTACATCGCCAACAACTACGACAACGCCGCCGGCGACGCCGCCTTCGCGGAAGACTACAAGAAGGTGATGGGCCACTACCCGCTGTTCGTCGAGCCCCAGACCGTGTTCGCGATGAAGTCGCTGCAGCTGGCCCTGGCCAAGCTCGACTTCCACGGCGGCGCGATCGACACCACCAAGATCGCCCTGGCGCTCGAGGACACGACCTACGACAGCCCGGTCGGCCCGATCTCGGTGCGCAAGGCCGACCACCAGACGATCCGCCCGGTCGTCGTCTCCAAGGTCGTCAAGGATCCGAAGTATCCGGCCGACGGCACCGACCTCGGCTTCGCGCCGGTCTCGGTCGTGCCCGGTGCCGAGGCGATCTATCCGGTCCAGTCGTCCTGCGAGATGAAGCGCCCGAGCTGACGCCGGACGGGGAACAGGTCCCGCCGGGTCCGCCGCCGCGCGGATCCGGCGGGATCGAGCCCCTTCGTCCCTGCACCGGCCCCTGCTTCCGGAGGGCGAGCGTTGGAATTCGCCATCATTTCCGCCTTGAACGGCGTGATCTACGGCCTGCTGCTGTTCATGGTCTCGGCGGGCCTGACCCTGATCTTCGGCATGATGGGCGTGCTGAACTTCGCCCACGCCTCCTTCTACATGCTGGGCGCCTACGTCGCCTACACGCTGTCCTCGCTGGTCGGCTTCTGGGCCGGCCTGCTGGTCGCCCCGCTGGTCGTCGGCCTCGTCGGCCTGCTGGTCGAGCGCTATCTGCTGCGCCGGATCCACGCCTTCGGCCACGCCCACGAGCTGCTGCTGACCTTCGGGCTGGCGCTGATCTTCGAGGAGCTGGTGAAGCTCTTCTACGGCGACTTCCCGGTGAACTACCAGATGCCGGACAACCTGCGCTTCGCCGCCTTCACGGTCTTCGGCACGGACTATCCCTTCTACCGCCTGTTCATCGGCGGGGTCGCGCTGGCCATGTTCCTGGTCCTCTACCTGCTGCTGTCGCGGACCCGGATCGGCATCGTGGTGCGCGCCGCGGAGCGCCTGCCGAGCATGGCCGAGGCGCTGGGCCACAACATTCCCCTGGTCTTCATGAGCGTGTTCGGCGCCGGTGCCGCGCTCGCCGGCCTGGGCGGCGCGGTCGCCGGCGCCTTCTTCCCGACCAATCCCAACATGGCCCTGGAGCTCGGCGTGATCGTCTTCGTGGTGGTCGTGGTCGGCGGCCTGGGCTCGCTCAAGGGCTCCCTGGTCGCCTCCCTGCTGATCGGCCTCTTCTCCTCCTTCGCGGTCGGCATCGACTGGTCCCTGGCCAGCCTCTTCGACCTGGTCGGCCTCGGCCCCTGGGCGCGCTCGCTGGGCGGGCTGATGACCATGACGGTCTCCTCGATCAGCGGCACCATCCCCTTCGTGCTGATGCTGGTCGTCCTGCTGGTGCGCCCGGCCGGCCTGATGGGCGAGCGCAGTTGAGGAGCCGCCCGCCCGTGAGCCCGCCCGTGAGCCCGTCCGTGAGAACGCCGCTCCTCCTCGCCCTCGTCCTGGCCCTGCTGATCGGCCTGCCGCCCTTTCTCGACCTCGGCCTGCAGAACGCCCTGGTCAACGTGCTGATCGCCGGCCTCTTCGCGCTCGCCTTCAACCTGCTGGTCGGCCAGGCCGGCCTGCTGTCCTTCGGCCATGCCGCCTACTTCGGGATCGGCGCCTTCGCGACGCTGCACCTGATGCGCGCGGTCGAGGACGGCCTCGCCTTCCCGACGCCGCTGCTGCCGCTCGCCGGCGCGGCGGCCGGCCTCGCGGTCGGCGCCGTCGCCGGCTTCTTCGCGACCCTGCGCTCGGGCGTCTACTTCGCCCTGGTGACCCTGGCGATCGCCGAGCTGTTCCATTCCCTGGCGCCGCACTGGGAGGGGCTGTTCGGCGGCGAGGCCGGCCTGTCGTCGATGCGCATGCCCTGGGGCGGCCTGATCTTCGGCTCGACCCTGGAGGTCTACTACCTGGCGCTCGGCTGGGTGACGCTGTCGGTCTGGCTGCTCTGGGCCTATACCCGGACCCCCTTCGGGCGCCTGACCCTGGCCCTGCGCGACAACGAGCAGCGGGTCCGCTTCCTGGGCTACGACGCCCATGCCACCAAGGTGATCGTCTTCGCGATCTCCGCGATGTTCTCCGGCGTCGCCGGGGCGCTGCAGGCGATCTCCAACGAGACCGCCAACTATTCGCTCTTCTCCGCCCACGTCTCGGCCGGGGTCGTCCTCAACACCTTCGTCGGCGGCTCGACGGTCTTCTTCGGGCCGGCGCTCGGCGCCGCGGCCTTCACGCTCTTCGACCACCTGGTCTCCGACCTGACCCGCTCCTGGCAGCTCTATCAGGGCCTGATCTTCGTGCTGGTGATGCTGTTCGCGCCGGGCGGCATCGGCGGCATCGTCCAGCACCATCTGCGCCACCGCCGCCAGCTCGACTGGTCCCGGCTCGCCGGCCCCTATGCGCTGGCCGGCCTGGGCGGGGCGCTGGTCGCGGCCGGGATGGTGTTCATGATCGAAAGCCTGAGCGTGCTGTTCGGCGAGGGCTACGCGGTGCTGCGCCGCGACGCCGGCGGCGGCCATCCGCCCTTCGAGGCCTTCGGGGCGCAGTGGGACCCGGCCGGTCCGCTGACCTGGGGCCTGCCGCTGGCGCTGTTCCTGGCCGGGCTGTTCCTGATCGCGCGGGCCCGGCGCGACATCGCCGCGCTGTGGGAGTCCGTCCGCTCGGCCCCCGCCGGCCGGCCGGCCGGCCGGGGTCCGGAGGCCTCGGCGCGCTCCGCCCCGTCGGGCTCGCCGTCATGAGCGCGTCGCCTCCCGCCCTCGAGCTCGTCGGCGTCGCCAAGTCCTTCGGTGCGATCCCGGTCGTCCGCGGCGTCGATCTGCAGATCCCGGCCGGCGAGCGCCACGCGGTGATCGGGCCGAACGGCGCCGGCAAGTCGACCCTGTTCAACCTGGTCTCCGGCCTGTTCCCGCTCTCGGGCGGCGACATCCGGCTGCGCGGGCGCAGCATCGCCGGCCTGCCGCCGCACCGGATCAACCGCAGCGGCCTCGCGCGCTCCTTCCAGATCACCAACATCTTCCACCGGCTCAGCGTGTTCGAGAACCTGCGGATCGGCGTGATGGCGCGCCACGGCCTGCGCTTCGGCCTGTTCCGGCCGGTCGCCCGGATGCGCCAAGTCAACGAGGAGGCCCGCGCGATCCTCGCCCTGGTCCGCCTCGAGGCGCGGGCCGAGGACTTGGCCGGCGACCTGACCTATTCGGAGCAGCGCGCCCTGGAGATCGGCATGACGCTGACCACCGGCGCCGACGTCATCCTGCTCGACGAGCCGACCGCCGGCATGTCGCGCGAGGAGACCGACCGCGCCGTCGAGCTGATCCGCGAGGTCACCGCGGGCAAGACCCTGCTGATGGTCGAGCACGACATGAGCGTCGTCTTCAGCCTCTGCGACCGGGTCTCGGTGCTGGTCTACGGCGAGATCCTGGCGACCGACACGCCCGAGCGCATCAGCGCCAACCGCGCGGTCCAGGAGGCCTATCTCGGCGAGGAGCCGGACGAGAGTTCGGGCCGGGATTTCGGCCAGGATTCGGGCGGGGAGGCGGCGCCATGAGCCTGCTCGAGGTCCGGGGCCTGCATGCGCACTACGGCAAGAGCCACATCCTGCACGGCGTCGACCTGGCGATCCCCGAGGCGGCCGTCGTCTCGCTGCTCGGGCGCAACGGCTCGGGCCGCTCGACGACGCTCAAGGCGATCATGGGGCTGGTGCCGCCCTCGGCCGGCTCGGTGCGCCTCGCCGGGCGCGATCTCACCGGCCGGCGGCCCTTCGTCATCTGCCGCCAGGGCATCGGCTTCGTGCCCGAGGAGCGGCTGGTCTTCGCCAACCTGACCGTCGAGGAGAACCTGGCGATGGGGGTGCAGACGCCGACACCCGGCGCGCCCGCCTGGAGCGTCGCCGAGATGTACGACTACTTCCCGCGCCTCAGGGAGCGCCGCCTGATCCGGGCCGGCCATCTCTCCGGCGGCGAGCAGCAGATGCTGACGATCTGCCGCTCGCTGCTCGGCAACCCGCGCGTCCTGCTGATCGACGAGCCGACCGAGGGCCTGGCGCCCAGGATCGTCGAGGTCGTGATGGAGGTGATCCTCGACATCGGCCGCCGCGGCGTCGCCGTGGTGCTGGTCGAGCAGAAGCTGACCATCGCGCTCAAGGTCGCCGCCCAGGTCCTGGTCATGGGCCACGGCGAGATCGTCTTCCGCGGCACGCCCGACGAGCTGGCCGGCGATCCCGAGGTCCGCCGCAACTGGCTCGAGGTGGCATGACGTGACCGTCAGAGAAAGGCAGTCGATGAAGCTGTTCGAACGGATGCGGCCGCGCGCCGGCCTGCGGGTGCTGGTCACCGCCGGCGCCGCCGGCATCGGCGCGGTGATCGCCGAGGCCTTCCTGGAGGCCGGTGCCCGGGTCCTGGTCTGCGACCTCGACGCCGAGGCGCTCGGGCAATTCGCCGCGCGCCATCCCGAGGCGGCGACGACCCTGGCCGACGTCGCCGACCCGGCCGCGGTCGAGCGCCTCTTCGCCGAGGTCGCGGCGCGCCTGGGCGGCCTCGACGTGCTGGTCAACAATGCCGGGATCTCCGGCCCGACCGGGCCGATCGACCAGCTGCCGGTCGAGGAGATCCGGCGCACGCTCGACGTCGACCTGCTGGGGCAGTTCCTCGTGGTCCGGCTGGCGGCCCCGCTGCTGCGCGCCGGCGGCGAGGGCGCGATCGTCAACCTCTCCTCGGTCGCCGGCCGGCTCGGCTACGGCCTGCGCACGCCCTACGCCGCCGCCAAGTGGGGCGTCATCGGCCTGACCGCCAGCCTGGCCAAGGAGCTCGGCCCCGAGGGCATCCGCGTCAACGCGATCCTGCCGGGCGTCGTGCGCGGCGCGCGCATCGAGCGGGTCATCCGCGACCGCGCGGCGGCCGCCGGCCTGTCCTACGAGGAAATGGAGGCGCAGTACCTGAAGCTGGTCTCGCTGCGCCGCATGGTCGAGCCGGAGGACGTCGCGGCGATGGCGCTGTTCCTCTGCTCGCCGGCCGGCGCCAGCATCTCCGGCCAGGCGCTCAGCGTCTGCGGCAACGTCGAGACCCTGTAGGCCGGATCGCGATCCGGCCTGACGAATTGCTCGCCCGATGTCCTAGGCTTCCGCCTCAGCCGACCTCGGCGGGCTGGCGGGCAGCCGGCGCCTCCACCGGCTCGGCCTCGCGGGACGCCGCATAGTAGCGGCGGATCGCGTAGTGCGCGGCGCGGATGTCGAGGGCGATCGCCCGCCGCGCCGCGACCCGGTCCTTCTGCACGATCGCCTCGATCGCCTCCTCGTGGATCTGGACGCCGATGTCGAAGACCCGGCCGAAGAGGTCTCTGTCGTGCCGCGAGGCGGCCAGGATCGGGCCGGTCCTCAGCCAGAGGTTCGAGATGATGTCCAGGAGCTGCGGGTAGCGGGCGGCCCGGTAGAGCTCGAAGTGGAAGGCCTGGTTGGCGGCGAGGGCGGCCTCCAGGTCCCTCCCCTGCGTCGCCTCCAGCATCGTCGCGTTGTGCTGTTTCAGCTTGTCGATCAGCAGCGGGTCCTTCGACAGGCAGGCCTTCTCGGTCGCGAAGCCCTCCACCTGCATGCGGATCCGGATGTATTCCTCGTGGACGCTGGCGACGTAGGGGGCGACCCGCAGCAGGCGGTCGGAGGACTGCTCCAGCCCCTTCTCCGCGACCAGCCGCTTGACCGCCTCGCGCACCGGCATCGGGCTGGTGCCCAGCGCCTTGGCGAGGCCGCGGATCGAGACCTGCTCGCCCGGCAGGAAGCGGCCCTTCAGCAGGGCCAGCCTCAGGCTCTGGTAGACCCGTTCCTGGACCGTCGTGACGTCAACGGGGGAGAGTTCGCTGCGCATGCGCGGTTTCCATCGTGGCCAACTTTATCGTCCTGACTGCTGCGCACGCCGTTCCGCCGGTCAGGGAGCGCGGTCGAGACCGGGATCGTGCGGCCCGCCGCGCGCTTCCTCGAGGCAGCGGCAGCCTGCGGATCCGCTTCATTACAGTATAGGGCAAGCGGCGAGAGGCCCCAGAGCTTTCCGGCCTCGCGCAGGCACGGCACCCGCCCCGGAACGCCGCCGGCCCGGCCCTAGTCGCTGGCGCAGGAGAACGGCAGGAAGCTGCCGGTCGCGCCCGCGTTGGCCATCGCGAGCGTCAGCACGTCGGCGACCTGCAGCTCGAGCCGGGAGCGGGGACAGACCGCGACCCGCTTCCGGCAGCCCTGCGCGATGAAGGCGTCGTTGCTCGAGACGAAGCCGGCGCCGAGATCGTCCGGGCCGAGGGACTCGCGGACATGGGCCCAGGCGTCGGCGTAGAGACGGCACTTCCGCGCCAGCCAGTCGAGGCCCGCGTCGCTCGCCGCCCGCGGCGCCGCCCCCGGCAGCGTGGCGCAGAGCAGCGCCGCCGTGGTGGCGATGATCGCTCGCTTCAAGGAAGGCTGCTCCCTCGTCGTCTGGGTGGTGGCCGCGGCCGGACTCGAACCGGCACTCGCGCTACCGCGAAGCAGATTTTAAGTCTGCTGTGTCTACCGATTTCACCACGCGGCCTCCGGCCGCTCCTTGTGCACCAGCCGCCGAGGCGGGTGCAAGCCGCGTCGGCCGGGCCCCGACGCCTTCCGGGCCGTCGCCGCCTCGGCTAGGCTGGCGCCTCACCCCAGGGAGTGCCCGCCATGCCCGACAGCCTCGAGAGCCAGCAGCCGCAGGACGACACGGTCTTCCCGCCGGGCGTCGCCTTCATCGACGGGCGCTACACGACGATGGACCAAGCCAAGATCCCGGTGCTCGACTGGGGCTTCCTCCGGTCCGACGCGACCTACGACGTGGTGCACGTCTGGCAGGGCCGCTTCTTCCGGCTCGACGTCCATGTCGAGCGCTTCCTGGCCTCGGTCGCGGCGCTGCGCATGACCCTGCCGGTCGGGCGGGACGAGCTGGAGCGCATCCTGCACAGCCTCGTCGCCAAGGCGGGATTGCAGGACGCCTACGTCGAGATGGTCTGCACCCGCGGCCACTCGCCGAGCTTCAGCCGCGACCCGCGCCAGGCACGCAACCGCTTCCTCGCCTTCGCCATCCCCTTCGGCTGGATCGCGACCGAGGAGCAGCGCGCCCGCGGCCTCGACGTCCACGTCGCGCCGATCCCGCGCATCGCGCCGGAATCGGTCGACCCCACGGTCAAGAATTACCACTGGCTCGACCTGGTGATGGGCCTCTATTCGGCCTACGACGCGGGGCGCGAGAACGTCGTGCTGACCGACGGCGCCGGCAACGTCACCGAGGGCCCGGGCTTCAACCTCTTCGCGGTCAGGGACGGCAAGGCGACGACCCCGGGGCGCGGCGTGCTGCAGGGCGTCACCCGGCGCACCGCGCTGGAGCTGCTGGCCGAGCTCGGCATCCCGGCCGAGGCGGCGCCGCTCTCGGTCGAGGCCCTGAAGGGCGCCGACGAGGTCTTCCTGACCTCGACCGCCGGCGGGCCGATGCCGATCACCCGGCTCGACGGCCGGCCGGTCGGCGACGGCCGGCCGGGCCCGGTGACGGCGAAGCTGACGGCGCTCTACTGGGACAAGCACCGGGACCCGGCCTGGACCACGGACGTGGACTACGCGCTGGCGGGATAGGGGCGGGCACTGCTTGCTCTTCTGTCCGCCTTCTTCGTCACCCTCGCGAAGGCGAGGGTCCAGAGAAAGGCGCCCGTAGCGCGGGCCGACGGCGGTTCGCGCCTACGGCTTCGTCTTCTGGATCCTCGCTTTCGCGAGGATGACGGCAGAGAACATGCGCCCCGCTACTTCTTCGCCCCTGCCGCCCTGAGCCGGGCGACGATGTCGTCGGCGCCGATCATCTCGGCGGCCTGGATCGCGGTCCAGCCGTCCCTGGCGACGCGGCTCGGGTCGGCGCCGGCGCCGAGCAGCAGCTCGACGCCCTGGGCGAAGCCGACGTTGGCGGCGTACATCAGCGCCGTGTTGCCCCTGTCGTCGGCGCTGTCGGCGGGCGCGCCGGCCTTGAGCAGCAGGGCGAGCAGCGCGGCCTCGCCGCCGCGCGCGGCGACGATCACGGGCGTGCGGCCCTCGGGGCCCGGCGCCTTGGGATCGGCGCCGAGCGCGAGCAGGCGCTCGACCATCGGCCGGTCGGCGTTGCGCAGGGCGGTGGTCAGCGGGGTCAGGCCGCGCTCGTCGCGGACCTCGAGGTCGGCGCCGGCCTTGGCGAGCAGTTCCAGGACGTCGAGGTGGCCCTGGCTCGCGGCACGCAGCAGGGCCGTCTCGCCGCTCTTCGTGCGCGCCTCCAGCACGGCGCCGTTCGACAGCAGCAGGCCGGTGGCGTCGGCGGAGCCGTGGTCGGCGGCGGCGATCAGCGGCGTCACGCCGTCCGTCGCCGCCAGGGTCGGGTCGGCGCCGGCGACCAGCAGCTCGGAGAGCACCGCGACGGGATCGGCCGAGAAGGCACCGTCGATCATCGGCGTGTTGCCGTCGGAGAGGTCGCGGACGTCGACCTGTGCACCGGCGCGGATCAGCCGGGCGACGATCACCGCCTTGCCGCGCCGCGCGGCGAGCAGCAGCGGCGTGTTGCCGTGGTCGGACTCGCGCGCCTCCAGCGGCGCCTTGGCGGCGATCAGCAGGTCGGCGACCGCCAGCCAGCCCTGGTAGGCGGCGTAGTGCAGGCCGGTCCAGCCGTCGTCACTGGTCGCCTCGTCCGGCCTCGCGCCGTGCCTCAGCAGCCGGGCGACGACCTTCGGGCTGTTCGACTCGGCGGCGAACAGCAGGGCGGTACGGCCGTGCGGATCGCGGATCGCGATCGAGGCGCCGCGGTCGAGCGCGAACTCGGCCATCTCGGGATCGTCGACCTGGGCCGCCCGGAACAGCATCAGGTCGGCGGCCGAGGGTTCGGCGGCGGCAATCTCGCCGCGGGCCTCGGCCCGGGCGCCGTCCACGGTCGCCAGGACGAGCAGCAGCAGGCCGAACAGGCGGCAGGCGACGGGCAGCGACCCGAAAGGCGCCGCGACCCGCCGCATCGCGCTACTCGGCGGCGACCTGCTGCTCGGCCGGCTCCAGCCGGGCGGCGCAGAACTTGAACTCGGGGATCTTGCCGTAGGGGTCGAGCTGCGGGTTGGTCAGCACGTTGGCCGCCGCCTCGGCGAAGCAGAAGGGGATGAAGATCATCCCGTCCGGCACGTCGCGGTCGCCGCGCAGGACCAGCTCGATCGAGCCGCGCCGCGTCGTGACGCGCACCTGCTGGCCGGCCCGGTAGCCCTTGCGCTCGATCTCGCGCGGGTTCATCGCGACGACCGCGCCCGGCTCCAGGTCGTCGAGCACGCCGGCGCGGCGGGTCATCGCGCCGGTGTGCCAGTGCTCGAGCAGCCGGCCGGTGGTCAGCACCAGCGGGAAGGACTCGTCGGGCAGCTCGTCGGGCGGCAGCACGTCGGCCGGCACGATGCGGCCGCGGCCGTCGGCGGTCGGGAAGCCGCTGGCGAAGATGATCTCGTTGCCGGGCCGGTCGGGCGCGTCGCAGGGATAGGTGACGGCGTCCTCGCGCTCCAGCCGCTGCCAGGTGATGTTGGCGAGCGAGGGCATGACCCGGGTCATCTCGGCGAAGACCTCGTGCGGGCCGGCGTAGTCCCAGCCGAGGCCCAGGCGCCTGGCCAGCTCCTGGATCAGCCACCAGTCCTGGCGCGCCTCGCCGGGCAGCGGCACGGCCGGCCGGCCGATCTGCACCTGGCGGTTGGTGTTGGTGTAGCTGCCGGACTTCTCGGCGTGCGCCGAGGCCGGCAGCACGACGTCGGCGTGCCAGGCGGTCTCGGTCAGGAAGATGTCCTGGACGACCAGGTGCTCCAGGTGCGCCAGCGCCTTGCGGGCGTGGATCTGGTCCGGGTCCGACATCGCCGGGTTCTCGCCCATGACGTACATCGCCTTGATCTCGTCCTCGAGGATCGCGTCGACGATCTCGACCACGGTCAGGCCCTTCTTGGGGTCGAGCTGGGTGCCCCAGAAGTCCTCGAAGTGCGCGCGCACGCCCTCCTTCTCGACGGACTGGTAGTCGGGATAGACCATCGGGATCAGGCCGGCGTCGGAAGCGCCCTGCACGTTGTTCTGGCCGCGCAGCGGGTGCAGGCCGGTGCCCGGCCGGCCGACCTGGCCGGTCGAGAGGGCGAGGGCGATCAGGCAACGCGCGTTGTCGGTGCCGTGGACGTGCTGGCTGACGCCCATGCCCCAGAAGATGATCGAGCGCTGCGAGCGGGCGTAGAGCCGGGCGACGGTGCGGATCTCCTCGGCGGCGATGCCGCAGACCTCGGCCATCTTCTCCGGCGGGAAGTCCCTGACCTTCGCCTTCAGCTCCTCGAAGCCCGAGACGTGGGCCTGGATGTACTGCTCGTCGTAGAGCTTCTCCTCGACGATGACATGCAAGAAGGCGTTGAGCAGCGCGACGTCGGTGCCCGGCTTGAACTGCAGCATGTGGGTCGCGTAGCGCGACAGGCCCTGGCGCCGCGGGTCCATGACCACCAGCTTGGCGCCGCGCCGGGCGGCCTGCTTGATGAAGGTCGCGGCGACCGGGTGGTTCTGCGCCGGCCGGGCGCCGATCACGACGATGCACTCGGCCTCGCCGGCGGCGGTGAAGGGCGCGGTCACCGCGCCCGAGCCGATGCCCTCCATCAGGGCCGCGACCGAGGAGGCGTGGCAGAGCCTCGTGCAGTGGTCGACGTTGTTGGTGCGGAAGGCCGTGCGGATCAGCTTCTGGAAGAGGTAGGCCTCCTCGTTGGTGCCCTTCGCCGAGCCGAAGCCGGCCAGGCCCTTCGGCCCCTCGCGCTCGTAGACCTTCTTCAGGCCGGCGGCGGCGCGGTCCACCGCCTCGTCCCAGCTCGCCTCGCGGAAGTGGGTCCAGGGATTGGCCGGATCGACCTCGTCGTCGCCGCGCTTCGGCGCGTCGTCGCGCCGGACCAGCGGCCTGGTCAGGCGGTGCGGGTGGTAGATGTAGTCCCAGCCGAAGCGGCCCTTGACGCAGAGCCGGTTCCGGTTGGCCGGGCCGTCGCGGCCGTCGATCTGGACGATCCTGTCGTCCTTGACGTGGACCCTGGTCTGGCAGCCGACGCCGCAGTAGGGGCAGAGGCTGTCGACCGTGCGGTCGGCCCAGACGGTCCGGCTGCCGGCTTCGTCGAGCAGGCTCTTCTCCATCAGGGCGCCGGTCGGGCAGGCCTGGACGCACTCGCCGCAGGCGACGCAGGTCGAGTCGCCCATCGGGTCGTCGAAGTCGAAGACGACCTTGGCGCCGTGGCCGCGGTAGGCCATGCCGATGACGTCGTTGACCTGGACCTCGCGGCAGGCCCGGACGCAGAGGTTGCAGTGGATGCAGGCGTCCAGGTTGACCGCCATCGCCGGATGGCTGACGTCGGCCGTCGGCGTCTCGCGGCGCGGGAAGCGGCTTTCGGCGACCCCGACCTCGTCGGCCCAGGTCCAGAACTTGCTGTCCGGGTCGTGGGCGGTGCGGCGCTCCGGCTGGTCGGCGACCAGCAGCTCGAAGACCAGCTCGCGCGCCTTGCTGGCCCGCTCGCTCGCCGTGTTGACGGTCATGCCCGGCTTCGGCGTGCGGATGCAGGAGGCGGCGAGCACGCGCTCGCCCTCGATCTCGACCATGCAGGCGCGGCAGTTGCCGTCGGCGCGGTAGCCCGGCTCGGGGCTGTAGCAGAGATGCGGGATCTCGACGCCGCGGCGCTGCGCGACCTGCCAGATCGTCTCGCCGTGGTGCGCCTCGACCGTCTCGCCGTTGAGGGTGAAGCTGAAGCTGTGGTTCGTCTCGGTCATCGCCGGGCCCCTCGCCTCGGTTCTTGATATGGGGTCGCCGCTCTTTGTCGGCGACCCGGTCATTTGTCGCTGGCGACCTCGTCGGGGAAGAAGCGCAGCGCGGTCAGGATCGGGTTCGGCGCCGCCTGGCCGAGGCCGCAGATCGAGGCGTCGGCCATGACCCGGCTCAGCTCCTCGAGCAGAGGCCGGTCCCAGCGCCCGGACGACAGCAGCTGCACGGCCTTCTCAGTGCCGTTGCGGCAGGGCGTGCACTGGCCGCAGGACTCGTCCTCGAAGAAGCGCATCAGGTTGAGCGTCGCGGCGCGGATGTCGTCGGCCTGGGACAGCACGATGACGGCGGCCGAGCCGATCAGGGCGCCGTGCTTCTCCAGCAGGCCGAAGTCGAGCGGATGGTCGGCCATGGAGGCCGGCAGGATGCCGCCCGAGGCGCCGCCCGGCAGGTAGCCCTTGAGCGTGTGGCCCTCGGCCATGCCGCCGCAGAACTCGTCGATCAGCTCGCGCACCGTGATGCCGGCGGGCGCCAGCTTGACCCCCGGCTCCCTGACCCGGCCGGAGACCGAGAAGGAGCGGAAGCCTTTGGAGCCGTGGCGGCCCTGGCCGGAGAACCAGGCGGGCCCGCGCTCGACGATGTCGCGCACCCAGAACAGCGTCTCGACGTTGTGGTTCAGGGTCGGCCGGCCGAACAGGCCGACCGAGGCGATGTAGGGCGGCTTGTGGCGCGGATAGCCGCGCTTGCCCTCCAGCGATTCCAGCATCGCCGACTCCTCGCCGCAGATGTAGGCGCCGGCGCCGCGGCGGAGCTCGATCGGGCAGTGCGCCGTCAGGCCCGCCCCGGCGACCAGCGCCAGCTCCCGGGTCAGCAGCGTGCGGATCGCCGGGTACTCGTCGCGCAGGTAGATCCAGGCGCGCTCGCAGCCGACCGCCCAGGCGGCGATCAGCAGGCCCTCGAGGAAGCGGTGCGGGTCGCGCTCCAGGTAGTGGCGGTCCTTGAAGGTGCCGGGCTCGCCCTCGTCGGCGTTGACCGTGAGGTAGCGCGGGCCCGCCTCCTCGCGCACGATCGCCCACTTGCGGCCGGCCGGGAAGCCGGCGCCGCCGAGGCCGCGCAGGCCGGAATCGGAGAGCAGGCCGATGACGTGCTCCGGGCTGTGCTCGCCAGCGAGGCAGGCCTCGAGCAGGGCGTAGCCGCCCTCGGCGCGGTAGGCCTCGAGGCCGCGGTAGTCAGGCTCGACCGCGTGGGTCCGGCCGGTCGCGACGGCTTCCTGCACCGCCGCGGGCGTCGCGTGGTCGACGTGGCCGTGACCGACCTCGCAGCTCGGCGCCAGATCGCAGCGCCCCATGCAGGGCGCGCGCACGACCCGCACCTCCGGTCCGAGCAGGCCGGGCAGGGCCTCGAGCAGCGCCTTGGCGCCGAGCATCTCGCAGGTCAGCGAATCGCAGACCCGGACGGTCAGCGCCGGCGGCGGCGTCTCGCCGTCGTCGACGATGTCGAAGTGGGCGTAGAACGAGGCGGTCTCGTAGACCGCGGCCATCGGCAGGCGCATCTCCTCGGCCAACGCCGCCAGATGGCGCGCCGAGAGATGGCCGTAGCGGTCCTGGATGCGGTGCAGATGCTCGATCAGCAGGTCGCGCCGGCGCGGCGCGTCGCCGAGCAGGGCGGCGATCTCGTCGTGCGCCTGCGGCTCGACGTGGCGGCCCTTCGGGCCGAGCGGTGCCTTGCGGCGGCCGCTGCCGGGATGGATCTTGCGTCGGCCGTTCTGGCCCGGCGCGCTGCCGGCTCCCTCGGGCATGGCGTTCCTCGTCGGATCGGAGATTATCATTGTCGGTCGGGTCCGGTCATTCCGGCTCTGCCGGCACCAGCTCGACGACCGAGACGTCGATCAGCAGCTTGCCGGCATGCTCGAAGTTGACCGTCACGCGCGTACCGATCGCCGACTGGACCTGGCCCAGGCCCCAGTCCGGCTGGTCGGGATGACGAACCAGCATGCCCGGGGCCCAGTCGGCGTTCCTTGCCGATCCGCCCCCGGAGTCGCCTTGACCGTCATCTGCCATCGCGCAACGAACGTGCGTTCTTGCCCACCTTGTTTGCGCGGCTAGTCTATAAGGGCCAAGCTGGGCGGGAAGGATCGCGGAACGACGGTTTGGCGCGGCACAACGACATCCTGAGCCAGGAACGGCACCCCGGTATGACCCATTCCCCCGACGATCTTCGCCTCGCCGAGCTGCTGGCCTCGCGCCTCTGCCACGACCTGGTCGGCCCGATCAGCGCGATCAGCAACGGCATGGAACTGCTCGAGGAGGGCATGAGCGACCTCGACGAGGAGGCCCGGCGCCTGGTCGGCGACAGCGCGGGGCAGGCCGCCGGCGCGCTGCAGTTCTTCCGCATCGCCTTCGGCTTCGGTGCCAGCCCGACCGACGAGCCCGGCCAGCTGCGCGGCCTGCTCGAGACCTTCCTGGCCCACCGCAAGGCGACGATCGGCTGGCCCGAGCGGCTGCCGGCCGAGCGGCTGCCGGCCGGCTGGGGCAAGCTGCTGCTCAACATGGCGGCGCTGGCCGCGGAAGCGCTGCCCCTCGGCGGCCGCATCGAAGTGGTGGCGACGGTGGTGGACGGCCACGGACAGTTGCGCTGCCTGTCGGTGGGACCCGACGCCGGGCTGCGACCCGAGGTCGCGGCGGCGCTCGACGCCGGCGCGACGGTAGAGGCGCAGACGCCGCGCAGCGTCCTGGGCTTCTATGCCGCCCGCGTCGCGGCCCGCCTGGGCGCTGCGCTGGCCGCCGAGCGCGAGGCCGCCGACCGCTTCGCCCTGACCGCCGTTCTGCCGGCCTGATCGCGGGACGGCGCCGCTCCGTCAGCCGGCGGAAGAGGCTTGACGGATGAGAATGATTATCAGTATCAGAGGGGCATCGCGGCGACGCGGCCGGGCCCCGGACCGCGGAACCACAGGGAGGATTTTCGTGAAACGTCTCAGTCGACCTCTCCTTGCGGCGGTGACGCTCGGCCTGCTGGTGCTGCCCGGCACGGCCGCCCAGGCCCAGGACAAGGTGCTGAACATCTACTCGGCCCGCCACTACCAGACCGACGAGCGGCTCTACGGCGACTTCACCGAGCAGACCGGCATCCAGATCAACCGCATCGAGGGCAAGGACGACGCGCTGATCGAGCGGCTGCGCTCGGAGGGCGTCAACAGCCCGGCGGACATCCTGATCACGGTCGACGCCGGCCGGCTGTGGCGCGCCGAGCAGGCCGGCCTGTTCCAGCCCGTCGAGTCCGAGGTGCTGAAGCAGCGGCTGCCCGACAGTCTGCGCCAGCCCGAGGGCAAGTGGTTCGGCTTCTCGATGCGTGCGCGGGTGATCTTCGTGAACCCCGAGCTGGTGCCCGATCCGCCGACGACCTACGAGGCGCTCGCCGACCCCAGGTACAAGGGGCTGGTCTGCATGCGCTCCTCCTCGGCGATCTACAACCTGTCGCTGCTCGCCTCGATGATCGAGCACGACGGCAAGGACAAGGCGCTGGCCTGGGCCGAGGGCGTGGTCGCCAACTTCGCGCGCCCGCCGCAGGGCGGCGACATCACCCAGATCGAGGCGGTCGCCGACGGCGAGTGCGGCATCACGATCGCCAACACCTACTACTACGTCCGCCTGCTGCGCTCCGACGATCCCGCGATCAGCGGCGCGGCCCGCAAGGTGAAGCTGGTCTGGCCGAACCAGGAAGGCCGCGGCGTCCACGTCAACGTCTCGGGCGCCGGCGTCGTCGTCAACGCGCCGCACCGTGCCAACGCGATCCGGTTCCTGGAGTACCTGGCCGGCGATTCGGCCCAGAAGTACTTCGCGAACGGCAACAACGAGTATCCCGTGGTCAAGGGGATCTCGGCCAATCCCGAGCTGGAGGCCCTGGGCGATCCGAAGATCGACCCGGTCAACGTCTCGGTGTACGGCGAGAACCAGCCTCTCGCTCAGATGTTGTACGACCAGGCAGGCTGGAAGTAGCTGGTCGTATCGGTACTCCCTTTCCGAGAAGCGATCCTCGGCCCCGCCGGCAACGGCGGGGCCTTTTTTCGGGCGGACGGTGGCGCGCGCGGAGGGCGCCGGCGCGACGGGGGCGCGGGGGCGCCGGCCGTTCCGCGCCGAGCGGGCTCTTGCGGCCGCGGGGCGGTCGAAGCCCGGGAGCAAGAGAACGAGACTGCGCCGGCCCCGCCATCCTGCTCGACAAGCGCACCGGCAGAACCGATGATCGCCGCATGACGGGGAAGAGGCTGGACAGGGGCGGCCACGGGGCCGGCTGCGCGGTGGCGTGGCTGGTGCTCGCCGTCTTTGCGCTACGGGCCACCGTGCCCCTGGGCTACATGCCCGATCTCTCGGCCCTCGGCGAAGGCCATTTCCAGATTGTCGTCTGCACCGGGGCCGGTATCCAGACTCTCGAGGTCGACGAGAACGGCCAGCCGATAGAGGCCGACCATCCGGGCAGGCCCGCCAAGTCGGCCGCCGACTGCCCCTTCGCGACGGCGATCACCAAGGCCCTGGCACTGCCGGACTCGCTGCCGCTGCCGGCCGACCTCGGCCAGCGCGCCGAAGCCTTCTTCCCGCAGCCTGCGCCGGCACTGCTGCCGCCGGCCCAGGGCCCGCCGCTCGGCTCCCGCGCGCCTCCCGCCCACCTCGGCTGATCGTTTGCGAAGCGGCCCGCGCCTCTGGCGCGGGCCGCCCTTTCCGCTCGCCTGAACCGAGGTTCACCATGTCACGTCTGCACGTCCTGCGGCGCCTGTCGCGCTGCGCCTTCGCCGCTCTCGCCGGCGTTTCCGCCGTTCTCTCGGCGTTGCCCGCCCACGCGGAGATCCAGGTCACCGACGTCCTGGGACGCCAGGTCACGCTCGCCCAGCCTGCCGAGCGCGTCGCGCTCGGCTTCTATTTCGAGGACTACATCGCCATCACCGGCCCTTCGGCGATCGACCGCCTGGCCGCGGTCTCGCTGAACTACTGGAAGGGCTATCGGCCCCTGCAGTACGAGGCCTACCTGCGCAGGTTCCCGCAGCTCGCCGGGCTCGCCGATTTCGGCGACGCCGACAGCGGCACGCTGTCGGCCGAGAAGATCATCGCGACCAAACCGGACGTCGCGATCCTCTCGGCGGGGCAGTTCGACTATCTGGGGGCCGCCGCCAGCGCGATCGAGGCGGCCGGCATTCCCCTGGTCGTGGTCGACTACAACGCGCAGACCGTCGCCCGCCATGTCGCCAGCACGCTGGTGATCGGTCGGGTCATGGGCACGGAAGACCGCGCCAGGGAGCTCGCCGAGAACTACGAGGCGATGATGGCCGACACCGAGCGGCGGGTCGCGAGCGCGGCACCGGCGACGAAGCCGGTCGTCTACGTCGAGCTCGGCCAGAAGGGACCGGCCGAGACCGGCAACTCCTACGGCAAGGGCATGTGGGCCGGCGTCATCGACAAGGCCGGCGGCCTCAACATAGCCGCCGGCAAGGTCGGCAACTGGGGGCCGCTCGCTCCCGAATACGTTCTCTCGTCCCGGCCCGACTTCGTCTTCCTGACGGGCTCGGAATGGCAGAGCATGCCGAACGCGCTGCTGATGGGCTTCGACATCGACCGCGGGACGACGCTGGAGCGGCTCGCCGCCTATCTTTCACGACCCGGCTGGAAGGATCTGCCGGCGATCGAGGGCGGCCACCTCTACGCCGTCTATCACGGCGGCGTCCGCAGCCTCGTCGACTACGTCTACCTGCGCTACATCGCGAAGGCGCTCCATCCGACGGCCTTCGAGGACGTCGACCCGCGAGCCGAGCTCGTCTCCTACTATCGGCGGTTCCTTCCAATCGAGCCGAAGGGGACCTTCATGCTGCGCCTCCCGGACGGGGCGGCGCAGTGAACGAGGCCCTGCCGGCCTCGCAGCTGTGCGAGGCCTACGGCCGGCGCGCGCGGCAACGTGCCGCCGCGCTGGCCGGCCTGCTGGCCGCCCTGCTCGCCTTGCTGCTCGCGGACGTCCTGGCCGGCCCCTCCTCCATGGCGCCGGCCGCGGTCGTGAGCGCCCTGCTGGCCGGCCCCGACGGCGCCGGCAGGGCGGCCGCGGCGATCGTCTGGGCGATCCGGCTTCCCGCGGCGCTGACCGGCGGCCTCGTCGGCGTCGCGCTGGGCATGGCCGGCCAGCAGATGCAGACGATTCTCGACAACCCGCTCGCCAGCCCCTTCACGCTCGGATTTTCCGCCGCCGCCGGCTTCGGGGCCGCGCTGGCCATCATGTTCGGCGCCGCGCTTCCGCTCGCCGGATGGCTGCTGGTGCCGGCAAGCGCCTTCGGGGCGACCCTGGTCGCCTGCCTGCTCGTCTACGCGATCGCCCGGCTGCGCGGCGCGACGGCCGAGATCCTGGTTCTCGGCGGCATCGCCGTCCTCTTCCTGTTCCAGGCGCTGCAGTCGCTTCTGCAGTATCTCGCCTCGCCGGAAGTCCTGCAGCAGATCGTGTTCTGGCTCTTCGGCTCGCTGCTGAAGGCGACCTGGACCAGCGCCGGGGTGATCGCGGCGACTCTCTGCCTCGCGGTGCCGCTCTTTCTCGCCGAGTCCTGGAAGCTGACGGCGCTCAGGCTCGGCGAGACCCATGCGCGCAGCCTGGGCGTCGACGTCGCCGCCCTGCGCCGGCGCACCTTCATCCTGGTGGCGCTGGTGACGGCGGCGGCGGTCGCCTTCGTCGGCACGATCGGCTTCGTCGGCCTCGTCGCACCCCATGCCGCGCGCGCGCTCGTCGGCGAGGACCAGCGGGCGGCGCTGCCGGCGGCGGGGATGATCGGCGGCGCGATGATCGCCGGCGCCTCGGTCCTTTCGAAGCTCGTCGGCGGCGGCGCGGTCGTTCCCGTGGGCATCGTCACCGCCGTGGTCGGCGTGCCGATCCTGTTCGCGATCCTGCTGTGCCGCGGCGGGGCGGCAGCATGAGCGTCGTTCTCCGGCTGGCGGGCTTCTCCGTCGCGCGCGCGGCGCACCGCATCGTCCGGGACCTCGACGCCCGGATCGAGGGGCCGGGGCTCGTGGCGGTCTGCGGACCGAACGGCGCGGGCAAGTCCACCTTGCTCGCCGCCCTTGCCGGCCACCTGCCGCATCGTGGATCGGCGCTGCTCGACGGCCGGGCGCCCGAGTCCGGCGATCTGGCCTACCTGCCTCAGGCGACCAGGGTCGGGGCCGGTCTGACGGTGCTCGAGACGGTCCTGCTCGGCCGCATCGACCATCTGCGCTGGACAGTGCGGCCCGGCGACATCCGGGCCGCGGTCGAGGCTCTGCAGGTCCTGCACCTGGCGCATCTGGCGGAACGGCGGCTCGACCGCCTGTCCGGCGGCCAGCAACAGCTCGTCTTCGTCGCGCAGCGCCTGGTGCGCAGGCCGCGGCTGCTGCTGCTCGACGAGCCGACGAGCGCGCTCGACCTCAACCGGCAGATGATCCTGCTCGAGGAGCTCCAGGCCTACCTCCTCGCGAGAAACGCCATCGCGGTCGTCGCCCTGCACGACCTCTCGCTGGCCGCGCGCTTTGCCGCGACCGTCCTGCTGATGAAGGCGGGCCGGCTGGTCTCCTGCGGGTCGCCGGCCGGCGTCCTCACGCGCGAGACGATCGAGGTCGTCTACGGCATCAGGGCCGAGCTGCTCACCGCGTCGAGCGGCCAGACCGTCGTCGTGCCGCTCGGTCCGATCCGGGGCACCGGGCGGGAGGCACCGGCCTGAGGGGCCCGAAGGCCGCAGACGACCTGCCGGAATGTCCGGGGCCGTTCGCCCGGTCGAGGCCTCGGCCGTGGCTCAGTCGGCCGCCTCGGCGTGGCCGGGCCGGGAGCGGGCGATGGCGCGGGACAGCAGGATGACCGGCAGCAGGCCGACGGCGACGATGGTCAGCGACGGCGTCGCCGCCTGGCTGAGCCGCTCGTCGCTGGCGAAGTTGTTGGCCTGGACCGCCAGGGTGTCGAAGTTGAAGGGCCGCATCAGCAGGGTCGCCGGCAGCTCCTTCATGACGTCGACGAAGACCGTCAGCGCGGCAGTCAGCAGGCTGCCGACCAGCAGCGGCGCGTGGATCTCGCGCAGCGTGCCGAAGGGGCCGCGGCCGAGGCAGCGCGCGGCGTCGTCCATCGAAGGGCGGATCTTGCTCAGGCCCGCCTCGACGTTGTTGAGCGCGACCGCCAGGAAGCGGACGAGGTAGGCGAAGACCAGGGCGAGGATGCCGCCGGTCAGCAGCAGGCCGGTCGAGAAGCCGAGGGTCTCGCGGGTCCAGGCGTCGAGCGTGCGGTCGAACCAGGCGAAGGGCAGCAGCACGCCGACCGCGATCACCGTGCCGGGCACGGCGTAGCCCAGGCCGGCGATGCGGTTGGCGAGGCGGCTGGTCGGGCCGGGACGCAGCCGCGCGCCGTAGCCGAGCCCCAGGGCCAGCACGACCGCCAGGACCGCGGCGATGCCGGCCAGGGTGACCGAGTTGCGGACCAGCTCGAAATAGTGGCTGCCGAAGGCCTGGTCGCCGTGCTCCAGCGCCAGCTTCAGCAGGATCCCGGTCGGCAGCAGGAAGCCGAGCAGCAGCGGCAGCAGGCAGGCCAGGAAGGCGCCGGCGCCGCGCCAGCCGGCCAGGCGGTAGGCCGGCAGCTGGCGGTAGCGGCCCGAGGTCTCGTGGAAGCGCCGCTCGCCGCGGCTCAGGCGCTCGAGCAGCAGGACCAGGGCGACGAAGCCGAGCAGCGCCGTCGCCAGCTGGGCCGAGGCGACCCGGTCGCCGAACGAGAACCAGGCGCGGTAGATGCCGGTGGTGAAGGTCTTCACGCCGAAGTACTGCACCGTGCCGAAGTCGGCCAGGGTCTCCATCAGCGCCAGGGTGGCGCCGCCGACCAGCGCCGGGCGGGCCATCGGCAGGGCGACCCGCCAGAAGCTGGCCCAGGCGCCGCAGCCGAGCGTGCGGCTGACCTCCAGCGCGCAGACCGACTGCTTCAGGAAGGCGGTGCGCGCCAGCAGGTAGACGTAGGGGTAGAGCACCAGCATCAGCATCGCCGCGGCGCCGCCGACCGAATGGACCTCGGGGAACCAGTAGTCGCGCGCGCGCCAGCCGAAGGTCTCGCGCAGCGCCGTCTGCACCGGCCCCGAGAAGTTGAGGAAGTCGGTATAGGCATAGGCCATGACGTAGCCCGGCACGGCGAGCGGCATGACCAGGGTCCACTCGAAGAAGCCGCGGCCCGGGAAGCGGCAGAGCGTGACCAGCCAGGCCGTGCCGGTGCCGATCGCGGCCACGCCGAGCCCGACGAGCAGCGCCAGTAGCGCGGTGTTCGTGACGTAGTCCCAGAGCACCGTCTCGATCAGGTGCCGCCAGAGCGGACTCGGCGGCACGAAGAGATGCGCGGCGATCACCGCGGCCGGCAGCACGAAGGGCAGGGCGATCGCCAGCACCAGCCAGGCGCCGGGGCCGCCCCTGCCGCCGGAGACGCGGCCGCCCGCCGCGCCCGACTCGAAGGCCAGCGGCTCGTAGGGCGGCTCGTTCAGGAAGGAGCTGGGCGCGTGGTCGGCCATGGCGGCGCGGCGACACCTGTCAGGAGAGAAGCAGGACGACCCGCAAGATGACGAGACTGAGAGGCGTTCGCAAGAACTGCAGGGCCGCGCCGTTAAACCCGCCGCCGCCGGCCGGCCGGAATCGGTGCCCGATGCGTTTCCTGCGACGTCAGTTGCGAGCGGCTCGCAAGTAACCGGCCATTAATTTCTTTTCGCCAAGGTCGTGCCGTTCTGACCGGTCGCCCGTCATGCGCGACCCGCCTACCGCACGGCCAGTCTGCGAGGATGATGGCGATGGATGAGTTGCTAAGCGAATTCCTGACCGAGACCAACGAGGGACTCGGTTTCCTGGACGTCGAGCTGGTCAAGCTCGAGCAGAATCCCAACGATCCGGAAATCCTCTCCAACATCTTCCGGCTGGTCCACACGATCAAGGGGACCTGCGGCTTCCTCGGCCTGCCCCGGCTCGAGTCGGTCGCCCACGCCGGCGAGAACGTGCTGGGCCGGGTGCGCGACGGCGAGCTGGTCGTCACGCCGGGCATCGTCACCACGGTGCTCGACTGCCTGGACCGGATCCGCGAGATCCTCGGCGTGCTCGAGGCCACCGAGGCCGAGCCCGAGGGCGACGACTCGGAGCTGATCGGCCGCCTGGACGCGATCTGCGAGCAGGTCGACTCCGGCGAGCTGGCGCCGGCCGACGAGCCGGCCGAGGTGGAGGTCGAGATCGAGGAGCCGGTCGCCGAGACCGTCGAGGACGACAAGGTCGTCGCGCTCGAGACCCCGGTCCACGAGACTGCGGCCGCCGAGCCCGCCAAGCCCACCAAGGCGGCCAAGGTCGAGCCGCCGGTCGCCGAGCCGGCCCACGCCGACGTGGCCGAGCATGCCGCTCCCGAGCATGCCGCCAAGGAGTCGGCGGTCGCCAACCAGTCGATCCGGGTCAACGTCGAGCTGCTCGAGAACCTGATGACCATGGTCTCGGAGCTGGTGCTGACCCGCAACCAGCTGCTGCAGATTCTGCGCCAGCAGAAGGAGACGGACTTCGCCGCTCCGCTGCAGCGCCTCAACCACGTCGTCTCCGAGCTGCAGGAAGGCGTCATGAAGACGCGCATGCAGCCGATCGGCAACGCCTGGGCCAAGCTGCCGCGCATCGTCCGCGACCTGTCGCTGGAGCTCGGCAAGAAGGTCGAGCTCGTGATGAACGGCGCCGACACCGAGCTCGACCGCCAGGTTCTGGAGCTGATCAAGGATCCGCTGACCCACATGGTCCGCAACTCGGCCGACCACGGCCTGGAGGATCCCGCCGAGCGCCGCCGCTCCGGCAAGAGCGACACCGGCACGATCACCCTCAACGCCTACCACGAGGGCGGCCACATCATCATCGAGATCGCCGACGACGGCCGCGGCCTCAACATCGACAAGATCAAGGCCAAGGCGCTGTCCAACGGCGTCACCAACGAGGCCGAGATGGCCGGCATGAGCGACCAGCAGATCATGCAGTTCATCTTCAAGGCGGGCTTCTCGACCGCCGAGAAGGTGACCTCGGTCTCCGGTCGCGGCGTCGGCATGGACGTCGTACGCACCAACATCGAGCGCATCGGCGGCACCATCGAGCTGAACTCGATCACCGGCCGCGGCAGCAAGTTCACCATCAAGATCCCGCTGACGCTGGCGATCGTCTCGGCGCTGATCGTCGAGTGCGCTGAGGAGCGCTTCGCGATCCCGCAGCTCTCGGTCATCGAGCTGGTGCGCGCCTCGTCGAAGTCGGAGCACCGCATCGAGCGGATCAAGGACACGCCGGTGCTGCGCCTGCGCAACCGCCTGCTGCCGCTGGTCAACCTGCGCGAGCTGCTCGGTCTCGACAACGGCTTCGAGGTCTCGGCCAACGACCGCCGCGACGGCTTCATCGTCGTCGCCCAGGTCGGCACCTACAACTTCGGCATCATCGTCGACCGCGTCTTCGACACCGAGGAAATCGTGGTCAAGCCGGTGGCGCCAATCCTGCGCGACATCGCGCTGTTCAGCGGCAACACCATCCTCGGCGACGGCTCGGTGGTCATGATCCTCGATCCCAACGGCATCGCCGCGGCGACCGGCGAGATCACGGTCAGCGACGACCGCCAGGTCCAGAAGGGCGCCCGCAGCCGCAAGGAGGGCGAGCAGGTTTCGCTGCTGGTCTTCCGCTCCGGCGACACGGCGCCCAAGGCGGTGCCGCTGGCCCTGGTCGCGCGCCTCGAGGAGGTCGACCTCGCGTCGGTCGAGAGCTCGAACGGCCAGCAGGTCGTGCAGTACCGCGGCCAGCTGATGCCGCTGGTCTCGATGGAGGAGGGCCGCAGGCTGGCCGCCGAAGGGCGCCAGCCGGTGCTGGTCTTCGCCGACCGCGACCGCCACGTCGGCCTGGCCGTCGACGAGATCGTCGACATCGTCCAGGACCGCCTGAAGATCGAGCTGACCGCGGAGCGGACCGGCTTCATCGGCTCGGCGGTGATCGCCGGCAAGGCGACCGACATCGTCGACACCGGCTTCTTCCTGACCAAGGCCTACAGCGACTGGTTCGGGGCCGAGGGCGAGCGGATGGGCGACGGCAACGGCAAGCGCATCCTGCTGGTCGACGACAGCCCCTTCTTCCGCAACCTGATGGCGCCGCTGCTGCAGGCCGCCGGCTACGAGGTCACGACGGTCTCCGACGGCAGCGAGGCGCTGGCGCTCTGCGAGGCCGGCGAGGAGTTCGACGCCATCGTCTCGGACATCGAGATGCCGGGCATCGACGGCTTCGAGCTGGCCCGCCAGCTGCGCGACAACCGCTGGTCCTCCGTGCCCCTGGTCGCCCTGACCAGCCACGCGAGCCCCAGCCACATGGCCCGCGGGCGCGAGGCCGGCTTCACCGACTACGTCGCGAAGTTCGACCGCAACGCCCTGCTGACTTCCCTCCATGACACCCTTTCGGACGTTCGAGGTGCCGCATGAGCCAGGATCGTCGTCAACCCAACACGGACCACGCGCACGAGGACGGCGCCGAGTACGTGACCTTCCGGATCGCCAAGCAGCTGTTCGGCATCCATGTCCTGAAGGTCCAGGACGTCCTCAACCACTGCAAGACCACGCGGATCCCGCTGGCGCCGCCGGAGATCGCCGGCTCGCTGAACCTGCGCGGCCGCATCGTCACCGCGATCGACGTCCGCCTGCGCCTCGGCCTGCCGATGCGCAACGCCGACGAGACCCCGATGTCGATCGTCGTCGAGAACGAGGGCGAGCTCTACAGCCTGATGGTCGACAGCGTCGGCGAGGTGCTGCCGCTGACCAACGGGTCCTGGGAGCGCAACCCGCCGACCCTCGACCCGCGGCTGCGCGAGTACTCCGAGGGCATCTACCGCCTCGACGGGGAGCTGCTGGTCGTGCTCGACGTCAATCGCCTGCTGGACTACGGCGGACTGAAGGCTGCCTGAGCAGAGACGGGCAGCGAGAAGGGTGGTCGAGATGAAGCGCTTTCTGATCGTGGACGATTCGAAGGTCGTGCGGATGGTGGCGCGCCGCATCCTCGAAGGTCTGAACTTCGAGACGGCCGAGGCAGAGAACGGCGAGCTGGCCCTCGAGGCCTGCCGCAGCCAGATGCCCGATGCCGTGCTGCTCGACTGGAACATGCCGGTCAAGTCCGGCATCGAGTTCCTGCGCGAGCTGCGCGGCTGGCCGAACGGCGCCGAGCCGAAGATCGTCTTCTGCACCACCGAGAACGACCTGGCGCACATCCAGGAAGCGATCGGTGCCGGCGCCGACGAGTACATCATGAAGCCCTTCGACAGCGAGATCCTGGAATCGAAGCTGACCCAGATCGGTCTCCTCTAAGAACCGAGAGGCAAGATGAGCGCGAACAGGGACAGCGCCTACCGGGTCATGGTCGTCGACGACTCGGCGGTCATTCGCGGCTTGCTCTCGCGAGCGCTCGAAGAGGACCCCGAGATCGCCGTGGTGTCGTCGGTCGCCAACGGCCAGATGGCGGTCTCCTCGATCGCGCGCAGCGAGGTCGAGGTCGTGGTCCTCGACATCGAGATGCCGGTGATGGACGGCCTGACCGCCCTGCCGAAGCTGCTCGAGGCGCGTCCGGGGGTGCAGGTCGTCATGGCCTCGACGCTGACCCGCAAGAACGCGGACATCAGCCTCAAGGCGATGCGCGCCGGTGCCGCCGACTACGTCACCAAGCCGAGCAGCAGCAGCGAGCTGACCTCGGCCGACAGCTTCAAGCGCGAGCTGGTCGCCAAGGTCAAGGCGCTGGGCGCGAACGCGCGCCGGCGCCTCGGGCCGCCGAAGTCGGCCGGTCCGGTGCGCGCCGCGGCGGTGCGTCCGGCCCCGGCGCCCCGCCAGGTCACCCTGCGCCGTCCGCCGATGATGGGGCCGCGCGCCCTGGCGATCGGCAGCTCGACCGGCGGCCCGCAGGCGCTGCTCAAGGTGCTCGGCGAGCTCAAGGGCCCGCTCGACATCCCGATCTTCATCACCCAGCACATGCCGGCGACCTTCACGACGCTGCTGGCCGAGCACATCGCCCGCGTCTCCGGGCGGCCGGCCCGCGAGGCGAGCGAAGGCGAGACGGTGATGCCGGGCACGATCTACGTCGCTCCCGGCGACTGGCACATGCGCGCCGAGCAGAGCGCCGGCGGCGTCAAGCTGCACGTCGACCAGAGCCCGCCCGAGAACTTCTGCCGCCCGTCGGTCGACCCGATGCTGCGCAGCCTGGTGCAGATCTACGGTTCGCGCCTGCTGACCGTGATCCTGACCGGCATGGGCTCGGACGGCCTCAAGGGCTGCCAGGCGGTCGTCGCCGCCGGCGGCGGCGTGGTCGCCCAGGACGAAGCGAGCTCGGTGGTCTGGGGCATGCCCGGCGCGGTGGCGACCAATGGTCTCTGCTACGCCGTGCTGCCGCTCGATCGGATCGCCGACCACCTGAAACCGTTGCTCGCGAGGACGGCGGCATGAGCCCCCAGGACTTCGACTTCATTGCCCAGCTGCTCAAGCAGCGCTCGGGCCTGACCATCGGTCCCGACAAGGCCTACCTGCTGGAGAGCCGCCTCAACCCGGTGGCCCGCAAGCACGGCTTCAACGGCCTGACCGACCTGATCCAGGGCCTGCGGCTGCGCGGCGACCAGACCCTGACCCGCGACGTCGTCGAGGCGATGACGACCAACGAGTCGTTCTTCTTCCGCGACACCAAGCCCTTCGACCAGTTCAAGCGGCTGGTGCTGCCGCACCTGCTCGAGAAGCGCGCCGCCAAGCGCAGCTTCCGGATCTGGTCGGCGGCCTGCTCGTCGGGCCAGGAAGCCTATTCGCTGTCGATGATCCTCAAGGAGTTCGAGGCGAAGCTGGCCGGCTGGCGCGTCGAGATGATCGCCACCGACCTCTCGACCGAGATCCTCGACAAGGCCAAGGAAGGCGTCTACTCGCAGTTCGAGGTGCAGCGCGGCCTGCCGGTGCAGCTGCTGGTCAAGCACTTCGCCCAGGAAGGCGACCGCTGGCGGATCGCCCCGGACATCAAGCGGATGGTCACCTTCCGGACCTTCAACCTGCTCGACGATCCGGCGCCGCTCGGCCAGTTCGACGTGGTCTTCCTGCGCAACGTGCTGATCTACTTCGACCAGCCGACCAAGACCAAGGTGCTGGAGCGGGTCTCGCGCCAGATGGCGCCGGACGGCTTCCTCTACCTGGGCGGCGCCGAGACGGTGCTCGGGATCAGCGACAAGTTCCAGGTCTTCCCCGGCGAGCGCGGCATCTACGGCCTGTCGGCCGCGGCCCAGCCGCGCATGGCGGCGACCGCCTGAGGCAGCCCGCCGGGCGGCGGTCCCGCCGCCCGGACCTTCCGCCACCCCGACTTCCCCCCGCGTCCCGACTTCCCCCGCGTCCCGACTTCACAGGAGCGCGGGCCCGGCCGTCCCCCTTGCAGTCTTCGCAAGCGGGCAGGCGGCGACCATGGGCTACATCTGCGGATACCTCGCGAGCAACGCCGTCGACGGCCTGGGCGGCATCCAGGCCTATCTGCAGACCCAGACGAGCGACGCGGCCGGAGCCTTCCCGACCGGCGGCAACCTCTCCTCGATCGTCGCCCTGCAGGTCCAGGACACCGCGGCCAGCCAGCTGCTCCGCGTGCGCCTCGGCTATGGCCTGTTCCGCCTCAACGCCCAGATGGATCCGACCGCCTTCCTGTTCGCCGAGATGCTGGTCGGCAACCAGCGCAGCCTGCGCATGCTGGGGCAGCCCGGCAGCGACAAGGAGTTCCATTCCTACGCCGCGGCCTACGACCCCGAGGCCGGCGCCTGGAGCCTGCAGGTCGACGCCATGCGCGTCGGCACGCTGCAGGCCGACGCCTGGAAGGATCCGGCCGGCAAGCCCTCGACGCGCCAGCTGGTGCCGGCCTTCCTGGCCGAGGTCTCGGTCAGCGAGGTGCCGGTGCTCGGCACCAGCGCCAATGCCGTCGAGGTCGAGGCCGCGCAGCTCGAGGTCGGCGGCCAGCTGCAGGACCTGAACTTCGCGGGCGGCGACGGCAGCGGCGTCGGCTCGGTCGTCTGGACCAGCGAGACGGCGGTCGGGACCCTGGGCACGGTCGGCAGCTTCGCCGACAGCTTCACCATCAGCGCGGCGGCCTCCGGCGGCACCAAGAAGAGCTAGCCGGGCCGGCGGCCGCCGTTCTCCTGCGTCGCCCCGGGCGCAGGGGGCGGGAAGGAATCGAAAACAGGGAGTGAATTTTCCCATCACAATTCGCCCTGTCCCGCGTCCTAGGCGTTAAGCCGTACTGTGCCCGGAGGCCGGTGAGGTGGTCTATTTCTGCGGCTACAGCCAGGCCGGCGCGACCGCCGGGCTGGTCGGTGTTCGTGCTGTGAACACGACTCGTTCCGTGACGCTGCCGGAGGGCGGACAGCCCTTCTCGGCCGCCGCCCTGATCGTCAACGGCGGCGGCGACTCGCCGCTCAGCCTGGGGTTCGGCTATGCACAGCGCGCCGGCGCGCTGGCCGGCAGCTTCCTCTGGCTGCGCCTGCGCTCGGCCTTCGGCGGCGCCTTCTCGCACAGCGAGCAGTGGCTGCGGCCGCCGGGCGCCGGCAACCATCTCTACGAGGCCGTGCTGACGCCCGGATCGGGCACCTGGGTGCTGCGCTTCGACGGCAGCGAGATCGCCTACCAGCAGAACAGCGCCTGGACCGGTGTCGCGGGCCTGACCGTCGGCTTCGGCGGGCTGGTGCCCTATCTGGAGGTGCCGCTGCTCGGCACGGCCGCCGCGCCCTGCCGCTTCCAGGGCCTGGAGATCCGCGCCAGGGGCGACTGGCAGCCGCTCCCGCTCTCGGCGCTGACCCAGGCCAGCCTGCAGGCCGGCACGCTGACCCCGGTCGCCGGCATCGACAACGGCTTCGACCTCGCGGCGAAGGCGAGCTGAGCTTTCCGCAAAAGGAAACGGCGGCCCGGGTGACCGGGCCGCCGTCTCGTTCGTCTTGCCGTGTCGGCGGAGGCGCGCCGGCCGTCAGGCCGTCTCGTCTTCCGCCTCGGTCGCGGCCTCGGCCTCGGCAGCCGCTTCGGCCTCCTCCGCGGCCAGGGCCGCAGCCTCCAGCTCGGCCTCGGCGGCCTCCTCGGCGGCCTGCTGCTCGTCGGAGGAGACGAAGCGGCCGGCCTTGGCCTGCAGCTCCGCTTCCGCCTCGGAACGGGCGACGTTGACCGTCACCGACACCGAGACCTCGGGATGCAGCCGGATGCGCACCGGGTGCAGGCCGAGCGTCTTGATCGGCTTCTCCAGCACGACCTGGCCGCGCCCGATCGTGGCGCCGCCCCCGGTCACCGCCTCGGCGACGTCGCGGGCGTTGACCGAGCCGTAGAGCTGGCCGTTGTCGCCGGCCTGGCGGATCACCGTGACCTGCAGGCCCTCGATCTTGCCGGAGACCTGCTCGGCCTCCTGGCGGCGCTCCAGGTTCTCGGCCTCGAGCTGGGCGCGCTGGGTCTCGAACAGCTCGCGGTTCGCCTTGTTCGCGCGCAGCGCCTTCTGCTTGGGCAGCAGGTAGTTGCGCGCGAAGCCCGGGCGGACCTTCACGACGTCGCCCATCTGGCCCAGGTTCTCGATGCGCTCGAGCAGGATGACTTCGACTGCCATGGTCTGGTCCTCTCCGCTCAGTTCATCGTGTAGGGCAGCAGGGCGAGGAAGCGGGCGCGCTTGATGGCGCGGGCCAGCTCACGCTGCTTCTTCGCCGACACCGCGGTGATGCGGCTCGGCACGATCTTGCCGCGCTCCGAGACGAAGCGCTGCAGCAGGCGGATGTCCTTGAAGTCGATCTTCGGCGCGTTCGGGCCGGAGAAGGGGCAGGACTTCCGACGACGGAAGAACGGCCGGCGCGGCGTGCCGCCGCGGCTGACGATCTCGACGCTCATTATTCGCCTCCTTCCCGACGCGGGCCACGCTCGCCCCGGTCTCCACCACGATCACCGCCCCGGTCGCCCCGGTCGCCGCGGTCCGGACGGTCGCCGCGGTCGCGGTCGCCGTAGCGTCCGCCGCCCCGGCCGCCGCGGCCGCCGCGGTCGCGCTCGCCGCGATCGCGCAGCATCGCCGAGGGCTCGCTGGCCAGCTCGGGCACGCGCACCGTCAGGTAGCGCACGACGTCCTCGTTGAGGCGCATGACGCGCTCGTACTCCTGGACCGCCTCGGCCGGCGCATCCAGGTTGAACAGCACGTAGTGGCCCTTCCGGTTCTTCTTGATCCGGTAGGCGAGGTTCTTGAGGCCCCAGTATTCCTGGCTGGCGACCTGGCCGCCCTGGTCCGTCAGGATCTGGGACAGCTGACCGGCCAGCTCCTCGACCTGCTGGGTCGAGATGTCCTGGCGGGCAATCCAAATGCTCTCGTAGAAGGCCATCGGCCCTTAAGCTCCCTTCGGGTTCGCGGGCCGGAGCCCGGTCCCGCGTCGGCGGGACCTCGAGGCCGGTCGGCCCTCAGCCGTACCCGTCGGATTGTCTCTTCCTGCGGGGCACGGCAAGGAGAGGCCGCCGAGCGTACCCCGGCAGCCAAGGCGCGGGACTATACACAGGGGCGTTGGCGATGCAAGTGGAGTCGCGGGGGAGGGGGCCTACCCGGCTACCTAAGCGGCATGTGCGTCATTGAACCAGTTCGGACCCTGCTGAGAAGCTCTAACGATCAGGCGTCGTCCAACATCATTGCGAAGCGCCTTATCGTCACGCTTTCTCTGGTCCCGAGCCATCACGATCCGTACGGACACGTTGTCTACGCTAACCGTGATTAGGGCGCGGGCAAGAGGCCTTATCATGTCCTGCATCTTCGTGGCGTATCGCGTGCCAAGGTCCCTTTCAAGCGACCTCTTGAACATACGAGGGTCTGCTGCAGACCGACCAAAACGCGCCCGACCGATACCTCTGCCACACTCTCTGACGAACTCGGGCGACGCGGCGACCGCGAGGAGGATGTTGGCGATCTCTCTGGCCTTCTCAGGCGCGTCAGGATCCTCCCGAATTTCCACAGCCCGTTGCGCAAATTCCTTCCAGTAGCGCTGCGACTCCCTCCACCGCCTCACTTTCGCCCTCTCTCGCAACAGAAGGATCGCGAAGATGAAGGCAAGAGCCAGCAAGGTCGCTATAGAGAATCCCAGAAGCATGGCTTCGCTCCTATCTCGACCCTTCGCTCCCCACAGATGGCGATGCACTGCCTATCTGTTTAGACTCGCGCGGCGTGCGTCCTGTGAATGGCAGCCCTTGCGCCGCCGCGATGGTTTCCACGAGCTTCCGTGTCTCCAGTTCCAAAGATTTGCGTTCGTGGACCTGTTTCAGCCAGCTCAGACCTAGAACTAAGACGATTGTCGTCAGGCACAAGATTCCGACGGTGCCCAACGGTTCTTGGTCGGCCGCTCGCTCCACAGCATGAACGAGCGCATCACCCAGCCGTTCCAGCAGTCCAGCTTCATCCATGTCGGGCTCTTTGGTCCCCCCAAGAGCCGTCCTAGCTACACGGAATGGTTATGTCAAAGCGGAACTGCTCCACCATATTGGCACACTGGGCTTTCGAGAATGTTAACTCAAGAGTATTTTTTCGGCGCCGCAATACGATCTATGAGTGTGTAGGGGCGCAGGCAACGACGCGGGATCGTCTCAATAGCTCGATCTGCTCAGCGTCGCATGTACCTGCCATACTTGCTGCTCGCCCGATCCGCCTTAGCCGCGCTTCCTTGACACCTAGCCTGTCACTGCTATCCCTGGGCGCCTGCCGGGCCGCCCCGAAGCGATAGGGAGCGCGGGCTCCGGCGGCAAGAAGCCATCGGCCCCGCAGTCGTCGATTCCGGGGCCGTCGATTCCAGGGGGAGGAGCGAGCGAGATGCGGGCCTTCGTGTTTCCGGGCCAGGGCAGCCAGGCCGTCGGCATGGGCCAGGCGCTGGCCGAGGCCTTTCCGGCCGCGCGCCTGGTCTTCGAGGAGGTCGACGACGCACTGTCGCAGAAGCTCTCGAAGCTGATGTTCGAGGGCCCGGAGAGCGAGCTCACCCTGACCGAGAACGCCCAGCCGGCGCTGATGGCGGTCAGCCTCGCCGTCGTGCGCGTGCTGGAGCGCGAGGGCGGGTTCGAGCTGTCGGAGCGCGCCGCCTTCGTCGCCGGCCACTCCCTGGGCGAGTACTCCGCGCTCTGCGCCGCGCGCTGCCTGGATCTCGCCGACGCCGCGCGCCTGCTCAAGCGCCGCGGCCGCGCCATGCAGCGCGCCGTGCCGGTCGGCGAGGGCGCCATGGCGGCGCTGCTCGGCCTCGAGCTGGAGGGCGCGCGCGAGGTCGCCGAGGCGGCCCGCGTCGATCCCGAGTCCGGCGAGACGCAGGTCTGCCAGCCGGCCAACGACAACGCACCGGGGCAGGTCGTCGTCTCCGGCCACAAGGCCGCGGTCGAGCGGGCCGTCGCGCTGGCCGCCGAGAAGGGCGCGCGGCGCGCGATCATCCTGCCGGTCTCCGCGCCCTTCCACTGCGCGCTGATGCAGCCGGCCGCCGACGAGATGGCCGAGGCGCTGGCCGAGGTCACCCTGGCGTCGCCGGTCGTGCCGCTGATCAGCAACGTCACGGCCTCGCCGCAGAGCGACCCGACGACGATCCGGCGGCTGCTGGTCGAGCAGGTCACCGGGCTGGTGCGCTGGCGCGAGAGCGTCGCGGCGCTGCGCGCGCTCGGCGTCGAGCGCCTGGTCGAGGCCGGCGCCGGCAAGGTGCTGACCGGCCTGGCCAAGCGCATCGACCGCGAGCTGGCCGCCGAGGCGATCGGCACGCCGGCCGAGGTCGAGGCCTTCCTGAAGGGCCAGTGAGGCCCTCGACCCAGTGAAACCGAAGGCCCCGCGGACGGGGCCTGCCGAAGGGGAGCAACGAGCATGTTCGATCTGACGGGCAAGACGGCCCTGGTCACCGGCGCCTCCGGCGGCATCGGCGGCGCGATCGCCCGGGCGCTGCACGCCCAGGGCGCCGCCGTCGCGCTGTCGGGCACGCGGCGCGAGGCCCTGGAGGCGGTCGCGGCCGAGCTCGGCGGGCGCACCGCGGTGCTGCCCTGCAGCCTCGAGGATGCCGAGGCGACGGCGGCGCTGCCCGGCCAGGTCGAGGCGGCGCTCGGCAGCCTCGACATCCTGGTCAACAACGCCGGCCTGACCCGCGACACCCTGGCCCTGCGCATGAAGGACGAGGACTGGGCCAAGGTGCTGGAGGTCAACCTGACCGCCGCCTTCCGCCTGTCGCGCGCCGCGCTCAAGGGCATGATGAAGCGGCGCTGGGGCCGGATCATCGGCATCACCTCGATCGTCGGCGTCACCGGCAATCCGGGCCAGGCCAACTACGCTGCCTCCAAGGCCGGCATGATCGGCATGTCGAAGTCGCTCGCCGCCGAGGTCGCCTCGCGCGGCATCACGGTCAACTGCGTGGCGCCCGGCTTCATCGAGACGGCGATGACCGACAAGCTCGACGAGAAGCAGCACGAGAAGCTGCTGGCCGCGGTGCCGGCCGGCCGGCTCGGCACGCCCGCGGACGTCGCGGCGGCCTGCGTCTACCTCGCGGCCGAGGAGGCCGCCTACGTCACCGGGCAGACCTTGCACGTAAACGGCGGAATGGCCATGGTATAGGCGGTTTTCCCGCCGGGCGGCGGAAAACCCGGGAAGCGGGGGCAGGTGACGTTGGCAAGGTGACAGTCCTATGATATGAGGCGGCGCCTTTCGACGGCCCGGCCTGCGCCGCCCCTCGGCTCGTGGCGTCTCGACGCTCCAGGCCGTTCGCAGCGAAGAACCGGTTTGCCTTTCAAGAACAAGTGCGAAGGATCGAACGACCATGAGCGATGTGGCGGAGCGCGTTAAGAAGATCGTGGTGGAGCACCTCGGCGTCGACGAGGCCAAGGTGACCGACGATGCGAAGTTCATCGACGACCTCGGCGCGGACAGCCTGGACACCGTCGAGCTGGTGATGGCCTTCGAGGAGGAGTTCGGCTGCGAGATCCCGGACGACGTGGCCGAGAAGATCACGACCGTGAAGGACGCGATCGATTTCATTCAGGACGCCTCCTGAGGAATCCGGGCAGTCGCCCGGCCTCGGACGCAGTGATCATATGAGACGTGTTGTCGTAACCGGCCTCGGCCTCGTCACGCCTCTCGCTACCGGAGTCGAGCAGACCTGGCAGCGCCTGTTGGCCGGCGAGTCGGGCATCCGCGCGATCCAGAACTTCGACGTGTCGGATCTGCCGTCGAAGATCGCCGGCCAGCCGCCCCAGGGCGAGACCGCCGACGGCGGGTTCAACGCCAACGACTGGGTCTCGACCAAGGACCAGCGCAAGGTCGACCGCTTCATCGTCTACGGCATGGCCGCGGCGCAGCAGGCGATCGAGAATGCCGGCTGGACGCCGACGGACGAGGAGTCGCTGGATCGCACCGGCGTGCTCATGGGCTCCGGCATCGGCGGCCTGGAGACGATCTGCGAGGGTGCGGTCACGGTCCACGAGCGCGGACCGCGGCGCCTCTCGCCGTTCTTCATCCCGGCGGCGCTGATCAACCTGCTGTCCGGCCAGGTCTCGATCAAGTACGGCTTCCGCGGCCCGAACCACGCCGTGGTCACGGCCTGCTCGACCGGCGCCCACGCGATCGGCGACGCGGCCCGGCTGATCCAGTGGGACGACGCCGACGTGATGGTCGCCGGCGGCGCCGAGGCGGCGGTCGGCCGCATCGGCATCGCCGGCTTCAGCGCCTCGCGCGCGCTCTCGACCTCCTACAACGACACGCCCCAGAAGGCCTCGCGGCCTTGGGACCGCGGCCGTGACGGCTTCGTCATGGGCGAGGGCGCCGGCGCCGTCGTGCTCGAGGAGTACGAGCACGCCAGGAAGCGCGGTGCCACGATCTATGCCGAGATCGTCGGCTACGGGCTGTCGGGCGACGCGCACCACATCACGGCGCCGCCTGAAGACGGCAACGGCGGCTTCCGCGCCATGGGCGCCGCCCTGAAGCGGGCCGGCCTCGCGCCCTCGGACATCGACTATATCAACGCCCACGGCACCTCGACGCCGGTCGGCGACGAGATCGAGCTGAGCGCCGTGCGCCGCCTGTTCGGCGACGACGTCTCGGGTCTCGCGATGTCCTCGACCAAGTCGGCGATCGGTCACCTGCTCGGCGCCGCGGGGGCGGTCGAGGCGATCTTCTGCACCCTGGCGATCCGCGACTCGGTGGTGCCGCCGACGCTGAACCTGGAAGACCCCTGTGCCGGCGCCGACGGCGTCGACCTGGTGCCGCACCAGGCCCAGCAGCGCAGCGTGCGCCGGGCGCTGTCCAACTCCTTCGGCTTCGGCGGTACCAACGCCAGTCTGGTGCTGGCCGCGGTCGAGTAGCGGCGCGGCCGCCCGGACCGTGCGTCGCGCCCTGACCATCCTGCTGGTGCTGCTGGCACTGGCGGGGGTCGGCCTCTACGGCGGCTACCGCTGGGCCCTGCAGCAGTACGGCCGGCCGGGTCCGCTGGCCCAGGAGACCCGGGTGGTGATCCGCCCGGGCAGCGGTCTCGAGTCGATCGCACGCGAGCTCGAGGCGGCGGGCGTGATCGCGAACGCCGACTACTTCCGCATCGCCGCGAAGGCGACCGACCAGGCCCGCCACCTGCAGGCCGGCGAGTACGCCTTTCCGGCCGGCATCTCGCTCAAGGGCACCCTGGACCTGCTCGAGTCCGGCAAGACGGTGGTGCACCGCCTGACGATCCCCGAAGGCCTGACCTCCGAGGAGATCGTCGCGCTGCTCTCCCAGGCCGAGGGCCTGACCGGCGAGATCGAGACGGTGCCGCCCGAGGGCAGCCTGCTGCCCGAGACCTACCACTACCACTGGGGCGACAGCCGCGAGAGCCTGATCGAGCGCATGCGGGCCGGCTTCGACAAGGAGCTCGAGGCGCTCTGGCCGCAGCGTGCGGAAGGGCTGCCGTTCAAGACTCCGGAAGAGGCGGTGGTGCTGGCCTCGATCGTCGAGAAGGAGACCGGGGTGGCCGGCGAGCGGCCGCTGGTCGCCAGCGTCTTCATCAACCGGCTCGAGAAGGGCATGCCGCTGCAGTCGGACCCGACGGTGGTCTACGCCCTGACCGACGGCAAGGGACCGCTCGGCCGCGCCCTGACCCGGGCCGACTGGCAGGTCGACAGCCCCTACAACACCTACCGCAACAAGGGCCTGCCGCCTGGCCCGATCGCCAATCCGGGCCGCGCCTCGCTGGCCGCGGTGCTCAATCCGGCGACCAGCAGGTACCTCTACTTCGTCGCCGACGGCAGCGGCGGCCACGCCTTCGCCGCCAGCCTCGCCGAGCACAACCGCAACGTCGCCAAGTGGCGGCGGATCAAGCGGCAGACGGCGCAGTAGACCCCCGCTCCGCTGCGTCGCGGGCGGCCAGTCCCCTTGAATTGTCTTCCCCGCGCAGGCGGGGATCCATGGTGAAACGCCGGTGAGCGACCACACCTTTCGGGGCGCGCCGCGGGGGCCCTATGGATTCCTGCCTGCGCGGGGATGACGGACCGGAGGGCGGGGCAGCGTGGCTCGTCGCGGCCAAACCGTCTTGATGTTCTAATATATTAGTGCATAATTGCCGCACGGTCCGGGAGAGATCGGCGAGGGGCGGCAAAGCCCCGGCATTCGGGAGGACGAAGCGATGAAGACCCCCAGGTTCGTACCGCGCGCGCTGCTCGCGCTCGTTGCCGTCGCCGCCGCGACGGGTTCCGTCCCGGCCCCGCGGGCCGAGGCCGCGTCCCATACCCTGCGCCTCGGCACGGTGCTGGCGCCCGGCGACCCGCTGGTCGCCGCCGCCGAGGGCATGAAGAAGGCGGTCGAGGCGCGCACCAAGGGCGACGTCGAGATCCAGATCTATCCGAGCTCGCAGATCGGCGACACCCAGGACATGATCGACCAGGCGGCCGCCGGCTCGAACGTCGGCACCTTCGTCGAGGCCTCGCGTGTCGCGGTCTACGTGCCCGAGTTCAACGTGCTGGTGGCACCCTACGTCTTCGACGACGTCGACCAGATCGTCCGCTTCTCCGAGACGCCGACCTTCGCCGAGTGGAACCGGAAGCTCGAGCAGAAGAGCGGGCTCACCCTGCTGTCCTTCAACTGGTACCAGGGCGCGCGCGAGCTCTTGACCCAGAAGCCGGTCGCCACGCCGGCCGACCTGAAGGGCGTGCGCATCCGCACGATCGGCGAGCCGCTGTGGATCAAGACGATCGGCGCGATGGGCGCGACCGCGACGCCGCTCGCCTGGGCCGAGGTCTATCCCTCGATCCAGACCGGCGTGATCGAGGGCGCCGAGGCGCAGCCATCGGCGATCTGGGGCGCCAAGCTCTACGAGGTCGTCAAGGACATCACCCTGACCGACCACATCTACCTGATGAGCGGCCTGCTGGTCAGCGCCGAGTGGCTGAAGTCGCTGCCCGAGGACGAGCGCGAGATCGTCGTCGAGGAGGCCAACCGCTGGGGCGCCTCGGCGCTCAAGCACAACGTCGAGGGCGCCGCGGCGATCTTCGCCAAGATCCGCGCCACCGGCGTCAAGGTCACCGAGATCGACAAGACCCCCTTCCGCAAGGCGGTCGAGCCGGTCTACGGCGAGCTCGGCCTGACCGACCTGATCGCCCAGGTCCGCAAGACCCTCGGCAACTGAGCCGTCCCGGCGCCGCCCTGCCGCCCGGCCCCAGCCGGCGGGGCGGCGCTCGCGCACCCATTTCATGCCCGTCCGCGCGTCGCGCCGGCGCAGAGCCAGGGAGTTGCCCTGTCCGATGGTGTCCCGCTTCCTGAAGCTGCTGCGCCGGGTCGAGAAGACCGTGGCGATCATCGTCCTTGCGGTGATCGTCGTGGTCGTCTTCGCCGGCACGATCGGCCGCTATTCCGGCCATCCGGTGATCTGGTCCGACGAGGTCGCCCAGGCGCTGTTCGTCTGGCTGTCGCTGCTCGCCGGCGACCTGACGCTGCAGCGTGCCGGCCACTTCTCGGTCGACCTCTTCGCCGCCCTGCTGCCGGCGCGCGCCCGGCTGGTGCTCGACGTCCTGATCCTGCTGCTGGTCGGCGCGCTGCTCGCGGCCCTGGTCGTCTACGGCTGGTTCTTCGTCGAGATCTCCAGCCTGCGGCCGCTGCCGATGACCGGCGTGTCCTCGGGCCTTGCCGCGGCGGCGCTGCCGGTCGGCTTCGCCCTGATGCTGGTCACCCTCGCCGAGCAGCTGCTGCGGCGCCTGTCCGGCAGGCCGGTCGTGCCGCCGGGGACCGGGGCCGTCGAGACGCGGGACGTGCTGTGATGCTGACCGTCGTCGCGCTGCTGTTCTTCGTCTTCCTGTTCATCAACGTGCCGGTCGCCTTCGCCCTGGCGCTGGCGACGATCCCGGCCTTCCTGCTCGGCCAATACCTGCCGATGACCGTGGCCGTGCAGCGGATGTACGGCGCGACCCAGTCCTTCCCGCTGCTCGCCGTGCCCTTCTTCATCCTGGCCGGCAATCTGATGAACACGACCGGCATCACCCATCGGCTGCTCGCCTTCGCGCGCCTGCTGACCGGCTGGATGACCGGAGGCCTCGCCCAGGTCGCGATCGCGCTCTCGGCGCTGATGGGCGGCATCTCCGGCTCGGCGGTCGCCGACGCCGCGATGGAGGCGCGCCTGCTCGGCGACGCCATGGTCGAGCGCGGCTACGCCAAGGGCTTCACCGCCTGCGTCATCGCCTTCAGCTCGGTGATCACCGCGACCATCCCGCCGTCGATCGGCCTGATCCTATTCGGCTTCATCGGCGAGGTCTCGATCGGCCGCCTGCTGCTCGGCGGCGTGATCCCGGGCCTCCTGATGACCGTCGTGCTGATCGGCACGACCTGGCTGGTCGCCAAGCGGCGCGGCTACAAGCCGGACCTGCCGGGCCGGCCGCGCGCCCGCGAGGTCGCCAGGAGCTTCCGCGAGTGCTTCTGGGCCCTGGTCTTCCCGGTGTTCCTGCTGGTCGGCTTCCGCTACGGCTTCTTCACCGCGACCGAGGCCGGCGCCGTGGTCGTGGTCTACGCCCTGGTGGTCGGCGTCTTCGTCCACCGCGAGCTGACCTGGCGCAACTTCCTGCAGGCCATGGAGCATTCGGTGATCGACATCGGCATGGTCATGCTGATCATCGTCATGGCCGCGGTGCTGGGCCACGCCATCACCATCGAGCAGGCGCCGGCGGCGATCACCGCCTTCCTCGCCGAGTTCGCCGACAACCGCTGGCTGACCCTGCTGATGGTGCTGGTCGTGCTGTTCGTCGCCGGCATGGTCATGGAGGCGACGGTCAACGTGCTGCTGATCACGCCGCTGGTGCTGCCGGCGCTGACCCACCTGGGCTTCGATCCCGTGCACGTCGGCGTGGTCATGATCATCCTGGTGACCCTGGGCGGCAACACGCCGCCGGTCGGCGTCATCATGTACACGGTCTGCGGCATCCTGAACTGCAGCTTCTCCGAGTTCGTGCGCTGGTCCTGGCCCTTCGTCGTCGCGATGCTGGCCCTGCTGGCGCTGCTCGCCCTGGTGCCGCAGATCGTGCTGTTCCTGCCGAACCTCCTGATGTAGCCGGCGATGGCGGTCTGGTGGGGCTTCCGGCGCTTCTCCGACCTGCCGGCCCGGCTCGGCGAGGCGCCGCTCTGGTCGGCGGCCGAGGAGCGGGTCTGGTGGATCGACATCGAGGGCGCGCAGCTGCTGGCCAGCGACGGCGACGGCGGGCGGACCGACGCCTGGCCGGCGCCGGGGCCGATCGGCTGCCTGGCGCTGCTCGCCGACGGCGACCTGCTCGCCGGCGTCGGCACCGGGCTCTATCGCTTCGACCGGCGCAGCGGCCGCTTCCGCGAGCGCGGCCGCCTCGACACGACGGCGCCGATCCGCTTCAACGACGGCGCGGTCGACGCCGCCGGCCGCTTCTGGGTCGGCGCCATGGACCGCGACAACCGTGCGCCGCTCGGCGGCATCTACCGGATCGGCAAGGACCTGGTGCCGGTCCGCGTCGTCGAGGGGCTGCTGACGCCCAACGGCCTGGCGGTCGACGGCGTGCGCGGCCGGCTCTACTTCTCCGACTCCCACGCCAGCGTCCGCACGGTCTGGGCCTGCGACTGCGATCTCGCGTCGGGCGCCGTCGGCGAGCGCCGCGTCTTCGCCCGCTTCGGCGAGGCCGACGGCCGGCCGGACGGCGCGGCCCTCGATGCCGAGGGCAACTACTGGATCGCCGCGACCGACGTCGGCCGGCTGCTCTGCTTCGCCCCGGACGGCCGGCTGCGCGAGCGGATCGCCGTGCCGGTCAGCCATCCGACCAAGCCGGCCTTCGGCGGCCGCGACCTCGCCACCCTCTTTCTGACCTCGCGGCGCGTTCCGCCGGCCGGCACCCAGGACCGCGATTCCGGCTTCCTGCTGATCGCCGGGGTGCCGCGCTCCGGCCGCCTGGAGAGCCTGTTCCGATGCCGTCAGGAGAAGTAGTCGGGATACTCGGCCTTGAGGTCGTCGAGCCGCCGCAGCGTGCCCGAGAGATGCCGGCGCATGACCGTGCGCGCGGCCTCGACGTCGGAGGCGAGCAGGGCGTTCAGCAGCTCGCCGTGGTCGGTCAGGACCTGCTGCATCTTGCCCTCGTTGGGCAGGTGCAGGTGGAAGCGGCGGACCCGGTCGAGCTGGCCGCTGCGCTCGTCGATCAGCTGGTGCAGGCCGGGCTTGCCGGCGGCGACGAAGAGCTGGCGGTGGAACTCCTTGTCGAGCCGGATGAACTCCTGGAAGTCGCCCTTGCGGCTGGCCGCGACCTGGCGCTCCAGCATCTCGCCGGCCGGCGCCAGGCCCGACTTGTCCGGCTCGGCGGCGAGCAGGCCGGCGATCTCGATCTCGACCGCGGCGCGCAGGAACTGGGTCTCGCGGACCAGCTGGGTGTCGATGCGCGTCACCAGGGTGCGCGACTGGGGATAGATCTCGACCAGCCCCTCGCGCTCCAGCTTCAGCAGGGCGTCGCGCAGCGGCGTCTGGCTGATGCCGTAGTGCTCGGACAGCTCGCCGCGCGCCAGGCTCTGGTTCGGCGGCAGCTCGAGCGAGACGATGCGCGCGCGCAGGTCGGCGTAGATCTGCTCGGCGAGCGGCAGGCGGCGCTGGAAGGCCCAGCGCTTCGGCCTGGCCTCGCCCGAATCCTGGGCCGTGTCCTGAGCCGTGTCCGGGGCCGCGTCCTGTGTCGTCTCGACGGAGCTGCCGCTCATCCTGGTCCGGTCCGTTGCGGGCCCCGTCGGGGAGACGAGGCTTGCCTGCGAAGGACTAATATATTAATCGATTACCTTGTCTGTCCACCACCCAGTGGCATTCCCGAAAAGAGCACGAGATGACGGCCGAGACCAAGCGAAACAGCCTGGCGCGGAAGGCGCCGGGGAAGCTGCGCAGCGCGCGCTGGTTCGCGCCCGACGACCTGCGCTCCTTCGGCCACCGTTCGCGCGCCATGCAGATGGGCTACGCGCCGGAGGACTGGGCCGGCAAGCCGGTCGTCGCGATCGTCAACACCTGGTCCGACGCCCAGCCCTGCCACGCCCACTTCAAGAGCCGCGTCGAGGACGTCAAGCGCGGCGTCTTCCAGGCCGGCGGCTTTCCGATGGAGTTGCCGGCGCTGTCGCTCAGCGAGTCCTTCGTCAAGCCGACGACCATGCTCTACCGCAACATGCTGGCGATGGAGACCGAGGAGCTGCTGCGCTCGCACCCGGTCGACGCCGCCGTGCTGATGGGCGGCTGCGACAAGACCACGCCCGGCCTGGTCATGGGCGCGCTCTCGGCCGGCCTGCCGATGATCTTCCTGCCGGCCGGGCCGATGCTGCGCGGCAACTACCGCGGCCAGGCCCTGGGCAGCGGCTCGGACGCCTGGAAGTACTGGGACGAGCGCCGCGCCGGCAACCTCTCGGCGGCCGAGTGGCAGGGCGTCGAGGGCGGCATCGCGCGCTCCTACGGCCACTGCATGACCATGGGCACGGCCAGCACCATGACCGCGATCGCCGAGGCGCTGGGCCTGACGCTGTCGGGCGCCAGCTCGATCCCGGCGGCCGACGCCAACCACATCCGCATGGCCTCGGCGGTCGGGCGGCGCGCCGTCGAGATGGCCTGGGAGGACCTGACCCCGGACCGCGTGCTCGACGCGCGCGCGGTGCGCAACGCCGTGACCGTCGCCATGGCGACCGGCTGCTCGACCAACGCCGTGATCCACCTGATCGCCATGGCCCGGCGCGCCGGGGTGCCGCTCGGCCTGGACGACCTCGACGCCGCCAGCCGGGTGACGCCGGTCATCGCCAACATCCGGCCCTCGGGCTCGACCTACCTGATGGAGGATTTCTACTACGCCGGTGGCCTGCGCGCCCTGATGGCCCGGCTCGGCGACCGCCTCGACCTCTCGGCCGTCACCGTCAGCGGCCGCACCCTGGGCGAGGAGCTGGAGGGCGCCGAGGTCTACGACGAGGACGTCATCCGCAGCCTGGAGAACCCGATCTACCAGGAGGGCTCGCTGGCCGTGCTGCGCGGCAACCTTGCGCCCGACGGCTGCGTCATCAAGCCCTCGGCCTGCGCGCCGCACCTGAGGCAGCACGAGGGCCGGGCCCTGGTCTTCGACAGCTATCCCGGGATGAAGGCAGCGGTCGAGGACGAGAGCCTGGACGTCACCGCCGACGACGTGCTGGTGCTGCGCAACGCCGGCCCGCGCGGCGGCCCGGGCATGCCGGAATGGGGCATGCTGCCGATCCCGAAGAAGCTGGTGAAAGAAGGCGTGCGCGACATGCTGCGGATCTCCGACGCACGGATGAGCGGCACCAGCTACGGCGCCTGCGTGCTGCACGTGGCGCCCGAGGCCTGCGTCGGCGGCCCGCTGGCGCTGCTCAGGACCGGCGACCGCATCCGGGTCGACGTGCCGGCGCGCACCATCGACATGCTGGTCGAGCCGGAGGAGCTGGCGCGCCGCCGCGCCGCCTGGACGCCGCCCGCCGAGACCGTCGGCCGCGGCTGGAACTGGCTCTTCGCCCGGCACATCGAGCAGGCCGACCAGGGCTGCGACTTCGACTTCCTGAAGAGCGGCTTCGGCGCCAGCGCCGGCGAGCCGGACATCTTCTGAGGGGGAGGGGCGGGCGCCATGATCGAACGCTGCCCCGCCTCCGGCGCCGTCACATCCCTCGACAGGCTCGGGATGAAGCGGACTTTTCGGCAAACTCCCACAGTCGCTTCGTCCCGAGCCTGTCGAGGGGCGTGGCTGTCCGGACCGCACCTTTGCCCGTCATCCCCGCGGAGGCGGGGATCCAGAGCCACAGGCTCCGAACCGGCCGTCCTGGATCCCCGCCTGCGCGGGGATGACGAACCAAAAGGCCAACCAGGAGATCGCCCATGACCGACCACCCGCTCAAGCCCCAGCCCCTTGACCCCGAGACCCGCGACAAGCTCCTCGGCGTCTCGACCGCGACCCTGACCACGGCCCTCTTCAAGCGCGGCCTGCGCAACCAGTTCCTGCAGGACGTCCGTCCCGTCGCGCCGAAGGGCCGCAACATGGTCGGCCCGGCCTTCACCCTGCGCACCATCCCGGCGCGCGAGGACCTCAACCCGATCACCGTCTTCCAGGACCCCGGGCACCCGCAGCGCGCCGCGGTCGAGCGCTGCCCGGCCGGCGCGGTCCTGGCGATCGACAGCCGCGGCGACGCCCGCGCCGCCTCGGCCGGCTCGATCCTGGTCTCGCGGCTGATGGTGCGCGGCGTCGCCGGTGTGGTCACCGACGGCGGCTTCCGTGATTCGCCGGAGATCGGGCGCCTCCAGATCCCGGCCTACCACCAGCGCCCCTCGGCGCCGACCAACCTGACCCTGCACCAGGCGATCGACCTGGACCTGCCGATCGCCTGCGGCGGCGTCGCCGTCTTCCCCGGCGACATCCTGGTCGGCGACGACGAGGGCGTCGTCGTCCTGCCCGCCCACCTCGCCGACGAGCTGGCCGCCGAGGCCGTCGAGATGACCGCCTTCGAGGACTTCGTGACGGAGGAGGTCTTGAACGGCCGCTCGATCGTCGGGCTCTACCCGGCGACGAAGGAGGAGACGAAGGCCGATTTCGCGAATTGGCGGGAGAAGCACGGGAGGTAGGGGGCGGTAGACTGCCGATTTGAACTGCCAAGCGGAGGCGGGGTGGCGAGCCCACGTACTAAGAAGCGCTACATCCACTACTCGGCCTTGCACTACTCTCCCCCTTCTCTCACCATCGCAGGTGAGAGAAGGGGGAGCGACGATGGAAGGGGAGATAACGACCGAAGCCGAGACCTGCAAAATCAGGGTGCACTGGCAGATTGCCGCGAAGCTTAATTTCGCTTGTCATCAGAGCGCCTTTCCGGTGCTTCGCGACCTCAGGATCGAGAACCTCGATCCTGAGGAACGCCTCGAAGATCTGCTGGTCACGATCAGCGCGGACCCGGCCTTCTTGAAGGCACGGAGCTGGCGCTTCGACAGGATCGCACCGGGCGGGATCGTGCCCGTCAAGCAGAGGGACCTGGAGGTCGAAGGCGGTTTCCTGCTCGGCCTCGACGAAGCGATGCGCGGTACGGTTACGCTTCGGGTGGAGCGGGCCGGCGAGGTGCTTACGGAGGAGAGCCGCACAGTCGAGTTGCTGGCGCGCAACGAGTGGGGTGGCGCGGGCTACATGCCCGAATTGCTCGCGGCCTTCTCGATGCCGAACGACCGGGCGGTCGACCGGGTGCTGCACGATGCCTCGCTGGCGCTAAGGAAGGCCGGCAAGCCGGACGGCCTCGACGGCTACAAGTCAGGCAGCCGCCAGCGCGTCTGGGAGGTCGTCTCGGCGATCTACACGGCGGTCGCCAACCTCGGCATCACCTACGCGGTGCCACCGGCGAGCTTCGAGCGCGACGGCCAGAAGATTCGCCTGCCGAACCAGATCCTGGAGAACCGAGTCGCGACATGCCTCGATACGACGATGCTGTTCGCGTCGGCGTTGGAACGGGCCGGACTGAACCCCATCGTGGCACTGCCGCACGGGCACGCCGTCGTCGGCGCCTGGCTCCAGCCGGAGGAACTGACGTCGATCGTCATCGACGAGGCGGAGACCCTACGCAAGCGCCACCAGCTCAAAGAGCTGGTCCTGTTTGAGACGACCTGTATCACTTCTCATCCCGCGCCGCCCTTCTCCAAGGCTGTAGCAACCGCCATGGAGACCCTGGTACCCGAGAAGGACAGCACCTTCGGCGCCGCCGTCGACATCCGGCGTGCAAGGTCGCACAGGATCTTGCCGCTCGGGCTGAAAGACGGTGCCGCCGGCCTTCCTGATGGCGAGCCCGAGCCTGCTGCCGTCGAGGTGCCGCTGGAGCAGGCGCCTCCGCTTCCCGACTTCGACCAGGAGGCCGAAGAGGAGATTCCGGAGACTCCGGCAGGCCGGCTGGAGCGGTGGCAGCGCAAGCTCCTCGATCTCTCGGCGCGCAACCCGCTTCTGGCCCATCGCGCGAGCAAGGCTTGCCTCACAATCATCTGCCCGGATCCTGGACTGCTCGAAGATAAGCTCGCGGAGGGCGCGCGGATCTCTATCGAGCCTGTGCCGCAGCCTTCCGCTCAAGCCCAGGACAGTGAGATTCACCGCCAACGCACTGGCGAGGTGATCACGGAAGAGTATGCCCGCGACGCGCTCCATAAGGGCCAGGTTCTGGTGGACCTACCGAAGGATGAACTCGGCAAGCGTGCAGTCGAGATCTACCGGAAGGCCCAGACGGCACTGCAGGAAGGCGGCTCGAACACGCTTTACCTCGCGCTCGGCTTCTTGCTCTGGAAGCGCGACGAGAAGGACGACCGGCGCTTCCGGGCGCCGCTGATCCTGCTTCCGGTGACCCTGCAGCGCCAATCGGTGCGCAGCGGGGTCAAGATGATAGCGCACGACGACGAGCCGCGCTTCAACACGACGCTGCTCGAAATGCTGCGCCGGGACTTCAAGATCGACATAAAGGGCCTCGATCGGGACCTGCCGAAGGACCAGAGCGGTATCGACGTCCAGGGCATCTGGAACACGGTGCGACGCGCCGTGAAGGACGCGCCTGGCTTCGAGGTCGTCGAGGAGGTGGTCCTCGGCCACTTCTCGTTTGCGAAGTGTAAGCGCTCACTTAACCCCCTCCTGGCCAGCCTGACCTGATCGTGCGAAGACCCCTCCGCTTTGGACGGAGGTGTCTGCGTGGAACGAGACGG
>NZ_FWZX01000046.1 GCF_900177295.1 Tistlia consotensis USBA 355
GTTCCGCTGGCCGGGCCTCAGCGGGTCGATACGGGCGGCACGCTCAACATCCGGATTGACAGCGACGGCCGCCCGCGCGTCACTGAGGCACGTCCGAACGATCGCCGCTCCGACTGGGCGATTGACACCGGGCTCGTGATGGCCATGCCGAACTAGGCCAACTCAACCGTCACGATCAAGGGCGCTGGTGCCAAATCGGCTGCCGATTAGTGCCAAATCTCGCGCCGCGCTACAAGATGCGCAACGAGGCCGGGAGGAGACCTTAAGAGGGCGTTCAAGCCAAGTTCAAACTGGCCACCAGGCCTGAACATCGAGGGCCTTGGCCGGAACCCCTTCCGGTCTCAAAGCGGTCGCCGATCGGTCTCAAATCTCGCGCCGCGCGACACTTGCCGTCGAGTGAACCGCGGCACCCAATCCATTCCCGGATGAGTTCCGAGAAGGATCTGATTTTGCCGGAGAATCCTTGGTAGCGGGGGAGGGATTCGAACCCCCGACACGCGGATTATGATTCCGCTGCTCTAACCAACTGAGCTACCCCGCCGCCAGGAGGCCGACCCTATATGGCGGCGGGTCGCGGGCTGTCAAGCCGCTTGGCGCCGCCGCTCCGGCCATGCGGGAGGCGGGCAGGGGGGCTGCTGCTTCGGCGCTGGATTCGGCGCCCCGGGGCTCTAGGCTCGGGGCTGCATGGCCGCCTCCGCCTCCCCGGACCGCGCCGCCGAGACGGCGGGCGCCCAGACCCGCGCCCCAGGCCCCGGCCGCGGCCCCGACTGTGGCCCCGTCGGCGGCCGCGCGCCGGCCTTCGGGCACGGCGCCGGACACGGCGTGGGCCAGGCCGGGCGCGGCATCGCGCTGATGCTGCTCTCGACCCTGTTCTTCGCCGGCATGAACGCCTCGGTGAAGAGCCTGGGGCCGGCGATCCCGACCGAGCAGGTGCTGTTCTTCCGCAACCTCTTCGCCCTGCTGCCGGTCGCGGCCATGGTCTGGCGCGCCGGCAGCCTGTCGGTGCTGAAGCCGAACCGGCCGCTGCAGCACGTCTGGCGCGCCGCCGCCGGCCTCGTCTCGCTCGGCACCTTCTTCTGGTGCTACGCCCGCCTGCCGCTGGCCGACGTCATCGCCGTCTCCTTCTCGGCGCCGCTGTTCGTCACGGCCCTGTCGCCCTGGCTGCTCGGCGAGGCGGTCGGGCCGCGGCGCTGGGCGGCGGTCGTCGTCGGCTTCCTCGGCACGCTGCTGATCGTCCGCCCCGGCCAGTCCGGCTTCGATCCCCAGCTGCTGCTGGTCCTGGTCGCGACCTTCTTCTACGCCCAGGTGCTGATCTCGGTGCGCAAGCTCAACCGCACCGACACGCCGACCGCGATCGTCTTCTGGTACCTGGTGATCTCGGTCGCCGCGACCGCCCTGGCGCTGCCCTTCGTCTGGGTGACGCCGAGCCTGCAGGGCTGGCTGCTGCTGATCGGCCTCGGGCTGTTCGGCGGCGTCGCCCAGCTGATCGTCACCGCCGCCTTCCGCTACGCCGACGCCGCGGTGCTGGCGCCCTTCGACTACGCCTCGATCCTCTGGGGCTCGACCCTGGGCTGGCTGATCTGGGGCGAGGTGCCCAAGCACACGCTCTGGGCCGGCGCCGCCGTGCTGATCGCCAGCGGCCTCTACATCGCGCACCGCGAGGCCCGGCTCGGCCTGCTCGGCCGCGCCCGGCGGCGCGCGCCGCCGGCGGAGCTGTAGGGCGGGGCGGCGCCGCAAATCCACAAGGCCATCCGGGATTTGATTTCCGCGGCGGCGGCGGCGATGTTAGGGCTGTCCTCCGAGCCAGCCGGAAGCCTCAGCCCGACATGCCCGTGCGCATCGCCAAGTTCGAGATCGGCCAGATCGTCAAGCACCGCTTCTTCCCGTTCCGCGGTGTCGTCTTCGACGTCGACCCGGTGTTCGCCAACACCGAGGAGTGGTGGCAGGCGATCCCCGAGGAGGTGCGGCCCTCCAAGGACCAGCCCTACTACCACCTCTACGCCGAGAACGAGCAGACGACCTACGTCGCCTACGTCTCGGAGCAGAACCTGCTGCCCGACGACAGCGGCAAGCCGGTCTCCCACCCCGAGATCCCCAAGGCCTTCGCCGGCATGGCCGAGGGCCGCTACCTGCCGCGCGGGCGGCCGGTCAACTAGCGCCGGAGCGGGCCGGCGGCATGGCGCGAACCGGCGGCAGCTCGACCGGCGCCGGCCGCCGCGACGCCCTGGCTGCCCTGCTGGCCCTGCTGGCCCTGGCGGGCCTGCTGCTGGCGCGGCTGCCGCTGGCCTGCGCCGCCGACGATCGCCAGGCCGTCGTCGAGATGGTCGAGGCGGCGGCGCGGGCGCTCGAGACCTACGGCTTCCCGCGGGCGCTGGAGCACGGCGCGGACGGCACCTGGGCGCGCCCGGACGCCGGCCTCTACATCTTCGTCCTCGACCGCCTGGGCACCCTGCTGCTGCATCCGGACCGGCGCATGGAGGGCCGCAACATCGCCGGCGTCCGCGACGCCGACGGCAAGCCCTTCATCCGGGACATCATCGTTGCCTCCGTCGCGCATCCCGGGGGCGTCTGGACCAGCTACCTCTGGCGCTCCGCGACCAGCGGCCAGCTCGGCACCAAGCACACCTACGCCAAGGCCGTCGGCGACATGATCGTCTGCGCCGGCTACGTCGCCGCCGAGGCCTGAGCCCGCCGCGCAGAGTCTCTTGGAGCCGTTATCTGTTATGTGTTATAGCACATAACAGATAACGATGGGCCGCCGGCAAGCGGCCCCGAGGCACCAACGAACAGGGGGTTCTGACATGATCAGAAAGGCGGTAGCGGCCGGCTTTGCGGCTGCGGCTCTGGCTTGCACCATCGGCTCGGCCCAGGCCGAGGGCACCGGCAAGGGCGATCTGCTCGACGCCATCAAGGCGCGCGGCGAGCTGCACTGCGGCACCCTGAACTACCTGCCGGGCGTTGGCTTCCTGGACGACAAGGGGCAGTGGTCGGGCTTCGACGTCGACTTCTGCAAGGCCGCGGCGGCGGCGATCCTGGGCGACGCCTCCAAGGTCAGGTTCACGGCGCTGACCGGCGCACAGATGTTCCCGGCCCTGCAGTCGGGCGAGATCGACATCCTGTCGCGCAGCGTCACCGACACGATCTCGCGCGAGACCAAGCTCGGGCTCGACTTCATCGGCCCGAACCACCTGACCGGCCAGGGCTTCATGGTCCACAAGTCGGCCGGCGTGACCGACGTCAAGGGCCTCGACGGCGCCACGATCTGCGTGCTGGCCGGCACGGTGACCGAGGGCTATCTCGCCGACTGGTTCCGCGCCCACGGCATGAGCTTCACGCCGGCGGCGGCCGAGAACAGCGACCAGATGTTCTCGATGTACTTCGACGACCGCTGCGACGCGGTGACCATGGAGCCGCCCTACCTGGCGATCCGCCGCTCGCGCTCGGCCGATCCGGCGGCGCACGTCATCCTGAAGACGCTGATCGCCAAGTCCTTCGAGGCGCCGGTGATCCTCGAGGGCAGCCCGAAGCTGCGCGAGGTCCTGCAGTGGATGCACTGGGGCATGGTGACCGCCGAGGAGCTGGGCATCACCTCGGCCAACGCCGCGCAGATGAAGGCCGGGTCGAAGGACCCGGTGGTCCGGCGCTTCCTCGGCGTCGAGGGCACGATCGGCCAGGACATGGGCGTGCCGAACGACTGGATGCTCCAGGTCGTCGAGGCGGTCGGCAACTACGGCGAGATGTACGACCGCAACCTCGGCAAGGACTCCAAGCTCGGCGTGCCGCGGGGCATGAACGCCCTGTGGCGCGACGGCGGCGCGATGATCGCTCCCGGATGGCAGTGATCGATGCCGGCGGCGAGGGCGGCGCGGGCCACGGTGCGCGTGGGGACGCACCGCGGCCGGCGCGCCCTCCCGGGCGCCGCCGTCGGCGGCGCCCGGGCCTCGTCGCCCAGGTTCTCTTCCTGCTGGTCGTTGCGGCGCTGGCCTGGGCGGTCGTGCAGACCGCCGCGGGCAACCTCGACCGGCTGTCGGTGCATTCCGGCTACGGCTTCCTGTGGGAGAAGGCGCCCTTCGAGCTCGGCGAGAGCCTGATCCCCTACAAGGCCGGCGACAGCTACCTGCGCGCCTTCGAGGTCGGCGTGCTGAACACGCTCAAGGTCGCCTTCCTGGGCATCCTGCTCTCGACGCTGCTCGGCCTGGTGGTCGCGCTCGGCCAGCTCTCGCCGAGCGTCGTGCTGGCGCGGGTCTGCCGCAGCTACGTCGAGGTCGCCCGCAACGTGCCGCTGCTGCTGCAGCTGATCTTCTGGCACACCGTCCTGACCCGGGCGCTGCCGCCGGTCCGCCGCGCGCTGTCGCCGGTCGAGGGCGTCTACCTGACCAACCGCGGCGTCTTCCTGCCGGTGCCGCTCGACGACCCGGCCTACGGCGCCGTCGCCGCCGCGGCGCTGGCCGGCGCGCTGCTGGCGCCGGCCGTGTGGCTGGCGTGCCGTCGCCGCGCCCGGCTCGGCCGCCGGGTCGCGCATCCGCTGCGCTGGACCCTGGCGGCGCTGCTGCTGCCGCCGCTCGCGGCCTTCCTGGCGGCCGGCGCGCCGCTCGCCGTCGAGGCGCCGCAGCTCAGGGGCTTCAACTTCGTCGGCGGCCTGACCGTGACGCCCGAGCTGCTGGCCATGCTGCTCGGCCTGACGATCTACACCGCCGCCTTCAACGCCGAGATCATCCGGGCCGGCATCCTCGGGGTGCCGCGCGGCCAGACCGAGGCTGCGATCGCCCTCGGCCTGACGCGCCCCCGGGTGATGCGCCTGGTCGTGCTGCCGCAGGCGCTGCGCATCATCCTGCCGCCGATCACCAACTCCTGCCTGAACCTGACCAAGGAGAGCTCGCTCGCGGTGGCGATCGGCTACCCGGAGCTGGTGCGCGTCGCCAACGTCACGCTGACCCAGACCGGCCAGGCGATCGAGTGCATCTCGATCATCATGCTGGTCTATCTGATCCTCAGCCTGATCACCTCGGCGCTCCTCAACTGGATGAACGCCCGCGCGCGGCTGGTCGCCCGATGACCACGCGCCTGGCCCACCGCCTGCCGCCCCGGCTCGCCGTGCTGGTCGAGACGCCGGCCGTCGCGCTGGTCAACCTCGGCGTCCTGGCGCTGCTCGTCGCGGCGCTGCCGCCGCTGCTCGACTGGGCGGTCTTCTCGGCGGTCTGGCGGGCCGACGACATGCGCGGCTGCCCGCCCGCCGGCGGCGCCTGCTGGGCCTTCATCGGCGACAAGGCGCGGCTGATCTTCTTCGGGCTCTATCCCTACGGCGAGCAGTGGCGCGCGGCACTGGCCACGGCGCTGCTGGTCGCGCTGGTCGTGGTCTCGCTCAACCCGCGCTGCTGGAGCCGGCGCCTGGCCCTGGCCTGGGGGCTCGGCCTGGCCGTCTACAGCCTGCTGATGTGGGGCGGCCTGCTCGGCCTCGCGCCGGTCGAGTCGGCCTACTGGGGCGGCCTGCCGCTGACCGTCCTGCTGACCGTCTTCGGCGTCTTCTTCGGCCTGATCCTGGCCGTGCCGGTCGCCCTGGCGCGCTTCTCGGACCTGCCGGTCTTCAAGGCGGCGGCGACGCTCTACGTCGAGCTGGTGCGCGGCGTGCCGCTGATCAGCGTGCTGTTCATGGCCTCGGTGCTGCTGCCGATCTTCCTGCCCGACGGCTTCACGCCGAGCGGCCTGGGGCGGGTGCTGGCCGGCATCGTCCTGTTCTTCACCGCCTACATGGCCGAGGTGCTGCGCGGCGGCCTGCAGGCGATTCCGCGCGGCCAGTACGAGGCCTCGCGCTCGCTCGGGCTGTCCTATCCGGTGATGATGGCCAGGGTGGTGCTGCCGCAGGCCTTCCAGACGATCCTGCCGGCGCTGATCAACCTGATCATCGCGGCGCTGAAGGGCACCTCGCTGGTCGTCATCGTCGCGATGCTGGACCTGCTGGGCGCCGCCCAGGCCGCCCTGGCCGACCCCGACTGGATCGGCTTCTACGTCGAGGACTATGTCTTCGTCGCCGCCGTCTACGCGATCATGTGCGGCAGCATCTCGTGGTACGGGCGCCGCGTCGAAAGAAACCTGGGGAGCGCGCAGAGTCGATGAGCGAGCAGGAACCGAAGCTGGCCGAGCCGGATCCCTCCGCGGGCGGAGCGGCCATCCTGGACGAGCTGTCGCGCGGGGCGACGCTGACCGACCGGGTCTACGCCCGCCTCCGGCGCGGCTTGCTGGTCGGCTTCTGGGCGCCGGGCGAGAAGCTCTCGGCCCGCCAGATCGCCCGCGAGATGAACGTCAGCATGACGCCGGTGCGCGAGGCCATGATGCGCCTGGCCACGGAGGGCGCGCTGGAGATGACCGAGACCCGCGCCTTCCGCGCGCCGGAGCTCGGCCGGGCCGCCTACCGCGAGCTGGTGCGCGTCCGCCTGGCGCTGGAGCCGATGGCCGCCGGCCTCGCCGCGGCGCGCATCGAGCCGTCCCAGGTCGCGGCGATCGAGGCGCTCAACGAGCGGCTCGCGGCGCATCTGCGACAGGACCAGTTCCACCAGGCGCTGGAGGTCGACTCCCAGCTGCACCTCGCGATCTACGAGGCGGCCGGCCAGCCGCTGCTGCTCTCGATCATCGACGGGCTGCTGCTGCGCGCCGGCCCGACCCGCACGCGCCTGTCCTATGCCTACCGCAAGTCGCTCGCCGGCTACGAGCACCATCGCCGGCTGATCGCGGCCCTGCGCGTGCACGACGCTGCCGCCGCCGAGGCGGAGGTCGCCGCGGACCTGGAGGAGGGCGCGGCGATGATCCTCAACATCCTGCCCGGCTAGGCCGGCGCAACCCCTTCGGAAGACAAGTCAGCGGAGTGACGATGACCGGGACACGTGCGAGATTCCCAGGCGGCGGCCGGGACTGGGCGGACCTCCAGGCCGAGATGCGGGCCCGTTCGGCCGGCGACGTCGACTGGCGCCGGGGGCGGACGCCGCTGTTCGTCTTCTTCAACGACGAGGAGACCTACGAGATCGGCCGCGAGGCCTATTTCGAGTTCTTCAGCGAGAACGCGCTGGGCCGCAAGCGGGCCTTCTTCGGCATCGGCTCGATGGAGCGCGAGGTGCTGGACTTCGGCCTCGACCTCTTCTCGGCGCCCGAGGGCGCGGAGGGCGTGTTCTCCTGCGGCGGCAGCGAGAGCATCTTCCTGGCGCTCAAGGCGGCGCGCGACGCGCGCCGGGCCGAGAAGGGCATCGCGCCGGGCGAGGGGCGGATGAACGTGGTCATGCCGATCACCGCCCATCCCGCCTTCGACAAGGCGGCGGCGGCGATGGACCTGGAGCTGCGCCGCGGCGGCCTGCGCGCCGACCGGCGGGCCGATCCGGCGGCGCTGCGCCCGCTGATCGACGAGCGCACCATCGCGATCGTCGGCTCGGCGCCCTGCTTCCCGCACGGCGTGATCGACCCGATCGAGGAGCTGAGCGCGCTGGCCCTCGAGGCCGGGGTCTGGCTGCACGTCGACGCCTGCGTCGGCGGCTGGCTGGCGCCCTTCTTCACCCGGATCGGCCGGTCGACGCCGGCCTTCGACTTCCGCTTCCCGGGCGTGCGCTCGATCTCGGCCGACCTGCACAAGTTCGGCTTCTGCCCGAAGCCGGCCTCGACCGTCTTCTACCGCGACGCCGAGGACCTGGCGCGGGCGAGCTTCGTCGCCGACGCCTGGCCGAACGGCCGCTTCGAGACCGCGACGCTGGTCGGCACCCGTCCCGGCGGCGCGGTGGCCGGCGCCTGGGCCGTGCTCAACCACCTCGGCGAGAGCGGCTTCCGCCGGACCGCCGAGCGGCTGGCGGCGATGGTCGACGGCTACGTCGCCGGCATCCGGGCGATCCCCGGCCTGGAGCTCTGGGCCGAGCCGGACCTGACGATCATCAACTACGGCTCGAGGGAGCTCGACATCTTCCGGGTCGCCGAGGCGATGGGCGCCAACGGCTGGCTGGCCGGCCTGACCCGCGAGCCCAAGGGCCTGCACGCCATGATGTCGATGCTGCACGAGCCGGTGCGCGAGGAGTTCCTGGCCCAGCTCGCCGAGGCGGTCGAGACGGTGCGCGCCGCCGGAACCGGCGTCTCCGGCCTGCAGGCGACCTACTGAGCCGGCGGCCGCCCGGGATCGCCCCGGGCGGCCGGTCACTCGCTCGGATAGGTGAAGGGCAGGTACTGGTAGAGCCAGGTCTCGGTCAGGGTCTTCTCGCCGAGCCGCAGGTAGAGCCGCAGGTCGACCGGGTCGCTGCCGTCGGCCTTGAGGTCGAAGACGGCGCGCCAGCGGTCGGTGCCGACGACCCTGAGGCAGTACTTGTTGACGATCTCGCCGCGCGAGGCGGCGACCACGGCCTCGACCGGCGTGCCCTTGTCGAGATTCGGCAGCGGGCCGCCGGCGAAGTCGATGACGAACTTGCGCAGGTCCTTCGGGCGCGGTTGGCCGGGCACGCCGCCGCGGCCCATGCGGGTCGCCAGCACGCGGCCGACGTCCTTGGCCGGGAAGGGCTGGTCGGCGACCCAGTAGAGCTTGTAGCTCATGCTCAGCGGCTGGCCGACCTTCGGCATCGCCTTGGGCCGCCAGAAGGCGACGATGTTGTCGTGGATCTCGTCGTCGGTCGGGATCTCGATCAGCTCGACCGCGCCCTCGCCCCACTCGCCGACCGGCTCGACCCAGAGGCTCGGCCGGCGGTCGTAGAACACGCCGTCGTCCTCGTAGTCGCGGAAGTCGCGGTCGCGCTGCATCAGGCCGAAGCCGCGCGGGTTCTGGTCGACGAAGGCGTTGACCTGCAGGCGCTTGGGGTTGTTGAGCGGCCGCCAGATCCGCTCGCCGGCGCCGGTCCAGAGCGACAGGCCGTCGGAATCGTGGATCTCCGGCCGCCAGTCGGTGGCGACCTGGCGGTTGGTCTCGGAGAACCAGAACATCGAGGTCAGCGGCGCGATGCCCAGGCGCTCGACCTCGCGGCGCAGGAAGATCGTCGAGTCGACGTCCATGACCACGCCGTTCTCGTTGCGCGCCTTGAAGCTGTAGACGCCGACGACCGAGCGGCCCTCCAGCAGGGCGTGGATGGTGACCTCGCGGCTGTCCGCCGCTGGCTTCTCCAGCCAGAACTCGCTGAAGCGCGGGAACTCCTCGCGGGCGTCGGTCGCGGTGTTGATCGCGATGCCGCGCGCCGACAGGCCGTACTGCCCGAAGGGGCCGGCGGTGCGGAAGTAGGCGGCGCCGAGGAACACCAGCCAGTCGGTCGGCGGCTCGCCGGGGTTCATGTAGCGGAAGCCGGCGAAGCCCAGGTCGTCGGGCAGCTTGTCGGCGAGGCCGGTGTTGCCGTAGTCGAACAGCGAGGGGTCGTAGAGCACCTTGCGCGCGACCGCGCCCTCGACCTCGTAGACCGTCACCGGCAGCTTGAAGTAGCGGCCGAGGTGGAAGAACTGCACCGGATAGCGCACCTCGCCCTGCCAGAGCGCCCGGCTCGCCTTGTACTTCAGCTCGTTGTAGGCGTCGTAGTCGATCTTATCGAGGGCCTCGGCGGCGCGCGGCTCCGGCGCCTCGTAGGCCTCGCCGGCCAGCGCGCGCGCCCGGTCGACCAGGGCCGAGCGGTCGAAGGGCACCGGATCGCCCAGGCGCGGCCCCGCGGTCTGCACCGTGCCCGAGGTCGTGCCCGACGTCGCGCTCTGGGCCAGCGACCGTCCGGCCAGCGTCGAAACAAAGGTAACGGCGGCGCTGCCGGCGAGAAGGGCGCGGCGGCTGAGGGTCATCGACATGCCTATGCTTTTCCGACTGTCCGGGATCGTTGGGGCGGTCATCGCTCACTTATGCCGGAATGTGCCGGATTTGCGGCCATCGCGCGGCTCCTTTCAAGAGACTTTTTCCGCGCGATCGGTTCCCGGCCTCCCGGCGGAAATATCGCTTGCCCGCATCACCGCATAAAGATATCTTTATGTGGCTATGACGAACGACAGCTCCCTCGACCGCCTGCTGCAGGGCCTGCGCGCCGTCGCCGAAGGCACCCGGCTGCGCATCCTGGCGCTCTGCGCCCACGGCGAGCTGACGGTCAGCGACCTGGTCGAGATCCTCGGGCAGAGCCAGCCGCGCGTCTCGCGGCACCTCAAGCTGCTGGTCGAGGGCGGCCTGCTGGAGCGCCAGCAGGAGGGCAACTGGGCCTTCTACCGCCTGACCGAGCGCGGGCCCGTGGCCGCCCTGGCGCGCCAGATCGTCGACCTGATCCCCGACGACGACGCCGAGCACGCGCTCGACCTGAAGCGCCTGGAAGAGGTGCGTGCCGGCTGGGCGGTCAAGGCCGAGGCCTACTTCCGGCACAATGCCGCCGACTGGGACCGGGTGCGCACCCTGCACGTCGACGAGGCCAAGGTCGACGTCGCGCTGCGCCGCCTGATCGGCCGCGAGCCGGTCGGCGAGCTGCTCGACATTGCGACCGGCACCGGCCGGGTGCTCGAGCTGCTCGGCGACAAGGTGGTCGGCGCGATCGGCATCGACCGCTCGCTCGACATGCTGAAGGTGGCGCGCGCCAACGTCATGCGCGCCGGCCTGCGCCACTGCCAGCTGCGCCACGCCGACATGAACCGCCTGCCGTTCCAGGCCGGCCGCTTCGACGTCGCGGTGCTGCACATGGCGCTGCACTACGTCGAGGATCCCGCCGCGGCGCTGGCCGAGGCCGCCCGGGTGCTGCGGCCCGGCGGCCGGCTGGTCGTCGTCGACTTCGACGAGCACCAGCACAGCGAGCTGCGCGAGAACCATGCCCACCGCTGGCTCGGCTTCTCCGAGGCGCGCATGGCGCGCCTGCTGGAGCAGGCCGGGCTGGTCGCCGAGGCGCCGGAACGGCTGCCCGGCAAGCCGCTGACCGTCTGTCTCTGGACGGCGCGGCGTCCCGCCAACGACACGCTGACGTCCGACGGACAGGACGGCCGGCTGCGCAAGGAGGTCGTCTGAGCCCATGACCCGGAGCCCCGTGATCTCTTTCGAGTTCTTCCCGCCGCCCGAGGGCGCGGCCGAGGAGCGCTTCTGGCAGACCGCCGAGCGGCTCAACGGCCTCGCTCCGCAGTTCTGCAGCGTCACCTACGGCGCCGGCGGCACGACCCGGGACCGCACCTTCGGCATCGTCCAGGGCCTGAAGGCGCGCGGCATCGAGGCGGCCTCGCACCTGACCCTGGTCGGCGCGCCGCGCCATGAGGTCGACGCCGTCGCCGAGCGCCTGACCGCGGCCGGCATCCGGCGCATCGTCGCCCTGCGCGGCGACATGCCGAACATGGCCGGCGGCTTCGAGCCGCACCCCGAAGGCTACCGGGACACCGCGGAACTGGTCGCCCGGCTGAAGAGGATCGGCGGCTTCGACATCTCGGTCGGCGCCTATCCCGAGACCCATCCGAACGCCGCCTCGGCCGAGGCCGACCTCGCGCACCTGAAGCGCAAGCTCGACGCCGGGGCCGAGCGTGCGATCACCCAGTACTTCTTCGACGCCGAGGTCTTCCTGCGCTTCCGCGACCGGGCGCGGGCCGCCGGCATCACCCAGCCGATCGTCGCCGGCGTGCTGCCGGTCACCAACTTCGCCAAGCTGCTGGAGTTCAGCCGGAAGTGCGGCGCCAACGTGCCGGCCTGGCTGCACGAGCGCTTCGCGGGCCTGGACGACGACCCCGAGACCCGGGCGCTGGTCGCCGCGCACACCGCGGCCGATCTCTGCCAGAAGCTGATGCGCGAGGGCGTCGAGGACTTCCACTTCTACACGTTGAACCGTGCCAACCTGTCCTATGCCGTGTGCCGGCTGCTCGGCATCCGGCCCCCGCTCGAGGAGGCGGCCTGATGCGTACTCTCATCGAAGCGATCGACCAGCGCGTGCTGCTGACCGACGGCTCGCTGTCGCGGCGGCTGCGCGGCGCGCAGCTCAACGTCGCGCGCGACCTCAACGGCGTCGAGGACTGCCTGGAGCTGCTCAACCTGACCCGGGCCCAGCTGGTCCGCGAGGGGCACCGCGCCTACCTGCGGGCCGGCGCCGACGTGATCCGCACCAACTCCCTGCAGGCCTCGCCGCTGACCCTGGCGCGCTGGGGCCTCGGCGACCAGGCCTTCTACATCAACTACGCCGCCGCCGAGCTGGCCTGCGAGGCGGTCGATTCGGTGCCCGGCCGCGGCCGCCGCCGCTTCGTGCTCGGGGTCGTGCGCGACCAGGGCTGGGACGCCGCGCCCAAGGATCTCGAGGACGCCGTGGCGGTGCAGGTCGAGGGCCTGCTGGCCGGCGGCGTCGACGGCGTCGCCATCGACATGGTGCCCGGCACCGGCCGCTCACCGGCCTTCCTGCGCGGCGCGCGCCGGGCCAAGGAGAAGCTGCGGGCGCTGGCGCCGGTCTTCCTGCAGCGCGGTCACCAGGGCGTCGAGTTCTCGGAGCGCTCGCTGGAGCTGGCCGACGGCCTGATCCGCTACCGCCACGGCGGCTCGGCCAAGCGCGACTGGCTGCGCGCGGCCCTGGCCGAGGAGGTCAACCTGGTCGGCGGCGGCGACAGCCTGGACGCCACGGTCCGGCTCGACCGGGCGCTGCGCGCGATCTCCGACGACGGCTGGCGGCCCTTCACCGGCTGGCGCCGGCCCGAGGTGGTCGACCAGGTCACGCCGCCCTCCTCGAGCCTGCATCTCGATCCCGAGATGGCCGACGTGGCCTGAAACGGCAACGGACAAGCCCTGAACCACAGCAAGAGGGCGCGCGGGCGAGGTCGGGACAAGCGGCCGCAAGCGGCGCGCGCAACCGAATGACGATCGACAGAGACGAGGTGGCCGGGCGCACGGCCCTGCTCGAGGCCGCCGCTGCGGAGCGCATCCTGCTGCTCGACGGCGCGATGGGCACGATGATCCAGCGCCTGGAGCTGCAGGAGGCCGACTATCGCGGCGAGCGCTTCGCCGGCTACGAGCGCGACCTCAAGGGCGACAACGACCTGCTGACCCTGACCCGGCCGGACGCGATCCGCGGCATCCACCGGGCCTACCTGGAGGCCGGCGCCGACATCGTCGAGACCAACACCTTCAATGCGACCGAGGTCAGCCAGGCGGAATACGGCCTGGGCAGCCTCGCGGCCGAGCTCAACCGCGAGGGCGCCCGCCTGGCCCGCGAGGCCGCCGAGGCGGTGGCGACGCCCGAGCGGCCGCGCTTCGTCGCCGGCGTGCTGGGCCCGACCTCGCGCACCGCGTCGCTGTCGCCCGACGTCAACGACCCGGGCTTCCGCAACACCTCCTTCGAGGCGCTGCGCGCCGACTATGGCAAGGCGGCGCGCGCCCTGCTGGAGGGCGGCGCGGACATCCTGCTGGTCGAGACGGTGTTCGACACGCTGAACGCCCGGGCCGCGCTCTTCGCGATCCAGGAGGTCTTCGAGGAGCTCGGCTGCCGCTGGCCGGTCATGGTCTCGGGCACGATCACCGACCTCTCGGGCCGGACCCTCTCGGGCCAGACCGCCGAGGCCTTCTGGATCTCGGTCGCCCACGTCCGGCCCTTCTCGATCGGCCTCAACTGCGCGCTCGGGCCGAAGGAGCTGCGCAGCTACGTGGCCGAGCTGGCGCGGGTCGCGGAGACCCGCGTCTCGGCCCATCCCAACGCCGGCCTGCCGAACGCCTTCGGCGGCTACGACGAGACGCCCGACTCGATGGCCAGGCACCTCGGCGCCTGGGCGCGCGACGGCCTGGTCAACATCCTCGGCGGCTGCTGCGGCACGACGCCCGAGCACATCGCGGCGATCGCCGCCGCGGTCGAGGGCGTCCGGCCCCGCGTCCTGCCGGAGCCGGTGCCGGCACTCACCCTGTCCGGCCTCGAGCCCTTCCGGCTGGCGTCATGAGCGAGGCGATGCAGAAGCAGTCGGAAGTGAAATCCCAGGCCACCTTCATCAACATCGGCGAGCGGACCAACGTCACCGGCTCGGCGAAGTTCAAGAAGCTGATCCTCGAGGACCGCTACGACGAGGCCCTCGACGTCGCGCGCGAGCAGGTCGAGAACGGCGCGCAGATGATCGACGTCAACATGGACGAGGCGATGCTGGACTCGGAGGCGGCGATGCGCCGCTTCCTGAACCTGATCGCCTCGGAGCCCGACATCGCGCGGGTGCCGATCGTCATCGACTCCTCGAAGTGGAGCGTCATCGAGGCCGGCCTGCAGTGCGTCCAGGGCAAGCCGCTGGTCAACTCGATCTCGCTCAAGGAAGGCGAGGGGCCCTTCCTGGAGCAGGCGCGCAAGGTCCGCCGCTACGGCGCCGCCGTCGTGGTCATGGCCTTCGACGAGCAGGGCCAGGCCGACACCGCCGAGCGCAAGCTGGCGATCTGCAAGCGCGCCTATGGGCTGCTGACCGAGCAGGTCGGCTTCCCGCCCCAGGACATCGTCTTCGACGCCAACATCTTCGCCGTCGCGACCGGGATCGCCGAGCACGACGACTATGCCCGCGGCTTCATCGAGGCGATCGGGCGGATCAAGGCCGAGCTGCCGCACGTGCGCACCTCGGGCGGCCTGTCGAACGTCTCCTTCTCGTTCCGCGGCAACGAGCCGGTGCGCCAGGCGATGCACTCGGTCTTCCTCTACCACGCGATCCCCGCGGGCCTCGACATGGCGATCGTCAACGCCGGCCAGCTGCCGGTCTACGACGACATCCCGGAGGACCTGCGCGAGCGCGTCGAGGACGTCATCCTGAACCGCCGCGCCGACGCCACCGACCGGCTGCTGGAGATCGCCGAGCAGTACAAGTCGGGTGGCACGGCGAAGCGAGAGATCGACCTGTCCTGGCGCGAGGCCGAGGTCGAGAAGCGCCTGGAGCACGCCCTGGTGCACGGCATCCTCGACTGGATCGAGGAAGACACGGAAGCGGCCCGGCAGCGCGCCGACAAGCCGCTGGAGGTCATCGAGGGCCCGCTGATGGCCGGCATGAACGTGGTCGGCGACCTGTTCGGCGCCGGCAAGATGTTCCTGCCGCAGGTCGTCAAGTCCGCGCGCGTCATGAAGAAGGCGGTCGCCTACCTGCTGCCCTACATCGAGGCCGAGAAGGAAAAGAGCGGCGACACCGGCGGCGCCAAGGGCAAGATCCTGATGGCGACGGTCAAGGGCGACGTCCACGACATCGGCAAGAACATCGTCGGCGTGGTCCTGCAGTGCAACAACTTCGAGGTCATCGACCTCGGCGTCATGGTGCCCTGCGCCAGGATCCTGGAGACCGCCCGGGCCGAGGGCGTCGACATGATCGGCCTGTCGGGCCTGATCACGCCGAGCCTCGACGAGATGCGCTACGTCGCCTCCGAGCTGCAGCGCGAGGGCTTCACCCTGCCGTTGCTGATCGGCGGCGCCACGACCAGCAAGATCCACACCGCGGTCAAGGTCGCGCCGAACTACGAAGGGCCGACGGTCCACGTCGCCGATGCCTCGCGCGCGGTCGGCGTCGCCGGCCGGCTGGTCAGCAAGGGCCTGCGCGAGGACTACGTCGCCGAGGTCGCCGCCGACTACGAGAAGATGCGCGAGAGCTTCGCGCGCAAGGGCGAGGGCAGGGCGCGCGCGCCCTTCGACGCGGTCCGCGAGAACGGCCTGGCGATCGACTGGGCCGGCTACGAGCCGCCGGTGCCGGCCCAGGGGCTGGACCCGGTGCAGCTCGACGAGCTGCCGCTCGCCCAGCTGATCGAACGGATCGACTGGACGCCTTTCTTCCAGACCTGGGAGCTGCACGGCCGCTACCCGAAGATCCTGGACGACCCGGCCGTCGGCCCGACGGCGCGCAGCCTCTTCGCCGATGCCCAGGCGATGCTCGACCGCCTGGTTCAGCAGGGGCTGGTCCGGCCGCGGGCGCGCTGCGCCTTCTGGCCGGCCGCGGCCGAGGGCGACGACATCCGGGTCTTCGCCGACGAGGGCCGGAAGGAGACCCTGGCCGAGCTGCACATGCTGCGCCAGCAGATGGCGCGCGACGACGACCGGGCGAACCTCTCGCTCGCCGACTTCGTGGCGCCGGCCGGGAGCGGCAAGGCCGACTGGATCGGCGGCTTCTGCGTCACCGCCGGCGGCGAGGTCGAGCGCTATGCCGCCGAGCGCAAGGCGGCCGGCGACGACTACGAGGCGATCCTGGTGCAGGCGCTGTCCGACCGCCTCGCCGAGGCCGCCGCCGAGTGGCTGCACGAACAGGTGCGCAAGCGCTTCTGGGGCTACGCGGCCGACGAGGCGCTCACGAACGACGAGCTGATCGCCGAGACGTACCGCGGCATCCGCCCGGCGCCGGGCTACCCGGCCTGTCCCGACCACAGCGAGAAGGCGACGCTGTTCAAGCTGCTCGGCAGCGAGGAGCGTCTCGGCGTGCGGCTGACCGAGAGCTTCGCGATGACCCCGGCTTCCTCAGTCTCCGGCTGGTACTTCGCGCACCCGGAGGCGCGCTATTTCGGCGTCGGCCGGATCGGCCGCGACCAGGTCGAGGACTACGCGGCGCGCAAGGGCTGGTCGCTGGCCGAAGCCGAGCGCTGGCTGGCGCCCAACATCGACTACGACCCCGGCGCGCTGCGCCGTCAGGCGGCGGAATAGCTGCTGCGGCGGTGCCGCGTCGAGAAGTCACCGGCCCGCTGAGCGTCGATCCGACCACCCGGGGAACTGCGGAGTGCCTGGGAGCGGAGCGGCCGCCAGCGGGCCGGTGACCGCTCCAGCGATACCGGGAAAAGCCGGAATGGTCTAGAGTTGCGGTCATGGCCCTGAAGCAGCTCAACCACGTCAACCTGCGCACCGCCGATCTCGACCGCCTGGTCGACTTCTACGGCGAGGTCCTGGACCTCAGGCCGGGCTGGCGGCCGCCCTTCGACTTTCCCGGCGCCTGGCTCTACTGCGGCGAGCAGCCGGTCGTGCATCTCGTCGGCGAGTCGCGGCCGCGTGCCGGCCACGACCCGAAGCTGGAGCACTTCGCCTTCGCCGCCGAGGACCTGGGCGGCTTCCTGGCGCACCTGCGTGCCCGCAAGGTGGCCTACTGGGTGCGCATCGTACCCGGCATCGAACTGCGCCAGGTCAACTTCCTCGATCCCGACGGCAACCACATCCACGTCGACTTCGACCGCAGCGAGGATGCCGACCTCGGCGACTACGACGGCCGTTGAGCCGTCGCCCCGAACTTCCGTAAAAAAAGTTAGCTCACGAACTTCTCCGCTTACGATTTATTTATCCATATATTATTCATGGATAAAATAGAGGCGGCGGGCCGCAGGCGGAGATCGCCTGTCCGGGCCGAAGCCGCGGGCGACGCCCGGAACCGGGAGCGCGACGGCCAGGCAAGGCCAGTAGGGGGAGACAGCCTTGGACCTCGGGCTTCTGGATGCGTTCGACGAAGGCATCGTCGTCGTCGACCGCGATGCGGTGATCGCCTACCTCAATCCCGCTGCCGAGCGCCTGTTCGGCTACGGCACCGCGGAGCTGCTCGGCCGGCCGCTCGACCTGCTGATCCCCGAGGATGCACGCGTGCGGCATGCGGAGCGGATCCGGCAGTTCGCACGCTCCGGCGTCGCCAGCCGCCGGATGCGCGAACGCGGCGCGATCACCGGGCGGCGGCGGGACGGCTCGCAGTTCGACGCCGAGGCCTCGATCTCCAAGTTCGAGCAGGACGGCAGGCCGCTGATGATGGCGGTCGTGCGGGACATCACGGAGCGCAAGGTGGCCGAGGCGCGGCTGCTCGCCTCCGAGCAGAAGCACCGGGCCATCCTCGACACCTGCACCGACGCGATCCTGCTGGCCGATGCGGAGAGCGGGGGGATCTGCGAGGTCAACGAGCGGGCGGCCGAGCTGTTCGGCTGCACGACGCGCGACCTGATCGGGCTGCACCAGAGCGAGCTGCACCCGCTCGACGAGCGCGACCGCTTCCGCCGGACCTTCCGCGAGCATCTGGAGCAGGGGCGACTGCTGGTCCCCGACGCAACGATCCTGCGCAACGACGGCACGGTGCTGCCGGTCGAGATCGCGGCGCGGCCGACCGTGATCGGCGAGCGTCCGATCCTGGTCGGCTTCTTCCGCGACATCAGCCATCGCAAGCAGCACGAGCGCCAGCTCGAGCGGGCGACCCGTGCGGCGGAGGCGGCGAACCGCGCCAAGACCATGTTCCTGGCCAACATGAGCCACGAGCTGCGCACGCCGCTCAACGCGATCATCGGCATGTCGGAAGTCATCGCCGAGCAGATGAAGGGCCCGGTCGGGCATCCGAAGTACGCCGAGTACGGTGCCGACATCCGCGACAGCGGCCATCACCTGCTCGAGGTCATCAACGACATCCTCGACCTGTCCCGGCTGGAGCTCGACAAGCTCGAGCTCCACGAGGAGCCGATCGAGCTCGGCGCGCTGCTCGGCCAGTGCTATCGCACGGTGCACCGGATGGCCGACGAGGCCGGGATCCGCGTCTCGGTCGAGACCGGTGCGACGCCCCTGCTGCGCGCCGACCGGCGCATGGTGCGGCAGATGCTGCTCAACCTGCTGTCGAACGCCGTGAAGTTCACGCCGGCCGGCGGCCTGATCGTGCTGGCGGCCTGCGAGCGCGAGCGGGGCGGCATCGAGGTGAGCGTCCGCGACACCGGCATCGGCATTCCGCCGGAGCGGCTCGCGGCCGTCACCGAGCCCTTCAACCTGAGCGGCGAGCGGCGCTACCAGAACCAGTCCGGCACCGGCCTCGGCCTCGCCATCACGAAGGGCCTGCTGGAGGCTCACGGCGGCACCCTGGTGATCGACAGCGCCCCGGGCAAGGGGGCCCGCGTCGCCCTGCGGTTCCCGCCGGAGCGCTCGATCCGCAACTGATCCGCGTTCGATCGACCCCCGATCGATACCCGATCCGCACCGGGCCCCCGCGTCGCGGAGAAGTGCGCCATGCGTGCTTCCGATACCTGAAAATATGCAACCAATGGTGCTGTCCGCCCGTTCGTGATAGCCTCCACGGCCTGAGGTCCCGCGGTCTCGGGACCCTGCGCAGCGTTGATGCGGTTCCGTTACGAAAAGCGAAAACCGACCCCTGCCGGACGGCGGGGAAGGGCTGCCCGACCCGGCGCCATGCGGCGCCCAAGAAGGTCGGTATCAACGGGAGGAATCAGCGATGTCCATCAGCAGGAGAGGTCTGTCCGCCACGGCGAGCCTCGCGGTCGTGGCTCTGCTGGCTCTGGGGCCGGCGCCCGTGCGGGCCGGAGAGGTCGACTCGGCCCGGATCGTCGAGGCCGACAAGAGCCCCGGCGACTGGCTGACCTATCACGGCAGCTACAAGGGCTGGCACTACAGCGCGCTCGACCAGATCACGGCGGACAACGTCAAGGACCTGCGGGTCGCCTGGATCCACCAGCCGGGCCGCTCGACGCGCGGCGTCCAGTCGATGCCGCTCGCCGCCGACGGCGTGCTCTACTACTCGGGCTCCTACAGCCGGGTCTTCGCGCTCGACGGCGCCAGCGGCGAGGTGCTGTGGAGCTATAGCCCCGAGCTGGACGAGGAGCTGGTCTCGCGCCAGACCCACTCGCCCTACAACCGCGGCATGGCGATGGGCGACGGCCGGCTCTACGTCGGCACGGTCGACGGGCGCCTGATCGCGCTCGACATGAAGACCGGCAAGCCGGCCTGGGACACGAAGCTGCTCGACTCGCAGAAGCTGACGGTCGGCTTCACCGGCGCGCCGCTGTTCGTCAACGGCCGGGTGATCATCGGCAGCCAGGGCGGCGAATGGCCCGGCCGCGGGCCGATCTTCGGCGTCGATGCCAAGACCGGCCAGAAGCTCTGGGAGTTCTTCACCGTCGCCGGCACCGATGCGGCGAGGCAGACCTGGGGCAACGAGAGCTGGCGCACCGGCGGCGGCGGCGGCTGGATGCCCGGCACCTACGACCCCGAGACCGACAGCGTCTGGTGGGGCACCGCCAATCCCGCGCCGCTCTACGACTGGGGCGGCGCCGACTGGAAGACCGGCGGCGCGCGGCCCGGCGACAACCTCTACACCAGCTCGGTGATCGCGCTCGATCCGGCGACCGGGAAGCTGAAGTTCTATCACCAGGAGCTGCCGCACGACGCCTGGGACTTCGACAGCGCGGTCGGCGAGTTCGTCGCCATCGACCGGGATGGCAGGAAGTACTTCGTGCATCCCAACAAGGGCGGCTTCGCCTTCGTCTACGACCGGGCCGACGCCAAGGTCGTGAACGTCTACCGGCTGGTGAAGAACATCAACTTCGTCAAGGACATCACCAAGGACGGCGAGCTGGTCGGCCGGCGCGACCTCTCCGCGGGCCCGCAGAAGGGGCTATGCCCGGCGATCAACGGCGGCGTCAGCTGGAACTCCGGCACCTACGATCCGGGGACCGGCCTGTACTACAAGATCGGCAACGAGTGGTGCATGGACCTGACGGTCCAGAAGACCACGCCGGTCACCGAGCCGCAGGCGCAGCTCAACATCGCCGCCGAGTTCGAGGTGACGCCGCCGCCCGACGGCAAGGCGCGCGGCCACCTCGACGCCCGCGATCCGATCACCGGGGAGACCGCCTGGTCGGTCGAGTTCCCGGAGCCGCCGCTCGCCAGCCTGCTGTCGACCGCCGGCGGCCTGGTCTTCGTGCCGGACACCCGCGGCTGGCTGCACGCCTTCGACGCCAGGACCGGCAAGGCGCTCTGGCAGGCCAACGACGGCGCCCAGCACAACGGCGGCATCATCAGCTACGCGGCCGGCGGCAAGCAGTACGTCGCCGTGGTCACCGGCGGGCCGAGCCTGGTCGGCGAAGGCTATGGCGCGCTGTTCGGCGGGCCCTACCAGACGATGGAGCGCGATACCGGCGCGCTCATCGTCTACAGCCTGCCCTGAGAGCCGTGCGCCGGGGCGGGACGCTCGGTCCCGCCCCGGCGACCTGCCGATGCTCCGGGAGCGCCGGTCCGACATGACGGTCAGACGCTTCGCCGCCGGCCTGCTGCTCGCCGGCTTGCTCGCGCCCGCCGCCGTCCTTGCCCAGTCGAGCGGCTCGACCGGCTCCGACGACTGGGGCCTGTCGGGCGGCGATTCCGCGAGCGGCCAGAAGATCTTCGCCGGCAACGGCTGCGGCTGGTGCCACGAGGGCAGCGGCCGCCGGCGCGGCCGCGCGCCGCAGCTGATGGACACGAAGCGCAGCGACGCCTTCATCGCGACCCGGATCCTCAACGGCAAGCCGGGCCGCATGCCGGCCTTCGGCGGCAGTTTCGGCGAGCAGCAGATCAAGGACCTGATCGCCTTCATCCGCTCCCTCAAGCCGGAGGACAAGCCATGATCTGGCGCCTCGCCGCCGCGGCGCTCGCGGCCCTGCTCGGCCTCTGCCTCTACGCGACGGACCTGGCAGCGCGGCCGCTCGACCAGATCCGCGAGCGCGGCCGCCTCCTGCTCTGCGCCAATCCCAATGCCCTGCCCTGGTCGGCCCGCAACGGCGAGCGCCACGGCATCCAGGTCGAGCTGGCCGACGCGCTGGCCCGGCAGCTCGGCGTCGGCCTGGAGGTCGGCTGGGTGGTGCTGTCCTATCATGTCGCCCGGGTCGACTGCGACCTGGTGCTCGATTCGATCGTCGACCCCGAGGTGCAGCGCGAGCGGCGCGTGAAGCTGTCGCGCCCCTACCAGCGCGGCGGCGTCGTGCTGGCCTTCCGGCCGGGCCTGCCGCCGCTCGCCGGGGAGGCCGAGCTGACGCCGGCGCTGCGCATCGGCGCCATGGTCGGCTCCTACGTCCGGCTGCGGCTCGGCCAGCGCCGGATCGGCACGATCCCCTACACCTTCGAGGACGAGCTGATCGAGGCGCTCGGCCGCGGCGAGCTCGACGTCGCCGCCGTCTCCCCGGCCAGCGTCGGCTTCTACAACCTGGGCCATCCCGAGGCCCCGGTGACGGCCGTCGCGGCCTTCGCCGGCGTGCCGGAGCTGAACTGGACGGTGGCGGCCGGCCTGCGCAAGGCGGACGCGGCCCTGGTCGAGAGCGTCGACCGCGCGCTCGACCGCCTGATCGCCGACGGCACCCTGCAGCGCATCTACGCCGCCTACGGCGTCGCGCTCACGGTACCGGAGCGGTAGCCGGCTTCAATCCGGCCGGCGCAGGGCGACGACGCCCTCGGGGCTGTCCTGGCGGGCGCGGGCGTGGAGGTTCGCCAGCGGCTCGATCACGGTCATCAGCGGGAAGGCGGTGGCGTTGAGCACCGCGCCCTCGCCCAGCGCGATGCCGACGTGGCCCTTCCAGTAGACGACGTCGCCGCGCTCGGGCGTCGCATCGACGGGCAGGCGCCGGCCCAGGGCGTCGGAGACGGCCTGCTGGTAGGTGTCGCGCGGCACCGCCCGGCCGGCGGTGGCGAGCGAGAGCTGGACCAGGCCCGAGCAGTCGACGCCGAGCCCGGAGCGGCCGCCCCAGATGTAGGGCAGGCCGAGGAAGCGCGCGGCGGTCGCGACCCAGTCCGGCTCGCGCCAGTCCAGGCCGGCGAGGTGGCTCGCGAAGACCCAGCCGCCCTCGGCGCGCTCGACGAAGCGGCCGCGCTCGCCGACCGCCTTGACGCTGCCCCAGAGCGACAGGCGCTCGGCGACCGGTGCCTTGATCGTCGGCTCGGGAAAGACCGGCGTCGAGAGGGCGATCACCCGGTGGCTCGCCGCGTGCACCTCGGAGGACAGGCAGAAGGAGCGGCAGTAGCCGACGTAGCCGTCGGTCTCGTTCTGCACCCAACTCCAGCCGGCGCGCGTCTCGAAGACCCGGACGGCCTCGCCGGACAGCAGCTGGGAGTCGAGCGGCGCCGCCGGGTCCGGCCGCCGGTGCAGGCCGAGGATGCCGGCCGCCACCTGGGCGGGCCGCCCCTGGGAATAATGGCGCGCCTCGACGCGGCCCTCCAGCCGGGCGTCGGCGAGGTCCTCGCGGAAGGCGTTGAGGCGGGGGTCGATCGCTTCGGACATGGCCAGCGACGATGTCGCCTGTCCGGGGCCTTGGCAAGCGCCGACGCGAAGGTGGCCCGGCGCCGGGTGCGGCGCCGACGGGCGGGATGGCTGCCATTCGCCCGGCGAAGGGCTCGGGCATCTGAAAGTCGCAGGCCGCGGCCCGCCTGGGCTCGTTGCCGCTCCGTCACAAGTCCTTGCGGCCGGTCGGGCCGGCCCTGACGGCCGCCCCCTCCTTCCGATCCGGCAGTGCCGTGCTATCTGGAAGCCCCGGGCCCTCGTCCGGCCCGCCCCCGAACGTTCCCCGCCGATCCGGCACCTCGTCCCGCGAGCCGGGAGCGGCCGGCATCCGACAGCGCAGCCGAAGGAGATTCCATGACCGCTGAACGGCCCGCTTCGGCCGAGGCCTCGCCGGCGCCCGGCCTGAGCCGCTGGCTGACCTTTGCCATGGCTCTGGCCTGTGGCGTCGCGGTCGCCAACATCTACTACAACCAGCCGATGCTGGCGGTGATCGAGCGCGACTTCCCGGGCTCGGGCGCGGCCGGCCTGGTGCCGACCATGACCCAGGTCGGCTATGCGATCGGGCTGTTCCTGCTGGTGCCGCTCGGCGACCTGGTCGAGCGGCGGCGGCTCATCGTCCTGCAGTTCCTGGCGCTGGCCGCCGCCCTGGTCGGCACCGCGGTCGCGCCGACCGCGGGCCTCGTCGTGCTGGCCTCGCTGCTGGTCGGCATCTGCTCCACCGTGGCCCAGCAGATCATCCCCTTCGCCGCCCACCTGGCGCTGCCGGAGCGGCGCGGCGCCACCATCGGCTCGGTCATGGCCGGCCTCCTGTGCGGCATCCTGCTGAGCCGGCTGCTCGCGGGCTTCGTCGCGACCCATGCCGGCTGGCGGGCGATGTTCTGGCTGGCCGTGCCGATGGCGCTGGCGGCCGGCGGGCTGATGGCCGCCAGCCTGCCGCGCAGCCATCCGGAGTCGGGCCTGACCTACGGCGGCCTGATGCGCTCGCTGGCCGGGCTGTGGCGCGAATTCGCGGAGCTCCGGCGCGCCGCCCTGACCCAGGCCCTGCTGTTCGGCGCCTTCATCGCCTTCTGGACGATCCTGGCACTGCGCCTGGAGAAGCACTTCGGCCTGGGCGCCGACATCGCCGGCCTGTTCGGCCTGGTCGCGGCGATCGGGGTGCTGGCCGCGCCGATCTCGGGACGCCTCGCCGACCGCAGCGGCCCGCACCTGGTGGTCGCCCTGGGGGCCGGCCTGACCATGGCCGCCTGGCTGATCTTCGGCTTCTGGACCGCGCTGCCCGGCCTGGTCGTCGGCGTCATCCTGCTCGACTTCGGGGTGCAGAGCGCGGTGGTCTCGAACCAGCACCTGATCTATTCGCTCAGGCCCTCGGCGCGCTCGCGCATCAACACGATCTTCATGGGCACGATGTTCCTCGGCGGCGCGACCGGCTCGGCCGCGGCGACCGCGGCCTGGAGCACCGGCGGCTGGACCGCCCTGACGGTGCTGGGCGTCGCCTTCGGCCTGGTCGCCGTGGCGCTGCAGGCGACGGCACGGCGCACCGCGGTGCGGGAGACGGGGTGAGGCAGCGACGGGACAGGGCTCCCACGTCCCTCGACAGGCTCGGGACGAAGCAGCCTTTGCGGCCGAATCAGACGGCCGCTTCGTCCCGAGCCTGTCGAGGGACGTGAGGGTGCAGGCTCCCCGGTTAGAGCTCCCTCAGTGGACCGAGCCGCCGCCCTCCGGGTTGCCGCCGCGCTCGGCCAGCTCGCGCTCGCGCAGATAGTCCTCGGTCGTGCGGGTGCGCGGCCGCTCGGCGCCGCGCAGCGGATTGTCCTGGTCCTCCATCTCGGTGATGACCCGGCAGTCCTCGCACATCAGGATGCGCTCGATCCGGCCGCTCTCGAGGAACATGGAGTGGCGGCCGGCGAGCTGCTCGGCGACCCGCTCGATCGAGCGCTCGACGCCGAAGGGCTTGCCGCAGCGCACGCAGTTGAAGGGCTCGGCCTGGTTGAGGGTGACCGCGCCGCGCGCCTCGTCGCCGAAGTTGAGCCGCGGCTCCAGCGTGATGACCTGCTCGGGGCAGGTGTTGCGGCACAGGCCGCACTGCACGCAGGCCTCCTCGGTGAAGCCCAGCCAGGGCCGGTCCTCGGCGTCCATCAGGGCGCCGGTCGGGCAGGCGCCGACGCAGGCGAGGCAGAGCGTGCAGCCGGCGGTGTCGACCGCGACCGCGCCGAAGGGCGCGCCCTTGGCGAGCGGCAGGATCTTCCGGGGCTCCGGCGCCTCGTCGTGCAGGTGGCGCAGCGCCAGCAGGGTGCGCGTGCGCTTGCCGCCGAGCGGCAGGAAGCTGCCGGCCGGCAGGCCCTCGAGCTCGCGCAGGCGCCACAGCTTGTCCTCGACCGCCGAGGGATCGGCGTCGTCGATCAGCAGCACCCGCCCACCGCCGTAGCCGAGGCCGTCGAGCAGCGTCTCGACCAGGCCGATCTGGCCGGCGATGCCGCCCAGCTCGTCGCGCTTGCGGGGATCGATCAGCACGACGATCTGGGCCGCGCCATAGGCGAGGGCCGAGGCCAGGAAGTCGACGCCGAGCTGGGTCGTCTGGTTGACCGCGATCGGCAGCACCTCGGCCGGCAGGCCGCGGCCGAGCCGCGCCATCAGGTGGATCGTCTCCTCGCCGTGGCGGCCGTCGTGGACCAGCACGACCGGCTTCCGGCCGCCGGCCGCGCGGTAGCCCTCGAGCAGGGCCTTGAGCTTCTCGATCAGCGAGTTCGGGCCCGGCAGGGCGTAGCTGGCCGCGCCGGTCGGGCAGGCGGCCGCGCACTGGCCGCAGCCGGCGCAGACGAAGGGATCGAACTCGACCGTGTCGCCGGCCGGGGTGATGGCGGAGGTCGGGCAGAGGTCGAGGCAGCGGGTGCAGCCGGTCTTGCGGCTGCGCGAGTGGGCGCAGATCGTCGGGTCGTAGCGGACGTAGCGCGGCTTCTCGAACTCGCCGACGTAGTCGGCCGCCTCGAAGATCGCCTGCTGCACGGCGGCCGGGCTGTCCGGATCGGGCCTGAAGTAGCCGTCGCGCCGCTCGTGGGCCGGGAACAGCGGCGTGCCGCCGGTCAGGTCGAGGATCAGATCGCACTCGGAATAGGCGTTGTTGCGCGGCGCCTCGAAGGCGAAGGCGGCGCGCGCCGAGGGCTGGGCGGCGGCGTAGCCGTCGACGGTGACGGCGAAGGCGCCGAGGTGGCCCCGGGCCGAGACGATGCGGCCCTTGAAGACCGGCACCTCCATGCGGCGCGGCGGCACCAGGTCCTCCGCCTCGCTGAGCAGCACCGTGACCTCGAGGCGGTCCTTGAGCCGCTCGGCCGCCTCCAGGGCGCGCTCGTCCCGGCCGTAGACCAGGCAGGTGCCCTCGGAGGTCATGGTCACGGTCGGCGCCGGATCCAGCTCGACCGTGGCGGCGGCGATCAGCGCGGCGAGCTTCGGCGTCGCGGCCCTGGCGGCCTCGGACCAGCCTGCGGTCTCGCGGATGTTGAAGAAGCCGAGCTCGGGCTCGGGAGCCTCCGCCTCGGCAGCCTGCTCGGCCGCCAGCTCGCCGAACAGCGGCGCCTCCTGGGTGCAGGCGACCAGCAGCGGCGCCCCGTCGCGCGCCGCCCGCTGGAAGCGGCCGAGCTGGGCCCGGCACAGCTGGCTGCTGATCTCGAGGCTGCCCTCCGCGCCCGCTGCCCGACAGGCCTTGGCCAGCTTGTCGCCGTCCAGAGGCATGGTCTTCTCGCAGTCGCAGACGAGCACGCGCTTGCCGCGCAGCTCCATCCGGCTTCACTCCCCTTCCCGAGCGCGGCCCCTTCGTGGAGGCCGTCTTTCCCGTTGGCACCGAGAGGCCCAATCTAACAGAGCACGGATCGTAAACATCCCCAATTTTCCTGAGAGCTCGGGCGCGGCTATGATCGCGGCGTCTCGGGCTGGCGAAGGGGAGGGGAGATCGTGAGCGAGGCGAAGGGCGATCACGCGCTGCAGCCCGGCGGGCTCAAGGGCTGGGAACCGGAGGCGACCTACGCCGGGGCGTTGTCGTTCCTGCGCTGCCGCTACCGCAGCGACCCGACCGGGGTCGAGGTCGCGGTCACCGGCGTGCCGCTCGACACGGCGACGACCAACCGGCCGGGGACCCGCTTCGGGCCGCGCGGCATCCGCGCCGCCTCCTCGATCATGGCCTGGGAGCGGCCCTACGGCTGGGACTTCGATCCGCGCGAGGTGCTGGCCATCGCCGACCTCGGCGACTGCGTCTTCGACCCCTTCCACCCGGCCGGGGTGCCGGCCGAGATCGAGGCCCATGCCGACCGCCTGATCGGGGCCGGCTGCACGCTGCTGACCCTGGGCGGCGACCACTTCGTCACCTGGCCGCTGCTCAAGGCCCACGCCAGGCGCCATGGCCCGCTGTCGCTGCTGCACTTCGACGCCCATTCCGACACCTGGGCTGGCAGTCCGGACGGCAGCGACATCAACCACGGCACGATGTTCTGGCACGCCGCGCGCGAGGGGCTGATCGACGTCGAGCATTCCCTGCAGGTCGGCCTGCGCACCCACAATCCCGATACCCTGGGCATCCCGATCCTCGACGCGCCCTGGGTGCACGCCAACGGGCCGGCCGCCGTCGTCGCGCGGGCGCGCGAGCTGCTGGCCGGCCGCAAGGTCTACCTGACCTTCGACATCGACGGGCTGGATCCGGCCTTCGCGCCGGGCACCGGCACGCCGGTCGTCGGCGGCCTCGCGACCGCCCAGGCGCTGGCGATCCTGAAGGGATTGCGCGGGCTCGACCTGGCCGGCGCCGACATCGTCGAGGTGGCGCCGGCCTACGACAGCGGCGAGATCACCGCCCTGGCGGCGGCGCAGATCGGCTTCGAGATCCTGGCGCTCTTCGCCTGCCGGCCCGGCGGGCCGATGCCGGCCGGCTGGCCCTGAGGCGGCCAGGCCTCAGGCGCTCCTGGCCTCAGGCGCCCTTGCCGGGCTTGAGGCGCCAGTCCTGGATCTCGTAGCCGGGATGGCTCTCCAGCCACTGCGCGACCAGCGTCTGGGCCTGGACGAAGGCCGTGCTGGGGCTGGCCGACAGGTCGTTGGCCTGCTCTTCGTGGACCTGGCAGGGCGCCGAGGAGCCGGCGACGCAGACCAGCAGGACGAGGGTGTAGATCATCGCGGGGGGATCCCCTTCGTCGGGGCAGGCCCACCGGGGCGCCGCGGCCGGGCCGCGAGGGGCCCGGCGCCCCGCCGCGCGGACGGGGCCCGGTCGCGATGCCGCCCCGGAGGGCGGCTGCCGTCAGGCGTGCTTGGCCTTCAGCGGCTGGCGGTCTTCCGAACGGTCGCGGCGCTCGAGGGAGCGGCGCAGCAGGCCGCCGAGGCTGACCATGTAGTCGTGCATGGCACGGGACCGCATGCGGCGGCCGCGCTCTACCAGGGTCATCAGTTCGTCGTAGGACAGGGCGCGGAAGCGCTCGTCGATCTCGTTGAACTCGTTCGTCATGGCCTGGACCTCCGTGGCTCTCATGGCGTGGAGGGTGTTCCGCCCTAAACTCTTGGCGCTCGCGCTATGCTGCGGCGCAACAAAAAGATAGGTCAGTGTTACTGACCGAACTAGTGACGAAACGTCACAGCTGCGGTTCCGTGGCAGCGCGAATCGGCGAGTCGAATCTGCCGCTCGTCAGAAATAATCTTAGATAATCAGTATATTATAGGAAGGCTCCGGCTGCGGTCGCCGGACGGCCAGCAGGCCGTTCAGAGGATCTGGCTGAGGAATTCCTGGGTCCGCGGGTCTTTCGCATTTGCGAAGAACTCCTTCGGCGAGCCCTGCTCGACGATGACGCCGCGGTCGGTGAAGTAGATCTGGTCGGCGACCTCGCGGGCGAAGCCCATCTCGTGGGTCACCAGCAGGCAGGTCATGCCCTCCTCGGCCAGCTCGCGGATCGTCACCAGCACCTCCTTGACCGTCTCCGGGTCGAGCGCGGCGGTGACCTCGTCGAACAGCATGACGTCCGGGTTCATGGCCAGCGAGCGGGCGATCGCGACGCGCTGCTGCTGGCCGCCGCTGAGCTCGCCCGGATAGGCCTGCTCCTTGCCCGACAGGCGGACCTTCTTGAGCAGGCGGTAGGCGCGCTCCTCGACCTCCTTCCGGTCCTGTTTCAGCACCGTCACCGGCGCCATCATGACGTTCTGCAGGGCGCTCTTGTGGGGGAAGAGATTGTACTGCTGGAAGACCATGCCGACCTTCCGGCGCAGCGCCAGCTTGTCGAGCTTCGGGTCGTGCACCTCCTGGCCCTCGACGGTGATCGAGCCGCGGTCGATCGGCACCAGGGCGTTGATGCAGCGCAGCAGCGTCGACTTGCCGGAACCGGACGGGCCGATGATGCAGATCGTCTCGCCCTGCGCGACGTCCAGCGAGACGCCCTTCAGCACCTCGACCGCGCCGAAGGACTTGTGGACGTCCTTGCAGGACACCAGCGGTTGGTCGGGAGTCCAGGCCATGGGTGTCTCTCCTTGATGTCTCGGCTCCGGCCCGCTCCCCCACCCGGCCCCCCCTTCCGGGATACTGACGTGGGCGGCCGGGCGGGCCGGAGGCCCGCCTTCGGGCATTACAGCTTCACCTGGAAGCGCCGCTCCAGGGCGACGGTCCAGCGGGCGATCGGGTAGCAGTAGACGAAGAAGCAGAGCAGCACGAAGCTGTAGATCGGGATCAGCAGGTCCGGGCGGTCCTCGGCGGCCAGCACGCGGCCGGCCTGGGTCATCATCTCCGAGACGCCGACGATCGAGGCCAGCACCGTCGCCATGGTCAGGATCGCGTAGAGGTTCATCCAGGGCGGCAGCATGCGCTTCACGCACTGCGGCAGGATGATCATCCAGAGGATCTGGCGCCGGTTGAAGGCGAGCGATTCGGAGGCCTCCCACTGGCCCGAGGGGATCGAGTTGACGGCGCCGCGCACGATCTCAGAGACGTTGGCCAGCACCGGCAGCGACAGGCCGATCGTCGCCTTGATCCAGTCCGGGAAGGGGATGACGAGGCCGCCGATGCGGAACTCGAAGGGCAGCAGGAACATGCAGTAGAACAGCAGCACCAGCCAGGGCGCGTTGCGGAAGAACTGCGTGACGAACCAGGAGCCGACGCGCACCGGCGGCAGCAGCGAGATCTGCATCAGGCCGAGCCAGGTGCCGATCAGCGTGCCGACCGCCATGGCCAGGAACGAGATGACGATGTTGAAGAGGAAGCCGCGCAGCAGCACCGGCATCCACCGCAGCAGCACCTCGAGGACCGGCTCCCGGCCGGCGCCGGCCTGGGCCTGGGCGACGCCGGCGGAGACCAGCAGGACGGCCAGCAGCACCAGGCCGTGGCGCCAGTCGAGGCGCGGCAGCGCGGCGCCCAGCTCGCGCTCGCGCGCGGCCCGGCGCGCCAGGCTGTCGGCGGCCGGAAGCAGCACCGGCAGGTCGGTCGTGCCGGCGAGGTCGACGGGCGGGCGGTTCCGGGGCCGCCGGCTCAACGCCCGTACCCCGGCATGCGCAGCGCCCGCTCCCAGGAATGCATCGCCCAGACCAGGAGGCCGACCAGGAAGACGTAGGCGAACAGCAGGAAGGTCATGGTCTCGGGCACGTTGACCGAGTCCGACCAGATCTGGTTGGCCATGTAGAGCATCTCCGGCACCGCGATCGCGTAGGCCAGGGTCGTCGTCTTGACCAGGTTGACCAGGTTGTTGTTGAGCGCCGGCAGGCAGACCCGGAAGGCCAGCGGCAGCACGACGTAGCGGTAGGTCTGCAGGCGGTTGTAGCCGAGCGCCTCGGCGGCCTCGATCGTCGAGGCCGGCACCGCCTCGATGCCCGAGCGGAAGATCTCGACGTTGAAGGCGCCGGCGAAGAAGGAGAGGGAGATCACCGCCCAGGTGAAGTTGTCGAGCATCGGCTCCTGGAAGCCGAAGCGGTTCTCGTGGGTCGGCATCAGGCTGCCGATCGCGAAGAAGAAGAAGTAGAGCTGGACCAGCGGCGGGGTGTTGCGGAAGAACTGGATGTAGCCCTGCACGATGCGCCGGGTCCAGACCAGCTTCGAGCCCTGCAGCCAGGCGCCGACCACGCCGATGACCATCGACAGGGCGAGGCAGATCAGCGACAGGTAGACGGTGTTCATGAAGCCGCGCGCCAGGCGGTCGCGGTCGAAGGAATCGTAGACGAAGGTCAGGTTGATGCCGGTCGCGTGATAGAGCCCGCGCGCCCAGTCGAAAGCCCAGCTCCAGTCCATCTCGACGGCCTCCCCGATCGCCTCGCCGCAAAGGGCTGCGCCGACCCGCGCCCCGATCCCTGGGGACCGGGGCGCGGCCGGCGCCGTCTCAGCCCTCGAAGGTCAGCTCAGCTGCCCTTGTACTTCTCGTGCATCTCCAGGGCGAAGGGGGTGTTCTTGACGCCGTACTTCGTCTCGAGCTCGAGGATCCGGCCGGTCTTGTGCCAGTCCTTGATCATGTCGCTCATGAAGGCGGCGAACTTGTCGGCGCCCTTGGCGACGGCGAGGCCCCAGGGCGCGTCGTCGATCGTCTTGAGCGGCATGTCGTAGTCGGCCCACTCGGGGTCGCCGAGCTTCGAGATCAGGAAGGAGTCGTCGTAGACGAAGGCGACGCAGCGGCCCTGCTTGAGGGCGGTCAGCGCCTCGGCCGTGCCCTTGAAGGCTACGATGTCGGCGCCGAACTGCTCCTGGGTCTTGCGGTTGTAGAAGGCGCCCTGGATGCCGCAGACCGGCACGCCCTTCAGGTCGGTCCACTCTTTGAACTTGGCCTTCTTGGGCGCCATGACGTTGGTGCCCGAGGAGTAGTAGTTCGGCTTGACGATCTCGACGACCTTCTCGCGCTCGGGCGTGTCGGTCATGGTCGCGATCATCAGGTCGATCTTGCCCTGCTCCAGGAACTGCATGCGGTTCGAGGAGACGACCGGCACCAGCTCCAGCTTGACGCCGAGCTTCTTGGCGACGTCGGCGGCGAGGGTCGGCTCGATGCCGACGATCTTGCCGTCGGAATCGAGGAATCCGTAGGGCTTGTAGTCGGCCTTGACGCCGACCACCAGGGTGCCCTTGTCCTTGACCTCCTTGAGCGTCGTCGCGGTCGCCGTCCCGGGTGCGACCGACGCGACCAGCGCCAGGGCCAGGGCGGCGGTCGTGCCGAGCACCGCCGAGCGGATGAGCTTGTTCATTCACTTGCCTCCACTGTTCGCTTGGCCGCGACGCTCCCGGTGGGTCCAGGGTAGCGGAGCGCGGCCTGAAGCCGGGAGGTTAGCAAAGGGTTTACGGAAAGCGAAGCCGGCTTAGCGCAAATGAAGCAGAGGCGCTAAAGGTGCGACAATTGTCTCATCAGCCCCGCTCGTCCTCGTGGAAGGTGCCGAGCGCCTTGTGGAAGGGCTGGTGCGCCTCGATCCGGGCGATCTGCGGGCGGCCGCCCTGGGCCACCAGATAGCCGAGCAGGGCCTCGAGGGTCGCCAGCGCGCCGCTCATCGAGGGGAAGAACTGCGGGCTCTCGGTCGCGGCGAGCAGCAGCTGCGTGGCGCCGCGGGCGATCGGCGAGGCGCGGCTGTCGGTGACCGCGATCACCGACAGGCCCTGCTCGCGCGCGAAGGCGGCGGTGCGCACGGTCGCCTCGGCATAGGGCGTGAGCCCCACGACCAGCAGGCAGTCGCCGGGCCGGGCCAGGGCCAGGTCGTCGACGGCGACGCCGCCGGTGTCGGTCACCAGGCTGGCCTGGGGCAGCACCATGCGCGCGACCAGGTAGGCGTAGTGCACGATGCCGTAGCAGCCGCGCACGCCGAAGAAGAAGCTGCGCGGCGCCTTCCTGAGCAGGCCCGCGGCGGCGGCGAAGGCCTCCGGCGGGTTGTCGTCGAAGGCGCGGCGCAGGTTCTCGCCGAGCGCGCGCCGGAAGGTCTCGGCGATCTCGGCCTCGCGCGCCGAGTGGCCGAGCCGCTGCAGGCCGCGGGCGCGGTCGGGATAGGCCCGGGCGCCGGCCCGCACGGCCTGCTGGAACTGGGCGCGGAAGGCCTCGTAGCTCGGCTCGCCGAGCGCCTGGGCCAGCCGCAGCATGGTGCTGGGCGTGACCTCGGCCTTGGCCGCGACCTGGCGCATCGAGGCCATGGCGACCTCGGCCGGGTGGTCGACGACGAAGCGCGCCGCGCGCCGGAGCTGCGGCGTCAGGCCCTCCATCCGCTCGACGATCGACTGGATCAGCGTGTCCATGGGGTTCGCTCCCTGCCCCCATTCGCTTCGTCCTGAGCCTGTCGAAGGGCGGAGCGAAACGGGCTCCGTCCGCGGGGAAGGGCTTCACCCTTCGACAGGCTCAGGATGAAGCCCTTTGGGTGTTCTGCGGTAGGTTTCTCAGCCCGCCGCAACCTCGTAGCCCAGCTCGGTCGCGCGATCGCAGAGCTCCTCGAAGAGCGCCAGGCCGAAGGAGCGGAAGGCCAGGACCTCGATCGTCTCCTCGGCGACGGCGTGCAGGGTCACGGCCAGGTGGCCGAAGCGGGTCATGGCGACCGAGCCGGCCGGGAAGGCGCCCGGCGACAGGTCGACGGGCGACTCCTTCATCAGCAGGCGGCGCGCCGCCGGGCCCTCGAGGCGGATCACCGTGCGGGCGTGGCCGAGGTCGGTGACCGCGAGGGCCGGCTGCCCGGCGACCGCGGCCTCCAGCCCGGCGATCAGGCCCGAGCCTTCCGGCGCGATCAGCAGCCAGCGCTCCGGCCCCTGCCAGAGGATCTGGCCGCGCGCGCCGCCCGCCGCCTGGCTGCAGGTCGAGCGGCCGGCGGCCGGCAGGGCGAGGCCGAGCGCCGCCTGGGCCGCGGCCTCGGCGGCCGCGCGGTCCTCGGGGAAGCCGCTCAGCAGGGCCAGCGCCAGGCCGCGGCGCTCGCTCAGCACGACGCCGGCGCCGCCGGGGGCGCCGAAGCGGCCGGGCTTGTCGTGCCCCTCCAGGGCGGAAGCGCGCTCAACCACGCAGGCGTTCTCCTTCGGGATCGATGAAGCAGCTCGGGGTCACCTCGACCTCGACGATGCGGTTGCGCAGGGGATAGGCGGCGTAGAGCTTCTGGCCCAGGCGCTCGCGCCCGCCCGACAGGAAGGCGAGCGCGATCGGCTTGCCCAGGTTCTCGCTCCAGGTCACCGAGGTCACGTGGCCGAGCTTCTCGATCGGCGGGTGCAGGTCCCGCTGCCCGACCAGGATCGAGCCGGCGGCGATCTTGGTCCGGCCGTCGGTCGGCACCAGGCCGACCAGGCGCGGCCGCGCCGGGTCGTCGAAGCCCTCTCGGCCGAGCAGGCGCCGGCCGACGAAGTCGGCCTTCTTCTTCGAGACCATGCGGCCCAGGCCCAGGTCCTCCGGCGTCGTGCGGCCGTCGATCTCCGGGCCGGCGACGTGGCCCTTCTCGATGCGCAGCACCGCCAGGGCCTCCAGGCCGTAGGGGATGACCTCCAGCTCCTTGCCGGCCTCCATCAGCGCCTCCCAGACCAGCGGTCCGTGGTCGGCGGCGACGTTGACCTCGTAGGCCCGCTCGCCGGAGAAGGAGATGCGGAAGATCCTGACCGGCACGCCGGCGATCCGGCCCTCGGCGACGCCCATGAAGGGCAGGGCGGCGTCGTCGACCGGGCAGCCCTCGACCGCCTTCTCCAGCAGCCTGCGGCTCCTCGGCCCGGCGACCGCGATGCCGGCCCACTGGTCGGTCACGGAGGCGACGTTGACCCTGAGCTCCGGCCAGACCGCCTGCAGCAGGAACTCCAGGTGCGCCATGACCGCGGCGGCCTCGGCCGTCGTCGTGGTCATGAAGAAGCGGGTCTCCGACAGCCGCGTCGTCGTGCCGTCGTCGAGGACGATGCCGTCCTCGCGCAGCATCAGGCCGTAGCGCGCCTTGCCGACCGGCAGGCTGGAGAAGGTGTTGCAGTAGACCCGGTCCAGGAACGCGGCGGCGTCGGGGCCCTGGACGTCGATCTTGCCGAGGGTCGAGACGTCCGACAGGCCGACGGCGCGGCGCACGTGCTTCGCCTCGCGGTTCTGCGCCTCGAACAGCCCCTCGCCCGGCTTCGGGTAGTAGCGCGGGCGCAGCCACAGCCCGGCCTCGACCATCACCGCGCCGTTGCGGAGATGCCAGTCGTGCAGCGGCGTGCGGCGCACCGGCCGGAAGGCCCTGCCGACCTCGCGGCCGCCCAGCGCGCCGAGCGTGACCGGCGTGTAGGGCGGGCGGAAGGTGGTGTGGCCGACCTCCGGCACGGTCAGGCCGCGCAGCTCGGCCATCACGGCCAGGCCGTTGACGTTGGCGGTCTTGCCCTGGTCGGTGCCCATGCCGAGGGTGGTGTAGCGCTTCAGGTGCTCGACCGAGCGGTAGCCCTCGCGCTCGGCCAGACCGATGTCGGAGACCGCGACGTCGTCCTGGATGTCGACGAAGGCCTTGCCGCCGCGGCTCGCCGGCTTCGGGCAGGCGAAGAGTGCCAGCGGCTCGGCCTCGGCCTCGGCGCCCGGCTCGGGCACGGTCGCCGGCAGCGCCGGGGCGCTCGCCTCGAAGCCGCAGGCCGCGGCCGCCGCGGCGCCGGCGGCGAAGCCCTCGGCCAGGCAGGTCGAGAGCGTGAAGCTGCCGTTGCAGGCGCCGACCGAGCGGTGGCCCTGCGGGTTCTCGCCCGGCCGGAAGGTCAGCAGGCGCGGGTCCCAGACCGTCTTGCCCTGGCTGTGGCTGTGCAGGTGCAGGGTCGGGGTCCAGCCGCCGGCGACGCAGAGCAGGTCGCAGGAGATGAAGTCGGCCGGGCCGGTCCAGCGCCCGCCGGCGCCCGTGCCGGCCTCGAAGGGGGCCGCCTCGACGCCGACCAGGGCGCGGCCGCCGTGGGCGCGGGCGACCGCCTGGCCGCTGCGCACCTCGATGCCCAGGTCGCGCGCCAGCTCGCGCACGCTGGCCGAGCCGTTCGGCCGCGGGTCGATCACCGCGGCGACCTGGATGTCGGCCTCCAGCAGCGCCGGCAGCTCGGCATAGGCGGCGTCGTGGCTGGCGAACAGCACGGCCCGGGTGCCGGCCCTGGCGGCGTAGCGCCGGGCATAGGTCCGCGCGGCGCTGGCCAGCATGACGCCGGGCAGGTCGTTGTTGGCGAAGACCAGCGGCCGCTCGATGGCGCCGGCGGCCAGCACGATCTCGCCGCAGCGCAGCAGGTGCAGGCGCTGGCGCGGCTCGCCGTGCTCCGGCTCCGGCTTGTGGTCGGCGACCCGCTCGACCAGGCCGGCAACCCTGCCGTCGTAGAGCCCGAAGGCGCTGGTCCGGGTCAGGATCTCGACGTTGGGCAGGCTGGCCAGCTCGGCCTCGACGGCGGCGACCCAGTCGGGGCCGGACTTGCCGCCGACCCGCTCGCCGTTGGACAGCAGCTGGCCGCCCAGGCGGAAGTCCTGCTCGGCCAGCACCACGCGGGCGCCCGCCCGGCCCGCCGCCAGCGCCGCCGCCAGGCCGGCCGGGCCGGATCCCACGACCAGCAGGTCGCAGAAGCCGTGGCGCTTCTCGTAGCGGTCGGGATCGGGCTCGCGGGCGGCGCGGCCCAGGCCGGCGGCCTTGCGGATGAAGTGCTCGTAGACCATCCAGGCGCGCCGCGTCGGGCCCATGAAGGTCTTGTAGTAGAAGCCGGCCGGGATGAAGGGCGCGGCCAGGCCGTTGAGCGCGCCCACGTCCCACCTGAGCGAGGGCCAGGCGTGCTGGCTGGCGGCCGCGAGGCCGTCGTAGAGCTCGGCGACCGTCGCCCGCGTGTTCGGCTCGCGCCGCGCGCCGCTCCGGAGCTCGACCAGGGCGTTCGGCTCCTCGGGCCCGGCCGAGAACAGGCCGCGCGGCCGGTGGTACTTGAAGGAGCGGCCGAGCAGCCTGACCCCGTTGGCCAGCAGCGCCGAGGCCAGGGTGTCGCCCGGATGGCCGCGGTAGTCCCTGCCGTCGAAGCTGAAGCGGAGCTCGCGGCTGCGGTCGAGCGCGCCGCCGGCCGGCAGGCGGAAGGGCTGGCTCATTCCGCGGCGTCCTTTCCGGCGGCGGGCCCGGCGGCGGGGGAGCCCTCGCGGGCCGGCAGGGCGCCGAGGATCTCGTGGGTCAGGGTGTCGCGCTCGACGACCAGCCACTGCCGGCAGCCCTGGGCGTGGTGCCAGTGCTCCCGGTGCCGGCCGCGCGGGTTGTCGCGCAGGTAGACGTAGCCGAACCACTCGTCCAGCGGCGCCTCGGCCTCGGGACGCGTCACCGTCGCGTCGCCGAGGTAGCTGAACTCGCTGTGGTCGCGCGGCCCGCAGAAGGGGCAGGGGATGCGGAGCATCAGAGATCCCTCGTCGAGGTCGGGGCGGGACGGCATCGTCCGTGCCGCACCTCACCCTCCCACGCTGCGCGTGGGCCCCTCCCTCTCCCCAGGGCGGAGAGGGAAAGACGAGGCGCCCCTTTTCCCCTCTCCGCTTCAGGGGAGAGGGAGGGGCCCGCGGCCGTCAGGCCGTGGGAGGGTGAGGTGCGGTTCATCGCGGAGCGGAGGTGCGGCACGGACCACCCCCTCAATGCAGGTTCGGCTGCGGCCCGTGGCCGCTCTCGTCGACCATCCGGCCGGCGCGGAAGCGGTCCAGGTCCAGCTTTGCGTTCAGCTCGTGCGGCCGGTCGTTGGCGATGGTCCAGGCGAAGACCCAGCCCGAGCCCGGCGTCGCCTTGAAGCCGCCGTAGCACCAGCCGCCGTTGAGGTAGAGGTTGGCCAGCGGCGTCTTGCCGATGATCGGGCTGCCGTCCATCGTCATGTCCATGACGCCGCCCCAGTGGCGCAGGAGGCGGGTCCGCGAGATGCAGGGCATCATCGAGATGCCGATCGAGACGACCTCCTCGATGACCGGCAGGTTGCCGCGCTGGGCGTAGGAGTTGTAGCCGTCGAGGTCGCCGCCGAACACCAGGCCGCCCTTGTCCGACTGGCTGATGTAGAAGTGGCCGGCGCCGAAGGTGATCACGTGGTCGACCAGCGGCTTCAGGCCCTCGGAGACGAAGGCCTGCAGCACGTGGCTCTCGATCGGCAGGCGCAGGCCCGCCATGGCGCCGAGCCGGCCGGTGTTGCCGGCGACCGCCAGGCCCAGCTTGCCGCAGGCGATGAAGCCGCGGCTGGTCTCGACGCCGACGACCCTGTCGCCCTCGCGCCGGATGCCGGTGACCTCGCAGTTCTGGATCAGGTCGACGCCCAGGGAGTCGGCGCCGCGCGCCAGGCCCCAGGCGACGGCGTCGTGGCGCGCCGTGCCGCCGCGCCGCTGCAAGAGGCCGCCGTAGATCGGGAAGCGCGCGTCGTCGAAGGCCAGCTCCGGGCAGAAGCGGCGGACGCCCTCGCGGTCGAGCAGGTCCGAATCGATGCCGTTGAGCCGCATCGCGTTGCCGCGCCGGGCGTAGGCGTCGACCTGGCTGTCCGAGTGCGCGAGGTTGAGCACGCCGCGCTGGGAGAACATGACGTTGTAGTTGAGGTCGGCCGACAGGCCCTCCCAGAGCTTCAGGGAGTGCTCGTAGAAGGGCGCGTTGCCGTCGAGCAGGTAGTTCGAGCGCACGATCGTCGTGTTGCGCCCGGTGTTGCCGCCGCCGAGCCAGCCCTTCTCCAGCACCGCGACATTGGTGATGCCGTGCAGCTTGGCGAGGTAGTAGGCGGTCGCGAGGCCGTGCCCGCCGCCGCCGACGATGACCACGTCGTAGCGCTGCTTCGGCGCCGGATCGCGCCAGGCCGGCGTCCAGTCCTTGTGCCCGGAGAAGGCGTTCCTGACCAGGGCGAGGGCGGAGTAGCGCGACATGCGGCGGCTCGTGCGGGCGGGAGGGGCGACGCCGGCCAGCATGACACAAACGGTGCGGGATGCAAGAGCGGTGTTACGGGTGTTGCATTGGGTGACATGGTCGGCCGCTAGGCGCCAGGAGGGGACTCTCGCCAACCAAGCTCCAAATGTCGCGCTTTGGCCGATAGCTGCCTGTCGGCCAGCGAAGAGAGATGCGTGAAAGCCGACACTCGCCTGTTCGTCAGCAAAGCCTTATTCTGAAGGTCGCGTGAAGGTGGTCGTGTCGGAAGCGTAGCTGCGGCCATATTCGCACCTGCGGGGAGATGCCGCGATGCTGACGCGGTGAGTGCAAGCGTTAGAGCCAGTATCGACGATGGAAGCACCACGGCCCGAGCAGGAGATCTTCGACGAGTTAATTGAGCTAACGGCGACGACAGGTTTTGCCCACGTCATCGCCTACTTCTGCGCACGGGACAATTTCACCTGGTACCGCGATGAGATGCGCGCAGAGGACATGCAGCACCTCTACTCGCGCTCACGGCTGATCCGGACCGAGATGTTCACGTTGATCGGTCTCATGGTTCGTGCCGACCCCGACTATGACGCGTCGCCACCGGAGGACGCTTCCAGACTGGCCGCGCGCGCCGAGGCACTGCTCGATGAACTGCATCACAGCATGACCCGGCCGTGGTTCGAAGGCTTCCGAGAGGCGGCTATCGCCGGCGACCCGCCCAATCCCTGGAAATCGGCCGACGCGATGCGCGAGGCGATCTTCTATGGCGGCGAGGCTGCGTTCTCATTCCAGAACTGCGACTTTGCCGCAGAGAAGTATGCTGCCGACGATGCTTGGCTGGTCGCGAAGAAGGGGGCGTCGATTATGGATATGATCGCCGTCGCTAAGGCGATCGGCGAGTTCCAGGTTGAGAAGATGGCGGGCGTCGTTCACGCGGAGCCGCAGGGCGTCGGCGAACCGCGCTTCCTGCCCGCCTTCATGTTCACCGTTGCGGAGCTGGAGCCGCGACTCGAGTTCGCTCCGGAGCGGATCTTAGCGAGCGTTCAGGCATTTGCCCTGCCGCAAGCCCACCGGAACCTCGGCTTCAAGGCGCTACACGACTTCAACGCGGTGACGGGCTCGCCAATCATCACTGTCGACGAGGAGCGATTCCTGCTCTTCCACTCCAACGCTCTTGCCGACGCGCTGTACGAATCCCCTTTTTACTGGCTCGGTGCGGACAAGACTTATGTCACGGCTGCGCTGACACATCGCGGCGAATACACCGAGGCATTCGCGCTACAGCGGTTGACTGCGGTCTTCGGCCCAGGACATGTCTATCAAGGCGTGAACATCGACCGCGGCAAAGGCGATCGGCTCGGCGAGATCGACGTGCTGGTGCCGTTCGGCAATCGGGCGATCGTGCTGCAGGCCAAGTCGAAGCGGCTTACGATGGAATCGCGGCGCGGGAACGACCTGCAGCTCAAGGGCGACTTCAAGGCCGCGGTGCAGGACGCCTATGACCAGGCCATGGATTGCGCGGAAGCGCTGCGCGACCCGACGCTGCGCTTTACGACCGCCGAGGGGCAGGTCGTGAAGGTCCCAAGAGAGTTGACGCAGATCTTCCCGATCTGTCTGGTCGCCGACCATTATCCCGCGCTGGCGTTCCAGACCGAGCAGTTCCTGGCCCGGCGCGAGGCGCCGGCGGTACTGGCGCCGCTCGTCATTGACGTGTTCACGCTCGATGTGATGGCTGAGATGCTGCGGAGGTCTTTACGCTTCCTGAGCTATCTTGAGCTGCGGTCGCTCTACGGGTCAAAGGTGACGATTCAACACGAGATTACGCTGCTCTCGTACCATCTCAAGTACAATCTGTGGCTGGACGACGAATATGACTTTGTCGCGCTCGATGACGATTTCGCAGCGGATATCGAGATCGCCATGGGTGCACGGCGATTCGGCCTGCCGGGCAAACCGACCCCCGAAGGCATCCTGACCGCGATCGAGGGCCGGCGACTTGACGCGCTCATTGAGGCGATCGAGGCCGAACCACTCGGCCCGATGATCGATCTGGTGATGTTGCTTTACCGTACCCGTCCGGTGAGGACCGCGGGTCAGAGGCTTTCGTAGCGGCGGAGTTGGTGCGGGGTGGCCTTGTAGTGCTCGACCAGCTCTTTGAGACGATCCAGGCTGTCCGGCGTGAACGCGATGGTCTGCTGGTCGTCGGCGCCGTGGACCCAGAGGCAGCCGTCCTCGGGCTCCATCTCGCCGGCCACGTCCCACAGCCAGTCGAGGTCTTCGCCCAGGAGTTCGGCCACGCGCTCGATCGTCAGCACCAGGATGGGTGCCGCCATCGTCAGGCTGCCTTGGCGGCGTCCCGCAAGGCCTTCCACT
>NZ_FWZX01000009.1 GCF_900177295.1 Tistlia consotensis USBA 355
CGTCTCAAAGAGCTGGTCGAGCACTACAAGGCCACCCCGCACCAACTCCGCCGCTACGAAAGCCTCTGACCCGCGGTCCTCACCGGACGGGTACAGACGTCCGCACTGGCTAACCCGGATATCTCGTAGCCGAAGAGGTCGGTATCGCGCCGGGGCGGCTGCTCCCTATCGGAAAGGCGCCGATTGATCGGGCCTATGGCTGACCACGCGCGACCAGTCATCGCGGCAGGATCGCGACGACGTCCAGCAGGTCAGCCAATCCGTCGATCGGACGGGCTCGGCGCAGGTCGATGGCGTGTTGCGGTCGATAGCCTTGTGCGATGGCGAGGGCATAGGTGGAACTCGGCAGGAGCGCTGGAACCGCTTCGTTCTTCGTGAGCTTTTCGAGCTTTACCGCGAGGTTCACCGCCTCGCCGATCACCGTGTACTCGAGCCGGCCTCCGTAGCCGATGGTGCCGAACACCACGTCGCCGGCGGCTCCGGCGATGCCGACCGCCGGGGTGGCCAACCCACCGCCCTCGCCCTCGGCCTGCCAAGCCTGAGCGGCTTCGACGAGATCCTCGACGGCTCGACAGAGATCGGCTGCATAGGTCTTCGTCGGCACGACGGCTCCGAAGCTGGCAAGTATGCCGTCGCCCAGGTACTTGTCGATCTTCCCGCCGTGGTTGTGGATGATCGGAACGAAGCGCGCCTGGTATTCGCCAAGGAGAGCGATGAGCTCGCCAGCAGGCATGCTATGCGCCATTCCGGTGAAACCGCGCATGTCGACCGAAACGATCGCCGCATCGCGCCGGACGCCCTCGCCCGCCGCTGGACCGACTTCGGCATGTCGAAGTTGTTCGGCGATCTCTGGCGCGAGAAAATGTGACAGATCCGCCGCCGCCATCTGCTCTACGATCGAGCTGGCGAGAAGCTTGCGGGCCCGTGCGAGCGAGAGAGCAAAAATGCCCGTCACCATGAGGATCGACCAGACCTTGTCGATCTCGGCGCCGAGCAGGATCTTGTAGGAGGTGACATATTCGATATAGCTGTGCGTGAAGGCCGGCGACCGTCCTCCGGGATTCCAGGCAGCGTAGGCGGAAAGGCAGATCCATCCCAAAGCAGCGCACCCGCCGGCGATGAGCACGAATCGCGGCTCGAATCGCAGCGTCCGCAGGCCGATGAGGATGAAGACATACATCAACGTCGGTGCCTTGAGATAGAGAGCAGGCGGTGCCCGATACTGAAGATGAAAGCTCCAGATCGTGATCATCAAGACGACGACGTCGACGACGACGGAGGTAGTAACGAATGCAGAGCTCAAGCGTCGCCTATGGGCGAGAACAATGCGCACTGCGGTGAACAGCGCGTAGATCGCGAGCGTCCAGGGGACGGGCTCGAAGCTCGTCCCTGGCGGGAAGGCTTTGGGCGAGAGTGCGTAGACGAGCGCGAAGAAGACGATGGCGCTCGCCTGGACCCAGCCGATGATGATTTCGCCGATTGCCTGCTGCTGCTCTATGCGGCGGCGAACACGCTCGGGGAGCGTCGGATCCGCGCCTCCGCCCAACGCGACGTCGACGACGTTCGCAACGGCGCGCTCCACTCGGTGAAGCAGACCGTGCCGGACGAGAGCGGCCCTGTCCGTGCAAGGAGTGGGAGGAGCGACCTCGCCGACGGAGGAGGCCGACGGTGGCGGATTGGCGCTCATGCTCCGATGCCGACTGTCAATGTGCTCGCTCTTACATTTTCACCATGCAGGCTCCAGAGGTTACCTGGATGCGACGGATGCTTCCACGGGAACCGCCGCGACCGGGCCCGCACGATACGCCTGCGGTAAAGGCGCCTTGCGGCGCAGCGGGATCATGGGAGGACCCCCAAGCATGATCCCAGAAGTAACCTCGTTGCGATACTGCGGTTCGAGGTGATTACGTCCGTCGAGCGGCGCCGGCGCCGACTGCGCGCGGAGGCGCTGGCGTCGAGCCGGCCCGTGCCCGCAATCCGCGATACTCCGGCAGCCCGGAAAGCCAAGTGCGTTCGGCCGTTCGCCCTTCGTCACCTTCGAATATTCGCGGGAGAGCGCCCCGAGGCAGATATCGCCTGCATGCAAGGGAGCGAGTCGCTCGACCGCGGCGGCGTCATTTCCGACTTGCGAGAGGGGGCCGCTCATCCACATAGCGCCGCAACAAGGCGTCGAGCGAGAGCGGGCCCGCGCCGAACGCGGCGATCGCGAGGCCCACGGCCATCCAGGGGAACTGCTCGGACGCCAGCGCAATGCCGTTCTCGATGCCCTCGGGCGTCTGGCCGACGACGAAGTAGATCGTGGCGGCCATGACCGCGAGGCCGAACGCCGCAGGTCGCGCCAAGAGGCCGAGGATCAGCAGGCTCGGCAGTGCCAATTCGGCCGCGGTCGTGACCGGGGCAGCGATCTCGGCCGGCAGGAAGGGCACGGGATGCACCATGCTGAACAGGAAGGACTGGCTGTCCCAGGTCGCGACCCGGTGCACCCCTGTCCTCAGGAAGGCCCAGCCGAGCCACAGGCGGGCGGCGAGAAGCGCCAGCCCGGCGAGCAGCGCAATCGTAGGGGACCAACGTGCCGTCGGGCCGGGATCGAGCACGATCCGGGCCAGGCGCAGCATATTCGTCACGCGAAGTCTCCTTGAAGAACGCGACGCATGGAACCCGCTGGCGCGCGGGCCAGGGATGGCATCGCCACGACGAATGGCGGGACCTCGAGCTGACACCGGCCACGGTCACCGGGCCGCAGGCAGCGCCGGCCTCTCTACTCCCTGGAAGGGCCGCTAGTTCTTGACGTTCTTGTTGATGCCCTCGAACGGCTTTTCCTTGCCGCCCATCTCCAGGCACTTCGCCTTCGTGACCGCCTTGAAGTCCATGCCGTTGAAGTCGACCGTCGACTGGCCGGCGCAGGAATGACCGGCGGCCTTGTTGGCGCAGTCGTTCTCACCCGCCTTGGCGATACCGTAGCACTTGATCTTCTCGGCGGCCGTGGCCGGGGTCGGTACGGTGGCGGCGCCGGCGATCGCGGTGGCGAGAGCAGCCGAGACGCCGAACGCGGCGAGGGAAAGCTTACGCATGGTCCTGTTCTCCGTTCCGAGGGATCCGAACACTTGCTCTAGCGGCCGGCAATCCTCCGGTCACTTCGTCACCTGCACCGTCGCAACCATGCCGGCCGCTTCGTGGGGAATGCAGAAGTACCTGTAGGTGCCGGGCACCGTGAAGGTCCGCTTGTAGGTTGCGCCCGGCTTGAGATTGCCGGAACCGAAGGGCCGCGCGCCCTCGGGCAGCGCCGAGTCGGCTGCCTTGGCCGCCTTCTGCGGATCGTCGGTTACCGTGTGGACGAGCACGGAATCGTTCCGCCACTCGACCGCGTCGCCGACCTTCACCGTAACGCTGGCCGGCGCGAACTTGAGCTCGTCGGTGAGCTTGACGACGACACCGGGGCCGGCCGCGCGGGCAGGAACGGGAGCAAGGCAGAGGCCGCCGAGGCCAGCGATGATCGCCACTGCGAGCGACCAATTGAGCAAGGGCGCTGCGAAGGGCGCCGATTCGATCGGCTTCATGCGATCAGCCCCTGTGCGACTGGAAATCCAGGGTCTCGAACATGACGTGCCAGAACGGCATCTCCTTGCCGTTGGGCAGCTTGAAGCCGGTATGAACGGGCGCATGGGCGAAGACACCGTGCTCCATGTCCGGCTTGAACGGCGGGACCATCAGGTGGAACTGCAGCCGTTGCGGCGTGACGCCTTCGTCGTTGGCGAGCTTGTAGTCCTGCCCGCGCACGTATTCCGTCAGCATGCCGTGGATCAGCCGAGGCTTGTCGAGCGTCTTGCCGTTCATGTCCACCTCGCCGAAGCCCCAGAAGGCGAAATAGGTGAACTCGGTCGGCATGAGCGGCGTGCCGATGCCGCTGTTGCCGTGGAGGATGACGTTCGTCGCGACGCCGCCAAAGGTCGGGTACTCCAACCCGTGGGCCGCCAGCTTGGCGCAGCACTTGACCTCGTAGGTGTTGCCGGCCTTGTCCTTCCAGCTGGCATGGAACATCACCTTGTCATCGGTCGTCGCCGCGTCGGTTGCGGTGGCATCGACGGCCTCGATCGTGAGCTTGCCGTCCGGCAGCACGATGTGCTTGTCGCCGAACGGCGTGAGCGGCTTCGTCTCCTGGCCACCGCCGGCCGCCGCCTGCCACATTGGCGGAGGCGCCCCGGTGATACCGGGCGTCCCGGCATAGTGTCGAGGCATGTCCGCGGGTCCGAACACTATCGGATCGCGGCGGCGGTGATCGGGCAGCCCGACGAAGACGCCACCGGCGTCCTGCGTCAGCTTGATGGTCACTGGGCCACCGGCGAGCTCGCGCGGCTTGTCGACGGCCTTGTGGACGTCGAGATAGCCGCGCCAGCCATCGAGACTCTGCATCTTCTGGATCGCCGCGCTCATGTCCGGGCTCGCCTGCTCCTGGGCGCGGCCAGGCGTGCAGGCCGAGACGGCCAGCAGGAGGGCCGAGGAAAGGCCCAGGAGGCCTCCGGTCGACCGAGGCATCGACAGCTTCAGCATGGCATCGCCTCCTGTCTTGCGAGAAATCGGGTCGCCTAGAGTGATTCGGTGCAACGGCTCGAAAGGTTACAGCCCGCCTCGCCGGCGGCGGCGCTCTCTTGTCATCGGACCAGGGTCAGCCGCCCGGAATCATCGCCGAATGGCGGCGAGCCGGCCGCCCGGCGCCGCGAGCGTGAGGGCCCGGTGCCGGCACTCGTCCTGGCGCCTGCCGTCACCGCCGATCGCGGATCCGTTTGCCGCGCGCCCCGGCCGACCGCCGCCAACGTTCCGCCAAGTACCAGAGCGCGATGCTTACGACGACAGGGATGCTCCACACCCACGATGGCAAGACGCGGATCTGATGACCCATGACGACCATCAGCACGGTCAGTGGCAGGATGCCGACCGCGGTCGTCCAGGTGAAGGTCCACCAGGAGATCCGTGACAGGCCGGCGGCGTAGTTGATCAGGTTGAAGGCGATCATCGGAACGAGCCTTGCCAGCAGGACGACCCGACCCCCCTGCGCGGCCGCCCAGTCGTCGAGCGACTGCCAGTCTCTGCGCTTGACCATGTGCTCGACGAACGGACGCCCGAGCGCTCGCGTCAGCCCGAACGCGAGGAGCGCGCCGAGCATGGCTCCCGTCCAGGTAATGACGGTCCCCCACAGCGGCCCGTAGACCATCCCGTTGGCGACCGCGATGAGCTCGGCCGGGAAGGGAACGAAGGAATGCATGATCATCAGGCCGACGGAGCCGAGAACGCCCCAAAACCCCAACGACCGGATCAGGCGCTCGATCTCCCCGCTCGACAGATCGCGGGCCCAGTCCACGGACAGCCCGATGGCGACCACCGCCGCCACCAGGACAGCGAAGCCAATCATCAGAACGGCAGCCGTCCGGTTGCGTCTGGCGACGTTCGATGGGGGCTTGGGCAACTCGACACTCCCTCCCTGACGCTATTGCTCCGCCCCCCACGGCAAGACTCGAGCCGACCGCAACCGCCGCGTCGTGCTCAGCAGCAGCGTGGCCGAAGCTGCTCCTGTGCGGCAAGTGAGTTTGCCCTTCCCAGCCGGATGCCATTTTCGCGGCAGGTCAGGAAAAGGTTACGGGGCGCCGGAAATATTCTCCGGTAGCATCGCCGCCAGCTCAGGCGTATCCGACCACCTGCTGGGCTGAAATCGTACGGGCGGTGAAGCCCCTGCCTTCGAACCGACGAGGGAGCTGCGCTCATGTCCGCCGCTCGCCGCCGAATCCCTTTGCTGAGCGTCGTATCGAGTCAGCCGGGCTCTCATGAAGCCGCGGTTGCCGAACGACCCGGTTCGCATCGGAGGCCGTCCGCGTACCTCGGTCTCGACTGGTCCATTCTGATGGCCCGAACCCAGGACGGCGACGGCAGCGCGTATCGGCGCCTTCTCGAAGAGGTCACGCCGCATCTGCGGAGCCTCGCAGCTCGGCGACATCGAGACACGAGCGACGCGGAGGACGCCGTCCAGGACATCCTGCTGACGCTGCATGCGGTTAGACAAACCTACGATCCGAGCAGGCCGTTCGGTCCGTGGCTGTTCGCGATCGCCAATCGCCGCCTTGTCGACCGTCTGCGTCGTCAGGGATGGCTGAGATCGAAGGAAACGATGCTCACACTCGAGCATGAAACCTTTTCGCAGCGTCAGGCGAACCTTGCTGACAGGATCTCCGACCGATGCGAGCTGGAGACGGCCATCGGCCGTTTGCCGGCCAAGCAGCGGCAGGCAGTGCGGCTTCTCAAGCTCGATGACTTGCCCCTGAAGGAGGCCGCAGCGGAAACCGGCCAGTCCGTCGGCGCGCTGAAGGCGGCGACGCACCGAGGTCTCAGAAACCTTCGCACAATGCTCAGCAACCGGAGCGAAGATAGGTGATCACGACGCCCGATCTGATCGAGGCGCTGGCTACGGACCTGAAGCCGGTAAGGCGCTTGCGGCGACCGCTTCTGCGAGCAGCCTTTCTGGTCGCCCTCCTGACGGTCGGCCAGGGGCTCCGCTCGGATCTCGCACAGCGGCTGCGGGATGCCGGGTTCCTCTTCGGCGTGGCGGGCGCATTGTCGACGGGCATCCTTGCCGCCGCAGCGGCCTTCCTGTTGAGCCTGCCCGACCGCTCGCGCCTGTGGCTGCTTTTGCCCGCACCCGCGCTCGTCATGTGGCTGTCCAGCATCGGTTACCAGTGCCTCACCAACTGGGTTAGGCTCGAGCCGGATGGCATCGGGCTCGGCGATGCTGCCCACTGTTTCGCGACCCTGGTACTGACGAGCCTGCCGCTGTCGCTGATCCTGCCAGCGATGCTGAGTCACGCGGCAGCGCTGCGCTCGCCGGCGGTGGTCCTGGCTGGCGCCCTGGCGGTGGCGGGGATCGCGGCCACCGCGCTGTCTCTGCTCCATGCTCTCGACGCGACTGTCATGATCCTGATTTGGAACCTGGGCACCGTAGGTCTGCTGGTCGGCTTGGCGAGCGCATTCGGCGAGCAGATGCTGTCATGGTTCGCGCCGCGCCCTGCCCCACCGGCCGCGTGACCCGAGTTTCGTCGATGGCACGCCTGACTACCGCGCTGTTCGGCCTCTGCCTGGCCGCCCTCGCGGCATCGATCGCGACGGGGGCAGGAGCCTCGGCGCCTGTGCTGCGCAGCCGCAGCGGCCAGTTCATCTTCCTGAGCCCGCTCGACCCGGCGCCGGAGACGGCTTTCCAGACGCTCGACGGCAGTATGACCGACCTCGGTCAATTCCGCGGCCGGGTCGTCGTGCTGAACTTCTGGGCGAGCTGGTGCCTGCCCTGCGCCTACGAGATGACTTCCCTCGACCGGTTGGCCGCCGCAAGCGACCCGAATCGGCTCGCGGTGGTCGCCGTCTCCATCGATCGCGACGGCGCTCAGGCGGTCTTTCCCTTCGTCGTCGCCCATCACCTCATCCATCTGCCCGTCTACCTCGATCCCGGCCAGCGTCTCGGATCCTTGAGCCGTGACCGGATGGCCGAAGGCGCGCTGCCGCTCTGGGGCCTGCCGATCACCTACATCATCGACATGAAGGGCGAAGTGGTCGGCTACATTGTCGGCGCCACGGACTGGGATTCCCCCGAAGCACGGCGTTTCCTCCGTTACTTTCTTGGCCAGCCGGAACCGTGAGCGGCAACCCTCCACTCGAAGAGTCGCGCCTTCAAGCGGACGAAGCTCGGCTCGCCGCTCCCGGTGCCGGCGGCAAGCGACGCGCCCCAACGGTCAGCTGTTGCAGAGCGCTCGAACAAGCCGGGCCCTGGCCTGACTGCCGCTTGAATGCAGGGCTGAACGCGGCCCCCGAGCGGTCGTCGGCAGGCTTGGCGACATCGGGCAGCGCGCGGTCGGAAGCGCTCAGCAGATCCGGTGCCTTTGGCATCAGCGATCGCGTCACTGAGTCCATCTGCGTCTCACCCAGCACCGTCTTGAAGCACAAGGGCAGATGGAACCCCGACCGGCCGGCTTCCGGCGCGATCGCGGCAAGACAGCGCCTCCGCCGAAGCGCGCGTGAATGATCCGGACGCCCGCCGGGCGGCGCAGCGCCCGGCGGGGCCGTCGGGATTCTGCCGGCTGACTCCACTCGCGGGGCATTGCCGGCGGCGCGGAAGTCTAGGATGCCGCCTTGACGGCCGCCAGTGCCTCGTCGGTGCTCCAGACTGCGTTGGCAATCATGCGGAAGTTGATCAAAGAGGCGAGGTAGCCATCGCCCTCCGGAATCTTCGCGCCCGCCGTGGCATCCCTGACCACGGCGACCTCGAAGCCAGTTTCGAGCAGTTCGCGCATATGGGACTCGACGCAGAGGTTGGAGGACATGCCCGCGAGGATGACCTGGCTCACCTGACGCTTGCGTAGCTGGAGCACGAGGTCGTTGGTCTCCGGACCGTAGACCTTGTGCGGCGAGGTGACGACCGTCTTCCCGTCCTCGATGTAGGGCTTGTACCTGGCCAACCAGTCGGCGCCCGAACCCTCGAAGCCGGTCAGGTCGAGCGGGCCCTTGCGATCGAACATCCTGATCTTGTGCATCACCTTCTCGAGCGCGCCCTCGATCTTCCAGCCGTAGTCGGTCGGATAGTAGTAGTGGGGCGAGATGAAGGTCGGCAGGTCGATCGACTTCGCCATCCGGAACAGGCGCTCCAGGTTGTCCACCGTCTTTTGCTCTGTCACGCTCTCCCCGACAACGCCCCAGGCCACGCCGGACTCGTGCAGAAAATCCTTCTGGGGATCGGTGACCACAAGCGCTGATCGGCTGAGGTCGAGCCTCATGTTGCTCGGCGGCAAGGCAGGCTCGGCGGGGGCGACGTAGGAGTTCTCGGCTACGGAGCCTGCGCGAGCAGCGGAAGCGCTCACGGCGACCCCCGCCAGCGCGACTGCGCCTCCCTTCAGAAGGTCGCGCCGAGCGAGCTTTTCAGTCTTGTGATCGTGAGAGCTGCACATTGGGGACTCCTTTCGTGTCTTTCGTGTCGCCGTCTTGCAGAGCCTGAATGTGCCGGAATGCGTGTGCCTTATCGTCTCGGCGGTGTCTCCATCTCCGGGAAACCGCATTGCCCGATGCGCTCCCGGCGGCCGATAGTCGGTCATGACGATTGATCAAGTACTGGAAGCGCTGGAAGTCCGAATCGAGCCTTTCGCACTCTGCCAGATCCGCGGCGAGAGCACCCTCGGCCTGGGCCGCCGTCCCTTCGCGATCCTGCACTACGTCCTGTCAGGATCGGGTCGGATGATCGTCGGCGAACTGCCGCCGATCGCTGCTCGGCCCGGATCTGTGGTCCTTGTCCCGGCTTTCATGCCGCACTGGCTGCACGGCGACGGCACCCGCGGACGGCCCCTGCCGGATTGTCGCCCGCTCGATCTCAGCCTGGAGCATCTCATCGAGGGAAATGGGGAGGGAGTCAGGGGCCGCACGCTCACTGCCATCTGCGGCGAGTTGGCGGTCTCCTATCGCGGAACGGGAGGCGCGCTGAACCTGCTGAAGACCCCGATCGCCGAGTGCCTGGCGCCGGGCGACCGGGTGCGCAATGCGCTCGACGAATTCGTATACGAGCTGGCGCATCCGACCGTCGGCACCCAAGCGCTCGCACGGTCCCTGATGGGCCAGGCCGTCATTCTGCTGCTGCGCCGTCGCTACCTGGCCGGTGACCCGTCGCTCAGATGGATGGAAGGGGCGACGGATGAAAGCTTGTGGCGGGCGCTGCAGGCGATGCTCGACGGCCCCGGCGAGCCCCACAGCGTCGAGCGCCTCGCGAGCACCGCAAGCATGAGCCGCTCCGCCTTTTCGAAGCGCTTCACCCAAGCCTATGGCACGGGCCCGATGGAGCTGCTGAGAACGATACGCCTGCAGCGGGCGGCGGAGCTCCTTGCGCGGTCGGATCTTCCTGTCAAGCGCATTGCCGATCTGGTCGGCTACAAGAGTCGAACCTATTTCACGCGTGCCTTCGAGGCCGAATACGGCGTCTCGCCGGGACAATTCAAGACGTCGCTGCTGCGCAAGTAGCTGGCCCGGTCGAGTGGCGACGCGGTCGATCGCGGATAGCGAATGTCCTGTTAATCTCCCTTGTAGTGATCGCCATTGGACAGAAGCCTTGTTCAGCAGGAGATGCCCTGGAGCCGGCGCGCCCGACGGCAACAGGGCATCGGGTGCCGCTTCGGGCCGCTATGCCGAGAGCGCCTCCAGGATCGGGCATTCGGGCATTTCGCCGCCCGCGCAATTCGCCGCCATTTCTCTCAGCACCCGCTCCATGCGCCTGAGATCAGCGATCTTGCGGCGGATGTCGGCGATGTGCGCGAGCGTCATCTCGTGGACCTGCCCGCAGCTGTAGTCGCCGCCGTCGGCCAAGTGCAGCAGCGTGCGGATCTCGTCCAGGGAGAAGCCGAGTTCCCGGCTACGCCGGATGAAGACGAGACGTCCGAGATGCCCGGCATCGTAGACGCGCTGACCGCCGGCCGTGCGCGGCGGCTCTGGCATGATGCCGATCCGCTCGTAGTAGCGGATTGTCTCGATGTTGACGCCGCTCCGCTCCGATAGGGCACCGATACCGAGGGTAGATCGCCCCATCTCTTTGTCACGGTGTTTCATTTTCTCTCTTGAAGCTGTAGCCGCTACAGCTCCCACCTTAGCAGAAAGCGAGCAAACCTGCCGAGGATGTGAGAATGGCTCGAAGCGAGGAAGCCTTGCTGAACGCAGCGGAAGATCCAGGCCAGCTGCCGGCCGATCGGACGCGGGCGGGCTGGGCCGCCGCCGGCGGCCTCCTCGGCGCCATCGGCGCCTCGTCCTGCTGCATCCTGCCGCTGATCCTGTTCAGCCTGGGCGCCGGCGGCGCCTGGATCGGCAACGTGACGGCGCTGGCTCCCTATCAGCCGATCTTTATCGCCATCACGCTCGCTTTCCTCGGATACGCTTTCTACGCCGTTTACTGGAAGCCGCGGCGCCCCTGCGCGAATGGTGCGGCCTGCGCCCGTCCCCTGCCCAGGCGGATCGTGAAGGGCGCTCTCTCAATCGCGACGGCGCTGGTGGCTGCGGCCGTCGCTTTTCCCTACGCCGCGCCCTGGCTGCTCGGCATTCAATGAGGCGAACCGGAGGGGTCGAACGATGAAGCAATTCCTGGCCGCGCTCGCGGGCGCGCTCGCGCTCTCGACAGCGGCGATGGCGGCGGAACGGACCGTCACGCTGACGGTCGAGAACATGACCTGCGCGTCCTGCCCTTACATCGTGAAGAAGTCGATGGAGGCCGTGCCCGGGGTGGCCCAGGTCGCCGTCTCCTACGAGACGAAGACCGCGACGGTCACCTTCGACGACGCGAAGACCTCCGTCGACGCGATCGCCGGGGCGAGCGCGAGCAACGGCTATCCGGCGAAGCCCGTGAAGCAAGGCGGCTGATGGCCACGATGACCGACGACTGCTGCACGAGCGGCCAGGACGGACGCAGCGAGCGCTACGACCTCGCCGTGATCGGAGCGGGCTCCGCCGGCTTCTCGGCCGCGATCACGGCCGCCGAGCTGGGCGCACGGGTGGCTCTGATCGGTCACGGCACGATCGGCGGCACCTGCGTCAACGTCGGCTGCGTGCCGTCCAAGACCCTTATCCGGGCGGCCGAGACGCTTCACCAGGCCGCCACCGCCGCGCGCTTCGCGGGCATCGAGGCCCACGCTCGGCTCACCGACTGGTCCGCCACCGTTGCGCAGAAGGACCAGCTGGTGGACGCGCTGCGTCGGGCGAAGTACCGGGACCTGCTCGCGGCCTACGAAGGGATCACCTACATCGAGGGACGGGCGCGGCTCGCGGCCGACGGCGTCCTGGTTGCCGGCGAGCCGTTACCGAGCGGCAAGGTGGTGATCGCCACCGGCGCCCGTCCCGCCATGCCCTCGGTCCCCGGCATCGAAGAGGTGTCCTGCCTCACCAGCACCACTGCGCTCGCGATCGAGAAGCTGCCGCGGTCGCTGCTCGTCATCGGTGGCGGCTACATCGGCTGCGAGCTGGCGCAGCTCTTTGCGCGGGCCGGCGTCGCGGTGACGATCGTCTGCCGCCACCGCCTGCTGCCGGAGAGCGAGCCGGAGATCGGTGCCGCGCTGGCCGGATATTTCGAGTGCGAAGGCATCGAGGTGCACAGTGGTCTGGAGTACCGCCAAATCCGCAAGACGGGAGACGGCGTGATCCTGAGCGCACGGGCCGAGGGCGGCGACCTGCGCCTCGTGGCCGAGCGGGTCCTGATCGCCAGCGGCCGGCGCCCGAATACCGAGGAGATGGGCCTCGCGGAGGCACGAGTGGCGCTGCGGCCGAGCGGCGGCATCGAGGTCGACGACCGTCTGCGCACAACGAAAGCAGGAGTCTACGCCGCCGGCGACGTCACCGGCCGCGACCAGTTCGTCTACATGGCCGCCTACGGCGCCCGGTTGGCGGCGGAGAACGCCCTCGACGGCGACAAGCGGCGCTACGACAATGCTGCGATGCCGGCAGTGGTGTTCACCGATCCGCAGGTCGCCAGCGTCGGCCTGACGGAGGCCGCGGCGAGGCAGGCCGGCCATGCGGTCGAGACCTCTCTCCTGCCGCTCGACCAGGTGCCGCGCGCGCTCGCGGCCCGCGACACGCGCGGCCTGATCAAGCTCGTGGCGGACGCAGAGACGAACCGTCTGCTCGGCGCACACATTCTCGCGCCGGAAGGTGCCGACAGCATCCAGACGGCGGTGCTCGCCATCAAGCACGGGCTCACGGTCGCCGAGCTCGCCGAGACGATCTTCCCCTATCTCACCACGGTGGAAGGGCTGAAGCTGGCAGCGCAGATCTTCACCAAAGACATTGCCAAGCTGTCCTGCTGCGCCGGGTAGGAACGCGGCTGGCCGGGGACGGTTCGGCTCCCGCCGCGGCCGCCGGGATGCGGCCGCTCGGCGGCATTGGCGCAAGAGATCTTCGAGGCGGACGCAATGACAGAGACGATCAAGCAGATGTCGAAGCAGCTTGCCGGCTTGGCTGGCGCGGCCATAGCCGCCGCCTGCTGTCTCGGCATCCCCGCGGTCCTGGCCGCAATGGGCGCCGCGGGGCTGGGCTTCCTGATCAACGATGCCTACCTGTTTCCGCTGTTCGCCGGCTTCGTGGCGATGAGCCTCTGGTTCCTGTTCCGGGCGGCACGAAGACACCGCAACCTAGCGCCTTTCTGGGTCGGCTTGGCCGGAGGTCTCCTAGGCGTCGCCGGCCTGTGGCTGCTGGTGACGGGGCTCTACCCGCTGCCGGCCGCAGTGTACGCCGGATTGGGCGCGCTCGTCGGCGGCAGCGTCTGGGACGCCTGGAGCGGTCTGAGGGTCGCGGCGTGCGCGGCGGAGACCGCAGGGCCGTCCGAGGCCGGCGGCCAGGATGTCGACACCACCAGACGCCTGATGACGGGTACCGCCGTCAGTGCCGCCGTGGCAGCCGCCCTCTATGGCGGTTACAAGTCCGTCGAAGCGCTGTCGCCGGCGACGCGCACGGCAGGCGCGACGGAGAAGTGCTTCGGCATCGCGCGGGCCGGCGAGAACGATTGCGCGACCGCCCAACACGCCTGCAGTGCCCAGTCCAAGGTCGATTTCGATTCGACCGACTTCAAGCTGGTACGGAAGGGAACCTGCGAGAAGCTGGGCGGACAGTTGAGCTGATCCTTCTTCCTGGCTCCCGGTGCCTTCGCCCCCTTGCCGCCCCGGTCTTCGAGAAGGGCGTGGCGAGGCTCCGTTGCCGCGCCGGGCTGCCTGGGCCGGGCTGCCTGGACAGAGCGCCTTCCACCCTTGACTCCGTACCTTGGTACGGAGCGCACAATGGCTTCCGAGGTCATGGGATGAAGCGCTTCACCATCGGCCGGACGGCGAAGGCCGCCGGCGTCAACGTCGAGACCGTCCGCTTCTACGAGCGGCGCGGCCTGATCGAACAGCCGGCCAGACCGGCGGGCGGCCGCCCGCGCGAGTACGACAGCGGCACGGTCGCCCGCATCCGCTTCATCCGCCAGGCCCAGGACATCGGCTTCTCGCTGCGCGAGATCACGGAGCTGCTGTCGCTGCGCGCCGACCCCGGCGCGGACTGTGCCGACGTGCGCGCCCGCGCGATCGAGAAGCGCGAGGAGGTATCGGCCAGGCTCGAGCGGCTGTCGCGCATGCGCGACGCCCTCGACCTCCTGATCGCCCGCTGCCCGGGCGGCGGCGACCTGCGCTGCTGCACGATCCTGGAGGCCATGGAAGGCAATGCCGGCGCTGGGGACAGCGCATCCTTCGGCACGGCGACCACCGCGAGGAAAGGCAAGTCCGAGATGAAGACCACCACGATGACCATCAAGGGCATGCACTGCGACGGCTGCGCCCGCACCGTCGAGGCCCTGCTGGACCGCGTTCCGGGGGTACGCAAGGCGGAGGCGTCGTTCGACGCGCATCAGGCCCGCGTGCTGCATGACCAGGCCGAGGCGCCCGAGGCCGACCTCGTCGCGGCGGTCGCGAAAGGCGGCTTCGAAGCGGCCGTGGAGCGCCCGTGATCGAGACAGATGTCACGGGCCTCGTGATCGTGCCGGCCGGCCTCGGCCTGATCGGCTTCGTCGAGCCCTGCTCGATCGGATCGAGCCTCGTCTTCGTGAAGTACCTCGAAGGCAGGAAGGCGACCGCCAAGGTCATCGAGACGACGCTCTTCGCCCTGACCCGCGCGGCCTTCATCGGCCTGCTCGGCGTCCTTGCGGTGCTGATCGGCGCCTACTTCCTCGACCTGCAGCGCGGCGCCTGGCTGGTGCTCGGCGGCACGTATGTCGCGCTCGGCCTGCTGGTCGCCTCAGGACGAGCCCGGGCCCTGATGGTCACGATCGGTCCAGGCCTGAGGCGACTGAGCGGTGCGCGCGCGTCGGCCGGGCTCGGGCTGCTGTTCGGCCTCAACATCCCGGCCTGCGCGGCGCCGCTGCTGTTGGCATTGCTGGCCGGGTCCGCTGCTGCCCCCGGGACGACGCTGGTGAGCGGCTTCATTTCCCTCGCAATCTTCGGGTTCGCGCTGTCGGTCCCGCTCATCGCGGTCGTGCTGGTTCCCTCCGCGCGAGGACTGCTCGACCGGCTCGCGGCGCTTTCCGGCAGGTTCCCCATCGTTGCCGGTATCGTTCTCGTGGCACTGGGCGCCTGGTCGATCTGGTTCGGCCTGTTCGCTCCCGTCGCGCCGGCGGCGCCAACCTGAAAGGATCCTCGCCATGACCGCCACCACGACCGCCGATCCTTCCCCCGGGCTCTGGAGCGAGGAACCGTCCGCGCGGCCGGGGCGCGCCCGGATCCGGGCACGCATCGGCGGACTGCACTGTTCGCTGTGCACGGGCACCATCGAGAAGGCGCTCGGCCGGCAGAAGGGCGTCGGCAAGGTCGCCGTCAGCCTGACCCATGAGCAGGCGCTCATCGAGTACGACCCGCAAGCCGCAGAGCCGGCCGCCCTGCTCCAGGTGCTGCGCGACATCGGCTACACGATCCACGACCCGAACAAGCTGCGCCCCTTCGAGGAGGAGGAACGCGAGCTCGTCAACGAGGGACGCCGATTCCTCGTCGCGACCTCGTTCAGCCTGCTCGCGATTGCGCTGATCGCCCAGCCGGCCGGAGTGCTTTCGGCGGTCCTGCCGACGGTCGCGACCGTCAGCCTGGTCGCCTTCGTCTTCCTCGTCCTGCGAGCGCGCGGGCTGTGGCCGGCGGTCATCGGCGCTGGCGGCCTCGGCGCGATCACCGTTGCACTCCTCTTCGTGAAGAGCCGAGGGGGGCTCTTGGACGCCACACCTTTGCTGGTCGGCGGGCTCGCCGCCGTTCTGGTCTTCGGCGTGGCTCGGCATATCCTGGTGATGGCGGCGCAGGCGCTGCGCCGCGGCATCCTCAACCAGCACGTCCTGCTGGAAGCCGGCGCCTTCGCCGGGCTCGCCGGCGGGCTCATCGGACTGGTCCTCGAGGGGCCGAGCTATCCGACCGCGCCCTTCTTTGCCGTCGCGGTGATGGTCGCGACCTATCACATCTTCTCGGAATGGCTGTCGCTGATCGTCAAGACCCGCTCGTCGCAGGCGGTCAAGCGCCTGCTCGACCTGCAGCCGGACACGGCGCGGGTGCTGCGCGACGGCAGAGAGGTCGAGGTCGCGCTGGCCGAGGTGGCCGTCGGGGACCGGGTGCGCATCCGGCCCGGCGAGCGCCTGCCGGTCGATGGCGAGGTGATCGAGGGCCGCTCGGCCGTCGACCAGTCCCTCGTCACGGGCGAGCCGATGCCGGCCGACCGCCAGCCGGGAGACACGGTGATCGGCGGCACCATCAACGGGACCGGCACCCTGCTCATGCTCGTCACGGCCGTCGGCGGCGACAGCTTTCTCCGGCGCGTGGCGCAGGAGGTCGAGGATGCGCGTGCGCTCAAGCCCGGCCTCCTGCATCTGGTCGATCGCGTCCTGCGGATCTACACCCCGGCCGTCCTGACGATCGCCCTACTCGCCTTTGCCGGCTGGGCGCTGCTCCCGCAGCTCCTCGGTGTCGCACCAGACCTGCAGCGCGCGGTGTTCGCCGGACTGAGCGTGCTGGTCATGGGCTATCCCTGCGCCGTCGGAATCTCGGCGCCGCTGTCGATCGTGCGCGGCGCCGGAGAGGCCGCCGAAAAGGGCATCTTGATGCGCACCGGCGAATCCTTCCAGGGCTACCGGCTGGTCCGGCAGATCGCCTTCGACAAGACCGGCACCCTCACTGAGGGCCATCCGCGGGTTCACGAGATCGAGGCCGTCGAGGGGACGAGCACCGACGACGTGCTTTCACTCGCGGCCGCAGCCGAAGGTTCGTCCGAGCATCCGCTCGCCCAAGCGGTTGTCAAAGCGGCGTTCGACGCCGGGCTGACGCCATCGGAGGCCGAATCCTTCGACGCCAGCCCCGGCAAAGGCGTTTCGGCTCACATCGATGGCGCCGAGGTGCTGGTGGGCAGCCCGCGATTCGTAGCTGGGAGCGGGATTGATCTGGCGCTGCTCGAAGAGCGCCTCAATGCACTGGAAGACAAGGGGCGTACGGTGATCGCGGTGGCGCGCGACGCGAAGCTCCTCGGACTCCTCGCGCTCGGAGATGCCCCGCGCGCCGACGCGGCAGAGACCATCCGCCGGTTGCGGGATGCCGGCGTGCGGACGGTGCTGATCACCGGTGATAACCGGCGAACCGCAGAGAGGGTCGCCGAAGAGCTCGGTCTCGACGACGTGCATGCCGAAATCCTGCCGGGAGAAAAGGCGGACCTCATCCGTGCTCTGCAACAGCGCGGACGGACGGCCATGGTCGGTGACGGCATCAACGACGCGCCGGCCCTGATGCAGGCCGATGTCGGCATCGCCATGGGCTCCGGCACCGACATCGCCATCGATGCCGCCGATATCATCATCCTCAACAACCGGCTCGCGAACGTCGTCGAGGCGCGCGAGATCAGCCGCCGAGGCTACGCCAAGATGCTGCAGAACGTCTCACTCGCCTTCCTGTTCAACGGCATCGGCGTCCCGCTCGCCGCGACCGGCCTCGTCTATCCGGTGTGGGCCATGGCCGCCATGGCGGCGAGCGTGACCACCATCTTCGTCAATTCGCTCCGGGGTCGCCCGCGGCTGTTCATCGATGCCATTCTCAGCGTCGGGCGGCCACGGCCGGAGCGAGCGGAGACGGTTTGACGGCTGGAACGCGACCGCTGTCGGATGTCCCTGTGGCCGGCGACGTCTTTGGCCCGATTGGCTCGCACCGGTCAGCGCCCGGCGCCCGGACGGGCCGGGAGCGAGGTGATGTCATCGGACGTTTTGTCGCACGGTCGCGGGCCGAGCACGAGCCGCTGGCATGACGCCCAGGCAGAGACGCGGTGCAGGGCATTCCAGCCGTTGTGGTTCGATCATGGGCCCGGCGTAAGGTCTTGTGATCGATGGCGTCGATCCCGCGGTCGTCGTCGTGCAAGGGGTTTGTCCATGCGACGAAGCGGTCCGACGACGCCGTGACCGACGGGGCGGATGGTCTTCCATCACAGCTTTTGCAAATGAGAGTGATTGTCATTATTATCTCGCCCCGTCACCCACCCGAAAGGAGTTCCCCGAGTGACCAGGCGTGATGTCGTAGCCTTATCGAGCGGCCGGAGAGGCGCTGGAATGATCCGTCGCATGCTGCCCGGTGCATTCGCGGCGGCGGTCTTCGTGCTGCCGCTGGTCGTCGCCGGCCCGGCGGCGGCCGAGGAGGCGGCGCAGACCATTGTGATCAAGGACCACAAGTTCGAGCCGGCCACGGTCGAGGTGCCGGCCGGCAAACGGGTGAAGCTGGTGATCGACAACCGGGACGGCACTCCGGAGGAGTTCGAGAGCAAGGACCTGCGGCGAGAGAAGGTGATTCCCGGCAATTCCAAGGGGAGCGTCTGGGTCGGTCCGCTGCCGAAGGGCGAGTACGCGTTCGTCGGCGAGTTCCACGAGGACACCGCCAAGGGCAGGCTGATCGCCAAGTGACGCGTGAGAGGTAGGGAACAGGCATGGTCGGTTCCGCAGTCATCGTATTCCGCGAGGTCCTGGAAGCGGCGTTGATCGTCGCCATCGTGCTGGGGGCCACCCGCGGCGTCGTCGGCCGCGGCCGATGGGTCGGCAGCGGCATCCTCGCGGGCCTCGTCGGGGCGTCGGTCGTCGCCGCTTTCGCGAGCGCCATTGCCGACGCGATGGCCGGCAGCGGGCAGGAGCTGTTCAACGCCGCCGTGCTGCTCGCCGCGGTCGCGATGCTGGCTTGGCACAACGCGTGGATGTCGGCGCACGGCAAGGCGATCGCGAGCGAGATGCGCCGGGTCGGGCACGACGTGACGGTTGGGGCGCGGCCGCTCGCGGCCCTCGGCCTGGTCACCGCGCTGGCGGTGCTGCGCGAGGGCTCCGAGACCGTGCTGTTCCTCTACAGCCTCGCCGCCTCGGGGGCGAACTGGTCCGCGACCTTCGCCGGCGCCGCCGTCGGGCTCGGCGCCGGCGCCCTCGTCGGCTGGCTGCTCTACCGCGGGCTGCTGGCGATCCCGCTCAGGCACTTCTTCACGGCGGTGTCCTGGATGGTGCTGCTGCTCGCCTCCGGCCTGGCGGCGACCGCCGCCGGCTTCCTCAACCAGGCCGGGCTGGTGCCGGCGCTCGGCTTCGATGTCTGGGACACCTCCGGGATCCTGGCGCAGGACAGCTGGCTCGGCATGCTGCTGCACATCCTGGTCGGCTACACCGACCGGCCGATGGGCATCCAGATCGCGTTCTACATCGCGGCGCTGCTCGGCATCCTGACGCTGATGCGCCTGGTCGGGAGGACTGCGCGCACCGAGGCCCTGGCCGAGGCGGGCGCCACGAACTGATGGCCTGTGAAGCCGCAAGCGTGAAGCCGCCCCGTGCCGGCGGATGGGCTTGGCGTGTGGAGCGCGCGGCGGTGGCCGTGCGCCCTCACCTGCCGTTCGTGCATGCGGCCATGTTCGTCGGCTTCACGATGCTCGTCGCCGGTCCTGTCGTGTTGCCGGCCAGCGAATTCGCGGCCGCGCTCGGCGACGCCGCGCGGACCCTGATCTGGACGCTCTGGTTCCCACTGGTGTTCCTGTCCGTGCTGCTGACCGGGCGGAGCTGGTGTGGCGTGCTGTGCCCGATGGGAGCGGCCTCGGAGTGGATGAACCGCATCGGGCCGAAGCGGCCGGTGCCCGGCTGGCTGCGCTGGGAGGGCACGCCGATCGTGAGCTTCCTCCTGGTCACCATCCTCGGCCATACGGTCGGCGTGCGCGACTACCCGTCGGCCATCCTCGAGATCTTCGGCACGACCCTGCTGGCGGCGCTCGTCGTCGGCTTCTTCTATGGCCAGGGCCGGAAGAAGCGGGTCTGGTGCCGGCACGTCTGCCCGATCGGTCTGCTGCTCGGCGTGTTCTCCCGCCTCGGCGCCGTCGACCTGGTGCCGAAGCGCCTGAAGCCCGACGGCGACGGCTACGACAGCCGCGGCCTGTGCCCGACGATGATCGACCTGGGGCGCAAGACCGAAAGCCGGCACTGCGTGATGTGCGCCCGCTGCGTCCACCCGGAGAAGCGGGGCGGGCTGGCGCTCAGGTTCCGCGCGCCGGGGGCCGAGGTCGCGGACATCGCCCGCCACCATCCCTCGCCCTCCGAGATCTGGTTCCTGTTCCTCGGCACCGGCGTGTCGCTCGGCGGCTTCCTTTGGCTGGTGCTGCCGGAGTACCAGGGCCTGCGCTTCGCGCTGGTCAGCTGGATCATCGACAACGGCTACACGTGGCTCGGCGAGCCGGGGCCGGCGTGGCTGGTCTCGGTGCATCCCGAGGCCCGGGAGGTCTTCACCTGGCTCGACTTCTTCCTGATCTCGGGCTGGATGGTCGCGGTGATGCTGTCGCTGACGGCGGTGCTCGCGGTATTGCAGGCGGCTGCCGCGTGGCTCGCCGGACGGCTCGGCGCCGCCGGTGGCTTTCGCGAGCGCTTCGTGGCTCTCAGCTATCAGCTGACGCCGCCGGCCATGGTCTCGCTGCTGCTCGGCCTCGGCATCGACCTGTTCAAGCTGGTGCCCGCGGGCGCCGCGGCGCCGGTGAAGATCGCCGCACTGGCGATCGCCGTTGCCTGGGGCGCCTGGCTCGGCCGGCGCATCCTCGGCCGCATGGGCCTCGCCGGCAGTCGCGCCGCGCTCGCCATGGTGCCCGGCCTCGCCGCCGGCCTGTCGGTCGCCGCGGCGTGGTGGCCGGCCGTGGTTGGGTGAGTCTCCATTTTTTTTGGGGCCCGAGATGCGAGTGCGACAAAATATCATCCACAGAGAAAGGAGACGGAGATGACCACGATGCGAGCCGGCTTCCGGGCCGCGGTCATGGCTGGGGCACTGCTGGCGGCGGCGCTGGCGGTGCCGGCGACGGCGGCCGAGGTGTCGATCGGGGAAGCGGTGCAGAAGAATGGCCTCGAGGTCGGTGCAGTCTACCTGCAGCCGGTTGTAATGGCGCCGACGCTGGCCGGCATGACGCAGCCGACCGACGTGCACCTGGAGGCCGACGTCCGAGCCATGAGGGACAACCCCAACGGCTTCGGGCCGGGCGAGTGGGTGCCCTACCTCGGCGTCACCTATCACATCGCCAAGGTCGGATCGTCGTGGGAGTCCTCCGGCGCCTTCATGCCGATGGTCGCCGACGACGGGCCGCACTACGGTGCCAACGTCAAGCTCGACGGCCCGGGCAAGTACAGGCTGACCTACCGCATCACGCCGCCCTCCTACCAGGGCTTCTACCGCCACACCGACGAGGAGACCGGCGTCGCCGAGTGGTGGCCGCCGTTCGACGCGAGCTGGGAGTTCGCCTTCGCCGGCGTCGGCAAGAAGGGCGCCTACTGAAACGCGGGCCATAGCACGGCGACCGCACCGGCCTCGGTCCGGTCTGGGCGGCGTCCTTCCCGGGCGGCGTTCGGCGCATCGAGACGGACGATGTGAAGCACGCCGAGCGACGGCCAGGAGTCAGATGGCCTCGCAAGAGGTCGAGATTGTGAGGTCCCGATTGGCTCCGAATTTCGAGGGGGCCGCAACAGAGATGGCTGTGACGGCACCCATTCGCCGGGTGTCGCGTTCGCTTGTCGCGGCGGTCAGCTCTATCGATCCTGAGCCGGAGTCATGTGACCTGTCGGAACCTGGATGGATCCGGCTGGGCACGATCCGGTCCAGGCCCCGCATCGACCCTGGCCAGAGCGTTTTCCGATCGTACGGCATCACCGGCCCGCACCCCAAACCGTAGGTTTGGGGTGCGGGCCGGTGCCGATTCCGCTTCAGCGGAAAACGCTCTGCCCCGAGGCCCATGTCTCCACCGGCAGGCCGGCGGCCCGCCATTCCGGCAGACCGTCCTCCAGGCGCCGGACGCTGAAGCCGCGCGCCCTCAGCGCGGCAACGGCCTCGTAGGACAGGACGCAATACGGGCCCCGGCAGTACGCGACGATCTCCTGAGCTGGATCGATCTCCGCCAGACGGCTTTCCAACTCCAAGAGCGGAATGTTGATCGCGCCGGGGAGGTGCCCCAGCGCGTACTCGTCTGGCGGCCGGACGTCGAGCACCGTGACCAGACCGAGCCGGGACCGCTCGAGCAGTTCCTCGCGCGTTACCGGCTCATGCCCGTCGCGCTCGCTGAAGTAGCCGCGGATCAGCCGATCCACGGCCGCGACGTTGCGCTCCGCCACCGTGCCGAGTGTCCGCAGCAGATCGAGCGCCGCGTCGTCGGCGAGACGGTAGCGCACGAACTTGCCGTCGCGGCGCGCGGAGACCAGTCCCGCCCGCCGCAGCTGCTGCAGGTGTTGGGAGGCGTTGGCAACGGAAAGTCCCGTCCGTTCGGCGACGGCCTCGACGCCGCGCTCGCCCTGGGCGAGCTGCTCCAGGAGCTCCAGCCGGTGCGGATGGGCGATCGCCTTCGCGACCTCCGCGAGGGCCGAGAGAAGAACCTGCTTCGGGGTTTCCGATGTCACTTGACGGTGAGTCTCAATCATTCAATTATTCGATTGAATACAGGGTGCACCGGCATCCGTCAAGACCGATGACCTGGGAACTAAGTGTTGCTGACACATGAGCCGTTGATCCGCCTGGGCTTCTTCACCGGCGTGCTGGCGCTGATGGCCGGCTGGGAGCTGCTGGCGCCGCGCCGGCCCCAGGCAATCGGGCGCGACCTGCGCTGGCCGAGCAATCTCGGGATCGTCGTCCTCGACACGCTGCTGCTGCGGCTCGTCTTCCCGACCGCTGCCGTCGGCTTTGCGCTGCTCGCGGCGGAGCGCGGCTGGGGTCTGTTCAACGCGGTCGCGGTGCCCGAATGGCTGGCCGTGGTCGGCTCCGTGCTGATCCTCGACCTCGCGATCTACCTACAGCACGTGCTGTTCCATGCGGTGCCGGCATTCTGGCGGCTGCACCGCATGCACCACGCCGACCTCGAGTTCGACGTTACCACCGGGCTGCGCTTCCATCCCTTCGAGATCCTCCTCTCGATGGGCATCAAGCTGGCCGTGGTCGCCCTGCTCGGCCCGCCGGCCGTCGCCGTCCTGATCTTCGAGGTGCTGCTGAACGCCACCTCCCTGTTCAACCACGGCAACGTGGGCATGCCGGCCGGTCTGGACCGGGCGCTGCGCTGGATCGTGGTGACCCCGGACATGCACCGGGTCCACCACTCCATCCTGCCGCACGAGACCAACAGCAACTTCGGCTTCAACCTGCCCTGGTGGGACCGGCTGCTCGGCACCTACCGGGCCCAGCCCAGCGCCGGGCACGAGGCCATGACACTCGGCATCGAGCAGTTCCGGACCCCGCGCGATCTGTGGCTCGACCGGTTGCTGACACAGCCGTTCCGCGGCCCCGCATCGGGATATCCGATCAATCGCAGAGAAGAGAATGCCGATGACCTCCGACGCGCCAGCTGACAGGAAGTCGCGATCCCGGATGGCGCTGCTCGGCTTCATCTGCGGACTGGGCGCCATCGCTGCTCTGGCGGCCTCCGCCGTCGGCTACCGGCTCGCTTGGTGGCCGGTGACGACGGCGCTGAGCCTCGCCGAATACGGCGCCTATGCAGCCGCCCTGGGCGTCGCCCTCTCGCTCGTCGGGCTGATCTCGGCGTCGCGCCGGTGCGTCAGACGTGGCGTCCCGCTCGGGCTGCTCGGCTTCGTCGCGGCCGTACCCGTCCTGGCCATGGCGGTGAGGTGGGAGTACGCGACGCGCCATTACCCGCCGATCAATGACATCAGCACCGACACCGACGATCCGCCGATCTTCTGGGACATGCCCAACCCCAGCGAGTACCCGGGCGGGCGGGCCGCCGAGCTGCAGCATGTGGCCTATCCGGATCTGGGGACCCTCTTGCTGAGCATCACACGCGAGCGCGCCTTCACCCTCGCGCGGGAGATTGCGCAGGACAACGGCTGGGAGATCGTCGCCGAGGCCCCCGACGAGGGCCGCATCGAAGCCGTCGCCACCAGTCCGATCTACGGCTTCAAGGACGAGGTCGTCATCCGGATCGAATCCGCGGAGGGGAAGGCCGAGGTCGACCTGCGCTCCCGCTCACGCCTCGGGCGCATCGATCGCGGCGTGAACGCCGCACGCATCCGCGACTTCTGCGCGCAGCTGCGCGAACGAGCCTCGGAGGATCGGCAACCTTGAAACGATTGCGGACACAAGGCGCGGCGGGCAGCAGATTCGGGAGAAAGTCGAAGCCCCTGCGCCCAGTCGCCTGCAGTCTATTCCTGCTTCTCTCTGCCGGCGTCATCGTCGCCGTCGTCGGCGTCAAGCCCGACTGGCTCGAGCCGGCAGCGCTTGCTGGCCGCGTCGAGGAAGCCGGAATCTGGGCGCCGCTCATCTTTGTCGAGCTCTACGCGGCGGGCACGTTGCTGTTCCTGCCCGGCTCCGTCTTCGCGCTCGTCGCCGGCGCCCTCTTCGGGCCCGTCTGGGGGACGCTGCTGAACCTCGCCGGCGCGACCCTGGGAGCGTCGGGGGCTTTCCTGATTGCGCGGTATGTCGCTTCCGACTGGGTACGGGGCAGGACGGGTCCGCAGGCCGAGCGCTTCATCCGCGGCATCGAAGCCGAGGGCTGGCGCTTCGTCGCCTTCGTCCGCCTGGTCCCGCTGTTCCCCTTCAACCTGACGAACTACGGGCTGGGGCTGACTCGGATTCCGTTGCTGCTGTATGTCGTCACCTCGCTGGTCTGCATGGCGCCTGGTGCCGTGGCCTACAGCTGGCTGGGCCACGCGGGGAGATCCGCACTTGCCGGCGACGCCTCGGCGATCCGCTACGGCCTCGCGGCCCTGGGTCTGCTGGCGGCCATCGCCTTCCTGCCGCGTCTCGGCCGGCGATTGCGCCGACGAGGACCGCGGTGGATCGAGGTCGACGAACTCGCGGACGGGTTGGCCGAGCGGCACCCGACGGTCGTCGACGTGCACAGTCCCGACGAGTTCGTCGGTCCGCTCGGCCATATCGCGGGAGCGGTCAATCTGCCGCTGGGCGATCTGCCCGGCCGGATGGGTGGGATCAATGGCCCCGAGGACAGGCCGGTCATCCTGGTCTGCCGCACGGACAAGCGCTCGACGGACGCGGCGGCGTTGCTGCGCGAGGCCGGCTTCCGCGACCTGCGCGTGCTCCGCGGCGGCATGGAGGCGTGGAGCCGCGCCGGCCGGCCCATCGAGCAGGGAGCGCCGCGAGACCGATCGGCAGTCATTGGAGAAGGCCCATGAGAACGCTGTTCATCGTCAACGACCCGCCCTACGGCAGCGAGCGCTGCTACAACGCCCTGCGGCTCGCCCATGCTCTGTTCAAGAACGACCCGGACGGCAAGGTCACCGTGTTCCTGATGGCCGACGCCGTGCTCGCCGCGAAGGCGGGCCAGAAGACACCGAACGGCTACTACAACGTAGAGCGCATGGTGAAACACGTCGTCACCGGCAAGGGCCGGGTGCTGCTGTGCGGCACTTGCATGGACGCGCGCGGCATCGCCGAGAGCGACCTGGTCGAAGGCGCGCAGCGCAGCACCATGGACGAGTTGGCATCGGCCACCATTGAAGCCGACAAGCTGCTGGTGTTCTAGTGGTCCGATGCCAATGGAAGGTTCCGTTCCCTTGGCTGGATCAGCCCACCAAATCAACACTAGCGCCGCCGGAAACAAGCAGACGAAACGGATAGGGAGGTCGTTCGGTGTCGCGGATCTACCTGGACCACAACGCCAGCACGCCGATTGATCCGAAGGTGGCCGCAGCGATGCGACCATACCTGGAGGAAGCGTTCGGCAACCCGTCGAGCGGCCATTGGGCGAGCCTGCCGGCGAAGGATGCCCTGGAGCGCGCCCGCGGCAAGGTCGCGGCCATGCTCGGATGCCGGTCCGACGAGATCGTGTTCACGAGCGGCGGCAGCGAAGCGAACAACCTGGCACTCAAGGGCACCTTCTTCGCCGGGCCCCGCGACGGCGCGCACATCGTCACCACGGCCGTCGAGCACCCGGCGATCCTGTCGCCCTGCCGGTTCCTCGAGCGGCTCGGCGCGGCCGTGACCTACCTGCCGGTCGACGGCACCGGCCGCGTCGATCCCGACGACCTGCGCCGCGCGATCAGCTCGCGCACGATCCTGGTCAGCGTGATGCACGCGAACAACGAGGTCGGCACGATCCAGCCGATCGAGGCGCTGGCGCAGGTCGCGCGTGAGCGCGGGGTCCCGTTCCACACGGACGCGGCGCAGTCGGTCGGCAAGATCCCGGCGAAGGTGGACGATCTCGGGGTCGACCTGCTCAGCGTCGCCGGGCACAAGCTCTACGCGCCCAAGGGCATCGGCGCGCTCTATGTCCGGCGCGGGGTCGCGCTCGAGCCGCTGATCCACGGGGCGGGCCACGAGGGCGGCCGGCGAGCCGGAACCGAAAGCGCCCTGCTCGCTGCCGCTCTCGGCGAAGCCTGCGCGCTGGCCGCCGACCTCTCGGCCATGGACGGTGTGCGCCGGCTGCGGGACAGCTTCTGGGGCGGGCTGCGCGAGCGCTTCGGCTCCCGCGTCGTGCTCAACGGCGACCCCGAACACCGCCTGCCCAACACGCTCAACGTCGCCTTCCCCGGCGTCGTGGGTAGCGAGCTCCTCGGTAAGCTCGACGGCATCGCCGCCTCGACTGGCTCGGCCTGCCATGCCGGGCGAATCGAGCTGTCGCCGGTGCTGGCGGCGATGGGCATCGCGCCCGAGATCGGCATGGGCGCCATCCGTTTCAGTCTCGGCCGCCGGACGACGGCCGCGGAGATCGGCACGGTCCTGGAGCGGCTCACCGCCGCGCTCGTCCCGGCGTCGTGATGACGCACGCGCGACCGACAGGCGGATCCGACGAGGGCCGAGACCGACCGCCTGTTCCGGCTCAGCATCGCCGCTCGTCGCCGGAACCGGAACGTGCGACGCGCCTCGAGAGGAGGGCGGCATGAGGACTCGAGGGAACAGAGCCTGGATGGCGCCCGCAGCGGCAGCTCTGTCGATGCTTGCCTGCTACGGCACGCTCGCGGCATCGGCCCTGCTCGGCGCGCTCGGCGTCACGATCGCCTTGAACGAAGCCGTCTGGGCGGGCGCCATCGTCATTTTCGCCTGGCTGACGCTGCCGGCGCTCTGGCTCCGATGGCGTCGCCATCGCCTGCTCCGGCCGCTTGCCCTCGCGGCCGTCGGCGTGGCGCTGATCAGCATCACGATGACGGTTGCCTACGCGCGCGCCGTCGAGATCGTCGGCTTCGTGTTCCTCTGTGCGGGAACCTATCTCGATTGGCGCGCGGCGGGCCGCGCTCGGAGGAAGACCGCGTGACCGACATCGAGGGCCGACCGCCCATCCTGACGTACAAGCACTTCGGTTCGCCGTCGGCTTTCACCCCGGAAAGTCTGCTGCGCGAAGCGCGACGCCAGAAGGGGCTCGCCGAGGGAAGCGTGCCCGAAGCCTGCATACTCGATCCGGACGGGGATCTCGTGCGCCGCCTGAAAACGGAGGGCCGCGCCGCCGCCGATCCCGCCTGGAGCTGCTATCACACCGAGCTCCACCGCTTCGTCGAGGCCGGCATCGAGTTCGGCATCATCGGCTGCGCGGTCGGAGCCCCCTTCGCGGTGCTGCTCGCCGAGCAGCTGTTCGCTTCCGGCTGCCGGTTGCTGATCAGCATGACCTCGGCCGGGCAGCTGGTGGCGGTCCGACCACCACCGTACTTCGTCCTGATCGAGCGGGCCCTGCGCGACGAGGGCACCAGCTATCACTACGCCGCGCCGGCAGAGTTCAGTGCGATCGACGACGCGCTCATGGCAACCCTGCGCGGCGCGTTCGACGACCTGCGGGTCCCGGTGCTCCGTGGCGCCACCTGGACGACCGATGCGCCGTTCCGCGAAACGCTCGAGGCGATCGCGACGATGCGGGCGAAGGAGCTGCTCGCGGTCGAGATGGAGGCGGCTGCGCTCTATGCCTTCGCGCGAGCCCGCGCGAAGGCCGTGCTTTGCTTCGCGCACGTCACGAACCAGATGGGCCGGATCGAAGGCGACTTCGAGAAGGGCGAAGCCGACGGCACCACCGACGCGCTCGGAGTTATCGTCGCCGCAGCCAGGCGGCTCATGGAAGTGCCGCCAGCGCCGGGCAGAGCCAGCTGAAGGCGGGCGAGCGGCGACTCCCGCCGCCCCCAAGGGCGGCGCCGTCTTCGGCAGCGATCATCGTCCGTGTCCCGCCGAAGGCCGCCGCGAGGCGCGGCACTGGAAGGTGCCTGCCGCCCTCCGCCGTAACCGCAGGAATCCTCGCGCGCCGCCCGGCGACCGCGTCGGCCGGCCGTTCTACGCATCAGAGGGTCAGGTTCTACGGATTAAGGGGATTCGCTGGGCGCGTGTGGCGGCTCGTTCTACGGGTTAAAGGCACCGGACGGCGCTGAGAGCCTCGGATTCTACGGATTTGGGGGAATCCGACAATGGGGCCGATTCTGGCCCTGTCGCCGGCGTTGCGGCAAGAGTCCGATAAGGGATACTTATCGGATGTGTGAATGCAGCTTCCGAAAGCGGATCAGTAGCAAAGTGGAAAGGTCAAGAACGCTTGGTTAGGAGCGGGAAGAGCGTATAGAATCGTCTCTATGCCGAAAGTCCGGGACCCCATCGAGGACGGGCTGGACCTCCCGTCGATCTACGACCGGGAGGAGGACGAGCCCGACTGGCCGGAGGCCCCTGCCCTGCCCGCAAGACGGCAGCGGCCGCAGCTGCCGTCCGGCGCCGGCGGGAGTTGGCGGGCGCTCGTGGCCCTGGCGCGCCTCGACCAGCGGCGCCGCGCCCTCCCCGCTTCGCTCGACGCCGGCGTCGCGCGCCTGCTGCTGCTCGAGGCGGCCGCCGGTCTGGCAGCGGTGGAGGACCGCCCGGTCGGCGCCGGAGCCATTGCACGCGCCCTTTCGGACAGCCTCTTCGGGGCGCCCAGCGCGGAGATCTCGGCGAGCCTTCGGGGACATGGCCTGCTCGAGCGGCTCGAGCGGCGCACGCCGGCCGAGCTGCTGGACCCGGATGATCCTCGCGGGCTCGCGCCGACCCTCGGCCTGGAGGCGGCCGAGCTCGGCCGTTGCCTCGCCGACCCGCTGCCCGAGGAGCCGATTGCGGCCGCGGCCACGGCGCTGCGCAGGCTCGACGTCGAGCTCGCCGGCGAGCCGCTCGCGCGTCTGGCGGCGTCGGCCGCAGCCGGCGCCTGTCTCGGTCTCGCCGGGCTCGGCTCCCCTGCCCTGCTGCTGGCCGCCTTCGCCGGCCGGGCCGGGTCCTTCCGCCCGGCGGCGATCGACGGTCCGGAGCGTCTCGCTGCGACCCTGGAGGCTGCGGCCGGCGCCTGGCACGGCCGGCTCAGCCGGGCCGAGGCCTGGTGGAGCGCGCTCGAGAGGCTTCCCCTGCGCCGCGGCGACCGGCGCGGCGACCTGCTGCGCCTGGCGGCGTCCGATCTGCTGGTCTCGGCGCCGGAGGCAGCCGCGAGGCTGGGGATGACGGCGATCGCGACGGCGGCGAGCCTGGGCCGGCTCGAGGAGGCTGGCTGGCTGCGGCTGCTGACCCGCCGGCGGCGCTATCGGGTCTGGCTGCCGAGCTGGGCTTCGGAGCTGGCGTGAGGGACCTGTCCGGCGCTCGTAGCTGAGAGCAGGCGCGGTTGCGCAGTCGACATGAAGCAGCGGCTATCAGATAGCGGTTAGCGATGGCCTTCGGTCATTTTGATGCCGGCGATATCGCCGACCGTCTGTGCCTCCTGGCGCGGTGCCTGCCCGGCCGAATCCCGTCGCCGCACTGGGTCACGGAGTTGGGGAAGGGAGTGGGAATCCCGGTTAGCTAACTTGACTAAAGCGCATGACCTGACTAACTTAGCCATGGCTCGCCAGGAGGCCCGCGATGCGACAGTTCACCGTTCACGCAGCGAAGACCAATCTCTCCAAGCTCATCGAGGCTGCTCTTGCCGGCGAGGAGATCGTGATCGCCAAGGGCAGCACGCCCGTCGTGCGGCTCGTCCCGGTCGCCAAGTGTGCCTTCAAGGTCGGCCTGCTCGAGGGCCGGCTCGGCCGGGGCCCGGACTTCTTCGAGCCGATGGAGGAAGGCGATCTCGAGCTTTGGGAGGGCAGCCGGTGACGGCGGTCCTGCTCGACACCCACGCCTGGGCCTGGAGTCTTGGCGGGGACGAGCGGCTCTCGAGGACGGCCCGGGGCGCCATGGAAGCAGCCGACGCGGTTCTGGTCAGCCCGATCAGCTTCTTCGAGGTCGCCCAGAAGGTGCGGCTCGGCAAATGGCCGGAGATGGAGCCTTTCGCGGGCAAGCTCGCCGTTCTGCTCGGAGAGCAAGGCGGCTCGATCGCCAGTCTGGAACCGGAGATCTGCCTGTCGGCCGGCATGATGGCCTGGTCGCACCGCGATCCATTCGATCGCCTGCTGGCAGCGACGGCGACCCACTTCAAGCTACCTCTGGTGTCGGCTGATGCGGTGTTCGACGGGATCGTCCGGCGCGTGTGGTGAGGGCCCGGCGGCTACCGGCGGCGGGGACCGCCCTGCCCTCTCCTATCCTACACCCTAGAGCGGCAGCAGCCCGGCGCGCTGCTCGCTGACCACCATGAGGCCCGGTGTGCCGTCCATGGTGGTGATGGGCAGCATGACGCGGTCGTAGTTGACCCGGATCTTGCGCTCGCCCGCGACCTCGGCGATCAGGGCGTCGACGTGGTGGCGCTTCGGCTGCTGGTCGAAGTAGGCGGCGAAGTAGGCCTCGGCGCACCAGGCGCTGAACTCCGGGTCGTGCTGCTCGTCCCAGTCGATCGGCCGGCGGTTCGCATCGCGGACCCAGAGCTCGCCGAAGCGCTCCTGCAGCTCCGGCCCGATGTACTGGTAGAAGAGCCGGCCGTCGTGCTTCTCGCGGAGCACGATCGTCCGGCCGAGCAGGCCGAGCTTCTGCAGGTGCTTGGCGAGCTCGGGGCAGAAGCGGCCGCCGTGGTCCGACCAGGCCTCCACGACCGACGGCAGGTGACCGCCGTCGATCTCGAGGGGCGACACGGCGGCAGCGTGGTAGGGCCGCCAGGCGCTGAGGGGAACGACGGATTCCTTCGACAGGGTCCAGAGCTTCTGCAGCTCGTCGAGGCGCCGCACGAGGCGTTCGGGGCGGCTGTAGATCTCCTCGAGGGTCCAGTTTGGGCTGTGGATGCGAATTCTCAGGCGGTCGAACTGCGAGGGAACTGGCGTGTTTCCGATTTCGTCGATGCCGCACTCGTAGTGAACAAGACCCATGCTACCTGATCGCCCCCCCAATGGCCTGCCTGACCGCCGTGCTACAGCGCATGCGGGCACGCTAGTTTGGGTCAGTGCAACTGTCCATATTGGAGACGCGTCAGGCGCATAGTTTCGGGGAGAATGCGCGCGAGGGGGGATGCACGGAGGCAGCGAACGCCGATCAGTAGCGTCGTCGGCGGTCGAGCTCCTTGGAGCTCGGCACATCCATGCCCCAGGCGCGCAGCGCGTCCAGCAGTCCGTCCTTCTTGATGAGGCCGCGCTTGTCGCAGAGGCGGTCGAACTCCTCCTTGATCCAGGTCGGCACGCGCACGGCGAAGAGAATCGGGGTCCAGTCTCGCTCGTCGCGGATCGGACCCAGGTGGGTGCCGGTCTGCTGGGCGAGCTGCGCGAGCTGCCGCTCGACGTCGCACTCCTCCCGGGGCTGCCGGGGCGACGGGGCGCCCCTGCCCTCCCGCGATTGCTGGCCGCCGGCGGAGGGGCCCGGAGCAGGCGACGCCGGCGCCGGCTGGGGGCGCTCGGCTCGGGGCGTGTCGTCTTCGAGGCTGATCGTGGTGCCGCGCTTGAGAACCGCCATCACGACACCTCCTCGGTCACGGCTTGCCTGCCGGTGCGGCGATCCCAGGGCCCGCCTGGCCGATAGTAGGCCAGCAGGCCTTTCGTCTGGAGGGCGCCCATCAGGTGTCCGAGGGAGACGGCCGCCTTGCCGCCGGGCAGGTCGCCGGTGGCGTGCATCTCGCGCCAGCCGGTCAGCGTCGGGACGGCGGTCGCGAGCAGCGGCACGCCCTGGTTGAGGAGGCTCTGCATCATGATCTCCGTGATCTTGGCGGTCAGCGAGACGTTGGTCATGACCGCGAGGGCTTCCTCCGGGCGATCGGAGATCTCCCGCACCTCCTGGAGCTTGCGCCATGTCTTGAGCGCGCCCTTGGCGTCCGGCGAGGACGGGCCGCAGGGGATCAGGACCAGGTCCGACTGGGCAGCGGCGTAGACGATCATCTGGCTCTCGATTCCGATGGTGTCGATGAAGATGACGTCGTAGCCGTCCTTGTGCTCTGCGATGAGGGGCCGGAGGCTGGCGCTGTCCGACGGGTCGCCCTCGAGCACGTCGAAGCGGGCCCCCTCCCCTTCCCCCTCTTCGGCGAGTCGCTCGGCGGTGTTGTGGAAGGCGAGGCAGGTGTGCTGTGGGTCGAGGTCCAGGATCAGGCACTTGGCGCCGTCGCGCGCCATGTAGGCGGCCATGGCACAGAGCAGGGTGGATTTGCCGACCCCGCCCTTCTGCTGGATTGCGGAGATGATCTGAGCGGCCATGGAAGCTCCCGGGTCTGTCGTGCGGCGGCCTGTAGCGGCGAGCTAAAGGCTAGCTGAAAGCGGCTAGCGGTTGTCCGATAGCGTATAGCGGTTAGCGGGTAGCGGCAAGCAGGTATCAGTTAGAGGCTAGGCGTTAAGGGATAGCGGATAGTGGGTAACAGATAACAGGCAACGGTTAGCGGGTAATGGTTATCGGGTAGCGGTTAAAGGAAACCAGGTCGCCTGTTATCAGTTAGGCGTTAACCGGTAACTATTAACCGCTAGCCAATAGCAAGCGTCCTCATTGACGAGGCGGATCAGCTAACGGCTATCGGCTAGCCGGTACCTGACCGACCGCGCCATCGCAACCGGCCGGAAGATCCAGGGGACCGCGAAGCCTAGCGCAGCCAGCACCACCGGCGGCCGGAGAGCGTACCTTCGACCACCGTCATGACAGCGCCGGCACAGACGGGGCCACGCGGTGCCGCCGCCTGGGTCCCGGCCGGAAGCGCCTCTGTGGCTCCCGCCACTGCAGTCCCTGGGGCTGTTCCGCCGGAGAAGCCATCGCCCAAACCACTCGGCGAGATCGAAGGGGGCACGCCGAGGTAGACGACCAGCGCGACCGCCGCGGCGGCACCGAGAAGCGCGGCCGCGGCATGGGAGGCGACCCGCCGCGGACGCGGTCGAGCGGAAATCGGAGCGGCCAGCAGAGGCGCGAGATGTTCGGCGATCTGCCGGGACAGCTGGGTGGCCTCGCCCGTGCCCCAGGAGGCAGGGGAGGGCTCGCCCGCGCGCGCCCCACCCGCGACGCTGCCCGGCCCTGCAGCAAAGGGTGGAACGTTATCCTCGCAAGGGGCGGCTCCGGCGGTCGCGCCGAGCGGTCGGTCCTGCGCATCCTGGGCATCTGCGTCGTCGGAAAGAGGGGAGGGGGTGGACGCGGCCCCGGCCCGGCCCGCGCTCGCAGGCCCGGTGAGGCCCGTCAAGTCCATCTCAGCCAACGCGCTGCGGCCATCCTCGACCTCGGGCGGGCTCGTCACCGCGCCCGGCAGGTCCTCCCCTGCTTGCCCTCCAGGCCAGGTCTCGTCGGGCCAGGTGTCAGGGGCCCAGCTCTCGTCCTGCAAGGTCCCGTACGGCAAGGTCTCGTACTGCGGGGCCTCGTCGGCGGCCTCGTCCCCGAAGCCGCCGAGCGTTGCATCGAAGGGTGCGGGACCGAGCGACAATGACGGCCCCTCGTCGTCCCCCTCGGTTTCGGGCCATTCGCCCGGCAGATCCGCTTCCTCCCCGTCGTGGGCCAGGACGTCATGGGCCGGGAGCGCCACCGGGGCCTCGCCGATCGCGCCCGGGCCGTCGAGCTGGTCCGGATCGTCGCGGAGCTCGCCCTCAGGTCCGGGATCACCGAGTGCCGGCTCGCCCGCGAGGGGCCGGGCAAGGTCGGACGGCTCGGCCTGGGATTCGTCGACGGGCGGGGCCGCGTGAGGGGGCGAGGGAGCCTCGAGCAGGGGATCGCCTTCCGGCCCCCCCGCGGAACCGGCCAGCCCGGCGTCCGCGACCTCCTCGTCGTCGATCCAGTCCAGGGGCTGCGGATCGCCCGCCTGCGGCCGGTCGTCCTCGTAGGCGTCGATCGATCGCGAGAACGACGGATCTCCGGCGCCGGCGTCGTCCGGCGCCTCGTCTTCCCCGGGCGCGGCCGCGAGAACGGCGTGGTCGCCCCCGGCGTCGGCCTCTTCCTCCGGGCCGACGAGGTCGCGCACCGAGCCCAGGATCGAGCTCGGGTCGGTGCCGAAGCGGTAACCGGCGCCACCAGGCGCCTCCAGTTCGATGTCCATCGCGCCATCCTCCGGTTTGCAGCGCCCGAGCGGCCCGTTCCCCGTTCGAAGCCGGGGCCTGCCCCCCGATCGGGGGGCAGGCTCCGCCAGGGGCAGGGCGCGAGGGCAGGCCCCCGCTTCCGCGGGAGCAGGTCCCCGTTTTTCACGAGGACAGGCCTTGTTCCGTCGGCGAGGATAGCGGGAAACGCGCAAAGAGGGGAGGGCGGCCGTCGAATAGAGTGGATTCCACGCAATTGTGCGCGAGTCTCTGAGCAGGGGCAGCCGGCAAGTCGCGAGGTTGTCACAGCGCTCGAGGCCGGGGTCGCCAGCGAGCCGACATCGGTGCTCGCCCGGGGCGACGAGCCTTTCGACATCCCCTGGTCCGAGCTCGCGGATCGCATCGTCCGCTACGGAGGCAACCGTGGGAGCGGCGCAGGGGGCGGAGGTTCCGGGCCCCCAGGCAGCAGTGGTGCGGTCTATCGCGACGTCGACAAGGACAGCCTGAAGGGACTGTCGCAGGGTCCCCGGAAGAAGTGACACGTGGGCGGTCCGTTTGGCTCTTTGCTCGGCTTTCCACTTGCCTCGGCGAATCCGCTCGTGCGACTCTGGCGTTCTCCTTTCGTTGCCAGGAGTTCGCCATGCCGGTTCCCCCGTCGGATCCGTCGCTCCCCGGGGAGTCGACTTCGCCCGCGTCGGCCTGGCCGGCGCCGATCGACCTGAGGCGGGTCGAGCCGGCGCGCAACTGCTTCCGCTTCTACCGGCTCGTCGTTCAGCAGGATCTCTTCGGCAGCCCCTCGCTGCTGCGCGAGTGGGGACGGATCGGACAGTCCGGACGGACGCTCGAGCAGCCCTGCCCCTCGCTGCAGGACGCTTTGGCGGCGCGATGCGACCTGCTAGACAGGAAGCGGCGGCGCGGCTACCGCGTCGCCTGATCCGGAGCCTATCGGACTGGCAGGGTGTCAGGGCAGCGAAAGACTTCTCGGGCGGGCAGGCGGCAAGGCGCCGGTCGGCAGGGCGAGGCGGCGTCGGGCGACGGCCGGGAAGCGGCCTTCCAGGCATTGCGCGCGCTCTGCGTCGCCGCGACTGCGGCCGAGGTCGACCTCGGCGAGTGGGCCGGCGAGGCCCAGATCGCCGAGCGGCGTCTGGTTTCCCTGGCGTCCCACGCCGGAGTGGGCGGGGGCGCGCCGGTGGACGACGAAGCGCCCGTGCCGCCGAGCCCCGAGGAGCTGCGGCGCCTCGAGCGGGCACTCGGCACGCTGACGCGGCGCCTCGTCGAGGTGCCGACGCTGGTGCAGGCGCTGCAGCGCCTGCTGGGCGATCGTGCGTGACCCGCGGGTTCGCGCCGCAGGCCTTGAAAAGCCGACATCGGCGCTCGAAAATCCTTATGACATCGCTAAAATGCCCCTAGTCGGGTAAGCTGCATCGGATTTGCTGTGGCCCGAGCGGACGGCGCCGGGGTGACGACCTTCGTCGGAGACGCCCCGGTGGTTCCCAGAAGGTGGAGGATCGCTCAATGACTGGCGAAGCCAAGGGCCGGACGGAGGGGGCCAAGAGCGCTCCCGCGAAGGGCCAGGCCGCCCGCCGCCGGAAGACCGGGCCACGCCCGAAGCCGGTGTCCGCCGAGGAGGCGGTCCCGGGCTGGACGCCCGCCTTCGGCGAGCGCTTCGCCGAGCTCATCGACGCCGTCGGTGGGTACCACAAGGCGGCCGACCTGACGGGGCTGCAGCGCGACACGCTTTCGCGCCACGCCCGGGGCAAGGCCAAGACGCCGCTGCACTCCGCCCAGATCCTCTGCGAGACGGCGGGGGTGAGCCTCGACTGGCTGGCGACCGGCGAGCGCGCTCACCCCGGAGACAAGGCCGCCGGAACCACCTTCCCGGAGGGCTTCGTCAACGACGCCGAGCAGGCCTGGGAGGTCGTCGAGGCGGCAGCGGGCCAGCTCAGCGCCGCGCGCAAGGCCCGCGTCTTCGCCTACCTGCTCGGCCAGATCGCCGAGGGGCGCGCGCTCGGGCTCTACGGGAGCGCCCTGACGCAATTCCTCGAGCGCCAGATCGAGCGCGCCCTCTACCTGGAGGGGCGCCTTCAGCGCGGCGACCAGAAGCAGCGCAACATCGCGTGAGGCCCGGGCCGGCAGGCCGGGAGCGTTCGACAGCGGCGATGTCGAGGCCGCAAGAGGGCCTCTGATGTACTCTTGGACTTGTTCGGCGCCATGAGGGCGAGCCGTCACCCGACCGGCAGCAGCTCGGCGACGGCTCGCCAGAGGCCGTCCGGCAGCGGGCGGCCGGCGCGCGGCAGGCTCCTGAGACCCTGGCGCCCGCCTGCGAGCAGGACGTCGTGCTCGCGCGCCGGCTGCTCGAGATCCGTCTCCGCCGGCAGATCCTCCGACAGCAGCCAGGTCACCAGATCTGCTCCCGTGGCCTGTCTCGGTGATGATGGGGAGCGGGGGGACGGCCGCCCGGCGCCCGCAGGCAGGAGCGGCTCGAGCAGCTCCTCGAGCCAGTAGGCGAGCCCGGCAGCCGCGACGACGCTGCGCCGGTCGACGGCCCCGTGGCAGAGCGCGAAGAGGTAGAGGGTGCCGTCCGCGCCGCCGACGAAGAGCTCCAGCTCGTCCGGCGTTCCTTCCGGCAGGAGCGTGCGGCTGAGCGGGCCGAGCAGCCGGCCGGGTCCGGCATGGCCGAAGCCGCGTGCGGCGAGCACCGCCGCCAGCACCGGCGACCGGCCGCTTCCGGATTCCGGAGCGCTCGCCGCGCGGTTCCCCGCGGCAAGGGGGCCGTCGCGGCCCGGTCCCGGCTCGGCGGGCCCCGGCTCCGAACGGAGAACAGGTCCCGGCGGGGCAGGGGAGGCCGGGCAGGGCGCGCTCGCTGCCGCGCCGTCGGCGTGAGGCCTCACGCTCCCGCCGTCCCAAAGCGGCGCTGCCGCCCGCTGCGGGAGCGCGCGATCGACCGGGGCTCGCACGCCTCCCTCGACGGTGGCCTCGGGCGCTCCCAGGGGCCGGCCCGCCGAGGAAGCCGATGGAGAGGCGCCTCGGCAGGACCGCCACAGCCGCCCGATGCCGCGCGACAGCGGGTCGGCGGTCCGCCTGGCGGCCGGCAGGGCGAGCAGCAGCAGCAGCAGGGCGGCGGGATGCAGGGCCAGCCAGGCGAGCTGATAGGGGGTCGCGAAGGCGGCCCCGCCCTCGACGGCGTGCCAGATCGCGCGCCAGTCGCCGGCGCGGAGGGGCTCGAAGCCGAACCAGGCGAGCAAAGCCTGCCGATAGCCCGCGAGCACGCCCGCGGCGAGCAGCAGGAAGATCGATGTCCCGCAGAACTGACGCATTGCAGCGAATATCGCGCCTTGATACGCGTTTCTTGCCTTATGCGGGAGCATGGGGCAGGATCGGCGACGGAACAAGGCTAGCATCGGTGGCGAATCATGGGTATTACTCGGACGCCCGTCGTGTCCGGGGCGCCGTCGCAATGTACAGGGCCCTCGGGCCTAAAGGTGGCGGCAGCCTGCACGGCAGTGGTCGATCCTCGAGCGCTGCCGGCGACTTCAAGTCGCTCTCCGGTGTCGGCCTTGTTCCACCCCCGGCACGGCGGCGCGTCAACGCAGGACCGGCCGCGGGAGCGATCGGCACGCACGCGCGCTCTGGTCCTCGCGTCCCTCGCATTCCTGAGCTTTGCTCTGCCGGCGCAGGGTGCCGACTTCTACGAGCTGACGCCGGAAGGCGGGCTCGTCGCGGTGCCGGCGACGGCGCCGCGACCGCCCGCTGCAGCCGCGGCGGCCGCCCGGGCGCCGGTACGGCCGGTCGCGGCCGCGGGCTGGATCCAGCTGACGCCGGCCTGGCCGGGCCAGGCGGTAGCGCCGGCCGGGCAGCCTGTCCCGGGCTTCGGACGGGGGCGAGCGGAAGCGGCGAGCGGCAGGCCCGCCGGCTCCGGCGATCGGCCGTCGCTGGCCCCGGCGCAGCCACGCCGGCTGCTCGAGGCCGCCGTTCCGGCGACCACGCAGGGCCCCGGCGGGCAGGACGGCGGGGCCGGTCCCAAAGCGGGTCATTCTGGCGGCGGCCAGCCGATAGCCCTGTTCGTCGATTCGGGGCGCGCGGATCCGGGAGGCGCGCGGCAGCAGGCCTCGGCCGCCGCCAGCGACGCGCCCGCGCCGCCCGCCGCCGGCGCGCAGCCAGAGGTCCGGGCGCAGCCCGGGAGTGCTGCCCAGCCGGCGCCTACCCGGCCAGCCTCTACCCGGGCGGCGCCTGCCGAGCCCGGCTCGCGCGACCACGGGGGACAAGGCGCCGGGATCCTCGCCACCCAGGAGGCACACGCAAGCGCCACGCGCTCGCCGGATCCCGGTGCCGATCGGGAGGCCCCCGCCGAAGCGCCCGCGGGCGGCGCACAATGCGGTCGCCCCGAGGTCGGGCGCACGGCGGGTAGGGACGCTGCCGCGGTGACCTGGGTGGCCACCCGCGGCCAGACGCTCCGGCAGGTCCTCGACCGCTGGACCCGAGCCGCCGGCTGGGTCCTCGCGTGGCCCGAGGACGGCGACTACGACATCATGGCCGACGCCAGCTTCGGCGGCAGCATCGCGGATGCGGCCGAGTGCCTGGTCAACGCCTTCGCGTCGGCGACGCCGCCGCCCTGGGCCAAGATCTACGAGACCAACCGCGTAATCGTCGTCGAGGCGCCGGCCCCAGAGGCCTGGCAATGAGCGGCCTGGCAACGAGAGGCCCGGCAACGAGAGGCCCGGCCCGGAGCGCCCAGAGGACGGGGCGGCTGGTTCCGGCGCTCCTGGCCGCGCTGCTCCTTGCGGGCTGCGCCGCCGGCGACGCCGAGCGCACCGCCGAGCGAGCGCACAGCGAGGCCGAGCGCCACCTGGCGACGACAGCGCCGGCGGCGGGCACGCTCGCCACGGTCGGCAACGTGCAGAGGATGTCCGGGGTGTGGCTGGGCGACAGGTCGCGGAGGCTCGATCCGCGCGACCTCCTGCCGGGCGCCCTCGAGGGGCCGAAGGGTGTCACCCTGGCGCTGCCGCCGGTGGGCCTCGAGGAGCTCGCCGCGAGGATCGCCGAGCAGAGCGGCCTCAGGGTCGATCTCGAGGGCAAGCCGGTCCAGGCCTCCGGAGGCAGCAGCGACAGCGAGGACTTCCGCGTCGTCTACGAAGGTCCGCTCAGCGGCCTGCTCGACATGATCGCGGCCCGCTACGACCTCGAGTGGGACTACAAGCCGGGCCGCCAGGAGATCCTGCTGCTCGCCAGCGTGACCCACACCTTCCGGCTGGAAACCCTGCCGATCGGCTTCACCTTCGGCGGGTCCGTGACCTCCGGCGGCAGTCTCGGCGCGGCGGCCGCCGGCGCCGCCGGCGGGACGGGCAGCAGCGGGGGCAGCGGCAGCGGCAGCGTTTCGCTCCAGGCCCAGGCCAGCGTCGCCAGCTGGACCCAGGTGACCGACACGGTGCGCGGGCTGGCCGGCAGCGGCGGCGAGGTCGCGGTCTCGCCGGCGACCGGCGACGTGGTGGTGACGACGACCCCGAGCCGGATGCGCCGCATCGCGGCCTACATCAGCCAGCAGAACGAGCGCCGCCTGACGACCGTCGCGCTGCAGATCACCATCTATTCCTGGCAGCGCGACGACCGCGACGCCTACGGCATCAATCTCGACGCGCTCTTCCAGGCGGCCGGGCTCTCGGTCGGCCTGTCGAGTCCGGCGAGCAGTCTCGGCGAAGGCCTCGCCCAGGGCAGCATCGCGGTCATCGAGCAGGGGGCCCTGCCGGGCAGCCTGGTGGGCAGCCAGGCCGTGGCCCAGGCCCTGTCGAAGGCGGGCGAGGTCGGCGTCGTCACGAGCGTGACCCTGGTCACGCCTTCCGACGTGCCGGTGCCCTGGCAGGCCGGCCGCGACACCGCCTATCTGGCGAGCGTCAGCCAGACGGATACCGCGAATGTCGGCTCGAGCGTTTCGCTGGAGCCCGGCGTGGTCACCGACGGGCTGGTGCTGACGGCGCTGCCGCGCGTGCTCGACGACCGCCGGGTCTCGCTCGCTCTCTGGCTGCGCGAGACGAACCTCGTGTCGCTCAACACCATCTCGAGCGGAGACGCCAGCATCCAGGTGCCGGAGCTCGACAGCCGCACGATGATGCAGCAGGCGGTGGTCAACTCCGGGGCCACTCTCGTGCTCGCCGGCTTCGAGAGGGCGCGCGGCACCCGCGACGGAGCTGGGGTCGGACATCCGGCGCTCTGGCCCTTCGGGGGCAGCCTCGACGCCCAGTCCAGCCGGGAATCGCTGGTCCTCGTCGTCACCCCCATGGTCCGCCGCAGCAGGGTCGAGGAGACCCGCCGGTGAACGCGCGCCAAGAGCCATATCTCGAGGCCGAGGGAGCCGCCGCGACCGCTGCCGGCTGTCGCGCCGTCGAGATCGGCGGCGAGCGATGGGTGCTCGGCCTGGAGTGGCGCACCTCGGATCCGAAGATCATGGCGCAGCGGATGCGCGAGCTCGCGCGCCAGGGTTATCAGTACGCGCTGCGCCGCCGCTCCTTCGCCGCCAATGCCGGCTTTGCCCGCATGGCCGGGGCCGATCGCGCCGCTCCGGAGGAGCGACCCCTGGCGGGCCTCCCGAGCGCCGCGGCGGCGCTCGCCGATCGCTTCGCCGGCGACCGCACCTGGTGTGCCGTGCTGCGGCTGGATGCGGCTGTCTGGTGCCTCGCCGTCTCCCGCGACGCCGTCGTCCAGGACGAGGTGGTCCGCCTGCCGGATCTGCCGGACTGGTGGAGGGAGCATGGCAGCTCCGTCCGCTGGAGCTGGCTGGTCCTGGACGGCCGGCTCGATCGCGACCTCTTCGGCCTGGACGAGGAGCTCGCGTCGCACTGCCTGGAGGCCGGGCCGGATTGGCTCGTCACCGAGCTCGGCCGCCTCGAGCCGGCCGACCGGCTGAGCGCTCTCGGCGGGCCCCGCCGGCGCCTGCCGGGCAAGGCGGTCGCGGCCGTTGCGGCCGTTGCCGCGGTCGCTGCGGCGGCGGTGCTCCTGCTCCCCGGCGAGCCGCCGCCGCCGGCGCCCCGGCCGGTTCGGACGGTCGCACCGGCGCCGGCCAAGCCGATCGTCGTCGGGCCGCCGGAGTGGGCCGGGCAGGTCGAAGCGCCGCGCTATCTGCAGGCCTGCGAGGCCGCCGTCGACGGGCGCGCTCTCGCGCTGCCCGGCTGGAAGCTCGAGGAGGCGCGCTGCAGCGGGCCGCTGCTCACCTACCGCTATCGTCGCGCCGGCGGCTCCCTCACGCTTGCGCTTGCGCTGCTGTCGGCCCCCGGCCAGCGGAGCGCCGGTGTCCGGGGCGCTGCCGGGGCCGCTGCCGCTGCCGGGGGCGCTGGCGGGGGCGGGGGCGACAAGGTGGACATCCAGGACCGCGGCGAGCAGCTCGAGCTGACGCGGCGCGTCCTGCCGGTCGTCGGCCGGCAGCGGGACGCGGCACGTCCCCGGGAAAGCGCGCTCGAGCTCGCCAGCAAGCTCTGGGCCAGGGCTCAGGAGCTCGACCAGCCGCTGGATCTCTCGGCGGTTCAGCGGACGCCCGCGCCGAGCGAGCGGAAGCCTGGGCCGCCGTCGGTGGCCTACGTGACCCTCAGCGCCGTCAGTCGCTTCTGGCCGGAGACCTGGGCGCAGCTCTTCGCCGGCGTGCCGGGCCTCGTCGTGCAGGAGGCGAGGCTGGCCGGCGGCCAGTGGAACTACAAGGGGCGGATCTATGTGCTCGACTAGAGCAGATCGTGCCCTGAAGGGATCGCATCGCGATCCCGCAGGTCACGTGAATCTGATCTACCACAATGAATCTGGACCGGATCGTGCCCTGAAGCCGACGGGGCCGTGTGCGCGCGCTTTCGCGCTGTCCCTTGTGCTCTTCCTCTTGGCCACGACCGGCGCGGGCGCCCAGGCCCTGCCGCCAGGCGGCCTGCGACCGTCGGCGACCGGTACACCGCCGGTCGCTCAGTCGCGGCCGCCGTCCGGCGCTCCGGCGCGGACAACGGAGGCCCTGTCGCCGGCTGAGAAGCCCGCGGGCGTCCCGGCCTCCGCCGCCCTGCCGCCGGCTGCCCCCGCGGCAGCAGGGGAGGCGGGCGAGGTCGATCGCGCCCAGGTCGATCCGGGCCAGGTCGATCCGATACCGGTCGATCCGGTACCGGTCGATCACGGGGCGGCGCCGCGGCCGGCGACCGTCTCGCATGCCGCTGCAGGCGCAGCCGACGCGAGCGTATCGTCGCCTGGCTCGGCGCCCGCGGCCGCAGCGGAACCGAGTGGCCTGTCCGGGTCGGCGGACCCCCTCGTCGAGCGACTGTCCGCGCTGGCCCGGACCAAGCTCGAGCTCGACCAGCTGCTGGAGCTGGTCAAGACGGTCCAGCAGCTCCGCGACAGCGGTGTCGCGGTGACGGCGGACGTCTTGCCGCACGATCTCGTCCGTCAGCTCGGCGGAACCCCCGCCTCCGCGGGGGCAGGCGGAGCTGGGGCGCCGGGGACGGGCCAGGACGGCTCGGTCCCCGGCGCGCAACCGGCCGGTACCGCGAGTGCGTCCGGCGACATGGTGCCGGCGCTCGAGGCCGCGCCGCCGGGCCAGGTCCTCTCGATCAGGGGCGCCGGCGGCCGCCTGACGGCGGAGGTCGAGACGCCCGCGGGCGTGCGGCTGGTGCGCCTCAAGGACCGTCTCGGAGAGTGGACCGTCTCGGCGATCGACCTCGGCGGCGTGGCGCTATCGGCGAGCGGCGGCCGCTCGCTGCAGCTCCCCTTCTCGTCGAGGTACGCCAAATGAGCACCCTCGCCGCCGCCCCCGCCGCCGCCCGCAGGGCCTCGACGTCCCAGTCGGGCTCCTGGCGCGACGGGCGCGACCAGCAGCGCCCGCTCACGGCGCCCGGCCAGCCCTTTGACGGCGGCGAGATGCTGCGGAAGGTCGCCGTACTGATGTCGGAGCCCGGCTCGGCAACCCACAGGCTGCGCGTGCTGCGCGGCCGGCGGCACGAGCCCTGCGTCACGTCGCTGCTCGCGGACCTGTCGCAGCGCAAGATCAGGGTCCGCGTCGAGGAGATCGACGAGGCGACGCTGAGGTCCTGCTACGGCGAGCGTGCCCGGCACGTCTCCTCAACGGCGGAGACCCTGCAGCGACGCGCGAACTTCCTCCGGCGCCTCAGCCGCGCCGCGGAGGCCGGCGCGAGCGACGTCCGGCTGACGGTTCTGCCCGATGCGGCCGTGCTTCGCCACAAGGTGCACGGCCGCTGGAAAACGGTCGAGGAGCTGACGGTCGACGAAGGCCGGGATCTCCAGCGCACCTGCTTCGCCCTGGCGGATCTCGCCAGTCATGCGACCTACAACCCCTACGAATTCCAGCATGCGCGCCTCCTCGTCTCGCGGCTCACCGACACCGACCGCGCCGCCGCGCGGCTGGACCGCCTGCGGGCCTGCCGGCTCAACTTCATGCCCCTCGAGGGCTTGGGCCGCGGGCTCTCGATCCGACTCCTGCCGGAGCCGCCCGGCAGAGCGGACCTTGCGTCCTGCGGATACGACGCGGCCCAGCTGGAGGATCTCGAGCATCTGCGTCGCCGGCCGCACGGAGCGGTCTTCTTCAGCGGACCCATGGGGTCCGGCAAGTCCCAGAGCCTGCGGTACATGCTCGAGACCGACTATCGGGAGAACGACGGCGCCCGCTACATGATGACCGTCGAGGATCCCGCGGAGCACGAGATCCTCGGCGCGGAGCAGCTCTCCATCCCGGGCGGACTGCTGCCCGAGGAACGCCGCGTCGCCTTCTCGCAGGCGATGATGACGGCGGTCCGCAACAATCCCGACGTGCTGATGGTCGGCGAAGTGCGGGACAGCGAGAGCGGGGCGATCGCGATCGAGGCGGCGAACGTCGGCGTCGGCCTCTATGCGACGGTCCATGCCAACGATGCGCTCTCGATCCCGGCCCGCCTCGCCGGCCCGGGCCTCGAGCTGGATCCGGCCCTGATCTACTCGCCCGCGATCATGGCCGGGCTGATCAATCAGCGCCTCGTTCCGCTGCTCTGCCCCAGCTGCCGCGAGCCGCTGTCGGACGTCGGGACGCCGCAGGCGGAGCGGATGCGTCGCGGGCTCGCCGCCCACGGGGACGTAACGAAGATCTTCGTAGAGGGCCGGGGCTGCACCGCCTGCCGGGGTCTGGGCCGAACCGGTCGGACCGTCGCCGCCGAGATCGTGGTCTGCGACGCGGAGCTGCTGCGCCGTCTGGCCGAGGCGGCGCGAAATCCCGCGCTGCTGCCGAGTGCGAGCGAGTACTGGCGCCGTGAGCTCGGAGGCCGGCCGATGGCCGAGCATGCGCGCGACCTCGTCGTCGCTGGCCTTGCCGACCCCTTCGCCGCAGAGCAGCTGGTCGGCCCCCTGGTGCCAGACGGGCGCCGGGCCGGCCGCGTCGCGCGGTCCCCCGCCTCGGCGGCGGCGTCGCAGGGGTCGGGCGGTGGACTGCAGCTGGTCGACGGGCAGCGTTCCGGGAGGGCCACATGAGCGAGCAGATCACGCGGCCCAGGACCTCCGGTGGGCCCAGGACCTCCGGTGGCATCCCCGCGGCCCTGTCGGACCGGCTCGGCTGGCGCCTCGACTCCCTGGCGCTGTCCCTGCGCCACGCCTGGATTGCCGCCAGCCTCGACTGGAGCCGGCGGCATCTGATCTACCGCTCGTTCGCAGAGCTTCTGGACGAAGGCGTGCCGAGCCTGTCCGTCGCGACGGACCTCATCGCGCGGAGCTTCGAGGACACCCGCCAGCCGACGACGGCGCGGGCACTCAGGCTGGTCCAGGACCGCCTGCGGGCGGATCCGCGGCTGGAGGCGGCCCTCGACGGCCTCGTGCCGCGCAGCGAATGGGCCCTCATCGCCGCCGGCGAAGCCGGCGGCGCGCTGGCGAGGACCCTGGAGCAGCTGACGGACATCATGGAGAGCGGGCGGGAACTGCGCAGCGCGATGCTCGGGGCCATCGCCTATCCCCTTCTGCTCTTCCTGCTGTTCCTGGGCTACCTGTCGACCATCGCTCTCGCCGTCGTTCCCCAGTTCGCGAAGCTGGTGCCGCTCGACAGCTGGCAGGGGCCCGCCGCCGTGCTCGCCTTCGCGAGCCGGCTGGCCCCCGCGGCCCTGCCGGTCCTGATCGTGAGCCTGCCGCTGGTCGCGGCGGTCCTCGTCGCCCTGCTGCCGCGCTGGACGGGAGAGCTGAGGCGGGTCGCCGACCGCTACCCGCCCTTCTCCCTCTATCGCGTGGTCACCGGGGGATCGTTCCTTCTGGCGATGTCGGCGCACCTCGAGGCGCGCAACGAGCCGGCCGACGCGCTGACGCAGATGCTGGTCAAGGCGCCGCCCTATGTCGCCGAGCGGCTGGAGGGGACGCTCGACAGGATCAGGGCCGGCCACTCCCTGGGGCACGCCCTGCGCCTCACGGGCTTCGACTGGCCGGACCGCCAGGTCATCCAGCGCCTGGTGATCCAGTCCGATGCCGACAACTTCGATGCGCGCGTTTTCAGGCTGGCGCGCAACTGGGTCGCCCGCACGGTGCGCGACGTCCAGAGCCGCTCGAAGCGCCTCAACACGGTGCTGCTGCTGCTCGTGGTCGCCTCGATCGCAATGGCGATGCTCAGCCTCTACAGCGTCCAGGACCAGGCAACGGCCCGGATGGACAGCCTGCTTTGGCGATGACTTCCACCACTGGAGGAGAAGGGTCATGAACACCGTTGGCGCGCAGAACACCACCTTTCGCTCACCCCCCACAGGCCCGTCCGCCGCTCCCCGTCACCGCCCCCGGAGCCGCGCCCGGCGCAGGCGCGGCGCCACGCTGCTCGAGAGCCTCGGCTACATGATCATCGCGGGAATCGTCATCGCCGGCGTCGGCTACGAGATGTCCAAGGCCCTCGCCGGCAACGACACCCAGGAGCTGGCGTCGAACCTCACCCAGATGGTCAACGACACCCAGGCGCTCTACACGGGTGCGGCCGGCTATACGGGGCTCTCGAACAGCCAGCTGCTCTCCGCAGACGCGGTGCCGGTCGGCATGCAGCGCAGCGACGGCAGCGGCGGTACCGACGTGGTCTCGCCCTGGGGGACGGTGACCGTGGCCGCCAACACGAGCGACGCGACCCGCTTCGACGTCGCCCTGGCGACCGTGCCGACCGCCAACTGCATCAAGCTGCTGGGCTCGGTCAACAAGGCGGTCGACGCGGCCGAGGTCGGCTCGACCGCGCTGACCCTGCCGCTGGACCTCTCCGCGGCGACGACCGCCTGCGGTGCCTCCGACAGCCAGACGGTCACGCTGACCTATCGCTGATCCGGTGCCTCGGCTCCCGACCCGCCCCACTCGCTGGGCCGTTCCTCGGGAGCCGAGGCCGGGGCGTTTCGATCCCCAAGACCTGTCGGATCGCACTCCGGGATCGACTGCGTCGAGGCCGATGCGCCGGTCGCCGCCAAGCGACCGGCTCAGGCTCGCAGCCCCGGCGGCGGCTCGCCGTCGAGCGGGCGCCGCAGGGACGAGACTCATACGGGACGAGGTACGGCCATGCGAAGCGATACCCGAAAGTCAGCCGTCGGCCGGGGCAAAGAGCCGAGTCGAGAGGGCAAGGCCGGTCCGCACGGCATCTGGCGTCGGAGCCGCCCCCGGAGCGGCGCCCGGCGCAGGCGCGGCGCCACGCTGCTCGAGAGCCTCGGCTACATGATCATCGCGGCGATCGTCATCGCCGGCGTCGGCTACCAGATGGCCAAGGCTGCGGAACACGGCGACCGGCTCGAGTTCCTCACCGCCATCGCGACCGCGCGCACGAACCTGGCGCAGCTGAAGCAGGCGGCCGCCCCCGCCGCGCTCAACCTCGACGTCGACCAGATGATCGCGCTCGGCGTGCTGCCGAGCAGCCTCGCCGATCTTGCGCGCGACAGCGTCGGCCTCGCGACGGCCTGGGGAAGCATCGGTCTCGACGTATCGAACAGCTCGATGCAGCTGTCGCTGGACAGCCTCACCCGGGAGCAGTGCTTCTGGATGGCGCGCGGTCTCAAGGCCGGCGCCACGCTTTCGGCCCGCGGGCTGGACCTGGCCGGGCATCAGCCGACCGTTCAGGAGACCTTCGAGGCCTGCGGCCGGCAGCCGATTCTCGTGTGGAAGCTCTGATGCGGCGGGGCCGGCGCGTGTGCGTGCCAGGCGGGCTCCGGGCCAGGCGGGGCGCGACCATGCTCGAGGCGCTGATCGCGCTCTCGCTGCTCGGCCTGGCGGCCGTCGCCGCTCTGCACCAGCGCGAGGACGAGCAGCAGCTGCTGAGCGAACGGACGACGGCGGAGCGGATCACGAGCCGGGCAGAGACGCTGTTCCGGCTGCTGAGCGGTCCCGACGGCGAAAGCTACGCTGCGGAGGCCCAGGCCAACGGTGCGGTCGAAATACCCGCCTCGGCGCTGGAGGCCCTCGGCAGGCCCGGACTGGGCCATCGCCTGCCGACCGGCCAGGAGCTCCGCTACCTCGCCACCTGGCGCGGCGGGCTGGTCGGCATCGTGCTCGAGGTCGGGCCCGGGCCCTCGCGGGCCTCCGCCGCCCGCATCCTGGCGGTCGGGGGACCGTCGCTCGGCATCGTCGATCCGACCGCGAGCCAGATCCTGGGCGGCGGTCCCCAGTCGCTGGCCTGGACCGAGCCGCTGCCGGACGAGCTCGCGGGGAATCCGCTGGAAGCGGTCCCCGGGGCCCTCGCGGCCAGCACGACGATGCTGCGCCCGCCGGAGGAGGCCGACCGTTTCATCTGGCGCGCCGCCGTCTCGGGCGCGGCGACTCAGAACCGCATGGCCGCCCCGCTCGATCTCGCCGGCAACAGGCTGGTCTCGCCGGGCCGCATCGATGCCCAGCAGCTCGCGGCGAGCACGCTCGAGGCCCCGACGCTCCAGGTCGCCGGCCTCGATGCCGGGCGCGTGGCCGCCGGCGACGTCACCGCGGGCCATCTCGCAGCCGACAGCCTTCGGGTCTCGGGCAGCCTCTCGGCGGCAGGAGCGAGCACCGGGGCGGTTTCGGCCGAGGGCGGCGTGGCGCTCGCCGGCGGCATCTCGGCCGGCAGGCTGGTGCTCTCCGGCCAGCTGACGGCGAGCGGCCTCGAGGTGTCCGGTGCCCTGACGGCGGGCGGCGCGGCGGACCTGGGGAATCTCGACAGCCCGACCCTCGCCGCCGGTCGCCTCGCAGCCGCCAGTCTCGACAGCGGTCGCCTCGGCGCCCGGTCGACGGCGCTGCAGGCTCTCGGCGTCAGCGGGGACGCCAGCCTCGGGAGCCTCGAGGCAACCGGCCCGGCGGCCGGCTCGGCCGTCGGGGACCTCTCGGTGATCGGGACCCTCTCGACGCCGAGCATGACGGTCGGCAGCGGGGGCTGTTTCGGATGCCGCTGATCGCAGGCCTGTCCGCAAGGGGCCGGGGGCGTTTCCGCCGGCGTCCAACCCGGCGCGTGGCGCCGTTCCGGGGGCCGCTCCGCCGCCGGCTCAGGCGCGGCAACATGCTGCTCGGCGCTCTCGCGGCGCTCGCTCTTGCGGCGCTCACGCTGCCGCGCGGCGTGGCCATGCTCCAGGAACAGACCGACCGGCAGCTGAGGATCGTCTCCGGGAGCCAGGCGAGCGCCGTGCTGGTTGCGGCCGATGCCTACGCCAAGGCCCACTTCCCGACCCTGGCGGTGGGCAGCGAGGTCGCGATCCCGCTGGCAGACCTGGTGGACGAGGGCCTTCTGAGAGCGGGCCTCTCCGGCCAGACGGCCCTTGGCCAGAGCATTGCCGTGACGGCCGGCGCCGATGCATCCGGGCCCGCCGGAGGCGCGGTGACGATCGTCGTTGCGCTGACCGGCGGACCGCCGCTCGGCCTCACCGATCGCGTCAAGCTGGCGGCGGCGATCGGCGAGGCCGGCGGCTATCTGAGGCAGACGGACGCCGCCTCGGGGGGCGGCGGCTCCGAGGTCTATGGTGCGTTCCACGGCTGGTGCAGCGACGGCTGCGACCCGGCCGACCTGCCCGGCGATCTCTCGACGACGCAGGTCCTGGCTGTCGAGCGGCTTCCCCGGCAGTCGGTGCTCGAGCCCTACCTCTACCGCGTCGCCGTGCCGGGCTTCCCGGAAGCCAACAGGATGTCGACCGATCTCGACCTCGATGGGTTCGACCTGACCGGGGCAGGCCGCCTCGACGCCGGCGACGTCGCGGTCAGCGGCAGCCTGAGCGTCGCCGGCGACGCCTCGATCGGCGGCGCGCTCTCGGTCACGGGCACGCTCTCCGCGGGCGAGCTGCAGGCCTCCGGGCCGGTCACGGTCGACGACCTGGCCGTCGAGGGCACGGCGACTCTGGCCGGGCCGGTCGCGGTCTCGGGACTGATCAGCGCGGACAGCCTCTCGACCTCCGGCGACCTGCAGGCTGCGGGGCTGACGGTCGAGGGCTCGGCGAGCGCCGCGGCGCTTTCCGTCGCTGGCCCGGTCGCGGCCTCGAGCCTCTCGGCGAGTAGCGCCGAGGTCACCGATCTCGTGGCCGGCAGCGCGACGGCCTCGAGCCTTGAGGTCTCGGGGACGGCCACCGCCGTGCAGCTGGACTCGGGCGACGCCTCGATCGCCGGCAACGCGAGCCTCGGCGGAAATCTCGCCGTCGGCGGCGGCGCGGCCGTGACCGGAACGCTGCAGGCGGGTGCCGTCGGCGCCGACAGCCTCGTCGTTGGCAGCTGCACCGGCTGCTGAGGACCGCGAACGCGGCACCTGTACCCGCCCCTGGCGGGCGCAGGCGCTGCGCAACGAGAGAAGGGGAGCCGTCGCGATGCAGAGCTATCTCTTCGCTGGCGCATTCGCCGTAGCGGCCGCGGTCGGCGCGGTCTACCTGGGCTCGGTCGAGCCACGTCTCGCCCAGCAGCAAGTCTCGCCCGAGCGCGCTGCCGCGCGCACCGAGGCGCAGCTGATGATCGTCCGGCAGGGGCAGGCGCGGGACCTCTACCGCGAGCAGCCCGACCTGACCGGCCGCATCGATCCGGCCGAGCTGCCGCCGACGGGCCGCGCCTTCTCCTCGGCGGTGCTCGCGGACGGCCGCCTGGTGACCTGGCGCTCGGACGTGGCCGCCGACGACAGGGGCTGGCTGCTGAGCGTCCTCGCCGTCGAGGCGCCGGGCCGCGGCGGACGGGTAAGCCGGGGCGAGCTCGTGAGCGGCAGCACGTCGATCGGCGCCGCGGCGATTCCCGGAGGCGGCAGCCTGCCGGAGGGTGCCATCTTCCTGGCCGACCGGCCGACCGAGGCGACGGCTCCCTCGGTCGAGCCGCTCGAGGTCGAGGCGCCCTGGCGGTGGGAGGCCTGTCCGGCGGGCACCTACGGGCGCGGCCGGCAGATCGACCGTGCCAGCGGCGCCCTCGTCGCCGACTACTGCCGCGCCGCCCGGGTCACGCGCGAGGGCCAGACGATCGACTGCCCGATCGGCCAGGCGGGGCAGGGCAGGCGGGTCCGCCAGGTGATCACCGCGGGCCTCGATCGGACCTATGGTGAGTGGCAGGACGACTTCTCGCTCTGCTTCGACCTCTCGCGGCCGGCGATTCGGGCGGTCTCGGTGCCGACCCCCTACGTGATGGGCGAGGGACAGGAGGGGGCGAGCTGCCCGGGCCTCTCGGGACTTGCGCTGGTCTCCGGCGGCTACAGCCGGACGCGCCAGCAGGCAACGCTGGCGAGCGGCCAGCTGGTCGCCGGCCCGTGGAACCCCTGGGGCGGCAGCTGCCGCTACCGGGAGAGCCAGAGCCAGGCCTGCAGCGCGCCCGGCGGCTACAGCCAAGTCGACGGCAGCGGCTTCACGCGGACCCGGACGGCCGACCGCGACGTCGGCGGCAACGTGTCCTACGCCGGATGGGGCGCCTGGAGCGGCTCCTGCCGCTACCGCCAGACCGACCAGGCCTCCTGCAGTCCGCCGGGCGGCTACAGCACCTATCAGGGCTCGGGCTACAGCCGCTGGCGCGACCTCTACGAGACCTCGCCCGGCTCCTACAGCGACAGCGGCTGGTCGGGCTGGTCCGGCTCCTGCCGCTACTACCGCGACGAGGCCGCGAGCTGCGAGTCCGGCTACGAGGGCTCGAAGACCTACCGGCGCTACTACGGCCAGGCGAGCCCGGGCGGCGGCCTCAGCTACCAGACCCAGGACCTGATCGCGAACGACTGCCACCAGGTGCAGACGGAGACCCGCGTGGTCTGCCTGCCCGACAACTGGAACACCGGCGACGGCAGCTGGCCGCCGCCCGGCACCGTCGGCTGCACGACGGAGGGCTCGAGCAACGGCCAGATCTGCACGCTCTGGAAGATCTGCAGCGCCGCCGAGAAGGAGCAGTACGGCAGCAACGACGCCGGTCCGAACACCGACGGCAATGGCGCTGGCTCGGGCGATAATGGTGGGGCAGGTGCGGGCAACTGACGTGATGCTGAGAAAGCAGCGACGTGTCCAGCCGCTAGCGCCGCGGCGATGTGCGGCGCGTGACGTCTAGCTCACGCTCACAACCGCCACCGAAGTTTCCTGCGGCATACTTGCCGTGCCCGGAATCGCCGTCAAAGCTCCCGCTGGCTCCGCCGCCGGTCATGCCGTGGTTGGAGGATATCTTCGCGACGAACTCGCCGTTCTCAAACACTTTGCCCTGCCAATCCTGGGCCACGCCATTCTTCGGAACCGCCGAACCCACCAGCTTCTCGCCGCGAACCTCAAACTCGACCGGCATGGTCTGAGTGCAGCCCTTGCTGCCCCTGACCAGCTCTGCATCGCCCTCCCACTTTCCGTCCCAAGGTCCTGGTGCCTGGTCGGCGAGCCAGGCCTCGCCCTCGGTCGCCTGCCGCTCGCGCAGCCGGTCGTAGACGGCACTCTCGTTGTGGTCGGGTGCCTCGGCGCGCGCGAGCGGCAGGCCGTCGGAGCGCACGGCGGCGACCACCATCATGGTCGCGAGCAGCTTCGCCGAAAGGTCGGAAGGCGGAGGTGACACGGTCTCGACTCCCGTTGACGCGCGGGCCGTCTCTCCTGGCGGCCGAATACAGGCGATGATAGCGGAAAGCCGACAGGGATGCGCGGGAAACCGCGCTTGCATGCGACCGCAGGCTGGAGGCCGAGGTTGCCTCAGGCGACGCCGATGACGTCGTAGTCGGGGGAGCCGTGCCAGACGAGGTCCCAGCTGGCGGCCGGCCGCACGTTCTGGACGATCGCCGGATCGAAGGCGACCAGACAGCGGCCGCCCGGACGGCGCACCGAGGGGTAGACGAGCGCCCGGTGGCCCTCGCGCCTCAGCGCACGCGCGAGGGCCTGGCCCTCGCGATAGCCCAGCGCCGGATCCGCATCGAGGGCGGGATGGCCCGGTTCGTCGCCGATGTCCGGAAAGTCGCCGATGAAGTCGGCCAGGAGCTCCACGTAGCGGGCCTCGTCCTCGAAGACGCCGACATAGGCCAGCTCCCGCGTCCTGTGGAAGCCGACCTCGGCCAGCGAGGTCAGGCTCTCCCAGCTGCAGTACCAAGCGCCCCGAGTCTCGTCGTTGAAGCGGTTGCCGCCCTTCCGCGTGTAGCTGAAGGCGGCGTTGACGTGCGTGATGCCGTAGACCTGGAGGTCATGGGCGCGCCGGGCCCAGGCGAGCTCGCGGCGGTCCAGGTGCGCGCTGCGCCCCCGCTCCGCGATCAGGCGGGCGCTGGTGAGGCCCTCGACCTCCGCCAGCACCGCCATCTCCTCGTCGGTGTCGACGAGGCCGCGCAGGGCTGGCGGCTTGTGGTGGGTCGCCGGGATCAGCCGCACCAGCGCGCGGTCCTCGACCGGCGCGATCCTCACGCGCCACCTCTCAGGGCGTCGAGGTAGGAGCGGACCTCCAGGATCTCAGGCAGGCCGCCCTCGATCATGATGTCGAGCGGGCGAGCGCCGCCGAACAGCGGGCCCTCGTTCGGCAGGGTGATCCAGCGCGGCGCCAGCCCCTCGCCGAAATAGAGCTTGAGAGCCTTGTAGATGCCGACGACGGCGCTTAGGCGCAGAATCTGGTCCCGGGTGAGATCGCCGGCGTAGCCGGGCTTTCTCGCGCGCTTCCAGGTCGATTCCGACATGTCGGCGAGCGCCGCCGCTTCGGCCTGCGGGATCCGCCACTCCGCCATGATGTTGCTGAAGGCCTTGAGCGCGACGGCCTTGACGGCCGGCGAATCCTGCCTGCGCTGGACTACCGCCATGGTCTCGTCTCCTCTCCTCGAAGAGGATAGGGCCATATGGCCGATAAAGCAAGGTCATATGGCGCGACGGCAGGTGCTGCGAGGGGTCAAGCAGGCCGAAGGCGGCTATTCGGTTCGACTCCAGCACGGAAATCCGACAGGGCCTTCTGTGACCGGCTATCGGCAGTGGTGCGCCGCTTTTCCGTAGGATCCTGAGATATTCCCGCTCGGGAAGATTCGGCCGCGGAGGGGCGCCCGGAGGCGGGATTCTTTCCGAGCGGGAAGTTCGCTCGGTTGCCGCTGCAAAGGCAGAAGGCCCGTTCAGGCCCCGGTGGCGTCCGCCGCCTCGAAGCCGATGGCGGTGGGATCCTCGTCGGCAGCGGCGGCTGCTCGCGCGACCGCCTCGCCGAGCAGCGCGCGCGCGACCTTGGGCAGCATGTCGCGGCCGCGGCCGAGGGCCTGGCGCCAGGCCTCGCCGCGCTCCCAGGCCTCGGTCCAGGCATCCAGGAGATCGTGCCGGCGGCCCTGGGCCATGGCCTCGACGAGGGCCGCCGCCTGGGCGAGATCCTTCTCGACCTTCGCGGCGTCGGCATTGCGGCGCCGGGTCGCGACGATCAGCTTGTGCACGGCGTAGCGCTCGGGCGCCGGCACGCGGACGGCGACGCCGGCGCCGTGCAGCACCACGGCGCGGAGCGGCTGCCAGATCAGGAAGTCGAGGAAGCGCAGCGGCCGCGCCGCCGCCTTGCCGGCAGGCCTGCCCCCGCGGAGGCGGGGGACGGGCGGCTGGCCGGCATAGTCGTCCGAGCCGCGGTTCGGCGTCAGGAACTCGACCCGGTAGCCGGCGTCGTTGCGGTAGGCGATCGTGCGGCGCGCATCCATCGCGTGGCCGATCTCGGCGAAGGTCGAGTCGACCGATCGCAGGACCTCGAGCATCGGCGGCGTGCTGTCGCCGACCTCTGCCGAGATCGACAGGAACTGGGCGAGATCGGCGTCGGCGGTCCGGAGCAGGGCGCCCGGCAGCTCCACGCCCAGGATGCCGCTGTAGGTCTGGTAGGCCACCGAGCCGACGAGGCAGGCGCGCAGGCGGAAGAGCCCGGCGCGGGCGAGGGCGTCCAGCAGCTCGCCGGTGAAGGGCTCCGGCGCCGGCAGGCCGGCGGAGACGAGGGCGCGGACGATCTTGCGGCGCTGCCGGTAGCTCGACTTGATCTGCCGGAAGCGTTCGACCCGGCCGGTGAGCTCGGGATCGTCCGCCGGGCCGGCGTACTTCGTGTACTTGCCGCCGGCGGCGTCATAGCCGCTGTAGTACCAGTAGTCCCGGCCCCTCTTGGTCTGGCGGTAGAAGCTGCCGTTCTCCGGGTAGTCGCGATCGAAGTCCGCATCCAGGCATTGCTGGACGAGGTCGGCGTAGGCCGTCTGCATCGTCAGTCCGAGGTGGCGCATGGCATATTCGGTATTGGTAAGATCCTGAATTACCAATACCGCACGTGCCGCCGCTGCAGAAGCTGGTTATTGGTAAAGCGTGAAAATACCAACCATGGGTGCCGACCGTACCCGCCGGATCGTTTCCCGCATCGCCTTTTCCCGCGGCATCCCGTCCCCTGGTCAGGGTCCGGATTGCCGCAGACCCTACGCCGCCAGCAGCGGCTGCAGGAAGGCGGCGTCTCCTGCTTCCGGAGCGCCGCCGCCGCTGGCGAGGTGGCCGTAATAGAGCGCCGCCACCAGGGCCTCCTGGGCGGGGAGCAGCGGCCTGGTGCGGCCAGTGGCGGCCGCGCGGGTTTCCGCGAGGGCGCGCTCGAGCAGCTTGACCTCCAGTTCGCCATCGGCTGTGGCGTCGACGCCGATCCCGAGAAGCTTGGCGGCCGATCGTTACGCGAGCCCGGCTCGAGCCTCGAAATGACGACGGCCGATCGACGCAGACAAACCCAAGTGTGGGGTTTCAATGCCTCCCAGAAACGGGGTCTGGCGTGTCAGTTTCGGCGGGCTGCGGCCATATTCTTGGGCAGAGACCCCATCGATGGCGGAGTTTGGGGGGTGTTCAATTGCCCCTGCCGGGTGCCAGTACCCCGCGGACCTGTTCGAGCGCCGTCTCTGCCTCTATTGGCGTGATGGTACTCGAGAGTCCGTAGTCGGCTCTAACTCGCAGGCGGTACAGCGTCGCGAATTGGCGCCTCGCACGGCCTTCCGCTGCATCCGCCGGCACCCTGGATTGCCACCGAACCTTGATCCCTTCGTGCGTGACCCTGGCTGCCATCGGGTCGAGACCGAACTTCGCACATGACCAGTGATAGAGGGCATAGTAGGCGGCATGTACCGCAATCCGGCAGTCGGCCTCAGTGATCCGCGATCCATCGAGTGCGCGGATAGCGGCGGCCAACAAATCGTCAGGCGTGCTGGTCATCGGCCACGATCTCGATCGCAACGAAGCCAGCTAGATCATGGTCCTGCCTCTCGGCCTGCTCCTGAATGCTGTCGATCGCGGCGGCGCGCTTGGTGCCTGACGAGGCGACGTCAGGTGGAACTGCTACGCTGACCGTCGGAATGAAGTCGGGGCCATAGGGCTCGATCTTGAAGTCCGCGAAGCGGAAGCCGGCATCCCGGCAGGCTGAAGGATAGACGGCGACGACGCGATTCAGGATGTGGGGCAGTCCCTCGACCGCCTCGACGCTGGTCGCTACCTGCAGCCGGGCGCTGGCAATCCCCGCGGTGAGCGCCTCGGCTGCGCGCTGCAAGCGGCCGAAGTGCTCGGCCATGATCTCGCGGGCAAGCGCCGTCGCGGCTGTCACGACCTCGCGGTGCTGAGCCGCGTTTCGCTCCATCGCGCGCGCCTGGTCTTCCCAACCCTGCAGGATGCCATCGATCGTCCGGAGACCGGAGACGCTGCCCTGATCCCGCAGAGAGCGGGCGAGCGCGAGCTGAAGCCCGACGCCGTCACGCAGGAATGCCTGGTAGTCGCGCCATAGCTTGCGCGCGCCTTCCTCGAGGCGCGCCCGGATCCTCTGGATCTCGGCGGCCTCCGCCGCGTCGATCTCCCGAAGCGCGGCCTCGGCAGCCGCAAGGGCCGCGTCGTCGGCAGGCAGTTCGATCTTCCGCGCGGGTTCCGCCATGGCCGGGATGATTGGCGTGTGATGTAGCCGAGTCAACGATCGGGGCTGCCGCGCGAGGGGCCGCCCGCGGCGTTGCCCCGTTCGGCGGGGGCTGGCACGATCCACGGATGAAGACCGGCTACAGCATGCTGCTCGGCGAGTATGTCCAGGCCGACGGCCTGGTGCACAGGGACTGCGAGCATTTTCAGATCGTCTGTCCGGCCTGCCGGGAGCCGGTGTTCAAGGTCGAGCAGGAGCGAGAAGGCGAGGGCCGCCATTACCTCTCCCATTACCGCGCGGAGAGATCCCACGCGAGCGACTGCGAACTCAGGGTTGGTCGCCTTTCTGGCGGCGAGATTGGGCGTTTGAACGGCCTTTCTCGAGACCAGAAGCTGTCTCTCTTCCTGTCGGTGTTGCAGGGGGCTGTGATCCGGGCCATCTGGGGCGCACAGAAGCGTTCGATGGTCCGCAAGGTTGTCAGGCGTCTCCAGGAAGGACGGCAACTCGCGATGCTGCGCGACGTATCGATCGAGAACCTTCGATCGATTGCACCCTTCGACGAGTTCGATCTCTGGGCAGAGAGCTACTACGACGACGTCGGCGAGCCTCCCACCACCTTCGCCGAGGCGGTGCAAAGACGCATCGCCCGCGACATGCTGCTTCATCTGATCAGCCCAAACGCACGCCGCTCATACGACTTTCTCTTCAACGTCTCGCTGCTGATCCTGGAATCGCGTCTGAGCGCTGCCGAGGACGCCGGCAGCACCAACGCCCAGGAGCGCCGCCTGCACGGATACGCGGTCCGGTTGATGCGAGGCCGGGAGCGGGATGCAGCCGCTGCAATCGGCGAGGCGATGCACGAGATCGCGCAGCCGCCGTTCGTGGAGACGCCCATGCCTTTCCTCGGGAAGCTCGGCGCCGAGATCCACCATGAGCTGGTGGGCATGTTGCTTCGGCTGCCCTACTTCGAGATTTTGCGAGAGAAGCAGGCCGCGCGAAGCTAGCTGACCTCTGCAGGGCGATGAGGGCCGTCAAGGATGCTGCGGCCGAGCGATGCGCTGGCGCCGTCCTTCCCTGACACGAATGTCCTCTTACTTTTCGGTCAGACTGCCGGTCTCGTGGCGAGGTGGATGGGTGACAGAAACCCCTGTCGGCGGGCCGAGGGGCTCGCCGGTCCGCGGGTCGAGCAAACCCCGCAATGCCCGTCGGACCTCCTCCGTGAGCTCATCCTTGATCCTCCTGGCGAGCTCGTCCTTTCCCAGGCCGATGATCTGCTCGGCGAGCTGGCGTGCTTCGTCTCCGCTGTCCATCATCCGGTCTCCTTGCCTCTACACCGCCGCCAGCAGCTGCTGCAGGAAGGTGGCGTCGGCTTCCGGGTCGCTGCCGCTGCCGCGGGCCAGGTGGCCGTAGTAGAGCGCCGCCACCAGGGCTTCACGGTCGGTCGGGAGTGGCTTGGCACGGCCGGCCGCGGCCGCACGGGTTTCCGCGAGGGAGCGCTCGAGCAGCTTGACGTCCAGTTCGCCATCGGCTGTGGCGTCGACGCCTTCGGGTGGATCGCCGAAGATCAGCCAATGCGGCGAGACCCGGAGCCGTGGCGCCGCGACCTCGAGGAGCCAGGCGACGTCGGGGGAAGTTCCGCCATTCTCGTAGCGGCCAAGAGTGTTGACGCCGATCCCGAGAAGCTTGGCGGCCGATCGTTGCGAGAGCCCGGCTCGAGCCTCGACGAGGCGACGGCCGATCGCCTCCGATGATCCCACATTTGGTGCTTATTTGATACCAATAATGGGATATTCATCATCTGGTTCGTCTGAGACCACGAATCCCGCCCATGCATTCATTCGTCGACGAAAACGAAGCACTTAAGCGCGGTGCGTCGTGCCTGTCGATTCCCAGGGACGATATCTCGGAATTCCGTGGACCGCCGGGAGAGACGGAGCCGTGACCGGAGACGGCGAATCGCACCCGGCCCGCTCCCGGCGCCTGGTCGAGCTCGTCCGCCGCTTCGCCGAGCGGGTCGGCCAGCGCCGGCTATCAAGCGACATCCGGAACTGATCCCCCATGTTGCCTCACCCAGCGATGTTACCGAGGGGTTCGCGTCGTTTCGGATCGTCCACGGAGTCCACAGAGGGGCCCCGCGCATCGCGCAGTAGCCGGTCCTGGGCTGGCGGAGCGATGCGCGGGGGGTAGCTGTGGACCCCCGTGGGCGATCCGCGGGGGTGGGGGTCCGGGGGCGGGGGCTGAGGCCGGCCGAGGACGGCTCGCCGATCGCCGTCCGGGCTCTGCTTTCCGGGTCACGACTGCATCGGCTATCGGCTAACAGATAGCCTTCTGTGGCCGTTTTCACTCTCGAGGCGCCTTTCAGCAATTGTTGAAATAGGGTCTTGTAGTGAAATCGCTTGACCGATTTCACTAATTTCGCCACTTTCAGCGGATGCTGAAATCCGCACATTTGGTGAAAGATCTCGAGGAGCGGGCCATCAGGTCGATCTCGGAGTTGCTCGACCAAATCCCGGCGATCAGTCACGTCCGGCTCGAAGAACGACCGGAGGACCTTGCCGTCGACTTCCTGATGCAACTGGATCTCGAGGGACAGGATCACTGGATTGCCGTCGAAGTCCTGAGCGCCGCCCAGCCCCGCGACGTCCGACGCGAAGCATGGCGACTGCGCAATGAGGCTGCGAGCAACGGGCCGACCACGACACCAGTCGTTGTTGCACCCTACCTGTCGCCGGAATCGCGAGATGTCTGCCGGGAGGAAGGCATCGGCTATCTCGACCTGGAGGGCAACGCCCGGATCGTCTTCGAGGGCGTCTTCATCGAGCGACAGGTGGCGAGCCGGCCGGCCGCGGAGCGAAGGGCCCTCAAGTCGCTGTTCAAGCCGAAAGCCGCGCGGATCCTGCGTCTGCTTCTTCGCGACCCCGAGCGTGCCTGGCGCGTCCAGGAGCTCGCCGACGCCGCCCAGGTCAGCCTGGGGCAGGTCAGCAACGTGCGGAAAGGGCTTGTCGAGCGCGAGTGGGCCGAGGCGTCGCACCAGGGGCTTGTGCTGTCTCGGCCTGGGGTGCTGCTCGATGCTTGGCGCGCGGATTGGGAGCCGCCGGGGAAGGTTTTCCGCTTCTACACGACACTGCACGGCAGCGCGTTCCAAGAGGCGGTGCGGCCGCTTCTTGCCGTCGAATCGGAGGACGGACGCGCCGTGCTCTCCTCCTTCTCCGCTGCCCGCTGGCAGGCTCCTTTCGGCCGGACGGGGATGGAGTACCTCCATGCCGACGCAGACGGGCTGGAGCGTCTTCAGCGGGGGCTTCGGCTCACCACCACCTCGAGAGGCGAGAACGTGGCGGTGACGATGCCCAAGGACCCCGGGCTCTTCCTGGATGCCGTCGAGCCGGCGCCCGGCTTCTTCTGCACCAGTCCGGTCACCACCTATCTGGAACTGGCGGCCGCCGGCGAGCGCGGCCGTGAGGCGGCGGAGCACCTTAGAGAGGAGTGCATGCCGTGGGCCCGATGATCCCCCAGGAGCCGCAGGTCGCCGGGGACTACGACGACCGCACGACGGCGGCGGTCAAGTCCGTGCTGCTTGAGATCGGCCAGATCCTCGGCAGCTACCAGGGCAAGTTCGCCGTCATCGGCGGCGCGGTGCCCTGGCTTCTCCTGCAGGAAGCCGAGATGCCCCACGTCGGCACGCTCGACGTCGACCTGGATCTCGACGCTGAGGCTCTCGCCGACGGCGAGTACGCGACACTGGTCGAGTCGCTGATGGGCCATGGCTACGAGCGGCGGGAGCCACGCAGGACTTTCCAGTTGCGCCGCCGCGTCGAGCCAACCGACGGAGGCCCGCCGATCGACGTCGTCGTCGACTTCCTCATGCCGCGCGACGCTGAGATCGTGAAGAACAAGCCGCCGCTCGTGGAGAACTTCGCTGTGCAGCGTGCCGACGGCGCGGATCTCGCCTTGAGGTTCTACCAGTTGGTCGCTGTCGAGGGTGCCATGCCATCCGGCGGAACCAACCGCGTCGAGATTGCTGTCGCCTCGATCCCGGCTCTGCTCGCCATGAAAGGCCATGCGCTCGGCCGGCGGCACAAGCAGAAGGACGCCTACGACGTCTACTACTGCGTCCGCAACTTCGAGGGCGGCATCGAGGCCCTGGCCGAGGCCTGCCGGCCTCTCTTGGAGCACGCGAGCGCTCAGCAGGGTTACCGTTGGATCGCAGAGAAGTTCGACGCGCCCGACGGCTACGGGCCGACCTCGGTCCGCAACTTCGTTGCCGATTCGGCGATCCTCGGCGAGCGCTCGGCCGACCAGTGGCAGCAGGACGCCTTCGGCCAGGTCGACGCTTGGCTGCGCGCACTCGGTATTAGGTCGTGAAGGGGCGACGGCCGAAGGGACCGGCGCCACGCCGTTCGAAAAGTGCCTCCGGGCCGGCAGGCCCGACGGGCGAAGGCCTGGTCGAGGCCGACGGCGACTGGCGGGTCCGGCCGTCCCCCGGCGCTCTGCTGTTCCTGGATCGGGTCGCGCTGAGGATCCGCGAGGCCCTTCCCGGGCCCGGGCGGCGCTACCGCCTCCAGCCCAGCCGCCTGCAGCAAGGCTCGGCCCGGCTCGAGGTCCTCGCGCTGGATCTCGTCGACGACCAAGCCAGCCGCTATGCCGTCGAGCTCGTCGCGGCCGCGGCCCCCCAGGCCGAGATCGGCCCGGCCTCCGCGCGCCTGGGCGTCGCCGACATGACCGATGCGCTCCTGCTCTGCCGGATCCTGCTGCTGCTCCTGGTCGAGACGCCGGCTGCTGCGTCGCCGGCGGCCTCGATCGACGACTGGGGGGCCCGGCTCGCCGGCGACTGGCAGCCGGTCGGACGCGGCGATCGCGACCCGGCCGGCGGCTAGGTGTTCAGTCCCGATGTGAGGTGGGTTGGATCGTAGCTGAAACGGTCGGGCTCATTCGTCCAGACATTGCAGATGTGCTCGTAGGGTGTGAGCCCCCTCAGGGTTTTCAGTCGCTTGGCGAAGTTATAGGCGTCCAAGAACGCCGCCAGGTGCTGTCGGAGCTGCTGATGGCTACCATAGTGGTACCGTCTGACGGTGGCGTCCTTCAGAGTGCGGTTCATCCGCTCGACCTGGCCATTGGTCCAGGGATGGTTGGGCTTGGTCAGGCGATGGTCGATCCCATGCTCTCGGCAAACCCGATCGAACATGTGCACGCGATAGCGCGCCGTTGGCCCTGAACGGTGCCGCGGGCTATCACAGAACTGCACGCCGTTGTCGGTGAGCACGGTGTGGACCCTGTAAGGCACTGCCTCGAGCAGAGCCTCCAGGAAGCCGGCGGCGATCCTGACGTTGGCTGCCTTGTGCAACTGAGCAAAGGCGAACTTTGACGTGCGATCGACGGCGACGAACAGGTGAAGCTTGCCTTCCTCGGTTCTGACCTCGGCAATGTCGATGTGGAAGTAGCCGATGGGATAGCGCCGGAAGGCCTGCCGGGCGGTCTTGTCGCCTTCGACCTGCGGCAGCCGGTTGATCCCGTGGCGCTGGAAGCAGCGATGCAGGGATGACCGCGTGAGCTGAGGAATCGTCGCCTGCAACGCGTACAGGCAGTCGTCCAACGGCAGGAGCGTGTGCCTGCGGAAAGCGACGACTGCAGCCTCCTCCTCGGCGGACAGCACCGTCGAGCGCGGGTTCTTCGGCCCCATCGGCGCGTCGTGCACGAAGGCGCGTTTGCGCCACTTGGCCACCGTCTTCTGGTTCAGCCCATGTTGAGCGGCGAGCTCTTTGAGCGGAGCCTTCGATCGCTGTATCGCCGCTCGGATGGCGTGCGTGGTCGTGGCGCTGCCGTGAAGTATCTGTCCCATAGCCCCTTCCGGAATGCGGGATCAGTCTGGCTGATTCCCCCACACTCCGGGACTGAACACCTAGCGCGAGCCGCGCCGGCTTGACTCCCGCCCGAACAGGAACAGAATAGGAACATCGCGCCGGCCTTCCTTCCGATGCCCGAGGCCGGCGGTTCCTGGGCGATCGAGGGAGTCCATGACCAGCGAAAGCAGCAGCGAAGACCGGATTCCCCTCTGTCCTTCGGTCGCCCTCACCCGCGAGCCTCCCACCGACGAGACGGAGCTGCTCCGCATCTTCGAGGACGGCCACTGGCACATCCTCGTGGCGCCGCAGGCGCAGCGCCTTGCGGAACAGCTGGTGGCCGTGGGCAGGCTGGAGAAGCGCCCCCAGGCGCGACGCTCCTTTCCGCCGCTCTACGGACGGATCCCGGCGGCCGGAGAGCAGGAAGCGTGAGGGATGCCCGCGACGGCGTCCTGGTCTCCGCGAGGACGAGCCTTGAGGACGAGCTGCCCTACGCCGTCGAGGCCTGCCCTCGCGAAGGCGGGGACATGCTTCAGCGAGGCGCGCTGCGGCGGCCTCGTGATCGCGAAGGGCGCCTGGACCGCGGCGCTCGGGGCGCGGCCGGCTCGAGCCTGCCCTCGACGCGCCTGCCCTCGCGGAGGCGGGGGATCGAGGGGCGCATCCTGCTGCGGCAGCGTCCCCGCCTCCGCGAGGACATGCTTCAGCGAGGCGCGCGCCGCGATGCCTGCCGATCCCTGTACTGGCGCTCGACGGCGCAGACTCCCCACGGGGCATCCATCGCGGCCACGCGCCGGGGCACGGGTCCTACCCAGGTGCTCGAAGCGCAGGGGGCGATCGGTCGCTCCCGGCGCGCTGGCCCGAGGCAGCAACACTATCCGAGCTACGCTCGGGCCACGATGAGAGGTACAGGGGGCGGGCCGGCTGCCAAGAGGATCGAGCCAAGAGGATCGAGGGTGAACTTCCTGATCTCAACGCTCTTGCCCGCTGTGGTGATTCTCGGACTCGCGCTTTGGCCGGTACCGCGTGGCTCACTGGCCTGGGAGCGAATCACCGCCGGCTTCGGCTGGCTGGCAGGGCTAAGCTTGGCGACGTGGCTGCTTGCACGCCTGGTCGTATCGGATGCTGCTCGGATCGAGTGGTTGTGGCAGTTGTGGCTCTACGCAATGTTCACGGCACTCGGACGTGACTACGAGAGGCTGCTCGTGAGGCGTCGCCAAGCGCGGCGCCTGAGAGGAACGGCGGAGGGAGGCTCGGAGGGCGATTCCTAGGAGAGCGGCAGCGGATGCTGGCTAGAACAGCAAGCCCTGCAGACGGTCGGGAACGCCGAGGCTCCTAAAGCCCGAAGCTGCGAGCGACGCGCTCGGCCTGCTCGGCACCGGCCTGCTCGACGCAGAGACGGGCCAGGACGACCTCGCCGAGGAAGGCCTGCGGGGACAGTCCGTCGAGTGTGGCATGGCCGACCCGCATGTAGGCCTCGATGTGGCGCGGGTCGAAGCCCGCGGCGTGCGGCTCGATCAGTCGGCGATAGATCGACATGGTCTCACTCCCTTCTGCCGTCGGAGCCCGCCAGCTCGGCGATGAGCGCCTCGCAGTCGGCCCTTTCCGCCTCGAGCGCCGAGGCTCTGTCGCGCAACAGCTGCATCAGCGCCCCCGACACCCAGTCCGGAACGGGCCGGGCCCGGCGCACCCACTTGCGCACCAGAGAGTCGTCGATCGACGGCCGTGCACCCTCCGGATGCAGCGGCCCGAGACCCCGCGCGAGCGCGCGCTGCCATTCGCTGCCGTAGAGCAGCGGCCCGGCGCGCTCGACGAGCGCGATCCGTGCGTCCGCATCTTCCAGGCTCACGCGCCTGTCCTTCCCCTGCAGGTCAGCATTGGCTGAGATCGGTCCAGGCGGCATCGGCCGCGGCGGCGCTCAGCAGGTCGAGGTCGCTGTCCAAGGTCTCCAGGCCCTCGGCAATCAACCGGTCGCCTTCGGCGGCGATGCCTGCGAGCAACTTGTCGGCCGCCTCGCGCGGGAAGGGCCAGAACTGCCAGCGGGGCGCTCCGGGCGCCGGCCGGGGCACGTCCGCGACACGCTTGGCCTTGCCGTCGGCCGTGACGAGCAGAACGGCGTCGCTCGGCTGGCCGGCCGGGGCGTCGAGCCAGGTCAGCCGGACAAGCCTGTCGTGCGGCACGCCCTCGCGGGTGAGGTGGATGTCCGCGGCCAGCTTCCAGCGCCGGCGCCTGATGCGCTCGCGCCGGTCGGTCTCGGTGATCCGGTCGAAGGCCTCCTTGAGGGCGCGGCCGGTGCGGAGGCCGGCCCCGGCCAGCGAGGCGACTGCCGTCCGCCGGCCGGGATCCTGGATCTCGACGGCATCGCGGGAGAAGAGCCGCGGGCGTGGCTCGTCGTCCGCCGAGAAGTGGGTGGCCCGGGTCACCTTGCCGCTATAGGCCAGCGCCTCGAGGATGCGGGTCCCGTCCTGCTCCCGGCGCTCGCGCAGCAGCAGCCAGGACGGCGAGTCACGATAGGCGCCCTGCCTGCGGATCTGCCAGAGGGTGCTGCGGTCGACGAGCTCGCTGCGGTCCAGGACCTGGACCTTGTCCCGGGGGCGGCGCGGCTCCAGGCCGAGCGTGCGGGCGGCGGTGCGCAGGTGGCGATCGGTGACGATCGCCGCCTTCCCGTCCGAACTCGTGACGTCGAGCAGCTTGCCGTTGCGGTGGGGGTCGAGCGCCGCTCCGGCCTCGGCGAAGGGGCGCAGCGCCGCCTCCAGCTGGACGATGTAGCGTGCCTCGAGCTCCCGATCGAAACGGGCGGAGCCAACCCGCGTGCCCAGTGCGGCGGCCAGCTCGGACGCCCAGCGGGGCGGCCGCCCGCTGGGCCAGCTGCCGCTTGCGCGATAGGCCAGCAGGTCCGCAAGCTCGATCTCAGAGTCGGGATTTGTCTTCTCGGTCATGGTCGGGGTTTCCCTCCGGTCGGGAGCGGGGCAGGGCCCCTGCTCGAATGTCCCTAGAGATAGGGACATGCGCATGAGCCGTCAAGCCGAACTGACTGCGCCTGCGATCCATGAAGGGTCAGCCCCGGCCGACGACGCGCGCAGCGCGCTCGCAGAGCGCGGCCGCGAGGCGCTCTGCGTCCCTGGCGGCGTCCAGCGGATCGCGGTCCAGCGCCGAGGCGAGCGCCGCCTTGAGCCAATAGGAAGCGGAGGGATCCTCGCGGATCCGGGCGGCTTCCGACGGGCGCGGGCCCTCGGGTCGCGCGCCACCCTGTGCGGCGAGCTCCCAAAGCTGCGCCTCGATTGCGAGCACCGCGAGGGGGCGGGTGAGCTCGGCGGCGCTCGCGACCTCCAGCTCCCGGGGCTCGCCCTCCACAGGGTCCCGGAAGCTGCAGTCGTGGGCGAGACGGATGCGATAGGCGCTCCGGCCGGCGACCGAGCGCGCGCGCTCGACCTCGACGGTCCAGCCAGGCGGGACCCAGGAGAGGACGAGCGGCAGCAGGAACTCGCTGTCGCCGAGACCGGCCAGGACCTCGAGCGCGGCCTCGTCCAGCCGTCGCTCGTCGAGGCCTCGTCGGAAGACCAGCTCCGCCTCGCAGAGAAGGGCGGGAAGCTCCGGCTCGGCGGCCTCGTGCAACCGTACAAGCAGACGGCCCAGTTGCTCGCCGTAGCGCGCGCCGTATCCAGCCGCGGTCCGGCCTCCCTCCGACATTTTAGCCGCCTCCGGCGGGGCGTTCGCCGCCATTGTTCCCTGGCGGCCTCTGCCGCTCGGCGAGCCGCACGACCTGGCCGCGCGGTTGGTCCGCTCCCGCCATCCGGCTCGCAGGCTCCGAACCGCCATGCGCAGCGGCGTCCGGCGAGGGGGCAGTCTCGCCGCGTCTCACCGGGTCGAGGCTCTCCGGGAAGAGATCGGCCTGCCGCTCGTCTTCGGTAGCCTGCCCCCGCGAAGGTGTGGGGGTCCGCCCCCGGCGCACCCGCGGGGCGTGCGGAACCGACCCGCCGAGCGCGGGCAGCAGCATGGCAAGATCGCGGACCAGCCGGACGAGGTGCCTGCTCTCGACCAGGCGGTGCAGAGGGCCGGATGGCCTCGGGCCGTCGTCGTCGGGGCACGTCGGTTCCTCGCGCGCGCTCATCGAGGTTGCACCGGACCGGCCCCCTCGACCGTCTCCGCAGCGCGCCAGAAAGACAGCCGTCGCACGCAGGGCGGGCCCTCGATGCCGGTTGCGGCGTAGCGCCCCTCTCCGTCGCTTGCACGCAGTCTGCCCGAGATGGCGAAGGTGGGCGCCCCCGATGCGGAGACGGCCGGGTCCGTCACCCAGGCTTCGAAGCTGCCGTCGGAGGCGACGCGGCCCTGCCAGGTCTGTCGGCCGCCGTCGTCGAGCTCGAGGCTGGCCGAGAGCTCCCGGCCGGTGGCCGCCAGGCGGAGGCTCGCCTGCCTTGCGCAGGCGGCACCTCCCGATATCCGTTCGGCGAGACCCACCCAATCGCCCTCCCAGCCGCGCGATCGGAACGGGGACCAGGCAGGGAGGTCCGGAAGGCTCGCGCTTGTCCCGGTCGATGCCGCACCGGCACGCTCGCCCGGTTCGAGCGGCGGGCCCTCGCCCGCAATGGCGGCCCCCGCCGCCGGCAGCAGTGCCGCCAGCAGCAGGGCGGCTCCCATGCACAGCGCGACGGAACGTTCCGAGGCGAGCGCAGTAGACGGCACCGCCCCTCGGACCCGCGCCCTCGCGCTGCGCGCTCGCTTCGCGCGCAGCCAGGTTGCCATCCGGCTTCCCTCCAGTGTTGTCGATCCCCGTTCCCGCTTCCCCGATCCCCGGCGACGCGGAGGACCGTGGAGAGGCAGTTACATCGGGATCGGCCCGCGGAACCGCGGGTTAAGGCCCCCGCTTTCACGAGGGCAGGCCTTGTTCCGCCTGCGAGGATAGCACCGCCCTTCCTGCCGGTCATGGCGGAAATGCGCGTAACGCGCGCTTTTTGCCGTATTGCCTTTCGACAAAGCGCGACTTTTCCGGCTAGAGCGCGATCCGATCAGTGCATCAGGCTTTAGCGCATGGCCAGAAGGTCGACCAGGGAGCGTCCCGACGGCAGCAGCGTGAGGAAGGCGGCGAAGGAGTAGAGCGGAGCCGCCGGGAAGATCTTGCGGCCGCGCCGGCGCACGACCTGGGCGGCCGCGTTGAGCGCGCCGCCGAACACGAGCGTGGCGAGCAGGACCGTGAAGCCGCCCCATGCGGCGACCGCCACGAGGAGGTCGACGTCGCCCCAGCCGACCGCCTCGCGCTCTTCATCGCCGGGCCGACACGCGAGCATCGCAAGGAGTGCGCGCGTCGGAACCAGCAGCAGATAGGCGGCGGCTGCCGAGACGATCGACGCCGCCGGGCCGGGTGGAGGCGCGTGCGGCCCGAACCCGAGAAGGCTCAGGAGGTCGCCGAGCCCCCCGACCGGGGCGGCGACGGGCGAAGCCGAGAGCGTCGAGGCAACAAGACCGCCGAACAGGAGCGTCTGGCTGAGCTGCAGGGGAACGAGGCGCTGCGCAAGGTCGGCCCGCGCGATGCCTAGGGCGACGGCGGCGAAGAAGCCGAGCGACAGCGCCTGGCCGGGAGGCAGCTGGAGTGCGGCAGCAGCGCCGGCGAGGCCGCCGATCAGGGCGAGCCCGGCAAGGCGCAGGGCCGGCCGGCGGGGTCTCGGGGTCGCGAGTCCGGCGCGGCGGGGCGCGAGGTCGCGCGACCAGGCGCAGGCCGCCGCGCTCGCACCGGCGGTGGCGGCCGCCACGAGGAGGGTTTCCGGGTGCAGCATCGGGGTCTCCCACTCGCGCACGGCGACCTCTGCCTGTCCGATCGGGAGGCTGCAAGCAGTGTCGCCGGCTCATTGCGTGAATTCTGCCGGGCATGTTCGGTAATTGGAAGTCGCCGGGCCGGAAAATGCTGGTATTGGGCGAAATTGTCGGCCAGTCTGGCGGTGCGAACCGGATGAGGGCGCCTCGCGAACCGCTCCAAGAGGGGCGCGAACCGCTTCGCAGGCGCTGCGAACCGCGAGCGAGCGTGGAGGCGGCGCGAGCGAACTGCAGAATCGTCGCGTCCATGATGGGCCAATAGCACTAACCCATTGAAATGCCGACAACACCTAGGACGACAGGCAGGCGACCCCGGTGAAGCAAGATAGGAAACACGGGGTGAATTTGGCCCAGTCTGTTTCCTCTGGACCCCTGAGGGTCCGGATTCGCGGCCAGTGCGCGGAAATGCTGCGTTCGCTCGCCCGCAGCCGGGGCGTGCCTCCCGCGGTGGCGTTGAGCCAGCTTCTCGGCGAGTTCCTGCCTCAGGCACGGGCGCCGATAACGGACGTGGCGGTGACGGACGGTGCCGAAGCGGAGTTCAAGGTGCGTCTGGACGGCGGATTGGCGGCCACCACGGAGGTGCTTCGCCAGGAGCTCGGGCTGACCCGCGTCGCCATCGTGCGCCTGGCGATCCAGCGGTTCGTGGGGGAACTGCCGCCGCGGCTTCCGCCCGAGGATCGCAGACGCTTCGCCGAGGCGGTCGTCGCGCTCAATCGGGTCGGCAACAACCTCAACGGACTGCTCAGGGACGAGCGCACGGCGGCGGCACGCGGAGAGCTGCCGGACGTCGAGCTGCACCGCTACCGCCAGCTGCTCGAGGAGCTGGAGGGCGCCAGGCGAAGGATCGCGGCGGCCCTGGCACCGTACGAGCACGCCGGCGCGTGACCGACGCTGCCGCGCGATGTCGATCCGACGCCTGCGCCGCGATGGGCGCGTGACCTCGAGCCAGGACAAGAGACAGGGAGTCTGGAGATGCAAACGAGCAATGTCGGTGGAACGATGCGGCTGAGCGAGCTCGACGGCCGCGGCCTCGCCCGGGCGGTCGTGGCGAGCCTGTTGAGTCCGGTCGCGATCGACAGCGAGCGCCCTGGCGACGGCCTGCTGATGCTCACGGCCGTCCCGGGCTTCTCCGCGGGTGGCGCAGACCCTGCGACCTATCGATCCTCCGGTGCCGAAGCGAGCGCGGAGGATCTCGGGGCGCTCTTCGAGCGCGTGCGGGGTGGCGAAGACGTCGTGGTGCAGGCCGGCAGCTTCGCAGCCTGCCTGACCCGCGGTCCGAGCCGGGCCGATCCGGTGGCTCTGGAGGAGTGGCTGACCGACTACTGGATGGGTGCCACCGCCGGGTAGTCCTCGCCGAACGGATCTCGGAAGCCGACGGGGCCGGCCATGGACCGGCAGGCATTCGCTCGCGCCGCGGTCGCGGCCCGTGCCGACCGCGCGCTCGGGCGCGCCGGCGGACCGGCGCTCCCGGCCATCGTCAAGGCGGTGTCGAAGGCGAGTGACGGCGAGGGGTTGCGACGGCTCGTCCGTTATGTGGCGCGCCTGGACGGTGGCGCCGGTGCCCGGCGCGACGGCGGCGACGAAGCTCCAGCGATCTTCCTCGGCAGCGAGCAGGTCTCCGGCAGGGAAGCGCTCGACGTCGCCGCCGGCTGGGAAGAGCCCCCGCGCGCGCAACGCGGTCGGCCCCCCGCTCTGGCGCGGCATCTGGTGGTCTCGGTGCCGCAGGAGGAAGGCCCGGCCGCCCGCAGCGCGTTCGAGCGCAGCATCCAAGGCCTGGTCGACGAGACCTTCGAGGCCTGGGGCCACCCGACCTTCTGGGTGCTTCACCTCGAGCACGGCCGGCACCCGCACGCCCATCTGGTCGTGCGCAACAGGTCGAGCCTCACCGGCCGGGCGCTCGCCTGCGACCGCCTGCTGCTCGACGGCCTGCGTCTGGAGCTCGCCCGACAGGCGGAGGCGGCCGGGCTCGTGGAAGGGCTCGATGCCTCCCGTCGTGTCGACCGGCCCGAGCTCACGTCCCGGGCTTCGGAGCAAGCCGTGCGGGATACGCCGACCTGGCAGCTCCGGCGGGCCCGGCGTCGGCGCGAGGACACGCTGGTGCGGGAGGCGCCGGACTACGCCGCGCGCTTCGGCAGGGATTTTGTCGCCCGCGCGGAAGCGCCGGACGATGCCGGGCCGCGGCGGGCGGTCACGCCGGCGGCCGGCGGCGACGAGCGTGGGAGCGGCGTCCTCGTCGACGAGGTGGGAAGGCTGTTCGACAGGCTCGACGCGCTCCGGATATGGCGACGCCGCGCCGCGGCCGAGCAACGCTTCCGGAGCCTGTGGCCAGAGGTGCCGGCGCTGGCGGAGTGGTCGTTGCGCCATCGGCCCGGCCTGTTCGGCGCGTGTGCGCCCGACGCGACAGCGCGCCTCAGGACGGACGCGGCCACCGCCGAGCTGCTCCGCCGACTGAAGCCGCTGCGGCCTCCGGGCCGTGGATGGGTGTCGACGCAGCTGCCTCCGGCAAGGTCACGGCGGGCACCGATGACGGACCCCCGTGCCGGCGGCCGAACCCAAGGAGGAGGCCTGGATCTCGGAGCGGAGCGAGTACCGCTCTGGAGCAGACCACCGAGCCGCGAGGAAGCGATCCGCGGCCTGCGCGAGCTCGCCCGCCATCTCGCGCGGTTGCTGCCGGGGCGGGCCGAGGATGTCGAGCAGCTCACCGCGGAGGCGCTTCGACTGGAGCAGGCGCAGGCTGACCGGTCGCTGCAGCGCCAGCGACCGACCTCGGTCGGGCGGCAATCCGGCGAGGTCGAGCCGCCGTCCGGCAGACGGCCGAGGAACCGCTAGCCGATTCGCGCAGTGGGAGAAGCGTTGCGGCGGCAATTTCACCTGCTAGGATTCTTCGGTCGATTGCAGAAGGCAGCGGGGCGGGGGATGCGGGAGATCAGGACGAGAGCGGCCACCTCCGGTCGCGACCATACGCTTGCGGTCTCGCCGTTGCATCGCTGGGAACCCGTCTACGCCACGGCCGGCGCGCCCCTGCTGCCTCCCGCCCCGGGCGCGGCGAGCCTCCTCGAGAGCATCCGGCAGCTGGTCCGGCGAGCCCTGCGCGGCGGCTGACGCTTCCGCCTCGACCTTCGGCCCGGGCTGCCGGCCGCCGCCTTGCGACAGTCGGCGCTCGTGGCCGCCGGAAACAAGCATAAATACGGCGATTATGCCGTTTTTCCTATGCCGATGCGCGGAAATCACGTAGCGTGAGGCCGATTCGGCGGTTCGGAACAAGCCGCCGGGTCGTGACCCGTCAAGAAGCTCGAGGCAGGAACCAGATGTCGAACGTCGCACAGAACAGCGGCCGCGGGTCGGCCGCGCCGTCCTCCCGTCGCGGCCAGGCGAACACCGCCGCTGCGGCACCTCGCCAGGCGTCCCCGCGTCGGCCGGCGCACGCCGACCAGAGTCCTGCCCTCGCGGAGGCGGGGGTGCCGCCCGAAGCGCAAGGCGACGCCGTCAATCAGCTGCGGGTGGTCGGCAAGGTCGAGCGAGTCAACGCGCTTCCCGGAGGGGATGGCATGCCGCCAGTTGCCTTCGTTCGGCTGCTGGTGGAGGCCCGCTCGGCGATCACGCTGGAGGCCGTCGTGCGCGGCGAGGAGGCGGTGGCCGCCGCGAAGCAGCTGGAGCGCGGCGCACTGATCGACGCGCAAGGCCTGCTAAGCTATGTGGCCCCGAAGGGCGAGCAGGAAGGGCAGGGCTATCGGGCTTGGACGCCGCGCCTGCTCGTCGACGCCCTCGAGCCGGCCGCGGCGGCTGCGGAACCAGCGGCCTGGGCGAAGCTGGCGGGCACCGTCGCCCGCGAGCCACGCTACTTTCCGGCCGAGACGGACAAGAAGTCGCGCATCCTCTTCACCCTGGTCACGGCCCTGCCTGAGGACGCGGCGGGCAGCGGCCACAGGGCGTTCCATGACGTGTCGGCCTTCGAGGACGTCGCGGACCTGCTCGCCGAGCGGCTCGGCGCCGGCAGCTGGATCCAGCTCGAGGGCTACCTCAGGCCCCAGCAGCGCGATGCCGCCGCCGCGGAGGTCGTCGTGACCTCGCGCGAGCGCCTCGTCTTCGCCTGACGGCGAAGGCGGCGACGCGCCCACCCACGCGCGATCGACCTCCCGCCGGCCGCCGGCGGGCGGAGAACGGCGGGGCCGGGTCCGGGGCGTCCGCCGCCGCTCGGCAGGCGAGCCGGCTCAGATGCTGGTCTACACGGTCGTCTCCCTCGACCTTGGCGAAGCCGGAGCCTGGCGGGGACGCCAGGACCGGCTGGCGGCCCGAAGCGGCGTGGAGGCCGCGGTCCTCTGGCGAGCGCGGCAGCGTCCCGACCCGCGACGCTGCCGCTTCGTCGCGGCCTTCGCCGGCGCGCTCACGCTCTCCTCGCCGCCCTCCCCTTCGCGGCCGGGGCCTGCTCCCGACGCCCGTGCGGACGGGGATCTCGGGCGGGCAAGGGGGGCGGGTCTCCCGTCGCCACCCGGCGGCGGCCTGCGGGACTGGACCTTTCTGGGCCTCTGGGAAGCCTCGTTCGAGGCGCTCTGGCTGCCGGTGGAGGCGCCCGACGCCGCCGGCGCCGTCCGACAGGCCTACGAGGAGCTCGGCGAGCAGCTCGGCCGGGCGCGCCTCGCACGGGCGCCACGGCTCCTGACGGTCGGCGTCATCGGCGCCCGGCGTCGCCCCGCCTGCACGGCGGAGCAGCTGCCGGACAGTTTCTGGGAGCTCTGAGGAGGGAGCTGTGGGGAGGCGTGGGCCGATGATCCCCCGCTCCCCGTTCGGAGCCGGGGACAGCCTCCGCGGGACCTGTCCTCGACGAGCCTGCCGCGGAGGCGGGGGATCGAGGGGCAGGCCTTGTCGCGACGTGAAACGGCGGGCTGACCGAGGCGGGGCCTGGCTCCGAACGGGCCTGTGGAGAGGAGGAACGCCATGAAGGTCTGGCTGACCGAGAAGCCCGACGCCGGTCGGGCGCTCGCGCGGGTGCTCGGCGGCGGTCGCGAGCAGGGCGGCTATATCGAGACGCCTCGGGGCGTCGTCACCTGGGGCATCGGCCACCTGCTCGAGTCGGTGCCGCCCGACGATCTCAGGAAGGAATGGAAGACCTGGGCGGCCTCGACGCTGCCGCTGCTGCCCCCGGCGCCGCTGCCGCTGCGGGTGTCGTCCAGGCGCGGCGGGCAGTTCCGCGTCGTCGACAAGCTGCTCGGCAAGGCGACCTCAGTGGTGATCGCCACGGACGCCGACCGCGAGGGCGAGGCGATCGCCCGCGAGCTGCTGGAGCGCTGCCGCTACCGCGGGCCGCTGGCGCGCCTGAAGCTGGTCGCGCTCGAGGAGAGCGCCATCAAGGGCGCGCTGGCCGAGATGGAGGCGGCGGAGGCGAGGCAGCAGGGAAGCTCCGCCAGGTCGACCGAGGCCTGGTACGCGGAAAGCCAGGCTCGCACCTACCAGGACTGGGTGCTCGGCTACGGCGGAACGCGGGCCTGCTCGATCGCGCTGCGGCCGGGCAGGGGCGGAGCCTGGCGGGCCGGACCGGTCAAGACCCCGACGCTGGCGCTGATCGAGCGGCGCGAGCGGGAGATCGAGAGCTTCCGGCCGCGGGACTACTACGTCGTCGAGGCGACCTTCGATCGCGCCGGACCGGGACAGCCGGTAACGCTGCGCCACGCGCCGGAGGACAAGATCTTCGATCGTGCCCGGGCCGAGCTGATCGCCGAGGCGGCCCGCTCCGCACAGGGCCCGGTCGCCGTGGTCGACAAGCAGGTCAAAGTCGAACCGCCCAGGCTCTTCAATTCCGGGAGCCTCACCGCCAAGGCGGGACAGGTCCTGGGCTGGGCGCCGTCGAAGACGCGGGACGTGCTGCAGCAGCTCTACGACAGAGGCTACGTCACCTATCCCCGTACCGATTCGACGCATCTTCCGTCGTCCTACGCGGCGCTCGCGCCGAAGATCCTCCGGCAGCTGTCGGAGCTCGAGGGTTTCGAGGCCCTGAAGGCCCTGGAGCGGCCGCTGCTGCGGCGCGGGTCGCGCTATGACGACCGCAAGGTGTCGCCCCACCACGCCATCGCGCCCTCCGCCAAGCGGCCGGAGAGACAGGCGATGGGAGCCGACGCCTGGGCGCTCTACCGGATCATCGCGAAGAACTATGCCGCCAACCACATGGAGGCGGGCGTCAACCGCTTCGTCCAGGCGAGCCTGCCGGTCACCTACCGGATCGACGGCAGCCCCGAGCGCGCCACCGCGGTCTTCGCCACGGAAGGCAGCGTGCCGGTCAAGGCGGGCTGGCGCGCGCTCTACCGGGGCGACGCCGAGCAGGAGGCGGAGCGCGGCAAGAACCAGAGCGGCGAGGCCCCAGGCGGCGAGGCCCAGGAGCAGCTGCCGGACCTCGCCGAGGGCGAGCGCCTCGCCGGGCGCGACGCCGAGATCTCGACGAAGCGCACGCAGCCGCCGGAGCGCTTCAAGCTGGCCGCCCTGCCGAACGTCATGGCACGCCTTGTCGACCTCGTCGAGGACCCGGTCCTCAAGAAGGCGCTCGCGACGGACGATCCGGACAGGCCCAAGGGGCTGGGCACGCCCGCTACCCGCATCGCCATCGCCGACGAGCTGCTCGAGGCTGTGCAGATCGCGCTCTGCGACGCGGCGGGCCGGACCGTCTCGCCCAGCAAGGCCGGGCCGGCGAGGCGGCGGGGCCGGTCGGCTGGCGAGGGCGAGGCACAGTACGGAGGGAAGGGCCAGGCGCCCGATCAGGGTCGAGGCCTGCCCCCGGCCACGAACGGGGGGCAGGCATACGTCCGGCCCACGGCGATCGGCCGTGCACTAGTCAGGAGCCTGGAGGCGGCCTGGCCGACGCTGGTCGACCCGGTGAGCCGGGCGATCAGCGAGGCCGGCCTGGTCGAGATCGGCGCTGCGGGCGCGAGGGCGCGGGAGCAGCGCGATCGTTTCTGCGAGCGCGCGCGCGACGAGGCCACCGTCATGTCCCGGGCGATCCTTGCGGCCCCGCGCGCGCTGGTGCCGGAAGCGGAGCTCGCGGCGGCCGCGCCGCGGCCGGCTCGGGGCCGCGGCGCGCCAGCGGCCGGCGGGTCGGGCGCGCGAGGGTCCCGGTCCTCGACCCCGGGGGCGAGCCGCGGTGGCACCGGTGGCGGCGGCTCGCGGCCGCCGAGCCAGAAGCAGATCGCGCTGCTCGAGAGCCTGGCCCGTGAGAGGGGCCTGAAACTGCCCGACGGCTGGCGCGCCGATGGGCGTCTCGCGTCCGAAGCCATCTCGCAGGCGCTGGGCGACAGAGGCGGCCCTGGGCAAACCGGTGGGGCGCGAGCCGGTGGGAAGCCGACGGGTGGGGGGCGACCGGCAGCCGGTTCCGAGCCACGCCATGGACGGCGCCGAGGCTAGACGGATCCAATGAGGCCCGTCCTGCATATCCTGCTCCTGCCCGTTCTGCTCCCGGTCGCACTCGCGGCCGGCGCGTCGAGCGGGCTTGCCCGTGGCCAGAGCCAGGTCGCATCGGCCAGCGCCTCCGCTGCCGCTGGCCCGGTGCCCAGCTGCGAGACGGCGCTGGCGGCAGCGGAATGGGTCGAGGATCTTCCCCCGGGCCTGCTGCAGGCGATCGGACGCGTCGAGGCGGGCGGCCGGGGCCGGATCTGGCCCTGGGCGCTCAACATCGGCGGCGAGAGTCACTATCCGGCGAGCCGCGAGGCCGCCCTGGCGCTGGCGCGCCGGGCCCTCGCCGAGAACCCGCGCCGCAACCTCGACCTCGGCTGCGGGCAGATCCACTGGCAGAGCCATCGCGGCCGCCTGCGCTCGCTCGAGGCCGCCCTGGATCCGGCGATCAACGCGGCCTACGCAGGCTGGCTGCTCGGCAACCTGCATCGGCATACGGGCAGCTGGCGAGCGGCCGTCGGCCGCTACCACTCGCCGACGGCCGGCCGCCAGGCCGCCTACGTGGCGCGGGTTCTCGGTGAGCTCTGCCGCGATCGCCGCTACGCGGCCGACGCCGGCTGTCGGAGACGGTAGGGGGACGTGAGGCTCATAACCTGAAGGCTCGCGCAGCAGCAGCCGTTCGGTGGACGGACGCGCTGAGACGAGCGGGCGAAGTCCGGTTCAAATCCTGCCCCCGCAACCACTTTTGTTATAACTCACTCGAAATCCAGATCTGACCAAGGCCTCGCAAGCTCGACCGAGCGCGGGGCCTTGTCGCCTTCTGCGCCGGCGGTCTTTGCATCCACAGGAGCGTGCCCGTTTCACCGGCAGTGCTTCGACTGAGTTTGAAGATGGTCGTGGCCCTGGTTCGAGAGAACCGGCCATATGAGAGCGCGGTCGCGTGGAGCTATTGCCTGTGATGCCAAGCCCATCGACGCGCAGGGCGCGTGTGGCTAGCGTGCTTTGACGTGACTCGTGGTCCGGGCGACCCAGACCCTTCCGCTGCTGCTGGCCGTGGCGCATGCCGCCGGCTCTCAGGGTGTCCGGCAGGGCCCGGCGAGCTGCCACACGATGCTGGTCGACGGCTACGCGGTCGAAGGGCACGTCGCGCCGGAAGCGGTGGCCCGGCTGCTCGCCGAGCGTCCACCCGTGGCCAGCGCAAACCCGGCGGGCCGGCGCGCAGGAGGGTTGAAGGATGTTGGCGATCTCGAACATCGGCGCGGCTACCGCCTTCGCGGCGGGCCTGATCTCTTTCCTGTCCCCCTGCGTGCTGCCTCTGGTGCCGGGCTACGTGTCCTACGTTGCCGGCGGCTCGGTGGGCGCCGGCGAGGGCCGTAGCGTGGCCGCGCCCAAGCTTCCGACCCTGGGGCTCAGCGGCTGCTTCGTGCTGGGCTTCTCGACGGTCTTCATGGTGCTCGGGGCCAGCGCCACGGCGCTCGGCCAGCTGCTGCTGACCCACCGCTACGAGCTCAACCTCGTCGGCGGCGCGATCGTCGTGCTGTTCGGGCTGTTCATGCTCGGCGCCCTGCGGCCGGCCTGGATGATGCGCGACCTGAGGCTGCAGCCGGTCCTCGCCGGCGGCCGGCCGCTCTCCGCCTACCTCCTCGGCGTCGCCTTCGCCTTCGGCTGGACTCCGTGTATTGGCCCGATCCTCGGTGCGATCCTGACCTTGGGAGCCTCCGCCGCGACGGTCTCGGACGGTGCAGGCCTGCTGGCGATCTATTCTCTCGGACTGGGCGTGCCCTTCATGTTCGCCGCGCTGTTCACCGACAGCCTCGTCGCCCGGTTGAGGTCGGTCGGGCGCGCCGGGCGCTGGCTGCGCGCCGGCGCCGGCGGGCTCATGATCGTCATGGGGCTCGCCATGATCACGGGCCAGCTCAACGCCTTTTCCTACTGGCTGCTCGCGACCTTTCCGCAGCTCGCCCTGATCGGCTGAGCGATCGGTTGGGCGCCGGCCTCCTGGCGTTTCAGGCGGCCGCAGCTGCCGGATCGTGCCGGCACGCGTGGACCTCGATCGTCGAGTGCACGATGCCCAGCCCGCTCGGCAGCAGACTGCGATAGTGCTCGGGGTCGCGAGGGTCGTGGGTCACGATGCAGAGCGCCGCGGCGTGTAGCCCCGGGCCAATGGCCCAGACGTGGAGGTCGGCGATTCGGTTGTCGCCGACACCCTCGATGGCCGCGCGCACGGCGTCGCGCAGCCGCTCGTCGGCGCGCCGGTCGAGGAGCACGCCGCTCGTATCCTTCAGCAGGAACCAGGCCCAACGCGCCACCAGGACGGCGCCGAGCAGGCCCATCAGCGGATCGAGCCAGACTGCACCGAAGTACTTGCCGGCCAGCAGAGCGACGATGGCGAAGACTGAGGTCAGGGCATCCGCGAGGACGTGGAGATAGGCCGAGCGGAGGTTTTGGTCCCGACGGTCGTGATGATGCTCGTGGCCGTGCTCGTGCGGGCCATCAGCGTGGTGGTGGTGTCCTGCTCCGTGGTCATGATCTTCGCCGCGGGTGGTGAGCAGCAGGGCGCTCACGCCGTTGACGGCGAGCCCGATAACGGCGACGAGGAGCGCCCAATCGAAGGCGATCGGCACCGGCGCCAGGAAGCGCGTCGCGCTTTCCCAGGCCATGACCAGGGCAAATCCGGCAAGCACAATGGCGCTGGTATAGGCGCCGAGGGCATTAACCTTGCCGGTGCCGAAGGTGAAGCGGCGGTCGCCGGCGTGGCGTCTGGCATAGCTGTAGGTGAAGACGCTCAGCCCCAGCGCCACGGCGTGTGATCCCATGTGCATGCCGTCCGCGAGCAGCGCCATCGAGCCGAAGCTCCAGCCCGCGGCGATCTCCACGACCATCGTGACGACGGTGACGAGCGCTACGACCAGCGTCGGGCGCTCGCCGCGGCGCGGCACGTCCTGGCCGAAGGTGTGGTCGTGCGTCCAGCGTTCCAGGGTCTGGCTGTGCATGATCTCTCCGTCTCGCTGCGGTCGCCGGGCAAGCGGTCGGCGCCGCCGGTCTGCCCACGGTCCCAATCCGACGCACGCGAGCGCGGGTGTCAAGGCGGGTCCTGCGCGCGTTCGATGATCGAGCTACTGTTCGGCCTCTCGCACCGGCCCGGTGCGCGCGGACCGCGTCCCCGTCCGGCGGTTGCCGTGAGCCCTGGGGAACCCGTCGGCGGCTCGATCCGTTCGCTGGACGACCCTGAGCGCTGACTTGCCGCCGCATCGCAGTCGGACAGGCTTTTATGGCTCACGGTTGCAGGATACGGCCAATGGGGGAGAAGCCATGATCGAACGGATCGTCGTCGGAACCGACGGATCGGGCGAGGCTGAGAGGGCGGTCATTTGGGCTGGCGAATTGGCGGCGAACCTCGACGCCGAACTGCTGGTGGTGCACGTCTTCGAGACCGACCCGGCACGGCTGCCGGGCGGCTACGCCGTGCTGTCGGAGGACGAGCTCCGCCGCCTCCGCGAGCAGGCGCAACGGTGCCTCGATGGCGACTGGACAGCGTGCCTGAAGGATGCGTCCGCTCGTTTCCGAACGATCCGGATCGAGGGCAACGCCGCCGGTGCGCTGATCGATCTCGCGGAGCGGGAGGAGGCCGATCTGCTCGTTGCCGGGAGCCGCGGGCGAGGCGGCTTCGCCGAGCTTCTGCTGGGCAGCGTCGGCCACCAGCTCGTGCTTCACGCCAAGGTGCCGGTGACGATCGTGCCGAGCCGGTAACTTGCCGAGGCCGGTCAGCCTGGCAGGTTACCGGTCTCGAATCGCTTGATGCCCCGAAGCACCGTTAGTCACCGAGCACGCGCCGGCGCTCCTCGAACTCGTCCTTGTCGATCTCGCCGCGCGCGAAGCGCTCCTTGAGGATGTCGAGGGCCGACTTCCCGGCAGGCGGATAGGTTGGGGGGTGGTGCGGGTGCAGGGGCCCGACCAGCCAGCGCAAGAGGACCACGACGCCGACCAGGACCAGTGCGAGCACCAGGATCATCATGACCGGGCCCAGGAGCCAGCCATGCCAGCCGTCGCCCCACATGGTACCGCCGTCCCACATGTGGCCGTAGAAGTAGGGGCCCTGCTGCGCCCAGGCGGCAGCCGGCAGGCCCGCAGCCGCCACGGACGCGGCGGCTGCCAGGCCTCGAGAAATATTGCGGCGGGTCATGTCACTCGACCGGCCGCATCCAGCCGCGGTGGCGGTCGACGGCCAGCTGCTGCACCAGCGAGCCGTCCTGGGTGACGATCTCGGCGACGATCGTATCGTCGTCCTTGGCCTCGACCTTGCCGAGCTTGATGTGCGGGTTGCCGCCCCAGGCCAAGCGCTGCTCGAGCATCTTCTTGACGTCGTCGGTGGTGAGCTTGAGGTCCGGCGCCTGCTGCGCTCCATAGCCCGGGGCCATGCCATAGCCCGGCATCATTCCGTAGCCGTGGCCCGTCATTCCCGGGACCATCCCGTAGCCGGGACCCATGCCGTAGCCGGGACCTATGCCGTACCCCGGCCGCATGCCGTAGCCGTACCCCGGTCCCATCATTCCCGGGCCCATGCCGTAACCGTCGCCGCCGTAGCCGGGGGCCGGCATGCCGTATCCCGGGGCGTCGTCGCCGTCGCTGTCGCCGCCCATCATGCCGTAGCCCATGCCACGCCCGTGGGCCAGGGCGGAACCCGAGAGCGCGCCGAACAGGGCCGCTGCCAAGCCGGCCGCGAGAATCGTCTTCCTGTCGATCATTGCCAATCTCCCGCAAAGCGGGCGCCGCGAGCCGGCGTCCTGCGGGAAAGCGTGGAGCGGCCTGCCGACAGGGGCATTGACGAGCCTCAAGCGGGATTGCGCGACCTTGCCGATGCGCCCTCTTGTCACGGCCGCTCCGCGTCCGGGGCCTCGGTCAATAGGGCTCGAGGATCGCAGGGCGGTCAGAACCTCGGGCGAACGCCGGTCAGGAAGAAGGCCGCATCGACGCTCTCGCCGTCGTCGCGGGCGAGGTCGGCGCTGCCCTCGAACTTGCGCTCGAAGTCGACGCCGCCGTCGGGCGCGACGGTCCGGCCGACGAGGTCGACACTGAAGAGCGGCCGAAGCAGACCGGATTCCCGTCCCGTGGCGAAGGCCGGGCGGAGGGCCAGATGACCTGCCCCGCTTCCGGCGCCGTTCGCGCCGTTGCAGTCGGCACTGCCGGCCGACGTGGCCTGGGCGATTGCCTGATGCCCATGCCCTCCCGAGGCAAAGGCGACCGGCATCGCGGCCGCGAGCGCGAGGGGCAGGGCGACGAGGAGCAAGAGAAACCGGCGCCTCGAGAAGTAGGACGGTCCGCCTTGCCAGCGAGCGAGGACTCGGGCCCCGACGAAACGGGGGCAAGGGGACGCCTCGGCAGCGCCGAAGGCGACGGCCGCAGCAAGCAGCCATTCGCCCCGCCCGTCCTGAGACCTCCCAAGCGATCGTGCCGGCCTCGTCGCCGCGCCTATTTCGAGAGCAGCTTCTTGCGCTCCTCGAACTCCTCCTTGTCGATCTCGCCTCGCGCGAAGCGCTCGTTGAGGATGTCGAGGGGCGTCGACGCGGAAGGCGGAGATGCCGCGTCTCCTCGCGTGGTCCTGGCGCCGAAGCGGCGTACGAGCAGGACGACGAGGACGATGAGCGCTCCCCAGAAGAGGATCATCGCGAGACCACCGAACATCATGGGTTTCGACCTCCAAGGTCAGCTATGGGTCGTCTTCCGCCTTGCGGCAGGCACGACGGATCACCGCGTGAGCTGGCCGCCCCGGTGCCGGACATCCGCAGGCCGCTGCGGTCACAGGCTTTCGAACCCGGGCCCCATCGCGCCCTGCTTGCGGTCAACGCACGACGAGCTTGCCGTACATTCCCTTCTCGGCATGGGCCGGGGTCGGGCAGACATACCAGTAGGTGCCTGGTCGATCGGCGACGAAGCTCACGCCCAGGCCACCATACTGAGCGGCCTCAACGTCGTCCTGACTGCGCCAGGGCACCTCCGGCAGGGGCTGCACCACCGGCGCCCCCATGTACATCATGGCCATGTCGGGATAGGGCGGCGGCGCCGAGACGATTTCCACCGTGTGCTCCATGGTGCGGCCGTAGTCCATGTTGATCAGGTTCAAGTGGACCGCGGCGCCGCGGGGAATGACCAAAGTCGGATTGACCAGCCCGTGCAGCTCGAAGGTCTGGTCGGGGGAACCCGGCTGGACGGCGACAAGGTTGATCGTGACTTCGCTGCCGTCGAAGGTGACCGTGTTGGTCTTGGCATCCGCCGTTCCATGGGCACTGCCGTACTGGATGAACGCCTCGGCCTCGGCATAGCTCACGACCCGACCGCCCCAGTGCGGCGCTACCGGCCGGTCGCTGAACCCTCCGCCCATCATGCCGCCACCCATCATGCCGGCCCCCATGGTCCAACCGCCGCTACCATATTGGGCGAGGGCGGCCGTGGCAGCCGCCAGCACCCCGACGATCGCCACGCCCAGCAGCGGCCGGCGCAGCCGCGGCGTGCGAGTCTCGGGCGAATTCTGGATCTTCTGCGTTCGCATCGGCCCCTCCCTCGGCAGCCAAACCCGCAGGTTTCGACGCTTTCCAAGGAAGGCACATATCGCTGCACCGCAGCATTGATCGAGGTCAACGAGCCGGAGCGAGGCTTCCCAGATGCAGCCGCCCGCCGTGCAGCGTGTCGGGGATCACAGGGATGGATCTCAACGACATCCTCTGCGCAGCGATCACCAGGCTCGGCGGAATGCCGAACAGCGGATAGACCAGCCCGGCCGCGGTCGACACGCCGACCGCGTTGTGGACGAAGGCGAAGAACTCGGCCTCGTGGATGTCGTGCAGGATCGCCCGGCTGGGGCGATCGGCCGCATCATTGGCGGCCATCCCCTTCGCCGCCACTCGCCTTGATTTCCTCCAGGTCGCCCCATTCGAACGATGCGAGGCAAAGCGCCTCGACCGGTTGCCGATGTCCCTTGAGCTCATGGAGTGGCAGCCGTCGCCATCCGGCGCCTTCTGCGTCATTCCCGGCGGCTTCGAGCAGGGCGGCCGAGACGACGAGGGGGCTCGACACCTCCCGGCTCAGCCGCTCCAGGCGCTCGGCCACGTTCACGGTATCGCCGATGACGGTGAATTCGAGCAGCTGCTCGCCGCCGAGCGCGCCGGCGAAGACCTCTCCGTAGTGTCCGCCGATGCCGATCGCGACCGGCGCCTTGCCGGCCCGCTCGCGCTCCGACGACCACTCCCGCGCGGCCTGCAGGATCTCGAGGGCGCAGCGGACGGCCCGTTCGGCGTCGTCCGCTCTCTGGAGCGGGCTGCCGAAGACCGCCATGATCGCATCGCCGATGAACTTGTCGACCGTCCCGCCATGCGCGAAGACCGGCCGGGCGAGGCGCCTGCGGTACTCGGAAAGAAAGGCGCCCAGCTCGTCCGGAGCCATGGTCTCGCCGAGCGTCGTGAAGCCGCGAATATCGACGAACAGCACGGCGACGGGCTGGCGGCGGCCGGCCAGGAGCTGATCCTCGTCACCCTCGGCGAGCCGGGCCGCCAGGTTCGGCGAGAAGTAGCGCGACAGCCTGGCCGTGCGCGCGGCCTGCTGGACGGAGGCCAGCAGCAGGCTCCTGGTCCGTCGGCCCATGACGAAGAGAATGAAGGTCGCCACGGCGACCAGGGTCGGTGGCAGCGCCTGGTAGTTCAGAACCCTCGCCATGCCGTTGTGCGCCATCGTCGACATCTGGCCCATGTGCCCGGTCATGGCCATCTCAGCATCGGCGGCCGGCAGGCGAGAGCCGAACTCGATCGCCGCGACGAACAGCGCGCCGGCATAGACGACCAGCCAGGGTCGATAGCGCAAGGCGGCGTAGGCCAGAATGACGAAGATCAGGCCTGTGGCGGGCAACGAGAATGCACCGGCGGGCGGCATGCCCATCATGCGGCTCAGCATCAGGACCTGGACGGCCACGAGAACCACGTCGAAGGTCACCAGGAGATACGGGATCGACGGATGAAAGATCCGGCGCCAGGCGAGAACGAGACCCACGACGGTCCCGAGGCCGTAGGCGGCGAGAGCGACGGCCGGGCCGGTCGGAACGTGGTCTGCGTCGACCGCCGAGAGGATGGCGACCGCGAGGGACAGGAGGATCGCGACGCGCACCAGGGCCGCGGTCTTCTCGGCGTCGAGCTCGGCAGGCCGCAGCAAGGACTTGAGGCCGGTCATTCCTGGTCACCTTTCCGTGAACGGCGGTCTCCGGCGCGCCGGTCGGCGGGTTCCGCGCAGCGCTGCCAGGGCCAGAGCCGCCCCATCGCCAGATAGATGAAAGAGCCCGACCAGGCGATCAGCAGCAGGCTGTTGAGCGCCTCGACGCCCGCGATGAAGCGCAGGTGGCCGCCCGGGAAGACGTCGCCGAGCCCGAGCGACGTGTAGGTCACGATCGAGAAGTACAGGAAGTCGAGGGGCCGCTCGACAGCGAGCCCGCCGAACCGGCCGAGGTCGAGCACCCGCGACGAGAAGCCGTAGGCCGCCGCATAGAGGACGACCTCGCCGACATGCGCCAGCAGGACGACGAAGACGATGCAGAGGACGCGCCGGCCCGGCTGCAGGGCGATGCGGGCCATGCCGCCTGAGAGCCATCTCAAGGTGGCGTAGTGGAAGCTCGAGGTCGCGAGAGCGAGGCCGACTGCGAGAACGACGGCGACGAGCATGGCGATCACCCACACGGTCCTGGACTTTGGGGGCAGCAGTCGCCCAAGCCGGTTGCTGTCCGGCCGCAAACCGACAATGCTTCGGCAGGAGGCCGCAAAGCTTGACGCAGATCAAAGTCACCATCGCCTCCGAGGCATAGCGATGGCGCCATGAGCACACGCTTTCCGCAGGGTCCGCGTGAGACACCCGCCGGTCACGGCCGAGCGAGGACTATTTCATGGTCTCGCCGTGCGGGGGCGGTCCTCTGCCTTCTGGCGCTGATGGTGGCCATCTTCGGCCACTTCGACGCGTCGGCGGCGGCCACTTTCGGGAGCGACCGGACGGCACTTCTCTCGGCGCAGGCCGATGGCTCTGCCCACGAGGGTATCGTCGTGCCGCCGGGCCACTGTCTGCACGGCAGCCAGTGCTCGTTCCAGGCCGTGCTTCCGGCGGCTGCGCCGGCCGAATTCGTGGCTCCTGTCTTCTCGATGCGATTTACTCGGGAGTCGAGCGGCGGTCGCAGCTTGACCCCGGATTCCAGGCCTCCAGACACCACGGTCATCCGCTAGCGACGCCGACCCGGGCGCGAGACCGGACCCGGGCCGGGCGTCGCGGAGCGACGTCCTGCCGGCTGCGTGACGAGACCCGTCGACAGCCGGCGCGTCCGAGGGCCAGCCGGCCCGGTCGTCACGCCTGACGCCGTTCGCCTCGGCCCTTGGTCACCTGGACATCGCTTCGACAGAGTGCTCGCCCGGCTCCGCTCGGAGCGACGCGTTCCGGTGCCGTCGAGCCGACCGCGAGGACGGGCGAACACAGCCCGACAAGCCGTCTCTTGCGAGGCGACGCAGCGGGGAGGGATGCAATGGAAGCCCTGATCTACTTCGCACTCTGGGCCGGACTGATCTTCCTGATGATGCGCGTCGGCTGCGGCGCGCACGTCATGGGGCACGGTCATGATCACGGCGCTGGCGCTGGCAAAGCTTCGGCCGGGAGCACCAGCGGGGTCCGCTGGGTGCCCCCGGAAACCGATGTGGATCCGGTCTGCGGCAAGACCGTTCACCCCGACAAGGCCAAGCCCTCGGTCCATGACGGCATGGTCTACTACTTCTGCTCCCGCGAGTGCCGCGAGCTCTTCGAGGCTGCGCCGCAGCTCTACGTCGGCCCGCAGGCGGCGCGGCAGCCCGAGATGCTGGAACACCACCATGACTGAGACCCCGAGCTTCGCGACGCGACGGCCGGGCACGCCGCTCACGGTCGCACAGCCGGTCCGGCTGCCGGTGCTGGCCCTGGGCACGAGCCTCGGCCTCTTCCTCGCGGTGACCTACCTGCTCTGCGTCGGCTTCGACCTGCTGTTCCCTGGGCACGCGATGTACCCGGTCTGGCAGCGGCTCCTGCCGGGCTTCACCTGGCTGACCTGGCAGGGCTTCCTGCTCGGCCTCGTCGAGAGCTTCGCCTACGGCTGGTACGTGGCCCTGGTCTTCGGCCCCCTGTTCAACCTCTTCGCAAGACGGTGGCAGCGATGACGAGATCTTCGGCGCGGGCGCGGGCGCGCCCCTTCGACGATGGAATGCGGAAGCGGAAGGGCCTGCAGGCGGTGCCGACGCCGTCGGATGCCGGCAGAGCCGTCGCCCGGTCCCGCCTCCAGGTGACCGAAGACGCGCCGCGGGCAGGCGCGGACGCCGGAAAGGGAGTCCCTTCGTGGCGGGACCTGCTCGACTACCAGCGCGACGTCTTCGAGCGAACGGTCCTGTTCTGGGACACGCTGCGCCAGCGGGCCGACAACATGCTCGAGCACGAGCGCGCCGGGCTGCCGCCGCTGCTCGACTTCCGGCACGAGATGCTGATCGACGCGCGACGATTCGAGCGTCCGGCCAACTACGCGCTGCTGCGCATCACGGAGGTCGGCGGAGACTGCTGGGACGACTGCGTCGACCTCCGCAAGCGGCCGGTCGTCTTCGTCGATCCGCGCGCCGGCCATGGCCCCGGCATCGGCGGGTTCAAGCGCGAGTCCGAGGTCGGCATGGCGATGCGTGAGGGCCATCCGGTCTATTTCGTGATCTTCTTTCCGGAGCCGGAGCCCGGCCAGACCCTGGCCGACGTGCTCCATGCGCTGCGCCGCTTCGTCGAGGAGGTCGCGCGGCGCCATCCCGGCAGGCCGCCGGTGCTCTACGGCAACTGCCAGGCCGGCTGGGCCGTGACGCTGCTCTCGGCCGACTGCGAGGGCCTGGTCGGACCGGCGGTGCTGAACGGCTCACCGCTGTCCTACTGGGCCGGCGAGTCGGGTGTGAACCCGATGCGCATGGCCGGCGGCCTGCTCGGCGGCGCCTGGCTGGCGCATCTGGCGGCGGACCTCGGGGACGGCCGGTTCGACGGCGCCTGGCTCGCCCAGAACTTCGAGAACCTCAAGCCCGAGAAGGCGGTCTGGGAGAAGTACGCCCGGCTGTTCGGCGACGTCGACGGCGAGCGCGAGCGCTTCCTCGAGTTCGAGCGCTGGTGGAACGGCTTCTACTTCCTGAGCCGCGAGGAGATCCTTGCCATCGTCGAGAACCTCTTCGTCGGCAACGAGCTGGAGCAGGGGCGGCTGCGCATCTGCCAGGGCTGCTTCGCCGACCTGCGCCGCATCCGCAACCCGCTGGTCGTCTTCGCCTCCTACGGCGACAACATCACGCCGCCGCAGCAGGCGCTCGGCTGGATTCCCGCGGTCTATCGCGACACCGACGACCTGAAGCGGGCCGGCCAGCGCATCGTCTATCTCACCAACTCGCACGTCGGGCATCTCGGCATCTTCGTCTCCGCCGGCGTGGCGCGCCTGGAGCACCGGGCGATCCTCGAGAGCCTGGAGGACGTCGAGGCGCTGCCGCCGGGCCTCTACGAGATGAAGATCGACAATCCGTCCGGCGATCCCGACTGCCACAGGCCCTCCTACGAGGTCCGATTCGAGCCACGGCGGGTCGAGGATCTCGAGGTCGACTATCCGCGCGAGGCCTTCGAGCGGGTGCGCCGGGTCTCGGAGCTCAACGAGACCCTCTACCGGACCTTCGTCAGTCCCTGGATCCAGGCCTGCACGACGCCCTGGAGCGCGGAGCTGCTCAAGTGGCTGCACCCGATGCGGACCAGCCGCTATCTCGTCTCGGAAGCCTTCAATCCCTGGATGCGCGGCCTCGCATCGCTTGCCGAGGCCGTCGCCGAAGGCCGCGAGCCCCTGCGGCCGGATCAGCCGCTGCTCGCCCGGGAGCGCGAGGCCTTCGCGGAGGTCGGTCGAGACATCGAACGTCTCCGGGAAGTCCGCGACGCCGCCTGCGAGCGCGCCTTCGGCCTGCTCTACGGCGACGAAGGAGCTTTGCGATGACACGCGGGACGGCCGGTCCCGAGCATCACGCCGGTCCGCGCGCGGGCAGGGCCATCAGCAGACAGGGATACCGGTGATGGAAAGGCCCGCTGCTGGCCACGGTACCGGGATGCACGGCGCCGTCGGCCAGGCTGCCGACGCGCCGGCGCCAGGCTCTTCCCGTTCGGGACATGCGCATGGACATGGCCACGGCCACGGAGGTCATGGGGGCCATGCCGGGCACGACCACTCGGCGATGGTCGCGGACTTCCGCCGTCGCTTCTGGGTCTCGCTGGTGCTGACGGTGCCCGTGCTGGCGCTTTCGCCGCTCATCCAGCGCGTGCTCGGCTTCGAGCAGGCCCTGGCCTTTCCGGGCGACGGCTACGTCCTCTTCGCGCTTTCCTGCGTCGTCTTCTTCTACGGCGGCTGGCCGTTCCTGACAGGGCTCTTCGGCGAGATCGGCAGCCGCCGGCCCGGGATGATGACCCTGATCGCGCTGGCGATCTCGGTCGCCTTCTTCTACTCCAGCGCGGTGGTCTTCGGGCTCTCGGGGAAGGTCTTCTTCTGGGAGCTGGTGACCCTGATCGACATCATGCTGCTCGGTCACTGGATCGAGATGAAGTCGGTCATGGGCGCCTCGGGCGCGCTGGAGGCGCTGGTCCGCCTGCTGCCGGCGACGGCCCATCGGCTGGGCGCGGGCGACGCGGTCGAGGAGGTTCCGATCACCGACCTGAAGCCCGGCGACCGGGTGCTGGTCCGGCCGGGCGAGAAGGTCCCCACCGACGGCATGATCGTCAAGGGTCGCTCGAGCTTCAACGAGGCGATGCTGACCGGCGAGTCGCGGCCGGTCGAGAAGGGCGAGGGCCAGGAGGCGGTCGGCGGCTCGGCCAACGGCGAAGGCGCCGTGACCCTGGAAGTGCGCAAGACCGGCGACCAGACCTATCTCAGCCAGGTCATCGACATGGTCCGGCAGGCCCAGGAGACGCGCTCGCGGACCCAGGACCTGGCGAACCGGGCGGCGCTCTGGCTGACCTACATCGCGCTCTCGGCCGGCGGGGCGACGCTGGTCTTCTGGCTGGCCGCCGGGCGCGGCTTCGAGTTCTCGCTCGAACGCATGGTCACGGTGATGGTCATCACCTGCCCGCACGCGCTCGGCCTCGCGGTGCCGCTGGTCGTTGCGGTCAGCACGCGCCTGACCGCCCAGAACGGTCTGCTGATCCGCGACCGTGCCGCCTTCGAGCGGGCGCGCAACCTGCAGGCCGTGCTGTTCGACAAGACCGGCACGCTGACCGAGGGCCGCTTCGGCGTCGCGGAAGTGGTCGCGCTGGCCGAGCTGGGCGAGGAGGCGGTGCTGGCCTGGGCCGCCGGCCTGGAGAGCCAGTCCCAGCACCCGATCGCCCAGGGCATGGTGCGCGGCGCCGAGGAGCGCGGCGTCGCGCCGAAGCCGGTCGAGGCGTTCAGGAGCCTGACCGGCCAGGGCGCCGAGGCGACGATCGAGGGCCGCAGCGTGCGGGTGGTCAGCCCGGGCTATCTGCGCGAGCACGGGTTGAGCGTCGACGACGGAGCGGTGCGCAAGCTCGCCGAGGAGGGCAACACCGTCGTCTACCTGCTGCTCGACGACCGGCCGGTCGGCGCCATCGCGCTCGCCGACGTCGTCCGCCCGGAATCCTACGAGGCGGTCTCGCGCCTCAAGGCGATGGGTATCCAGTGCATGATGGTGACCGGCGACGCGGCGCCGGTCGCGAAGTCGGTGGCGGCCAAGCTCGGGCTCGACGACTACTTCGCCGAAGTCCTGCCGCACCAGAAGGTCGAGAAGGTTCGCGAGGTCAAGGCGCGGAGCCTGACCGTCGCGATGATCGGCGACGGCGTCAACGACGCGCCGGCCCTGGTCGAATCGGACCTCGGCATCGCCATCGGCGCCGGCACCGAGGTGGCCATCGAGTCGGCCGACGTGGTGCTGGTGCGCAGCGACCCGCGCGACGTCTTCGCGATCCTGGCGCTGTCGCGCGCGACCTACGGCAAGATGATCCAGAACCTGCTGTGGGCGACCGGCTACAACGCCTTCGCGATCCCGCTCGCCGCCGGCGTCGCCATCACCTGGGGCATCCTGCTGACCCCCGCGTTCGGCGCCGCGCTGATGTCGCTCAGCACGGTCATCGTCGCGATCAACGCGAAGCTGCTGGAGCGCGCCAGGCGGCTCGTCGCGAGCACCGGCGAGTCCTCTGCGCGACCAGCGGCCGCGACGGGAGGAGCGGCGGCATGAGCGTCTCGAAGGATCTTCCGAAGTACCTGGTCGTGGTGGTGCTCGCCGGCGGGCTGGGTGCCTGGCTGTGGCACGTCGCCGTCCCCGATCGGCCGGGTCGCGGCACGGTCGTGGCGGTCAAGGTTCCCGAGCTTTCCTGGATGGCGAAGCGGGGCAAGGTCGCTTTCGATTCGGTCTGCGCCGCCTGCCATGGAGCGAACGCCGCCGGCAGCGACAAGGGGCCGCCGCTGGTCCACCAGATCTACAACCCCGGCCACCATCCCGACACGGCCTTCTTCCGGGCGGTCCGCTCGGGCGCGCCGCAGCACCACTGGCGGTTCGGCGCCATGCCGCCCCAGCCGCAGGTCACGCAGGAGCAGATCACCGACATCATCCAGTACATCCGCGAGCTGCAGCTCGCGAACGGCATCACCTGGCAGCCTCACAACATGTGAGCGACGGGAGCAGCAGCCCATGCGCATCGCACCGATCCGGGAAGGGACTGCGCCCTGGTACCTGAAGCCCTTCTTCTGGAACCAGCGCCGCAAGTATGGGCGGGCGCTCGACGCCGCGCTGCTCTGGGCGCGCGCGCCGCGGCTGTTCCTCGGCGTCGCGCTGCTCTACGGCATGATCGACCGGCGCGCCTCGCCGATCGAGCCGGCCCTGCGCTCGCTGGTCACGGTGCGGGTCTCGCAGCTCAACGGCTGCGCCTTCTGCGTCGACATCAACTCGGCGACGCTGCTCAAGCGCGGCGCCAGCCTCGACAAAGTCGCCGCGCTGCCGGCCTGGCGGGACAGCCCGCTGTTCAACGACCGCGAACGGGTCGCGCTCGACTATGCGGAGGCGGTGACGCTCTCCGGAACCGAGCCGACCGAGGCCCAGTTCGCCGCCCTGCGGGGTCAGTTCGCCGACGATGCCGTCGTCGAGTTGACCGGCCTGATCGCCTTCCAGAACCTGTCGAGCAAGTTCAACGCCGCGCTCGGCGTGCCGCCCCAGGGCTTCTGTGCGTTGCCGCCGAGCCCGGGCGGCTCCGGCGAGCGCCACGAAAGGACCGGAGCATGATCCATCAAGGGAGGATGCAATGAAGATCACGCCGATGTCGGTACTGGCTGCGGCGCTCGCGTTGCTCGCGTCGCCGGTCGAGCCCGCGCATGCCGCGGGCGATACTCAGATGGGCGGCCAGGGATCCGGGATGATGGGTCAGGGCATGACCGGCCAGGGATCCGGAATGCAGGGCCAGGGCATGACCGGGCAGGGTATGACCGGCCAGGGCAAGATGGCCCCGGGGTTGATGATGCCGAACATGGACCCCTCGCGCGGGCGACAGCTGTTCGCGAGCAAGGGCTGCGTCGTCTGCCATTCGATCAACGGCGTCGGCGGCGAGGATGCGCCGGCGCTCGACGCCTCGACCATGACGATGCCGATGAACCCCTTCGAGTTCTCGGCGAGGATGTGGGACGGCGCCGAGGCGATGGTCGCCATGCAGCGCGAGGAGCTCGGCGAGCCGATCCACCTGACCGGCCAGGAGCTCGCCGACATCATCGCCTTCGTGCACAACGAGGCGGAGCAGAAGCGCTTCTCCAAGGACGACATCCCGCCGCGGATCAAGAAGCTGATGGAGAAGGACGAATAGTCCCTCGTTCCCCACTCCGGGCGAGCCGCCGTTCCCGCCGAAACGGCGTCGGGCGGCGGCCGGTCAGGCCAAGAGGAGAAGAAACATGCAAGCCCGAGACGTGATGCAGAGCAGGGTGATCACGGTCGCGCCGGAGACCCACGTTCGCGACATCGCCGCGCGCCTGCTGGACAGCCGGATCAGCGCCGTTCCCGTCGTCGACGAGGCCGGCCGGCTGCTGGGCATCGTCAGCGAGGGCGACCTGATGCGACGGCCGGAGTCCGGCACCGAGAGGCACCCCTCCTGGTGGCTCCGTCTGCTCGGCAATCCGGACGACCGGCCGATCGCCTACATCAAGTCGCATGGCGCCCATGCTGCCGAAGTGATGACCCGCGACGTCATCTCGGTCGGCGAGGACGCCACTCTGGAACAGATCGCCGATACCCTCGAGCGGCATCGCATCAAGCGCGTTCCGGTGCTTCGCGACGGCAAGCTCGTCGGCATCGTCAGCCGCGCCGACCTGCTCCACGGGCTCGTCGCCCGACAGGCTTCACCCGCGCCGAGCAAGGACGACCGGATGCTGAAGGCGGAGGTCGAGAAGGCGATCCAGGAGGCCGGCGCGGGGCCAACCTTTCTGAGCGTGGTCGTGGCGGGCGGCACGGTCCATCTCTGGGGCGCCGTCGAGACCGCGGCCGAGAAGCAGGCGGCACGCATCGCCGCGGAAGGGGTGCCCGGCGTCCGGGCCGTGCGCGACGAGATCGGCGTCCTGCCACCCGTGGTCCGCTCCGTCATGTGGGCCGAATGAACCAGGGGAGCGAACGGCCCGTAGGTCGAGGAAAGCCATGGAGATCACTGCTTTCGAAGCCGAGCCGCGCGAGGCGCCCGCGTTCGAGGTGCTGAAACCGTCGAACGAGCTGCAGCTGGTCGCCGAGCCGTTGCGCCCCGAGACCGCCGGGCGCTTCGCCGAGGCCGAGGTCGTCTCGACCTTCATCTACTCCGACCTCGGCCGGCGCACGCTGGAGAAGCTACCGGCGCTGAAGCTGATCGCGACCCGATCGACCGGCTTCGACCATGTCGACACGGCCTTCTGCGCGGAACGCGGAATCACGATCTGCAACGTGCCGAGCTACGGCGAGAACACCGTCGCCGAGCACGTTTTCGCGCTGCTGCTGGCGCTCAGCCACCGTCTGGTCGAGGGCGTCGAGCGCGCCCGCTCCGGCCGCTTCTCGCCGGAAGGGCTGCAAGGCTTCGACCTCGCCGGCAAGCGGCTCGGCGTGATCGGCGCCGGCAGCATCGGCCGCCACGTCGTGCGCATCGCCAGGGGCTTCGGCATGGAGGTACTGGTCCACGACCCGGCCACCGACCCGGCGCTCGCGGCTCGGCTCGGCTTCCGCTACGCCGAGCTCGACGAGCTGCTGGCCATGGCCGATGTCATCTCGTTGCACGTGCCGGCGATGCCAGCGACCCGGCACCTGCTGTCGGCCGAGGCCTTCCGGCGCATGAAGGACGGGGTCGTGATCATCAATACGGCGCGCGGCAGCCTGATCGACCCGCGCGCGCTGATCGAGGCGCTGCGCTCCGGCAAGGTCGCCGGCGCCGGCCTCGGCATGCTTCCCGACGAGCCGCTGATCCGCGAGGAGGCCGAGCTGATCTGCTCGATCTTCTGCGACAGGCACGACCTGCGAGACTTGGTCGCCGACCACGTGCTCCTGAGGATGCCGAACGTCGTCGTCACCCCGCACAGTGCATTCAACACCCGCGAGGCCGTCGGCCGGATCGTCGAGACGACGGTCGCGAACATCGAGGCCTTCGCCGAGGGACGGCCGCGCAACGTCGTGCCCGCACGGCCGATGCCGGGCTAGGCGAGGCGACCGGGTCGTCGACGCTGCCGAGGGTCCCATGCGCAAGCAGGCGAAAGCGGATCCCTGATTGCGCTCGCCTGCTTCCTCTCCGATCGGCCGCGACCTTGTTGCCAAGCCGGCGGCTGCGGCGCAGGCTTCCGTCATTCGAGAAGTCCCGGAAGGGAACACTCGACATGGGGAAAAGCCGCGGGCCGATTGCGGCCAAGGCTTCGGCGCCGGCGATCGTCGCTGCGGCTCTGCTGTTCGCGGCGAGCGCCGTCGCGGCCGGGGCCGACCCTCGCGATCAGGTGGCGGCGCTGCAGCAGGACAGCCGAACGGTCGCCCTGTCGGACAGGCTGCTCGTCAATATCGATGCCGCCGTCCGCTACGTCTTTCCCTCGAAATGCGAGGCGGAAGGCGAGAGTGAGCTGGTCGCGCTCGCCTATTCCTCGAATCTCGAGGAATCCTACGTCTTCGTGCCGGCTCTATGCCTGTGGATCGAGACGGGCTATGGCGAGACCAGAAGCACCGTGCTCTTCGACAAGGCCTTCTTCGACGAGATCGTCCGGCAGTTCGACCAGCTGGTCGTCTATCATCTGCACCCGGGGTTTCACGAGACGATCGAGAATTACTTCCCCGCCTTTCAAGATCTCATCACCATGACGCTGATCGACGCCGAGCTCGTCGGCAGACCGGCTGTCCACATCGAGCATCGCGCGGTGACACCGTTGTCGGTCATCGACTACCGCCTTGCCGACACGGCAGGAGCCATGCGGCTGCTGAAGAAGTATGCCGACCTGGGGCTGGCCGGTTCTGCCGTGCAGAACCTCGCCTACGAGTACAATCGAAGGGGCCACGTGGAAAGCTACCTGAGAGGCGTCGAGGCCTGCGCGGAGCGGGCCGCCCTTGATCCGGGCGGCCTCGACCGGTGCCCGCAGGTGAGGACGGATCTCTTCGTGCTGAGCATCAGGCGGGTTCGATCGCCGGGACAGTGACGTGTCTCGCCCGGCCTCTCGAAGCGGAGCAACGCCCTGCCCGAGAATGTGCGACGGCTCGCGGAACGGCCTCGATGTCGATGAGGAGGGTTCCGCAAAGTCGGTCGGAACTCGCTCCACCGTGGCCGCCCTGCGCCGCGGTTGCGGTCGCATCGACGCATCCGGGGCGTTGCCTTGACATCGCGCTGCCCGCACCTCATTTTGGAGTAGAGACCCCACCCCAGGTGGGATGGGATGATTCAAGACAAAGGAGAAGTCTCGATGATCACGCTGAAGATCGAGGGCATGACCTGCGGCCACTGCACGGCGGCGGTCGAGAAGGCGCTGGCGAAGGTGCCCGGCGTCAGCAGGGTGCAGGAAGTCAGCCTCGATCGCGGCGAGGCGAGGGTCGAGGGCGAAGCCTCGACCGACGCGCTGATCGCAGCGGTCGAGAACGAGGGCTACGAGGCCCGCGCAGCGTGACCGAGGCGGTCGCCGGCCACTGTCTGCATCTCGACCCCGGTACGCGGGAGAATGCGCGGCGTCGGTTGATGTCGGTGCGCGGTCATGTCGAAGGCATCCTGCGGATGCTCGACAACGAGAGCGTCTACTGCGTCGACGTACTGAAGCAGATCAAGGCGGTGGACGGGGCGCTCGACAAGGTCGGCGACCTGGTGCTGCGCAGCCATCTGCGCGACCACGTCACGACCGCCCACGAGCGCGGCGACACGGACGAGATCGTCGAGGAACTGATGGAGGTCCTGAAGTACCGGTGAGCGTGCCGGACGGAGGGAACACGCGATGAGCCAGGAGCTGACACTTCCGATTGAGGGCATGACCTGCGCCTCCTGCGTGCGCCGGGCCGAGCGCGCGCTCGGCGGCGTCGCGGGCGTTGAGAGCGCCTCGGTGAACCTCGCGACCGCGCGGGCACGGGTCGCGGTCGACCTGTCTGCCCTGGATCCCGCCGCGCTGCTGGGGGCGGTGCGCGAGGCCGGCTACGAGGCCCGTCCGGAAGAGCTGCGTCTCGCCGTCGACGGCATGACCTGCGCCTCCTGCGTGCGTCGGGTCGAGCGGGCCCTGGCCGGCGTGCCGGGCGTCGTCGAGGCGAGCGTCAACCTGGCGACCGCCGAGGCGCGGGTCGCCTACCTGCCGGGCCTAGCGGAGCCGGCCACGCTGGCCGCGGCAGTCGCCGAGGCCGGCTATCAGGCGCGGCCGGTCGACGCCGACGGCGCTGCGGAGGACCGGGAGCGGGCCGGGCGCGAGGCCGAGGTCGCCGGCCTCAAGCGCAGCCTCGTCTTCGCTGCCGTCTTCACGCTGCCGCTGGTCGTGGTCGCCATGGGCCGGCACGTGCCCGGCCTCGACGGCCTCTACGGACTGCTGCCCGAACGCGCCTGGCTGCTGGTCGAGTTGCAGCTCGCGACCTCGGTGCAGTTCGTCGCCGGCTGGCGCTTCTACCGCCAGGGCTGGGCCGAGCTGCGGCACCTCAATCCCGGCATGAGCAGCCTGGTCATGCTCGGCAGCAGCGCCGCCTACTTCTATTCCCTGGTCGCCTTCGCGGCGCCGGCGATCTTCCCGGCGGGCACGGCGCACAGCTATTTCGAGGCGGCGGCCGTGGTGATCACGCTGATCCTGCTCGGCCGGCTGCTCGAGGCCGTCGCCAAGGGCCGCACCTCGGAGGCGATCAAGAAGCTGCTGCGCCTGCAGGCGAAGAGCGCGCGGGTGCGCCGCGACGGCGCGGAGATCGAGGTACCGGTCGCTGAGGTCGTGCCCGGCGACCTCGTGATCGTGCGCCCCGGCGAGCGCCTGCCGGTCGACGGTCTGGTCGTGGAGGGCGGCAGCTTCGTCGACGAGTCGATGATCACCGGCGAGCCGGTGCCGGTCGAGAAGCGCGCCGAGGCCGAGGTCGTCGGCGGCACGGTCAACAAGACCGGCAGCTTCACCTATCGGGCGACGCGCGTCGGCGCCGACACGGTCCTGAGCCGCATCGTCCGCCTGGTCGAGGAGGCCCAGGGCTCGAAGCCGCCGAGCCAGGCGCTGGCCGACCGCATTGCCGCGGTCTTCGTGCCGGTGGTGATCGCCCTGGCGCTGCTCGCCTTCGCCTTCTGGCTCGTCTTCGGGCCGGCGCCGGCGCTGAGCTTCGCGTTCGTCGCCGCAGTCTCGGTGCTGCTGATCGCCTGTCCCTGCGCCATGGGCCTGGCGACGCCGACGGCGGTGATGGTCGGCACCGGCAAGGGCGCGGAGATGGGCGTGCTGTTCCGCAAGGGTGCGGCACTCGAGGAGCTGGCCCGCGTCGGCACGGTCGTGCTCGACAAGACCGGCACCCTGACCCTCGGACGTCCCGAGCTGACCGACGTCGAGCCGCTGCACCCGAGTCTCGCGGTCGACGACATCCTGCGCCTGGTCGCCGCCGCCGAGGCCAAGAGCGAGCACCCGATCGCCGACGCCGTGGTGCGCGGCGCCCGCGAGCGCGACTTGGCACCGGCCGAGGTCGCGCGCTTCGAGGCCGAGCCGGGCTACGGCATCGAGGCCGAGGTCGAGGGCCACCGGGTGCAGGTCGGTGCCGATCGCTACCTGCGCCGCCTCGGCATCGCGTTCGGGGCCGCCGAGGCGCGGGCCGCCGCCTTCGCCGAAGCCGCGAAGACGCCGCTCTATGCTGCGGTCGACGGAGAGCTCGCGGCCTTGCTGGCGGTCGCCGACCCGCTCAAGGAGGGCAGCCGCGAGGCGGTTGCCGCCCTCCATGGGCTCGGGCTCGAGGTCGCCATGCTGACCGGCGACAACCGGGCGACAGCGCAGGCGATAGCTGGCCAGGTCGGCATCGACCGGGTGCTCGCCGAGGTGCTGCCCGACGGGAAGGCCGACGAGGTGCGTCGCCTGCAGCGCGAGGGCGACAAGGTCGCCTTCGTCGGTGACGGTATCAACGACGCACCGGCGCTCGCCCAGGCCGACGTCGGCATCGCCATCGGCACCGGCACCGACGTCGCCATCGAGGCCGGCGACGTCGTGCTGATGTCCGGCGACCTGCGCGGCATCGTCAACGCCGCGGCCCTGTCGCGGCGCACGCTGCGCACGATCCGGCTCAACTTCTTCTGGGCCTACGCCTACAACGTCGCGCTGATCCCGCTGGCCGCGGGTGCGCTCTATCCCCTGGCGGGCATCCTGCTGAGCCCGGTGCTGGCAGCGGCGGCGATGAGCACGTCCAGCGTCTTCGTCGTCACCAACTCCCTGCGCCTGCGCGGCTTCCGGCCGCCGCTCGACGGTGCCGAAAGCCGGGCTGTTCCCATGGCAAGTGGGCGCTTGGTCGAGCAGCCGGCGGAGTAGTCGCCGGCCGCGGACACCCGTCGGTCGGTGCGACTTCGAGGAGGATTGTCATGTCCGACAAGGCAGCAAACGTGGGCGATATGCGGCAGGCCCAGCAACCCGGCGAGCACACGCGTCGCGACTTCCTGATCCTTGCGGCGGGCGCTCTCGGTGTCGTGGGCACCGGTGTTGTCCTCTGGCCGCTCATCGACAGCATGAACCCCGCGGCCGACGTCCGGGCCCTTTCCACTGTCGATGTCGATCTCGGGCCGATAGAGGTCGGCCAGCGCGTCCTGACTACCTGGCAAGGCAAGCCGATCTTCATCGACCACCGGACCTCCGCCGAGATAGCGGAGGCCCGCGCCGACGACCACAGTCCGGCGCTGATCGACCCGGCGACCGACGCCGAAAGGGTCCAGCGCGAGGACTGGCTGGTCGTGATCGGCATCTGCACGCACCTCGGCTGCGTGCCGCTCGGCCAGCGGACCGGGGAGCCGCGCGGCCCCTATCACGGATACTTCTGCCCCTGCCACGGCTCGCTCTACGACACGCCTGACGCGCCGGTCGTGCCGACCTCCTTACGTCAGGACCGCGCCCGGCCTGACACGACCATCGCCATCGAGCGTCCCTCCAGTCCGTAGCGGCTCTGCCGAGGTAGACAGGGTTCCTCCCCCGAAGCGCGGATGTCCTCGGGCGGCGCCTTCGCCGTGTCGAAGACGACTCTCCAGGGCTCGGGCGAAGGAGGCAGCACGAAGCCGACAGGCGCCTCGCCCGCATTGAACAGGATGCAGAGGAGGAGGGGCCGGTCGTCATTCGCCGACTCTCCGCTCCGGATCAGCATGCCGAGCGTGCCGTGTGGGGCCTGCCAGTCCGGCGGCTGGCCGTCGCAGTCGAACCATCGGACTTCATCCTCGGAATAGAAGGCGTCCGAGCGCAGGGTGGCGAACCGCCGGCGCACTCCTGCCATCGCTCGTGCGAAGCGGAAGATCTCCCCATTCCGCTCGACCAGCCGCCAGTCGTACCAGGAGACCGCGTTGTCCTGGCAGTAGGCGTTGCTGTTGCCGCCCTGGCTGCGACCGAATTCGTCGCCGCCGAGCAGCATCGGCACGCCCCGCGAGACGAACAGCGTCGCGAGCAGGTTCTTGGCCTGCCGAAGGCGGATCCGCCTGACCTCCGGATCGCCCGTGTCGCCTTCCGCGCCATAGCCGGCGCTGAACTCCTCGGCCGGACCGTCCCTGTTCGCCTCGCCGTTCGCCTCGTTGCGCTTGTGGGCGTAGCTCGTCAGGTCCGCGAGGGTGAACCCGTCGTGGCAGGTCACGAAGTTGACGCTGCCGACCGGCTCCTTCCCCGCCTTCTGGTAGAGATCCGCGCTTCCGCAGACGCGCCACGCCAAGGCCCCTCGCAGGCCCGGGTCGCCGCGCCAGAAACGGCGGACATCGTCGCGGTAGCGGCTGTTCCATTCCGCCCAGCGCTGTGCGGGAAAGCTGCCCACCTGGAAAGCGCCGGCGGCATCCCAGGCCTCGGCGATCAGCTTCACGTCGCGCAGGATCGGATCTTCCGCGATGCGCTCCAGGAGGGGCGGATCGTGCAGCAACTCGCCGTGCTCGCCGCGGCCCAGGATCGAGGCGAGGTCGAAGCGGAAGCCGTCGACCTGCATCTCGGTTGCCCAGTAGCGCAGGCAGTCCACGACGTAGTCCCGCACCACGGGGTGGTTGCAGTTGAAGGTGTTGCCGCAGCCCGTCAGGTTCCGGTACCGCCCGGCTTCGTCGAGCATGTAGTAGATCGCGTTGTCGAAGCCACGGAAGCTGAGCGTCGGGCCGGCCTCGCCGCCTTCCCCGGTGTGGTTGAAGACGACGTCCATGATGACCTCGATGCCGGCGCGGTGGAGCTCGCGCACCATGGTCTTGAATTCCTCGACCTCGCAGCCGGCGTCTCGCGCGGTGCCATAGGCCGCCTTGGGCGCGAAGAAGGCGGTCGTGGCATAGCCCCAGTAGTTGCTCAAGCGGTGGCCGCTCGGCGACGTCCTCGGGTTGTCTCGTGCATCGAACTCCTGGACGGGCATCAGCTCGACCGCCGTGACGCCCAGTCGCCGGAAGTGCGGTATCTTGTCGATCACGGCCAGGAAAGTGCCGGGGTGGCGGGCGCCCGACGACGCGTGAATGGTCAGGCCTCTGACGTGAGTTTCGTAGACGATCGTCTCGGACCACGGGCGTTTGGGGCGTCCGACGCCCTGCCAGTCGAAGCGGCGGCTGACCAAAAGGGAGCGAGGCGGAGAGGCAGCCGGCGAAGCGGGAGAAGCTGCGCCGGGCGCCGGGTCGGTCTGCCGATCGATTGTCGCATCTCCCCGGAAATCCCAGTTTGCCGCCGCCGTGGTGGCCAGGGCGTAGGGATCGAGCAGCTCGACGTCGCGATCGAAGCGGTGGCCCTGCGTCGGCGCCCAGGGGCCGAAGACCCGGTAGGCATAGGCCTGACGCCAGCCGATGCCGTCCACCAGCGCGTGCCAGACGTCGCCCGTACGGTGCCGGGCGGGATCGAGGTCGATGACGCACCAGGGCTCGTGGCTGCCGGGATGGCGAAACAGCAGCAGCTGCATCGCCTCGGCATGACGGCTGAAGACGGCGAAGTTGAAGCCGTCGCAGCAGTCCCTCACGCCGAGAGGAAGCGGGCTGCCGGGATCGATGCGAAGATCCGAAGCCGGGGAGCCGCCATCGGGGCAGCAGAGCGGAAGAGCGGCCGGGGCAGCTTCGCCTCTCGCGTCCTCGCCGCCGCCGTTCGAGGAGCTGCCGGCGGCCCGGCCAGATCCTTGCTGCTGCCGTGATCGCACCGTCCGTCGGGCTCCCGTCAGGCCTCCATGGCGGGATCGTACTCGTCCGCCCTGAGACCGAAGGTCCAGGCAACGCCGTCGCGAGCCGTCGCCGTGGTCGGCGGCACGCGCAGCCAGTACTCCTGGAAGCTTCCGTCGGGTTCGGCTGTGCGATTGACGACGCGCACGGCGAGGATCGGCTCGTCGAAAGTCTGCGCCAAGCGGTAGAGCCTGCCGCAGGCGTCCCGCGAGACCTCCTTCGCGCCGGCGTCGAGCAGATAGCGGCCGATCCCGTAGCGCTCGATCAGGACCCAGCGGCGTTCGGTGCTCCACTCGTTGCGAATTCGCCAGAGCGTCAGTGGCCGTTTCGGGTCCACGAGCTCGGGCGGGATTGGCCGCCCGCGCCAGGCGAAGATGCGCGTGCCGTCCGCCCAGGCGAACGCCGGTCCGTCCTCGCCGTGCGGTCGCCCCTCTGCGTCGAGCCGCGCCATGGTCGGTGGGCAGACAGCCACGGCGATGGTCTCGAAGGGGTAGAGGCGATCGACCCTGAAGGCGAGCTCGGCAAAGGCCGCGGCGGCTCCGAGAGCACCCGCCTGTTCGGCGCCTGCGGCCCGAGGCGTGTCCGCCATGCCGTCCAGATGGACCGAAAGCCAGGCGAGCAGAGGCCAGATGCGGCTCCGCACGGGCTGGATGGTCCGATCCCACGGCGTTCCGGACAGGACCTCCATGCGCCACTGCCGGAGCGGCGCGGCCTGGCGCTGGAATTCCAGAGGCGGCATCTCCTGCCACGCCGGAAGCTGCGCCGTCTGAAACAGGTGCAGGAGCGCTTCATGCGGTCGCGGGCCGGGCGTTGCCCGGCGGAATGGCGCCCATGCTGCCTCCCGGACGGCTTCGAGGCGGTCGCCGGCCGAGACCGCGTGGTGCAGGCTGCGCAGGGACGGAGGCAGCCCGGCGTAGACGCGACGGATACGCTGGTGGAACAGAAGGCCCGGCAGCGCGCCCAGAGAAGCAGACAGGACGAGGGCCCCGGCCCGGCCAACCGGGTCCGCCGGCAGTCCGCCGAGGCGTTGAAGGGCGAAGGCATGGATCGCGAGCACGGCGAAGACGAGACCGCCGAGCGCCACAGGCGGCCGGCCGGCGTGCCGTTCGGCTCCGCCTGGCATGCTCGGCAGAGCCGGGCTCGCCGCGAGCGCGAGGGCAACGCCGGCGACGCTGACGCTCACCACCGCAGAGGTCAGGGGCGACGCGCCGGCGAAGCCTCCGGCGTCGACGGCGAGAGCCAGCGCAATCCAGACGAGGACGCCGGCGACGACGAGTTCCAGCGTGATGCGCCAAAGGGCGCCCGGCGGATGCACGAGGAAGTCGATGATCCGGGCCGCCTCGCCCGGGCCCCGCGCCCAGAGCACCTGGGCGGGCGCGGATAGTCCGGCTGCGGCGTAAGCTCCGCGGATCGCCGATTCGGCTGCCTGCCTGTCGAACGGCACACGCCAGCCGAGCCGATCCCGCCAGGCAGACGCACTGTGCCCGGGCATCGACCCGCTACCGACTCAGTCCACCACCGACCGGGGCACCGATCGCGGCAGGTATTCTCGCTGCTGCACGACGCGATAGGTGCCGGGCAGCACGGGCAACGCCGCGTGCTCCTCGTGGGTCAGCGCCACCGGTGCATCGCCGTCGACGCGGACGAAGGCTTGGCCGCTGCCGTCATCGCGGAAGTAGCAGACCCGATCGCCGGCCATCGCGTGGGCATGGCCCGAGGTCTCGCCGCGTGCCAACACGATCCGGCCGTTCTCCGGCGGTTCCTGACGCACGCCCTGGGGCAGCTCGTCGCAGGGCAGCAGCAGAACATCACCCTGGCGGAGCGACCGGGAGACTGGGTGCCTGACTTGAAGCATGGTTCAGCTCCTTCTAGATCGCTGGGGCCCGAAGACTCTGGGGACCGAAACTTGACGCTACGAGAGATCGTCACGCCGGACCTTGATTGAGATTAAGGATCGGTGCCGGCGGGTCGGGACCTTGTGTCGCGCGGTCCAACTGGCCACCCGAGATCATGGCCTGTCTCGCGCCGAGGCGATGTCAGTGGGACATCAGCACCGGCGCGGTCATCTGCCTGAGAAGCTCGTGCGTGACGCCGCCGAGTACGATCTCGCGCAGCCGCGAGTGTCCGTAGGCGCCCATGACCAGCAGGTCGATTACGTGGTCGGAGAGCGCGGCGAGCAACGCGTCCGCCTCCGAGATCGCCTGGGCCGGCACGTGCCGGACTTCGCCGTGTCCCGAGAACCCGAAGTCGCCCACCGTGCTCAGGGAAGCGCCGACCGCCTCCGTCTCGGCCTGAACCACCGTCCCCTCGGTCGAGACGGCGACGCCGTGCCTGGACAGGTGCGCGTAGATACCGGTGGCCGATGAGTGAGGTGCGCCCGGCCGGTCGATGCCGTAGAGCACCACCTTCTCTGCGCCGATCAGGAAGGGCAGGGCGTCGTGCACTGCACGCGCGCTCTCCCTGGAGCCGTTCCAGGCCACCATGACGCGCCGGCCGATCTCCGTGAAGTTGCCGGCATAGGGCAGGACCAGCACGGGCCCACCGGCGCCGACCACGACCTCTGCCGCGAGATCTGGCTCGCTCGCGGGATCGTCGTGGTCCGCCTAGCCGATGACCGTCAGGTCGGCCTGGCGGGCCGCCACCACCAGGCACTCGGCTGGTCGTCCCTGCGGCGTGCGCCACTCGCCGGTGAGGCCGGCCGCTTCGATGCGGCGGTCGAAGGCCGCGTTCGCCGCTTCGGCGGCGCCGGCCAGCCGGGCCTCCTGCTCGGCGACGAAGTCGGTGCCGATGGCCGCGCGGAGCGACCCGGGCAAGCGAACCTCGGGCAGCGGATAGATGCCGTTGAGCCGTGCACCGTGATGGCGTGCCAGGGCGACCGCCAGCTCCAGGCGGGCGGTCGAGCGGGCGTCGGCTCCCTGATGTACGACGATGTCCTTAAAGGCCATGGCCCTTCTCCCCATCGATCCGATGTTGCCCGTTCGCGCCGGCGTCCAAGCGAATTGCGACGACCTAGGAAACGGTTGCGTGGGACCTGAACGAACGGCGCACACGGGCGGCGTCGAACGCGCTGCGGAGGCGGTCCCTCGACGCTTCGACGCTGAAGGTCAGGAAGGTGCCTCCCGACTCGAAGTGCTCGATGAAGACGCGCCCGACGGCGTAGGTGAAGGCCATGGCGAAGCCCGGAAGGGTCATCATGCCGAGCACCGGCCCGACGAAGGGCACGGCCTTGATCATCTGGCCGGCGACGCTCTGCTTGAGCGCCCCGGCCCCGAGCGAGCTCAGCAGCGCGGCGAGGATGGTGCGCACGGCGTTTTCGGCGAAGGGCAGGTCCTACAACGCCGACAGGCGCGCCAGCATGCGAAGCTGGGCCGCTCCGACGAGGGCCAGGTCGACCGCCGCGAGCGGCAGCATGCCGGCAGCCATCGCCCACATGCTGTACTCGTGCACGACGCGCCTCGCCTCGACCTCCCGTTCCGAAGGCCAGCCCTCTCCGTCCGAATGATCCGCGGATTTCGACATTGGACAAGACTCCTTGCAGCGCCGCAGCCGCCGGTCCCTGCCCGCGCTCGCGACCCGGCCCCTCCGGTCCGCGTGCCGATCATCGACGATGCACACCGTTCCAGCTCGGCATTGGCGCACACCCGCGCTGGTGTCGTCATTGATGGAGATTAATTCCTCATCTTCCGGATCGTCGCATCCTGATATGGCGATCACGCTGCAACGCCCTTCGCCGGGGCGCTTCCGACGTCTACCCCTCAACGGCGTGGTGTCTGCTGTGGTCCGTCCGTGGAGATCGAATTCCACGAACAGTCAATCCGCCCCTCGATCGACTGCCCGATCGCGGAGTGACAGGAGTAGGAAGGCCCGACGGTAGGCCGCAGATGAACAAGGCATGGCTTTGGACGGGCTTGATACTGACCCTGGCCGCGGGCGGGTCCTACGCGCTCTACCTCCATCTGCAGCCCGCGCCGTTGCCCGATCAGCTGCTCTACGGAAACGGCCATGTCGAAGGCACCGAGGTCCGTGTCGCGGCCGAGGTCGGCGGGCGTGTGGTCGAGAGCAGGCTCGTCGAGGGGAAGGCGGTCGACGGCGGAGCCCTGCTCGTCAGGATCGACGACAGCGATCTCGTCTTGCGGAAAGAGCGTGTCGCGGCGCAGATCGACGTCCTCCGGAGCGAGCGCGAGCAGGCCGCCCGCGAGCTGCAGGTCCTTCAGCACCACCTGGGGACCGCCGAGGCCGATCTCGAGCGCTATCGCGAGCTCCGCCAGCGCGGCACGGCGACGCCGCAGCGGCTCGCGCAGGCCGAGGATGCCTACCGGGAGGCGCAGGGGCGTGTCGACGAGGCGAAGGCTGGGATAGACGCGATTGCTGCGCGCATCGAGGCGGCGCAGAAGGAGCTCGATCTCGTCCGGAACCAGGTGGCGAAGACCCGCGTCACAGCGCCGATCGCGGGCACGGTCCTGGCCAAGGCGGTCGAGGTCGGGGAGTACGTGGAGCCGGGCCGGACCGTCGCCGTCCTGGTCGAGCTCTCCCACCTCGAGCTGAAGGCCTTCATCCCCGAAAAGGAGATCGGCAAGGTGCGGCTCGATGCGCCGGCGCGCGTGCGGGTCGACGCCTTCCCGGATCGTCTCTTCGAAGGCCGTGTGGCACGGGTCGACCAGGAGGCGCAGTTCACGCCCCGCGATATCCACATGCCGCAGGAACGGACCCGCATGGTCTTCGGCGTGACCCTCGCGCTCGACAACCCGGAGCGTGTGCTCAAGCCGGGCATGCCGGCCGACGCCTGGATCCTGTGGCGTCCCGAAGCCGGCTGGCCGGAGCGGCTGTCCGCTCCCTGACGGGCGAAGGAGGTGGCATGGCGGGCGGGGACGAATACGTGATCCAGGCCGAGGCTGCCGGCCGGCGGTTCGGCGACAGCTGGGCCGTCAGGGAGGTCGACCTGCGCGTTGGCCCCGGCGAGATCGTCGGCTTCGTCGGGCCGGACGGCGCCGGTAAGACGACGCTGCTGCAGATGCTGGCCGCCATCCTCGATCCGAGCGCCGGCAGGTGCCGCGTGCTGGGCTTCGACACGGTTCGCCAAGCCTCGAAGATCACGGCGCGGATCGGCTACATGCCCCAGGGCTTCACGCTCTACGAGCGCCTGACGGTCGTGGAGAACCTCGCCTTCGCCGCGAGGGTCCGTGCCGTGCCCGCATCGCAATTTCCCGAGCGTCGTCGACGGCTCCTGGAAATGGCGGGGCTGCTGCCCTTCCTCGACCGCGCCGAGGGAGCGCTGTCCGGCGGCATGCGCAAGAAGCTCGCGCTCTGCACCAATCTCGTCCACGAGCCGCCTCTGCTGCTTCTCGACGAGCCGGGGCTCGGCGTCGATCCGCTGTCGCGCCGGGAGCTGTGGCGCATGCTGGAGGACTTCCGCCGTTCCGGTGCCACCATCGTCTTCGCCACCTCCTACATGGACGAGGCCGAGCGCTGCGATCGTCTCGCCTTCCTCGACCGCGGCCGGATCGTCGCCCAGGGCACGCCGGGCGAGCTGTGCGCCCGAGCGGAGGGCGCGATCTTCCGGCTGCAGCCGGCGATGCCCGCCGGGGTCGAGGACGCCCTGACGGATGCGCCCGAGGTCCTCGGGGTCCAGTGGCGGCCGACGGAGGTCCGCGTCGCGGTCGACCCGCGCGCCGGGCTGTCGCAGAGCCTGCGCCGGCGCCTCGAGCGGCTCGGCCCGGTCGAGGCGTCGCCGCCGTCCATGGAGGACGTGTTCGTCGTCCTGCGACAGGCCGACGATGTCGAGGCGCCGACCCTCGTGTCGGAGCCTGCGGGCTCCTCCCGCCTCGCGCCTCGCCACCGCCCGGCTGTCGGCATCGAGACGCGCAGCCTGACCCGTCGCTTCGGCGGTTTCCTGGCCGTCGACGACGTCTCGCTCCGTGTGAACGCCGGCGAGATCTTCGCCCTGCTCGGGGCGAACGGCGCGGGCAAGACGACCCTCATCCGCCTGCTCTGCGGCCTGCTGCCCGCGTCGAGCGGAAGCGCCCGCGTCGCCGATGTCGAGGTCGGCCCCGGCGCCGGCCGGCTGCGCCGTCGCATCGGCTACATGTCGCAGCGCTTCTCGCTCTATCCGGACCTGACGGTCGGCGAGAACCTGGACTTCTTCGCGAGCGCCTACGAATTGCCGCGACGCGAAGCGCGGGACGCCATCGCCTGGGCGGTCGCGACGACCGGCCTCGCCGGCACCGAGAGGCGGATCGTCGCCCGTCTCTCGGGCGCCCAGCGTCAGCGGCTCGCGCTCGCCTGCAGCCTTCTGCACCGGCCTGCGGTGCTGTTCCTCGACGAGCCGACCTCGGGCGTCGACCCGCTCGCGCGCTTCCGCTTCTGGCGGCTCGTCGGCCGGCTTTCCGCCTCGGGAACAACCGTCGTCGTGACGACCCACTATCTCGAAGAGGCGGCCTACTGCCACCGGCTCGGGCTGATGCACGAAGGCCGGCTGATCGCCGCCGGCGACCTGCCGTCCCTGCGCGCGGCCCTGCCCGGCAGGCCTCCTGCGACGGTGGAGGAGCTGTTCCTCGCCTATATCGAACGGGCCCGGACCGGGGTGGGCGCGGCGGCGGGAGGCCAGCGGTGAAGCCGGCACGCATCGCCGCCGTCGTCGCGAAGGAGACGAAGGAGATCGCGCGCGATCCCGTCACCGTGGCGGTCGCGCTGCTGATGCCGCTCGTCATGCTGTTCCTGTTCGGCTACGCGATCTCGCTCGATGTCGAGAACGTCGCCATGGGTGTGCTCGATCAGGACCGGTCGCCTGCGAGCCGGAGGCTCGTTGACCGCTTCGTCGGCAGCGGCTACTTCCGCCTGGCCGCGGACTACGCCACGACGCACGAGGTCGAGGACGGGCTGCAGCGGAGCGCCGTCGAGCTGGTGCTGGTCGTGCCGCCGGGCTTCCAGAGGACGATCGCGCAGGGCGGTACGGCACCGGTCCAGGTCCTGGTCGACGGGACCTACTCGGCCACCGCGAACCTGGTCGCCGCCTATGCCCAGGCCATCGTCTCGGACTTCGCCGGCGATAGCGCCCCGCGCGTCCGGGTCGAGACGCGGGTCTGGTACAACCCGTCGCTGCGCAGCGTGACCTACGTGGTGCCCGGCCTGTTCGGCGTCATCCTCATGGCCTTTCCGCCGCTGCTGACGGCGCTGGCCATCGCCCGTGAAAAAGAGACCGGCTCGATCCAGCAGATCTTCGCCTCGCCGCTCACCCCGGCCGAGTTCCTCGCGGGCAAGCTCGTGCCCTACGGTCTCATCGCCTTCGCGCAGATCGCCATGGTCATCGCTGTCGGCTTCCTGTGGTTCGGCGTGCCGCTGCGCGGCAACCTCCTGCTCCTGGCCGCCGCCGGCCTCGTCTACGTCTTCTGCACGGTCGGCATCGGGCTCCTCGTCTCCACGATCACCAGCAGCCAGCTCGTCGCCATGCTGCTGGCCCTGATCGTCACCCTGATGCCCTCGTTCCTGTTCTCGGGCTTCCTCTTCCCGATCTTCACGATGCCGTATCTCCTGCAGCTCTACACGCGCGTCTTCCCGACGCGCTACTTCGTCGATCTGTCCCGCGGCATCGTCCTGAAGGGCGCGGCCCTGCCGGAGCTCTGGCCCTCGGTGGCGCTGCTCCTGGCCTACACCGTCGTGGTCTTCGCCCTGGCGGCCTGGCGCTTCCGCAAGAAGGTCGCCTGACATGCCGACCCGGCTCGCAGGTCTCGTCATCAAGGAGGCGATCCAGTTCCTGCGCGACCGGGTGATGCTGATCCTGGTCCTCTGGCTCTACACGATCGAGGTCGTGATCTGCACGCTCGCCCTCTCGTTCGAGGTCAGGGAGATGCCGCTCGCCACGGTCGATCTCGACCGCACGCCCGCGTCCCGCGCCCTCGTCGAGAGCTTCCTCGTCACCGACGCCTTCGCTTCGGCCGGCCGCGCGGCCAGCGCCGCCGAGGCGAGCGAATGGCTCCAGGCCGGCCGGGCCCGCGCGGCCCTGGTCGTGCCGCAGGGCTTCCAGCGCGCTCTCGCCCGCGGCGGCACGCCGGCCGTCCAGATTCTCCTGGACGGGACGAACTCCAACGTCGCGGCGCAGGCGCGAGGCTACGCGCTCCAGATCGTCGGGCGCTTCCGGTCTTCGACGGCGGCCGGAGCCGGCAGCGGCCGCGGCGCGAGGCCGGTCGTGCGCATCTGGTACAACCCCGACCAGACCTACACCTCGTTCATGGTGCTTTCCATGGTCGCCCTGGCGGCCCTGATGGTCGGCGTCATCTGCCCTGCCGCCTCGATCGTGCGCGAGCGCGAGACGGGGACCATCGAGCAGCTGCGCGTGACGCCGGTCCGTACGGGCGAGCTGCTCCTCGCCAAGACCCTGCCGACCCTGGTCATGGGGCTGCTGTCGGTGTTTCCGAGCCTGCTGATTGCGTGGTGGTTCGGCGTGCCGCTGCGCGGCAGCCTGCTGCTCTTCCTCGGCCTGACCGCGGTGTTCCTGGTCAGCGCGGTCGCCATCGGCGTGCTGATCGCGGCGATCAGCCGGACACTGCAGCAGGCCCTGCTGCTGAGCTTCTTCGGCCTGTTCCCGATGATGTTCCTCTCCGGCACCGTGGCGCCGGTCGAGAGCATGCCCGAGGTGCTCCAGACGCTCTCGCTCGCCAGTCCGCTGAGGCACTACCTGGACATCACGCTCGGCATCTTCCTGAAGGGCGCCGGGCTCGAGGCGCTCTGGCCGCACGCCCTCATCCTGGTGGCGACCGGCGTTCCGCTGTTCGGCCTCGCCATCTGGATCTTCGGCCGCGAAGCGCGCTGAATCTCGCGGCCTGGATTGCCCGACGCTCCGACTGCCGTTCCGACCAGGACGCGGGCGCGCGGCTCGCACGGCTCGAAGAGGGGCCCGATGTGACGCGGCGGCCGCTCGATCGGCAGGCGCGCCATGATTGAGCTCCTCTCGAGCCTGAATCAAGTCTCCTGGGGGCGCCGCTACTGCTTCAGCGCCTTCTGCCAGTACGCCGAGAGCGAACGCCGCCAACCAGCATCGGCCGTCGACTTGAAGTTGTGCCGGCCGACCTTGGGCGCATCCTCCATAGCCTTCACCGGGACGTCCAGCACGTAGAGCTCATGGTCCTCGGTCGCCCGCAGCGCACTCCAGGGGATCGCCACGAGTTCCTCGCCGAACCCGAGGAAGCCGCCTCGCGCCGCCAGCACGTAGAGGATGTCATGCTTTTCCGGATTGAGGACGATGTCCTTGATTTCCCCGAGCTTCTCGTCCTTCGTATTGCGGAGTTCCGAACCGATCAGCACGTCGGCACGCATCAGGTGATTCATCTGCGTGACCGGTTCGGCTCTGGCGAGGTGGGCGCGCCGCCAGGCCCGTCGCACGTCGGGCTCGTCCGCCTCGGGCCCCACGAGCTTCTGGTGCTGCTCGAAGACCTGGCGCATCGACGCCAGAACCGTCTGGCAGGACTTCTCCTCGCCGCTCATGGCGTAGACGTAGGCCGCCTCGCGCAGCGCATGGATCTTCTCCCGCGGGGTCGCCTCGACGCCCCAGACGTAGTAGCCGGATGGCGCCTCGGCGCCGTAGCCGCCGGGCGGCAGGACCCCGAAGCCGACCTGTTCGAGCTTCTCGTCGAAAGCCTGCAGGTCTCTCAGACACCGCTCGGCGTAAGGCAGCTTCACCTTCGCATCGTCGGGCAGGCCTTCCACGTCTGCGGCCAGGACGAAGCCGGAACTGAACAGGACGACGCCGGCGGCAGCGGCGATGACGATCGGGAGTCGCATGGTCTTCCTCCGTGTCTTCGGGGTTGCACCGAGCATGACGCGCACCGGGCGCGTCGCGGGATGCGCGACCCAGTCCCACCGGATCGATGGCACCGCAGTCCGATCTCCAGTTCCTTGACCGAGATTAAACACGAGCATCACCTCGGCACGCCGGCGACCTGAGCCGCCGGAGGCATGGCCGAGCGCCGCCACTCGCCAGCCGATCGGATCAATGCCGGCATTTCCGCTTCGACGCAGCTGCGTGCTCGCACCCGGCGTGCGACCGTCCAGGGGGAAGGAGCGCGCAAGGGCTTCCATCGCGCTGCAGGCCAGCCGCTCTCGCGGATGCGAAGCCGCTACTCCGTCGCCTGCTTCTTGGCCGGCTCCTCCGCGAGGGCCCAGCCCGCGAACACGACGATCAGGGCGCCGACCACCACCGCGTTCCACATGAGCGCGGCCGACGAACTGAACCCGAGCACCCAGGGCGACACCAGCAGCCAGCAGCCGAGCGCGAGGTTCAGCCAATCCTCCCAGGGTTGGAAGGCGACGAGGGCTGCTGCTGCGAGCAGCGCCACGGCGATGCCGACCAGATAGTCGTCCCACATCGCCGCCGCGCCGACGCCCTCAGCGCTGGCGATGGCTTGCGCAACGGCCCAAGGCGACACGACGACCCAGAGGCCGAGCACCAGGTTCACCCACTCCTGCCAACGATGCTTCTTCATGATCGCGCTCCCGTCGTTGTCCGGTGCCGCCTATCCGCCGCAGCCACCCCTTGCCCATAGACCATCGCGGGGCGCGACAGTCCTTGATCGATGTCTAAGAGCGGGGCCGCACGTGCGCTGGACCGCCGTGTCCACTCTTTGATCGGCATTAAGGACCGATGGCCCGGGACGATGCAGGGTCGTTGCCGGCGGCTGGAGCTGCCACCGCAAGGAAAACCCCCGGGAGGCACCGATGCATCTCTTTCACTGCGACGCGGAGGCCGGGCACGACGAGGCGACGGGCGGGAGAACCTGGCTTGTCGTCGCGGACAATCTCTGTGAAGCCCTTCTCCTCGTTCCGGGCAGCTATACGGTCAAGGCGGTTTCGGTGCAGCTGGCTGCCGCCTCGGGCTCAGCCCGACTCATCGGCTGGATGGGCCCGTCGCCGGAAATCTCTGGGGGCGCGGGGGCCAAGGTGTCGCCAGCGGCGCGGCTGCGCTTCGGCTTTCGGCGCCCGAGCCTGGGCTCGCCACTCCGCGATCCGGCATCCGGACTCGACCGGCAGCCGATTTGAGACGGCCATGAGCACCCGCGAAAGCCGGGTCGACCCGCGGCGCAAGGCGAGCGGACCGGTCACGGTCGTCGGCGCGGGGCCTGCCGGGCTCGCCTGCGCCGTGGCCTTGGCCCGGGCGGGCTTGCCCGTGATCGTCCGCGAGTGGCACCGGGACGTCGGCACCCGGTTTCACGGGGACTTTCAGGGCCTCGAGAACTGGAGCGACGAGCAGGACGTGCTCGACGAGCTGATGGCGGCCGGCATCCGGGCCAGCTTCGAGCACCATCCGGTTTCGCGGGGTATCGTCTTCGACTCCCGGGGCGGCCGCTACCCGGTCCAGAGCCGGCAGCCGCTGTTCTATCTCGTCCGGCGCGGCAGCGACGAGGGGAGCCTCGATCGCGCCTTGCTGCGGCAGGCGGTCGCCGCCGGCGCCGAGGTCAGGTTCGAGGACCGTGTCGGTGCAAGCCGGGGCCCGAGCGTTCTGGCGATCGGCCCGCGGTCGGCCGACGCCATCGCGGTCGGTTACCTGTTCGAGACGGACGGTCCCGACGGAGCGTGGCTGATCCTCGACCATCGGTTGGCGCCGCTCGGCTACGCCTATCTCCTGATCCAGGGCGGACGCGGCACGGTCGCGACCTGCCTGTTCGGCGACTTCAGGCGGCAGGCGGACTACCTCGCCCGGACCGTCGCCGCGTTCCGCGACCGTGCCGACCTGGAGATGCGCGATCCGCGGCCGTTCGGCGGCTTCGTCAATTTCCGCCTGCCGCGCAGCGCGGTGCAGGGCGGCAGTCCGGTCGTCGGCGAGCAGGCCGGCTTCCAGGATGCCTTGGCCGGCTTCGGCATGCGCTACGCTCTGCGCTCCGGTCTCCTTGCGGCGAGGAGCATTCTCGAAGGGACGGACTACACGATCCTCTGGCGCAGCGAGCTGCTGCCTCTGCTGCAGGCGGGCACGGTGAATCGGTTCGTCTTCAACCTCACCGGCGAGCGGGGCTGGCGCGCAGCCGCCAGGAGGCTCGGCCAGGGGGACGCGCGCGAGGCGCTTGGCAGGTTCTATCGTCCTTCGGTGGCGAGCCGGCTTCTGTTTCCGGTCGCGCGGCTCCGCTACCGCGCGCCGCTGCACGATCCCAGCTGCGATCACATCGACTGCCATTGCGTCTGGTGCGAATGCCGAGCGGAGATCGACCGGACGGCAATCGCTTGAGAACGCAAGCTCTCCTCGCCTCCAATGGTGGGTGGCTCCTGGTCGGCCAGCGCCTGCTTAATCGAGATTAAAGACGCACCGGCCTGTCCGGGCGAGGGTGATGCCGTTCGATGCCGGTGCGCGGCTAAGAGGGCCGCTTCAGCCGGGCATGCCGTGGACGAGGCTCTACTTCGCAGGAGCGAGCGATGAACGACCGTAGCGTACACCTGATGCACGATGGAGCTTCGAGAGAATCGGCGCCGGCACAGCGGATAGGAGAAGCTTCGCCTTCGCGCAGCGGTAGCGGGCTCTCGGACGGCGCCGGGATCTACACCTGCCCCATGCACCCGGAGGTCGAAAGCCCGTCGCCCGGGGCCTGCCCGAAGTGCGGCATGGCGCTCGAACTGAAGACGCCCAGTGCCACGCGCACCGAGTGGACCTGCCCGATGCATCCGGAGATCGTCCGCTCGGAGCCGGGCAGCTGTCCGAAATGCGGCATGGCGCTCGAGCCGCGCGAGGTCGGCACGGGCGAGGACGAGGAGAATGCCGAGCTGCGCGACATGACGCGGCGCTGGTGGTGGAGTGCCGGGCTCGGCCTACCCGTCGCCGCCCTCGGGATGACGCATTACGTGCCTCAGCTGATCTCGGACTGGGGGCAGCTTGTGCTCAGCACGCCGGTCGTCTTGTGGTTCGGGTGGCCGATCTTCGTGCGGCTCTGGGCGTCGTTCCGCAATCTCAGTCCCAACATGTTCACGCTGACCGGCCTGGGGATCGGCTTCGCCTACGGCTACAGCGTCGTCGCCATCCTCGCGCCCGGCGTCTTCCCGGCGGTCTTCCGGACCGAAGACGGCCTGCCACCCGTCTACTTCGAGGTGGCGGCAGTCATCATGGCCCTGGTGCTGCTCGGCCAGGTGCTCGAGCTGCGCGCGCGCAGCTCGACCAATGCCGCCATCCGCAGTCTGCTGGGGCTCGCGCCGAAGACCGCGCGCCGCGTTCGTGCGGACGGAGCCGAGGAAGACATCCCGCTGGCCGAGGTGCAGCTCGGCGACCGTCTGCGCATCCGGCCGGGCGAGAAGGTCCCGGTCGACGGCGTCGTTGTCGAAGGCAACTCCTCGGTCGACGAATCGATGATCACGGGCGAGCCGATCCCCGTCGAGAAGACGGCCGGCGAGCGCGTCATCGGCGCGACGGTCAACGGTACGGGCTCGCTGATCATGGAAGCGCGGCGCGTGGGCAGCGACACCCTGCTGGCGCAGATCGTGCGCATGGTGAGCGAAGCCAGCCGGAGCCGCGCGCCGATCCAGAGGCTCGCCGATGCCGTCTCTGCCTGGTTCGTTCCGGTCGTCGTGCTCATCGCGGCGGTGACCTTCGCCGTCTGGGCCTTCTTCGGCCCGGTGCCGGCGCTCGCCTTCGCGATCCTGAATTCCATCGGCGTCCTGATCATCGCCTGCCCCTGCGCCCTCGGGCTGGCCACGCCGATGTCGATCATGGTCGCCTCGGGCAAGGGGGCGACCTTCGGCGTGCTGTTCAAGAACGCCGAGGCGATCGAGACCCTGCGCAAAGTCGACACGCTGGTCACCGACAAGACGGGAACCCTGACGGAGGGGCATCCCCAGCTGCAGGACGTGGTCGCCCTCGGCTCCCATGCCGAGCAGTCGGTGCTGCAGCTCGCCGCGTCCCTGGAACGCGGCAGCGAGCACCCGCTGGCGTCGGCGATCGTCAAGGGCGCCGAGGAGCGTGGCGTGAAGACCTCGCAGGTCGACGGCTTCGAGGCGGTCCCCGGCAAGGGCGTGCGCGGCCGCATCGACGGGCGGAGCGTCGCCCTCGGCAACGATGCCCTGATGCAGATGCTCGGGACCGACATCGCCAAGGCCTCGTCGCAGGCGAACCAGCTGCGCGCGGAAGGCAAGACGGTCATGTTCGTTGCGGTCGAGCGCGGGTTGGCGGGTCTCGTGGCGGTCGCGGACCCGGTGAAGGAGACGACCCCGGCGGCGATCGCGGCGCTGCACGAGGCGGAGATCCGCATCGTCATGCTGACCGGCGACAACGAGACCACCGCCAAGGCCGTCGCGAGCCGCCTCGGCATCGACGAGGTGGTCGCCGGCGTCCTGCCCGACCAGAAGGCGGAGATCGTCAAGCGCCTCCAGTCGGAAGGCAGGTTCGTCGCGATGGCCGGCGACGGCATCAACGACGCCCCGGCGCTCGCCCAGGCGCAGGTGGGGATCGCCATGGGGACCGGCACCGACGTGGCGATGGAGAGCGCCGGCGTGACGCTGGTCAAGGGCGACCTGATGGGCATCGTGCGCGCGCGCCACCTGAGCGAGGCGACGATGCGCAACATGTACGAGAACCTCTTCTGGGCCTTCGCCTACAACGTTCTCGGCATCCCGATCGCTGCGGGGGTGCTGTTCCCGTTCTTCGGGATCCTGCTGTCCCCGATGATCGCCGTCCTGGCCATGACCCTGAGTTCTCTCTCGGTCATCGGCAACGCCCTGCGCCTGAGGACGGTGCGCGTCTGATCGCCGAGGAGAGCGCCTTGCAGACCCACATCGCCCACTCGGAACTCTGGGGCCTGGCGGTCATCATGATCGTCGTGGTGTCCTGGATCTTCTACCGCTATTTCGCGCCGAGCTCCTGGCACGAGTGGGCGGGCGCCGGGCTGGTGCAGGCCTTCGTGATCGCGCTCTACGCCGAGATGTACGGTTTCCCGCTGACGATCTATCTGTCGGTCAGGCTGTTCGGCCTGGACCGCAGCAACCTCGACGCCAACCTCTGGTCGACGCTCGTCGGGATCGGGGAGGTTGGCATGCTGGTCGCGATGATCATCGGGTATGCGCTGGCCTTCACGGGCATAGGGCTGTTCATGGAGGGCTGGCGCGAGCTCTACCGCGCTCGCCAGCAGGATAGGCTCGTCACCGATGGGCTCTACGGCCTGGTCAGGCATCCGCAGTACACGGGGCTGTTCGTCGCGCTGTTCGGCGAGGGCGTGGTCCACTGGCCGACCGTCTTTTCCGTGATCCTGTTTCCCGCCATCGTCGTCGCCTACGTGCTGTTGGCGTACCGGGAGGAGCGGCAGATGCTCGGCCGCTTCGGCGAGCAATACCGGACCTACCGGAAGCACGTACCGATGTTCCTGCCCGGCCGCCGCCGGTGGCGGAAGTTCCTCGCAGGCGCGCAGATGCGGTCTTGATCGGTCGCAGCCCGACCGCGGCCACCGCATGACAGGGCCTGCGCAGCAAACTCGAAGCCGCGCCATCGCCGCGGCAGCCCAACAGGAGGGCCGGCAGATGCATGCAGATGCCATCATGACCAGCAGGGTGGTCACGGCGGATCCCGACGAGGAGGTAGCCGTCGTCGCTCGACGGCTGCTCGACAACCGGATCAGCGCCCTGCCGGTCGTCGGGCACGACGGCAGGCTCTGTGGCATCGTCAGCGAAGGCGACCTGATGCGGCGCGCCGAATGCGGCAGGAGCCGGAGCTGGTGGCTCTCCCTGATGGCCGACGAGACAGCCGACTTCAGGAAGACTCTCGGCACCCGCGTGCGCGATGTGATGACGCACGACGTCGTCACCGTCGACGAAGAGACACCGATCGCAGAGATCGCGCATATCCTGGAGATGAAGGGGATCAAGCGCGTGCCGGTGCTGCGCGGCGGCCGCCTCGCCGGCATCGTCAGCCGGGCGGACCTGCTTCGCGCGCTGGCAGCGATCGGGGATCGAGACGACGTCTCGCCTTCCGACGACGACGGGCAGATCCGGGCGAGGATTCTCGCCCTGCTGGAGCAGAGGACCACGGCTGCGCTTCATGCCGTCAGCGTGATTGTGGTCAACGGCTCGGTCTATCTCTGGGGCACCGCCGAGACGCAAGCCGACAAGGACGCGATCCGCATCGCGGCGGAAAACGTCGCCGGCGTGGCGAAGGTCCACGACTTCCTGAGTACGTTGCCCGAAGTTCTCCGAAGCGTTTGACGTCACCGCCCGGAGCAGACGGGCCGATCCCGCGCATGATCGCACGCCCCGATCGCACAGACTTCGACGGCATTTCCGCCCCGGTCGACCCGCCGCTTCGGCTTTCAAGGTGCTTCGTCTGTGGACGAAGCACGGCGCAGCATGCGGCACTGGCCTTGCCTCTGAAGGCAAGCCGACCTAACGACGGCTGAATGCGGCATAGGAGAAATCCTGGGTCGTGCCGAAGGGAGTCTGATGGGCCTCCGAAGCCTCGAAATCGAGCGCGAAGTCGGCGCCCAGCCGGGCCGCCAGGCTCCCGGGGCTGTACCTCTGGACCGGCAGGCCGCTGCACCTTTCGGGGCCGGTGGGCGCGAAGGTCGCCAGGATCACCGCCGAACCGGCATGCGTCCCGCGCTTGAGTGCTGCGATGTAGGCGTCCTGCGCATCGCGATCCGTCAGGAAGTGGAACACCGCCCGGTCGTGCCAGACGTCCCAGGTCCGCCGAGGCCGCCACCGCGTGACGTCGGCGACGATCCACGCGACCGAGTCTGCCCGTCTTCGGAGCCGGGCCCGCGAGCGGGCGATCGCGATTTCGGAGATATCCAGGACCGTCAGGTCGGAACGGCCGTCGCGAAGCAGCTCGTCGACGAGGCGAGAGGTTCCTCCACCGACGTCGATGATGCCTGCCGACCGCGATGGCGCTGCCGCCCTGATCAGGTCGAGCGAGCGTCGCGGCAATGGCTGATACCAGCTTGTCTGGGTATCCGTCTTGGCCGCGTAGGTGTCGTCCCAATGGTGGCGTGCGTCGGTCATTGGCGTCCCTTCACTCGACGGGTTGAAGTGGCGTGCCCGTCGGTAGTGCTCATCACTCGTCGATGGCGTCAGGCTTCCCCCAGCCGACTGCGAGCTGCGGATCGATTCCCGAGACATCGATCAGCCGGTCCGGGTCCAGGATCGTCAGGCGCCGATAGTGAAAGCCGACGATCCCGTCGTTCCGCAGTTCGCGCAACACCCGGTTGACGTGAACGCCGGTGAGCGCGGTCGCCTCGCCGATATGGGCCTGGGTCAGAGGCAGATTGAGTTCGGCGACCCGATGGCAGGGCCACTGTGCACGGGCCCGCACGAACAGCTCGAGCAGCAGGTGCGCCACCCGCTCGCGCGCGGAACGACGCCCGACACTCGTCAGATGATCGTAGGAGAGGCTTCGATCGGACGACATCACTTGGGCAAGCCTCAGACCGACCTCCGGATGGGAACGAGACAGCCCGTCCAGGGCTTCCTGGGGCAACAGGGAAACGACGGCGTCGGTCAAAGCCTGAGCACCGTAAGCCGCGTTGGCGCGGAGGACCGGGCCGAAATCGAGCACTGCGCCGGGCAACGCGAAATGCAGGATCTGGCGCCGGCCGTCGGGCAGCAGGCTGTAGAGAGACACCCATCCGTCGTCGAGGAGACAGACCCCTCCTGGCCGTCGCCCCGGGCCGAAGATCTCCTGGCCGGCCCGGACCTTTCGGCCATCGGACTTGGCACGGGCGATCATGTTCAGGGCTTCGGAGGAGCATCCCTCGAAGAGCTCTTTCCAAGGCGCTTGCCATCCGCCACCCGGCAGGGGGTCCTTCGAATCATTGCCGCCTTTCGCCATGCACCCACCTCTCGGGGAAGTCCCAATGACCGTCCACGGCCGGCGGGACGCTCCCGCCGGCCGGCGCGCTGCGTTCGCGCAACACACCGGGAAAGAGACGGTTGAGGTGCAGGGAGGATTACATCGGTGCTGTCCCTCTCTCCGGCCGCCGCGCGAATCTGAGGCGCTTCGTGTATTCGCAGCCGCAGTCCAGGTAGCCGTGAATCGGGCAGGTCTCGCAGGTGAGCTCGAGGACGTCTCGAAGCGCCCGGCGAGCGCGATGAAGCCGCACCGAGAGATTGCCGGGCGTGAGCCCCATCGCGGCGGCGACGGCTTCGCGTGACTGTTCCTGCAGGTCGACCCGGCGCAGAACTTCCGCGTATTCCGGCTTCAGCGCCGGCAGCACCTTGTACAGGCACAGACACGCGACGCTGTCGAGCTCGGCCTCGACAGGCGGCAGAGCCGCTTCCTTGCGCGCGAAATCCGCTTCCGCGCGCCGCCGTGCGGCCTGCCTTCGCAGATGGTCGTTGAGAGTGCTCCGCAGCACGCGGCGCAGCCACGCGCGGGCGCTGCCTTCGCGCTTCAGTTGAGAGGACCGGAGCAGGACGCGCGTGTAGAAGTCCTGCATGACATCGTCCGCATCCGCTTCGTTCTGCAAGGTCCGGCGGAGGAACTGCCGAATGTCGGCATGGGCCTCGGCGAGGCCGCGGACGACCGCCGGAGTGAGCTCCGCCAGAGCAGTCTGTTCGGGATCGTCCGCCGGTTTCTTGAAGCCAGCCACTGTCCGGACCTCTTAGCGAAAGCGCTCAACGGTGGCGCTGCCGTCTCTGATCGCAACGACGGAGCTGTCGGCTCATGCCGGCCGACTCAGCAGGCGCATCGCTGGTTCGCCAACCGGACCACCGGATGGGCCGAACGTTGTGCCTGAGACCTGCCGAAATGCGCCGCTCCCGATGCTCCTCGGCGGACTTCCGTGAACGGTGCCACGCATCCATCCTGCGCCTGCCGGGGGCCGTCGACACCGGTCGAAGCGAGACCCCTGTTCAGAGTCTCGGCACCTGGCTCCTGCTCGATGACCCCATACTGGATCCACGACTGCACGAGCCCAGGATCGGCTTCCGCCACGTCTACCAGGCGATCGGGATCCAGGATGACTAGGCGTCGGTAGCTGAACGTGAGGATGCCGTCCTTCTTGAGATCGGCCAGCACCCTGTTGACGTGGACGCCGGTGAGACCGGTCGCGTCGCCGATGTGCTCCTGCGTCAACGGGAGATGCATTTCCTCGATTCGATGGCCGGGCCATTGCGACCGTCGGCGCACGAAGAGCTCGAGCATCAGGTGCGCGACGCGCTCGCGTGCCGATTGTCGTCCGATGCTGGTGAGGCGGGCGAAAGCAGCATCCCGATCACGGGCTATCGACGAAGCGAGATGCAAACCGATTCCCGGATGACGTCTCGACAGCGGCCCCAGAGCCCTGCGCGGAACGACGCAGAATACGGCGTCGGTCAGCGCTTGCACGCCGTAGGTCATGGCCGCTCCGGACAGGCCGTCGAAGCCGAGGACCGCGCCCGGCAGGGCGAAGTCGAGGATCTGCCGCCGGCCGTCCGCCAGGAGCTGATAGTGGAACGCCCAGCCCTCGACGAGGTTGAATATGGCGTCGCAGGGTTCGCCGGCGCTGAACAGGTCCTGGCCGCTCTTTGCCCGCCTGTCGCAGGACTTGTGGTCGGCCATTGCCTGGAGGATTCCTTGCCGATTGTTCGAGCAGAGACCGAAAGCACGGCACCCGCACGACGTACAGGTATCGCCAATGACCTCTGTTTCTTGAGCATGCCTGATCAAGACACCGCTCCTCTTCGCGATCGAAGGTCCGCCTGGCATGGATGTGGGCAATGCGAGCAGCCGGCGAACCAAGTCGTTGCCTAGCGGTCGAACGATCTCTTATGTCCGACCTCGCGTCTTGCCTGCAGGGTCCGGGCTTCGAGTCATCCAACTCGGCGACAGTGCACGGCGCACGGTCCCGACCCGGTCCATCTCGCAGGCAGCGGCGGGGTCCTTTGGCTGTTCCGCCGGTCCGCCGCCTCCCGTCGTTCAGACGAGAGATCTCGGTATCGGCGGATCGCGCTCGAGAATGCGAGCACGCACGCCATGCTCGTTCTGCACCGGGCGCCTCTCCGAGCGTCCGTTCAGACCGGACGAGCCCATGTTCGCTCTCGGGAGAAGGGGCTGAGCATGTGCGGCGTGGTGACAGCCCTCCAAGGCCATCTTCTCGAGGTCGCCACCCCGGTCGCAGGTCCCGGCGGCGTGCGGCAGTTCGACCAGGACGGTTTGGCTGCCGGCTTGGGCTATATCTGCGACGCTCCAGCTTCCGCCCTGCCCGAGCGCGAAAGCCATGACGAGGGCCAGAGTTACCAGCAGTCGCAGCATGCGCGTCCCGATCCGTATTCCTCGTCCTCCCGGCGACATGGGCAGATGCCACGTCGATGTCGGACTGGACCAATGAATCTAGTAGTCGCCTCTCGCTTCGTCCTCATTGACACATGTCAAGCCCTCTTGGGGACGGCGCCAATCCCGACTGGTCGAAATCGCTCGGTGGCTGCTGGGCGACGAAGCGGAAGCCGTGTCGTGGAGAAGCCGTGCCAGTCGCCGAGTGGTTCAGGAGCTACGTCCGCGCCAGGCGTCGGCTCCTATGTTTGACCGAGTTTATAGTTTCGTCATTTCGAATGTGTCCTATGGTGATTCTCCTCGGGGCGAAGGCATCCCGATACTTCGGCGGGGCTGACGGCTGATGACACATAAGACGCTCGAATCCCGTTCCGGGTTGCGCATCGCGGTCACCGTCATGGGGGCCGGCTCAGGCCCGGCACCTTGTCCCTTCTTCGGCAAGTGCGACGGGATCGTCGTGACCGACACCGAATCCGGCGCGCGAGAGTTCCATCAGAACCCGCTTCGCACGCCGGCTACCCTGTGCGACGTGATCCTGGCCAGCGGCGTCGACGGGCTGGTCTGCGGCTTCATCGCCCCACCTGAGGTGGCCAGGCTGAGGGCCTGGGGCATCGACGTGCGCATGGGATCGGGCAGGTGCTCCGTCGACGAGCTCGTTCAGTGCTTCTGCGATCTGCCTGAGGCGTAGGTCGGCGCTGCGGCGCGACGACGGGCCGGGCGACCCGCGTCGACGTCATTCCGCTAGGCATTTAACCGCCATCAAAGAAATCCACCAGGTCGGGTGGCACGATCGCCGCGACGAAGCAGATCGGTCTCGAATCTCGTGACCCCCTGGCCGATCCGGGACGTCGCACGCGCGTGCCGGATCGGCTCGCCCCAATCGAAGGTATGGTCATGACGCGCATCGCCATCGTCTCGAACCGCCTTCCCTCCCTCGATCGGCAGGCGGCGTCGGCCGGTGGCCTCGCGGTCGCCTTGAGCGCTGCCCTGGCGGAGTCGGGAGGGATGTGGCTCGGCTGGAACGGAACCGTTTCTTCAGAGCCCGACGACGGCGTCCGTCTCCGGCAGTCGACGCCATACGAGATCGTCTCTCTCGCGCTTTCGGAGCAGGAGCACGCCGGCTACTACCAAGGCTTCGCCAATCGCGTGCTCTGGCCGCTGCTGCACGGCCGGATGGATCTCGTGCGGTTTGATCCGCAGGAATTCGCGATCTACCGGGGCGTCAATGCCCGCTTCGCGAAACAGCTCGCGGCCCGCGCCGCCGGCGCGGACGTCATCTGGGTCCACGACTACCACTTCCTGCTGCTGGGCGAGGAACTGCGCCGTCTGGGCGTCGGGACGGCGGCGGGCTTCTTCCTTCATGTCCCGTTTCCCGCTCCCGATACGCTGCTCGTCTTGCCGCGCAGCCGGCAGATCGTCCGGGCGCTCACGGCCTTCGATCTGGTCGGCTTTCAGACACAGAACGACCTGCGCAACTTCCGGGAGTTCGTCGTCCGACATCTCGGCGGGACGGTGTCGGACGACGGCTCCGTCCAGGTGCCGGGCAGGCGCTTCGTGGCGGACGCCTTTCCGATCGGGATCGACACGCGGCGATTCACGGAACTGGCGGCATCGAAAGAGGCTGGCCAGCTCCGTGCTCGCCTGAGCGGCTGCCTCGGCGGCCAGCTCGGCATGATCGGCGTCGACCGCCTGGACTACACCAAGGGGCTCGAGCACCGCCTGCTGGCCTTCGAGCGGATGCTGGAGGCTCGGCCCGCCCGGCGCCAACGGGCCTCCCTGCTTCAGATCGCCGCCCCGTCGCGCGAGGGAATCCCCGAGTACCACGACCTGAAGGACAGGCTCGAATCGCTTTCCGGAAGGATCAACGCCCGCCATGCCACGATCGACTGGACACCGGTCCGCTACCTGAACCGGGCGTTCAGCCAGACCCGCCTCGCAGCCCTCTATCGTCTCAGCCGGATCGGCCTGGTGACGCCATTGCGCGACGGCATGAACCTGGTCGCCAAGGAGTACGTCGCGGCCCAGCGTTCCGACGACCCCGGTGTTCTTGTGCTCTCGCATTTCGCCGGGGCCGCCGAGCGGCTTCGCGGCGCCCTCCTGGTGAACCCCTACGACATAGGCAGCATGGCCGGCGCCATGCGGCAGGCGCTCGACATGTCGCTCGACGAGCGCCGCGAGCGCTGGTCGGCGATGATCGCGGAGCTTCGGGACAACGACGTGCATCGCTGGCGGGACGATTTTCTCGGAGCCCTTCTCGCGAGCCGTGCCCGCTCGAATCGAGGGAGTGCGGCACCGGGTCCGTCGGCGGAGCCGAACGACGGCGACCCGTCCGACGGGTGGTCGTGTGGTGCCGCGGTGCCGAGCGACCGTCCGCTGCTCGGGCGGATGACCGCAAGCCGTCGGGACGGCTACGTCGTGCACTTGCAGGGACACGCAAATGGAAGCGCCGATCCCCGTTACCTCTGACGCCGCACAACCGGCACGCCTGGGATCCGGGTTCCGGCGCCCGTTCGGCATTGCGACAAGCGGGCTGCTCGTCTCGGTGCTGCTGCTTCGGGCTCGCCGACAGGTTCGGCGTCGGCGCTTGGGCCGTTGTTGGCGGCCCGGGACATGTGCTCGAGCAATGCCGGGCCGCCGCGGGTCCCCGCAGACGGGAGCCCGTATAGCCCTGAACCCCGAGCGCAAGGCGGCATGACCAAGAAGCATCGGAAGAGCGCCGGTCGAGCGGATCCCGACGGCACCGAGAGGGACGCGTACCGGGACACCCTGCACGCGCTGCAGGTCGAGCTCGTCAAGCTCCAGAAGCATTTCATCCGCTGCGACGACAAGATCCTGGTGCTGCTCGAAGGCCGCGACACCGCCGGCAAGGACGGAGTCATCAAGCGGATCGTCCAGCATCTGAGCCCGCGCGAGACCCGCGTCGTGGCCCTGGGCAAGCCGTCCGACCGGGACCGCACGGCATGGTACTTCCAGCGCTACGTGCCGCATCTGCCGGCAGCTCAGGAGTTCGTTCTGTTCAATCGTAGCTGGTACAACCGAGCCGGCGTCGAGCGCGTGATGGGCTTCTGCTCCGATGCGGAATACGAGGAGTTCATGGAGACCGTGGTCGACTTCGAGCAGATGCTCGTCCGTTCGGGCACCAAGGTCCTCAAGTACTACCTCGACATCAGCCGGCACGAACAGGAGAAGCGGCTGAAGGACCGCCGCAGGGACCCGCTCAAGCAATGGAAGGTGAGTCCCATCGACGCGGAGGCGGTCAAGCGCTGGGACGACTACGGCCTGGCGCGAAACGAAATGTTCGCACGCACGCACAACGCCGTGACGCCTTGGACCGTGGTGCGTGCCGACGACAAGCGCCTGGCCCGCTTGAACCTGATCAAGGACCTGCTGTCGCGCCTGCACTACGGCGGCAAGTCCGATGGACTGCTGCTCGCCGATCCCGAGATCGTCTTCCGCTACCAGGAGGCCTACGTCCGGAACGGCACGATCGCCCCCTGAGCCGGCGTCGGATCATCGAGAAATTCCCTGTCGGGAGCGGCAACCGGGGAGCGCCGCGGACTGCCGCTCCAGCGCTGGGCTACCGGGCGTCAGCCGTTCGAATTGCGCCGCGGCGAGGCCTTGCCCTTTGGCGCTGCAGGGCGCTTAACCGAGATCAAAGACTTGCCCCTATGGGCCGATAGTCTCGCATCGGCACAATGATCGGCGGACGTCGGGAACGGCCCCCAAAGCTCGGCTTTCATGCTGGCCTCGGGAGTGAGCCTGCGCAGGCGCGATCCCGGGTCTTCGCCGGCGGAAGTCTGCGAGAGATTGCATCGTCATGGCTGACAGCACTTACGTCATCGGGTTCGAGGCGCTGCGCCGCCACGACGTGCCGCGGGTCGGCGGCAAGAACGCCTCGCTCGGCGAGATGGTCGGCGAGCTGGGCGCCAAGGGCGTCAAGGTGCCGCCCGGCTTCGCGACCAGCGCCGACGCCTATCGCCGCTTCGTCGCCGCCAACGGCCTGGAGCGGCGGATCGCCGAGGCCCTTGCCGAGCTGGAGGCCGGCCAGGCGGTCCGCCGGGCGTTCCTGCGCGGCGACTGGCCGGAGGAACTGGCGGAAGCGATCCGCGCAGCCTATCGCGAGCTCTGCCACCGGATCGGCCGCGACGACGCCGACGTCGCCGTGCGCTCCAGCGCGACCGCCGAGGACCTGCCCGACGCCAGCTTCGCCGGCCAGCAGGAGACCTATCTCAACATCCGCGGCGAACGCGCCCTGCTCGAGGCCTGCCGGCGCTGCTACGCCTCGCTGTTCACCGACCGGGCGATCAGCTACCGCCAGGCCAAGGGCTTCGACCACATGAAGGTCGCGCTCTCGGTCGGCGTCCAGGTGATGGTGCGCTCCGACCTGGGCGGCGCCGGCGTGATGTTCTCGATCGACACCGAGACCGGCTTCGACCGGGTCGTGCTGATCAACGCCGCCTGGGGCCTCGGCGAGAACGTCGTGCAGGGCGCCGTCGACCCGGACGAGTACGAGGTCTTCAAGCCGCTGCTGTCCGACGGCTCGCTGACGCCGATCATCGAGAAGAAGCGCGGCGGCAAGGCGCAGAAGATGGTCTACACCAACGACGCCGGCCATCCGACGAAGAACGTGCCGACCTCGAAGGCCGAGCGCGCCGCCTTCGTGCTGGAGGACGCCGAGATCCTGACGCTGTCGCGCTGGGCCTGCACGATCGAGGCACACTACGGCTGCGCGATGGACATGGAATGGGCCAAGGACGGCGACAGCGGCGCGCTGTTCATCGTCCAGGCCCGGCCGGAGACCGTGCAGTCGCGCCGCGAGGCCAGCGCGCTCAGGACCTACCGGATCGGCCGCAAGGGCAAACGGCTCGCAACCGGCCTCTCGATCGGCGACGCCGTGGTCGCCGGCCGGGTCTGCGTCCTCGAGAGCGCCCGCGACATCGACCGCTTCGTCGACGGCTCGGTGCTGGTCACCGCGACCACCGATCCCGACTGGGTGCCGATCATGAAGCGCGCCGCCGCGATCGTCACCGACCACGGCGGCCGCACCTCGCACGCCGCGATCGTCAGCCGCGAGCTCGGCCTGCCGGCGGTGGTCGGCACCGGCGACGCGACCCGGGTGCTGCACGACGAGCAGGAGGTCACGGTGTCCTGCGCCGAGGGCGACGAGGGCTTCGTCTACGAGGGCACCGCCGAGTTCGAGGCCGAGGCCCTGGACCTCCAGGCGATCCCGGCGACCCGGACCAAGGTCATGCTCAACCTCGCCAACCCGGCCGCGGCCTTCCGCTGGTGGCGGCTGCCGAGCGACGGCGTCGGCCTGGCGCGCATGGAGTTCGTGATCAACAACCAGATCAAGGTCCATCCGATGGCCCTGGTCCGCTACGACGAGCTCTCGGACCCGCAGGCGCGCGAAGAGATCGACGCCCTGACCGCCGGCTACGCGGACCGCACCGACTATTTCGTCGAGCGCCTGGCCCGGGCGCTCGCCCGCATCGCCGCCGCGCAGCACCCGGCGCCGGTCATCGTGCGGATGAGCGACTTCAAGACCAACGAGTACGCCAACCTGGTCGGCGGCGCGCAGTTCGAGCCGAAGGAGGAGAACCCGATGCTCGGGTTCCGCGGCGCCTCGCGCTACTACTCGCCGCGCTACCGCGAGGGCTTCGCCCTGGAGTGCCGGGCGATCCGGCGCGTCCGGCAGGAGATCGGCCTGAAGAACCTGATCGTCATGATCCCCTTCTGCCGTTCGACCAAGGAGGCCGACCGCGTGCTGGAAGTGATGGCCGAGAACGGCCTCAGGCGCGGCGAGGATGGCCTGCAGGTCTACGTGATGTGCGAGATCCCCTCGAACGTGATCCTGGCCGGGTCCTTCGCCGAGCGCTTCGACGGCTTCTCGATCGGCAGCAACGACCTGACCCAGCTGACCCTCGGCGTCGACCGCGATTCGGAGGCCCTCGCCGAGCTGTTCGACGAGCAGGATCCGGCGGTCAAGTGGATGATCCGCTCGGTGATCGCCGAGGCGCACAAGGCCGGCGCCAAGGTCGGCCTGTGCGGCCAGGCGCCGAGCGACCACCCGGAATTCGCCGAGTTCCTGGTCCAGTGCGGCATCGATTCCATGTCGGTGAGCCCGGACAGCTTCGTCGCCGTCAAGCGCCACGTCGCCGAGGCCGAGACGGAGCCCCGCACGGCAGCCCGGGCGGGTCAGGCCTGATGCCGGAACCCTCGACCCGGGCTCGTTCGACCAGAGATCCTGAAACAGGAGCGAACGCACCCTTTCCGTTCGCCGACAAGCGGCCGGCGCCGGCCGGTCCTGAACGGTGCGGGGCGTGCGGCGATGCAGGACTGCAGGCCGGGGACTTCGACGCGGCGATCTTCGATCTCGACGGGGTGGTCACGCGCACCGCCCGGGTCCATGCGGCAAGCTGGAAACGGCTCTTCGACGAATACCTGCGCGAGCGGGCGGAGAGAAGCGGGGAGGTCTTCCGCCCGTTCGACATAGAAGGCGACTACGCACGCTATCTCGACGGCAAGCCGCGATACGACGGGGTCGAGAGCTTCCTCAAGTCGCGCGGCATCGTCCCGGAGAGAGGCGATCCCTCCGACCCGCCCGATCGGGAGACGGTCTCCGGGCTCGGAAACCGCAAGAACCGGTATTTCCGCGAGACGCTGGAGAAGGAGGGCGTCGAATCATTCGACAGCACGGTCGACCTCGTCCGCCGCCTGCGCAACCGGCGGATCGGCACGGCGCTGGTTTCGTCCAGCCGCAATGCCCGACTCATACTCGAGGTCGCCGGGCTCTCGGACCTCTTCGATGTCTGCATCGACGGCAACGACATCGCCCGCCTCGGCCTGAAGGGCAAGCCGGCGCCCGACCTGTTCCTGAAGGCGGCCGAGCTGCTCGACGTGCAGCCCGATCGCGGTCTCGTCTTCGAAGACGCGATCAGCGGCGTGCAGGCGGGCAGGGCCGGCGGCTTCGGTCTGGTGATCGGAATCGACCGACACCAGCAGGCCTCCGAGCTCAGGGCGAACGGCGCGGACATGGTGGTGAGCGACGTCGCGGACCTGCACATCCGTCTCCGTCCTCAGGCTGCATGTCGCGCCCTGCACCTCATACCGCGCGCACTGGAGTGCTACGCCGAGATCGAGAGCCAGCTCGATGCCAGGCGAGCGGCCGTCTTCCTCGACTACGACGGAACCTTGACGCCGATCGTCGAGCGGCCCGAGCTGGCGGTGCTCTCGCAACGGATGAAGGGCATCGTCGAGCGCCTTACGAGGTTCTGCACGGTCGCCGTCGTCAGCGGCCGCGACCGCGCCGACGTGGAGCATCTCGTCGGGATCGACAGCCTCATCTACGCCGGCAGCCACGGCTTCGACATTGCCGGCCCCGAAGGCCTGCGCATCCAGCATGAGGAAGGAGCGGCCTTCGCCGGCGTTGTTCAGCGCGCGGCCGCCCTTCTCCAGAAAGACTTGGCTCCCATCGCGGGAGCCCTCGTCGAGCCCAAGCGCTTCGGGGTTGCCGTGCACTACCGGCAGGTCGCATCCGGGCAGGTGCTGATGGTCGAGGCGACCGTCGACCACCTTCTCGAAGAAATGCCGGAGCTGCGCAAGACCTTCGGCAAGAAGGTCTTCGAGCTGCGCCCGCGGCTCGACTGGGACAAGGGCAGGGCCGTGCTCTGGCTGCTCCGGGCGCTCGGGCTGGAGCGGGACGGAGTCCTGCCGTTCTACCTCGGCGACGATGATACCGACGAGGATGCCTTCGCGGTGCTGGAAGCGAAGGGTATCGGCATCCTGGTCGGCTGCCCCGCACGCGAGAGTGCCGCGCGCTACGTTCTCGACAGGCCCGCCGACGTCGGCCGCTTCCTCGACCGGCTCGCGACCACGCTGGAGTCCGGTGGCCATGGCTGAGGCCGGCTGGAATCTCGTCTACGACGGCTTCGAACCGTCGCAGGAGCGGCTGCGCGAGGCGCTCTGCACGCTCGGCAACGGCTACTTCGCGACGCGAGGGGCTGCGGAGGGGGCCGACGCCGACGGCATTCACTATCCCGGCACCTACCTCGCCGGCGGCTATAATCGCCTCGCGACCGAGATCGCAGGCCGGACGGTCGAGAACGAGGATCTCGTCAATCTGCCCAACTGGCTGCCGCTCGCCTTTCGCCCGGAGGGCGGCGACTGGCTCGACCTGCCGCACATGGAGCTGCTCGACTTCCGTCAGGAGCTCGATCTCCGGCAGGGGCTGCTAGAGCGGCGCCTGCTGCTCCGCGACGCCGAGGGCCGGGAGACCTCGCTCGTCAGTCGCCGGATCGTGCACATGGGGTTGCCGCACCTGGCGGCGATCAAGGTCGTGTTGCGGCCGGAGAACTGGTCGGGCCGTCTGGAGGTGCGTTCCGCGCTCGACGCGAGAGTGACCAACGCCGGCGTCGAACGCTATCGGCAGCTCGGCAGCCGGCACCTCACGACCCTGGAGCGATCCGCCTTCGGCGACGACGGCATCTTCCTCGTCGCCGAGACGAACCAGTCCCGGCTCCGGATCGCCGAGGCGGCCGTGACGCGCGTCTTCGACGGTGCCGACCTGGTCTCCGTCACGCGGCATGCCGAGGATGAAGAGGGCATGGCGGGACAGCACTTCGTTTTCGCCGTGACCGAGTGCCGGGCTGTCGCCGTCGAGAAGGTCGTGGCCCTCTACACCGCCAGGGATCGCGCCGTCTCCGAGCCGCGCGAAGCGGCGGTCCAGGCCGTCGGGAAGGCCGGGCGCTTCGACGAGCTTCTGGCCTCCCACGTCCAGGCATGGCGTTCCCTCTGGGAGCGTTGCGACGTAGCCTTGGAGAACCATGCTCCCACGCAGACGGCCCTCCGTCTCGACATCTTCCATCTTCTGCAGACGGTTTCTCCGAACACGGTCGATCTCGATGTCGGGGTGCCTGCGCGCGGTCTCCACGGCGAGGCCTACCGCGGTCATGTCTTCTGGGACGAGCTGTTCATCCTGCCTTTCCTGAACTTCCACCTTCCTCGGGTCAGCCGCGCGCTGCTGCTCTACCGCTACCGCCGGCTGCCTGCGGCACGGCGGCTGGCAGGCGAGGCCGGCTACCGGGGCGCCATGTATCCCTGGCAGAGCGGCTCGAGCGGCCGCGAAGAGAGCCAGACGCTGCACCTCAACCCGCGCTCCGGCCGCTGGACGGCGGACAACACGCACCTGCAACGCCATGTCAGCGCGGCCATCGGATACAACGTGTGGCGCTACTGGCAGACGACCGGCGACCGGGATTTCCTGTCCGGCTACGGCGCGGAGATGCTCATCGAGATCGCCCGTTTCTGGGCGAGCATCGCCTCCTACGACGACGAGGCCGACCGATACGATATCCGCGGCGTCATGGGTCCGGACGAGTTCCACGACGGCTACCCCTGGCGGGATGAGCCGGGGCTCGACAACAACGCCTATACCAACGTGATGGCGGCCTGGCTGCTCTGCCGCGCCGGGGACGTGCTGGAGCTCGTCGGCGCCGAGCGTCGTCGCGAGCTGGACGGCCTTCTCGGGCTCGGCGCGGACGAGATCGCGCTCTGGGATCGCATCAGCCGGCGGATGCGTGCCGTCTTCCTCGACGGTGGCATCATCGCCCAGTTCGAAGGGTACGACCGGCTGCAGGAGCTCGACTGGGAGGGCTATCGGCAGAGGTACGGCGACATCCAGAGGCTCGACCGGATCCTCGAAGCCGAGGGCGACAGCGTCAACCGCTACCGGGCGTCGAAGCAGGCCGACGTCCTGATGCTGTTCTACCTGTTCTCCCACGAGGAGCTGCGCGCGCTGTTCGAGCGACTCGGCTATCCCTTCGAGCCGGACTCGATCGCCAAGTGCATCGACTACTATGTCAAACGCACGTCGAACGGCTCGACGTTGAGCCGGGTCGTCCACTCCTGGGTCCTGGCCCGCGGCGACCGGGCCCGCTCGTGGTCGCTGCTCGCGGAGGCCCTGGACAGCGACCTCGCCGACATCCAGGGCGGCACCACGGCGGAAGGCGTCCATCTCGGTGCCATGGCCGGCTCCGTCGACCTCGTCCTGCGGGGGCAGACGGCGCTCGAATTCCGCGACGACGCGCTCTGGATCAGCCCTTGCCTCCCGAAAGAGCTCCAGGGCATGTGCATGAAGCTCCTCTACCGCGGCCACTGGCTGCATCTGCAGATCGGCTGCGAGGAGCTCACGGTCTCGGCTCCTGACGGATGGGCGGGGCCCGGTCATATCGGCGTCCGCAATCGGCTGCACGCCTTCAAGGCAGGAGACGTGCTGAAATTCTCCTGTCGCCGCGTCGACGAGGGCTACAGGCCGGAACCGAACACCGCGGCCCGCGAAAGGGTGATGGCCGAAGGAGAGTGACTCTGTGACCGTGCCTGGGCCTCCGGCGTCGCCGCGAGGCCGCTTGCCGGCGAGAAGCTCGGCAGGAAGCCCGGCAAGAGGAGCCGAGGCCGCTCAGGCCTGACCGCAGGGCGCGTCTCGCAGACCGGTCGAACGCGGGTCGGCGCAGCGAGGAGGGCCTGATGGCGGAAGAACGACGCAGGACCCGGATCGAGGCGACCGGCGCCGTCCGCGCTCTGAGCCGGATTTCACGATCGCTTGCCGTCTTCGCGGCGACGGCGTGCCTGGTGTCGGCGCCGGCCATGGCTGCCGAGCGCGAGATGCTGCCGCCCCGCTACCAGGGCGTCGCCGCGGAGCGGTGCCTGCGCGACCTCGATCGGTTCGACAGGAGCCTCCACGAGGCCGGGTTCGGCGTGCTGGGGCCCGACAGCGACAGCCCCTTCGTGCCTCCTGGCTACTTCGACTCGACCGGCACGCCCCGGCATCGGATCCGCGCCTTGCGAAGCGCAGCCTACGCATTGGCGATGGAGGGCAGCGAGGCGCGGTGTCAAGCCGTGCTCGATGACATGCGGAGCCTGTTTCGCCGACACCAGCAGGCCATCGAGGGCCGGCCGGCGATTGCAGAAGAACGGTCGCGCTGGCGGCACGCCCATCTCGCGCGTTCCCACCCGGTCTCGGCGATGAGCGCACCGCTCCCGGTCGGCGTCCTGATCGGCGCCGACCTCCGGAACCGGCAGGATGAGCGGCTGGGTGAGATCACCGATGTGGTTCTCGATCCGGCCGACGGGCGCGTCGCGTTCGTGCTGGTCGCGCGCGGCGGCTTTCTGGGCATCGGCGCCGACCTCGTTGCCGTGCGCTGGCAGGATCTGCGCGCGACCGAGGACCACGAGACCTTCGTGCTCGACGTGCCGTCGTCGCTGTTCGACAGCGCGCCGCGCGTCGAGAGGCGCTCCTCCACGGGAACCGCCCGCGACGCCTGGCGGGAGCCGCTCGAACGCTTCTGGGGCAGGATCCCGAATCGGGAAGGCAATCAGCGATGACCGGCCGCGCGACCACGGAGCCGTCTGAATGAGGAGCGTCCTTACCGTCACCATGAGTCCGTCGATCGATCTCTCGGCGGCCACCGACAGCGTCGTTCCGGTCCGCAAGCTGAGGTGCACGGCGGTTCGCCGGGATCCGGGCGGCGGCGGGGTCAACGTCGCGCGCGTCCTCAAGCGCCTGGGCGGACACTGCAGCGCGCTCTTTCCGGCTGGCGGCTCGCCCGGGCTTCTGCTTCATCGTCTGCTGGACCGCGAGGGCATTGTGAGCATGCCCGTCGACATTGCCGCCGACACCCGCGAGAGCTTCACGGTCGCCGATCGAGCCAGCGGCGACCAGTACCGCTTCGTTCTGCCCGGAGCCGAGCTCGCCCCCGAGGAGTGGCAGGAGTGCCTCGACCGGGTATCCGCGCTCGCCGAGCCGCCGGACTACATCGTGGCCAGCGGGAGCCTGCCGCCAGGGGCGCCGCAGGACTTCTACGCAAGGCTGGCGCACGTCGCCGCTTCGGCGGGCAGCCGCCTGGTCGTCGACAGCTCCGGGCCGGCTCTGGCCGCCGCGCTCGAGGCGGGCGTCTACCTCGTCAAACCCAATCAGCGCGAGCTCGAGGAGCTGACAGGCTCGCCGCTCGCCCGGGAAGCCGACTGCACGGCCGCAGCCAGACGGCTGGTCGACTCCGGCAGGGCCCAGATCGTCGCGCTGTCGCTCGGAGACCGGGGGGCTTTGCTGGCGAGCCGGGAGGGCTGTCTCAGAGCCGCGGCCATTCCCGTGAAGATCGTCAGCGCCGTCGGCGCGGGAGACAGTTTCCTGGCGGCCATGGTCTGGCGTCTCTCCGCAAGCGACGCTCTCGATGACGCCTTTCGCTATGCGGTGGCGGCGGGGACCGCGGCCCTCCTCACGCCCGGAACCGAGCTGGCCTGCAAGGAGGATATCGAGCGGCTCTACCGAGACGTTGCAGTGGAGCAACCACCATAGACGGGCCGCGGAGATGCCTACACCCCCGACGGGAAGGAGTGCCAGGTGACGTGGTCGTAGACGCCGGCCCAATAGGCTCCGAAGGCGGCGGCGAACAACAGTTCCTCGATCGGGATGCCGGCGACGGTCAGTCCCCACAACGCTGCGAGATTCCATACGCTTTCGATGTAGCCGGGCGCCGTCCATTCGAGTCCGAGCAGGAACAGAGCGTAGTACGCGAGGAAGAGCAGCGCGCCGACCCAGGTCTTCCGGACCAGGTCACGCCGGCAGAGCATCGCTGCGATCGCGCCGAGGGCCATGGCGACGATCGACGGATAGATCGGGTTCCACGGCCAGGGATAGAGGACAGGAAACGCCAGGAAGGGGGCCGCCAGCGCCCAGCGGTGCAGCCTGTGCGGCGGCAAGCGTCGCTGGAGCGGTGGCATCTCCTCGAGCGTCTGACCGGTCAGGATGTTGTAGAGGACCGTGCCGATGCCACCGATTCCGAAGCAGAAGACGAGACTTTCGATGTCGAAGCCGGTGGTGCGCGCCAGGTCGAAGAGGCTCGGCGGATTCCAGTACGCGGGCACGAACAGGGGCTCGGTCAGGCCGAAGGGCGTGGTGAACAGGCTCGCCCAGAGCATGGCCTTCCGGTGGCGCGGCAAGGCCACGTACGCCAACAGCCACGGCACGAGGAACGCGCTCGCCCATGCGAACCAGACATATCGATCCGGCAGCATCCTCCTCCTCCGCCCCGGGCGGCCGCGGGACCGAGCAGCACCTGCAGCCAAGCTAGCGGCGGATGCGATCCGATCACAGACCGCATGTGACGACCGCGACGTGCGCGTGGGGCTCAAGCCATGACGGCGGGGACCGTGCTGCGCCTGCTGGCCGTCATGATCCTCTGGGCGTCCTGCTTTCCCCTCATCACGATAGGCTTGGGGCTGGCTCCGCACCTCGCCTTCGCGACGCTGCGTGCGACGCTCGCCGGCCTCGGTCTGCTGACGCTCGGCGCCCTGCTCCGGCGTCCGGTCCCGCGGGGCGCGCGGAGCTGGGCGCTGATCGCGCTGGCAGGATTCGGCGCCACGAGCCTCGGATTCCTCGGCATGTTCCATGCCGCCGAGTTCGTCTCGCCGGGGCTTGCGACCGTCATCGCCAACGCGCAGCCGATCGTTGCCGCGGTCCTCGCCCACGCCTTCCTGGGCGAACGGCTGACGGCGACCGGAAAGGCCGGCCTGGTCGTCGGGATGGCAGGGATCGCCGCGATCGCATGGCCAGGTCTCGTCGCGGGCGACGTCAGGGGCTACCGCCTTGGCGTCGCCTACGTGGCCCTCGCCGCGGTGGGCGTCTCCATCGGCAACGTTGCGATCAAGCGCCTCGCCGGCCAAGTCGACGCGATCATGGCGATGGGGGCGCAGCTGCTGGTCGGCGCGGTCCCCCTGGCGCTTGGCTCGATGCTGACCGAAGACCTCACGTCGCTGACGTGGTCGAGCGATTTCCTTGTCGTCCTCCTGGCGCTTTCGCTCTTGGGGTCGTCCCTCGCCTTCTGGCTCTGGTTCTCGGCCCTCGAGCGTGTCGAGCTCAACCGGGCCAACGCCTTCACGTTCCTGGTGCCGCTCCTCGGCCTGGGGATCGGCGCTGGCCTGTTCGGTGAGCGATTGCTCTGGGCCCAGGCCGCTGGAGCCGTCCTGGTCCTGGCGGGCATCGTGCTGGTGCAGCAGGCCGCAGCGAAGGAGCGGGCAGGAAGCGGTCGGCCGGAGGCCGGCGACGGATGATTCGGCGAAGGCAGCAAGGGTGTTTCTTTCAGTCGATGTCAGCGCGACCGGTGCCGGAAGGGCGACGACTTGAGAAATCGACCTGCCGGCACCATCATGAATCCGAGCGGTGATCCGGACGAGGTACGGCGGATGCGGGCAGTCGCCCGGCTTTTCACCTCCCTTTGCCTGGCGTCGCGGCGGCTGCGGCCGGCGCGGCGCTCGTTGTGCCGGGCGGTCGCGTTCACGGCGCTCCTGGCCCTGCAGATCGGCCTGGCGCAGCCGGAGCGTGCAGTGACCGCCGAGGTTGCGTCACAGGCAAGCTCGATCGCGGCATTCTCTGCAGCGGGCGTCCCTGGAAAAGCCGCGCTTCACGTCGACCGGGCAGGGTGCCTCCTGCACGCTGGCTGCAGTGTCTTCGCCGTGGCCGGGGCTTATGCCTTGCCCGCCGTTCGGCCGCATGCCTGGCGGATCGGTGCCGCTTCGGACGAGGTCGTCGGACGGATTGCCGCTCCGCACCTGCGTCCCCCGATTCACGCCGCAGTTCTCGTCTGAACGACGACGATCCCGCGCGAGCCCCCTCGGGTGTTGCGCGTGGGAGAGCGGCTTCTCGTCATCACCAGCCCGGGTCCCCGCTTTCGGAGGGGCGCCACGGCGTGCGGGAAGACCAATCGACATAGCAGCCGACGCAGTGCGCGTTCGGCTCCGTCGGACGGGAGGAGGCGGCCATGGCCTCAGCCGCCGAGCAGCTTGCCGCGAACTTCAACTTCGGTGCCATCGCCAAGGCGACGGAGCTCAAGCAGCGGATCTGGTTCACCCTGGGCGCCCTGATCGTCTACCGCCTGGGCAGCTACATCCCGGTGCCGGGCATCGACGCCCAGGTCCTGCAGGACATCTTCCACAGCCAGGCCGGCGGCATCCTGGACGTGTTCGACATGTTCTCGGGCGGCAGCTTGCGGCGCATGACGATCTTCGCCCTGTCGATCATGCCGTACATCTCGGCCGCCATCATCATGCAGCTGCTGACCGCGGTCTCGCCGACCCTGGAGCAGCTCAAGAAGGAAGGCGAATCGGGCCGCAAGAAGATCAACCAGTACACCCGCTACGGCACGGTGGTGCTGGCGCTGTTCCAGGCCTACGGCATCGCCATCGGCCTCGAGGGCATGAACACCTCGGGCGGCATGTCGGCGGTGGTCAACCCGGGCCTGTTCTTCCGGGTCGAGACGGTCATCACCCTGACCGGCGGCACGATCTTCCTGATGTGGCTGGGCGAGCAGATCACCCAGCGCGGCGTCGGCAACGGCATCTCGCTGATCATCTTCGCCGGCATCGTCGCGCGCCTGCCGATCGCCATCGCCCAGCTGTTCGAGCTCAGCCGGGTCGGCGAGATCTCCTGGCCGGTGCTGATCCTGTTCCTGGCCATGGCGGTCGGCGTCATCGCCTTCATCGTCTTCATGGAGCGCGCGCAGCGTCGCCTGATCGTCCAGTACCCCAAGCGCCAGGTCGGCAACCGCATGTTCGGCGGCGAGTCGACCCACCTGCCGCTCAAGCTCAACCCCTCGGGCGTGATCCCGCCGATCTTCGCCTCGTCGCTGCTGCTGATGCCGCTGACCGTGGTCGGCTTCGCCGGCTCGACCGGCGCGCAGCCGGCCTGGCTGACCTGGATCACCACCAACATCGGCCACGGCCAGCCGCTCTACATGCTGCTCTACGTGGCACTGATCGTGTTCTTCGCCTTCTTCTACACGGCGATCGTGTTCAATCCGGTGGACACGGCCGACAACCTGAAGAAGCACGGCGGCTTCATCCCCGGCATCCGGCCGGGCAAGAACACGGCCGACTACATCAACTACGTGCTGATGCGGCTGGTCACCCTGGGCTCGCTCTACCTAGCCGCCGTCTCGGTGCTGCCCGAGATCCTGATCGCACGCTACGCGGTGCCGTTCTACTTCGGCGGCACGAGCCTGCTGATCGTCGTCTCGGTGACCATGGACACGGTGGCGCAGATCCACAGCCATCTGCTGGCGCACCAGTACGAAGGCCTCATCAAGAAGGCCAAGCTCAGGGGCGCGCGCCGATGAGCCGGCGGCGAGGTGACCGTCGGGCAGTGGCCGCTGCAGCCGGAGTGGCGCGGCTCGCCGCGCCGAGGTCGCGGCGCAGGCTGCTGGTCGACGGCGCCTTGCTCGGCCTGGGCCTGAGCTGGCTTCCGGCTGCCGCCCGCTCGGCATCGCTGCCGAGCTTCTCGGGCGGGGGCGCACCGTTCGTCGAGGAGAGTCCGAAGGAGCCGGCGCCGTCCATCCGCTTTCTCGACGACGGCGGCCACGTCCGCTCGCTCGACGACTTCGCCGGCCGCGTCCTGCTCGTCAACATCTGGGCGACCTGGTGCCCGCCCTGCGTCGGCGAGATGCCGGCGCTCGACCGCATGCAGCGCGACCTCGGGGGGTCGGACCTCCAGGTCGTGCCGATCTCGATCGACCGGCCGGGAGCGGCCGCGGTCCTGCCCTTTTACCAAGGCGAGGGCATCGCCGCCTTGCCGGTCTTCCTCGATCCCGTGCAGGCGACGGTCTACTCGAGAAGCACGGGACGGCGCCCCGACGCGCTGCCGCTCTACGGCCTGCCGGTCAGCTTCTTCGTCGACCGTCGTGGCCGGCTGGTCGGCTACCTGGTCGGCGCCGCAGACTGGGATGCCGACGGGCCTCGCAGATTCCTCCGGCACCTGGCCGGGCCGTCGGCATGACGGCTCCGGAGGATGTCTCCCGGGGCGTGCGGATTCGCCGCGTGGCCGCCGTTCGGACAATTTCGAGAATTCGAATATGTCCGAACGGCGGCCCGACGGAACCGCCGTGTCGGGAGGCTTGGCCACCCCGCAAGAGGGTCGGGATTGTCGGGACCGCCTGACGGCGGATCCCGGCAGGCCGGGCCTCACCACCTCGTGAAGCAGGAGCAGAGATGAACCAGAGAATCGACCTTGTCCCTTCGAGCCGTGCCGGTCTGAAGGCCGTCTCGTCCCTGGCCCTGGCGCTCGGGCTCGCCGTCGCGCTCGCCGGCGGCGCCTCGGCGGCCCAGCAGGAGACGAAGGGGCAGCAGGACCAGCCGCAGCCGATGCAGCAGATGCAGAAGGGGATGCCGGCCGGCCCCTCGTTCGAAGAGATGCAGCAGACGATGGAGAAGGCCCGGCAGGCGAAGGACCCCGCCGCGCGCCGTGCGCTCATGAGCCAGCACCTCAAGATGATGCAGGGCAGGATGCAGGCGATGATGGGCATGATGCAGAAGATGCCGATGGGCGGCGCCGGCGGCATGCCCGGCGGGACGGCGGGGGCAATGCCCGGCGGCATGTCGGGAGGCATGTCGGGTGGGCAGTCCGGATCGGCGCCGATGGGCATGCCGGGGCGCATGCACGAGCCGGGGCGCATGCACGAAATGATGGGGCAGATGATGCAGATGATGCAGCTCCACATGATGCAGGCGATGGCCGGCATGATGGACCGCACGTCGATGCCCTGCGCCGGCGGCATGCCGGGGGGCATGCCCGGTCCGATGTCGGGGGGCATGTCGGGCGGGCCCGCCGGCCCGATGCAGAAGGCCATGCCGGGGCGCATGCAGGAGATGGTGGGGCAGATGATGCAGATGATGCAGCAGATGCTCGACCAGCAGAGCATGACCCTCGATACCGACAAGGCCGAATAGCCGGCGCCGGGGGCGGCTGCGCGCTCGGCGCGGCCGCCCGCGCCGGCCGGCAGGAAGGCGCCCCGCGGATTCGCCTTGCCGACGGTCGGTGGAGGGCCGTGGAAGGTGCGGCCCCGTGCCCGGGCAGCGAAGCGGTCTCCGGGGCAGCGTGGGCATCGCCCGGTCGAGAACAGGAGAGGCATGGATGGACATCTCGCAACAGCAAGCCCGCCAGGGCGTCGAGACGGCGCCGGGCGCGCGCTTCGCGGACCGTCGCGCGATCGCGATCCGCAGCGCCAAGGGGCTGGCCGTGGCGCTCGGAACCTTCGGCGCCGTCGGCACGGTGTCGGCGCTCTGGGACAATCCCTTCGTCATCAGGATGACGCCGGCGGGCGGCTGGGAGATCGGCCTGCTCGCCGCGCTGTCCGTCCTGCTCGGGCTCTATACGGCGGTGCGCCGGCCGGCCTGCTCGATCCGCACGGCGGGCGCCAGCGGCGTGCTCGGCTTCCTGGGGGTCGCCTGCCCGATCTGCAACAAGGTTCTCCTCCTGCTGTTCGGCGGCGAGCTGCTGCTGACCTACTTCGAGCCTCTGAGGATCTACCTTGCCGCCCTTGGGGTCGCGCTCGCCGCGCTCGCGCTCGTCCGCGAATGGCGTTCGGCCCGGCTCACACCTGCTCCGCGAGATCCCGCCGGCATCGAGGCCAGCGCCTCGCTCCGGTAGGCGCCACAATCCAGCGGCTGCAATCGCCGATCCGGCAGATGGCACGAGCCCGCTGCTCGCCGTGCTCGGCATCCCGGCCCGCATCAAATGCCTGCGGCGCCAGTTCCCGCGCAGCCTCATTGGAGGTAGGCCTCCACCGCGTACCTGCGCATCATTCGCCGGCCGTCAGGGGACGCAGGGCGGGATTGAGCGTCAATGGGCTGCTGCGGAGATTCTCCCTGGTTTTTCGCGGTCTCTCCTTGTCCCCTGTCGCGGCGTTCGCGGAACTCGATCCGTATGGAATGTGTGCCCCTCCCGAGATCTGACGAGCGACAGCCCCGACCGATTTGCCCAGCATGACGCGCGATTCGTGTCGTAGGGAGGCGACGGGGTGCAGTTCCGCGGCAGCGAGGCGTCCCACCAGCGACTGCTCGAGGTGGGCGTCGGTACGGCGATTGCCCACCACGGCGAGTTGCTGCAGGGCGTCTTCGAGGACGAGCAAGGCAGTCTGCACCGCGGCCTCGTCACCCTGCCGCTGCCCCGGCTGCGGGCGCGCGCGACCTTCTGGCCGAGGAGCGGAGGCGCCGTGGCGGTCCGACCGGCCGGTCGGAGCAAGGCGCAGCGCGCGGCCGAGCTCACGCTCGCCCACCTGGGCTACGCCGGCAGCGGCGGCGACCTGACGATCGAGAGCGATATCCCGCTCGGCCACGGCTACGGCTCCTCGACGGCCGACCTGGTCGCCTCGATCCGGGCGGTCGCCGCCGCTGCCGGCCTCCGCCTGCGGCACTCGACGACCTGCAGGCTGGCGGTCGCTGCCGAAGGCGCCAGCGACGCCATCGCCTACGGCTGTCAGGCGCTTCTTTTCGCCCAGCGCGAAGGCCGGATCCTCGAGCCGCTCGGTGCCGAGCTCCCTCCGCTGATCGTGGTCAGCCTGGTCAGCGGCGGCGAGGGGCCAGTCGATACCGTTGCGCTCACGCCGGCGCGCTACGACAGCGCCGAGATCGAGCTGTTCCGAGCGTTGCGCGGCCTTGTGCGCCATGCTCTCCAGCGCCAGGACGCTCGGCTGCTGGGCCGGGTCGCGACCGTCAGCGCCCGCGTCAGCCAGCGCCATTTCCCCAAGCCGCGCTTCGAGCGGGCCCTGCGGCTGGCCGAGGAGCACGCTGCCTGTGGCCTGCAGGTCGCGCACAGCGGCAGCCTGATGGGCGTTCTGATCGATGCGGGCAACGGCGATGCCACCGCGAGAGCCGCAACCCTGGTTCGCGAGGCGCAACGTGTCGGATTCCGGAAGACATCCGCCTTCCCGCTCGGTGTCGAGGAGGTCCGGCCGCTGTGACCCGGCGCCCGAAGGACGGCTTTCTCGCGGCCTACGAGACACCGCGGATCGTGCGCCTCGCGTCGAACCTGCATGCCGCCTGCTTCGCGCTCATGAAGCTTCTGCCGGCGCGCTTCATGCTCGATCGCGCGGAGGACGACGGGCGCCTGCCGCCGAGCGGCCAGATCGTGGAGACGAGCTCCGGCAGGTTCGGGCTGGCGCTGGCCCTGCTCGCCGCGGTGCGCGGCTATGCGCTCACGCTGGTGAGCGCCTCGAGCCTGGTCGACCCGCCCTTCGTACGCAGGCTGGAGCAGCTCGGCGCACGGCTGCTGCTCGAGCCGGACACCGAGGCCACCGGCGCGCAAGCGGAGCGGCTCGCCCGTCTTCGCGCGCTCCTCCAGGAGCGTCCGGACGCCTTCTGGCCGCGCCAATACGACAATCCGGACAACGCGCTCGCCTACGCGCGCCTGGCGGAGCTTGCCACAGAGGCGATCGGGAGGCTCGACTGCCCGGTCGGCTGCGTCGGCTCGGGCGGCTCGCTCTGCGGCGCCGGCCAATTCCTGCGGACCCTCTTTCCGAGTCTCAGAATCGTCGCCGTCGACACTCACGGCAGCCGGCTCTTCGGCCAGGATCCGGCACCCCGGCTCCTGCGCGGCCTCGGCAACAGCATCCTGCCGGCAAACCTCGTGCACGAGATGATCGACGAGGTGCACTGGATCGGCGCCTTGCCCGCCTATGCGGCGGCGCGGCGGCTCAGCCGCGCCGAGGGGCTCTACATGGGCCCGAGCAGCGGTGCAGCCTGGCTCGTCGCCGACTGGCAGGCGCGGCGCTCTCCGGGCGCGGCAACCCTCGTGATCCTGGCCGATGAAGGTCACCGCTATCGCGACACCTTCTACGACGACTCCTGGCTCGCCGGGCTCGAAGGCTGGCCACCGGCCGAACGGCAGGACCCCGTTCGGCTCGCTCGCGTCGCGTGCGCCGGAGAAAGCGACTGGACCTGCCTCGATTGGGCGCGCCGCCCCCTGGCGGCAGTCTCCGGGAAGAATATGACCAAGAGCTATGTGGCGGTGATACGGTGAATCGTCGGACCGCAACGATGAACCGAGTTCGCCGAGCTGCCACTAAGCAGTGGCGGAATGGCGTCACCACCCGTCGGCTACCCGGCCAGCAGCCGGATCGCGCGGACCACCTGCAGCCGCTCCTGTCCCTCGAGGTTCCGGCGCAGCTCGCCGAAGGAGCCCGGAGCGCGGGCGAAGCGGCGCAGCGCGGTTTCCTCTCCCTCGGCGTCGAGGCAGGCCCGCAGCCGGCCAAGCGCCAGCCGGAAGTCCCGGTAGTAGCAGCTCAGCAGTGCCTCGGCTCGGCCGAGGAGTTCGCTCTCCGGGGTCGGCCGCCTTCCCGGCGGACGGCGCACCTCTGCCGGGAAGGCTTCGCTCGCGATGCCGTCGAGCCAGCGCTTCGCCCGCCCGTGCTCCGCCCGGATCAGGCGCGTCACGCCCCGTGCCGCCTGCTCCGCCTCTGCCGTCGCCCGCAGCGTGTCCTCGACGATCCGAGGTTCCCAGGTCAGCAGGACGTCGCGATGACGCGCCAGCAGCCGCTCGACCTCCTCGTCGTCATGGAGGGGCAGCCTCAAGGGCGCGCGCTGGCGCAGGGGGTAGGCGAGATCCAGCAGTTCCCCGTCCGGCCGCTCGGCACCCGCGGCGGCCGCGCGCTGCCGCTCGGCGGTGGCGGCCCGGCGCTGCGCCGCGTAGGCCTCGATCGGTCCCCTCGCTGCGCCCGCCGGGCGCTCAGGCTGCGCCGCATCGCCGGCAGCTTCCGCCACCTCCGGCCTCGGCACGCTCGTGATCCCGGCCTCGATCCCGACGCCGGCCGGCTCGCCGCGCTCCACCGCGCCGTTGCGTTCCTGCAGAAGCTCCGCCAGTCGCCCGAGGGTCGCGCGGTCGCAGGGCCGCAGCTGGTCGCCTGCGCGATCGGCGAGATCCTGCCAGACCAGGTCGAGGCTGAAGATTTCGGGATTGGGGAGCACACAGGTATCGAAGGGCGGCGCCAGTTCGAGCTCGTCGGATCGCCGGGCGGTGATCGAGACGAGCAGGGGCACGAGGCTGAGCTCGGTGCGCCCGAGACCCGCGAGATCTCCCTCGATCTGCCTGTAGCTCGCGGCGAGACGGCCCCAGGCCTCGTCGATCGCCTGCCGCCAGCTGGACCGCGGGTCGTCGCGGTCGAACGGCTCCACGACCAGCAGAGGTAGCCCCGGCCTGCCGACCACGGCACCTGCCCGGCACGGCAGGACGGCAGCGCCCGGGCAGGCACCGGCCAGAACCTGGCGATAGAGCCCGTCCGGCAGAGCGGTATCGTCGCCGGCGGCAGGAGAGCGGGGCTGGGGTTGGTCCGTGGTCGGCTGGTCCATCGGTACTGCCTGGGCGGTGAAGGGTTGGAAGGCGCGCGCCGACGAGCGGCAGGCGTTGTCGCCTCGTCCGAGGCCCTCCGGTTCGGTGCAGGCCTTCTTCGGAGGCCGGCCAGTGTATCGCGCGGAAACCCGGCGCGCAAAGCCGCGAATGCGCGATTATTGATGATATCGACTTGAGAAACGCTGTATAAGCCGGAGTTGGAACAAGGCTGAGGGTGCCGGCGCGACGCATCGCGCCGGCCAGGATCGTGAAACCGGAGTCAGGTAGCTTGCCGGACAGCCAGGCTGCGTCGGTCGCGGGCGATGGTCCCGTCGGCGGGTCCCCTAGCGGCCCGCCGAGCGTAGACGAGCGGCTGGCTCGCGCCCGGCGAGCGGACTTCGCTGCGCAGCCGGAGGCCGAGCTGTCGCTTCTGAGCGACGGCGAGGTCGAGCAGCTGGCGACCCGCCTCGGGCGGGCGCGCGAACGGAAGCTGACGCTGGAAGGCTGGGGCTTCGACCGGCGAGCGACAGAGGCCGCACTCCTGGCCCAGGTCCCCTTCGCGAGGCTGGCGGACGCGATCTCGGATCTCGGGCCGCCGGCCGCCGACGCCGCCGACGCCCTGGCGATGCTGGCGGCTCGCCCTCTTCGATACAGCGCCGAGCAGCGGGGTCTGTTTCACAACCTGGCGCGTGAGGCCCTGACCGCCTTCGCGAAGAATCTGCCGGACGGCGGAACGGGTGCAGAGGCGCGGAGCTTCGAGGCCGGCGGAGCGAACGGTTGCGGGGTGACGATCCTCAGTCTCGCCGGCGGCGTGCTGATCGCAACGCCGCTGCCGGCTGCGCGCCTTCACCCGGAAGGTCATTGCCCGGAAGGCGATCATCCGGCGGGCACCAGCTCATCGGGGCCCCGGCTGCCGGGCTATGCGGATGCCGAGGGCTGCCTCACGGTGGTCCCCGACGGCGGGCCCGATCGCATCGTGGCGCTCCCGATCGCCGCGCTGGGCGACCGGACGGCGCTCGCCGACCTGCTGCGGGCGCTCGAGATGCTTGCCTCGCGCGAAGCGAGCTCCCGGCCCGGGCCGCAGACGCAGGACCCGCCGGCGCCCGCGGAGCCGCCGCCCGGCCCGTTCGGGCCCGCGGCGGCGGCGGACCTCCTGCATGGCTGGCTCTCCGAGCGCCTGGAGGCCGACGGCGGTCTCACGGCCGACGAGCGCACCGACCTGGAGGTCTGGCTGTCCAGCTGGCAGGCCGGCGAGCGCAGAAGCGGCTGGGCGGCCGCCGGCATCGAAGAGTGGCTGTGGCGGAGCGGCGAGAAGCGCAGCCTCGCCGAGATCGAGACCGCCCTCGCGGACGAATGGCTCGCAGCCAAGGGTCGGTCGCGCGGCCTCCCCGAGCTCGACGATGTGCTCGACGATGTGCTCGAGCGCGCCCGCCCGCTGGCGCCGGGTCGGGCGGGCGAGGCGATCGAGAGCTTCTTCAGCCTCGGCCGGGGGCCGGCGAAGCGGCCGCACGCCCGGACGGGCCCGAGCGTCCGCGGCGCCGGCAGCCCTCGCGAGCGCTTCGCGCGCAACATGGACGCGCTGGAGACTCTCGTGGGCCTGGAGACGGACGGTCGCAGCCCGACCGAGGAGGAGCGTCGGCGCCTTGCCGGCTATCTCGGTTGGGGCGGGGCCAGCCAGGCCTTCGACGGGCTGTCCCAGACCATCGCCTCGAACTCGCGCGAGCGCCTCGAGAAGGTCGCCGGCGAGCGCTTTGCCGCGCTGCGCGCCTCGACACTCAACGCCCACTACACCGACGAGAGGATCGTGCGCGCCCTCTGGGGCATGCTGCGGCGCCTGGGGCTGCCGCGCGACGGGCGCGTCCTGGAGCCCGGCTGTGGGACCGGATGGTTCATCGAAGGCCGACCGGCCGGCCTCGAGGACCTGAGAATGACCGGGGTGGAGAAGGAGCCGGCGGCCGCCGCGATCGCCCGTCTGCTGCATCCCGAGGCGGACATCCGCGCCGGCGCGCTCGAGGAAACCCGGCTTCCCGACGGCTTCTTCGACGCGGTGATCGGCAATGTCCCCTTCGCCGACGTCCGCGTGCCGGACCGGCGGTACGACGCCCTCGCGCCGAGCCTGCACGACTACTGCCTCCTGCGGTCCGTCGATCACCTCAAGCCCGGCGCCTGCGCGGCGATCGTCACGTCGCGCCATACGCTCGACAAGGGCTCGACGCGGGTTCGCCGGGCGCTCCACGACCGGGCCCGGCTGGTCTCCGCCTACCGCCTGCCGTCCGGGACCTTCTCGCACTCGGCCGGGACGGAGACGGACACCGACCTCGTGGTCTTCCAGAAGCGCGCCTGTCCCCTGTCGCTGCTCCCGGACCGGGAGCGCGAAGCGGCGACCGCGGGCGAGACCCCGTGGCTCGATCTCGCCGAGGTGCCCGACCCCCTGGGCGGCGCGCCGATCCCGATCAACCGCTACTTCGCTGCTCACCCGCGCCAGATGCTCGGCCGCATGGAGCGCAGCCATGGCGCCTACGGTGGGCAGGACGGCAAGCGCGAGCCGATCTGCCGGCTGAGGGACGCGGACGGCATCGCGCTGTCGCCGCGGGAGATCCCGGTGCGCGTCGCCGCCGCTCTCGGCCGGGCCGCCGGGCGCCTGCCCGAGGGGATCGCGCTCTCCGGCCAGGCCGCCGCCCGGTCGGCCGAGCAAGGCAGTTGGCCGGAGCGGAGCGTGACCGGGCAGGCCGTGACCGGGCAGGTCGCGCCCGGGCAGGTCGAACTGCCGCGCGAGGGAAGCTGGTTCGAAGAGGATGGACGGATCTTCCGCTCGCTCGGCGGTCGACGGGTCGAGCCCGCGCTGCCCCCCGAGGATGCCCAGCGGCTGGCGCTGCTGCTGGGGATCAAGGCGGCGCTCGCGCAGGTCTACCAGAGCCAGCATCGCGACGAGCCTGCCGAGACGCGGCGACGCTGCCGCGCGGAGTTGAACCGGCGCTACGATGCCTATATCGCCGCCTTCGGCAGGATCAACGGGCGCGCGACCCGCCGGCTGCTGAAGGACGATCCCGACGGAATCCAGCTTCAGGGCCTGGAGACCCCGGCGGAAGCCGGGCAGCCGGCGGGCTGGCGGAAGGCGGACGTCTTCGCGCGCGACGTGCTGGCCAGCGCGCGAACGCCCGAGCGCGCCGAGGATCTCTCGGAGGCCTTTGCGATCAGCCTCGCGGAGAGAGGCAGCGTAGACCCCGTTCGCGTCGCCGGCCTCGTGGGCATGACCGAGGAGGACGCCGCGGCCCGGCTCGTCGAGCACGGCCTGGCCTATCGGGACCCCTCCGCCGGCGGCCGCCTCGTCGAGGCGGCGGCCTACCTCTCGGGAGCGGTTCGCGAGAAGCTGCGGCTGGCCGAGAGCGCCGCGGCCTCGGATCCGGCCTTCCTGCCGAGCGTCGAAGCGCTGCGGGCGGTGCAGCCGGAGCCGATCGGACGCGAGGAGATCTCGGTCCAGCTCGGCGCGTCCTGGCTCCCACCGGAGACGCTCGAAGACTTCGCGGCCCACCTTCTCGGCCTCGCGCCCGCCGCTTCCGGCCGCCCGAGGAGCGGCCAAGCGGGGGCCAACCTTCCGGGGTCCAACCAGTCGAGAGACGCCAAGGCGCCGGTGCGGGTCGGCTACGACGAGCGGAGCCACCGCTGGACCGTCGAGGCCCTGACCGCCGCGGCACGGCGCGCCGAGCGGGGCAATCCCGGCAGGGTCGCCTTCGGCACCCGCAGGGTGTCGGCCCTCAAGCTCCTGGAGCGTCTGCTCAATCGGCGGGTGCTCGTGGAGCGCACCCGGGAAGGCGCAATCGATCAGGCGGCGACCGCGCTGCTCGAGCAGCGAGCGGCAGCGCAGCAGCGGGCCTTCTCGGACTGGCTCTGGCAGGACGAGAGTCGCGCGAAGACCCTCGAGGCGCGCTACAATGATCGCCTGAACGGCTGGCGGCCCTGCCAGTGGGACGGCTCCCATCTCCGGCTGCCCGGCATGAGCCCGCAGTGGGCGGCGCTGCTGCGCGACCATCAGCGCCGCGGCATCTGGCGGGGCCTCAAGGGCAACACGCTCCTCGACCACGACGTCGGTGCCGGCAAGACGTCGGTACTCATCGCCACCGCCATGGAGGCAAGGCGTCTCGGGCTGGCGGCCAAGCCCCTGATCGCCGTCAAGCCGGAGACGCTCGAGGACTTCGCCGCGACCATCAAGGAGATGTACCCGGCGGCGCGCGCGCTGGTCTGGCCGAGCAAGCAGACGGTCGGCGCCGCGGAGCGCCGCACCTTCTTCGCCCGGGCGCGCTCCGGCGACTGGGACATGGTCGTGGTCCCCCACGATCCGCTCGACATGCTCGCCATGACGCCCGAGCGCGAGGCGCGCTACCTGGCGGAGGAGCTGGAGGCCTACCGCGGCGCGCTCGAGAGGGCGCGGGCGCGGGACAGGGCCGAGGGCGTCCGGCGAACGACCCGTTCGGTCAAGGAGCTCGAAAAGGCGACGGCCAAGCTGGACGCGCGAATCAAGCGCTTGCTGAAGGGCGGCCGCAAGGAGGATGCGGTCTACTTCGACGAGATCGGCGTCGACATGCTGCTGGTCGACGAGGCGCATCGATACAAGCGGCTCTACATCGCCACCCAGATGCACCAGCTCCGCGGCCTGCCGTCCGGTGAAAGCCAGCGCGCCGCCAACATGCTCTGGCGCGCGAAGTACCTCGACGAGGCCTCGCGGGCCCGCGGCCGCGGGGGCGAGAACGGCAGCTGGGGCGTCGTCTTCGCCACGGGCACGCCGCTCACGAACTCCGTCGTCGAGCTCTTCAACCTGCAGCGCTTCCTGCAGCAGCAGGCGCTCGAAGGCGCCGGTCTGGCCGCCTTCGATGCCTGGGCCTCGGTCTTCGCGGACGCCGAGACCCGCGTCGAGCGCGACGTCGCCGGGCGCTACCGGCCGACGACGCGGCTCTCCCGCTTCGTGAACCTGCCGGAGCTCGGCAGTCTCTTCGGACAGGTCCAGGATTGCGTGCTCGAAGTTCCCGGCCTCGAGCGGCCGCAGCTGCGCCAAGTGGCCGTCCCGGTCGAGCCCGGTCCGGCGCTCGCCCGCCTGCAGCAGCACCTCGGCGAGCGCGCCGGGCGTGTGGCCCAGGTCGAGCCGGACCAGGACAACATGCTGCTGATCGCGACCCAGGGCAGGCTCGCGGCGCTCGACGCACGCTTGCTGGATGCGCGACTGCCGGACAGCGAGGGCGGGAAGCTGGAGGCGGCGATCGAGACGATCGCGGCGATCCACCGCCTCTATCCGGACAGAGTGCAGTTGGCCTTCTTCGACGTCGGCGTCAACCCGAGCGGGCCGGGGGGCCTCGGCGAGGAAACCCTCTCGGCCTGGCGCGCCGGCAACGACGAGCCCGCTGGCGAGGGCAGCGACGAGGTCCACGGCTTCAGCGTGCGCGAGGCGCTGAAGCGGGGTCTCGTGGCCGCCGGCGTTCCCGAGCGGGAGATCGTCGACTTCTTCGAGCTGAAGGGTGCGGCGCGTGCCGAGGCGCAGGCGCGCCTCCGGAGCGGCGACGCGACCATCGCGCTCGGCTCGACCGAGAAGCTCGGCACCGGCACTAACGTGCAGGATCGCCTGCTCGCCATTCACGACCTCGATGCGCCTTGGCGCCCGAGCGACCTGAAGCAGCGCCTTGGCCGCGGCGAGCGGCAGGGCAACAGGAACTCGGAGCTCTGGAACTACCGCTACGTCACCCGCGGCTCGTTCGACGCCTACCTCTGGCAGGTCCTTGAGGCCAAGGCGCGCTTCACGCGGCAGTTCCGCGAGGGGAGCTTCGAAGGCCGCAGCTTCGTCGACCGCTCCGGCGAACTCAGCCCGGCCGAGCTGCTCGCCGAAGCAGCGGGCAACCCGCTGGCGCTCGAAGCCGGGCGACTGGCGGAGGACATCGAGCGCGCCGACGTCAGGCTGCGGGCGTTCGACAGCGCCGACGCCCGGCGCCGCCAGGCCGTGGCGGCGCTGGAGCTGGAGATCAGGGAACGCCTCGAGGAGCAGGAGGGCCTGTCCGGAGCCGCCGTCGCGGCCGCTGCGGCCTTGAAGGCGCCGGCGGCCCTGCGTCTCGGGCCGGCGGCTCCGGACGGAGACGCGGGCGAAACGGACTCGATCACCGGGCGCTCGGCGGTCGGCGAGGCGCTGCTCCGGCGGTTCAGGGAGGCGGCGGAAGAACGCGCGCGCGCCGGCGGCTACGACGAGCGCCCGGACCTCGAGCTGGGTCGTTGGCGCGGCCTGCCGGTGCTGTTGCGCCAACGCTACCGCTTCCAGCCTCCCGAGCTCGTCCTTCGGGTCGTCGGCAGCACCTTGCCGATCGGAGCGCGCAGCGCCGCCGCCGTGGCGCTTTCGCTCGACGGTCGGCTCCAGCGCCTCCTCGCCGAGCAGCAGCAGCTCTCCGAGCGAATCGCGGAGATCCGCCGCGAGGCCAGCAGTCTGAAACCGGATGGCCGCCAGGCGCAGGCACGCGCGCAGCTCGAGGAAGAGCGTCGCGCGCTGGCAGCCCGCCAGCGCCGCGCGGAGGCTCTGCTGAAGCTGCCGGTGGCCGAGCCGGCCGAGGTCGGCAAGCTGGCGGGGCTGCGCGGCCGAAGGCTCGAGGCGGCGATCGAAGGGCTGATGGAGCGCGTCGACCGCGGTCGGCCCCTCGATGCGGGCGACCAGGCGAGACTGGCGGCCCTGCTGGAACGCCAGCGCCAGGGCGCCGCGGGCGCGGTTCCGGAACCCCGCCGACGACCTCTTCCGCCCGTCGGCCTGGCGCTCAAGCCACTCGCCGGATCGCCTGGGTACGGCCTGGGGGCCAATCGGGGGGGCGAGACGGATGCGCCGGCCGCCGCGGCCACGCCTTCCCGCGCTTCGGGTGCCGAGGCCGGCGAGCTCGTCGCCGCCAGTCTCGGCGACCCCAGTCTCGGCGACCCCAGCGCCGCGTCGGATCCCGCGGAGGATCTTCCGATGGGTCCGCTCAACGGCGCCCGTTTGCGGCACAGCGCTTGGCGGCCCATGGACGGGCTCTGGGTACGGCTGTCGAGCCGGAGCGGCAACGCGCCGCCGCCGCTCTGGCTGGGCAGCGCTTTCGAGGCCGAGCGCGATCCCACCGGCTGCTTCGCGGTGCACCGCGAGCTCGGCCTCGATCAGCTCGCCTCGGGCGGCAACAGTGGCCGGCCCGGCCGGCAGTGGCAGGTAACCCACCTGCCGACGGGCTACAGCATCGCAACGACCCTCAGGTTCACGGACAGGCAGGCTGCGCGCAAGGCGACCCGCGTTCTGAGCCGGCTGCGCCTGGACTGGGGGTCGAGCGACCCGGAGGCGATCAGCGTCGCTGCCAGGCGACTGCCGAAGCTGCGCGACGAGTTCGACGAGATCCGAGCGCTGGCCGCCGATGGGCCGGCCGCCGACTTCTCGCTCGGCGACCTCTTCAACTCCCCGCGTCCGGCGCGGGATTGGACCGCTCTCCCCGCCGTTGCCGTCAAGCTCGCCGACAGCGCCGGCCCGTTCGCCCTCGACGGCGCCGTCTTCGAGGCCGAGGCGCGCGGAGCGCTCGCCGTGTTGCGCGCCCCGCAAAGCCGGGCGCTGGCCTCGGGCGGATTCAAGATCGATCCGCTGCGACCGCCGCGCTGGTGCGTCCTTCACCTCCCGACCGGCCGGCGCGTCGACTTCTGCCGCTCATTCGCGAGCCGCGCAGACGCAAGGTCCTATGCCGATGCGCTGCTGCCGCTCGTCGACTGGGCCACACTCGACCAGCAGTCCGGGTCGGTCGCGCAGCTGGCGCCCGGCGTGCTGCGTCCGACGGCCGGGAGCCTGGCCGAGTATGCCGGTCGCCTGCGCGAGAAGATCGACCTTGAAAGCCGGTTTGCGCGGGGAGACCGGCACCGGCCCCAACCGCCGGCGACCGCCGGTCGCGAGGCCCTTCCCGCGTCGCCGTCTGGTGATCTCCCGGATCTCCGCCTCCTCTCCGGTGCCCAGGATCGAGGGCCCGACTTCGCCGCCTCCTTGGGCCGGCCGACCTCTGGTTTCGACCCGGACGCGCCCGGCAGGCGTGCCGCGACCGGTCACCGTGCCGCGACCGGTCACGACGCTCCAGAATCACAAACGGAACAGGGTCGGAAAATGACGACGACGGGAGCTCGAAACGGCGCCCCGGAGGGGCGCTTCTTGCCGCTTGCGGCCGTCCGAGATCAGGGGGCGGCGGCGCATCAGGGAGCGGCGCCGGGGCGCGGTCTCCGCCGGCTGGCACGTTTCGCCCGCGGCGCAGCGGCGGCCGCCGGCCCGCTCGCCGGTCTCATCTATGCCGTATGGCACCGCAGCGGCGGCGGAACGGCCGCGGGCCCCGCCCTCCGGGAGGTGGCGACCAGCCTCGATCGCTGGCAGGCGGCCGAAGCGGCGCGGACGGCGACGAACCAGGCGACCCTCGCTGCCGTCGACCCGGCCCTCCTGGGCAAGGCGAGCTTTGCCTTCGAACAAGCGGAGGACCTCGCGAGAAGCCTCGCCGATCACGGCGTCGCACTGTCCCAGCTGGCGGCGCGGCGCGACGCGCTCGAGCCGCTCGCGGCGGATGCCCTCCATGCCCTCGAGAGCGCCACGGCACTCGGATGGCAGCCGCCCGGCCAGGCGCCGGCCGCACTGGTGGCCGACACCTATGCGCGTCTTGCGGAAGCGGCTGGCCAGGCCCTGCCGCAGTATCTCGCCGGACTGCCGGCCGGGGAGGAGGCCCGCGTGCGGCCGCTGGTGGAGGCCGCCGTGACGCAAGGGTGGGCCCCCGATCCCGGCCTCCTGGAGCGCGTGGCCGGGCCGCTGGGCCTGGCCTCGCAGGCGCACGGCCTGGAGCAGCAACTTGCCGTCGCCAGCGCTCGCCTCGGCGAGGCCTTCTCGGCGGACTGGCATCATCTTCTGGCCGAGCTGCCTTGGGCCGGCGGCGCCGGCGACAAGCTGCTCGAGGCCTGGAGGGAAGGCGAATCGGTCCGGCAGCTCGCCAATGCCGGTCGACTGGAGACGCTCGACGGCGGGCGCGACCTCGCGACCATGCTGTTCGAGCACGCGGACCGCATTGCGCAGGACGCCGCGGCGCTCGGCATCGATCCGCAGTCCCTCCTGTCCGGAACGCCCGACGGGGGGGCGCTGACGGCGGAGGGCTCGCTGCCGGGCGAGGCGGCCCACGCGCTCCTGGAGAGCGCCGCGCGCACGCTCGACGCGGCCCGCGATCTCGGCTGGCAAGCGCCGGCACCCCTGCCTGCGCCGAGCGTCGCGGAGCACCTCGCGGCCCTCGCGGACAAGGCCGGGCTCTCGCTCGATGCGTGGCTCGCCAGCCTGCCGCAGGCCGAGGCGGCGCGCTGCCGGTCGATCGTGGAGGCCGCGGAGGCCGCCGGCTGGCAAGCGCCGGCGCCGAGCCAGCTGCTCGCTCTGGCGGCCCGCGAGGCCGATACGACCTGGCACGCCCTCTCGCGCAGTCTCGAAGGCCGGCTCGTCGACTTCCACACGCGCCTGGACGACGCCATGCGGGCGGCCGCGCCGGAGGCGGGCAAGGCGCTCGATCACTGGGCCCAGCTGAGCCGGGATCTCGCCGACCGGCTGGACCTCGCTCTCAATGGCCCGGCGCGGCTCGGCGAGGGCGAAGCCTGGCTGGAGCCGACACGCAGCTGGGGCGCCGATCTCGTGCAGCACGCGGCCGTCCTGCTCGAGCGCTCGGGCAGCTACCTCGACCAGCTCTCCCACCACGCCTCGCCCAGCGAGATCCTGGCGAGCGACGCCGTGCAGGGCGCCGGCGAGCTGCTCGGTCGCGCCGGCGAGCTGCTGAGCCATGGCGTGACCGTCGTCGAGCAGTCGCTCGGGATCGACGTCGGCACTCTCGCGCACCAGCTCTCGAGCCTCCAGTTCTCGCTGGGTGATCGGCCGCGAGCAGACAGCACGGGAACGGAGGGACCCGCCGCGGCAGAGGCGGTCGACGCCGCCCTTTCCGGTCTCGCCGCCGTTCCGGGCCGGGCCCTCGCCGCCGGCCTCGGTCTCCCCCCGGCACCTGCGAGCCCGCCGGCCGATCCGCCGGAGTCCTCCGGCTACCGGTCCGGGGCGCTCGCAGCGCTCGCGTGCGGCGGCTCGGTCCTCAGGCCCTCTGCCGAAGCGCATGCACGCGCGCGGCTTCTCGAGGCGGCTCCCGCCGGCGAGCCGGCGCTCTTCGAGCGGCGCGTCGATCTCTGGGCCGGGCTCACGGTTCTGAGAGCGCTGGGCGCGCTCGCGGACGGCGCGACCCTGGAGGGGGTCCTGCCCGAGGGGGACCGGCTTGCCCGCGAACACGCCGCCGCGCTCGATCGCGAGGTGGAGGTGATGCGCGGCTTTCGCCGCAAGGTCGAGATCGACAGGCAAGGGGTTGCGGCCGCCGTCGCGCTCTCGCTGGGCGAGCGCCCGGCGATGCAACCTGCGCTGGTGACGCCGGAGGAGGTGGAGCGCGCGGCGCAGCTGCTGGTCCAGCACCTCGTCGACGACGAGGGCATGACCGGCTCAATTTCCCTGGCGCTGGGGCGTCAGGGCCTCCAGTCGGCCGCGCGCCACTACAGGGCGCTCTCGGAGATCCTCGCGCTCGAAGCAGGTGACCCGCGCTTCTTGCAGCGGGCCCGGCGCATCGCCGCGGAGTCGGGCGGACCCGCCGCGCTGGGAGGCCTCGTCGCCACGGCAGAAGGATTCGAGTGCGACCTCCAGTCGGCGCTCGCCGGCCGTCCGGAGAGCGAGCGCGACAGGGTGACGGAGGAGGTCAAGCCCATCCTCCGTGCCATGGACCACGCCCTTCCCATGGCCGACGCGCTCGCCCGCATCCGGCACGGTGCGACGGCTCGCCTGCGCCGGAGCGGCGGCAGGGGCAGCGCCGGGAGCCCGGGCCCGGCGATGAAGGAGGCGGAGATCCGGAAGGTCGCCTCGGACGCGCTCGCCCTGGCGGGCCCCCGCGGCCTGGGCGCGCTCTCGATGGCCGACCGTGCGGACCGCAGCCTGCGCAGAACGCTCGAGACGGCCGGCTTCCGGCCGGGCCAGCCGGGACCGGCGATCCCGGTGGAGGACCTGGTGTTGGACGAGAGCCGGTCGCGCGCATCCAGGCGCGCGAGCGTCCAGCTCTGGATTCGCGAGGAGGGCGGCACTGCGATCGCCTTCGCGCTCGACGATGCCGGCCGGCTTGCCGCCACGGTCGAGGTCTCGGAGGACGGCCGCTCGGCTGTGGCCGTCGGTTCGCGGTCGATCGAGCCTTCGCGCTTCTCGCTTGGCGCGCCGCCCGCACCCGGGCCGGAGGGGTGGGTCATTCCGGAGCCGCCCGGGCGGCTTCGCCGCGGCGAGCGCGCCGTCGTGCCGGCGGGCATCACCGGGTTGTCCTGGGCCTACCGGGGCTTCGGGAGCGGCGTCGTCGCCGGCACGCTGCAGGACGGCGACTTCGGCAGACGACGCGCGATCTGGATGCACCAGAACCAGGAGAGCCTGTGGCAGCTCCTGCCGCGCGAGCTCTCGGAACAGCATATGGGCTTCGCCGACGCTCTCTTCATGGCGGCCCCGGGCGGCGGCTGGAGGCGCATGGACGCCGCCAGCCTGCCGATGATCTTTTCCGAAGCGGCCGAGGCCGGCTTGCCGGCCCCCCGGCAAGACCGCGGCCTGCGCTTCGCGCCCGTCTTCGCCTTGACGGCGGAGGATCCAGCCGGCCACATCGCCCACGAGGCGCTCCATGTCCATCTGCGCAACGGAAGGATTCCTCTCGATGAGCTCAAGGTCTTCGAAGAACCCGAGGTCCGCGAAGAACTCGACCGCCGCTACGGCCTCGCGGACGCAGGATACGACGAGCGCCGTTTCGCCGAAGAGGGTGCCGCCCATCTCGCCGGCGAGCATTGGCTGCGGCTCGTGCGGTCCGGCGATGCGTCAGGCGCTGGCGACCCTGGCCGCGGAGCCCGAGAGCGAGGCATGGCGGCCGCAGACGCCCGAGGAGGAGGAACTGCTCAGGACAGCGGAGTTCCCGGGCTTCGGATTCGACCCGATCGACAGGACGCGATAGAGGCCTTCCTCGCCCGATTCCAGGTGGGCGCATACGCGAGGCGTGCCGTCGATGCGGCCGTCGTCGAGCAGGCGCTGCTCGACGTCGGTCTGGAGGGCCGCGAGGACCCCCGCATCGGGCGAGTCGGTCCGGCGGGCGAGGTCTACTCGCTCGGCGAGGCGAAGCCCGGGGCCCGGGAGGACCGGACCGCCGGGGCGGAAACGGCGGAGGGCCGCACGCCAGAGGCGGGGGCGGGCGATCGGGGCGACCGCCTGATGGGGCTGCTCGCGGGCATGGGTGCCGGACCCCTGGTCGGCGTCCTGCTCGACGTCTTCGGCCAGGATCCCGAGTCGGGCCTGCCGAGGCTCAGCCCCCGCCAGCGACGCTGGCTGGCCGCTCCGGTGGTCGTGCATGGCGAAGCCGGGCTGAGGCCCGCCTGGATGCCCGCGGCGGTCAAGGCCGAGCGCATGCGCGAGACCCTGGCGGCGGCCAGGGCAGGCAGCGCGGAGATTCGCGTCGGGCCGGTCGAGATCGCGACCGTCATGTACGCCGCCACGCTGCAGCGCCCGCTCGCGCGGGAACTGCAGGATCTCTACATCTGGGCAGCGGCCCACGCCGCGGCCGAAGGCGCTCCGCCGGGCGCGCCGGATGCCGAGACGGCACCGCGTCCTCTGACGGCCGACGGCAAGCCGGCAAGCGCCGCCGAGGTCTGGTGCAGGGTGACCGGCGAGACCACGGCCGCCTTCGAGAGGCTTTCCCGGCGCATCTCCGGCGACGGTGCCTCCTGGGACGCCATCGCCGAGGCGCGGCGGCGGCTGTCTTCGGAGATCGAGCGCAAGGCGCTCGCCCATGCGGCCGTCGTGCCGAGCTCCGCCAACCGCGCCGGGAGCGGGCACGGCGCGGCGCCCGAGGCCGCGCCGGTGATCGAGGCGACGATCGCGCCCTTCTTCTCGGCCAGCCTCGGGCTGCAGCCGCCGCTACAGCTCGACCCGGCGAGCGGCCTGGCGCCGAGCCCGCGGGTCGCGGCCGCCCTCGCCCGCCTCGTCGACGCCGACCTGCCGGCCGACGCCGCGGCTGTCGCGGCCCGTCTCGACCTCGACGGTCTGCCGCTCACCCTTCGATTCGTCCGACAAGACGGCGAGCTTCGGCCGACGGACCGTCTGCCGGCCGGTGCGTCTGCCGGTCTTCGCAGCCTGGCCCTCGCGCTGACCGCGGCGCCTGCCTACCCGGAGCCTGTCCCCCGATCGGTGTCGAGGGCAGGCCCCGGCCCCGAACGGGGAGCGGGGAAGGGGCAGGCCGGCCCCCGGATGAGCCGGACAGAGCCGGACGCCCGGAGTCGCGACCGGGGCGAGCGCTCCCCGACGACCTCGGCGGCGCGCCGCCGCGCATTGCCGCTCGGCGATCGCTGGCGGGCCGCCGTAGCGGCCGAGCTCGCGGCCGTCCAGGAGCTGGAACGGGCGGAAGCGGGCCTCTCGCCGACGCTCTTCGGGCGCCCCGAGCTGAAAGGCGCGCTGACCGTCCTGGCCGGCGGTGGCGACCCGGAGCGGGCGGTGCAGGCGGCGGCCGAGCTCGCGGCCGCGGGCGCGGCGCCGGCGGCGCTCGACGCCATCCGAGCCGCGGGTCGCAGCCTCGCCGAGGCCAGCGGGACCTGCCTGGCGCTGGTCGAGGAAGCGGAGCGAGGCGCGCCCGGCACTCTGCCGGCGGAGTTCCGGCGCGGCGCCGTCGTGCTGCGAGGCGAGCTGCTGCGCGCGGCCCGGCGGATGAACCCGGGCCTCGCGGTCGAGATTGTCGCGGAACTCGCGGGCGAGGGCAGGAGCGTCACCGATTCGGGCGCCTCGTCGCCCGCCCGCCAGCCGGTGCAGGGTCTCTACGATCGCGCCCGGAACCTCGCGCGGATCTCGCTCGACCTGGTGCATGCCAGGGCGCCGCGGGAGGCATTGCACCACGAGGTCTGGCACTCGCTCGAGCGCCTCCTGACGCCGGCCGAACGCACGATCCTGAGACGACGGTTCCCCGACACGCGCGATCGCCGGGATCTCCCGCCGCAGCTGCGGCGTAGCGCCGAGGAGAACGCGGCCTACGCCTTTCAGGCCTGGACCGCCGGCCGACCCCCGGGCGGCGGCGCCCGAGGCGCGCCTTCGGAGGTCGAGGCCGTCTTCCGGCCGATCCGCAGCGTTCTCCAGCGTCTCGGCAGCGGCCTCAGCGGCCAGGGCTTCCGCTCCGCGGAGGATATCTTCCGCTCCGCGGAGCGCGGCGAGATCGGCAACGCCCACTGGCGCCGCCGGCTGCTCGAGGGCCAGGGCCGCGCGCGGACCGCGACCGGCGGCAGCCTGCCGATCGCGGCCAGCCTCGGAGCGGCGGCGGACATCGCGGCCGAGTCGGGCGCGCCGGGGCTGGTGGGGCGTCGGCGCCGGCTGGCGCCGGAGGGCAGGCCGACCTTCCGCGTCGTGTCGCGCGGCGAGCTCGGGCTCGAACCGATCGGTGGAGCGGACCTGGCCGCGGAAGACGGCCCCCGGCTCGCCACGCGCTCGCCGGCCGAAGGGCAAGCGCCGGCGCCGCGAGAGCGCAAGCGCGTTCGGGGCGGACATCCGGCCCGCCCGGGGCAGGGCGCCGCTCCGGCGCGCTCAAGCGCCGCCGAGGGCGCTGCCGGGGGCGACGGCGGCTTCACCGACGAAAACCGGGAGACGCTGCAGTCCCTGCACACGGAGCTCCTGGCGATCGCGCGGCGCCTCAATCCGACCGTCGAGATCGCTCTCGTCGACCGCCTGGTACCGCCGCCGGAGAGCCTCGGCGCGCTGCTCGCCTCCGGCGCCGACCCGGACTCGCTGCCGAGCGAGCTGGCGGGCCTCTACCAGGGCAGCCTGAACCTCGTCGCGGTCGCGACGCACGACCGGCTCGGCGATCCGCGCAAGCACGCCTTCCACGAGACCTGGCACTCTCTCGAGCGCCTGCTGACGCCGGGAGAGCAGGCCGCCCTCAGGGCCGCCTTCCCCGAACAGCGGGACGAGCACGGCCAGGTCCGGCTGAGCCACGAGGAGAACGTGGCCTATGCCTTCCAGGACTGGGCGTTCGACCGGGCCTCCGGCCCGGCGTTGACGCCGGCGGCGGCCGAGGCCTTCGGCCGGCTCGGCGAGGGCTTCACCGATCTCACCTCGTGGTGCCACGCGCGCGGCATTCGCTCCGCGATCGACTTCGCGGACCGGGCCCTGCCGGCGCCGGTCGTCGACCTCTTCGAGCGTGCCTACCGGGGCGAGCTCGGCCTGCGCGCCGCCGCCGGCGAAGCGCGCCGGATCCGCGAGGAGGCGGTCTCTGCGGATCCGGGACTGCTCGGCCACCTCGCCGGCCGGATGACCGAGCTGGTGGAGCGCACGCTGCCGACACTCGAATCGCTCGCGCATCGCGTGGCGAGCCCGGACTTCGCCGTCGGCTTCGCCTCCGGCGCCGCAGGCGGGACGGCGCTCGGGGCGCTGGCCTTCTCGCTCGGCAGCGACGACGGCCTGCTGGGACGGATGCGCGATCGCGTCGAGGCGGCGCTCGCGGACCCGGCGCTCGAGGGCTGGGAGCAGGGAGAGCTCCGGCCGATCGACCGGGGGGGCGCTCATCGGCCGATCCCCACGCTCGTCCGGCCGGAGCTGGAGCCGCTCCATCTGGTTCCCGTCGAGAGCGGCGGCACCCCCGAGGAGAGGTGGGCGCTGTCTCTGTCGGGCGGCCTGCGTCTGCCTCCCGGCAACGGCTTCTTTTCCGTCCGCCATGCCGCGGAGGCCGCCAAGGCGCTGTTGCCGCTCTCCGCCGACTGGCAACTAGCCGAAGCAGAGGCGCGCGCGAACTGGCACTACGAGCGCGCGCTGACCGAGCGGATTGAGCGTGCGCTCGAACCTCACCGCCTCGCCGACCGGCGCGACTACGCCGAGGCCGAGCTCGGCGCGACGAGCCGGCAGGATCTCGAGGAGGACGGCTTCGATACCAGGCGCGTGCTCTGGATGGGCGTTCACGATCCGCTCGCGCCCGAGGTGGACCTGCACCCCCTCCTCGCCGAGGAGCGGGACGTCCTGGAGGAATTCCGAGGGTTCGACGTCGCCCCCGTCTATCTGGTCCGCGGCCTGCGCTTCGCCGATCTCACCTCGCTCAGCGGCCTCGAGCCCGACGCCAGAGCGGCGCTCGAGGCCTTCTTCGAGGCCAACCGGGAGCAGTGCGCCGCGACGATCATCGACGCCGCCTACTACATCCCCTTCTACGAGTCGGGCGAGTGGTCCTACGTGCCCTTCGAATGCCTCGTCTTCCGCGACGGGCAGGGCGAGGAGATCGCTCGGGACAGCAAGCTGGGTCTTCAGCTCTACGCACTCGATGGCGACTTCGATCAGTGGCTTGCCGCCGCCGAGCGCCTCGGTGCCAGCTTCGACTACGACGAGAGCGCGAGCCGCTTCGAGGACTGGTGCCAGGAGCAGCTTCGCACGATGCCCATCGAGGACTTCGCGGCCTACGTCTCCGAGGGGCGTTGGGACGAGATCGGCGGCGAGTTTGCCGGCGAGCTCGTGGACGCTCTCGCCCACCAGATGGCCGCGGCCGGGTTCGACGGCATCCGCTATACGATCGAGTGGCACGGCGGCGACTTCCTGCAGCTGACCAACCCCGCCGCCGTGACGGTCGCCTGGGACGCCTTGGCCGCGGACATCGAGCGGTTGCGGGAAGAAGCGAAGAGGCGCCAGGACCTGGAGGCGACGCGGGCCTCCCGCCGTCGCCCCGAGGAGCTGGAGCGGGCGGAGCGGGAGAAGGAGCGCTTCAATCCCCTGGCGGCCGAGGGCGAGGGCTTCTCCCTCGATCCGGTCTGGTGGGCGCGCTCCAGCGATCCGAAGCTCGGGCGCCTCGAGCTCGACGCCGCCTACCACGGCGGAAGCATGAGCCTGGTCGACCGGCGGCGGCACGCCGCCGCGCTGCACGGCGACGACTCGGTCCTGCCGGTCTACCTCAAGGACCGCAGGTTCGCGCGGCTTCACGACGACGTATGGCCGGCGGCCCTGGGGCGCGCGGCGAAAGCCTTCTACCGACGCAAGGCCGGGCCGATCGCTGAGCTGGGGATCTCGAGCTACCAGGCCTTCAAGGCGCGCCTCAAGGCCGCGGACTGGGACGCTCTCGCCGATCGCGCACGAGGCGAAGCGCCCGAGCAGGCGGCGCGCGCTCTCCTCGGCTCGCTCGCCGCCGACGCGCGAAACGAAGGGCTCGACGGCATCGTCGGAACGCTGCCGGACGGTACGAAGGTCGCCATCGGCGCCGACCGCCGCGACGTGACCGTGGCCTGGGACAGGGTCGATGCGCGCGATCCGCTGCGCCGGCTCGGCGATCTCGGCGCCCAGGGCATGATCGAGGCGGCACGGCAAAGCGGCCGCCAGGCGACGCTCGGCGCGGCGACCCGCCCGCGCGCGCTGGCCGGCAAGGGAGCCTACGCGCGCCTGGTGGGCGAGAACCTGCGGCGGCTCGCCTACCAGGGGGCAGAGGAGGCGCCCGACGGCGAAGCGCTCGCGGGAGAGATCTTCGGTGCCGACGAAGTGCTCGTCGCGCGCGCCGAGCTCTCCCAGATGCCGGAGCTGCCGCCTGCCCTGGCCGAGCGAGGCTGGCGGCCCGTCACGATCGAGATCGCCATGGTGGGTGGAGCGACCCGGGTACCCGCCTGGCTGGCCCCGCCGGCTGAGGGGGCGGCCGAGGAGGCCGGGCCGGCCGGCCTGCTGGCGGTGCATCGCCCGCAAGGCCCCCAGGCCGACCTGGAGCCGCGCTTTACCGTGACGCACGTCGCTTCCGGCACCCAGGTGAGCGGCGTGCTGCTGGCGACGCCGGAAGCCGCGGCGACCGCGGCCGAGCGCATTCTCGCTCTCGACGACTGGGACTGGGCGGGGCTCGACGGCGAAGCCCTGGTCGGCCTGGAACCCGACCGTCTCAACGCGCTCAAGGAAGCCTGCGAGCGCGAGATGCGCGCCGCGCGCAGCCAGGAGCGCGGCGCCGAGTCCGGTCGGGCCGGACAGCCGGAGCCGGACGACGAGGCGGATCCGGAGCTGCCCGGCTGGCGCGCCGACATCGCCCGCCTGGTTTCCGATCCCTCGGATCCCGGTCTGCGCGAGGCCAGGGAAGTCTTGGAGCGCGACGGACTGGCGATCGCCGCGGTGCCCGAGGCGTCCGGCGAATGGCGCCTGTTTCACGTCGCCTCGGGCCTGTCCTTTCCGGCCAGCTTCGCCGATCGCGCCACGGCGGCCGCAGCCGCCGAGACCTTGTCCGGCCTCAAGGACTGGCGCCTCGCGGACCGACACAGCTTCCGCGTCGCCGGCGGCCGCATATTGCTGGCTGACGAGGCGGTCGCGGCGGCCTTCGCGGACCGGGTCTCGGGCCTCACCGGCGCCCGCCTCGACGCGGCCGGCGGCGACACCGCCGCGATCGAGCCCGGCCCGGCCGCGGTCAAGGCCTTCCTGACGGGCGCCGACCGGGCGGCCCTCCTGGAGCTCGGCTACAGCGCCGAGGCGATCTATGGCCTCTCCGCTCCGGCCGCCGGCGAGATCCTGGATAGCGCCGGCTACACGCCCGAGCGCCTGGCCGGCCTGACGCCGATCGACAGGGAGCGCTTCCGGGTGCTGCTCGAGGAGGAGCGCGGCGCACGGCAGCAAGGCGAACAGCCGAACGGCACGTCAGGGCCCGAGGCGGTCCCGGATCCCTTCTCCGATAGACGCCCGGAATCCGCAGCCGACCCGCTGGCGCCGGACCCGCGCTCGCCGGCCGGCGATGCCGTGCCCTCGTGGGTCACCGAGCGGGGGGTTACCGAGCGAGGGGGGACGGAGCGGAGCGAGACAGCCATCCGCATCGAGCCCTCGGGCCCCCGGCCGACCCCGGAGCCGGCCCCGTCAGGGCCCGCAGCCGACCCCGAACCGGGAGCGGGGGTCCGGGTGGCGGCCGCCGCGGCTCCGAACGGCGGCGGACCGGTGGATTCCCGCCCGGCCGTGTCGGCCGTGGTCTTCGAACCGACGCCGCCCCGGTCGCCCGATCCCGTCGTCCTATCGGCCCCGGCGTCCGCCGCTGATCGGGCGGCGACGTCGGAGCCGGCCTTCTTCCCTCAACAGGAGGTCCCGGCGACCCAGCCGCCAGGAGGAATCATGGCCACACGACGTCAGACCGGCATGCGTCCGACAAGCCGGAGCAGCGAACCGCTCGCCGCTCGCCTCAGGCGAGACATCGACCTGGCGCTCGGCAGGCTCGAGCGCGAGTCGGAACCGGGGATCCCGGCATCCGAGATGCAGGCGCTCGCCGGCTCGCTCGCAGACCACCAGGGGCGGCCGCTGGTCAATCTCGCGCTCTACCGCGACATCGCCCATGCCAACCCGGAGATCCTGCCGCTGAGCAGCGGCTATCTGCTCTACCGGGATCCCGACTTCAACGACGCCTGGCGCTACGCCGCTGTCACCGACTTCCTGCAGATGATCGGTCCGGACGGGCCGCTCGGCGACGACGACCGCTTCGCCGATCCCAGGATCATCGACCGCCTTGCCACCTTTGCCGGCGCCTACGTCGGCGCCTGGGGCCAGGACGAGGCGGAGCTTCGCCGCAAGGCCACGGCGATCGCGCAGGAGGTCAATCCCCACGTCGCCGTCCAGGTCGTGGACTCCCTCTACGGGTCCGGCGAGCTGGTCAGCGTCAGCGGCGCCGACCATGAGGACCGCCAGCGCGTCGCCGGCCTCTATTTCCGGTCGGCGGGACTGCTCGCCGTGTCGCGCGACCCCGGTGCCGGCGACCCGATCGCCGGGCTGCGCCACGAGCTGTGGCACTCGATCGCGCCGTTGCTCACCGATTCCGAGCGCCGACGGCTCGCCGACCGCTACGGCGACGGCAAGCGCGGAGAGGAGCGCGCCGCCGAGGCCTTCAGCGCCTGGATGAACAAGCGATCGGGCGACCGCAAGATCCGCACCGACGGGCTCTTCGCCAGGCTCCGGCGCTTCGTCGTGCGGCTCGACAAGGCGCACCGCGCGACGGGCTGGGACCCGGTCGACGCGCTGTTCGACAGCGTCGCGAGCGGCCAGGTGGCGGCGCGAGCGACGCTGTTCGACGTCGCCCGGCCGCTCGGCGAATCGGCCCAGGGCGGCCAGGTCTCGAACGGGCAGGTCTCGAACGGGCAGGCCGGGGACCGGGAATCGGTGGCTGCGAGCCTCGCCGCCGATCCGAGCCTCGCCGGGCTCGGCGAAACCGAGCGGAGGGCCCATGTCGAGCGAGCCCTCGCCAGCCAGGCCGCCCGTTCCTACGCCGAGGGCGCGCGCATCGCGGAGATCGCCGGCCTGGCCGGCCTGGCGGACCAGCTCCGCAAGACGGCGCTCCGGCAGGCCTCTCGCCAGCCGCTCACGGGACGCCAGCTGTACGAGGAGCTGCGTCGCCGTCTGCCCGACCAGCGGATCCGCACGGCCATTCTGTCCGCCGGATACTATGGCGTGCGCGACGAACGCCGGGTCACCGGCCTGAATGCCGAGCTCGACCGCGTCCTGCGCGAGGACCTGCGGGCCGCCTCGAGCGCGGTGCCGGTCGATCTCTCGGTCGACGCCGCGGCGCTCGCCCGCGCCTTCGGCGCGTCGAGCGACACAGGCGGCAGGGCCGGCCTCGCCGCCTCGGCCGCCCGCCTGTCGGACAGCGCCAGCACGGCCGCGCGCCTGCCGTTCGGCCTCGAGCCTCCCGGCGGCCCCGCCGACTGGGAGATCGGGCGGGCGGCCTTCGTCGCCGCCGTCGCCGGCGGCCGGGCTTCCGGGGGCGGCATGGAGCGCGTGCCGGCCAGGACACGCACCGAGCGCGACTCCTACACCGGCCGGGACCGAACCGTCACCGAGGCGCCGGCGCATTTCAGGTATCAGCCGACGGGGCTGCCGGCGATCACCCTCGAGACCGCGAAGGTCGAAGACGATCCGCGGCGGGCGTGCGAGTCCTTCCACGGCTTCATCGTGCGACAGGCTTTCGAGGACGGGCGCTACATTCCCGACGCCGTCCTCGCGGAGTATCCGGAGCTCGCGCAGCGGCAGCGGGCGACGCGCCTGGCGACGGCCGCCCCCCGTTCGGGGCCGGGGGCAGGCGACGCGCGGCGCCGCGATGCGGCCGTGCGCCGGCAGACCGGAGCCGACGCCGCCACGCTCAACGCACCTGCCCTGTCGCCGCTGCCTTCCGACGCCCTCCCCGACCTCGAGGACGCGCGTGCGCTGGGGCTCGGCAGCCGTCTGGCACGGAGCCTGGCGGGATTGAGCTTCTCCCTCGGCGAGGTCGGCGAGGCGCCGGCGCCCGCCGCGCGCTTTTCCCTGGGCGAAGGCTCGCTCGCGGTGCAACGCAGCGGGCGCGGGCCGGCGAGCCTCGTGGCCGAGGGCCCGGACGGACGCCCCATCGAGCTCGCGAAGGCTCCCGATGCGGAGGCCCTCGCCGAGGCGCTGGAGCGCGGCTTCCTCGCCGGCGCGCCTCTCGACCTGCAGGAGCGGATCCGGGCCGCCCTTGCGGGCTGGCAGAGCGACCCGGCCGGCGCGGTCGCCTTCGAGGTCGGCGGTCGCGACGAGAGCAGGGCGCGCTCGGAGCGCGCCTTGCTCGGTGCCGCGAGCCTCGCCGCGCTCGGCGAGGCCGGCCCCGAGCCGCTGCAGGCGGCGGGCCCGGCCGACGGCCGGCGCAGCCATCTGCCGCGCGACGTTCTCCGCCTTGCCCGCGAGCTGCTGAGCGAGGCGGCCGACCTCCAGAACCTGGCGGGCGAGGCAGTCGCGGGGCCAGACAGCGAGGCCCTCGAGCGGCTTCGCAGGCAGGTCTGGCAGCTCGAGCAGGCCGCCGGCGCGAGGCGCGGCCGGACTCGGGAAACGGTCTCCCTGCCGGACCCCGACGGGCGTCTCGCCCAGGCGGTCGAGCGCAATCTGTCCGCGGTCGTGCCGCACCTGACGCGCCAGGAGAGCGCCGATCTGGACCGGGCGGCGGGCGTCGCCGCCGGCGACGCCGCGGCGGCCTTTGCGCGGCCGGCCTGGCAGGACTGGGGCCTGTCCGGCTGGACAGCGGACGGACCGGCGGCCTGGGCGCTCGCCGGTGCGGTCGCCCGGATCTCGGCGGGCGAAGACGGACGGGACCCGGTGCTGTCGCCCGACCTCAGCGATCGGGCCCGCGAGGGCGACCTGCAGGCTTCCGCTGCGCACGCGGAGTCCCGCTACCAGGGCCTCACGGAGGCCCTGCGCGCCGGCCATACCTCTCCCGAGGAAACGCAGGAAGATGCCCGGGGGCGGCCGAACTCCGCCCCCGAAGATCGCACCGCCACCGAAGCGCTGCTGCGCACCGTCGAGGCGCTCGGTGCGATCGGGGGCATCGTCGGCAGGCAGGGCGTGCGCCAGACGGCCGCCGGCCAGCGTGCGGTCCGCCGGCGCCTGGAGGAGCGCCGGGCCGGGAGCCGAGCCGTCGAGGCAGAGCTGAGGGAGGAGCCCGGGCTCGCCGAGCAGCTGGCCGGCGCCCTGGCGGCCGAGGGCAGCCCCGAGAGCAACCGGGACGAGCTGCCGGCGCAGTCCCGCGCGGGGTCAGCTCCGGAGGACCTCCCGAGCGCGACCGAGGGTGCGGCGGAGCGCTTCAGGGCGGACCGGCCCGAGAACTGGCTGGCGGTCGGTGCGGATGGGGAGGCTCTCTCGGCCGATCGGCAGCGGATCGCCGAGGCGGCGGCGCGCCTTCCCGCAGCCGACCTGGTCCGGCTCTACAGCCAGCTGCTGCCCTTGGCGGAGCAGGCTTACGGGCCCGTCCGGGTGGCAGAGAGCGCCCAAGCGTCCAGCGAGGAGCTGCAGCGCCTCCAGCTGCAGGCGGCCGGCCCGGTCATCGCCGAGAACGTGCTGCGACGCACGGCGGCCGAGAGGGGGATAGACCTGTCCGACGCCGTCGCTCACGCCCAGCGGGCCCCGGCTGCCCCCGGCACCCCGGCCACCCGCGGCGCCGAGCGGCGGTCCACCCAGCGGCGCTGACAGGAGCATCCGGCGTCATGTCGACCCAGCTCGCAGAGCGCGAGCGCGAACAGGCCAAGCGGTGGCTCGCGGCGAGCGGCCTGGCCGGACTCGCGGCCTGCTATCTGCTGTCCCTCGCCTATTGGCCGGTCGCACAGCTGGCGCGGCCCTGGGGCACGATCCAGGTCGCCGGCCGAGCGGTCTTCACCGCGCGCGTCCGGGCCCCGGGTCTGAGCCTGCCCTGGCTGCGGGAGACCTGGTCCTGGCTCAGCCAGGGCCTGCTCCAGCACCACGGCGCCTGGAGGTCGGCAACCTGGCAGCGGCTCTGGACCGGCTTCGAGACGCAGGATCCGCTCGCGACGGCATGGCTCGCCCTCCTCATCGCGACGCCGCCACTGCTGCTTCTGGTCGGCTGGGCGCTCAGCCCCTACAGCCTGCGATACAAGGGACAGGGCGACGCCCGCTTCGCCGAGCGCGGCGACCTGGCCAAGCTCGACCTGCTGCAGTCGGGAGGGCTGATCCTCGGCGAACTGCCCCGGCCCGCCTGGATCTCGGCGTTGTTCGGCCACCGGCCCCGCTACCTGCGCAACGCCTCGCCCCTGAGCGTCGGGCTGATCGCTCCGCCCGGCACCGGCAAGTCGGTGCTTCTCAAGACGACCATCCTGGGCGACTGGCACGATCGCCCCGGCTCGCTCTGTCCCTCGCTCGTCGTCAACGATCCCAAGGGCGAGCACTTCGAAGGTACCTCCGGCTGGCGCAGTCGCTTCGGTCCCACCTTCCGCGTCGCCTGGTCCGAGGTCACCGGACACAGCTGGAATCCGCTGTCCCCCGGCAATCTGTCCGGCGGCACTGCGGTGCGCCGTCTGCGCAACGAGCTCGAGGCCGCCCTCGACGCCTGCTACCTCTTGGACGGCGCGCCCGCGGGGCGCGAGGCCCTCTCCCGGGCACTGGCCTGCCAGCGTGACGGCGGCGGTGGCTGGCTCGAGCAGCTGGTGGCGGATCCATCCTCGCTCCATCCGGAAGGTCGCCTGGAGCCGCGCGAGGACGCCGCCGGCCGGCTCGCGGCCCTGAAGCGTTCCCTCCTGGAGTACGCCCAGCACATCGCGAACCGCCAGACCGACGTCGCGCGGATGGCGACGGTTCTCATTCCTGAGACCGTGGAGCAGCACTGGCGCGTCACCGGCAGGCAGGCGTTGCGCGGTTGGATCGGGTTCCACCTCGCGCGCTCCGAGTACGATCCCGACCGCTTCGGCGAACCCTCGTTCGGCAAGATCTACGACTGGCTGACGCGGGTCGAGGCCGATGTGGGGCAGGAGGCCGGGGCGGGGCAGGAGGCCGGGGCGAGAGGCGACGTCGCCGGCGCGGACGTGACCGGCGGGCACGGCTTCCAGGGGCTCCAGGTGAGCGCGGCCGAGCCGGGGGAGGCCGGCGAATCTGGTCCGGGAAGCCTTCTCGAACCGCCGGGCCTCGGCCTGCCGGACCGGCCCAGCGGCGGCGGGGTCGACCAGGATGCCCTGAAGGAGCTGCTCGAGCGTGCCATTGGGGAAGCCAAGGCGAGAGGCTACCCCTCCTACGTGATCTCCGACCTCACGGCGGTGCTCGACAAGCCGCCCGAAGAACGCGGCTCGGTGGTCTCGACCGCCGGAAGCGCGATCGAGATGTTCAACAATCCGGCGATCCGCAGCCGGACGTCCAGCAGCTCCTTCACCATCGAGGACCTGCGCGGGGTCGAGCTGCAGGATCGCCGGGGCCGCAAGCGCGTGCGGCCCGTCACGGTCTACCTGGTGATACCGCTCGCGAACGCCGAGGTCGTCGGCAGGATGACCGGGCTGTTCTTCGAGACGGCCGCCAAGTTCCTGATCAGCCAGGACGAGCCGCGGCTGAAGGCCCGGATCAAGGCCGGCGAAGCGCGGCCCGTCCTGTTCATCGCGGACGAGTTCTGGACGCTGCCGCCGTTGCAGTCCCTGCTGAACCTGCCCGAGCTCGGGCGGTCCTACTACTGCCAGCTCGTCCTCGTCGGACAGTCGTTCAACCAGATCAGCCGCGTCTACCGGGACGGGGGCCTGGCGCTGAAGAGCCTCAGGAACACGATCAATCGCTGGATCCTGCTCTCCCAGAACGACCTCGAGACGGCCGAGGGCTTCTCCAAGCAGATCGGCAACACGACCGTGATGGAGCACCAGCTTTCGCGGTCCCTGGGGATCGGCAAGCGCGTGGAGCCCTTCGCGGTCAATCGAAGCGAGCAGATCCGCGGGCGACCGCTGGTCACGCCGGAGGCGCTCCTGTCCATGGAGCGGCTCGATCCGGCGCGTCGGCCGCCCTCCTGGGGGCGCGGCCTGCTCCTGGTCGAAGGCGCCTACAACCGGCCGATCAGGATCCGGCCGGCCGCCTGGTTCCGCCATCCGACGTTGCGGCGACGCGGCAGCCTGCCGCCAGCCGACCCGTCGCCGGACGCGCCGGCCCCGTCGGGCCCTGCGCAGACCCATCCCCCACGGTCCGCTGCGCTGCGGACCGGCACCCTGCAGCAGTGAGACCCGCCCATGGTCCGCCGATCGAATCGCCTGCCCTTCGGCCCGACCGCGCTCCTCCTTGCCGTCCTGCTGGCGGTCCTCTCCGCGCCCGGCGGCGAGGCAGCCGCCCAGACGGTTCCCGAAATCGGCGCAGGTCTCGGCACCGCCTATGGCTGCCTGCCGTTCGTCGACCTCTCGCAGGGGCTCGTGGTGCCCCGGCGGCGCAGCTGGAACGACCGGCAGCTCGGCGGCTGCGAGCCCGATCGCCAGCGGGCGCCGATCGCTCTCGAGGCCGGCGGTCCTGCCTGCAGCTGGCGGGCGGTTTCGTCGAAGGCCGACGAAGCGGCGGCGGACGGGGATCTCGAGAGCGCCAAGCCGCCCGCTGCCGTGCCGCGCTCTCGCTTCGGCTGGACGACGGCCGACGGCGTCTTCGTCGACGTCACCGGATGCCGCGACTCCGGCTCGCCAGCCCCCTTGACCTGGACCGAGCGGGACTGTCCGCGGCGCGACGACTGGCAGGCGGGCAGGACCTACCTCTGGCGCCGGGCGCTCGCTGCCGACGGCAGCGTCGTCCTCGGCTGCCGGGAGGGTGCCGCAGCCCTCGTGCTCCAGCACCGTCGAGAAGCCTGCGCGCCGCTCTGGCCCTTCGGCCAGGGCCCGGGAAAGCTGCAGGTCCTGCAGGAGAGGGTGGTCGCGAGCGACGGCACGCTGACCCTCATGATCCTGGACTGCCAGCCCTCCGGCCTCGAGATCGACAGCGGCGACAACGCCGGCAAGCGGGTGCTCGCGGCGGACGGACGGATGACGGGCGATGCCCTCGGCCTCGACCTGGTGCAGAAGACCGCCCCTTGCGAGGGCCGCTTCCTGGGCGACCTCCACGCCCGGGTCAGCTATCCCGGCCGCGAATGGTGGCTGGGCGGCAACGGCAAGGAAGGCCGGGAGGGCTACCTCAAGCTCACCGAGTGCGTGCCGGACCCCGACCCCGAGCGCATGCTGCCGATCCTGGAGCGCCCGGCCGGCTGGCGGCACGACCCCGCCGTCCGGGCATCGGAGCCGCTCGTCCAGCTCGTCGGTTTCACCGGCCCGGCGGACGACCAGGGGATGGCGATCGGCGCGCCCTTCGCCGAGCCCGGCCGGGCGCTTGCGTGGCAGCACGCGGGGTTCCAGACGCAGGCCACGGGACAGACGGTCAGCCTCGGCTGCTGGCGGATCGCCCTGCAGCGCCGGTTGGAGAGCTGGCGCCTGCCCGACGGATCGACCCGTCTGTTCGACGGCGGTCCGGCCGAGGCGGTCGTGGCCGGCGGGTGCGGTAGCCAGAGCAAATGGTGACCAGAAGGGATCGCGCCTCGATTCCTTCCGGTCACCATTTGCTCTATTCCAAGGGCTTGGGCCGGATTCACGTGGTCGGGGGATCCACCGGTGGATCCAACCGATCACGATCCGATCCAGGGTCCGCAGCGCTGCGCTCGGGTCGGCCAGGCGACGCAATCCGAGCGGTGGAGGCTTTGGCATGACCGTCGCGAAGTCTTCGGCCGAGGCGGCCAATCCCGCGGTCGCTCGGCTCCTGGCCCCGCTCGGCCGCTGGCTGGGCGCCGGCGACCGCGTCATCGAGATCCAGGTGAATCGGCCCGGAGAGGCCTGGATCGAGCGCGAGGTGGCGGCCGACGGCCGTGTCACCAGCCGGTTCGAACGGGTCCCGGTCCCGGAGCTCACCAGGCAGTGGGCGGAGAACCTCGGCCACGTGCTCGCCAACGTCCGCAGCCTGCCGTTCTCCGCCGAGCGCCCCAGCCTCGCCGTGCTGCTGCCCGGCGACCACCGGCTCCAGCTCGTCACCGGCAAGTACGTCGCGTCGGGCGTCGCGCTCTCGATCCGCGTCCATCGCAACCGACGCTACGAGCTGGAGGCCTTTGGCCTCGAGGGCGAGGAGCTCGAACGACTGCGAGACCTGGCGCGCAGGCGCGGCTCCATCGTCGTCTCCGGGCAGACCGGCACCGGCAAGACCGCCTTCCTGAACGCCCTGCTCCGGGAGGTCCCTGGCGAGGAGCGCATCGTCACGGTCGAGGACGTGCGGGAGCTGGAGGTGCTCCAGGCCAACAACGTCGCCCTCCTCGTCGGCCGGCTCGCCACCGGCGGCGACCTCGGCTACCGGGAGATGATCGACGCCGTGACCCGTCTCCGGCCCGACCTGGTGGTCGGCGGCGAGCTGTCCGTCGATTCCGCGGCGGCCTACCTCCGCCTCCTGACGCTCGGGCACGGCGGCTTCATGACGACGCTCCACGCCGATTCTCCGCTGGCCGCCTTGGTCGCGTGGCGTCGCAACGTGGAGCTCGGCAGCAACAGCGCGACCGGCGGCCCGGCCGTGCTCCAGCTCCTCGCCCGTGCCCTGGATGCCGTCGTCCAGCTCGACCGCGTGCGGGGCGAGCGCCGGGTGACCGAGATCGCCTTCCGGCCGGCCGGCGGCACCCTCGAGGTCGATTGGGAGCGCCTTCTGTGAGCGCGCAGGACCTGGCCGACCCGGGCCGGCGCGATGCCGGCGCGCCGCCGCAGCCGGCCGGACCGCGGCTGCCGCGCGGCGCCGAGCGGGCCCACCGCTCGGTCGACCTCCTGCCGAGCCTGAAGCGGCACCGCCCGGAGATCGCGCGCGGCCTTGCCAAGCTCGCCGTGGCGCCGGGCCCGGCGCTCGAGGCGATCGAGCGGCGGCGCCGGCAGGAAAAGCTCCAGCGCTCGAAGCTCAGCCTGCCGCTTGCCGTGATGGCCCGGCTCGAGGCGATGCAGCGGGAGTTCGGGCTGCCGCTCTACCTGCTGGTCAACGCGGCCCTCTATTACGCCGCCGGCGACCCGACCTCGCCGCTCTATCGGCGAAGGGAACGAGACTGACCCTGGCAGTGGCGTATGACGGGTCGAACGGTCCCCTCTCAGAGAGGGGAGACGGCGACACCGGCGACCGCGGATCCTACAGCGCGAGCGCCTTCTTGAGATCGTCGTGCTCGAAGGCGCTGCCCATCCGCTCGATCTCGGCCTTCCTCATGCCGACGGTGCGGGCGATCTCCCGCCAGGTCGCGGTCGCCGTGGCGACTTCCTTCACGATCGCCACGGCCTCCTTGCCGTCGATGCCGAAGTACTCAGCCGTCGACAACACCAGCTCCAGGTCGCAGGTGCCGTCCTCCAAGTCGATGCTGGTGCTGAGGACCCGTTCCTTCACGTCGGTCGGGACCGGATTGAGATCGTAGGCCGGCGACAGCGACCAGCCGCCCTGACCGCTCCAGAGAAAGCCGTGGTTGCGCAGGTGATCGTCGACGTTCGAGACGAGGACGTTGAAGGTCATGCGCCGGAAGATCTCGGCGGCATCCGCTCGCGCGTTCGCCCCGTGCCGGCCCAGGAGATCGACCAGTTCCGGGTAGCTGCCCCTCTCGCCGTCGGCCAGCCCCATCATGGAGAGGGCTGACAGGAAGGGAATGCGGCCGGCTTCGCCACGGTCGAAGCGTCGCGAGAGCAGCACCGGCTTGCCGTCTACCTCGACCAGCTGGTGCTCCGCCGTCCGGATGCCGGCGCGCCCGGCCAGGCGCAGGGCGACTTCCTCCCAGGACTCGATGCCGTACTCGTCGCCCTCCTTGGGAAACTTGGCGATCGCAAGCCGCCCATGCTGGTCGAGGACCGAGGCCTTGGGCCGTGCGCCGCCGAGAGAGGAGCCTGGCGCGAAGATCATGCGCAGGTCCTCGTCGGTCTCCTCGTTGCGCAGGATCCGCTCCGTCACGCCCAGCAGCCGGCCGAGCTCGATCGTCCTCGGCACGCCTTCGGCGACTGGCGCCTGGAATGCCTCTTCGTCCCTTCGGCGGAACCGGAGCGCCCCGAGGCGGGAAGCGTCGGCGACGCCGAGCAGGTAGTCCGCTTCCGACAGGGCCCTGAGGGCCCTGCCTTCGCGTTCGGCGAGCCGCCGCTCGGCCCGACGCATGAGCTGCCGACCCCAGCTGTCCGGCGCCGAATCGCCGATCGAGCCGAACATGGCCCGGTCGCCGGCGGGCGCATGGGCCCCTCGGCCGAGCACGAGCGCCGGCTCCAGGGAGAAGCGCCCGTCGGCGGCCAGCCAGTCCTCGTGGTACTCGAACACGACGGCCTCGCCGCCGCGCCGGGCCTGCCGGCGCAGCGTGCCGACCCGCCGGGTCTGACCCGCGAGCTCGATGTGAACCTCGACGTCGCTCATGCCTCGTTCCGGGGCAACCGGACCCTCCTCGGCAGGTTCTCGGCGATGAAGCCTTCCCCGATCTCGTCGCTGCCGGGTGCGGCCAGGTCGGCCAGGCGGTCGAGGAGCCCGAGGGCATTGAGGACCGCGGCATAGATTCCGACGCCGACGGCGGGGTCTCCCATCTCGATCTTCTGGAGAGTCTGCCTTGTCGTGAAGGCACGATCCGCGACGATCTTCATCGGCAGGCGCCGCTTCAGCCGGGCCGCCTTGAGATCGCGGCCCAGCCCGCGCAGGGCTCTGCGCACGCCGATGCTCGTTTGGTGAGGGGCTGGCATAATGTGAGCTTCCTGCGACCTTAAGCCGGTTTAACGTCAACGGAAGATAACATTATGCGAGGGCTGTTCAAGAGCTGTCTGTGCTTGAGCAGCGAAGAAGTCGGACCGGGCAGGCGACCTCGCCGCTCCACCGGCGCAAGAGTCGGGATTGATCGGAGCTGAGGGCAAGGGACGCATCGGACCTCCTTGCCAGGCGCCATTCGACGCCTATATAGTCGTCATATGACGACAGGCAAGGAGGCCGCCATGACGATGATCGATGCCTACGCCCGGCCGGAAACGGTGCCGGCGAGCGAGCCGGCGCGCCTCGCCCTGCTGCTCGCGCTCGCTGTGCCGCCTGATTTTGACGACGTCGCGCTGGCACGGCGGGTGACCGAGGGCCTGCCGGTTAAGTGCGTGACCGCCATGGCCCGCATTCTCGGCAGATCCCGTGTCGTCGGGCCGATCGTGCCGGAAGCCACGCTGCGCAGGGTCCGCAAGGCAGGAAAGCCGCTTTCGCGAGAGCACAGCGGGCGGCTCTACGAGGTGAGTCGAGTCATCGATGCCGTCGGCCGTGCTTTCCACGGCGATTCCGAGCGCATCAAGGCCTTCCTTGGCCGTCCTCACCCCCTGCTGGATGGCGAGACTCCGTTTGATCTCGCCTGCTCGAGCTCGGCCGGGGCCGACGCCGTCCTCAATCTGCTTCAGCGCGCCGAGGCTGGCGTCGCCCTGTGACGCCGCGCCTGCTGCCCGATCCGCTCAAGGCCTACCGGATCGGCGATCCCGCAGGTGCACACCCTGTCTTCTCCGCCGAAGGGGCCCGCCGCACGCAGGGGCGTTGGCACGACAGGGGCGATGCGGTCATCTACGCTGGCGAACACTACTCGACGGCCATGCTGGAGACCCTCGTGCACTGGAACGGCATTCTGCCGCCGAACCAGCACTTCGTCGAGATCACCTTGCCGGCCGGCCTGACCTACGAGCTGGTGACTGCAGACATCCTGCCCGGCTGGCATCAGCCGGGCGGCGAGGCCGCCCGGCGCTTCGGCCATCGCTGGTACGCAGAGCAGCGCAGTGCCGTGCTGATGGTGCCCTCCGTGGTCGCCCGGGTCGAGCGCAACGTCGTGATCAACGCCGCGCACCCGGAGTTCCAACGAATCAGCTGCGGCCTCGAAACACCTGTTTGGTGGGATCAGCGTCTGTTCCGCTGACGTTTGGAGTGCTGAGCGCGCGCGAGCAGCAACGTTGGCGCGCCGGAGACGGTCCCGCGGCCCTAAGGCTTCTTGGCCGCCGGTGTCATGATCGCGGATCATGATCGGCCGCCAGCAGCGCGACGATGGCGCCCGCCGTGCCGCCCGTGCCTGCGCGGCGCCGCTCGGCCCGGGCCGCGAGCCAGCGCTGGAGGAGATAGAGCGCGGTCAGAGGCAGCACTGCCGAGATCATCTCCTGTCCACGGAATTCCGAGGACAGGAGGACGCCGGCGCACGTTGCGGCCAGCAACAGCAGCGAGCCTCGACGGACGCTTCGGGGCTCGCAGCGGTCGGCTTCGCAGGCGAGACAGCCACCGGGCGAGGCCAGCGTGTAGGCCGTGCTGACGAGAAGCACCATCAGAAGCCAGGCCGTCTCGCGCAGCGTCAGCAAGGCCCCGGCGAGTCCAGGCACGACGATGCCGAAGCCGAGGTAGAGGGCGAAGCTGGCGCCGACGATGACCATCTGGAGGTTGCCGCCGAGCAGTAGCGGATTCTGCGGGCTGCGGCGTCGAAGCAGGAGCACCAGCACGACCGCGGCGATGCCGCCAGAGACGAGGAAGCGCAAAGCGTCCGTCGCGCCGACGTGAGTGCATAGCCCGAAGGCGATCACCGGGAGGCATTCGAGTGTGCGCACCGGAAGCAGGTGCACATCGCCCGGTCGCGAGCCGCGGCTTTGCGGCATAGTGGGCTCCTTGGAATGCGACGCGCCGATTGGCGCAATATTAGCGCAGCTCCTGACGTCAGGGGTATTTTCAGAATTTACCGTAATGAACATTATCGGCATACCTATCTCGCAGCCGGCTGCTGGGTCTTCACTGCAGGCGATCGCCGTTGCCCGGCTCCTGCCGGCCGAGCTCGACGACGGCGGCCAGGATCCTCTTCCAGATCCTGCAGCCGCCCAGGTCACCCACCGCGAGGAGCGTGTCGGCCCGCTGCGCGGCGACCAGGCCGGCCTCGTCGCCATGCTGGCGGACCAGCAGCCAGGCGGCGCGGTAGGTGTCGAGGTCGGAGGTCATGCGAGGCATGTTGGACGGAGGGCGTGCCGACGGCAACGGGCTGGCGGCTGTGCGCCAGAAGCGAACAACGGTCTCACAGCTAAGCTAGAAAATCGATAATCCGCTCAATCTGATCTGGATCTACAGGTGGAAATTGCCCTTCGTCGCCACCAAGGTTCAGACACTCTGCAACTTCGGGCAGTTTGAGTAAGGCGGGATCGATACGGACGACACGCCGCCGAGCACCATGCAGCCTCGGGTATTCTTCTTGCAGCCATGAGTTGACGTGTTGATCACCGGCGCCGTAGCCGGCCACAAGCACTCGCGGGCACGCCTGAATCGTGTTGATGAAGGCATTGTAGTAATAGCCGAATGGCACACAAGCTCGCGTCATCCAACGATCTTTGCCGTCGCCCGCGATGATCGGTGTGGGTTGTGCGATGCCTCTCGGCGGATGAAGCAGGACTTGAAGCCCGCGGATTGGCTGGCCATATCGAACGACCTCCCCCTCCATTGGCGGGTTGGGACTGGGCCGTGGGAAGCCGAACCGGACGCTGCCGTGTAGGTGCATCAAGACGGCGGAGTGTTGCGCCGATTGCTGAGGGAAGCCAGCAAGATCGAACGTTCCGGCATGGTTGGCCCTAGCTGGCGCACTGAAGCCATCGTACCAGTCGCCAGCACGATCAATGAGGTCGTCGTAGTTGAGCGTGACGACAGTAAGGTCGAAGATTGCGCGCAGTTGGTCGAAGAAATTCCTCAGCGCATCTGGCGAAGCCTCAGTTGTACGGCTGATCACGAAATCCTTGATTCGGCCGATTACTTGGGTGCGAGCCGACAGAAAGCTCGTGTCGGCGACGGGTGCGAAGTCAGGCAGGTAGTCCGCGAACGCTGCGAGGTAGCCGCCGATACACGACCACGCCGTAGGGTGGCCCTTGCGAACGCTGAAGTCATCCAGTTCCTCGAGTGCGGCCAGTACAGTTTCAAAATTGAAGTTTCCTTCGGTCCTTTGCGCGCGCAAGCGATTGACGACCGAGCGAATGGGTTCGTCACCGATCCCGAATACGAGATCGTCAATATCTCTCGTCGAAGGGGAGCCCGCATGGAGGGTTGAGCCCGCACCAAGAATCACGAGAACACGCGGCCGCGGCGAATTGTGGACCATCCTTGCATCTCTCATAGGAGCAATATAAACGCGCAGCTGGTCCGCCCCTATACCTGATACTCACCTCATCCCATCGCGGTGGGCCGCCGATGCCAGCGTCCGCTTTGGGTCCTGGCTGTGTGAAAACGCGTCGGCTGCTACGATTCCTCGTCGGATCCGACGGGGGCGGTGATGAGGCGCTTTGTCGAGGGTGTGGATCGCAATCAGTCGACACTGTTTCCGGAAAGCCTCGAAGATTGGGTGCACCAGGATAATCCGGTTCGGGTGATCGATGCTTTCGTCGAGGAGCTGGATCTCGCCGCGCTGGGCTTCGGCGGTGTCGATCCTGCGGCGACTGGACGGCCGAGCTATCATCCTGCGGTGCTGCTGAAGCTCTACGTCTACGGCTATCTCAACCGGGTCCAATCGAGCCGGCGCATCGAGCGTGAGGCCGGCTGCAATGTCGAAGTGATGTGGCTGACCGGGCGGCTTGTGCCGGATCACAAGACGATCGCCGATTCCCGCCGCGACAACGGCGCGGCGATCCGCAAGGTCTG